>CAZYKO010000005.1:0-188580 GCA_964648015.1 uncultured Coxiellaceae bacterium
TCAGTTGGTAGAGCAACTGATTCGTAATCAGTAGGTCCGCGGTTCGACTCCGCGCGTCGGCAGTAGTAAGATCCATGTGTGACTAACGTCAACTAGCCTCACGTTATTCATACCTCACTAGTTACGTTCTAAGCGAATAAGTAACACTAAATAGTAGCCGTCTAGCAGCATACATCATCCAAACAATGCAAAATGATTAACGACTAATAAATAAGAAAACATTAATCAACTGGCTATGCTGATGAGTTATGCTATGAGTCCAGATTGATATCTGCCTTAAATTGCGTTTAATAGTTGGTGGCTCATTAATGACGAAAACAATTAACCCTGATCAAACATATCCGGTCATGCTACCAGATGGCAGTGCATGGCCTCATACTATTTTTCTGAAAAATTTTATCAATCATCCGAATATTCACATTGGGGATTATACTTACTTCAATGATTTTAGGTTGCCGGTAAAAGATGTGCGTCAAATACTAGTGCCTTACTTGCATGAAGGTGCTCCCGAAAAATTAATCATAGGTAAATTCGTTCAAATTGCTCATGGGGTGCAGTTTGTGACAAGCAGCGCTAATCATCAAATGGATGGCTTCAGTACTTATCCTTTTTCTGTTTTTGGCGAACCTTGGTCGTCAAGCTACGAAGCAAAATGGCCTAATAAAGGGGACACCCTGGTGGGTAATGATGTTTGGTTTGGACATGAATCACTTATTATGCCAGCTGTGTCGATCGGTGATGGTGCGATCATTGCCGCACGAAGTGTGGTCACGAAAGATGTGCCACCCTACACGATAGTGGCAGGTAATCCAGCCAAAATTGTGCGTACGCGTTTCGATGAAAAAACCATCGCAAATTTGCTTGATATCAAATGGTGGGACTGGCCTATTGAGATGGTTCACCGCAACATAGCGACGATCGTTGCTGCTGATATCGATGCCCTGAAACAGGTGTCTCTAGATAAGTTAAAGTAAGTTAGCATCGCTGAAATCCTCATGCATTAGCGGATCGATATCATGAGAATGACTCAGGACATCGCGGTATAAATGGCAAGCGATGGCTAGTGTAAAGCATCCATTCATCATCCAGGCCGGCCAGGATTGTTTTTCACTAAATTTTCCAAGTAAACGAGATAGTCCGTTACATGCTTTTCTTGTTGTGTGGTATCAAGATTAAACGCGGCATAGATCACAAATGGTGAGATGGTTTCTATGCCTACGAAATGTAATGTGTGATGAATATGATGAAGAAATGCATCAATAGTTGCTTGGTGCACGCCATCTACTTGATAGGTGGATGCAGGTGATTGTGTCGTCACCACCAATGATGCTGTTTTACCTTTCAGTAATCCTTGATTAAAAACTTTTCCAGCATCATATGCGAAGCCTTTTACTAAGACACGATCCATCCAGCCTTTCATGATAGCGGGTGTGGAAAACCACCATAATGGAAATTGGAAAATGATATGATCTGCCCAGCTGATTTTATCGAGTTCAGTACGGATATCTTCTGTTAAGTTTTGATTAAGATAAGCCTGTTGCTGCGCGAGAAAATACTGTGAATTGGTTTCTTTTTCATGCAACATGAAATCATCCCAATCAGCTGTCGCTTTAAATCCCATCTCATATAGGTTGGTGACTTTAACCTTAGCGCCCATATGACCTAACGATGTTAAAGCGTGTTGCATTAACATACTATTAAACGATGCTTGATTGGGGTGAGCGTATACATACAAGATGTTCATAGGCTTAACTCAGTAAATCTAGTAAAGGCAAACGCGCCTCAGGACCATAGGCAACACCACCAACAGGCACTTGACCATTAATCGCCTCTGAGACTTTTGCAATCCAGAGTGGACCAAAACCGCCACATAATTCAATCATTTGGGCCCCGTTCGCGATAGCTTCCTTCGCAGCATCAATCACCAGCTCTTTATGGTGGAAATCAATCCCTATGGTTGTAAAAGTTAGTTTTTCTGTTTTGATCACGGCACGATCCACTTTAGGGTTTAATGCTGGACCTAAGAAAATATAGGCAAAGTTATTAAATTTCATCAGTTTTTTCTCCTCGTTTGTATTATAAAAAACAGTATAGTAAATAGCCAAAAATTAAACAATAGACTATAATTAATAATATATTTTACAAATTGGACATAATCGATGGGTATATTAGACGATACAGCGATATTCGTTGCGGTTGTCCAGCAGGGAGGATTTAGTCATGCCGCAAAACAATTAGGATTATCCAATGGCTTAATTAGCCGTCGTATCGCGCAATTGGAAGCGGATCTTGGTGTGACACTCATTAAACGTACTACACGGCAATTACATTTAACGCCAGAAGGGGAATTGTTTTGGCATCATGCCCAGCGTATACAGCAGGAATTAGATTCAGCAGTGAGTTTGATTCAATCATCAGCGAGTAAGCCTAAAGGGACAATACGTATCAGTGCGCCACCGTATTTTGGCAGACATTATCTCACCCCCATTCTTACGAAGTTTTCAAATGACTTTAGCGATATCAACATCGATTTGATTCTGAATAATAAAAAATTAGATCCGATGAAAACTAAATTGGATTTGGTGATTCGAGGCGCAGGCTACGCCGAAGCGACATCATTAAAAGATAGTAATATGCACATGAAATTACTGCTCAAAGAAAAAATTGGGCTATATGCTAGTCATGACTATATCGCAAGACATGGTGAGCCTCGATATGGTGATGAATTATCTAAGCACACCATTATTCATCATATGCAAAATTATCATGTGACTCATGAGGCAACCTGGCCGTATTGCTATCAAGGCAAAAAAGAAATAGTGACAGTGAAACCTAAGTTAAATGTTAATGATATTGAGAGCAGTTTGATCGCGTGTATCGCAGGGTATGGCATTGGCAGATTCACAACACTGAATGTGAAGGAGGCTTTACAGCGACAACAACTATGCCCAGTGCTAAAGCAGTATGATTGGGGGAGTTACCATTTATATGCTATTTATCCGGAGCAACAACTACCCAAACGTACTAGATTATTATTAGATTTTATTTATGCGCATACACGACATTTCTTAGACAAAATATCTGATAAACACTCAGATAATGAAAAATGATAGGGAACCTTTTCTTTGATGGCTCAATGCAGCAGAACATGCCCATCCATGCATCACAAACATCAAGCACGCTCATAGTCATCTTTAGTTAAGCGATATAACACATGGCGTCTCAGCGGGCTATCTGCCGTTAAATTTGGATGATCAAAATCATCCGCGACGTCGTGATGTAAGCCAATTTTTTCCATGACACGACGCGAAGGTGTGTTGGCGACAACTGTGAATGAAATAATTTCAGCAAGATTCAGTGTCGTGAATGCATGCGCTAAGACAGCTTGTGCCGCTTCAGTCGCATAACCTCTACCCCAATGTTGTGAAGACAAGCGCCAACCAATTTCCACGATGGGTGTACTGTTAGGTTGGAAGTTGGGAATAACAAATGGCGGTTGATTCAAACCAACAAAGCCTATAAAAGTGTTCGTATCTTTTTTTTCGACAGCATAAAGACTGTAACCAAATTGTTGTTGGTGTGCATGAATGTGATCGACGAGTGCCTGCGTTGCTTCGGCATCTTGCGTAGATGGAAAGTGTTTCATCACCAAAGGATCGGCATTGATGGCTGCCATCGTCGGTACATCACTGGGTAACCAGGTGCGTAGAATCAAACGCGCTGTCGTCAATATGATTTGTGGTTGGTGTGTCATGCCTTACTTCCTAGCGTTAGATTTTTTTAACAAATTGTGACTTCAACTTCATCGGACCAATGCCCTCGATTTTACAATCGATGTCATGATCCCCGGAGACGAGGCGAATATTTTTGACTTTAGTACCCACTTTGACGACGAGGGATGACCCTTTGACTTTCAAATCTTTAATGACGCTCACGCTATCTCCATCTTTCAACAGATTGCCATGCGCATCTTTGATGGATAATTCGCTGTCCTCGGTAGATTCTTGGGTATCACTGGACCATTCATGGGCGCATTCCGGGCAGACCAATAAGGGGCCGTCTTGATAGGTATAAGTGGATTGGCATTTAGGGCATGGTGGTAGGGTAGTCATGATTCTAATCTCTTAATTGCTTGGGTATACTTGTCAGCGTTGTTATATAGGATCAATGTGCAAGAAGTTTTGTTCAAATATTGATCTTGAAAAACGGATCATTGTATCAAATAGCATGTGCGCATCACCTTAAATTATCTCTTGGTATCACGCAAGGTTTTTGACGAGATGTAGCGCTAACATCTGCGGTTTTCAACGAAAACGAAGGCGACTTCACCACACATGTAGGAAATATCTATGCATAAAAATAAGTTGGTCATCATATCAGGGTGCTCTGGTGGCGGTAAATCGACATTAATCGAAGCCCTTCAAGCTCGAGGATTTCATACAATGCCTGAGGTAGGCCGTGAGATTGTTAAGGAAGCGTTAGCCAACGACAGTGAGGCGCTTCCCTGGAAAAATCCACCATTATTTGCTGAGCGTTTAATTGCAGCCTCGGTACTGGCATATGAAAAGGCCAAACAAATGGCGTTGATGCCGGGTGCAGTGATTTTTTTTGATCGTAGTTATTTAGAAGGTATTAGCTATCTTCATCATTTGGGCGTAAAGCAATCTACAACATATGATTTTCTTATCGCAAAACATCGCTACGCTTCTCAAGTATTTATGACGCCACCATGGCAAGAAATATATCGTCAAGATGAAGAGCGCCAACATAGTTATGCAGAAGCTGAATCCGAATATACGCGTTTATCCGCTTTTTATCCGCAATGTGGTTATGACATCGTGACAATACCAAAAGCCAATGTCGACGAGCGTGTAGACTTTATCTTGCTAACTTTAGGGCTTGCTGAGATATGAATGTGATCAATTTTTTTTAGTCGGTTTTTTTAAGACGTCATCACTGACTACAGGTGTTTCTGGCACCATGGCTTTCTTTAATGTCATCCATGCAGGTCTGAAACTAACCGCTTCACTGTTATCTGTTTTTTGCGCATTAGCACTAGGTTTTTCACTCAATTTATCCGCGGGTGCTGGGTTCGTTGCTGTGATCTCTGTTTTACCGTGATTGATAGGTGCGATAATTCTCGATGATTCAACCGTTGATTCTTTAGTCTGTGATGGCGTGTGACATCGGGGTGTGATCTCTACTGTTTGATAAGGTGCAGTCATGAATTGTAAATAGGGTGGCTCATCATTTTCATATAGCTTCATCCCTAACGGTAGTTTACCCGAGTTAAACATTTCTAGGTCTTTGTGAAGATGTTGCTCCAGTTTTTTGATGAGGTGCGCGTCTACACCGACGAATACGGATCTCGCCAGTTTTAACACTGAATTGAAAGCATGCTGAGATGTTTTATACATCAGTTGCATTTTAAAGATAAAACTAAAATTTTTTAATATCAATGTGCGCAAATGGTTGGACGGATTTTTACGATAACTTTCTATATCTTGATCAGATATTTCTTGATAAAAACTTGATAACAACTTTTCAATACAACGTTTAGCAGCATCTGTGTCAAGCATATTGAGCGCTTTAATTAACTGCAATTTATATTGATGGCGTATCTCAGTCTCATGATTGACACCGGTGATTGCTGTCGCTTTATCGATGAATTGTTGCGCGCCAATGGTATCATTTTTAGCTAAACAGCATTGATATAAATATCGATATGCATCCAAGGTGAATTCATCATTAGGGAATTTTTCAATGTAATGTAGTAGAGAGATAGAGGCGGCAAACACATTATCGCCATTTTTAGCTTCAATCGCAGCTTTAGCCATGTAGGCAAACGTTTTTTGAATATGTACGATAAACTGCGCATACTGTGGATCATCTTTTGGTAATGTTGAAAAATGGCATTCAAATATGGTGCAGGCATGTTTCAAGTAATCATAGCTGTTTTGATAAATTTCTTTTATTTCATCTTGATATGTGAGGTCCCGGTTTTTAATGTAGAGTAATGTTTTACCGGCATTATAATAACATAAGGCTTGATCAAGGCTATTGATAGGGCATTCATCAATGGCGGTTTCATACTGTTTGAATGCCGCCTCTTTGTCGCCATTCGCAAATAACGCTTTAGCTTTAATAAATACTTTTAGTAACAAGGGGTTTTCAATATGTAGAGGTTGCATGGCTTGATCATGCTTGGCAGCTGTCATTTTATTATTGTGTCTTAACATATTCAACTCTCAGCTCAGTGCAGTGTGTGTATGTAACTGATAAATGTAAATAGTAATGCTAGGTACGGGTTGGCTGCCTATGACATAGATGCTTGCATCTGCCAAGTGTACGACAAAGAAACGTATTATAGAGTGTAGTGAGGAAATCTTAAGATAGCCTTAAGCGCGTTTGGGCGGTTCCCAAACAGGTAATTCACACAGATTACCGCCACAAAAAATATGATGCCAAAGCTGTGTTGAAATAACACAGGTAAACGTGCCATCAAATAAATATTGTCTTGGCAGGATGCGTGGATATTTAAGCCATTCACGCTCTCGATGCACGGCTGCGGGATTAAAATAACCGGTACGTCGCAATGATTCTTCGCTTAATAATTGATCGACCCATGCGGGGCGGTTTTTTGTCAAAAACAATTGCGCTAACTTAGAGCGAAACATGGATTTGGCACGGCTGCCAATTTTTGGGGAGAGTGATTGGTTCGCTACTTGACGCAAGAGCCACTTATCGGTGAAACCATTTAACTTATATTTGGGTGCTATCTGTGCGCAGAATTGAATGAGTTCATCATCCAGAAAGGGAAAGCGAGTTTCCACCGAGGCATTCATGGCGATGCGATCACCTTTTGCGATGAGCAGCATCCCCGCGAGCATGATTTTATACCCAACATACAGCGATTGATTGAGGGGATCCCAGGAAGCAATACGCTCGTTCGGGATGATTAAATCCGTATAAGGATCATGTCCTTCTAGCATACGCCACATGTGATCACTATAAAAACTCTCACGTGACATACTCATCGCTTCGTACATGTGTTGTTGTGCTGGCCTCGTGCCTTTTACCGCTTTTTCGGCGATCGGCTTGCCACGTCCATGGGTACCCACGATGGTATACTGCAGCAATTTGCGTAACAGCCTAGAGGCAGGTCCTAACATATTATCGATACGTTGTGCCTTAAACCAGATGTAACCCGCAAGCGCTTCATCGGCACCTTCACCGGTTAGGGCGACCTTGAAGCCTTGTTTGTTAATCTCATGG
Source organism: uncultured Coxiellaceae bacterium (assembly GCA_964648015.1). Classification (GTDB taxonomy): domain Bacteria; phylum Pseudomonadota; class Gammaproteobacteria; order DSM-16500; family DSM-16500; genus Aquicella. The sequence goes on from CAZYKO010000005.1 coordinate 7,276, forward strand.
GCTAGTTGCATCAGTGCCGCACAGGATGGATCGATGACCGGTCCTTCGGCGGCGGTAATAAATTCGGGAAACGACGCCACGATCTTGTCGGTATTCATGTGGACTGTCGTCAGCTTAGAACCAAATAACTTGGCGACTTCTGTGGCATCGGCTGATTCATTGGGTCCGGTACTACTATCCATACCGATCGTAAAAGAAGGTAATGGGCTGCCATTTTGCTGGCAACCTAATCCTAAAATAACCGAGGAGTCTAGGCCGCCACTTAAGTAGCTGACAACGGGTACATCGCTGTGCAGACGACGGCGAATGGCACGTTCTAAGATGCCTTTAAATTCGTCGACGAGTATTTGAGGATCACTGACTTGACGTTCATGCCCAGCGTCGGGGAAATCTATATCCCAATAACAACGCATCTCGATGCGACCATCTTTGATACGCAGATAATGACCTGGGGGTAGCAATTTGATGTCTTTAAAAAACGTGCGATGGGTGCCCGCACCATAGAAATTGAATAGATAATCAATACCTTGTGGATCTGGGACTGGATCCACGAGCCCCGAACTTAACAAAGCTTTGATTTCGGAGCCCCACAATAACCAGCCATCACGTTCGGTATAGTAGAGCGGACAGATGCCCACCCGATCACGACCAAGAATCAGGGTGCGATTGCGGCGATCCCAAAGACAAACAGCAAACTGGCCCTGCGTATGGTCAAACAAACCTTCGCCATATTCTTCATAAAGATGAACCCAGGCTTCTGTGTCGCCGTGGCTTTTGAGTGTATGACCACGGGCGAGGAGTTCTTGACGGATGAGGGGATAATCGAATAACTCGCCGTTAATGACACCCCATATCTCACCGGTTTCGTTGCAGACAGGTTGACTACCATAAGTCGGGTCAATAATGGCTAAACGTCGGGCGCCTAAGGCGAGTCCTGGTTCTATGTGAATTCGTTCGTCGTCGGGGCCGCGGTGAGCGATAGCGCCCGTCATGGTGAGCAGCTGACGTTTAGGGAATTCACGCAAACCTCTTAAATCATAAGCGCCGGTGATGCCACACATGGGTGGACTCCAAATGAGAGTCAATACCATTATTGTACCAGAATTGTAGAGGAGTGATTTTTGTGGGGAAGGCGGTGTTTGGCTTTTTTTTGCCCTAAACATGTAAATTTACTATTACTATCATAGCGTTGAATAAGGTTTTGTTAAGATTGGGCTGTTAAACTTTTCATTATTTTTTTTATTTTTGGTTGATAATAACTCATGCATAAAAAATCACAATTTAATAAACTACCTCAACGTGTTAATAACCCACCTGTGAAAGAGACCGGCGCACCTGTGACGGTGACGCAACCGGTATCTCATGTCGACAGTGCTACAGGGGCAACGATACCCCTGCAATTCCCTCACGCAGATGTGTCTACAAACTTTGTTGCCACCTCATCCGCTGTCCAGCCTGCAGATAATCTCTCTGGGAACGAAACGGCTGCGCCAATGACGGATCCATTTTCAGCATCGATGTTTGAAGTACCGGAATGTCGCATTCTGTGGGATGTGATTGATTCAAACCCTCAGGTGTATGATTGGCGTGACTATTGTTTTAAGGATAAAGATTTTACGCCACTATCTGCAAATGATACTATTCGTAAGATTAATACTTCTTTGGTCGCTGACCATTATTTTGCAGATATACAAAAATCGGTAACGATCCCAATTACTTTAATGCGAAATAGTTCCGTATTGAGTCTCACTGATTATCAGCAGAACAAGATTTCTTTAGACCGATTAAAAAACTTGGAACTCGAACAAACTGAAACAGGTGTCAGATGTTTTTTGGAAGATCATGTTGCTGCAGATGGCAGGGTATATTATCAGGCACTCTATCAATTTAGAGAAATTGTGCAGGGTGGGAATAAATTATATGAGAAGTCACCAGAAGGTCGTTTTATAGAGACTGAATATAAGGCATCCCATATAGGCGCTCCTCGTCTGTCTTTAGAAAGTAGGGAAGCGGCTTATGCCATCATAAGAAACTATCAGAAACCGAAAAACATAGATTCCATGCCACTTCCCCAAGGTAAAACATCAGCAGCTGCGTGTACACAACAAATCACATTGCCAAAACCCATGATACGTGCAGCTTTGCATCAAGCGGTAAGAAAAGAGAATCTTCCAGCTAAAACCATCGAATCTTCTGCGGCATTGCCGGTGACTGAACAAGCCATAGCAATTGAGAAAGACTATTACCTACCAGTGATTGGCTGTCCATCCATCAATCCTCCTGATGCAGAGATTCAAATCATTGGTAATGGCAAATTCGCTAATCACACCTTTGTGGCTGCAGATGGTGAAACGTTAGAGATGCTGATGCCGGTGACCAATGCCCAAGAACGCAGCAGCGCTGTCTTTGTTGATGCTAAAGGAAAGAAAGTGACTTTAGAGGATATGAAAACGCTCGTGATCGATACCGGCGAAAAGAACGTTAATTACTATTATATTGTGAGTCATCTTAACGAGACAGGTGATAAAATTTATAAAGAAATAGGTCGTGTAACGACTATGCATGATCGATACCGAAAAACTGAGATGCAGTATTTCATTCAAGACGCATCTGGTGCAATGCTAGAATGTGACAAGCAAGTCGCAACACCAGCCAAATCAAAAAACCTCTTATCCGATTTTTCGCGGCAATTTCTTGCAGAGCTACAGAGCAAAAAACAAAAAGTAAGTGAATACGTCCCACCACCAAGGAAGAGAGGTCCCGGGAAAAAAACATTTTCAACACAGCAAGGTGTACAAAGGCCTGCGTCAACTATAACGACGCTGCCACAAACGATGATTTCTCAATTAGAAGCATGGCATCAAAAAACACGTCAGGAGAGAGAATTGGCTGAATTGAGTAAACTACTTGGCATAGATGATCCTGTTTCAACAGAGGCTCATGTTGTGACGCATGAAACAACCGTATCGAATGTAGCGCACGAACCTATTGTAACAACATCATCACCAGTAGATGGCCCTACGGATAAAGATGATCATAAGCGAAAACGTCCTTAACAATGGATGAACGTGTTTGACGAGTTGTTGTGTGGATGTCGTTTGTTAACGATAGGATAAGAGGGAGGTAGATGAAGAACCTCCCTCAATAGGCTGGATTAAGAAGCTTGCTTCTTTTCCATCTTTTCTAATTCACCCGATGCTTTTAGCTCTGCAGATAATTTTGCATGGCACCATTCACTTAATACGAAATTGGGTGCTGCTTTAACAAAATCTCGATCGGTCAGCGTGTTCCAGTCTAATTTGTTATAGAGATCTCGGCTAAATTCAAACGCATAACAAGGTTCTTTCTTTTGGTCAGCGCCGATAAAGTAACCATTTACTTGGATTTTATCTATCTTCTTATTGATACGATATTCATTATCAATGATAGCGGTGGTGAACAAAATACCGACTTTAAATGTTGTTGAAATGGGTTTGTCGGTGATGACTTTTGCTGTGATGCTTTTGTTGAGCAAGCCTAGTGTTTGTAGGCGTGGAATAATACTCAACGCTTTGCTTTGATCGACATTCACGATGAGTTTATTATTTTTTTGCTCAAAGGTGATGCCTGAGGCGGCAAGGTTTTGTGTAAAAACTTTTTGATCAACAACTTTTTCGCCAACGGCTTCTGCTGCATTAACGCAGTTGAGTGATAATAGGCTGATGCTTAGCGCACTACAGAGGGCTATCCTAATCCATGGATATTTCATTATTCTCTCCTTAATCGCGATGCCATAGTTCTTTTACCTCTATTATACATTGATTTGCTTGTGCATTTGGGTGAGACGATGGACGTTTTGATGCATGTAACTTGTGAGAAAATCATAAATAACACGTTATATCATGGCGTTATTGGATGATGCGTCTAAGCAAAAAGGAAATCGTCGTTCAAACGTGATTTTATGTCACTGGCGATGGGCTGCTTATTATTTGTTAGAGGTTGTTTTGCTTGGACATTCTTGCAACACATAATGGAAGGATTGGCTCATCTGCGCTAAAATCGCTTCCCATTTACTGCTCTCTGTTTTTGGATAAGTGAATTGAAGATAGATATTTTCACCACAAATGAATATGGATTTCATATAAAGCACTTGAGTCGCATTTTCTGCGGTGATGACAAAATAGTTATACTTCTTTTCGGCACTTATTACTTTGAAATCATTGAGTTCACGTGTGGCTTGCTCATAAGCAGTGTCCAGATCTGTCGCTGAGGTGGTGCCACGCACCATGAAATTCATGCTTTTATTTTTGAAATGGATCCCATCCTTCGTCACAGATTTTTGAAGGGACGAGAAACTGTCTGGGTAAGTGATGTCGTAATGAAAGCGCTCATTGTGATATGTCTGCATAGCAGGATCTGCCTTGGCCACACCGACTAGCGCAAGCAATATGAATATTAGATAAGAAGTGAAGCGCATGATACTCACTCCATGATAGATAATGATGTGCTCTCATACAATTATAAGCTGAGTTTAACCACTTCCTCTACAGCAACCATCTAGGCACCATTTAATCGAGTGATTCGGTCGCTGGTAAATGTGCACGACTGGTGAGTCAGTCGTATGGGTCCTTGGATGGATTATGCATAGACCATCTACGTAGGGGTTATTATAATGAAGACTGATGCAATGGCTGGCCAATCCCAATGACTGATGATGCTTAGGAGTTCACACATGTTTAAGATGAAAAGACTTTATTCTCTTAGCTTGTATGATGTTGCGTCGCTGGTAACATTATTATGTATAGCGTTAAGCACCGACGCACGCGCTGCAGAGGGTGTGACGGCAAAATCCATTCAGACTGCCTGCAAACATTATTCGTATGTGCTTGATATTGAGGATAAAAATGAACGATCTAAGCGTATAGCACAGCTTGGCTTCAATGAAACGATCGCTGTAGGACGCTGCATGGGATTCGTCGATGGTTTCGTAGGCGTGTATGGCACGTTACTTGATAAGCATATTGCGTTAGGACAAGAAATGAGTTTTTGTCCGACATCGTCTTTGACGAATGAGCAATTTGTTAAAATATTTATGCAATATATTGATAGACATCCAGAACAATTAAGTTTATCTGCTAGTGATGTGATGACGAGTGCATTGCAAGAAGCTTACCCCTGTAAGAAAAGCTAAAGCGTTATCTCATTCCCACTCAGGGATAATCATATCCCCCAAGTACGATCATACTGGGGGATATGGTAGGTGGCTTACTGATTGATAAATTGTAGTGCTGTGTTCTCAGTGAGGGCGATAGGGGTGGTGATGGTAACGCCAATATAGCCTTGGGCGGTGTTGTATAAACATACCCACTTATCTAATGGACCTTTAAATGGCCCTAATTGAAAGGCGAGAGAGGCGAGCCCAGCCACTGCATTGTTGTAAGCGGTATTAGCCGTTGGCGCGACGATACTCCCAAGAATAAATGTCCAACTGTTGTTAGTCCCATACTGTTGGTTACGTCGGCCAGCATACCAAACTAGGTTATTTCCTTGAATAACATTTCTGCTGACCCCAACGGCTTGGATTGCTGAAACGCTTGGGCATCTTTCAGGTAAAGGAACTTGCTGATGATTCGCAAAGGCGAAACCAGCGATTGAAGACAGTGCAAGTGTCGCAGCGAGTGAGTGTGTGATCTTCACAGTGATAACCTCCATATTAAAAAACATATACTGGGTGACACTATTAACAGTGCCATGCCAACTGTTAATATGTTAATACACTTTTCTTTTGCAATCATGCCATTTTGTCGCACTGCGTAAATTCATCTGCATGATCAGACATTGTGTATGCGCATGTTTAGCGATGAAAAGTGAATTTAATATAGGATGACACAATGATATGGCGTAACTCTCTCTGCTGCTTTGTCAGCATTTACCTACTGTCACTAAATGCATTTGCCTATGAGATCGCAACAAAGCGTGAAGAGCCGATTGTACTGATTGATACTCGCAGTCTACTCGAACAGTTAATGACGGCACGTCCACGCATTAGCCCGAGTAGCAGTGTATCAACGCCAGTCGCCTATGGGGTAGGATGGGGGACGGTATTTGCTGGTGTCACCGGACAAACCGGTACACAATACTCCAATCGTCCCTTTGGTCACTATGCGCTCGGCTTCGGTTTAGGTGATCCTAATCGTTATTTCTCTCTCACAAGCGTTTTAACCACGGGTGGCTTGGATGAAGTGGTGCGTGATGGTAATCTTAATTTCCAGTTATCACGGCATCTGTCACCCTATACGGCAGTAGCTATTGGGATTGAAAATGTAGCGCCTTGGGGCGCGGAAATGCGCAATTATAAAAGTCTTTACATCGTAGCAACCACTCTCTTCAGCCTCCATCCCAGCAGCAATCTTGACTATTGTCTGAATGTGATTGCTTCCATCGGTGTAGGAAATAGTCGATTTGTGCATAGCTATGAGACACATACCAATGAAACGACAACCTTTCGTCCTTTTGCCAATGTAGGCGTGCAAATTTTGCCACAACTAGCGCTGATCGCTGATTATGCTGGTTTAACCTACAATATTGGCGTTTCTGTGGTGCCATTTTTAACATTGCCATTGGTTGCGAGCCTGACAGCCAGTGACTTAAGTCACCGTGGTGGTCAGAGAATACCTATTGCAGGATCCATTGGATACTCATACACTTTTTGGTAAGCGGGTGTAAACAAGTATAGTGGGCTTACGGATTGGCTGACACTTCAAGGAGACCAGCATGACAATGCAGCGAAAATCATTAGCATGGTTACAAGGGATGTGTATGGGTATCTTTATGGCAGTATCGATGAACGTCAATGCGGCACCCACTATCAATGAGGCGGTTCAGAAAGCGCTACAAAATGCAGAAATTACCGCAGTTCGCATTGATCCAGTCCCAAATAGTGCATCAGCTCGTGTGGCGATCAGTACAACACGTGGTGAAAAGCATATTATCGTGACGGCCAGTCATGTAAAGGAAGTGATGCTTGCACTAAGCAATCCTATGCTAACGGGTGTAAAGAATTCATTGACGATGAATACGCTTATTCAGTCACAACCGCAATTACAGCAAGCGTTAAAATCCGCAACTGATGCGCAAGTGAACCCCATGGCTGCAGGGACATTACAGGCTAAATTGCAAGGACAACACAGTGCTACGACCTCACATGTAAACACAACTGTCCCTGCTTCAAAGGGCGCAGCATTGGCTAGTAATACCGTGTCGGCAATGCCGGGCGCAGCAGCGATGGTGACATCCACACTACTTGCCGCCAATCAACAAGCCAGTAAATAGAGCATTTGCATGCGCGGCGGATCACGCTGAAACCGCAAAGGAGTGATTATGTCTAGTTGCATCATCTTTGATGACGATCTGCAGGTTGATGATTTGATTTTGCCTGCGGATATGCAACAGCAACGCATTTATCTGTTTGCACTGACGAGTAATTGCTTGATTGTGCAACGGTTATGTGCGGCATTAAAAGCGCAAGCGAATGTTGACGTGTGCATCGTCGCCTCCGCACAACGTATCAATGATGAAGTGACGCAGATGCAAGCACAAATCCATCAGTGGTCTTGTACGTGGGGAGATACTAAGTTGTTAGGTCGACCACTGAAATCATGGCTTTTGTTGCCCGATCATGGTGTGAGTAGTTGGTGGTTTGGTTTAATCTCAGAAAAAAACTCTGTGCAAGATGATGTATTTTTTAAGATAGCCCAGCTGAATGCGATCAAGCACTATATGGCAACGTCTCAGCATGCTGCGTGTTACCTAGCATTAGGTGATAAATTGTTGCGACGGTCTGTGCAGCAATGCCTAAAAGAGACTGATGTGCCTATCACGGTGCTGCGCAGTCGTGGGAAAAAACCAACCTTTAGTCGTAAACAACAGTTATTGCATTGGATCTCACAAGGGGGTGTGACAGGTGCGTTGTTGTCAGCGCTAGTCCATCTTGGGTTATGGTGGCGTCAAGGACGCTTAGCACGTCGATCATTGGCGCCATTGTCATCACGCCTCAGGGGTAATCATCCATTATTATTTATTTCATATTTTCCTAACATCGATGAAGCAGCAGCTCAACAAGGCATTTTATATAATCGTTATGCTGACGCATTACAATCAAAGTGTGTTGAATTAGACATCCCTCTGACTTGGCTCATGATGCCTGTTTATTATAATGGTCATGATTATGCGTCGGCAGTGAATTTAGCCAAGCGTTTTAGTGATAGCGGTGAGAAAATATTTCTGTTGCAAGAATTTTTCACTTTCGCTGTTTTTTGCAAGAGTATCTACTACTGGCTGCGACAGTTGATAATAAGTATGATTTTACGACCATTGATTTCATTTAAATCTATTAGCGATCCGTTAGCAGTTGCTGGTAGTGCACCATTGATGCAATATTTATGGTGGCATTCATTAATTGGTACATCGGGTATCCGTGGCATACTTTTTTATCTGACCTACAAAGAGATATTCAAAAAGATGTCTGGGGTTGAAAAATGTTTGTATTTTTGTGAAATGCAAGCATGGGAAAAAGCGTGTATTGCAGCGAAAAATTACTGTGCACCTGATGCTGTCTGTTTAGCGTTTCAGCATACAGTCGTCATGCGAAACTATTTCAATTATTTTTATGTCGCACAAGAGACGCAGCGAACGGGACAAGCAACAGATATGCCTTTGCCAGATAAACTGATTGCTAATGGTGAGTTGATGTATGCACTGTTGAAAGAATCGGCTTATCCAAACTTGTGTCAGGCAGAAGCCATACGCCAATTATATCTCACTAAGCGAAAGCGTACTGAGCTAAACAGCGTATCTACTTGTCGTGACAGCGTTATTTGTTTGATCGTTGGATCCTGCGATAAAAAAGAAACTAAGGCGTTGTTAACGTTATTCATGACAGCCTTTCCAACAGCACCAGCATTCGAAGTTTGGGTGAAAGGCTCGCCTGTCAATCCGGTGGCACCGATACTTAATGAATTAGGCCTCAATACTAGTGACTGCTATCTCAAAATATGTGATAACAATATTGCCCAATTATTAGAAGTCGCATCGATTGCATTTGTTGCGAATACAACAGTTGCGATCGAAGCAGTTGGGTTTGGCTGTGAAGTGATGATTCCAGTCTTAGCCGATACAATGCTGATGAACCCTATTATAAATACATCAGCGACTTATTCTCTGATCACAACACCTCAAGAATTACGTGAACGTCTCAATGCACATTATGCTGGCGATGTGCGTGTACCGGATCGCAATCTTGATTCATTCATACATCACTATTGGAATTTAGACGCACAATTGCCTTTATGGACACAATTACTGACAGCTTAGTGAGTTACGATGCCGCGACTACCGTTACAAGTGGCCGCTTTTCGCATTATGTGGCATTGATGTTTGCTCTGGCGCTCTTTGTGGCAGGTCGTTTCGGATTTTTTGACATTCTTGGTCTTAAACGACTCTTTGAAATCCTCTTGTTTATACCAATCAGTATGCTCGGTGTGACATTGATTCTCATGGCGCCACGTTTATGGTGTCATCCTTTTTTATTGTTACCTTTTTCATATTTCATTTTCCAACTGTATTGGAATCCAGATTGGTTAAATTTAGCGGATTTGGCCATTGCTACCATCATGGTGGGTACCGTGATAGCGCTAGGTAAGAGCTTTTCTGATCTGCTGTTGCGATACATGATTCGTATTGCAACATTTTTTGCCATATTAGGTTTGATCGAATTTGTCATATTAATCATTAAGCCATCACTCGTATCGAATATTTTGCTTTTCTATGATTTTTATTCTGGTTCAAATGTGCCTGTCATTCAAAATGCGATGCAATTATTAGGTTTGTCTGATGGTACTTCCTACCATTTGTGGGGATTATCAGTCACACGGTTGCGCAGTTTCACGTCTGAACCCTCCTTATTAGTGGGATATTTTTTAGTACCAGGTGCGCTTGCGCTGACTTATCGTGATAAATATGTGACCTATGGATTTATCTGTATTTTGTTTTGTATCTGTAGTCTGGCTGGGTCCGTCTATGCTGCCTTAGGCTTTTCACTGTTATCAACGATTGCAGTTATCTTCAAAAAACGAGAGATTGTTATTCTGCTGCCATTTATGTTTTTGTGCGGTTTTATGTGGATTCTCTATAATCATTATGGCGAGCTCATCATGATGGCGAAAAGCATGGGGAGTGATTATGATTTTCTGGATAAAACGAATTCTGCTAACATGCGTTTCAGCTATATCCGTGATTTTGTACCTAAAGTCTTGAGCTCACCCTTAGGTTTAGAAGAAGAATTACATCAGCCATTAGGTTTGCTGATTGGCTCTGCAGCGCATAGTGGTATCATTGGATTTGTGCTTGCTGCTATCGTACTTTTTAAGTTATACACACGACTCAGTTATCACTTTCTGAATGCCGCTTTACATAAATATCAAAAATTAGGCTTGTTAATTATCTACGGCTCTTTATTAACCGGCATTATTTATTTGGATAATTGTTTCATTCAAACTTTCGGCTTTACCTTACTCATATTAATTTATGATCGTTTAGCCAGCATTGAGCCGTCTAACTGAATGCACTCATCAAGATGCGCGGTAAACTAGATAGCGTATAAGCCAATTTCACGCGTATAGAGCCGTATGCCAGTGCACGTCGTAAATTGCGTATACGTGCCTTCATGCTGCGATACGATTGACGAGAGCGAATGTAGCAAATCAATTGTAAATTAGCCTGCTTTGCCGCGGTACTCATGATGGCACGATGTTTAAAGTAAAATTTTCGAGCGCCCGAATATTTCGCCTTCATGTCATTAGAAATGCGCGTGTTAAAATGTACTTGATAACTGACTAAGGGTTTTTGTACTGAAATAATCAAACCAGCTTGACGTAGCCGTATCCACAAATCCCAATCTTGTGCGCTACGTAACTGTGCGTCAAAACCGCCGATTTGCTTTAGCACGGTTGATTTGCATAGACAAACTGATGCGCCACCCAGTGTATTGGCTTCTAACAGTGATTCGAGTGGGAGATGCATCGGCGTATAGATATGACGTTTTATGCCAAGTGGATAATGAATGATGTAACCACTACTACAGGCGACTGCGTTTGGAAAATACGCGAGCATGCTCAATTGTGCATGTAGCTTTTGGGGTAACCAGCAGTCATCATCATCTAAAAATGCGACCCATTCACCACAACTTGCCCTAATCCCAATATTACGTGCTTCACTCCCACCGACTGATTTAGCATGACTAATGACTTGAATGCGGGCATCTTGTTGCTGTAATTCTTTAAGTACAGCAAGCGTATTATCACTGGATGCATCATTGACGACAATAATTTCAAAAGATTGAAAGCTTTGCTGGCACACGGATTGAATCGCTTTTTTCAGCGATTGTGCTCGATTACAGGTGGGGATGATCACGCTGACTGTAGGGTTATTCATATCATTCCTTTTTCACGCAATGGTTATAACATTTTAATGCGTTCATGCCATTGACTAAAACAATATAATAAATACATATCATTTGCTTGTGCGTCACTGAGCGCTGAGGGTGAATTGAAAGCATCTATCTTGAATCCAGCGAAATATGGGTTAGATTCCAATGAAGAAATAACATCGAGGAATCGGGTATAGTGTTGTTGCACCCACCAAGTCGTGCGCACACCAAATCCCTGTTTACGCCGTTCAACATATGCTGCGCCAAGGTAGGGTAATGCGACTTGCTTTAAAATGGCTTTATTTTGTCTTTTCTGTAGATGCTCGTGTGCATTGAATTTAAATGCTGCCTGTATCAAATCGATATCCAGTAAGGGTACACGACCTTCTACTGTATGCGCCATGGTGGTTTGATCGAGTAAAAATAGTAATTGATCTGGGAGATAATACTGTAGATCAAAGAGCATTTGCTGATACAGCAGTGGTAGACGTTGATGGCAAGTAATACTGATTGTTTCTAATAGCTGATCAATAAATGTAGCGAAAACAGTCGGTTGTTGTGCCACGCGTGTGGCTAGCGTGTACGAGCCGCCGGTACTCAGCATCATATCGAGATTCGGTGAGCGAATGCGCGATTTTAATTTATCTTGCAACGGTAGATAACCCATGACGTGACGCAAGAGGCTTGGCATTCGTAATAACATGCGACGTTTTAAAGATAATTGTCCTGAATAACGACTATAGCCAGCAAAAACCTCATCGCCTCCGGTCCCATTCAGCAATACTTTAACACCATCACTTGCCGCCAATTCTGAGAGTAGATACGCAGCCACTACGGATGGATCGGCAATCGGTTCACTGATTTGCAAGAGTGCTTTATCAAGTGTTTGCACGGCACAGGTAGCACTAATCATCAGTTCTTGATGTTGGGTATGATATTGATGTGCCAGCTGCTTTGCGTAGGGTAATTCATTGTCGCCTGCACCTTCGTAAGCGACGCTATAAGTATGATAGTGGGTGTGTGGTGCGGCTAGTGCGGTGATCAAACCACTATCAATACCACCTGAGAGAAACCCACCAACGGGTACATCACTGCGTAATTGTCGATAGACAGCTTGGCGTACTAAATGTCTGATTTCATCAAGCGAACCAGCGGTGACTGATTTGCCTTCGAAACTGTCTAGGGACCAATAGGCGGCTGTATGAATGTTCCCATTCGCATGAACCAGCATGATATGTCCAGGTGCGAGCTTTTTTACATCAGCAAAAATACTCAATTCTCCTGGGACATACATACTCATTAAATAGGCATAGAGGGCATCTTGATTTAATCGCTTATCATTAAATGGTGTTAAGGCGATGGCTTCAGAGGCAAACGCGAATTGTTTCGCTGTCTTATGATAATAAAATGGTTTGATACCCAAGTGATCACGCGCACAGAATAAATACTTTTTTGCATCATCCCATAATGCAAAAGCAAACATGCCATTAAATTTCTGTACGCAATCGGTGCCCCAATGATCGTAGGCAGCAAGAATGACTTCTGTATCGGAATGCGTTTGAAATTGGTAGAATTTTTTTTGTAAATACGTGCGTAATTCTAAATAGTTATAGATTTCGCCATTATAAGACAAGCAATATTTTTTATCTGCATACCACATGGGTTGCGCTGCATTGGTATGCAAATCGATGATAGATAAACGTCGATGACCCAGGAAGACATGATCAAGTTCGGCAATACCATGTTGATCACGGCCACGGTGTGCTAGCAAGTCTAACATGCGTGATAACTTATCGCGGTGTGACTCATCTTGTTGAAAAGCGACAATGCCTGCTATGCCACACATGGGGTGATCCTCCATACCGTCTTGATGATGGCGGGTAAGCGTAATTGGTAGCGAGTGAGTATCATTGCGTTTTTGATCGCTACACCATAGCGAGTGCTGCACCACGTATGGCTGTCGTGATCACGAAAAAATTGAATGTGCAATGTGCCATTATCGCTCTGTGTTGCCAAATGTAACTGGTAGTGGTGGCTGGTTAGACATTGTGAGTTAGCATCAAAAGCAATAAATGAAGGGTCAAGTTGCCACAGCAGTGTCGCAACAACATCACCGACGCCATCTAATGTATCCACAATACATAACTGGTCTTCTGTTGGCATGTAGATATGGCGTTGATGCTGTGTGACAGGTGTTGCGCGTTGGTAGCCATTATGAACGATGTGAATATTACGATCCATATCAGTAGTAACATGAATATGAGCGTTGGCATAAGGGGTGGGACACCAATTGCCTTGAATTACGAATGATTCGCAAAAGGGGGCAAAGTCATTGATAAGCAGTAAATTATGCGCTAATGCTGATTTTTGTTGCGTCGCAATAGGGTCTTTTGTATAGCGGATGCGCCCAGGGTCAATTAGCACCGGCTGTGTCTGATGGTGCCAGATAAAGCTGGTGATATCGGCATGTGCATGTGTGGGATAAGGTAACGGATAATTCCCTTGTGGGCAATTGAGTATAAGATGGTTTTGTCTGGTACGTAGCAGAATCCAATCATCACGAATACTGGTATGAGGTGGTGTTGTTGGCCAGAAAGTTGGATAGAACGCACTTAAGCGTGCACAAGTGAGTGCCGGCGATGCATCAGGTGAAATATCACCGATGAAAGTAATGAGTTCTCCATCATCATTGCATAACAAACTCGCTGTTGCACACATGCGTTGACAATAATCGTGCACAAAGTTCAAATCGTCTGTGATTGGCCATGCATAGGTATTTAAGAAATGGTACGCATCCAGCAGCCAAGTAAAGACAATCAATTGATAGTGACTAGAACGTTCACGTAAGGAGCCATCGTTATGAATAAACAACGGGAGCATCTGACGTAAGAGTGTTAAACCTGCTTGGGTCATCAGTGGTTGGTTGAGCACCAAGCCACCCATGATGAGCGTCCGCGCATTATTGAGAATATGGTTGCTACTGCCGTGACCATAAAATTCGAGGTGAGTATAAATCCAGTGGAGTGCGTCAGATAAAAAATGTAAACAAGCGTCAGCGTCGAGGTGCTGTCGTTGTGCCGGTGTTAATACGGATAGCCATGTGAGGAGGTTGGCCACGCGTTCACACGTGGAGTAGGTTTCCCATGCTGGATCGTCACGTCGTGGTAGCGATGTCATCCACTGGTTGATAGATGCCATGGCATTTTCTTGTTGGCCATTGACGCAATCCAGCACCAGCTTACCCCAGCGTTGTTTCGCTAAATAGATTTCAGGATCCTCTATGGCGGCTATAGCCACTATGTCAGTCTCACAGACTGGCTGCACATGTATTAATGAGCGTAGTGGTATTCGTTGCAGTAGTTGATCCGAAGACAGTGCTGGCAAAAAATGTTTGCGCCTAAGCTTGGGAAGGAAGTGTGGGAAGCGTTTATGACCACGATGCTTCGTTCGTAAGGCAGTAAGTATTTTTTGATGATACCGGTTGATGACCAATTGTGACAACGTACGCAGATGCTTGATCGCAAAGCGTGGTTGCGTTTTAAGCTTGGATAAAAAAAAATGCCGTTCCTTAGCAATGCTGCTGTGTGGGATATCGTCCATCATTTTCCGCAAATCTCTGATTGTACGGGGAGCTGATCGTTAGTCATAATAGCGCGTAATGATTTTATTGTCAGTTAAAATCTATGGATGAACGCATGGCAGCGAAGCCTATCTTATTTATATCTCCCTTATCGCCACCACATGGTGGTATTGCGACATGGACTGAAAAACTCATTCACTATGGATTACCCGATGGCACACCCATTAGTTTAGTCGATACAAGAATTCAAGGTGCGCGACATTTATTCGCAGGCGTTAACTTATCATGGCGTGAATGTCACCGTACTGTGAGTATCTTCACAGGTTTACTCCATCAACTCATCTGGCGACGACCTAAGCTGGTACATCTCAGTTGTTCGGTTTCACCAACCGGTATTTTCCGCGATTTGCTTTGTGCCTTGTTAGTACGGCTATTTATGTTGCCAGTAGTGAGTCATTACCATGCAAATCTCCCAGATTTTGCGAGTAAACGGTATTTGGGCTTAAGTGGTTGGGCATTACGCACTTTATTGCGCATAGCGCATTTGAATATTGTTGAGAATCAAGTATCGCTCGTTGCTGCTGAGCAGCTACTGTCACCAGCAAAACGCGCAACGATCTGTTTATTAACAAATTTTATCGAAGATGATATTTTTGAGCGACCAATGTCGCGTCCGCGTGCTGTGAGTGATCGCTATCAGGCAATCTTTGTTGGTGGTATTACGCGTGCAAAAGGGTGTGCGCATATACTATCGTTAGCTCGTCGTCGTCCCGATATTGATTTTCACCTGTACGGTGTCTTGCATGAGGATATGGCACCTCTCTTTGCTGATGCCCCGACCAATGTTTTGTTACATGGTGCAGTGGATCACGAAAAATTGTTAGACGCCATGTGCCATTATGATTTTCTCGTTTTTCCTTCATACACGGAAGGCTTTCCACTCACCGTGCTAGAAGCCATGAGTTTAGGATTGGCTATTGTCGCCACCCGAGTAGGTGCTATCCCGGAAATGATCGATGAAGGTTCAGGTGGCTACTTGGTCGCACCAGGTGATGAGGATGCCTTATTGACTGCGGTCAATCGATTAACTGCATCACCGCAATTGCTATTAACCATGGGTGCGTATAATAAAGAGAAGAGTGCTAATTGTTATCGCTACTCAGTCGTGGTGAAAAAAATGATGGCTTGCTATGCAGCATTAATTGGTGAAGTCACATGTGTGGTATAGGTGGTTTTTCAGGGCCCTATGCACCATCGCTGTTGTCGGCGATGGGTGAACGTATAGCACATCGGGGTCCCGACGATTCTGGTGAATTATTCATTGATCATATCTACCCTGTTGGACTGTTGCATCGTCGTCTAGCTATAATCGATCTCTCTGTAGACGGCCATCAACCGATGACAGTGAATTGTCAATGTTGTCAGCAAGCAGGCGCAAAACAGTTATGGTTAGTATATAACGGTGAATTGTATAACTATCGTGAATTGCGCCGTTATTTAATTGCCAAAGGCCACCATTTTCAAAGTCAGTCTGATTCAGAAGTGATTCTTCATCTCTATGCTGATGAAGGTCCAGATATGTTGCAGCGTTTGAATGGTATCTTTGCATTTGCCATCTACGATGGCAGACCTACGGGACAAGATTATCGGATGCAACCCGGCGATCTTTTGTTAGTACGCGATCAAATTGGTGCGAAGCCGCTCTACTACACGCAAATGAGTCAGGGTTTTCTATTTGCATCCGAGCTAAAGGCGCTATTAGCGAGTGCCATGGTATCACGTGACTTAGATTTAACTGCCATACACTATTATCTTGCTTATCTCTGGTGTCCGGGTGAGCAAACGGCATTATCGCAGGTTAAGAAAGTCAATCCTGGTGAGGCGATGATTATTCGTCACGGACAAATGGCATCACGTTGGTATTATTATGATTATCCTTACCATGGTCATTATGCGGAGCAGAGTACAGCAGAGATTTGTCATGAATTGGATGAGCGTTTGACGCGTGCTGTCGATCGGCAATTAATGGCTGATGTGCCAGTAGGTGCTTTTCTTTCTGGTGGTTTAGATTCCAGTGCTGTGGTCGCTAAAATGAAAACGTTGCGTCCAGGGCAAGAAATTAACTGCTATACCATTGATTTCGCTGACGGCTTGGCGAGTGAAGGGAATCCTCAAGATCTGCCTTATGCGCGTGCCGTTGCCGATCATCTGGGTGTTAATTTAAAAGTGTTGCGTGTTGAAGCAGATATGATGCAACAATTGGAGCGCATGATTTACCACTTGGATGAACCACAAGCCGACCCTGCTCCTATACATGTGATGTCTATCGCGGCAGCAGCGCGCCAAGATGGCATTAAAGTGTTGCTTTCTGGTACAGGTGGTGATGATATATTTTCAGGGTATAGGCGTCATCAAGCACTTTACTGGCAACGTTATTGGCAGTGGTTGCCCAGTGTAATGCGACAAAAACTAGCAGGTTATGCGCGTGATTGTGCAGATGGCCGCTATGCGTCTGCCTCGATGCGGCGTCCGTTCGCGCGACGTTTCGCAAAACTCTTTGCCAATTGTGATCTAGCGGCGGATGAACGTATTGCCAATTATTTTCTTTGGGGGAGTGACCATTTAAGGCGGTCATTATATAGTGACGAAATGCAAGCGCAGCTTTTGCAGACGAATACGATGCAACCTTTGTTATCGAGTCTCATGCGCATACCTGATGAATCTCAATCTTTAAATCGCATGTTATATTTAGAAGCTAAGCATTTCTTAAGTGATCACAATTTAAATTACACCGACAAAATGTCTATGGCTGTTGGGGTTGAAGTACGTGTACCTTTGCTGGACTTAGATTTAATTCATTTTGCGACACAAATTCCGCCACGCATGAAACAAACCGCACGTGTCGGGAAGGCAATTTTTAAACGAGCGATGCAGCCTTATTTACCCAAACAAGTGATCTATCGTCCTAAGGCTGGTTTTGGTGCGCCGGTACGACAATGGATGCATAAACAACTCCGCCCGATGGTAGATGACTTGCTTTCACCAAGTGCTGTGGCAGCTCGTGGTTTATTTTCCTCGCGAGCCATTAATACATTACGCCAGTGGGACGAAGCAGGACGTGTCGATGCTTCCTATACTTTATTTTCGTTACTCTGTATTGAATTATGGTGTCAGCAGTTTTTATAACACCCTATGTGTTTTATCTTGAGTAACTGCGCTGAATAAGGATCGTTAATGGCATTACGTTTACAGTCACTTGCTTTATACTATCATACGATCAAACACCTCAAAGCGGTGCAGTGGTATGGGCAACTAAAATGGCGATGGTATCAACCTACGGTTGCTATAAAGCTAGCACCACCGCTACGTCTACGACCAACGTCACTCGTGGCTTTTATCACAACCAGCGATCAACCATGCGCGCCAAACATGCTTGAATTTATGGGTGTGGCACAGGATATGACGTCCGCTACAATCTGGCATGATCTTAGATTGGATAAGTTATGGCGGTATCATCTACACTACTTTGATTATCTCAATACGCAAGAGACAGCGCCTTGGCAGAAAATACTTATGTTGCGCTGGATCAATGAAAACGGTCAGCAACGTGGCGATGGCTGGGAGCCTTATCCTTTGTCCAGACGTATTGTGAATTGGATTAAGTGGCTATTAACCACCGAGGATGATGACGATGCATTACGACAAAGTCTTGCGACGCAAGTACGTTGTTTAAGTAAGCGCTTAGAATATCACCTTCAAGCAAATCATTTATTTGCCAATGCGAAGGCGTTGCTATTTGCGGGTGCGTTTTTTTCTGGTAAAGAAGGAGCGCGATGGTTGAAGAAGGGTTATGCGTTGTTACAACAAGAAGTGTACCGTCAAATACTGGCTGATGGCGGGCATATTGAACGGTCACCCATGTATCATGCAGTGATATTGCATGATCTGATGGATTGTATCAACCTCCTGCGTGCGTATCATATTAGCTATCCTGTCACTTGGACAAAGCATACATATAATATGCTGCTATGGTTGCAATACCTCACTCATCCTGATGGGGATATCGCATTTTTCAATGATAGTACGTTAGGTGTTGCTGATCGTTTCAAGGCATTATGTGCGTATTATCAACGTTTGCATCCAGAGGTAAACACATTCAGTCAACCGACGACATCGTGTTTATTACCTGAGACAGGATTCGCACGTCTGCAGAAGGAAGATTTGGTCGTGATTGCAGATGTGGGCAGTATCGGTCCTGATTATCAACCAGGACACGCGCATGCGGAAACTTTAAGCTTCGAATTATCTTATGGATCACAACGTGTATTCGTGAATAGTGGCATTTCGACATATAATGTGGGTGCTGAACGTCTTCGGCAACGTGGCACAGCTGCGCATAATACGTTAATGGTTGATGGTGAAAATTCATCGCATGTGTGGCAAAGCTTTAGAGTAGCTAGGCGTGCAGCTATCGTTGCGCGTGACTGTGTGGATAGCAAGGAAGGCATTATATTGCAAGCAACACATGATGGTTATTGGGATAAGAAAAAAATATTGCATCAACGCGCTTGGCGTCTTAAGGATAAGCGTTTAGAGATACAAGATTTGTTATTGGGTAATGGCTGCCATCGATTGGGTCGTTACTATCATTTGCATCCTACTATCAACGTCACGCAACTCAGTCCGGACCGTGTCATGTTGTCTTGGCCCAACGCAACAGTAAA
Organism: uncultured Coxiellaceae bacterium; assembly: GCA_964648015.1. Classification (GTDB taxonomy): domain Bacteria; phylum Pseudomonadota; class Gammaproteobacteria; order DSM-16500; family DSM-16500; genus Aquicella. Next base: position 27,044 of record CAZYKO010000005.1, read on the forward strand.
AATCATTATGGAAGTTGATGGGGTGATAGAGGTCATCCCAGCTCACTACCATCCGGGATTTAATTGTGATGTGATGAATAACAAATTAGTTATTGAAACCACGCAGTGTTTGCCAATAGAATTGAACACAGTCATCACTGTGGTGGCAAACGCTGCAGCGTGATTACGTACAGACGATAAAGATTAACTTTGGTGATGACCGTGTCGCGTGCGGTGTGGCCAGGGGAGCGTTTTTGGCACCATTCACAAGTGCCGGTTAGGATTCTGTTGGTCAGATACCTCACGATTTCATGATAAAATGGACTTTTAATCATGCACATAGTTTTCTTTACGGATAATTTTCCCCCTGAAGGTAATGCGATAGCATCTCGTGTTTATGAGCGAGCGTGCTACTGGGTGAGATGGGGGCATCAAGTAACGGTCATTACCTCTGCGCCTAACTTTCCCGAAGGCAAAGTTTTCCGTGGTTATAAAAATAAATGGTACCAAGTCGACTATATCGATGGTATTCGTGTCGTCCGCGTTAAAACATTCATCGCACGCAACAAAGGCTTTGTACTACGTACACTCGATTTTCTTTCCTATATTATTCCAGCGTTTTTCGCAGGTCTTTGGCAAGACAAGCCTGATGTGGTGGTTGCGACTACCCCACAATTTTTTGTTGGTATCACAGCATGGCTAGTGGCATTTATACGTCGAACACCATTTGTACTAGAAGTCGCTGATATTTGGCCAGCCTCCATCGTGGGGGTCGGTGCAATGAAAAAATCATTATTAATCCGCTGGTTGGAGAAGTTAGAGTTATTTTTATATCATCAGGCGGTCGCTATTGTGGTTTTAACTGAAGCATTCAAAAAAAATCTTAGCGCAAGAGGTGTGACACCAAAGAAACTGAGTGTAGTCATCAATGGTGTCGATCAACGACGATACGCGCCGTTACCGCGTGATACAACTCTCGCGAGACAACTGGGGTTGCCTACCGCTCAATTGCTGGTGGGTTACTTAGGGACACATGGCATGGCGCATGGTTTATTGAATGTGCTAAAAACTGCTGAGTTACTGCAAGATACGCCTGAAATACAGATCGTATTTGTGGGTACGGGTGCTGAGCGTGAAATGTTAATCGCTCATGCTAAAACCCATCAGTTACAAAATGTGACCTTTATTCCGCCGCAAGCTAAAGAAAAAATGCGAGCGTTATGGAGTCTCTTTGACGTTGCATTGGTCCACTTAAAAAATGATGCTGTATTTGCTGAAGTGATTCCGTCAAAAATTTTTGAAGCCATGGGGATGGGGTTACCCATTCTATTGGCAGCACCTCGTGGCGATGCTAGCGATATCGTGATGACCCATGAAGTGGGTATTTGGGTGCCAGCTGAAAATCCTGAACGTTTAAAAGAGGCAATGATTACTTTGTACCAGGATAAAAATCTTCGTGCGGCCTATGCCCGACAAAGTCTTTTGACGGCACCACGTTTTAGTCGTGAACGGCAAGCGCGCGATATGTTAATTGTGCTACAACAACATGCTTTGAGTGCAACGACCATAGAGCGGGTGATTCCTAATGAATAAAATTTTAGTGACGGGTGCGACAGGATTTATTGGACGTTACATGGTTAATTGTCTACTCGCACAAAATCATTCGGTGCGAGTGTTGGTGCGCGATTTACATAAGGCGACTGTTTTACCGAATAATGTTGAAGTCGTTTGTGCGGATCTATCGCAAGCTCAAAGTATGATGGGTGCTTGTGAAGGTGTGGATACTGTATTTCATCTGGGTGGATTTGCGCATGCCTGGTCGAGCGATGATAAGTGTTTGGCTGAGCAGCATCATATCGTTAACTTTTTGGGGACACAAAATATATTCGCAGAAGCGGCTCGCGCTGGTGTTAAGCGATTTGTCTATTTTAGTACAGTAAAAGCCGTTGCTGATCATGATGAATGTGTTGATGAAGACTGGGATCATCCACCGACTACGCCTTACGGTTTAGCTAAGCGTGCTGCAGAAACATTAGTGCTCACACTGGGTAAAAAACATCACATGCATGTCTGTGTGTTACGACCGGCACTTGTTTATGGGCCGCATTGGAAAGGTAATCTTGCGCGTATGTTACGTGCAATTGATCGTGGTTTGTTCCTGCCTATCCCAGAAACCAATAATCGACGTTCAATGGTCAGCTTGAACGATATTACGCTTGCCGCTTTATTGGTTGCAGAAGATCCACGTGCAGATGGTAAGGTATACTTTGTGACGGATGGTGTTGATTATTCAACACGTCAAATATATGAAATGATGTTGAAAAGTCTGGGTAAGCCAATACCAAGATGGCATATCCCTTATCTCATCTTTAAATCCTTAGCGAAAGTAGGGGATATATGGCAGCAGGTGACTGGCTGGCGCTCTCCATTTAATGCAGAAGCTTTAGATAAATTGTTTGGCTCAGCCCAATACAGTGTTTTGCGTCTTTCGCAGGAATTGGGTTTTAAACCACAAGATAGTTTAAGTAAACTATTGCCGGCAATTGTTACCGCATACCAATCTACCCGTGTCAAACGTACATCAGCAAAAGAGATACAAGTATTTTAAATTGTGTGATTAAGCATGAATAACATATTTACAGGAAATAGACAGATTGTGCTGTCTATAAAAATAAATTGTTCAAGTATGCGTATTAGTTAAGTAGGAATGAATTTTATGATCATGGCCAATCAAATCTGGTGGTTGATACTTGGCTGCGTACTGGCCTTTGTGTTGTCAATCGCCTTTACCTTTCTGATGCGCAGTTATGCACTCTATTATCATGTATTAGATATGCCTAATGAACGTAGTTCACATCATCAACCGACGCCGCGTGGTGGTGGTATTGCTATTGTCTTGATCTTTTTAGTTGCGATGTTATCGCTTGCGATGGTTGGTTTAATGTCGTTACGTTTAGCGATGGCATTGGTGACTGGTGGTGGTGTGATTGCGTTGTTAGGCTATTGTGATGACATCTATTCTGTGGGCGCACGCTATCGAATAATGATTCATTTCTGTGTTGCAATTTGGGCGGTGTTTTGCTTGCAGGGATTTCCTATCCTCAATCTGGGTTCATTCAAAGTGTTACTTCATTGGCAAGGATCTATACTCGCGACCATTGCCATTGTGTGGTGTATTAATTTGTATAATTTTATGGATGGTATTGATGGTTTAGCAGGAAGTGAAGGGGTGTTCGTTGCATTATCTGCTGGATTGTTATTAATGCTTCATCAACAATTTGTACCAGCGATGCCACTTTGTTTATTAGCAGCAGCCATTGCAGGATTTCTATATTGGAACTGGCCACCTGCAAAAATATTTATGGGTGATGTAGGTAGTAGCTTTTTGGGTTATGTATTTGCTGTTTTTGCCATTGATTATGTGAATGAAGGTTTCTGTGCACTGACAGAGTGGGTTATTTTATTATCTATATTCTTATGTGATGCCACATTCACAGTAATCTATAGAGTGTGCCAAGGTAAGGCTTGGTATAGTGCGCATCGTGAACATGCCTATCAACAGTTATTATGTATGGGTACAACTCACTTACGCGTTACGTTGGCAATCCTGGGCATGAATTGTTGTATTTTATTGCCATTGACTTATGTCAGTATGCGCTGGCCAATGATGGCGATTTGGATGTTACTCATTGACCTGGTGATGCTGTCGATATTATGGCTAGTGATCCAATGTCGTTGCCGACTATTCTTGCGTGATACGCGTTATATTAGTGATGCAGCTAGTGTCAGAGGTGGTTCAATTAATTGTTAAGGAGATGTTGGTGAAGCAGGTTCTTCAATCGCTCAAAACAGGCCACACAGATATTGCAGATATCCCCTGTCCACAATTAGCGCCTGGACACGTATTGATACAAAGTACACGATCATTAATTTCTCCAGGCACAGAAAAGATGTTGGTGTCATTCGGACAAGCGTCGATATTCAACAAGATGCGACAACAACCAGATAAAGTTCGGATGGTCATGGAGAAAATTAAAACTGATGGACTATTACCCACTATCGATGCCGTGCGCGATAAACTCGATCAATTAATACCTATGGGGTATTGTAATGTAGGTACTGTGGTTGCTGTCGGTGCGGATGTTGATAATTTTAAGTGTGGTGACCGCGTGGTGTCGAATGGTCCTCATGCAGAAATGGTTTGTGTACCAAAACATTTATGCTGCAAAATTCCCCCTGATGTGACCGATGATGAAGCGGCATTTAGTATTTTAGGTGCTATTGCACTACAGGGAATTCGGTTAGCGGAGCCAACATTAGGCGAATGTTTTGTTGTGATTGGTTTAGGGGTTATTGGTCTTTTAACAGTGCAGCTACTACACGCCTATGGTTGTCGTGTGCTTGCGATTGATTTTGATACAGCACGTCTTGCCATGGCTGAAAAACTAGGTGCACTCACTGTGAATGCCAAAGATAGTGATGCTTGCTTAATTATGGCAGATGAATTTTCCCGTCAACGTGGTGTGGATGGTGTGATGATTACGGCGGCAACAACCAGTAATGAACCCGTGCATCAAGCGGCACAAATGTCGCGTAAACGAGGACGTATTATTTTAGTAGGTGTTAGTGGGCTCAATTTAATACGAGATGATTTCTATCATAAAGAACTGCGTTTTCAAGTATCGTGCTCGTATGGCCCTGGTCGATATGATGCGAGTTATGAACAAGGTGGACAAGATTACCCGGTTGCTTTTGTACGATGGACAGAAAATAGAAATTTTGAAGCTTTTTTAGATTTACTATCGTATAAAAAAGTCACTACATCAGTATTTATTACCCATCGATTTCCTGTCAAAGATGCAGCGCTTGCCTATGCATTGTTAGCTGATCAACAAGATGTCCTCGGCGTGATGCTAGATTATGTGCAAGATCATGACGATGTTGCCTGCGCTGTTAAGAAGACACAAACCCTCTCCTTAGTCACAACAAATGCAAAAGCGAATGTCGATGTGCGCATTGGCATGATTGGCGCCGGCAATTATGCGAGCCGTGTTTTAGTACCTGCATTCAAGCGGGCTGGCACACAATTAATTCAAATTGGTTGTAAAAATGGTGTGAGTGGACTGCAACAAGCAAAGCGCCATGGTTTTGCAGTCGTCAGCACCGATATGGTCCAATTAATCGAAGATCCTGCGGTTAATACCGTTGTGATAGCAAGTCGCCACGATACGCATGCAAAATTTATCTGTGCCGCTTTACGGGCAGGCAAGCATGTATTCGTCGAAAAACCATTATGTCTAACATTGAATGAGCTAGAATCCATTGTCGCCTGCAAGCGCGAACATGCGAAGCAGCATCTGATGATTGGATTTAATCGACGATTTGCACCTCATATTCAATCCATCAAATCATTGTTGACCGCTGTGACTGCACCCAAATCATTTATTATGACGATAAATGCTGGTGATATCCCGACTGAACATTGGATCCAACAACAAGCTGTGGGTGGTGGCCGTATCATTGGCGAAGTATGTCATTTCGTCGATCTTCTCCTGTATCTCTCTGGCGCTTCCATTAGCCATTATGAGTTGATCGCATTAGGTGAGATGAATGATACGCAGGATGTAGTGTCCATTAATTTACGATTTAGTGATGGTTCATTTGGTGTCATCCATTATCTTGCTAATGGTCATCGATCGTTTCCTAAAGAGCGTCTAGAAGTATTTGCTGCAGGTAAAGTGTTGCAGCTGGATAATTTTCGGCAACTTACTGGCTATGGCTGGCCAGGATTTAAAAAAATGAAGCTGTGGCGTCAAGATAAAGGGCAGCAACAATGTGTGAATCAATTTGTGCAGGCAATTTTACAAGGTGGCGATACACCGATCGCATTTAATGATATTGTGACCGTTAGCAAGGTGTGTATAGATCTTGCTGCACAATGTGATCAACATGCATAGTGTTGGTCATTTATTACAGTTAGTTTTATTGCCGCCGGGCATTTGTTTACTGCTGCTATTGCTTGGCGTGCTTGTTAGCTACGTGCACCGTACAAGTGGGAAGATACTGGTGTGTAGTGGTCTTTTTACGCTTTGGGCATTTAGCACACCTGTTGTGTCACAGTATTTAATTGATCGATTGCAGTATCAATACCCACCGTTACAACTCGAAACACTCCCGGATAAAAGTAGTCAACAGACGATTGTGGTACTAGGCGCTGGTGTCGAGATGGCACCGGAATTTCTGAGCCAGCATAATGTCTCGGTAGAAACTCTCGCTCGATTACATTATGCAGCTTATTTAGCAAAGCGTTTAGGGGTGGCGGTTATTGTTTCGGGAGGTAATCGCGATCAGCAAGCAGCAACCGAAGCTGATGTTATGGCAGACACATTACAACAAAGTTATCGTACACAGATTCTCGCTAAAGAAGGACAAAGTACGAATACGCGTGATGAAAGTAAATTCATCTTACCACTGATAGAGCATTACCAGATCACGCGATTATATTTAGTCACACATGCATGGCATATGCCAAGAAGTATGTATTGTTTTACGAGAGTATTTAATCGTAGAAATATTGATATTATTCCAGCGCCGATGGGGTATATCACGTTAAAGACAGATAAAGGTATCGTCAATTATTTACCTTCGCAACACGCGTTACAGGTGAGTTACTATGCATTACATGAGTATGTGGGAATGCTATATTATTATTTTCATGAAAATATCGCTCATATATCTATGCGGTGATGTTAATGAGGAAGTAACATAGTAGTCATTTGCAAGAACACATGTTATTTTTGTGTATGGATGATTGTTGGCAGTGTGTGAATGGGTGACATGAGTGTCATGAGCCTTAGACGATTGGCAGATAAACTATGTTGACTATGTTAAAAAATGTATTGCTACTATGCTGCGTGCTAGTGCTCACGCATTGCTCCACGCCTGGTACCTATATGAATTTGAATGATGTCAAGCGACCGAATATGGGCAGTCACGGATTAATCTATCCTGAATTTATACCACTGACACCCACATATTTTGATGAGCACGACAATACATTCAGAGAGTATAAAGTAGGTGCGCAAGATATCTTAACCATTATTGTATGGAATCACCCCGAGTTAACGATTCCTAGTATGGTCACTACCTCAGAGACTGTTAGTATTTATAGTCACTTCACCGAATACAATAATAATCCACCTGCTGGTATCTTGGTAAATCGTCGCGGCGAAATATTTTTTCCACTTGCTGGAACAATTAAAGTTGCTGGTTTGACGGTTGACCAAATTCGAGAACGTATCACCCGTCGGTTGGTCAAATACATACGTAATCCACAAGTGAGTGTTCGTGTGAGTGGATTTAGACATCGCTATGTTTATGTGGCAGGCGAAGTGGTGAAATCAGGTGTGTTACCGATGACAGATATGCCGATGACAATTATGGATGCGATTAACGAATCTGGCGGCATTGATAAACTATCATCAGATGCGAAATTTATTTATGTTGTTAGAGGTCGTTATACGCATCCGCGTGTCTACTGGCTGGATGCGACTTCGCCAGGTGGGATGATTATTGCGCGAACTTTTTTACTACATCATCGCGATGTTGTATTGATTTCAACGGCAGGTGTTGTACGTTACAGTCGTGTTGTTAACAATATCTTGCCAACAATACGGACCTTTATGGAGCCACCTATTAATAAACACACGGATGATTAATCGCTTTATGTCGACGAATACAAAAAGTGCACCTATCTATCGTGCGGAAAATTTACTAGATGGACTCGATATCAAGTTCATATTGAGTAAACTCATGCGTCAAAAGTGGTTGATTTTGGGCTTTACACTCATTTCATCTTTGATTGGTGCATTTTATGTTTTTACAACAATGCCTAGATATGTGTCCACGGCGTTGATTCAAGTTGACGGTCAACTAGGTAGTGCCAATAGTATGCAACAAATGCTCGGAAATATTGGCATTACACTATCTCAAAATGGCCAAGCGTCACCTGCTGATATTGAAATTGCTTTGATTAAGTCTAGCTTTATTTTGCAATCAGTCATTGAAAAATTGCAGATGAATGTTAAGGTGACGCCACATTATCTACCGATCATAGGTGCCAGTATTGCGCGATCGCGAAACGGTCGTGGATTAAGAAAACCATTATGGGGGTTGTCACATTTCGCCTGGGGTGGTGAAAAAATCCGACTCACCCAATTTGAAATACCACATCATTATACGGGCGTTAATTATCGGTTGCGGTATGACGGTAAACAACAGTATACCCTCTTTATGCCAGATGGCCGCTTTCTATTGAGTGGTAAAGTCAATGAACTTGCTGTGACACAAGGTAGCCACTTACCCTCAATCAAGATACTGATTAATGAATTGAAAGCAAATAAAGGTACTTATTTCGATATATCAATTACAAACGATGAAGCTATTTTACATGAATTAGCACAATCACTATCAATCAGTGATTTAGGTAATAAGGACAAAACAAAAACTGGCGTATTACAGCTGGCTTTACAAGGCACGAATCCACATTTTATCCCTGCAGTGCTTAATACTATCGTGGATTATGCCATTCAGCGTAATATTGAAAAAAAATCGGCGGAGGCGAGTAAAACGCTTGATTTTCTCAATCGACAGTTACCCAGCGTGCGCGTGAGTTTAGAAAACGCTGAAACTGCACTAAATGAATATCGTGCCAAAAGTGGTACTATTGATATTACGCAAGAAGCGAAAATAATTTTAATGCAATTATCCGCGGTTGAGCAGCATATTGCAGACGTAAAATTAAAGAAAGCTGAAATGTTACAAGATTTAACGCCAGTTCATCCTTTTATTATCGCATTAACCCAACGACAACAGCAGCTACAAAAAGAAGTGCGTACGCTTGAAAAGAAAATAAAAATCATGCCGCGTACAGATCAGCGTGCCTTAAGTTTAGAACGTGATGTCAAGGTGAAGAATCAGTTATATCTCCTTCTACTGAATAAGATTCAGCAACTACAGGTATTGAAAGCAGGTACACTGAGTGATATCAGGGTGTTGAACATGGCAACAGATCCTATCGAGCCATTGTCTGCGCATAAATATTTTAAATTTATTATGTCCGTTCTGTTTGGATTGTTGATGGGTGTCATGACCGTATTTATGCGCGACATCATTCGCCAAAGGCAGAATAATAGTGAATTAATCGAAGAGTGTTTAGGTATTCCAACTTTCGCGATCGTGCCATATAGCATGAAGCAAAAGCAGTTTAATCGAGAGATTCGACGCAATCCTACAGCAAATCATTTTTTTGTCCTCGCATTAGACTCACCTAAAGATATTGCGATTGAAGGTATCCGTAACTTACGAACTGTGCTGCAACTCAATGTTGCTCAAGCGAAAAATAATATTATTAGCGTCTTAGGCGCATCTCCGAGCATTGGCAAGTCATTTATCTCTATCAACTTGACACAAGTGCTTGCAGATACAGGCAAAAATGTTATTTTGATCGATTGCGATTTACGTAAGGGTAAGTCAAATTTACATTTAGGTAAAAAGAAATCGCCGGGATTTTCTGAAGTATTGATGGGTAAACATCGAGTTGAGGAAGTCATTCATCATATTGGTGTTGGATTTGATTTTATCGCTGCCGGTAATTACCCACGAAATCCCTCTGAATTACTGATGAGTAGTCACTTTCGTTCTTTGTTGAATAAGCTTTCGCAACAGTATGATCTCGTTATTATTGATACACCACCAGTGCTTGCTGTAACAGACGGTATAATCATTGCTAAACAGTCAGGTACGAATTTAATGGTGATCGGTTCTGATGACCTTTTAGATGAATTGCAACTGACTGTTAAACGTGTTAAACGCAATGATATAGAGATTGACGGTCTGATTTTCAATCATAAAGTACACACGGAAGCGGCATATGGTCAGTGTAATTATTATTACGCATATGATGAGCAAACCTAAGTCTATTCATATCATTGATGTTATTTCAAATGATATGATACAGGACTATACTACTTCTTGCATTTCTACAGCACGTGTATAGGCCATATCAAATAAATACGCTTTTAACTGTTCTTCTGGCTTGGTTATCATTTGATGCAATTGCTGTAATTGCCATAAATACTTGTTAGCATCAATAGTCGGTACAGCGACACTAATGATTTTATCATGCGCAGATTGGGCAATGAGCTCATGTTGATAAAAAAGTTCTTCATTGATTTTTTCACCAGGTCTTAAGCCGGTATAAACAATCGGTATATCAACATTCGGTTTGTGACCAGCTAATTTGATCATTTGCTCTGCCAGGTATAGAATTTTAATCGGTTCACCCATATCCAACACATACAAATCACTGGGATTAGTGAATGTTGCTGTTTGTATGATTAACTGAGCTGCCTCTTGAATAGTCATGAAGTAGCGTTCCATGTCAGGATGAGTGATGGTAACTGGTCCGCCATTGGCTATTTGTTCTTTAAATAATGGGACCACACTCCCTGTTGAGCCTAACACGTTGCCAAAACGCACGATCACAAAGCTTGTGTTACTCAATAGATTCAGTGATTGACATATCATTTCAGCACAGCGTTTTGTTGCACCCATCACATTACTTGGATTGACTGCTTTATCAGTTGATACCAGAATAAATTTTTTCACCTGATGGGCGACTGCAATTTCAGCAAGTACTTGTGTACCAAATATATTGTTATCGATGGCAATACGGATTTGCGGTTCCAGCAGAGGGACGTGCTTATATGCAGCTGCGTGAAATAAATAATCGGGTTGATGCGTCATCATAATCTGATTGATCAAATCACGATGCGTAATACTGACTAAATAGCTATGGATATCTAATTGCGGATAATGACGTTTGAGTTCGCTGTGTATACTAAAAAGATTGAATTCACTGTGTTCAATTAAAATGAGCGAAGCGGGTTGGCATTCGGCGATGTTGCGACACAACTCAGCACCAATAGAACCACCAGCACCTGTAACTAAAACGACGCTATGACCAATGTCGCGAGATAACTGTTCGCGGTTAAAGCTAATGGGCTCGCGGCAGAGTAAGTCTTCCACCGACACTTGACGTATATTCGTAATATTTGCCTTACCCGTGGTGATATCTTTCAAGCTCGGTAAGGTGCGATAGGGGACATTGCAGCCTTCACACAACTCAACAACGCGACGCATTTCTGCACTATTCGCGGTTGGGAGTGCAAGCAAAATGAATTCAACATTTTTCTCGATAACAATCTGTGGCAATTGACTCGTCATGCCCAAGACTCTAACGCCTTGGATGTCTAAGCCTACCTTAGCCGGGTTATCGTCTAAGATACCGATGGGCCTAAAATCGCGACTGGATTTTCGCTTTAATTCTCTTAAGATGCTTTCGCCAGCGTCCCCTGCGCCAATCACAAGTACTCTTTTCCCAGTTTTAGTTAATAAACGAGTTTCTTTTATCCAGCGATATGTGATGCGGCTACCACTCAACAAAAAGATAGCCAAGATACAAAATAAACCTAAAGTCGCGGGGCGAAGGAGTGATTCTAAATGTAAGTACATGCTGAAAATCAATACCATACATGTTGTATGAACACACGCCTTAGTGATACGAATCAAGTCATGGAGTGAGGCATAACGCCAGAGACCTCTATATAATCCAAATAGATAGCAAGATGCAGCTTGTATGCTGATGATGCAGAACATAATGGCGGTATGTGTGGAGAGAGCGAGAGGATGAAAGTCATTGGCGCTATCTATCCAGCTGGCATAACAAATCGCGGCTGCCGTTAGCATCATGTCGGTGCTAAAAACCACTGGGCGCTTAGGTACTATATTTATTGCGTGTAGGAATTTTTGTGCTGTATACAACATTCTTAAGTCCTTTTGATGATAGCTCACACTCGACCATTGCCAGTCGCTAGTCGTGACAGAAACGCTATCACGACATCCATGTTATGACGTGTACGAATTGTTTTTTCGGGTGACACTCGATATCTAATTAAATCCTAACAGCTGGCATATAATGTCTGATCCTACTGAAATAATACGATAACTGGTTGCGATTAACGAAGCAACCTTTGGGTGAAAAAAATGTCAGTCATACATGTTGCTTCGTCACATATTCTCATGTCACAACTTTTAACTGACAAACAACTGTGTGGTACATGCAGTGATATGAACCCCAGCATGATGACATTGATAACTTTCATGTTAAATACTAGATACTGTTGCTTAAAGTAGTTGGTTTGTCGATTTAATTTTCATATAATACCTGTCGACAAGGATGTGATTAATCAGGATGAAATCATCATGATGTTGTTCGTAAGTATTGGGATGCAGTTAAAGTTAACATTGAAGCCCATCATCGATTTGTTAACGATCATACGCCCACAATTCATTTCAAATATAACGCACCGTGCGTTCTACTACCTTCATATTATTCATCGACTGGAATTGAACTTGGCCTATCAATATGGCGTTCATGATCAGCGAATGAAAGTTTCTATGTTATCTATGCAAAATATGAAAGGGATGATACAAGAAGTTCATCGACAAGCTTATTTGAAAATGTGCTGAGCACGATACACACATAGGCATTAGCAAGGCAGCAATTACCATAGCGGAGTGTGGATATGAAAAACATGTCATTTGATACCGTCTCAGTAGTCGGTTTAGGTTATATTGGGTTACCCACGGCAGCATTACTTGCATCACGTGGTATCAGCGTCATTGGTGTAGATATTTCTGCACGCGTTGTGGCGACGATCAATTCTGGTGATGTACATATAGTGGAGCCAGATTTAGATATCATCGTACACAGTGTCGTGAAAACAGGACACCTACGTGCCGTGACAACCCCTGAACCTGCACAAGCATTTTTAATTACTGTCCCAACACCATTTAAAGAAGATCACGAGCCAGACCTTGCTAATGTTGAAGCGGCTATCCGCGCTATTGCGCCCGTCTTAGCAAAAGGCAATTTGGTCATCTTAGAGTCGACTTCACCCGTCGGGACAACGGAAATGATGGCACGCTTACTTGCTGAATTACGCCCGGATCTTAGTTTTCCACATCAAGAGGCACAACAAGCAGATATTGCATTGGCATATTGTCCCGAGCGCGTGATGCCTGGACAAATCATGCGTGAGCTCATCGAAAATGATCGTATCATTGGCGGGCTAACACCTATGTGTGCTCATATGGCTAAGTCGCTCTATAGTTTATTTGTCACAGCAGAATGTATTGTGACTGATGCTCGTACTGCCGAAATGACCAAGTTGACCGAAAATGCTTATAGAGATGTGAATATCGCATTTGCTAATGAATTATCAATGATCTGTGACAAATTAGATATCAATCCGTGGGAATTAATTCGTTTGGCCAATCATCATCCCCGCGTCAATATCTTGCAACCAGGGCCTGGCGTTGGCGGCCATTGTCTAGCCGTTGATCCATGGTTTATCGTTGCAGCGGCGCGAGATGAAGCGCAATTAATACGGACGGCCCGACAAGTAAATGATTATAAGCCATATTTTATTTTAGATAAAATTATGCATGCGGCAAAAAAAATCGAACATCCACGTATTGCGTGTCTAGGATTGGCATACAAAGCGAATACCGATGATTTGCGAGAAAGCCCTGCCATCACAATTATCCAAAAGCTTTTGGAAAATACACATTATCAAATCGATGTCGTCGAACCTAATATCAATCAATTACCAAACACCTTGAATAACTATGTGAACTGTCAACTAAGTAGTTTAGAAGAAGCAGTAACGCGTGCTGATGTGGTGGTGTTGATGGTCGCACATAAAGAATTTAAACAGTTAGCTGAACAATCTATGGCTAAGAAAACTTTAATCACTGCAACGACCATGACACACGCTATGCCGGTCACTGAGTTGACAACACACAAACAAGCGCCGAGACCCGTCTCGGAATATGCACGGATGATGATGGACCGCATTTATGGTAATAGCGTGCCTTAAATTCAGTTCATCTAAAACCGATAAAGGAAATAGGTGCGCATGATATCTGTTAGTCGAAAGCTCATCGATTTATTATCTAGACGTGAGCGTATGGAAGCGGCGCGCTGTTTAGTGGCTATGTTGGCGATGGCACTATTTGAAGTGATTGGGGTTGCCTCGATCATGCCCTTTATTGCCGTGTTGGCTGATCCTGACGCCATCCATAAACACGCTAAATTGCAGCTACTTTACACCTATTTACAATTTAATAATCAACATCATTTCCTCATCTTTCTCGGTGTATTAGTCTTAGGGGTGTTAGTGCTGGGTAATTTAGTATCAATGTTAACCACAAGAGCAATCTTTAAGTTTACCTATGCTAGAGAATTCGATATTGCAACCCGTCTGTTTGAGCGATATCTTTCACAAGATTATGTTTTTTACTTGAATCGTAATACCTCTGAGTTGAGTAAAAATATTCTGAGTGAAGTGAGTGTGTTAATCAATCGTGCTTACATTCCTATGATGCAATTGTTTGCAAAGCTAGCGATTACACTCTTGATTATTGGGTTATTGCTCTATGTGGATCCCATCCTTGCTGTAGTGATATCAATTTTCTTAGGGGGCGCTTATTTTGGCATCTATTTTCAAGTCAGAAAAATGCTCGCAACGATTAGTTGTCAACGTTTAGAAGATAATAAGCAAAAATATAAAATCGTGAATGAAGCATTTGGTGGTATCAAAGATATTAAATTACTTGGTCGAGAACCTTATTTTCTTAAAACATTTGCTACATTTGCTGCACGGCATGCGCATGATGAAGCACGTGGGAGCATTATCGCGCATTTGCCACGTTATGCTTTAGAGACCATTGCTTTTGGCGGTGTTTTACTCATTATTATTTATTTATTGATGACAAAACATGAAGTATCTGATGCGCTTCCTATACTGGCACTCTATGCTTTCGCTTCGTTACGTTTAATGCCAGCACTACAACAAATTTTCACTTCATTGGCATATCTGCGCATGAGTAAAGAAGCGCTAGATACTATTTGGACAGATGTGATGACAACGAGTGTATCATCATCGCCCCAATCAAGTATTCATTCGTCTCAGTCACTTTTAAGTTTCAGGCATTCACTCGATTTAAACCATATCCAATTTCATTATCCCGCTAGCGATAGAATGATCTTGCGGAATTTATCACTTAGGATTTGTGCCAACACAACTGTCGGGTTTGTCGGGATGACAGGCGCGGGGAAAACCACTATTATTGACCTGATTTTAGGATTGTTGTCACCGCTTGAGGGAGAGATATTAGTCGATCATGTACCAATCACGGCGAGTAATCGCGCTGCCTGGCAACGTAAAATTGGCTACGTGCCTCAGCATATCTATTTAGCAGATGACTCCATTATGCGAAACATTGCTTTTGGCGTCGCGCCAGGTGACATTGATGAGGCGGCAGTGATTCGTGCAGCTAAAAAGGCGAATTTACATGGATTTATCACTACGGACTTGCCAGAAGGGTATCATACCACGGTAGGCGATCGTGGCATTCGGCTCAGTGGTGGTCAACGACAACGTATCGGCATTGCGAGAGCACTATATCGTGATCCTGATGTGCTTGTTTTAGATGAAGCAACCAGTGCATTAGATTCATTGACCGAAGAAGCTATCTTAGAAGCGATCCGTGAGCTTTCTCGACAAAAGACCATCATTATCATCGCGCATCGACTGACAACATTAAAAGAGTGTGACATGATCTATCTCCTCCAAGACGGTTGTATTGTGTCAGCAAATAATTACCAAGGTTTATTGCGTTCTTGTGCGCAGTTTCGTCAAATGGCACATGTCAGTGAGTCATTTGCCTAAAGCAAATCATTACTGTCGTGTCACAATGCATTGATGTAAAAGGAATCAGCATGCAACTAGCGAATAAAAAAATTCTAGTGACAGGTGCAGACGGATTTATTGGGTCTCATTTGACGGAACACCTCGTGCGAATGGGCTGTGAGGTACGCGCTTTAGTCTATTATAATTCATTTGGTTCATGGGGTTGGCTAGATCACGTGCCACGTGAGGTTAAAGACCATATTGATATTTTTCTTGGCGATGTGAGAGATCCTCATGGCGTAAAAACAGCGATGCAAGGTTGTGATGTGGTGCTGCATCTTGCAGCATTAATCGGTATTCCTTACTCTTATCATTCACCAGATGCCTATGTGGATACTAATATTCGTGGTACTTTAAATATCGTACAAGCTGCTAGAGAGTTGGGCGTTGAAAAAATTGTGCACACATCAACGAGTGAAGTCTACGGGACGGCGCAGTTTGTGCCAATCACTGAAGCGCATCCATTGCAAGGGCAATCACCTTATTCAGCAAGTAAAATTGGTGCTGATCAGATTGCCATGTCATTCTACAATTCATTTGCAACACCCGTCAGTATCATTCGGCCTTTCAATACTTTTGGTCCTAGACAATCTGCACGTGCTATTATTCCGACGATCATTACGCAAATTGCAAGTGGTGCTAAACAGATTAAATTGGGTGCGTTGCATCCAACACGCGATTTTACCTTTGTACAAGACACAGTCCGTGGTTTTGTCGCGGTGGCTGAATCCGATGATAGTATCGGTGAGGTGATTAACATCGGTAGTAATTTTGAAATCTCTATGCAGGAAACAGCACAACTCATCGCTGAAACTATGGCGGTAGATGTCGCCTTTGTGCAAGATGCAGTACGCCTGCGTCCTGGTAAAAGTGAAGTCGAGCGACTATGGGCGGATAATCGTAAAGCATATGCACTCACCCAGTGGCAACCCAGTTATGCTGGACGCGATGGCTTTAAGCGAGCAATAGCTGAAACGATCCCTTGGTTTGTGCAACGTGATAATCTAAATCATTACAAATCATCAGTTTATCATATTTGAGCGCACACCCTATGATACATGTACCTGAATTGATCCAAGCCATTAAATCACTGATCGGGCATCAGCCTGTTGCCTTACATGAGCCTTATTTTGGGGATAATGAATGGCGATATGTGAAAGAGTGCTTGGATACAGGTTGGGTCTCCTCGGTCGGAAAATTTGTCGATCGTTTCGAACATGATCTGGCAACTTTCACGCAATGTCGCCACGCGGTAGCCACAGTGAATGGGACTGCCGCTTTGCACATCTGTTACTTACTTGCAGGGGTGCAACCTGGTGATGAGGTCTTAGTGCCGAGTCTCACTTTTGTGGGTACGGTGAATCCTATTCATTATTGCCAAGCTGTCCCCCATTTCATCGATAGTGAAGCGACACATTTGGGTATTGATCACGTGCGCTTGGCAGATTACTTACGTGATATAACCGTGATGCAAGGGGATATTTGTATCAACCGTTATACAGCGCGCCGCATACGTGCGCTATGTGTGATGCATACGTTGGGTCACCCGGTAGACTTGGCACCATTATTAGCACTCTGTGAGCAATATCATTTGGTTTTAATAGAAGATGCTGCAGAAGCATTAGGTTCTTATTATCAAGGACAGCATGTAGGAAACAAAGGTTTGCTCAGTGCCTTAAGTTTTAATGGTAATAAAATCATTACGACTGGCGGTGGTGGGGCGGTATTGACGAATAACGCTGATTTAGCGAAACGTGCTAAACACTTGACGACAACAGCAAAAATACCTCATCCATGGTTGTTTATGCACGACGAAGTTGCTTATAATTATCGATTACCGAATTTAAATGCAGCGCTCGGTTGTGCGCAATTAGAAACGATTGATGAACGATTGCAAGCCAAGCGACAATTGTTTTTGCATTATGCGCGGCTCTTTGAAAAATGGCCGCAGTTACGATTGATTCAAGAACCGAACTTTGCTAAGAGTAATTATTGGCTGAATGCAATTGTATTGGATGTGGCTGAAGCGACACATAGAGATAGCGTATTAGCGGCATTCAATCAACATGGGATCATGGCGCGACCACTTTGGCAGTTACAACATACCTTACCCATGTTCGCCGCGATGCCACGGATGCCCTTACCAGTCGCAACAGATCTCGCGATGCGACTGATTAAACTGCCCAGTAGTCCGCAATTGTTGCCAATGCCATGCGCAAAAGAAGCTGTGTAGTTAGTTAAGACAATTGTGAGTGAATCACTGTGCTAGTTATTTATCTTAACGCTCATGTGACCCTATGTATGGGTATGGCATAATCGTTAACATGAATAAATGAGTTCACACGATTTGCCCAGGGATGACATGGATACTCAGGACGATTCAATGCAAAAACGTAAAATTGCTGTTGTCACCGGCACACGTGCTGAATATGGCTTACTCAACAGACTGATGACAGCCATTCGCAATGATCCACAGCTAACGTTGCAACTGATCGTGACGTGCATGCATTTATCCCCAGAGTTTGGCTTCAGCTATCGAGAAATTGAAGCCGATGGTTTCACTATTGATGCTAAAGTTGAGATGTTACTTTCAAGCGATAGCGGTACAGGTGTCGCAAAGTCAATGGGTCTAGGATTGATCGGTTTTGCGGATGCTCTCGCATCATTACAACCTGATTTATTGGTACTGCTCGGTGATCGTTTTGAAACGTTAGCAGTGGCACAAGCAGCGTTGACGCAACAAATTCCTGTCGCCCATATTCATGGTGGTGAGTTATCCTTAGGTGCTATGGACGATGCGATGCGTCATGCGATAACAAAAATGTCACATTTGCATTTCGTGGCAGCGGACGTTTATCGGCAGCGCGTCATTCAAATGGGCGAGCATCCTACGCGAGTTTTTAATGTTGGTTCACCTGGGCTTGAACGCATAAAAAAAATGGCGTTACTGGATAGAGACGCGCTTGCCGAACGACTCGGATGTTATCTGGGTCGTCAAATATTTTTAGTGACGTATCATCCGGAGACGTTACACCTACAACGCTGTCAAAAAGATTTGGATGCATTGTTCTCGGCCCTCGACCACTTCCCTGAAGCGACTATCATTATCACTAAGGCAAATGCGGACGAATCGGGTCGCTATATCAATTTACAAATAGATCACTTCGCAGCCACACATCCTGATCGTATTTATGCATACACAACCCTAGGTGACTTAAACTATTTAAGTTTATTGCAATATGTTGATGTGGTGATTGGCAATTCGTCTAGTGGTATTATCGAAGTGCCATATTTTAAAAAACCGACGGTTAATATTGGACAACGGCAAGCGCGTCGTTTGCGTTCGCCCTCCATCATCGATGTGCCTGCTGAGTCAAAAGCCATCGAATGTGCTATTCAACAAGCCATATCTGCACCATTTAAGACGCAGATCGAAAAGGTGAAGCCTGCTTATACCCAAACTGACACAGCACAAAACATCGTTAAGATTATCAAGGATGTTGATCTTAACCAGCTACTCACTAAACATTTTTATGATTTGGATATCTCATATGCGTAAAACTTTTATTATTGCGGAAGCGGGTGTGAACCATAATGGTTCCATGCAATTAGCCAAAGAATTGATTGATGCGGCTGCAGATGCAGGGGCGGACGCTGTGAAGTTTCAAACCTTTCAAGCAGATCAACTGTTATTACAAGATACGCCCAAGGCGGATTATCAAATTGAGCATACCTTAGATTCGACAAATCAATACGATATGATTAAAAAACTCGAGTTATCAATCGAGGATCATCAATTACTCATGCAACACTGTCGGTTTAAAAAAATTCAATTTCTTTCAACACCATTTGATTTAGAGAGTGCGAACGTATTGTTAAACCAGCTAAAATTACGTATGTTAAAAATTGCTTCTGGTGAAATGACAAACACGCCGTTACTTCTCAAAATTGCTCGTGCGAATAAACCAGTGATTTTATCTACGGGTATGTCAACACTAGGTGAAATAGAATTTGCACTCTCTGTATTAGCGTTTGGCTATGGTAACACGCAACACTTAAAACCTAATCATCAACATTTTGCGGATGCTTACCGATCACCTGAAGCGCGTCAGACATTACGAGATAATGTACTGTTATTGCATTGTACGTCAGATTATCCTGCCGCATTTACAGATGTGAATTTAAAAGCAATGGATACCCTGCGTACAGCATTTAATTTAGCGGTGGGATATTCAGATCATACAGTCGGTATCGAAATTCCTATTGCTGCTGTCGCACGCGGCGCTGTGCTTATTGAAAAGCATTTTACTCTCGATCGCACACTACCCGGGCCGGATCATAAAGCCTCACTTGAACCAGCGGAATTGAAGTCAATGGTAGAGGCCATTCGTCACGTGGAAGTCGCACTGGGTGATGGCTGTAAAATTCCTACAGCAAACGAATGTAAGCATCGCATACTGGCACGTAAAAGCTTAGTCGCGCTTCGAGCTATACGCAAAGGAGAGGTCTTCAGTGAAACGAACCTTGGATTGAAACGACCTGCACATGGTATTTGTGGCAACCAATATTGGGAATGGATTGGGCAGGTAGCTCAACACGATTTTAATGAGAATGACGTAATTACTTAAATGTAAATCATCGTTAATTGAGTCAAGGATCATGTGTGTCAGTTGTATATATGTTCACGTACATGATCCGAGCAGACCTTAAGGAGTGCTGATGCATAAATTAATTATATTGGGTGCGGGTGGCCATGCTAAGGTTGTAATTGACTGCTTGCTACAACTACCAAATATAGACATTATTGGTATTCTTGACGCAAATACCGATTTGATTGGTAAAGAAATCATGGGTGTTCGTGTCCTAGGCAATGATGATTTGCTTCATGCTTATTCGCCTTACCAGGTGCAGTTGGTCAATGGCTTAGGTTCTATTGATATTCCTAAACAACGCCGTGCCATTTATGATAAGGCGCATGCTGCTGGATTCCATTTTTTTTCCGTCATACACCCAACAGCGTGTATTGCAAAAGATGTGAAGCTAGGTGAGGGTGTGCAAGTGATGGCAGGTTGTGTTATTCAACCAGGTACGGTGATCGCGCCGAATGTGTTGATTAATACACGAGCTACGATTGATCATGATTGTCATCTCCATGCGCATGTCCATATCGCGCCAGGTGTCATTTTGAGTGGCAATGTTGAAGTCGAGGAACAAACGCATATTGGCGCCGGTGCGATAGTGGTGCAAGGCATTAAAATTGGCAGACAATGTTTAATCGGTGCTGGTGCTGTGGTGGTGCGCACAGTGATTGCTCATCACCGAATGGCGGGTGTACCAGCTAGGGCGTTAAAAACAGCGCTTGCGTTACATGAGGTTACATAGACGCTGCAATCAATTGTGGTTATAAGGAGCACCCTATCGTGAGTCAATGGACTGACATAATCATCGCCCCGACAACGACCATCTTATCAACGATACAAGTGATTGATCAGTCTGGTTTACGCGCAGCACTGATTGTTGATGCAGATCAACATTTACTTGGCGTTGTTACCGATGGTGATATTCGACGCGCAATCTTGCGTCAAATAAATTTGAATGAACCCGTTAGCTCGATCATGAATAGTCGTCCCATCGTTGCAACCGCTAATGAATCCCGTGAGCAAATACTGGCGAAAATGCAAGCGATGAGTATTTATCATTTACCCATTGTTAATGAAGCACAAAGACTGATAGGTTTTGAAACTCTTGATCGTTTATTAGCGTTGACACATCATGATACTTTAGTTGTTGTGATGGCCGGTGGTCTCGGTAAACGTTTACATCCTCTCACGGTTGACTGCCCCAAGCCACTTATCAAAATTGGCACAAAACCTGTGCTAGAGATTTTATTAGAAAATTTTATCAGTAATGGCTTCAAACATTTTTGCTTTATTGTTAATTATAAAGCGGAGATGATCCGTGCCTATTTTGACGATGGTGCACGTTGGCAAGCAAGCATCGATTACGTTGAAGAAAGTAAGCAGCTTGGTACAGCAGGTGGTTTGGGGTTACTGAAGCAATTACCTCACGAAGCCTTTTTTGTCATCAATGCTGATGTCGTGACCAACATCAATTTCAAATGCCTACTTGAATATCACCAAGAGTCAAAAGTGGATGCGACGATGTGCATTCGAGAACATGAACAAGTTGTTCCTTATGGTGTGGTTGAGCGCGATGATTGTACGCAACATTTAATTAATATCATTGAAAAACCAAAACGTCATTACTACGTTAATGCAGGTATCTATATTTTAGAGCCGAGTATTCTCAATCATATAATGCCAGATACTTACTGTGATATGCCAGATTTGTTAATGAATTGTGTACAAAACCAACGACGCGTGGCCACTTTTCCTATACGTGAATATTGGTTGGATATTGGGCGACATGAGGATCTGGAAAAAGCGCATCATTTTTATAAAAAGGCATTGTGATGTATAGAGATAAATCCATCTTGGCACTGATTCCTGCGCGTGGCGGATCAAAAGGAATTCCACGTAAAAATTTACGTGTTGTCAAAGGTAAATCCTTGTTGGCACATACCATTCACGTGGCAAAACAGTCACAGTGGATTGATCGTGTTGTTGTTTCTTCTGAAGATCAAGAAATTATCGTTGCCGCTAGGCGCGCTGGTGCTGATGTCCCCTTTGTACGACCGCACGCGTTGGCACAAGATGAAACGCCTGGTGTCGAACCTGTTGTGCATGCACTCAAGCATCTGCCACATTATGATTATGTCATTTTGCTACAAGTGACTTCACCTTTACGTACCGTAGAGGATATTGATAGGAGCTTAGAGCGATGTATTCAACAACGCGCACCTGCGTGTGTGAGTGTCACAAAAGCGAGCTGTCATCCACATTGGATGTTCAGCGTGAATGAAGCACAGCAATTGAAACCATTATTAACCGCTGCAATGCCAACAAGACGTCAGGATTTACCGGAAACTTATGTATTAAATGGCGCTATTTACGTTGCAGAGACAGATTGGTTTTTAGTCCATAAAAGTTTTTTAAGTGGCGCAACGATTGCTTATGTGATGCCAGAAGAACGTTCATTAGATATTGATACGGAAATGGACTTTAAATTATTTGAAATACAGTTAAATCATTATGTCTGTTAAACCGATGGTTATATTTCTATTTCCTTATACACCCGTTGCTTGGGATGCGGAACGTTTTGGCTTTGCCGTATTACGTCGTAAGGGTATCAAATTTTTAGTGCTGGATTTATCAAAACTCTTGGGTGCAAAAGCAGAAAAAAGTCATGATGATGCGATTATCACTGTGCAAAGCTACGCTATGCTTACATCATACATTCAGGCGAATGCGGCCCAATGTGTTTTTATAGATAATTTAAATGGGATGACAGGTTTTCAATGGCGTAGTCGACATATATTTAAATTATTAAAAAAATATCAAGCAACCTATTATGTCGTAGAAATTGGTGCGTTGCCGACGATCAGCACGCGACAGGTACTATGGCAAGATCAACTTAAAAAAGTGCTGAATCTTAAAAGAGTCTGGCTCTATCTTAGCTATAAAATAAAACAAGCAGCAGCTAATATAGAAGCGAACAGGCTAAAAGCCTATCAGATGCCTCATAAAGTTTTCACAACATATTCACAGTTAGTAGAGCCCTATCTCAAAAAATATCGCCTAGCAAAATCATCCGTCGTGGGTATACATTCATTTGATTATGATCGCTATTTGGCGTATTTAAAGGGACCTAAACCTACGATGCACTCGCGGCCTTATTGTGTCTTCATCGATCAAGGGTTGGCTTATCATCGGGATTTTATCGGGACAGCACAGGGCGCGCCCGTCACTGCAGCAGCTTATTTCAAAGACTTAAACCAATTTTTTACACGTATCGAACGTGAGACAGGCTTAGATGTTATCATTGCCGGTAATCCACGTATTGATTATGCAGTGCTACCGGATATGTTTTTTGGGCGCCCCGTGATCACTGGCGAAACACTCGCATTAATCGCGCAAAGCGAGTTGGTGTTGATGCACAGTTCTACCGCAGTTAGTTTTGCAGTCATATTTGATAAACCCATCATGATTTTAAAAACAACTGAAATAGCACAGGCACCAGGCTTAGGGACGATGGTTGACAATATGGCGCATGCGCTTGGACTACAACCAGTTGCAATTGATCAAGCCGATATATTGGATCAACTGCATCTATCCAACTACGATCAGTGGCCCCGCGATTATACGCACTATAAATATCAATACATCATGAGCCGAGGTGTAGATGATCAACCAACCTGGGAAATTGTTATTCACGAACTTGAGAAGGATCTAGCTTATGGCACAACATGACTATAATGCTGCAGCTTGGGAACATAGTAGTATCTTAAATTTCTTTGATCATCAACGCACGACCACTGCTGATATTTATCCTTCAGAATGGTTTTTTATCAAAGACAAATTAGTAGAAGGATTGCAAGTGTTAGATATCGGTTGTGCCAAAGGGGGCATGGCAGCGGTGATCAGTGAGCACTTACGTCAGTTTAGTTACACCGGGGTTGATATCAATCAAAGGATGATCGCTGCAGCTCGTCAAAGGTTTCCACAACATGCATTTCATCAAGTGAATGAATTTGATTACTCACCACTTAACGGCCAGCAATTCGATCTCGTCTTATGTTTAGGCATATTGCATTTACATGAAATGTGGCGACATACGATTGCGACAGCATGGGCGCATACCAAGCAGACGCTGATTTTAGATTTACGAGAATCACATTTACCCACCATTGAAGATAAAAAAATCGCTTATTTCCGTATGAATTTTTCTGACGCACAAGCGGATAATGCCAGCTACCAACTCCCTTATAACATCATTAATACGGGTGAAGCCTTACAATTGATACATACGATCTGTTCAGATGCCAAACGTATTGCGCATTATGGCTATACACACCCGGTATCGAAATTAGCTGTTTGCCCATTCACTACTGTCATGGCAAATGTATATTGCATAGAGAGGTAAATATGTCCATCATCAGCCAAACACCACCACCACGCAAAGAATTATTTACAGCGATTGCACGGCCATCACGCACTAAGAGTGAGGCGCGTAGTAGTCATGTATTGTGGCTCGATAAAAATGAAAATATGGATCCAGATTATATTGCGAGTTTACAAAATCTCATCAACAATATACCTGCAGCGGCACTATTTGGCTATCCCGATTGCTATGCGCTTTACCATCAATTAGCGCTAAATCTCGGTGTTGCGATTGATGAATTAATTCTCGCACCGGGCTCGGATGGCATCATACGTGCTGTCTATGAAGCCTATGTCTCACCTGGTGATACCGTTTTATATACGGAACCTACTTTTGCAATGTATGCACTTTATACAAAAATGTATGGGGCGCATGCGGCACTGATGCATTACGAACCTTCTGCGAATGGCCCCTGTCTCAGTGTGACAACAGTCATAGACAGAATTCAAGCCACAAAACCACGTCTGGTTTGTTTGCCTAATCCCAATAGCCCTTCAGGTACAGTTTTTACACCAAGTGAGCTTCATGCCATCATCGATGCAGCGGGCGAGGTGGGTGCAGTGATTTTAATAGATGAAGCATACTATCCTTTCTACCCTGAAACGGCACTCCCGCTCATTTCGGTCTGTCCGCATTTAATTGTGGCGCGCACTTTTTCGAAAGCATGGGGCATGGCGGGTATTCGTTTAGGTTTTGGCGTGGGATGTGTGAATCTCATCCGTGAATTACATAAAATTCGTCCCATGTATGAAGTGGGTGCGTTAAGTGTCACGCTTGCTGAGCGTGTTTTAGCGCATGAAGATGAGATGTTGGTGTCGGTAGCACGGCTCAATGATGGGAAGCAATTCTTTCTTACAGCAATGCAACAACTTGGCTTTAAAACTTATCATGCTGAGGGAAACTTTTGTCATGTTGCTTTTGGTGCACTAGCACCACATATTCATCAAACTTTAGCTGATAAAGTTTTATATAGACAAGATTTTTCACATCCATCACTAGCGGGGTACAGTCGATTTACTGCAACGACGCGCGCATGTTTTGCGCCAGTTATTGATATGATTACGAGTGTTGCTGCGGCGAGAGAGGTAAAGTATGGTTAATTTTGCTTTGATCGGTTGCGGTAAAATAGCTATACGCCATGCTGAAGCCATTCAACAAACGGCAGGTGCAACATTACTCGCTGTGTGTGATCAAGATGAAACTCGGGCGGCAGAGATGGGTGCACGCGCACAAGTGGCGCATTATGCTGATTACGCTACTATGCTAAAGGCGCATCCAACGATTGATGTGGTGACCCTGCTTACCCCTACAGGGTTACATGCAGAACAAGCACTCACGATTATGCAGGATTACCAAAAGCATTTGCTCATTGAAAAACCAATGGTGTTAACACTCAAACAGGCTAAGCAACTTGAGGCTTGTGCCGCTAAACAGGGTGTCCATATTTTTCCGGTGTATCAACATCGTTTTAACCATGCAGTACAACGTGTCAAACAAGGATTAGATAATCCCCACGCGTTAGGCGCACTACGCGTTGGTACTGTGCGTGTGCGTTGGTGTCGCCCACAACGTTACTACGATATGAGTGCGTGGCGCGGTACCTGGGCCATGGATGGTGGGGCGCTGACAAATCAAGGCATTCATTTTTTAGATCTACTGCGCTATCTTTGTGGCGATGTCTATCGTGTCCATGCCAAACTCGCTACCCTAGGTGCGCAAATTGAAGTAGAAGATACGGCCGTTGCGATTTTAGAATTTAAAAATGGTGCTGTCGGTGTCATAGAAGTAATGACATCAGCACGTCCAGATGATTTTGAAGCGTCAATTTCTTGTGTCTGTGAAAAGGGCTTAGCGGTGATTGGTGGCATGGCAACCAATCAATTGCAAGTGTATACGCCTGATCCAAGTGCGGTCGTGACCCATAGTGAAATTTTTGAGAATGGTTACGGTAATGGCCATAATGCTATTATCGCGGGTGTGGTAGCAACATTGGCGACTGGTAGCTCACCACCCATCGACTTTGCTGATGGGATGGCTACGATACAGTTATTACATGCATTGTATCAGAGTGATGAACAAGATCAGTGGGTTGTCGTCGCAGATGCTGGTGATTCTGCTCGTCTAGGACAAGTGCCAGCGCCACTGTATCACATCGCTTGAAGATGATTTAAACGCCGATGTGCGACGTTGTAACATACAAGGAGAGGTATGATGAAAATTTATGGCATTATTCCGGCGCGCATGGCGTCATCACGTTTCCCAGGTAAGCCGCTCTATCCTATTTGCGGACGCCCAATGATTGAGCATGTGTTTCTACGCGCAAAGCGATTTAAACGTTGGGATGGTTTGTATCTTGCCACCTGCGATCGTGACATTGCAATATTTGCTGCAGAGAAAAACTTTCCGTGTGTGATGACTGCTGATACCCATGTGCGTTGCCTAGATCGTGTGGCAGAAGCAATTGAAAAAGCGGTACCAGCCATCGCTGCGGATGACGTGGTGGTATGTGTGCAAGGTGATGAGCCGATGTTGCATCCACAAATGATAGCCGCTGTGATCGAGCCTATCGAAAAGGATGCCACGGTAAATTGTACGATGCTAGCGATGTCTATTGTGGATGAGCAACAGTTTGTAAACCCTGATACGGTGAAAATTATTCACGATTTAAATGGTGATGTGTTATATACATCACGCAGTCCTATCCCTCACTGTGAACGCTTCGATGCAAATCTAGGCGCTAAACGTGTCTCAGGTATTTTTGCGTTTCGTTGGCATTTCTTACAACGCTTTAATCAACTGCCTGCTTCACCACTCGAATTGCAAGAATCATGTGATAGCAATCGCATCATTGATCATGGATTTAAACAACGTATTGCGCCATATCCCTATCAACCGTATTTTTCTGTGGATAGTCCACATGATATTCAACTCGTGGAACAGCACCTACAACAAGATAGTTTATGGGGGCAGTATTGATGGTCAATCAATTACGAGTGGGTATCGCGGGTTATGGTG
Source organism: uncultured Coxiellaceae bacterium (assembly GCA_964648015.1). GTDB lineage: Bacteria > Pseudomonadota > Gammaproteobacteria > DSM-16500 > DSM-16500 > Aquicella. The sequence goes on from CAZYKO010000005.1 coordinate 54,976, forward strand.
TGGTTGGCAAACGCCGTCGACATTTCATTGATAGCAATCCTTACTTACAAACAGTGGCTGTGTGTGATCGCCATTTTAGTGAGAGTGGTCGTTTTTCGGATGGTGTGGTTTATGTCCCCAATTACCATGATCTTCTCAACGAATCAATTGATGTTTTGTTTGTGTGCCTGACGAACGATATCGCTGCTGAAGTGACGATGGCAGGATTACAACAGGGTTGTCATGTGTTTTGTGAAAAGCCTCCAGGACGTGATTTGAATGATATTGCACGTGTTGTGGTCTGTAAAAAACAGCATCCTGATCTCATCCTAAAGTATGGTTTTAATCATCGTTATCATGATTCTATTTCAGAAGCGCTGGGTATCATTCATGCTGAATCACTCGGCCATATTATCAATTTGCGTGCTGTTTATGGGAAATCAAAAATTCTGACTTACGCTCAGCATCTCGATTGGCGCACTAAACGTGACATAGCCGGTGGCGGTATTTTACTCGACCAAGGTATTCATATGGTGGATTTGTTGCGCTTGTTTGCAGGGGAATTCACTGACATTCATAGTTTTATATCAAATAATTTTTGGCAGCATGATGTTGAAGACAATGCTTATGCCATTATGCGTACTGGCGATGGTAAAGTCGCCATGTTGCATTCTTCAGCCACACAATGGCGCCATCGTTTTCAGTTAGATATTAGTCTAAGTAAGGGGTCGATTATTTTAAGTGGAATATTATCAGGGTCTAAAAGTTATGGGGCAGAAAAAATTACCGTTGTCTGGGCTGCAGAAGATGATCGTGGTGATCCTAAAGAACAAACCACTCGGTACAATGAAGATAATTCCTGGCGCAATGAAATTGCTGAATTTGCCGATGCCATTCGTGGTGTGAGTGATATCAAACATGGCACTGTACAGGATGCCTATCAAACCATGGCGTTAGTCTATCGTATCTATTGTGCCGATCCTATCTGGCGTGAACGATGGGGCATTAGTGCTGAACCAGAGGTGCTCTGTCATGCTGTGTAGTCAACATCAGTTTCAGTCAATCATTTTTGATTTGGATGGCACCTTAATCAATACCGCACCTGATGTGCGTTTGGCCTTGAATCATATGTTGGCATGCTACGGTCAGCCTGGGATTGAACTTGACGAACTCTATACCATGATTGGTACGGGTGCACGTTCCATGGTTAAAAATGCATTGTGTAATCATGATCTCGTTTTAAGTGAGACTGAGATTGATGCAGCAGTACAATGTTATTTAAATTATTATCGTGCACATCCTGTGGTGGAAACAACGATTTATCCTGGCGTCATTCAAACATTGGCATTATTGAAAAATGATGGCATCCAAATGGGTATCTGTACCAATAAACCTTCAGTGATGACGCACATCGTTTTAGAAGTATTACAGCTGCGTGACTATTTCGTTGCGGTCGTCGCTGGGGATGAAGTCGCCAAACCTAAGCCCCATCATTTACATTTAATGGCAGTCTTGCAACGTATGCAAATGTCTGAGCAACATACGCTACTCGTTGGTGATAGCGAAATCGATCAACAATGTGCTGAAAATGCCCGAGTCCCTTTTGTTGGTGTGCGTTATGGCTATCATTTAGAACAACCAGCGCCTCATATGATTGATCATTTCAGTGAACTACCAGCGATATTAACTACCATTCCATCCAGAGGATTACTGACCTTATGACTCGTGTTGCTGTGACTTCGCGCTCCTTTTCAAAACATCCTGTCTTACGTGAGGCATTGTGCGCCCAATATGCTCAGGTTACTTTCAATGATCAAGGGCTGACGTTGCAAGGTGACGCTTTGATCGAATTTTTAAAAGCGCATGATGCCGCTATCGTAGGTTTAGAAAAATTGAATGCTGCGACATTGGCGCAGTTACCTGAACTTAAAGTAGTGTCACGCTTTGGTGTAGGCTTAGATACGCTTGATCTGACGGCATTGGCGGCACGCCAAATTCGCTTGGCTTATACGGCGGGCGCCAATAAGCGTGCCGTCGCTGAATTAGTGATAGCCTTCGCACTGAATCTGCTACGAGAGTTACCTGTGGTGCACCAACAATTATTGGCGGGCCAATGGCAGCAACGTAAAGGACGTCAATTGAGTGAATGCACAGTCGGGATTATTGGCTTAGGCTCTATTGGTAAAGATCTTGCAGCTCTCTTGCGTGCATTTGATTGTCGCATTCTCGGATTTGATGTGAGCCCGCAACAGGATTTTTGTCAGCAGCAACATATACATCAAGTGGCACTGGATACATTGCTACAGCAAGCAGACATTGTGAGTCTGCATCTACCTTTAACGCCAGAGACAAAGTGTTTGTTAAATGAAGAACGTTTAGCGCTAATGAAAACGACAGCCATTTTGATTAATACTGCTCGTGGTGGTTTAGTCGATGAAGAAGCGTTATTTAAACGTTTATCACAAGGTCAGCTTGCTGCCGCGGCCTTTGATGTTTTTGCGAATGAACCGGCAATCAATCATCCACTACTGCAACTCCCCAATTTTTTTGCGACACCGCACATTGGTGGCAGTACCGAAGAAGCGATTCTGGCGATGGGACAGGCAGCCATCTTAGGGTTGACAACCGCGCAAGTGCCTGAGATGACTCGCGCCGTTGCTTAAGAGGTATTCACCCGGGTAGTGCAATATCAATCTACCCGGGTGCGCTGTGGCACATCTCACCCAGTATCAATCAATTCGAGCGATATAACTGGTGGTACTACTACCCAAATTAGTCGGCTGATATGCGTTTTTGACTGGGAAATCCACCGAGTTGGTTTGTCCGATGATATAGACGCTGCCCTTGGTGCCAATGTCGATGCCTAAGCCTTTTTCATCACCCCCACTACCGCCTAGATAGGTAGAAAATTCCAGACCACTGCCATTGCAATTGAGTTTGCTTAAGAAACTCGTGGTGCCAGGACCTTTATTGGTTGCCTGTAGCGGATTTTTCAGCGGAAAATCGGTTGAGTTGGTTTGACCGATGACATAGGCACGGCCCCGCCAATCGACATCGATGGCATAGGCAATGTCATTGCCACCACTGCCACCTAAATAGGTAGAGTATTCAATTTCACGACCATTGTGGGTGAGTTTGGTGACGAAGGCATTGAAGTTGCTGCTTCGATTCGTGCTTTGTAATGGATTACGGAGTGGAAAGTCACTCGAATTCGTGTGACCGGTGATATACACGCTACCAACTAAATCCAAGGCAATCCCATTGGGTGAATCGGTACCGCCACTACCACCTAAGTACGAAGAATAGTTAAGATAATCGCCGTGACCATTCAATTGTGTCACAAAGCCCGTAATACTTTCGCCAACGGCTTTGGGTTGAGGCTGAAAAGGATCCTGGGTTGGAAAATCCTTGGAGTTGGTAATCCCCGTGATATGGGCGCGCCCGAGGTTATCGACAGCAATGGCTTGGGCACGATCATTACCCCCGCTCCCACCGATGTAGGTAGCATATAACAGCCGATTACCTTGGCGATTGAGTTTGGCCACAAATGCGGTAATGTTGGTACCGTTATTGGTCATTTGGAAGGGGCGTTGCAGTGGGAAATCACGGGAATTGGTAAAGCCTGCGACATAAGCATTTCCACCCAGATCCACATCGATGCCCAGACTCACATTGTAAAAGCCTGTGCCACCTAAGTAGGTTGAATAGAGGATTTCTCTACCATCTGAACTCAATTTAGTGATGAACGCACTTAAGTTGTCACTTTTGTTGGTCGCTTGAAATGCATTCTTAATTGGGAAGTTTTTAGAATTTGTAGTGCCAGTAATGTATGCGTTTTCTTGTGTGCCCAATTTGATGGCAAAGCCTTGATCCATGCCACCCGTGCCACCTAAATAGGTCGCATACACGAGCTGTTTGCCATCGTGTGTGAACTTAGCCACATAAGCGGTGCGTTGGCCGCTCAAATTGGTGGCTTGTAATGGATGTTGCATTGGGAAGTCGAGAGAATTTGTCGATCCTGTAACGTAGATAGCCCCTCTCGCATCCGTGACGATGGCATTACCTGGTTCAGCTGCGCCCGATCCACCGAAGTAAGTGGCGTATGAGAGTACGGGATCGATGACCAAGGGTTGTTGTTTATCGTAGTGACCTAGCTTAAAGCCGATGCTATTTTGTTTATCAATGACGAAATCAGCGGCCACATATTTTTTTTGCCCATGAATATATTGGTAAGCGACGGGTCGATGCATCGTGATCTGATGCTTAGGCGATAAGACCAAGGCGAGACGATGTTGGTCATCTAACTTCAATTGGGTTGCACCATCAACTTGCAAACGCACCTGTTCTGGGTGGCCGCCGGGGGCGACGCGGATATCATATTCAAGGGCTTGTTGCTGGCCATAAAAAATCGCGTCGATATTGGGGTAGAGTTGTTGGAAGCGAACCTTGGCATAATGTTGAATATCTTGATGCCATGCAGCTGGATCATTGCCTATGAGATAGTGACTTTTGCTTGGCAACAACTGTTCACCACTTAGGGTTGGCGTAGGATTAGCCTGCGCAAAGCGGAGGCGTAAAGCTTGCGTGTGTGTGGCAGCAGTCTGGGTTGGTTCAGCGAATGATAAGGTGATTTCTTGTGGCGAAAAATAAAAAGTGACCCCTTTACCTCTTGAGAGAAAATGTACGGGCGCAATGGTTTGGCCGTGATTTTCTTCAAAGTAGAGCGGGATGTTGAGTTGGTGTGCTTGTTGCGTATTACCAATGGCTTTGATGGGGTTATTCAGTACTCCCTGCGCTACCAGGACAGTCACCACTAAACCACTCAATCCAAGTGCTGTGTAGCGTATTAAGCGTTGCTCATATCCTATCTGCATTGTCCGCATCCTTACGTTCAATAATGGTAGAAAGCTAACAGGATAACATTGATAATGTCTAAGCACTATGTCAAGGAGCAATGCACATTTTTACTTAGGTGATACCACACGACTCAGGAAAGTGTGTAAGTGAATTCAGCTGCGATCTGATAATTGTAACGATATTGCTGACCATTCAGTTGTTGGTAGACAGGGAAGCCGATACCGGCATTCACAATGATATGTTGTGTGGAGAGCAAAATTGAGGGTGTTAAAAAAATAAGTTGGCCACCCGAGTTAGGATCTAGCTGTCCATCAATCCGATTTTTCCATGCATACGAACCAGTGAGCTCTGCCATTGTGACAATAATCATCTGGCCTTCTTTTGTATAAACATTGCGGCCTAATCCAAATTGATACAAGAGTAAATTGCCATAGCGTAAACCGTTGCGTGAAGTGGTGATCACAGTGCCGCCGCTGGTAAAAGCCAACCACTTGCTGCAAGTGCGAAGAAAGGTACCACCAAAGAGCATGCTTGGGGAGTAAAGACCAGTGTTGGGGGTGCTTAAGCCATTCCCGGTTGGGATAGTGACATTGGTGAGGAATGTGCCTTGATCTAAACAATCAAGACTCGTTTTTTCATAAACTGTTTTTTCTAATTGTACGATCGTATCACTCATAGCAGAGATATGTTGGTGTGCAATTTCGCTTCTTGGCTGTACCGGAACGTCGATGAATAGTGATAAGTCATCCGTAATGCCGTGCACATAGATGGTGTCAATTTCAGAATAAAACTGCTGCTGACCACGAATGTAGAAAGGAAAAGTACTGACTTGCGTGTCACCTTTATCCAATATATTTTGCCCTAAGGAAACAAATGCGCCAGGTTGTTGGGATACCGGCATGGATAAGTTACCACTTTGTGGTGTGTTGAGACTAGCGTTGACGCGGGTGGCAAAGATGATGGCAGTGAACAACGTTAACAGGCTATACAGCGCGTACTTCATCACTCATCCTTTGAGCTAACACGATAAACAAATGGGTATGGGTCACGATCATTTGGTTTATGATAGCCTGGCGAAGCGGTATGGGCTAGCCCTTCGCCTCAAAAGGTGTGTTGGGTGGCATGACGCGTTTTTTGTGATGTTTAGCGTTGCGACTGAAAAAATACGCCTATATTCATACTGCCTTAAGCCAGAGTGGTTACAATAGCATCAGGTAACATTTAAGCCAGATTAGAGATTTATGTCCTTTTTGACTACCCTGCAGCCTCTATTAACATAATTCCCGCCCACAGCAAATGTGGGGCAGGGTAGTCATGTCCGCGTGATATGTGGTCGTAAAATAGCTAAGCGATTGAAAAATATTGAATAGTAATTCTAAATTTTCATGAGCACCCCCCCTGGTTCATGTTAAAATGGACCTATAACAACAAGAGAATCAGGAGTGGTGCTCATGGATATCGAACGCAAAGCGTATCGTTTTTCTTTTGTTTGTAAAAGCAGCGTCCTTGCGTTGCTCTTAACCGCTAGTAGCAGCGCCTTTGCCGAGTATTACTTGGTATCTTCCTCATGTAGCAATTGTGCGTGCCCACAGCCGGTGTGCGTGCAAGGTTGCGCTTCACCATGCGTGATTAATCTCAACTACCACTCACCTAGACGCTACCATTATGTGGGCGCTGGTGAAGAAGAAGAGTATGAATGGTATGGTGATCCCTAGATCCTGTCGCTCATCTCAACTCTGCGCCCATGTTATATGGGCGTTTTTTTTGTCCGCCGTGTTGAGACACGATAATCTATTTGATGCAATCATGATAAAGCATTAAGATTGCCTTTTGCATGCAAGGAGCAATGTGCGTAATGATTAGAATCTTGTTGTTCGTGTTAATCAGTTTTTTATCCATCAATTGTTTTGCTGTTCCCAAAAAGATAGTCTTCTTTGGTGATAGCTTATCTGATAATGGTAATCTCTATCGCATTTCTCTACACTTGTTGCCAAAGTCGCCGCCCTATTATCAAGGTCGGTTTACTAATGGTCCAGTGTGGGCAGAGTATGTCAGTAATCACCTATACAAAAAGTTTTACATGGCGTCGCAAGTCTATGCGGTAGGTGGTGCAACGGCAATATATCATCAGTTTGATGGCAAGTTTTTAGCACCCACGCAATTAGGTATAGAAATTAATTCCTATTTAGTGGATAACCTCTTCAAGGATAAACGTGATGTACTCTATGTCATCTGGATTGGTGGCAATGATTATTTGTTTGATCAGAAAGCGGATATTGATGAGGGTACCACAAAAGTTGTGGAACAAATTAAATCCTCTATACGCAAACTGATGAAATATGGGGCCAATTATTTTGTCTTGATAAATTTGCCTGATTTATCCACAGTGCCTAAAGGTCGATTATCAGATGATCCTGAACGATTGCATCTGATGTCCTATACGCATAATCAGAAATTAGCATTGATTCTTGATGACCTCAAACTTGAATATCCTGAAGCGAGATTTGTTTCATTTGATATTTACAATACGATGAATGATTTGATGGCGCATCCAGAAATTTACAACAAAAAATACCAACTCAATATAACCAACACTAAAGATCCATGTTGGATGGGTGGATTTTTCTGGCACCGCATTGACTTACCAACGGCATTGCGTCAGGAGTTACAAACACGTTTTACACCTGCTAATGCTCAGGGCGTTGATTTAAAAGTCATGGAAGAAACAATTCTGCATACACCATTTTATGCTTACACTTATCAAATGGGTAAATTGTATGATGCAGGTATACTTCCATGTACGACACCTGAACAATATGTTTTTTGGGATGATGTGCATCCCACGGCAGTGATGCATAAATTAGTGAGCCGAGTTGTTATTGAGAAATTAGACGAAGAATTTTCCAAGATGGATGTCTTGAGTTAAAGGTGTGTGTAGCGCACTGTTTTTACTTGCAGTGCGCTATTTTATACTAAATATTACATAGGCTTTTTATCATGCTGGGGTTTTTCTGTAGGTTCGAATTGATAAGTGGCCGCTTCCCGCCAAAATAAATTTTTGACAGCGTAAAAAAGTGAGAAGAGTGAAGGGCATTGAATGCTTCGCTTAAGTTCAGTCGATTTAATTTTAAATTGATTGGATGTTTCCTGTAACTGATCAGCCTTGATTTGTAAATCATCGATTTTTTGCCCACGCTCAATGATTTTATCTAAATTGCTCGCCATCTGTTGCTTTAACACATCCAATTCATGCAGGATTTTTTCTGTACTCGTTTGTGTTGCAATCGCTGGATCACTGAGCAGTTTTTGTAATGCTTTATTTGATGAGGCTGCAATTATTTTGGAGAACAAACTTTGTTGTGCAAAAGCACTGAGGGTACTATCCGTCACGCAGACAGCTATGTGCGTTGCGCTAGATTGTACATAATAAAAAGCATTGTCATGGACAAAACTATGGTGACCGGGATTATCGATGAGATAGGATTGAAAAGTAGTTAGATGGGTGGTGACGTATGTTTCATGCGCGATGCAGGAGTGATCGTTCATGGCCGATAAGGGTTTATTTTCTGGAAATATCGGTTGAACCAAGATGTAATACAATTTCATCTCATTGCCTCTAAAAGCTGATGTCGGAACCAAGAATTCGTGCTTGGCATTTTCCGTCATCATAAAATCCCTTTACTTACGACACAAGGTTTTTGATATGATTGTAAAAACAATACGTATGACTCTATGCCAACGTACTGGCTTTACAATTGCTTGTGTGTCATCTTTTGCCTTCATGATCAGTGATAATGATGATAAGAGATGAATCCATGTTTGATTCAGCATGTTTCAGGTGGCATTCTCCACCTGAAGCAAATAGGTTGTTGCTGGTTAAAGTCTTAAATTGCTGGTTTATTTGCTGGTGACGCTTTCGCTTTCGCATTCGCTTTCGCTTTCGCTTTCGCTTCCGCTTCCGCTTCCGCTTTCACCTTAACCTCATTATGTAAATTAATTATTTCTGATTCCAATTGGCGTAAATCATATTTAGATCTCACCTGAGCATGGCTGTCAGCTGCTACACTACTTAAAGTTAGATCATACCAATCAACTTCCCTCAAATACTCATAACGAGTCTTTTCATCTTGTATGCGCATGATTGTTGGTGCGATCGCTTTGAGTTTTTCAAAGATTGGGAGCACATCGCGCTTTATGGCGGCTGCTTCCTGAGCAGAAAGACGGTTCGTACCATGCCATAATGAGCTAACATACTGCCATGTTTTTGTCACCCAAGTGGCTTCCAATTGTAACAAGGGGAGTGCTTGTTCGTTAAATAGTTGTGACCAGGCAAAGACATTGGTGCTTGAAGCTGTATCTGCTAAAGATTTAGTTGTGCTATTGTCTGTCTGTTTAGGCGTATGATAAAAGGCGCTTGTATTGTGATGCAAATGTTGTGTTTCATTATCCTGATTTGTTTTTGCATTGTATTTAGGCCGCGCGTTATTTTGACCCGTAAATTGCCGGTTAGCTTTGCTTTGATTTGCAGTAGAAGGTTTTAAGATCTGTGTTAATCGCTCACTATCTGCTTTCTCGGCACGAATCAATTTTCTTGCTCGCCGTATTTCAGTGTGAAGGACTGGATCTTTAGATACGCTACTAGTATCCAGTAGTTGTGACAGCACATCATCAGCCTCATCATATGTCAACGTTGACTGTTCTAATGCCGCTAATAGCGCCTTGTCCTTAGATTTTAGAGCTCGGTTGACAGGAGAGAGTATGTGTTTAATGATTTCTTCATCGATAGTCATCATTTGCGCGGGTTGTTGCCATTTTAGTATTTGTAAGGCGCGCAAACGTACTGTAAAAGGCTTCTTACTCACAATGACATTTCTAAGCTCGGCGTTAATCGAACTTAATGCGCGTGGCGGATAGATATCGATAGAAATTGGTGATGCAAATGCAGGTGTGGCAATGGGTTTGCTGCCAATCGCACGTATAGCTTGCCCATCATGTTTGACACTATCTTTATTGGTCGAGTGTACTGGATCGGCTTGTACGACTGAATCGCTGACCAGATTCGCGCTGTTGAGAGGAATGTGGTTAGAGAGAAGCATATGGGATGTAGGTACTTCTTCGAGTATGTTACCACTATCCAGTGTAATGCTGATTTCTTTTACACCACGTTGGAAAGCTTCTTTATGTTTGTGACCCAAACAGATTTCAGGGTAGACATCAAAACGAGCGCCCCCGGCGGTGATGCATTTGAGTTTACCACTATAAAAGACAATCGCGCCGTCTTTCGCATTTGCCGGTGCAGTCGCTGCGGTCATCAGTTTGACTTGTTCGCCTCTGAAGCTATCAATCGATTTTTTAAATTGATTGACACCTGTTTGAAAGTCTAAAATGTGTTGATGTGAAATGTTGGAAATTGATTTTCTGCGTACATATTCTTCAATGTTTTTAATGTTAGTAAGGAATTCGTCGGCCGGTTTAACATCATCGTTGGATTGAATTAACTTTCTAAATTTATTCAATTTAACCAATAGCTCTTTGAGTTGGCTGCTGCCTAATCGCATTAAAACATTAAAATAATTTTGGATGAGATCCAATGCTGCTTCATGAATCTGATCAGCCCAGGCACTTGCTGGCAGGGTTGAAACAAAGTCACTGTTGTGTGTCTCTGGATAAAGCGGGTCGGTGTAGTGATTAATCGCTTTGGCGAAGGGTCGTATCGATCCCTTTGGGCCACACTCTATGTATATCGCGATATTTCTTACTTCATGTTTGCTGTTTATTACTGGTATAGAGCCAACAAGTAAATGTAAGTTTTCTGGTAATTCACGGAGTTGCTCTTCTAGTTGTTCGAGTAAGAGCGTGAATTCAGCGTGACTGAGTGGTCCTTGCAGCTTGCTTGGGTACAGAGAAAATTCACTCAACGACAAACGGGTAACATGATTCATCTTGCTGGGATTTAAATAGGCAAATTCTTTTTCAACGATCATTTGATTTCTTTGCTCAAAAACGTCACCTTCTTTTGGGAACTCGTTAATTTTTTTGGCGCGTTCAAACGCAAGTTGTTCGAGCTCACTGGGACTGATGTACTTCTCGGGATTGATGAAGTTGTCCAAGAGATGTTGAGATTTAGCCACCTCCGCCAGTTGTAAAATAAAGGATTTGATTCTCCCTATTAAATGAGTTCTCTCTTCATCGGCAAATCTTGGTGCTGTCAGGTAGAACTCTCCCATTGCTTCAGTCGCCTGTTGGCGAATTTTTTGATAGCCTATTAATTCGCGTACAATGACTTGTCCCGACTCGGCTTGTAACTTTTTTTCAAGTTTACCTTCAATCGCGCTAATTTGGCTTGTGGTTTTACTGTGCATAGGAGATGCCTCTTGTTTACCTTCAATCGCGCTAATTTGGCCTGTGGTTTTGCTGTGCATAGGAGATGCCTCTATAGATCTAATCAAATGTGAATCGATTGATTATAAAGCGCATACATTAATGAAATATTAAGATAGCGTGTGAGATTTAAGTTGAAACTCTGTATACGACAAAAAATCATAAATTAGTAGTCTGGATGGAGCCCTGACCTTACCCACAAGTACCAATTCGAACGCTGTCATCCCCGTCAACAACGCTGTCATCCTCGCGCAGGCGGGGACCCATTTCTCCTTACGATAAACAATGGAGCGTTAGCAATGGGTCCCCGCCTGCGCGAGGATGACACATTTTTATCGTGAGAGTGACAGCGTTGTTGATGGGGATGACAGACAACACTTAAGTCCTACATATGGGTAAAGCAATGGGGTGGAGCGCACGCCCCTCAAGATGGCACTTCGTGCCGCATCGAGGGTGAAAAGTTTCTATTTTTTGTCGTGTACAGAGATGTCGAAAATAGAGAAATAGACTAAATTTCTGCGTAGCCAAGTGGATGAAGCCTTATTACCTCATATTTTGTTTTGAATAGAAGTGATTGACGGTGGCAGCACAGACTAAATCACCCCACACATTGGTCATGGTTCTAAATCGGTCAAGGATGCGATCGAAGGGCAGCAGTAAGCCGATTGCTGAAGTGGGTACATTAACATTTTTAAGGACCATGACCATGGTGATTAGCCCGCCTTCAGGGATGCCTGTGGCACCCATGCCAGCCAGAATGGCTGTCACGAATACTCCCAGTTGTTGCCAGAGGCTTAGGTCAAAATTTAAAATTTGACAAAAGAATAATGCCGAAACAGCTTCATACATGGCGGTGCCAGCGAGATTAATGGTAGTGGCTAGCGGTAACACAAATTTTGCGACATCGTCATCAATGTGCTGTTCCTTGGCGACCATGAGCGTGACGGGGAGGGTTGCCATAGAGCTAGATGTTGCAAAAGCACTGAGTAAGGCATGGGAAGCTTTGGCTAAAAATGCTCGAGGACTTTTACCAACCACGAAGGTGATGACAGCGAGTTGCCAAGCAAATTGCAAAAATAAACCACAAAGAAAAATCACGACAAACATTAACATACCACGCAAACTTTGCAGCAAGACATGCTGTATTGCTGCTTCGGCTACGGCTGTGCCTAATAATGAAAATAATCCGATGGGGGTCAGGTACATTAACCAGATGATCATCTTAATCAAGACGTCACGAATGCCTACAAAAAATTGAATCACCGGTTTGGCTGTAGGACCCACTTTAAGGCAAGCTACAGAGAAGGCAATACTGAAAAAGACGATAGGCATAATTTCATATTTGGCAGCTGCTTCCACAATATTAGGCGGAAAAAGCGCGAGTAAATAAGAGGAAAAGGGGACCGGTTTTAAATCCGTGGGCGTGGCGTTAGCCATAATCAGGCTGGGTGAGATGCCCACGCCAGGTTTGAAGAGATTTAAGAGTACGAGGCCAATGGTGACTGCAATGGAAACACTCGTCATGACATAGACGAGGGTGTAGAAGCCCATTGAGCCCAAACGTTTTACCGTACCCAAGTGTGTGATGGCACCCACCAGTGCGGAGAAAATGAGCGGTAACACGATGAGTTTCAAGAGGTTAATGAAGAGTTGGCCGATCCAGCTGATGGCAATCATCTCGGAAGGAAAGAAAATCCCACAGATAATACCGAGTGCGATACTCAATAAGATGAGTGAAAACATCATATTCTTGATGACCATAAGGATTCCAAGCCTCCATGCTTGAAATCCATTATATAGTCTCTTTACGTTGGTGACGAGAAGAGATGTCGCTCAATAGGAGGTGTCCTATATGCCGACTAAGTCGTATTGTATGCGGGCCAAGCCTTGTTGGTAGAGGGATTGATCCATAGGGGCTAGGCGTTGATATTCTTGATGCGTGATGGCTAATGGTATGAGGGTTAGCAATGAAGAAGCAGTGATATAAAATTGGCAACGTGTCGCAATATTTTCACGATAATAGGCACCACCGTAGCCGACAAAACGGGTGACCAGGTCATATACGGCATAATCATTCATGCCATCGCCCACATAGAGTACTTGGTTGTGTTGTTCTTTGATGGCGTTGACGATTTGTCGTTTGCCATCGTGTTGTACGAGTGGGGAGCTGCGTTCAAAATCCAAATAGCGGCCATCACGATCAAAAGCGATATCCACGGCATAAATGTTTTCACGAGGAATTTGTAACATGTCACCAAAAGCGCAGACAGCCGGCGATAAGCCAGCGGAAACTAGATAGACGGATTTATTGAGTCTGCTAAGTAATTGAATGATTTCTTCGATGTATGGTACGCGATGGGTGTAGTACTGTTGTGCAAGTTCGTTGACTTGCGTCGCGGTGGGATAAACCAGTTCTAATCGCTTTTGGTATAATCCCACATTTAGCCCAGTGGTACTCATCGCTTCACTCGTGAGTGATTTGACAATATCCCCAACTCCGTTTAATTTGGCTAATTCATCAATACCTTCAATCGCACTAAGTGTGCCATCACAATCAAAGATGACACTGTCAATGGGTGTTTGTAATTGCCAAGATGATTTCATAGTGACCTCGGATAGGTTAGAAGACTAATGATTAGGAGTTAATATGTTTAAAGTCCAAACCCTCAATAAAATTTCAACCATCGGCTTGAACCAGTTTCCACAAGATTTATATACGGTTTCTGCTGAAATCAACCAACCAGATGCCATCCTTGTGCGCTCACAAATAATGCATGATATGCTAATGCCCGCTTCAGTGAAAGTCGTTGGTCGTGCAGGTGCGGGTATCAATAACATTCCGGTAGATAAGCTCACCAAGATGGGCATTCCTGTCTTCAATACACCGGGTGCCAATGCCAATGCGGTGCGTGAGTTAGTGATTGCAGGCATGCTACTTGCTAGCCGCAATATTTGCCAAGCATGGCATTATGTCAGTCAACTCACCAATAATGATGCGTTGCATGATGAAATCGAACAAAACAAAAAACAATTCGTTGGTTTTGAATTGATGGGTAAAACACTTGGCATCATTGGCTTGGGTAGTATTGGTGTGCGTGTGGCGAATGCTGCAATTCATTTAGGCATGCAAGTGATTGGCTATGATCCGAAAATTGCGGTGAGTCGTGCTTGGGAATTGTCGGCCAATGTGCAACAAGCACGCAGCATAGATGAACTGCTTGCACGTGCTGATTTTGTGAGTTTTCATGTGCCGCTCAATGATGAAACCAAGGGAATGATTAATGCTAAACGTATGGCGATGATGAAAAACGGCGTGGTTGTGCTCAATTTCGCACGAGATGGCATTATTGATGATGAAGCATTACTTGAGGCATTGCAGGATAAAAAAATTCGCGCTTATGTCACGGATTTTCCTAATAGTCACTTGAAAAATCATCCTGCTGTCATTAATCTGCCCCATTTAGGCGCATCCACTAGAGAAGCAGAAGAAAACTGCGCCATTATGATTGCGAAACAAGTGCGTGACTACCTAGAACATGGTGCGATTACCAACTCGGCTAATTTCCCTACAGTGGAAGCATCGCCTAATTTTAGTGGGGTTCGTCTCGCTATCGTGAATAACAATATACCCAATATGGTGGCACAAATATCGGCAACGCTCGCTGAAGAAGGCTTAAATATTGCAGGTTTGGTCAATCAATCAAAAAATAGCATTGCTTATACCCTCATTGATTTGCAGCATGATGTGAGCGATGATGTTTTACAAAAAATTGCATGTATTACTGGTGTGATACAATTGCGTAAAATTTTACCACCCGCGTTGAGCTATCGTTGCTAAGCGGCGCGAGTGCAAATAGGTGTAAGTATTAAACGAGGAAATGATCATGCGTAAAATTGTGTCTTGGTGTTTAGTGTTTTTTGTCATGATGGGCTTGATGATGAGTCATGCCGAGGCTAAGCGCTTCGGTGGGGGTAGAAGCTTTGGTGTACAACGTTCTATCACTCAAGCGACACATTCACAGCCGGTGCAATCCCTGGCGCAACGTGCGACGGGTCATCGCTGGTTGGGGCCTATTGCTGGTTTGATCACGGGTGGCTTGTTGGCAAGTTTACTCATGGGTCATGGTATCGGGTCAGGCATTTTATCCTGGCTGGCGATTGCCGTGGTTGGCATGTTGCTCTTAAGCTTTATACGTAGCCGTTGGCAACCTTCAATGCCCAATCAATTTAATCAACAAGCCATGCAAATGCCACCGCCAATGAATAGTACCTATGAATCACCTTCGGTGACTTCGACATTTAAACCAGTTGGTTTTGATGACATGGTGTTTTTACGTGATGTAAAAGTGCAATTCGTACGCTTGCAAGCGGCTTATGATCAAAAAGACTTAAATGATTTGCGACAATTTACCACACCGCAAGTGTTCGGTGAAATACAGTTGCAATTGCATGAACGTGGAGAGGCGGCGAATCACACGGAAGTTGTCAGCTTGAATGCTGAATTGTTGCAAGTGAGTCCGGATGCGAAAGAGGCCAGTGTCACATTCTCCGGCACTATTCGTGAAACGGCTAATGCGCCTGCAGAACCTTTTAAAGAAATTTGGCATTTCCAAAAAGACGATATCAAGTCCCAATGGGTCGTCGCGGGGATTCAACAAGCCTAAACGCAAACGATAGGGTGGGCACATTCACAGCCACCCACCCTATCTATGCTAAACGGCACTCATCTATCTTCATGATTCTATGACAATTTCTCATCTTTTTGCCTGATTCCCCTGGTTTTTCCCACATTTGCTAGACTGTAGGTATAAACCAGCCATTGTAACGAGGGGTAGACTGTGAAATTGGATGCGTTTGTGCAAAACCTACCGAAGGCAGAGTTAAACGTTCATCTTGAAGGAACCCTAGAACCAGAACTGATGATGACATTGGCAGCACGTCATAAAATCCTGCTACCATTTGAGACCATTGAACAAGCGCGTGAAGCTTTTCGATTTAAAGATTTGCCTAGTTTTCTGGATATTTATCATAAGGCATTGACTGTTCTGATGACTGAAGAAGATTTCTATGATCTCACCTGGCATTACCTGCAAAAAGCACAGGCACAACAGGTTCGTCATTTAGAATTATTTTTTGATCCGCAAGCACATCTAGCGCGCGGCGTTAAATTTGAATCTATGATCACGGGTATTCACCGGGCACTGGAAGATGGGCAACAAAAGTTAAAATTGTCTTCGCACTTGATCATGTGTTTTCTGCGCGAATTACCTGAAGAAGACGCACAAGCAGTTTTCTCCCTCGCATTGCCATTTAAAGATTGGATTGTGGCAGTGGGTCTAGATTCAGAAGAGAAGGACAACCCACCGAGTAAGTTCACCCATGTGTTTGCGCGCGCACGAGATAATGGATTTCTAACGGTAGCCATTGCTGGTGAGGTGGGGCCAACGGCTTACATCTGGGAGGCGATTGATGAGTTGAAAGTGTCACGTATTGATCACGGTGTAAGGTGCATGGAAGATCCAGATTTAGTGAGTAAACTAGCGGCCACGCAAATTCCACTCAATCTGTGTCCTGTTTCCAATGTAAAACTCGGTGTCGTGCCACATATGCGCCAACATCCGTTGAAACGCATGCATGATGAAGGATTGTTTGTGACGGTGAATTCTGATCACCCGGCCTATTTCGGTGCGACACTCAATGATAATTATCTGGCAGTCGCTGCAGCATTGAAGCTTAACAAGCATTTGCTCTATGAATTCGCTAAAAATTCCTTTAACGCGAGTTTTTTAGAGCACGATAAAAAAGAAAAACATCTCCTTGAGCTAGAAAAGTATTACAAACAAGCTTGCAAAGAAAGCTAACTAAGATATATAAAAGATTCCTTAACACGGATGATTGGATATAACATCCTGTGTTTATCTATGCGTATACGGATGAGATGCATTTTTTCAGGGAGCGATCATGATCATTGGAATGAAACATCTTCGTTATGTGATAACACTCGTACTCACTTCAACTTGTTTACTGGCGAGCAATGTTTATGCGATTTATGGTAATTATGATCGCAACTATCTACGTGAGTTTGCGCGCATCTTCTACCCATATCCACCCGCATTTGTTTTGAAAGATGGACTCTACTTTGGTATCAGTGCGGGCTATGATGCTTTTAGATTTCGCGAATCGACGCGGCCACTGGATAGCGATGGGGCTATTCTCAATCCACCACTTGCCGCGAATGGTTGGATGGGTAATATATTTTTAGGTTACGGTCGCGCTTTCGATTGGTTCTATATCGGTGGTGAGGTATTTCTCACTGCGAGTGATGCCAATAGTGGCTATGCGTTGACGGCTTTCGATAGTGATTATCGTTTGAAATTACGTGTAGAGAATAGTTGGGGCGCAGATATTATGCCAGGAATCATGCTAAACGAAGCCACATTATTTTATTTGCGTCTTGGTTTTATACGTACCTATTTGAAGAGTCATGAGCGCTTAACCTATCTCAATTTGTATCAGCATGTGAATAATTCGCCAGCAACGAATGCATATCGCGTGGGATTAGGTCTTGAAACAGCTATTTATTGCAATTTAAGTTTGCGTGGTGATTATACCTATGCAAGGTATAGTGCTTACTTTACGGGTATCAAAAATCGTTTTAGTCCAGCGAATCACGAAGCGACTTTAGCATTACTCTATCACTTAAATTTGTAAGCCTGGTTTGTGCGTGGTCAAATCATTAAGATGATAATATTGATAAAAGATAGGGTCTATACCACTGACAATTTTTTGCAATTTTTGGTTGGGAGAGACGCCCTCATTCTCATAAAGGCTTTTTAAAACCAACCCTAGTAAACGTGGGTAGTGGTTGTTTTCGCAAATATTTAAATGATGAGTGAATTGATTATCTGTATGGCTGTTCAAGGAAAATAAGTAGCCATTACAATATTTGACGCGTTCTTGATGAAAAGCGTTTTCTATTAAGGAAACTAATGATCCTATTTTTTCATCCGGGGGTAGGCTGCTCTGGCTCACTGCTTGCATCTTATTGATTAATTGATCTAGGTGGTCGAGGTCCACTTTGACTAATGCCTTCGTATAGGCACCTCGTACCTGACCCATCCATGCCATGATCGATGCAGCCGAAAGGTTGTTCATAGATAACCATTTCATATTTAATGTGATTTTTATTTAATAACACTACCAGCTTCATGGGACCAGCTAACTCTATTATAGATAATAATTCTGTCTTATGTGCGCCTGTTTGTAGAGGGGCATATAAGAAGGATCATTTCGTATATTGTGTCAGCTTGGGTGGTGTGTCTAAAAGTGAGAAAAATGTTAAAAATGTTAAAAATATGTTCATTAAATTCAAGAAGTCCCATGTAAGTGTGTATATTAGTCTTATCCTAAGTAATATAATGGTAAATAAATAGTCTAGTTCTGAGCGGTAGTGTCAGGAGGGATGCGCAATCGTGCCCGGGGTTGGTCTATCGCAACAGCACATCATAAGCCCCCTGCAGCTGGCGCATAGTACTTGGTCACAGTATGAAGTTACTAAGGAATACTAATGACAGACGAACGCGATGAATTTAAACCGGCTTGGTGGTTGCGCAATTCCCACTTGCAAACCCTCTGGCCCGCCATTTTCCGCAGTGATGTTAAGCACCTTGCCTTGCAACGCGAACGTATAGAATTGCCGGATGGTGATTTCATTGACTTGGATTGGGTCAATCGTTCTCATATAGGCGCGCCGCTCGTGATTATCCTGCATGGATTAGAAGGTTCCATCGAGTCGCATTATTCCAAAGGCATGTTGGCGCAGATAGCATCGCGTGGTTGGCGTGGCTTGTTCATGCATTTTCGTGGTTGTAGCGGCGAACCCAATCGATTGGTGCGTGGCTATCATTCAGGTGATACCGAAGACGTAAGTTATGTCATTGACTTACTCTGTAAACGTGAACCGAGTATTGAAATTGCTGCGATCGGATATTCATTAGGCGGCAATGTATTATTGAAGTGGCTTGGTGAAACGGGCAATGCCAATCCGCTCACTGCAGCGATTGCCATTTCAGTACCATTTGAGTTGCATAAAGCCGCCGCACGAATCAAGCATGGTTTTTCAAAATTCTATCAATGGTACTTTCTGATGTGTATTTGTGATCGCTTAGAACAAAAATTTAAACAAGTATCAGCGCCATTTGATTCTTCCATCTTTAGAGAAGTCAAAAGCATGGATGAATTTGATGATAAAGTCACAGCGCCAATACACGGCTTTAAAGACGCTTATGAATATTATCAACATTCGAGTAGTCGCCAATATTTAAAAACCATCGAAGTGCCAACACTGATTTTGCATGCTAAAGATGATCCGTTTATGTCAGAAGATGTGATTCCACAAACGAATGAACTTTCTTCTAATGTAATTTTAGAAGTGAGTGAAGGTGGTGGTCATGTGGGCTTTGTGAGCGGCAAGTATCCTTGGCGTGCTGAGTATTGGTTGGAAAAACGCGTTCCCAACTTTTTAGATGAATTTTGGAAATGATTTAGTCTGCTTCGGTTGCGATTGCATGTGTCGGGGTGAATGCGTGCGCGCCCATCGAACGTGCCACGAGCAAGCTGCAAGTCGTATTACCGATCACGTTCAATACTGTGCTTAATGGGTCGATGATAAGACCAATCGCAGCAATCATCATGAGCGTCTGTGCAGGAAAGCCATAGCAAGCAATGATCAACATTTCCCCCAACATGCCACCACTGGGAAAAGAACCCATCACTGTACCCACAAGTAACGCAATACCAACAGCGGTCAGCATGGTGAAAGGTCCGCTAAACGGTAATTGAAATAGTGCAAATAGAAACGCAATTTTTACGATGGCGCCTAAGATCGAACCGTCTTTATGAATCATCGTTCCTAAGGGAATGACTGTTTCTGCGATTGGTGGCGCGACGCCCATTTTTTTTGCGGCAGCGAGACTTGCTGGGATGCTCGCGGCACTACTGCAAGTGGCTAGCGCGGTGAGTGCGGGTAATGTGCTCCATTTCCAAAACTGTTTGAGACCGTTTTTTTTATTTGCGATATAGGCAAAGGTGCTATACGCCAACACAAAATATAGTAACCCACTCACATAATAAATGATGGTCACACGTAAATAAGTATCAACCAATTGCGCGCCAAGCTTACCGGTTAATACGGCAAAGTAGGCAAAAAAGCCAATCGGGGCAACATACATGATGAGCGTCATTAAGTGAAGCATCACTGCATTGCCAGCGGTGAGTAACGCTGCAAATGGCGTCCCTTTTTCACCACTCATGGCTGTGGCTAAACCAGTTAAAATGGAAAAAATAATGAGAGGTAACATATGTTGATGGGTGAGCAACTGATTGAAGTCATTGACGGTGAAAAGTTCACTGAAGTGGGTAACGAGTGCAGGTGTTTCACTCGTGGCCGACGGTAATGTGATTGAGTTCAGGGTTGCGATGGGTGGGAAACAAGTCACGATGACTACCATGAACAATGCCGCAATGATACCTGTCCACAGGTAGGTTGTGAATAAATGACGTAGCATTTTCCCAAACTGATGCGATGAACCCAATTGCGCCACGGATTGGGCTACACTAAAAAAAACGAGAGGTACCATTGCCACAAAAATGAGATGTAAAAAAAGATCACCCAGTGGTTGTAATTTTGCTGCTGCCGGGCCAACCACATACCCGGTCGTTATACCACCCACGACGGAGAGGGTTAATACGATCGGAAACCAAGAGGACTTGAGTTGTGTAAATTTGGTGATCGTCATAGAATTCCCTTATCATCCTATGTAGTTGTGGCTGATAACGTTGCGTCATTGACATGCAGCCGTACCAGGAAACTTAGCAGTTTAACCATCATAGACGTAATCACAGTGGGGCGCAAAGATAAATCAGTCCTCATTTTAGCGTAGATTTTACAGGGTGCTGACGGCCACGCGTCGTCTATGAGACTAACGGCGTGACCCATGATGAAAGGAGGCTCGTCATATGCAATCGATGAACACCTTAATTGATTGGGTAGCTACGGCACTCAGTCATTTTGATATGTTAATGTTTGATGTCGCTTTGGTTGTCATTATTTGTCATCGTCTCCTTGTGGGTAGGCGCCGCCCTGTTGCGGATATTGTCTATCGTTGGATGATTCTGTTTGCAGTGGGATTTACAGGTATCTATGCTTTTGTGATGTATGTCTTCATGGGTCCCATGGTGGCGACGAATCTAGGTTGGCCATTGAGCCCGTTTCAGTATGAAGTAGGGATTGCCAATCTTGTGATTGGCGTGATCGCAATTCTCTCTTTTAATGCGAGTGCTGGTTTTAGGTTAGCAACGGTCATTGCTGCAACACTATGGCTATGGGGTGATGCGACAATACATTACTACCAATTAATGAAGACGCAATCATTGTCACTTTCACAGGTGGGATCATGGTTTTGGATGGATTTACTCGTACCCATTTTCCTGATCGTTTGTATAGTCCAACTTAAACCTACACAGACTCATTTACTATGAAGCAATTTATTGCGGGTATCACTTATTTCTTAGCAGGGTTTCGATTGATTGTGCAACCTGGTGTGAGGTTGTTTGTCTGGGTGCCACTCATTATCAATATTTTGCTATTTGGGCTACTGTTTGTACTTATGCGTCACTATGTTGGTGTCTTTGATGCTTGGTTCAGCCATTTCTTACCGACTTGGTTACAGTGGCTTGGTGCCCTTCTGTGGATTTTATTTTTTTTGAGTTATCTTTTGTTTTTTGTTTTTGGCTTTGTATTACTCGCAAATATCGTCTCCGCACCATTCAATAGTTTTTTAGCAGAACAAGTTGCTTTGCATTTAACGGGTACGTTACCTGAACAGCGCACTTTATGGCAGAACCTGATCGATATACCACGGATTATTGCGCGTCAGTGTCGCATCATGATTTATTATATACCTCGAGTGCTAATACTTTTTCTCTTATTTTTTGTGCCATTCGTGCAATTACTGGCACCAGTTTTCTGGGTGGGATTTCATGCTTGGGTATTGACCTTAACTTACATCGATTATCCCACCGATAATGATCGATTACCGATTGAAGATGTCCAAACCTTCCTTGTGCAACATCGTTTTGCAACCCTGGGTTTTGGTTTGAGTGTGTTGCTGATGAGTATGGTGCCATTCGTTAATTTGATGAGTATCCCCGTTGCAGTGGCGGGCGCCACAAAATTTTGGGTCACGGCAAGGCGTCAAGCTAAACCTGTCAATATGGAGGTGTCCAGATGATGTGCTATCATCGTATGATGGGTGTGATCATAGGGTTATTGTTCATCGCAATGACGAGTGCGTATGCAGCCCCCGCGTCGCAACAAGAGAATTCACTCTATTTTCTCAGCTTATCTGATATTCATTTTGATCCTTTTGCTGCCTGTCATCGGATGACCCCGTGTCCGGTAGTCACGCAACTGCGGCAAGCAGCTGTGGAAAAATGGCCAAGTATTTTGGCGCAGTATGACACATCGTTGCCGCATTACGGTCAAGATACCAATTTCAAGCTGTTGCAATCCTCACTGGCAGCGGCGCGCCAAGCCGCCCTGACGGAACATGTGCAATTCGTCTTAGTCTTAGGTGATTTTTTGGCGCATTCCTTTCACGAACAATATAAGCGCTATACGCGAGACAAAAGTGTGGCTGCTTATCAAAGCTTTACCCGCAAAACACTCGCATTCTTGGCATTGATGTTAGCACGCACCTTTCCAGAGATGGATGTGTATAGTGCGATTGGTAATAATGATTCCTATCGCGGCAATTATTACTACAGTCATAGCGATCATTTTTTTGCAGATGTGGGTCAACTATGGGCGCCACTCATTAAAACCCCAGCGAATCGTGCCGCACTACTAAATAACTTTAGTGCCAGTGGTTGTTATGCGGTCGATGTCCCTGGGCGATCGAGTTATCGTTTAATCGTCTTAAATTCAGTCTTGTTCTCCAATAACGCCCGCGGTAAACATGTGGATGAGGCAGCGCAGAAGGCCTTGGCATGGTTGACTAACCAGTTGAGTATGGCGAAGACCAATCACCAAAAAGTATTTATTGCGATGCATATTCCTATGGGCACCGATGTTTTCGCGGCATTTAGAATTCGCTTGTTTCGTCTCATGGAGCTGTGGAAGCAGCCTTATACCGCGCGCTTTCAAGCCCTTTTGCAAGAATACGCCATGAATATCGAAGGGGTATTTTCGGGGCATTTACATTCGGATTGGTTTCAAACGGAAAGTTATGGTCAGAATGATATTCCGATGACGGGGACCATTGCGATTAGCCCAGTGTATGGGAATAATCCTGG
Source organism: uncultured Coxiellaceae bacterium (assembly GCA_964648015.1). GTDB lineage: Bacteria > Pseudomonadota > Gammaproteobacteria > DSM-16500 > DSM-16500 > Aquicella. Next base: position 78,547 of record CAZYKO010000005.1, read on the forward strand.
TTTTAAAATTTATAGCTTTGACCCGCGTTTCCAATTAAAAGAATTTGCCGCTTACAGCTTCACCCTGATGGGCAAAAAAATGTGGGACAAAGAGTATAGCCTCAATCATATTTGTACTGAGTGTGATGATACCGACCAGAATTATATCGATCAATTATTGGAAAAATTCGTGCGTTCGCGGCAAATGAAGTATTTCGAGATGCAACCCCGTTTACCTATCAAGCAGGTGGTTTGATCGCGCTCACCCTGCGCTTAGCAGGATGAGCTGCCTCTTGCTATTTCACTATTTGTTCACTATCCTAGAAAGATAGGTGAAGAAATGGTGAATAAAATGGTAACACCCACACAACAAAAAATTTATACGTTTGTTTGTCAATATATTGAACAGAAGGGCTATTCGCCCTCTTTGGTTGAGATTGCCAATGGCATTGGCATTAGCGCCAACTCTATCAGCTTGGTGAGTCGTGGCATCCATGCCTTAATTGATGCGGGCAAGCTCAAGTTTTATAAGAAAGGCTACCGTAATTTGCAGGTGGCAACGCAAGCGCTGCCATCGTTGGCATTGCCCGTGGTTGGTCGTATTGCCGCAGGCGAACCCATAGAGGCGCTTGCGGAGGCAGAGCGCTATGTGGATTTTGCGCGCCTGCTGAATGACGATCGCTTTGTACTTGAGGTGAAGGGTGACTCTATGGTGGAGGAAGGCATTCTGGACGGCGATTTTGTTATTTGTCGTTCGGTACGCCAAGCGCAAGAAGGGGACATTATCGTTGCATTAATCGATGGTCAAGAGGCAACGCTTAAACGTGTCTCTTACAAAATTCCCGAGCGCATCACACTCATTCCTGCGAATCCGGCACTAAAACCTAAAGCCTATTTGCCACATCGTGTGGAAATTCAGGGTGTGCTAGTGGGGTTGCTGCGTTTGAATGCGTAGCACAGCAGGTGCAACTAGGGGTTATCTCAATAGACCTCAGTAGGCGGATAGTGCGACCATAAAATGTAATGCTTGGTGCCGTCGGTAACAGGTGCTGCTCATTTATCACCTGAAACAAGCGAGTTGCCAAAGACGAATCATTTATTTGAAGGCGGTTAATCCAAGTGCTCTGTTCAGTCGCAGTTTGTGCGAAATTATTGGCGACGGCGCGATGGCACTCCCTAAGGCATTCAACCTACAGATAACGAGAGGAATTGGCGATGACATTGCAGGCTACGGCAGAACGACCGAGTGCGCCTTGGTCACGTGCTATTATTCTGATCGATATGAATGCGTTTTTTGCGTCAGTGGAGCAACTGGATCACCCGGAATGGCGTGGTCGTGCACTTGCCGTGACGAATGGTAAGTTGGGGAGCGGGATCATTACTTCTTCTTATGAGGCGCGTGCTTATGGTGTCAAAACCGGGATGCGTCTCTACGAAGCGCGGCGTTTGTGCCCGGATCTCATCCAAGTACCTGCACGGCCCGAGCGGTATGTCTGTATCTCTAGAGCGATTATGGCGGCGCTTGCCACACTGACACCCGACATTGAAGTGTTTTCCATCGACGAAGCATTTCTTGATGTGACGCATTGCCAATTATTGTTTGGGTCACCGGAGAAAATAGCCCGCATGGCTAAAGCATTGGTGCTCAAAGCCTCTGGTTTACAATGTTCTGTGGGACTGAGTGGCGACAAAACGACGGCGAAATTTGCTGCAAAGTTAGAAAAACCAGACGGGTTCACGATCATCACGCCGTGGGAAGCCAAAGCGCGTTTACGTGACGTGCCGGTGACCGAGTTGTGTGGCATCAAATCGGGCATTGGTGGTTTTTTGGCGAAACACGGTGTGATGACTTGTGGTGATATGGAAAAAGTGCCGATTAGTATTCTCGCTAAGCGCTTTGGCAATTTAGGCCGACGCATTTGGTATATGTGTCAGGGCGCAGATCCTGATCCGGTGCACACGAAGGTAGCGACGCCTAAATCACTGGGGCACGGGAAAGTCATGCCACCACGAACACAGCAGCCGCAAGTGATTGAGACTTTTTTGATGCATATGTGTGAGAAGGTAGCACAACGTTTGCGACAGCATCATTTTCGGGCGCAACACTATTTTGTAGGCTTGCGCAGTACGGATTTTGGTTGGTTGGGTGGCGTGGGTCGCACGTTGCAAGCTACTCAGGATGGTCGCGAAATTTTTAGGATGGGTGCGTTCTTGCTAGCGCAACACTGGCACGGGCAAGCAGTTGATCAGATTCAAGTGACAGCGCTGGATCCAAGTGCTCAAGGCATGCAGCTCGATTTTTTGACGCCGCCTGATGAGCAACGTGAACGGGTGAACAGTGTCTTGGACGCGATTAATGATCGCTATGGGGACTTTTGCATTGCCCCAGCGCCATTACTCTTTCGTTCGGCGATGCCGAATGTGATTGCACCGGCATGGAAGCCGGATGGCCATCGACAGACAATATAAGTGAGGCACTTATGCCAGAAGCGGTCATTTTTCGCTATCAAGCCAAGCTTCATACGGTGTATTTCGCACGTGCGAGAGCCTTACTACCTGTTAAGTTAGCGACGGGGGAGGTCAAATTGCTGACGTGGGGACGTCGACAAGCTGAGGAGGGTGATATGCCGTTGGGAGGTTGGGCGCGATTGGAAGCGATCCATGCTGGGAGCTGGAGTCATTACTTGCCCAAGCCCGTGCGTATTCCCATCGAGCGCTTTATGAAAACTGATTATGAGGGTCGTACGCATTGGTATGATGTTGCCAAAGGCCAATGGGTGCAAGGATTGGTCGCACGCGAAGAAAATGAGTATCGCGTTTATATCGTGACAATTACACCAGCGTTACTTGACGTGTGCTATGATCGTTGGCCACGCATCATGGTGGGATGAATAAAAACGAAAGCCGGGTATGCACCCTTCGAGACGGCACTTCGTGCCTCCTTAGGCGGGCACGCAAACGTTCACGAAAATCCGACGCGTAACCTGAGAATAAACCAGGCACGAGTTGTAGGGTGGGCAAAGCGCAGCGTGCCCACCATGAACACATGAAGACATAAAAACAAAAACCAGGCACGGGCACGAAAAACAAAAACCGGGTACGGACACGAAAAACAAAACCGGGCAGGGGCACGAGCACGGGTACGGACACGAAAAACAAAAACCGGGCACGCAAACGTTCACGCAAAGGCGCTTAAGCAGCTATAGGTGTGTGCGGTGCGACACCATTGACATTCTCGTGGTGATGCCTAAACTGGTTGACATCACCTATCTGAGCAACGGAAGCACATTGTAGATGAGCCCAACTGATAAAACGTACACACCTAGAGGTGCTGTTCCCCCCGCTATCTCTTGCGTGGTGCCGGTATATAACGAAGCCGCGGTGATTGAAGCATTCATCGAACGCTTGCAAGCACAATTACGCGGTTTGACGCAACGATTTGAAATTATCGTGGTGGATGATGGTAGTCGTGATGCAACGGTTGCTAAACTCATCAATATGCCTAAGGCATATCAAGTAAAATTGCTTGGCCTCTCACGCAATTTTGGCAAAGAAGTTGCGCTAACGGCGGGTTTGGAGCACGCTACTGGCGATGTGGCAATCATCCTCGATGCTGACTTTCAGCATCCCATCGAGATGATACCCGTATTCTTGCAGCATTGGGCGGCGGGTTATGACATGGTGTATGGGACGCGCAAAAATCGTGAATCTGAATCCTATTTGAAGCGGCATTTTGCGCACACATTTTACTGGGTGATGAAAAAAATCACGCGCATCGATATGCCCGATAATGCCGGTGATTTTAGATTACTCGATCGCAAAATTATTGATGCCATCAAACAATTTAAAGAACGTACCCGTTTCATGAAAGGATTGTATGCCTGGGTGGGATTCAAAAAAATTGGTGTGCCTTATGTCGTTGAAGATCGTGCTGCAGGCAAAAGTTCGTGGGGATATGCAAAGCTCACCGAATTAGCCATCACGGGCATTGCTTCTTTTTCGGATGTGCCCTTACGTGTGTGGGGTTTTATCGGTTTTGTGATTTCACTTATTTCGCTGATTTACGCCATTTACATTGTGACGGTCACCATGCTCTTTGGTGCTGATTTACCCGGTTTTCCCACCTTAATTGTTGCCATTATGTTTTTAGGTGGTGTGCAATTGCTCTCTATTGGTATCTTAGGAGAATATATTGCGCGCATTTTTACCGAAGTAAAACAGCGCCCACATTATTTGCTTCATCTCAAATCAGGATTTGATGACCCATGCTAACGACTAAAACCCTGCACAGTGTTAGCAAACAATTTTTGACTTACGTGATGATCGGGCTTATCTCTGCTGCCATTCACTTGAGTGTGGTGGTGTTATTGGTGCAAGATTTTATGTGGGCGCCGTTGAGTGCCAATGTGCTGGGGTTTTTAACCGCATTACAAATGAGTTACTGGGGCAATCGACGTTTTACTTTTAGAGAGACAGTCGTTCGTCATCACGTGGCATTTTCACGCTTGTTATTGTTGCAAACGATTTTATTTGTCACTAATGAATCACTTTTTTCATTACTATTAATGTGGCATGTCCCTTACATACTGGCACTCGTTATGGTGCTTGCTTTGTTACCCATCGTGGCTTTTATTTCACTCAAACGCTGGGTGTTCTAAGGCTTGTTCGCTGCTAGTAAGTGCTTGATTGCTGAGTAACACCACATCGTGATAATTACCTAGGTAGTAATAGTGTTGAACGCGTGGTTGAAACAGTACAAAATAATTCATATGCATGAAGACAAACACACGCTTAGTGCTATACCAGCGTGCCCAAAAATCATCATCATTGATGAGCCAAGGGGTATGCAATTGTAAGCGTTGACCAAACCAAAATTCTCGTACCCAATTATCTTTGCTTTGAATTTTTGCTGCTTGCCAATCAGCGACGACGTGGACGTTATGATTTAAATAAATAGGCACATCTTGATAAAAGCGAAAATAATGTATCACTTCATCTTCTGGTTGCAAAATTTGTTTCAGATAAAGCGTCAGCGGTTTTAAGGAATTTTTATTGAGATGCTCAATGCCCATCGTGATGATGAGTAAATTGCTACTCACACAAAACACACTAGCAATCATGAGGGGTAATAGGCTATGTGCGGTTGCTGAGCGCCAGGCAAGGATGCTAAAAATTAATAACGAGAATACTATCCCATAGAAATAATATTGAAATTCGACAAAATCATCGTGTATAGGATTATGCAGTAATATCAATAATCCCAGGCAAAATAAAATCAGGGTGCCGCATTGGCTTTGTGCATAACGATAAATCGCATGGGCATTGTGCCATTGTGTTTGTAACTCATGAGCAACGATGAGGGCAATTGCGGGTGTGATCGGTAGAATGTAGCCAACTGTTTTAGACCTGGGAATAGAAAAAAATGCGAAGACACAAATGGCCCATAACCATAAATAGACAGTGACAGGGTTGGGTTGTATGCGCGCACGCAGTTGCTTCAGGAAGCGCCAGCCTGCGCTCGCCAAGTAAATGCTCCAAGGTAAGACGCCAATGATAATGATGGGAACATAAAACCACACGGGTGTTTTATTGTTATATTCATTGACGGCAAGAAAGCGTTCTACTTGTTGCGTGAAAAAGAAATAATGAAGAAATTTAGGATTGGCGATTTGTACCAGCACATACCAGGGAATGACGATAGCACAGAAAATAAGGATGCCGGTGAATACCCGTAGTTGACGCCAATGGTGTAAACGTTGCTGTTGTATAAGCCAAATGCTGCTGATAAGGATGGGAAAGACAAGTCCTATTAATCCTTTGGTGAGGCATGCGAGTGAGGCAAAGATATAGGCCGCATATAGATAGCGATGACGTATCTGTTCTACTGTTTCGACGCCAGTTAAGAAACACAGTAACGCACTACTAATAAAAACTGCCACCTCCAAATCTAAATTAGCGTAATGTGCGCCAGCAAAGTAGAGTGGGGTGGTTGCAAGGATGATGCTTGCTAATAACCCCGTCATGCGATTAAAGAGTGTGCTCGCGCAGAGATAAGTTACTGTGCAACCTAAGATGCCTAATAATGCGGGCATCATGCGTATGGACCACTCGCTAATGCCGAACCATTTTAATGCAAGGACTTCTAACCAATAATAGAGAATAGGTTTATCAAGAAAGGCAACACCATTCACACGTGGGGTAATGTAATCGCCGGTTGCTATCATTTCTCGTGCCACTTCGGCATAGCGTCCTTCATCAGGAATGAAGAGTGGATAGTGACCTAAGTAATAACCATAGAAAAATACTAAGAGAATGGTGAGCACACTGATGTCAATGAATGATGTTGTCTTGACGTGAGTTGAATGACGCGTGAGGTCCGTGTTATTTTTCAATGGTTGCATTTCCTTTTGCTATGCCAATGTCGATGATAGGTCTGACTAATCAATTGAGTGCTGACAAAGATGAAAAGAATTGTACTTTGCGCAGATGATTTCGGGCAAGCAGAAGGCATCTCAAATGCGATACTCACTTTAATTGCTGCGGGACGTCTTTCTGCAACGAGTTGTCTGGTGACTTTCCCTCTATTTCAGACCCAAGCGCTGCGCTTACAGCCATTTCACACAAAAGTGGCTATCGGTTTACATGTGAATTTAACGGAAGGTGAACCGCTCTCACAGGCTTTTAAAACGCAATATGGTTCGCGTTTTCTTTCGCTAGGGAAAATGTTATCCCGAAGTATGCTGGGCTTTTTGGACGAGCAAGCGTTGGTGGCAGAGATACGTGCGCAACTGATGTTGTTTCGCGAGGTGTTGGGCTTTTATCCCGATTTCATCGATGGGCATCAACATGTGCACCAATTTCCAGTAGTGCGTACAGCACTGCTACGGGTTTTGGCGACGGCGTATCCCGGGACACCTTATGTGCGCTGGGTTAATACGCGCCTCCGGACAATCAAATCATGGATCATCTACCTCGCCGGCACCCGCACGTTTGGCCGCTTGCTGGACGAAGCCCAGATCGCGCATAATACTTCGTTTGCTGGCATCTATGCCTTTCATCGTCATGGCGATTATCCAGCATTGATGCGGCAATTTTTAAGAGAGGTCGGTGATGGTGGGTTGGTCATGACGCATCCAGGTGGCGCAGCAAGCGAAAGTAGTCAGACACTCGCGTGTGCCCGAGAAGCTGAGTTTCAATATCTAGCCAGCGATGACTTTCTCAAGGATTGTCAAGAAGCGGGGGTGACGCTTAAACACTGTCGTGAATTCATATAAATATATGAAAATAAACAAAAAACCACTACAAAAGGCCTTGTGTTATGGGTTTACCCCTCCGCTATCACTCACGTGTGAGCGCACATATAGCGCTTTTCTTGTTTGTATATTCTGTTATAATTTAATATCATCAGCTGTGTCCTGCCTTAAGGTTCATCCCCGCGGTAAGATATTTCGGATGTAAACATTTTGTTTAATTTAGTAAAGGTAAAAAGTATGTCAGCACGTGAAAATGGAACCGTAAAATGGTTCAACAACAGCAAGGGTTATGGATTTATTCAGCGCGATCAAGGTGGCGATGTTTTCGTTCACTACAGAGCGATCCGCGGTGACGGCTACCGTACCCTTGAAGAAGGATGGCGCGTAGAGTTTACTGTTACGCAAGGCCAAAAAGGTCTTCAGGCTGAAGACGTTACTGTTGTTAAGTAAGAATACAAACGTCTAATGATTGCCGCTTACCACACTGTAAGCGGCAATATAATCTCTCCAGGTATTTGATTCCCTCAGTGTCTTTTTGTTTGTTTAATTTCCATACCTCTCCCCTAGCAGCATCGACTTAAAATCTCAAAATTTCGCAATTTAACAGTAACCTAGCTCCTGTGGTGATTGTTGGTTTAGCGAAGCGCTGAGCTATCCCGACGAATTGAAATGTATAAAAAAAACCATGCATGCACCCTTCGAAACGGCCGCCATGTGGCCTCCTCAGCAACTGTGTTAGAAATTAACAAAGATTTAAGTTTCGTAGAGTGGGCAAAGGCCGTTTGGGGGTCGTGCCCAACATAAAGACATAAAAACAAAATCCTACAACCCCCGTTCGCCCTCGATGCGACATCCTTCAGGATGTCGTCTCGAGGGGTTGCCCATCCTACAACCTCCGTTCGCCCCAAGGAGGCATCCTTCATGATGCCGTCTTGTGGGTAAGACCATGCAGCTACCCTCTCACTTCTAATGGAGACATAAAGGTTCTCTGCAGGTATACTCGGCGCCCAGCAAAGGCATAATAAAGAACAAGGGGGGTGTTGTGGCTAAACTAGCAGAATTGGAAAAAAAGCTTTTACACTATACGGGTAAGGCTATTGCCGACTTTAACATGATCCAGCATGGTGATCGCATCATGGTGTGTTTGTCTGGTGGCAAGGATTCATTTACTCTCTTGCGCATCTTATCCCTGTTACAACGTCGTGCTCGCATCGATTTTGAGATCTTTGCATTTACGCTCGATCAGGCACAGCCAGGTTGGGATGATCGCGCGTTGCGTGATTGGTTGGCGACGCATAAAATTCCCCACGAAATTTTGACCCGCGACACTTATAGCATCGTGATAGACAAGATACCCGAGGGTAACACCTACTGTGCGCTCTGCTCGCGCTTACGTCGCGGTATTATCTATCGTTATGCGGAAGAAAAGGGTTTTAACAAAATCGCACTTGGTCATCATCGTGACGATTTAATTCGAACGCTCCTCATGTCCATTTTATACAATGGGGAAATCCGTTCGATGCCGCCTAAGCTGTTAAGTGATAACAAAAAACATATACTCATTCGCCCGTTAGTGTATTGCCAAGAAGCGGATATTGCTGCATTCGCACAAGAGATGGCTTTCCCCATCATTCCATGTAACTTGTGTGGTTCACAAGAAAATCTGATGCGTAAACGTGTGAAAACACTGATTGATCAGCTGGCAGCAGACAACCCCAAAGTACCGAGTAATATATTGCATGCTTTAACGAGTATTAAGCCAAGTCAATTGATGGATAAAAACTTCTGGGATTTTAAAGGTTTAGAGTCACAACGTGATGGTGGTGTATCGCTTGATGATGTGAGTTCATCAGGTTATGGTGAAGATTTATTTGGTACTTAACGCGACAGTGCAAACTTGAGCGATAACACTCGGTGAGATTTATTCAACCCAACATACGATCCTCAGCGCGTTGGGTTGTTGTCACAGCGCATGCGCGTCGTCCTAAACAGTGACACTTTTTTCGTGCGTGAGCTTTGAAATCATCGGCACACAGATGAGCAGTACCACACCCGTGGCAATGGCAGACCATCCCAATAATCCAAAAGTATCACTATAGTTGTGGTTGGTGAGCAATGGGCTGAGCGATGCTGTCGTGCCCAAAGCCATTTTAGAAAAATAATCAGACAGGATTGCCGCAAGTCCCGTGGTCATCATCCATGTGCCCATCATCAAGCCACGTAGATGTACCGGTGCGAGTTCCCCGACCATGGCATAACCAATAGGTGAAATAAACAGCTCACCTGTACTTTGCAGGAGATAGCTGACAAATACCCATCCAAAATTGACCATGCCATTAGGATCAGCGAGACGTATGCCGACGGGTAAAATGGCAAAAGCGATCCCAATCATGACGAGCGCGAGTGAAAACTGCATGGGGATATTGATATTCATGCCGCGTTCACGCAGTCGGGTGAATAGTACGCTTAACAGTGGTCCACCGATAATGATGACAATGGTGTTAATATTTTGTACCCATTGAGGTGCAATCACCATGCCTAACACATGACGATTGACGTTACGTTCTATGAAGAGGTTGAGCCCCATGGGAGCGAGCTGATACAACGTCCAGAAAGTGACGGAAGCCAGCGCTAAAATAATATACGCCAACATTTTGTTACGTGCACTTTGCGTTTCTTCTTTGCTTGCTAGATAGAGCATGACCACTAGCATCACTGCGCTAATCGCCATGATTAAATGATTGCTGAAGTAGGTGTGTTGTAACAGCATACGCAAACTGAAAAACAAAGCGATGATCATGCTAAAGCCGATCAGATGGCGTTGCCGACGTGTGATCGCAGGTGCTTTTTCATAATGGGTGTCACGATCTTTGAGGGTTTTCCAGTGATATAAAGTCACTGCTAAAGCAATTAAATTGCCTAAACCACTCAATAAAAATAATTCGTGGTAAGCACCATGTAAATGAAAATAGCCACCGATGCTAAAACCGGCAAAGAAGCCAATATTCATGCCGCTGTAATTCCATAGGAATGCAGCTTCACGGCGTTTATCATCGGGATCAAAGAGTTGGGTCACCATACAGTTGATACAGGTGACATTTAAGCCACTACCCGCAAGAAAGGCGGCGAGTCCCCACAAGAGATAACTTTGTTCTGGGATAGATATCAACCAACATCCCATCAGTTGTAACAACATGCTCATGGAAAATAATTGGCGATAACTAAAATAACGGCCACCCATGTAGCCGCCTAATAAGTGCAAGAAGTAATTTAATGCGACGAAGGCACCGGTAATACTGGTGGCCATGCTGTCATCCATGTGTAAGCCTTTGGTCGCATACAAAATCAGTGTGGAATACAGGACACTAAAGCCGAGTGTGGCGAATATCTGGATGATAAAAAGTGCACCAGCACCGGTGGGCATCACATCTTGATATTTTTCTAATAGTGTTTTTTTGTGTATGAGCTCATTCATCCAGAGCCTCCGATTCATTGTCTGGTTAACGGGTGTGCGTATTCATTTACTAAGCACTCACCGCTTGTTGCTGTTCAGTATATTGTGTCAATAAGCGTGCAATATCACGCTCAAATTGTTGAAACAGCACCGGCAAATCGGCCATTATAGGCCCTTTAAGCGCGGTTTCAAGTTGTGCGGCACTTGCCTTTAAACGGGGTAAGCCGCAATAAGCTAAGCCCCCGCGCAATCGATGTACCGCTTGCGCCAGTGCTGCGTAATCCTGTGCAACATAGAGTGCTTTGAGCTTAGGCAGTTGCGTTTGCAAATCATCGACGATGCGATCCAGCATCTGGGCTGCAAATGCTTCGTCGCCGCCCGCAAGCTTTGTACACAGTGTCCAATCAATGACTGGAAGGTTGCTGACCATTATGACTACCTCTCAATTTATTTTTTTTCGAATACGGCCATTGCCTCAATGTGCGACGTATGAGGAAACATATTCATCACGCCCGCATGAGTGAGTGTGTAGCCATGCTCATGCACTAAAATGCCTGCATCCCGTGCGAGTGTGGCAGGGTTACAAGAAACATAGACTATTTTTTGAGCAGCAATCTGGCCCAGATAGGGTAGTATTTCTTTGGCACCGGCTCGCGGTGGATCGAGCAAGATTTTATCATACTTTTGCGTGAGCCAGGGCGCAGAAGTCAGGGGGGTCTGCAAGTTGGCGGCAAAAAAGCTGACATTGTCTAAGCCATTATGTGCCGCATTGATACCGGCGCGTTCCACCATCTCTTGACTGCCTTCAATCCCTGTCACCTGTTGCGCAAGTCGCGCCATGGGTAAACTGAAATTACCAATACCGCAGAATAGATCAAGTACCTTATCGCTGGCTTGCAAATCGAGATGGGTGATCGCTTGCTGTACGATTAAACGATTCATCTCGAGATTGACTTGTGTAAAATCTAATGGATGAAAGAAAAATTCACAATTGAATGTTGGTAACGTATAGGTCAGGCGCTCGAACCCATCATCCGGCCACAGTTTAGTAATGGGTTGTGGTGGGTTGGGTTGCAAGTAAATATGAAACTGTTGTGCTTCGCCAAAAGCGATCAGTGCGGCTTTATCTTCAGGGCTAAGATCTGCCATATGTCTGAAAACAAGTGCCACGGTCGTATCGCCGATGGCGACTTCTACCTGAGGTATTTTATTGTAAATTGAGAGCGTACTAATGAGTGCGCTGATGGTGGTTAAGCGCTCACCGACTGCAGGATGTAACACAGCGCAAGTATGTAGGTCGGCGAGATAATGACTGGCTTTTTCTCTAAAGCCAATGAGTAATTTATTTTTTTTATAAACATATTTCACACCCAAACGCGCTTTGCGTCGGTAACCCACGGTTGACGCATTTAACGGTGTCAGTATGGCGGCTGGTTCTAATTGGCCGAAGTGTTTGAGTTGATCTAATAAAGTTTGTTGTTTGAAAGCGAGTTGTGTGTCGCTATGCATATGTTGCAAACTGCAGCCACCACAAATACCAAAGTGCTCGCACGGTGGCGTGATGCGCTCTGCCGCGGGGGTGATGACCGCTTGAATTTCTGCTTCATTAAATTGGCTGTGTTTGCGCACGATTTTAAAGCTGACTTCTTCGTTGGGCAATGCGCCACTGATGAAGGTCGTTTTGTTGCTAATGGTGGCAATACCACGGCCATCATGACTCAGTGCATGAATCTGCACGGCAGTCTGGTGCTCAGCAGTGGGTGGTTGTTCGTTGTGTTTATTTTTCATTTAAAAAATCGACGTAGATGCCCTCAACCTCATATGGGGAGAGAAAACGTCGCCTCCGTAACTATAGTGATAACTATTAACGCGAGGGGCAATATTATCATTATTTCTTAGCGGTCTGATACCGCCTCTTAAGGGTGTGAGCGGGATGAAAAGGGCCTCAACAACTTGCTTCTCAGGGGGTTGGCTTAAGAAAAATAAAATTGTACAAATAATGTATAAAAAATGGCCAAAAGTTGTAATTATAACTATAATGTGGTTGTAGAAGTGCTTATTCGCGGCTCTACGGTCCAAAAGCTTTCAGTGGTATGATTGAGGGGATACGATAGTGACACGGTGTGCATGTCCTTGAGTTTCCTGGCTTTTCCAAGGAAAGCCTAAAGTGCTACTGAGATCTCCACTATAGGCAAAAAACGGTTTTTGTGGCCAAGCTGCGAGAGCACTTTTATTTTTCTTTAAACTAGACTTCACTCAACCATATCAGGGATGGTATCGCTATGACACAAAATTCAATTGAACTTGAACATATTTACGGTGCGAATAATTACGCCCCGTTACCTGTTGTGCTCGTACGCGGTCAAGGCGCTCAGGTATGGGATGACGCCGGGCAGGTATATATCGATATGATGAGTGCCTATTCGGCCGTGAGTCACGGTCATTGTCACCCTAAACTCGTTAAAGTCTTACAGACTCAAGCAGCGACCTTGAATGTCGTGTCACGCGCTTTTCATACCGATAAGTTGGGAGGGTTTTTGCGCCATGTGTGTAAACTCACTGGCTATGAAAAAGCATTGGTGATGAATACCGGGGTTGAAGCAGTCGAGACAGCGCTCAAGGCAGCTCGCAAGTGGGCTTACAAAGTGAAGGGTGTGCCTAACGATCAAGCAGAAATCATTGCGTGTGAAGGTAACTTCCATGGTCGAACGATTGCGGTAGTGGGGATGTCAACGGAGCCGCAATATCGTGAAGGCTTTGGACCTTTCCCGCCCGGTTATAAAATCATTCCTTATGGGGATGTGGATGCACTTGAGCAAGCGATTACACCACATACCGCCGCGTTTTTAGTAGAACCGATTAAAGGTGAAGGCGGTATTATTGTGCCACCAGTCGGTTATTTAAAAGCATGTGAAGCGTTATGTAAACGCCATCATGTTTTATTTATTTGTGATGAAATCCAGACGGGTTTAGGCCGCACGGGTAAATTATTTGCCTATGAACATGACCAAGTGAAACCCGACGGTTTGATTTTAGGAAAGGCCTTAGGCGGTGGTATTTTGCCCGTCTCAGTCTTTCTCACGCGTGCGGATGTGATGGATGTTTTTACGCCGGGAGATCACGGTAGTACTTTTGGGGGTAATCCTTTAGCAGCTGCGGTCGCGCATGCGGCTTTAGACGTGTTAGTCGAAGAAAATCTTATCGAACGCGCTGCTTATCTGGGTAATTATTTCCAACAACAGCTACGTCAAATCAAATCATCGTTGATCAGAGAGGTGCGTGGTCGCGGTTTGTTAATTGGTTTAGACATTTCACCACGTTATCCTGCACGTCAATTGTGTATGAAATTGTTAGCGCGTGGTGTCTTGACTAAAGATACCCATCGTACGATTATTCGTTTAGCCCCGCCTCTGGTGATCACTGAGCAACAGCTCGATGAAGTCACCGCTAAAATACAAGCCGTGTTAGCGGAAGTGGAAGCTGATACCTAAATGCATCACTGCTCATGGTGCGCGTAGCTGATTATGCAAGGATGTTTTGATGTCTCGATTTACTTTTTTTTGTTTGATTGCCTGTTTAATCAGCGCTGGTGGCATCTTATATGGTTATGATATTGGTGTTATTTCTGGCGCGCTATTATTCATCGAAGAATCAATCCCCATGCAACCGATGCAAATCGGTGTGGTGGTTAGTGCTATGCTCTATGGGTCGCTCCTCGGATCGCTCGCTGCTGGCCCATTGGGTGATGATTATGGTCGACGGCCACTCATCCTGTTAGCGAGTGGCATTGTGATGTGTGGTGTGATTGGCACGCTCCTCGCTCACACATTTTACGCGCTTTTTTTTGCACGCATTTTATTAGGTTGTGGTGTCGGCATGGTGACAGTGGCTGTGCCACTCTATGTTGCTGAAATGGTGCCAGCGCGCCATCGCGGCAAGTATATGACCTTATTTCAGCTCATGCTCACCTTCGGCATTTTACTCGCTTATTTTGTGGATTTACTATTCACGCCGTCACATCAGTGGCGTGCTATGTTTGCGGTGGTGCTAATCCCTGCAGGTATGTTGATGTTGAGTACTTGGTTGCTACCAGAATCGCCGCGATGGTTATTGTCAGCCAACCAAGTAGCAAAAGCAGCAGCTGTGTTGGCACGCCTCACAACAGCATCTGCTACGATGGCAAACGAGTTGGCAGAGCAGCCTCGGTTGCCAGCAAACGGTAGTTCACGCTGGCGTGAACTCTGCCACGTGACATCTCGACAGCCTTTGCTCATTGGTGTCTTGGTGGCAATCTTCAATCAACTGACGGGGATCAACGCATTTTTACAATATGCGCCGCTCATTTTAAAGCATGCGGGGTTGCAATCAAATGTGATCGTCATGATTGCGTCAGTGGGGATTGGCAGTGTGAATCTAGCGTGTACTATGCTAGCGCTTACTTTCATCGATTCATTGGGGCGTCGACCATTGATGTTGTGGGGCGTGGCGATTATCGTTTGCGCAGAAATGTTTTTAGCGATTACCTTACATTTGCATGGTGACAGTACATACTTTGGTTGGTTTGTACTACTGGGCTTGCTCGGCTTTATTGTTGGATTTGCAATTGGACCTGGGGTGGTCGGTTGGTTGATCATTACAGAATTGTTTCCGACGCGGATACGTAGTAAGGGTACCGCGATTTGTCTCTTTTTTAACTCGATGACGGCGGCAGTGCTTGCCACTTTTTTCTTGCCGCTCATGCATCATCTGGGTTTTGCTGGGATGTTTGCAATATTCACTGCGATCAGTATGACGTATTTTATATTTTGTTTTTGCTTACTTCCCGAAACTAAAACCAAATCGTTAGAAGAAATTCAATGGCAGTTACGCCGGGCATCCTCTTAGGATGGCCGGGTTGCTATTTTTAAATACTGATAAAGAATGCCGTAAGTCACCAAGCTGAAGGGTAATGTCCAAATCAAGCCGATGCCAAGGGGAATGGCGCTGATGATAATGATGATGACCACTGCTAGTAAGATGGCACCGAGTCTTAAGGTGTTCCCTTTCGTTGCGCAAAATGATTGCTTGATGGCGAGCCAAGGATGTGATTGTTGATCGAGCACATAGGCGGGTGCGAGTAGCATACGTAGGGCGATCCAGATGATACCGATCAAGGCGAGGATATTGATGATAATTGCCACAGGGACTAGGAAAGTCATCTGCTGATAGGCTGGCTGCTTGCTGAGCGCCGCGAGCCCACCCCCAATGACAAAACAAAGTATGAACGGCAACAGGATGAGGACTTGCAACAGATAGAGACCAATTAATCGCAATGCGGTTTGTTTTTCAAATCCTTTAAATAAGTTTTGTAGCGTGATCGGTGTTTGGTATACCCAACGCATACCCATATAGAGTAAGCCTGCTTCCAATAAGTATTGTATGATCGCGGCAATGAGGTTTAAGGGAACATTGATGGCGGGAATAGTATTTGTGAGAGAGAGTAACATTGCAAACGCCAAGGAGATCAATGTTGATACCACTATGCCGGTGAGAATAACGGTTTTAGAACCTGAGGTTTTTGCCCATGCAGCACGCAGTGTTTCACCCACGGGTAACTTATATTGGTCAGCCATGATGATGTCCTTAATGATAAAAAATGCCTTGGGGTCTAATGGCACGACCATGAGGGGCACAGCGCCTGTCGTGTGCTGAGGTGACGTTAGTTTGCCACCTCACGCAAATATTCTTGCTGCAGGCAAAAAAGAATCGTTACTTATCACCCGTCAGCCATTGCGGATCTACTTCAAACTCGTGAGCAATTCTGAGTAGTAGTGACTGATCCGGCAATTGGTAACCCTGGAGCAAGCTACCGGCGACATGCTTGGAGATATCCAGCATTTTGCCTAAAATTGCGCTACGTTCTCTGGTTTGGGCGGGGGCGCCGGTGTCGTCTAGGCAAGTATTCAATCTTTCTGCGAAATTTTTTGCACTTGGTGGCACGATTAACCTCCTTGTAATCGACAACCCATCTTGTTGCGGCACGCGTCAATCTAAGAATGAGTATACTGAGGGGGATCATACGGAGCAATCATGAATAACCCGCATGAATCTACGGGAAATCTGCGTTCGCGCTTAGCGCTATTGCTTAGACCGTTGCTTGGTATTCTTCATCTACATAGCCCGCGGCCGACAATGTGTTGAGTAAGAGCACGGCAACTGTCATGGGCCCAACACCGCCTGGCACGGGTGTAATCCATGCAGCGCGTTCTTTCGCAACAGCAAAATCGATGTCACCGGTGATGGTGCCATCATGTAAACGGGTGATACCCGCATCCATGACGGTCGCGCCGTCTTTGATCCAGTCGCCATGCACTAAGCCTGGTTTACCGACAGCAGAGACGAGAATGTCGGCTTGTCGCACATAATGAGGAAGGTCTTGGGTGAAGCGATGACATACGGTGACGGTGGCGCCAGCGATGAGTAATTCCAGTGCCATGGGTCGTCCAACGATATTGGACGCACCGATGACCACAGCGTGTTTGCCTTTGTACGGTTGTTTGATATGGTCGAGTAACAGCATGATGCCATATGGGGTGCAAGGTCTTAGCAAAGGGCGGCGTTGGACTAAACGCCCGAGGTTGTAAGCTTGAATGCCATCGACATCTTTACGTGGGTCTATGCATTCGATGGCGGCATCAGCATCAAGATGGGCTGGTAGTGGCAATTGCAAGAGAATGCCATCAACGTCGGGGTGCGCGTTTAACTCGTGGATGAGTGCTATCAGCTTGTCTTGTGCGATGGTAGCGGGTAAGTGGTGATAGAAAGAACGGATGCCAATGAGTTCGCATGCTTGGCGCTTATTGCGCACGTAGATCGCAGAAGCTGGATCGTCACCCACTAAGATGACGGCGAGTCCGGGTGGACGTTTGCCGGCGGCCAGTTGTGTCGTGATCGTATGAGCCAACTTGGTTTTGAGTTCAGTGGCGAATTGTTTGCCATCAATAATGCTTGCGACCATAGATCGTCATCTCGTTGTGTTCAGTTGTGTGTGCACATTATAGAGGTAAGGTAGGGATGGCGAAAACAGATAATTGTATTTATTCTCGGCGATTCGCGAAATCAAGGGTGATGTATGTGTGCAAACTCTTACCAATAGAAAATATTTCATTATTTTCCTTGCGTTTATGAGCACAACAGACAATAATCGCCAACAGAATTATTGACGGCATCCATCTTGCTGAGTATGATCCGAACTCACTTGAATATTGATGTCTGTCATGAGATCACGGGGTATAGCGCAGTCTGGTAGCGCGCCTGCTTTGGGAGCAGGATGTCGGGGGTTCAAATCCCTCTACCCCGAAAGTGTTGACTCTGTCATTGAAGAAGATGCGCCTGTAGCTCAGTAGGATAGAGCATCGGCCTTCTAAGCCGAGGGTGGCAGGTTCGAGTCCTGCCAGGCGCGGGATAGTAAGTAGGTTATGGTGGGCGTAGCTCAGTCGGTAGAGCCCCGGATTGTGATTCCGGTTGTCGTGGGTTCGATCCCCATCGCTCACCCCATGTTATGTGTGAAGCAAGTAAGTAAGTTTTCATCACCGTACAGGTGCACAAGCACTGTACCGGCAACGTCATTGGGCCGTTAGCTCAGTTGGTAGAGCAGCTGACTCTTAATCAGCGGGTCGTTGGTTCGATCCCAACACGGCCCAGTAGTATTAAATACGCATGTTTGAAATAACCAGGGTTCCGTATGACTCGGGTTTCGTGCTACGCACTGCACCCATGGCCTTACCCACAAATAATATCTCGATTATTAGTAAAGGTAGGGTGGGCAAAGGCCGCTTGGCGGTCGTGCCCACCATGAACACATGAAGACATAAAAACAAAAGCCGGGCTCGCAAACGTTCATGAAAAAGCCTGCACCCCTCGATGCGGGATGACAGACAGCGCTGAGACAGTATCTACATTTTATCGAAGACAAGTATCACTCCCACCAAGTTATGAGAGGACCTTTATATGAATGAACTAACGTATCGAAATTCAACTATTGCTTTAAACTATATCGAAGGTCCGAAGAATGGGTTGCCGCTGTTATTGGTGCACGGAAACATGAGTCGATGGCAGGCTTTTTCACCAATTATCAATGAACTTGCATCGAACACGCATGTATTTGCATTAGACTTGCGTGGTCACGGCAAATCGTCTCACGCGACCGGTACATATACGCTGCAAAATCATTTGTTTGACGTCACATCTTTCATCAAGGAAAAAATTGGATCACCTGTTAATTTGTTTGGCATGTCGTTAGGTGGGATGGTTGGTTTGATGGCAGGTGCCCACTATCCAGAACTAATTAGAAGTATTATTATTGGCGATTCACCATTAACGCTGCAAACGTTGCAACCTATCGTCGAATCTCAAAAAGATTTTGGCCATCGCGTTATTCATTATCTTAAAACGAATCAAATTGATAAATTGTATCAAGAAATGAATGATGAATTTTCATCGGAAAGTGTGTGTGCTTGTGACCCAGATATTCTTGCGATGACATTTGATAGATATGAAGAAATGATCGATGGATATCATATGGAAAAGCTACTTCCATTAATCAAGCGTCCGGTTTTAATCATGCGTGGTGAAGAAAAGTTAGGCAGCATGATCACTGACGGTGATATGAAAATGGCTATGGATTTATTGCCGCAAATGTCGCAACACAAAATAACTGGTGTTGGACATTCTCTTTTGTCAAATAAAGAAAACGTATTAGAAACAGTTACGAAATTTTTAAATGAGCAAATTAACTAGAAACCACAGCCTGAGTTGCATGCACCACCCAGGCTGCGCACTGTTCATGATAAGCAAACTCCCGTGGTACATTTTAGAAATGATCAGTGATTAGATCGACAGATAGATTGTAAAAATGATGAGAAGATTCTTTCGTCAAATGAGTGAGGCAGTGAATGAAAAAAAACATCGTGAACATAAATGATCTCGACTGGCAATCGAATGAACATGGTGATTTTGCCTATCAAGATAAATGGCTGGCTGCTGCTACAGGCGGCGAAAAATTAGGTGCAAGTCTATATAAATTAATGCCGGGTAAAAAAGCATTTCCCTACCATCAGCATTATGCGAATGAAGAAGCTGTATTTGTGCTGGAAGGCTCTGGGACATTGCGTATGAATAACGAAATGATCCCCATCGCTCAAGGCGATTATATCGCTTTACCCGTAGGGCCTGATCATGCACACCAAATTATTAATACCTCAGAAAAACCTCTTTTGTACCTCTGTTTTTCTACATTGATCTACCCCGATGTCGTTGAATATCCCGATTCAAATAAACTGGGGGTGACCGCAGGTATCGGTATTTGTGGTAAACGGGAAAAAATACAATTAAGAGCTCGATTTCGTAAACAAGATGCTGTTGATTATTTTGAGGGTGAAAAATAATTCATGCATGACCCCGTTATTGGTGCTACTTTTTGCTACAACAATTTCTTTTTTTTAAAAGGCAAGCGTTATATAACAACCTCATAGATAGGTGTTGATTGTAAGCGCATTTAATGGGCGGGCTATGATAAAAAGATTTATTAGCGTATTTTTTCTTTTTTTAATTTTGTATATGCAGGCTGCAAAGGCAGAAGGTGGGTCATTGACAGAAGATAAGCTATCCCACTACCTCATAAATCAGCAGCAGGAACAACTTTCTTTGCTAGAAAAATTGGTTAACGTTAATAGTGGTACGGCAAATATTGACGGTGTTTATCAGGTGGGCGAAATTTTACGTCCTTTATTTGAGCAACTAGGATTTAACACTCGTTGGGTTAAAGCGCCATCCAGCATGCGGCGAGCGGGAACCATGATTGCTGAGCGCATAGGCCATAGAGGGAAACGACTCCTATTAATCGGTCATCTAGATACAGTTTTTCCATCAAACAGTACATTTCAACATTTTGAGCGGCACGGAAATTTTGCGACAGGCCCAGGTGTTCTTGATGATAAAGGCGGTGATGTTGTTATTCTTTATGCATTAAAAGCATTGCAAGCAGTACATGCTTTGGATGGCACAACTATAACTGTCATTTTGACTGGGGATGAGGAAGATTCTGGAAAGCCAATGGCTATTTCAAGAAAGCCATTGATCGAAGCGGCTCGCCATAGCGATATTGCCTTAGACTATGAATGGGCAATTACGTTTGATACGGCAACGACTGCGCGTAGAGGTATTGCTAACTGGGTAATCAAGGCAGAGGGTAGTGAAGCACACTCTTCGGAAATTTTTCAGAAACAAGCAGGTGATGGCGCTATTTATGAATTAGCTCGTATTTTAAATACAATGCGTATACAGCTTGCTGGTGAAGAGTATTTATCATTTAGCCCAGGTCTTATTTTGGGTGGTACGGCAGTTAGTTATGATAAAGACAATTCTCAGGGTATGGCTTTTGGAAAAGGAAATATCATAGCGAAGATGGCAATGGCTAAAGGAGATTTACGTTTTCTATTACCTAAACAAAAAATAAGGGCAGAGAAAAAAATAAAAGAGATTGTTGATCAGCATTTACTAGGTACAACAGCCATTGTTATTTTTCAAGATGGTATTCCCAGTATGCGCCCTACCAAGGCTAATTTGGAACTGTTAAAAAAATATAGCGAAGTTAGTCAAGATTTAGGGTATGGCGTGGTTAAGCCACTTAATCCTGGAGCGAGAGGTGCGGGTGATATCTCACATATTGCATCTCTTGTGTCTGCTAATTTAGCAGGCTTAGGGCCGGTGGGTGCTGGTGCACATTCGATGAGGGAAATCTTAGATATTCGTTCCCTGTCTATTCAAACCCAACGAACAGCTTTGTTAATTTATCGATTGATTTTTTAGAGTTTGGCACGTATTTTCCCGATAGATTCTAATGCATTGTTATAAGTGGGTTTGATTGAATTAATACATAGGCTAGCTATTTCTCTTACAAAATTAGCGCAAGCTGCTACTTCATTTTTGTATTCTAGAGTATTTTTATATTTTTCGGCTAGCTCACTGATCAGAGAGATGGCTGGTCCATCGTTATATTCTAGAAGGAACATTTTTCCGCAATAGTGAATGGCATCTATTCCTACTACACCATTTTTATAGGGGCAGGCGTTAGCTATTTTTTTAAGTTGTTCTGTTGGAAATGATTCCAGTGGTACTGGTTTATCTTCTGCTTCGTCAAAATCAAATAACTTTTGATAAGGCCGATTAGTAAATTTTTTCCATTGTAATTGAAGTTGTACGGCAGATTGAGGTTGTCCATTTACTAGGTTGATTCTATAATAATTAGAAATGGCTTTATCGTTATGTGAACCAATAAATTCTTGTAATAAAAATCCACTTTTGAATTCGGAAACATTCATTTTAGAGGATTCGATTAAAAGATCATATATTAGGGCTTTTAATTCTTCTGGTGATTCAATTAGGTATACTCCATCACCACGGCAGCCTTCATCTGTTTTAAATATCAGGGGAAATTTTAATTGAGAATTTATTTTATCCAGGACTTCTTTTACTATTTCGGAATCACTTTTACCATCTATAGAAGACATGAATTTTCTGCCAAAGCAGACTGTCGGTGGAAAAATGTCCAAGTTTTTTAAAGTGTCGTATTGCTTTATTTTTGAATGGCTCCAGCTAATAAATTCGCACCCATTTAAAACGTAAGTGCCTTGATTTTCTAATTCTCTACAAATTAAGAGCGCTTTTTTCCTTACCGGCCCCCACGTTCGTTTAATGACTAAAGCAAGATCAGAAATCACAAGGGATGATTGAAAGTGTATTATTGCGGAATCAGGAGAAATCAAGATTCGATTATTAGCCACCGTTACTTTTTTTACATCCCAGACTAAAACTGTATAATTTTCTTCAAAGCTATGCTCGATCTGATTTTGTAGAGATTTCTTAAGAAGATCAACGGATTTGTTGTTCGAGTCCTGCGTTAATATTAAAATATATTTTCTCATGATAGTTATACTTCCCAAAAGCTAACGTTTTGCTAATCTGTCGTAAATCCCATTCTAGCGGTTAAGCGGACCCCATCGTCAAGACAATTTTCTCATCTAGTTTAAGATGGTGCCGACCCTTATGCAGCTGCATGACGCTGCCCGTTTCCACCTCTGGTGATAGGGTCAAGCATGACTTGTTGATTTATTACTGCTGTAGCCGCATTTTTCAAACGCGGTTACTCAGGTTTAATACGATTTATGAGTCGATTTATTTATAATCAAAATAGTTATGAAAAATTAAATGAACTTAAGCAAGCTATGTTTGTAAGTCCATAAGTTATGCGTGACCCCGTTACGGGGTTAAATCCCATGTAATCTGAGATGAGCTCGTGTAAAAGTTCAAAATAACCTGGGTGCCATATGACCCGGGTTCCGGGCTGTGCACTACACACAGGCTACAAATACAGCCAGGCTATAACTACAGCCATGCGACGTTCTAGTTGTTATGGCTAAAAGATACCCTTATTTTAAGTGGCCACAGAGAAAATGCGATACCACTTATTTACTAATTAACTAGTTGCATTTTGTCGTTATCTTATTATACTACTACTTAATTAGTAGATGAGTCCAAGCTGTCAAACAATAAGGAAGTTGACCTATGCAAATATTATTTTATAAACAATTCTAACCATTGCATTCTCTGTATTACTCATCTCAGTACCATTTGCTGGTGCATATGTTGTGACATGAAAAAATTACTAAATGCGAATGAGGAAGATTATGCCAAGACCACGGCAACCAGGTTTAACAGAAAATGAACTTGAAGTGATGCAGGTTTTGTGGGCGAATGCTCCCCTTAAAATCTCAGATATCTTAAATGTACTTCAAAGAACGCCAAAGCCCGCTTACACATCTCTGCTTACTTTAGTGCAAACAATGGAAAAAAAAGGCTACATTAAACATCAAAAAAATGGAAAAGCTTTTGTTTATATACCTGTTCTTCAGCAAAAAAAATTCTTGCTATCAGAAATAAAAAGAATAGCCAAACGCCTTTTTGGAGGCAGTCCTGGTAAATTGGTTCTGAACTTAGTTGAAAACGAACAGTTGAGTGATGCTGAGATAAAGACACTAAAACAACTTCTCAAGGATTAGAAATGAGCTATTTACAGTTTCTATATTTCTTAGCATGTTTGTCTGGTATAAACCTGCTGACATTAGTCTTGGTTCGTATCTTAGATTTTGTATACGTAATTTCAAGACAAAAAATCATCCTAATTAAAATCAGTTTAGTAGTGATGTTATTTGCACCTTTAATTTTCGCACTATTGAGCTTATCTTCTTGGCAAGTCTTAAAAATAAGTGTTCCTGGTCAATTTACTAATCAATTATCATCACCACAGTCTGTCATCTTGTCAGGTTATCAAATGAATTGGGCATTCTATATATTTCTTGTCTATGTAATGGGTTTTTTGATGATGTTATCGCAAATATTATTTTCTTATGTAAGTGCGAGAAAAAAATTGAGGTCGTCATTTCAGGCAGTCATTCAAGGACAATCTGTTTTTCTAAATAAGCACATCAACAGCCCTTTAAGTTTTGGATTTCCCAAAGCGAAAATCTATTTTCCATCAGATTCAGAACAAAAGTGGACACCAAGGGAAATTCAAATGAGTTTATCTCATGAGAAAAATCACGTAAATCAAAATGATTCTTTGTGGAAGCTGTTGTCTCTTATTGTCCAAGCCTCATTATTTTTTGTACCTTGGGCATATTCTCTTCATCGAAAACTTGAGTTAGAAATGGAAATATTTTGTGATGAAAAAACTTGTATTGAGGCAAGCGCAGATATAAATGAATATGGAGGCCTTCTGATAGCGATGACTTGTGTTCAACCAGTAAATTTAATTTTTACCAATATGACTGATTCAACTTTAAAAAAGAGGCTTCTAGCTATGAAATCAAAAACGATTAAACGTTCATTTTTAATATCTGCATTAAGTACTGTTTTGGTGATTTCGTGCGCAACAGCTATTGCTATGACAAGTGGTATCACTGACAAAAATGAAAGTTCTTTTAAGATAACGACAAAACTATTTATTGATGGAAAACTTGTTTCTAGTCCCGTCCTCTTCACCCTTGAGAATAAAAAAGCGTTGATCGTGATGGCTGATACTAACGATGCCGATGCTCAAGGTCTTAGAATAGAATTAGTAGCGAGAAATGATTCACAACATGGAATGAATGATCCTATTAGAATCAATTATGATATTCAATATAGTAATGGCGCAGAGAAAATGCATTCAAATCCACAAGTTGTCGTTATGCCTCATCAACAAGGTAGAATCAATATTTCGTCTGACTCAAAGCATTCTTATGATATGTATATCCTTGCTGAAAGAGAGTGATGATTTAAAAAGTACAATCACCCTTAACTAATACTAAGTTTAGCATCATAACCCGGGTTGCGTGCTGCGCACTTCACCCAGGCTACTTGCTTTAAAACCCCCAAACCAAATCTTCTAGTTCTTTTAGGTTGCTTACCTTGCTCATCCAATTATCTATTCTAATTTGAATATTTAAATTGCTGTAACGATGCAGCAACATTAAAAGGCTAAGTTGATTGCTCAGTGTCGGTGTTAGCTCATCCTGTGAATATCCGTATGCAGTTAAGAACTCTCGCAATAAAATTTTGTCACCTTGAATTAAAAAAGCACCTGGGCCTAATAAATCGTATTCTGGTAGGCCTAGCATGGCGTCGCCAAAATCGATTAGCCCCGCAATATGCCAAACGCCGGATATTTGGCTAACCAGGAAATTCATGGGGGTGTATTCACCTGTTAAGATGACAGTATTTTTGATCTTGGGAAGACGAGTTTCGGCTGATTGTAGATATTCGGGAATTTGTTGTAGTAATGCATCTGATAGTTTGGTGGCTTTGTGTTGTGATACGCATTCGTTAATTTGCTTACTGATAAATTGTTCCCAGTGACAATCAATGGCTTCTAATCCCTGCGTTGGCAAAGCATGAACTTCTCGAATCAATGCGCCTAATTCACGAATAATAATTTTTTTATTATGATGATCCAAAGTTTCCCATAGTCCTTCCAAGAGAGTGCCATCAAGTCGATTCATGATAATGTACGGCCAACCATTTATGGCGCCGTGATGTTCAATAGTTGGCGTTTTAACAGAGAGTTTATCTTGGAGATGGCTCATGACCAAAAGGTCGCTTTTAAATTGATCTTGATGAAATGGCGGGAATATTTTGATTACGCGTTTACTGCCATAAGCAAAGACAATATTTGTGCCATCAAAGAGTGAAAGTGGTTCGTCAGGCAAATCATGCTTGGCGATAATCTCTAGTGCTGCCTGATTAAAAATATCATTTTTTTGTTTGAGACTTTCATATTCTTCAAATGAATTAACTTGGGGAAGAATTATATCGAAATTATTTTTTACCATAAATGATTGCCTTACAAATATAGTTCGATTTCAGGATAATGTATTGTTGAATTGTCTAACATGTCACTTCCCCTGCCTGGAGCATATTAATGGACCTGTTTTACAGGAGGGTTATGTTAACCGACTGGAAGGAATAGAGAAAGTGTCTGTTTATCATGCCGTAACCTGGATGTCGAACGTAACGCACAATCCGGGTTACATCTCACCGAACCCGAGATAAGCTCGAAGTGCCATTCAAAATAGCCCGGGTGCTGTGCGGCGCACTTCACCCGGGCTACAAATGATCCAGATTAACGAATGCGTGGGTTAACGACTGGTTGTTCGAACTTTTTAGCTAACGACAAGGCTGCTTTAAAGCGTTCATGTGTATTTTCAATGGCCATGATATCAACTAAATGCGGTTGCACATCAATATCATTTAACACAGCCTTGATGATGAAGTTTTTCACCATAGCCGCCTTACCTGCTTCTCTGCTTTGATATTTACCGCAGAGTGCTTGCATGGTTGCATCGAGTGAGCCACCTTTTGATTTCAACACCAAATCTGCTTTTTCTTCATCTGTAGAGAGCTGGAACTTTAATTCAGCCGATTTTTCTTTTACTTCGTCACTGGTTTCAACTGGGTATTTATAATTCGTGAATAATGACAGACCACTTAACAGTGTTGTACCCACGCTCAGCAAGGAGAAAACCGTGGATGACCAAGGTGCCACTGTTTGAGCGCTTGATGTTAGTGCATCACTATTGACTGCGATAGGTGAAGCAGCGCTGTTAGCAACTGGATTGGCAGCCATGATTGGTTTAACGCGGCAGACAGGAGGCACTTTCTTTTCGCGCCCACCAATGTCATCAAATTTTTCCCAGTCATGCAGGCATGTGCCATTTTTAGCTTGTTGCGCCACTTCAGAGGGTTCAAAGCGTTCGCCTGTGCAGGTTTCATAGAGCTCGGTCACAGCAGCGGAATTGATGGGTTGTTTGTCTACTTTCTTTTGGCTAATGAAATCGACCAAAAGCTTTTTGAAATTTCTTTTAACGTCACTATAAGCACTCGAGTTTACATAGGCACTTGGTAGCGTTGCTTCATAGGTGCCAAATTCATGTGGGATACCTACTTTTGCGAGTACACTGCCAACCTCATGAAATGCATGATTACCACCACCTTCTAAGTAAGCAATCGTGGCTAGCCCGTATTCTTTCATCTCTTCTGCGGATAAATCACCACAGACGCACGCACATAAGATCAATCCACCTGCATTACCTGAAGGTCCAGCAACTAAAGGTAATTTTTTTGCTTGTGCTTTGATTGTATAATTCGCTGTGTAATCAGGTGTAAAATTATCAGCTGCACGTAAGTGTGGGTAATCACTATTGGGTGCTAAGTCATTAAAAAAGCTTTGATGTGTAATGCCTATTTTTTCACTTCTAGGCACAACGTCTTGTTTTTGATTTCTAGAACGATCAATATTGCTACCTTTAAAAAATAACTCATTCATAAATACATCTTTAACCACACCATATTTGATAGTTTTAATATTCTGTGGATTTTTTCTTATCTTGCTCGCAACGATATTGGAATAGGAAGGGTCATTGATGACATCAGCATTCGATAATAATGATGGTGGTATCTGTTTAGGTAGCTTGTCATAAAATTTTCCCATGAACAAAGCATGCACATGCATGACTAATTCTAAAGGACTATTCGGATTGACGAGTACGTCTCTTAATTCTTGTAGGGTTTTAACTGGTGTATTGCAGGTATCTTTTGGTGTGACAAAGCGACCAAAATAATCTGGATTATTCATCTCTTCATCTATCGCAATACTTTCTTTAGAGAGGTTAGCGATGGTTTCTTTATTCAAATCGATCAATTCGATAATAGCATTAGAAATTTTTGTAACTGCGGGTACACATTGTGGATTTTTTAATACAGAATCAGCCAACTGTGTTTCATAATGTTCGCGAATAGCAATTTCTTGTTGCGTTTTCATAGCATTCCTCGATTGTTAAATTGTCAATGGCAGCATTCTACTTTCTTTAAATTAAGACAGTATGAACAGCACGTATGTATAAATGAACCGCGTATCGAAACGGGATCGCTCATAGCGTCAATCAGCCGACGTGTTGGCAGTCGACTTTGGCATTATAATAAAATCATAGGGTTATGATTGAAATACGATTTTCACATTGTAGATGCTCTGTAGGCGTGATGTTAAACGACTATAAATAATTCGATGAAAGCTTAACAAAATGCCAAAATTCTAGTTAAACTGTAAATAAGGCCGGGTATTATATTCCCATGGGGTGTTCTATGCACTATGAGCTTATTACCGCTTTTTCTCTGGTTAAAACGACTAACACGCTAGGTATCAATGAACTGGTAAATGAAAAATTGGAGAAGGGCTATCAGCTGTATGGTAATCCAGGCGTTGTGATGAATCATAACGGCATATTGATGTATTACCAAGCAGTCATCAAGTCCCAGGAAGAAAAAGTATAGTCCCCAGTTTGGCTGCAAGACGCGCTGTTTACCTTGCACGTCGTCGCGCTGTGCCTGTCCTTGTCTTATTCTAGGTATTTTTTTAGCATGCACCTAGAATCATATTGAATAATTATCGAGCGATTGAAAGACTCGCAAGCTACTTCACGACCGTTGAGTTTACGCGTTTAGGCTCAAACAAAATTTTTTTCCATTTGAGCCCTGACATCGTTCTCGAAACATGCTAATACTTTTTTGCCACGTTCATCAGTAAATTCACGAGCATAATCCAAGGCAGTTTTATTGTGTGGCACTATTTTTAAATAGCAGTCAGCACCCTGTGTCAATAGATAGGCGACGATCGCAGGCAGTTTACGTCGTACTGCCGTTGTTAATGGTCCGTATTGATCTTTGATATAAAATGCATTCACATCGGCGCCATGATTAACCAATAACTCAATGATCGCAAGCATACGTGCTTCGTTTTGTTCATTTGCATTGAGTACAGCGATATGTACGATGCCGTAACCACGTTCATTGCGCCATGAGACATCCAAACCAGTTTGCAATAGTGTACGGATCGCATCGATGTCAGCTTTTTTGATGGCGAGTGTCAAAGCATGCATTAAGTTGAGCTGCTGTTGTGGGGATGAGCTAGGATTCGGTGTAGCATAGAAACGGAACCAACTCGCGAGGCGGCTCAACATACATGCTCCTTATGTATTTTATCCTGTATCCGACCATTTTATAGTGAGCGTTTATCGCTGTCACTGCCGAATAGAAATATGGTAACTCTTGAATGTTCTAAATGATCGAATGCACGCTTAAGTCAAACTTTTGACACACCGAAATCCCACGTTCACTAATGAGGTATCTGGGGCAGTTTTCATGCGAGAGGAGACACGATAACCGGTGCAATAATCCGGGCTACATAGAAATGAACCGCCACGTAAGACATATTTTTTAACGCCTGGCTCTTCAGGATCATCAAATGTGGTGGAACCCTGCGGATTAACGACATCTCCTTGACGCTGGCTGCGTTCATAATAGCGACTGTCGTATAAGTCAGCGGTCCACTCCCACACATTTCCCGCCATATCATACAGCCCATAAGCATTCGCCGGGAATGCGGTTACCGGGGAGGTCCAATAATACCCATCTGATTGCGTGTTGTGATCAGGAAAGTGACCTTCCCATGTATTCGCTTTAGGTTGACCCTGATTCAACGCTTCATTTCCCCACGGATAAATTTGGTCGATAAGTCCACCACGTGCTGCCCACTCGCGTTCAGCTTCGGTAGGGAGTCTTTTTCCCATAGCCTGACAATAGTGATTGGCATCCTCCCATGACACATGAACGACGGGATGTTGCTCGCCAAAAGGTTGAGTACTGCCACCCAATGGATGTCGCCAATTCGCACCATTGACCCACGACCACCAACGTGTAGGATCGCTCAAGCCGATGGGATGGGTGGGTGGGGTAAAGACCAAAGAGCCAGGTGCTAAGAGGGTATCATCCGGCTTGGGTGTGTCAGATGGTAGTTGCTTTTTTAATTCCGCCCAATCAACCGGTTTTTCCGCTGTAGTGATATACCCGGTTTTTTGTACAAACGCAGCAAATGCTGCATTGGTCACTTCAGTTTTATCCATCAAAAAGCTATCTAACGTCACGCGGTGTAACGGTAATTCATCGGCTTTCGCATTCGCTTCATGTGCGCCCATCATGAAGGTGCCAGCAGGAATCTTGACCATGTCTTCGGGGATGGGGTGATTTGGTCTCGCTAGAAGAACCGCAGCTTTAGAGAGTTTATTACAAGCGCAGCTGCTTTGCTGTGTGTCAGCATAAGCGTGCAAATATGGGATGATTGTCACGCAAAAAAGTAATTGCTGAAGTTTATTCATGTGTCTTTCCTTTTCTTTGGCATACCTTTAGGGGCGCATGCATTCTCCTGACAAAGAATGATATCATTAGTAGAATTCATCTTGTCATGGGAACGGCATCCTTATGAAGCAACAGCTGAGTGTATTGGCAACGCTTACCGTGATTAGTAGTGCTGTTTTAGCAGTGCCATCGAACACGAGTCCCGTGCAAACACCACCATTGCCATCTGCTGCTGCACCTGATGGTAGTGTCTTACCGTATCCACCACCGGCATTTCACGGGATCATCAAAGAAACCGCTAAAGCGTCTACGCCGGATTTCCCTAAAGCTGTGACACCACCCCCCAGTGCGCCCAATGTGTTATTGATCCTGACAGATGATGTGGGCTTTGGTGCGGCCAGTCCCTTTGGTGGCCCTATCGATACACCGACGTTTCAGCAAATGGCACAAAACGGCATTCGCTATAATATGTTCCATACCACAGCGTTGTGTTCACCTACACGTGCCGCTTTAATCACCGGTCGTAATCATCACGCTTGTGCAAGTGGTGTTATCACTGAAATGGCGACTGGCTATCCCGGCTATAATTCGCTCGTACCACCAAGTTGTGGCACCGTTGCGCAAACATTACGTGCCAATGGCTACACGACCGCGTGGTTCGGTAAAATGCATAACATTCCGGATTGGATGTCGAGCCAAGCGGGACCTTTCGATCTTTGGCCAACAGCGCTTGGCTTCGATCACTTTTTTGGTTTCATTGGCGGAGATACGGATCAATGGCATACTGCCGCCTTTGAAAACACACAACCGGTAGAGCTGGCGGAGCAATCAGCAGGCAAGCTCGAACACTTTGATCAGTTGATGGCGAATCGCGCCATCAAATGGTTGCAACTACAACATTCGCTCGCACCCAATAGACCTTGGTTCTTATACTATGCAACAGGGACTGCGCACGCGCCACATCACGCACCCAAAGATTGGATTGCGAAGTACAAAGGGAAATTTGATCAGGGTTGGGATAAGGTGCGTGAAGAGACACTCGCGCGTCAAATCCAAATGGGCGTGATGCCTAAAAATACGCAGTTGACACCGCGACCCCCGCAAATTCCTGCTTGGGATAGTTTGACTGCCGATCAGAAAAAATTGTATGCCCATATGATGGAAGTCTATGCGGCTGCATTATCTTATGCTGACTACCAAATTGGTCGCGTCATTAATACGGTACGCGACCTGGGTGAATTGGATAATACGCTCATCATTTATCAAATGGGTGATAATGGTGCTAGTGCCGAAGGGACGATGCAGGGTACAACGAATGAAGTGGCTACCGCTGCCAATGGTGTGCAAGAAACCATTCCCTATCTGCTTTCCATGATGAATGAACTCGGTGGCCCCCATACTTATAATCATTATCCCGTCGGCTGGGCACATGCCATGGATACGCCGATGCAGTGGACCAAACAAGTCGCATCGCATTTTGGTGGCACGCGTAATGGCTTAGTGATTGTATGGCCAAAAAAGATTAGCGATAAAGGCGCTATCCGTCATCAATTTGCTGCGGTGACAGATATCACGCCGACGATTTATGAAGCTGTTGGGGTGAAAGCACCGAAAATGCTTTATGGTACGCCACAAAAGCCATTAGATGGGACGAGTCTTTATTACACCTTTGATAAAGCGAATGCCAATGCGCCTGCACACCACAACGTACAATACTTTGAGCTAGTGGCTAATCGTGGTATTTACAAAGATGGCTGGATGGCAAATACGACGCCATTGCGCTTTCCATGGCAAACAATGAGTGTGGAAGCGAATCCTGAAGATTTTAAATGGGAACTCTACGATCTTAATGCCGATCCCTCACAAGCGCATGATCTGGCGGCTAAGTATCCTGATAAGCTCAAAGAAATGCAGGCGGCATTTGCTGTGGAAGCAAAAAAATATGATGTCTATCCACTCGATTCATCTTTTGCAACACGGGCAGATCCGAGCATTCGCCCGAGTTTGACAGCAGGTCGCGATGAATTCACCTACTATCAAGGTGAAAAGCGTATCCCTGAGGGGACAGCCCCCAACTTTAAAAATCGCTCTTGGGGGTTATTGGCTGATGTTGAAATCCCCGCAGGCGGTGCCGACGGCGTGATCGCCACGATGGGCGGCAATTTTGGTGGTTGGAGTTTGTTTGTAATGAATAACAAACCAGTGTTTGCGTATGCTTATTCCAATCAACCAGAGCATAAATATCGCATCATGTCGAATGAGGCACTGACGCCTGGTCATCACCTCATTCGCTTCGTGTTTAATTACCAGGGGGGTGGCATCGGGAAAGCTGCGACGGGTACCTTGTATATTGACGGTAAGCAAGTGGCTCAGGGTAATATTGCGAATACTGTGCATGCACGTTTTTCTTTAGATGAAACCTTTGATATTGGTGAAGATACCGGGACGCCTGCGGTGCTAGATTATGAAAACAAAATGCCGTTTGCGTTTACAGGGAAAATTAATAAAGTGATTGTGAAATTAGATCCGCAGAATTTAACACCCGACGAATTAAAGAAGTTACATGATGCGGAAGCGGCCGCTGCGCTGGGTGGTCATTAATCACTAAGTGATGCAGTGAGTGTTAAGAGGGATTAGCGACATTGGTTGTCGCTAATCCATTGTATTCATCGATCAGTTGCAAAGGTTAATGTTCACACTTGCTTGAATCACGGCGGCATAATTACGCTTGTACCCACCCGCTAAAATACCATTTCGGGTATCACTATAAATGCTTGCATGACCTAAATTAATATATTCGGTGGATAAACCTAATTGTGCCATTTGACGAATGGTGTAGAGTACACCTAAGCCGGCGCGTATTTGCCTATCCATTGGTAAATCGGGTAAACGAAATTTACGCACGGTTGGCGAAGAATCATAAGAAACACCGGTTTGTAACATCAGCGTTGGCAAAACATACCATTGTGCGCCTAAACCAACTCTATAAGTATCCGACCACTTGCGTGGGGTGACTGCGGTGAATCCCAAGATATTGATCGCAGTATTTTTCATAGAGGACCAATTACTCCAACCCGCTTCTGCGAGCAAATTGATTTTAGACGTCACACCTTGAGCTAAACTCACGATCACATTCTGTGGCATCACCATTTTGGTAGAGACTTGTGGGGTAGCATTGATGCGTAAAAATGTCACATCACCTTTTAAATTGTGGGTGATTTGCGAGCGATAGGCGATCCCCAATTTGGTACAGGCGGTGGGTTTTAACAGTAAGCCGACATTTACACCCGCTGCTAAATTATCGGCGCGTATATTCGCTTGTCCATCCACTAAATGAATAATGGGTAAGGCAACCGTTTGGGTTAAATTGGCATATTCCGCAGAAACACCGATACCGACTGATGCCCAGTCGGTGAATTGGTAGGCAACGGATGGATTCAGGTTTAAAGTATAAAACTGTGTGTATTGCACCGCATAACGACCCACCCAACCATCGGTGTAATTGAGCCAGCCGCCATAGGGTGAGGTAAGACTCAAGCCAAATGCTAATTTTGGAGAATACGTATAGACGTAAAACATGCTGACAGCGGGGGTGAGTGTGCCAGCATTGCGTGCATTATCACCTGAGATTGTATTGGCACGACTTTTTTGGAAATTGGTGTAGGGCAGAAAAATTTCTGAGCCTAATAAAAATTGCACGCCTTGTAAGTCGGTCATGCCCGCTGGGTTGAAGTATGATGTGGAAGCATCTATGGCTTCAGCTGCTTGGCCAACATCAGCGGTGCCGACAATAGGGGTGCCTAATTCGTAATATTGAAATGCAGCAGCATATATGGCAGGACTTGCACCAAAGAGTGCCAGCCAGGTGAGGAGTTTAGAACTGATTCGTTTACGCATTTACCATCCTTAGCACTAATAGCGCATCAATATTTCCATTTGACGTAGCAGTCTAATACCGCGACGCAAGGTGTGTCATTCACAAACCGTATGACATGATGTTAGTAAATCGTTGTCGTTGATACGTGATTTTGATCCATGAAAGTATATCGAGATTGTGAGGCCAGTCAATAACCGGGTAGGCTTCTGTATGTGTCCGTGTGACGCTGAGCGCTACGATGAGTGAGTGCTGGTACCTAGTTCTGCCATTTCAACACGATTGCGACCGGCATTCTTGGCTTTATACAGGGCCGTATCAGCCGCTTCGAGTAAGGCTATGGCATTCGTATCTGCTGGTATGCAATAAGCAACACCAAAACTCATTGTCACCACGGCTGCAACAGATGAATCTGGATGTTTTAACTGTAAGTTTTGTACGGCTTGACGCATTGCTTCAGCAATTTGCAGTGCACCACTCAATGTCGTGTCAGGTATGATGCACGCAAATTCTTCACCACCATATCGTGCGAGTAGATCAGCACTACGCCGTAATTGTTGTTTTAAAATCTGGGCGATACTTTTTAATGCATCATCACCAGCTAAGTGCCCAAGATGGTCGTTGTAAGCTTTGAAAAAATCGATATCACCCATAATGATTGCGACAGGCGTTTTGTGTCTTAACGCGCGTAGCCATTCTTGTTGTAAATAATCATCAAAGCGTCGTCGGTTAGGGATATTCGTTAATCCATCTAGATAAGACATTTCATGTAAGATAAATTCCAATTTCTTTTTTTCAGTAATATCTTCACCGACACCAACAAAATGCAAAATCGCACCATGATTATCAAAGACGGGTGCTATATGCCATGAATGCCAAAAATCGCTACCATCTTTGCGTCTATAAAGTAGTTCGCCTTGCCATGTTTGACCTGAGGTAATGCTGCGCCATAATTCACTATATGCGCCACCAGGGGTTTTATCGCCTCTAAAGAGATATGTCGTTTTGTTATTTAACTCATCTCGAGTATAACCAGTTGATTTGCAGAGCTGGGGATTGGCATAGAGAATATTTTTATATTTATCTACGATCAGCACCGAAGCAGGGCTTTGTTCAATGGCTGCTTGCATTTCACGTAGTCGGTTTTTTTCTTGAATTGATTGGGTAATGTCATGGAAGGCGACGACAACACCATTTTGATTATCGTCTAATTGAATGGGTGTTGATATCATTGCCACTGGAAAGTAGGTACCATCTTTACGCCAGTAATATTCGTTATCACTCATATGCGGTTTTCTTGTGTGGATCACTTGCATATTGGGGCACTTCTCGATGGGGTAGGGTGTATGATCGATATACGAGTGGTGGAAGATTTGATGTGAATTTTTGCCAATCAATTCTTCTTTATCGTAACCCAACATTTTGCAACAGGCTGTATTGGCAAATGTAATCGTTGCGTCTTGATTCAGGACGATCAGTCCCTCGCCTAAAGCAGAAGTGATATCCCACAGGCGTTGCTCGTTTTTTTCTATTCGTCGCTTAGCTTCTTGCAGTGCACGCGTGATTTTAGTATTAAATTGTAATGCATTTTCTAATTCATGGGTGCGTTTACGCACGGTATCTTGTAAGAGTGCGGTGGCTTGAAAAACACTAAAATCTGATCTGGGTATATTCATATCTTCTTCAGCACGATTCAACAACGCTTTGATGATTTTGTTCAAGCGATCGATTTCATCGCGTAATCCTTGTTCATCAGTGCTGGTGGAGATGTGGTTATCATTCATGATGTTTAACTCGTGATGGTCCAATGGCGATGCCTGTCAACGTTTGACTGATATGCATTCCCATATATTGCTCGCCATAAGTGCTAAATCCTACCACATGATAATGTTGTAACAGTGCATCCATTTGTTTTTTGATGCCGGTACGTTGAATTTCTATTTTACGCAAAATACAATCGCATCCTAAAATTAATTCGGGTAAACCGATTTCAGTGCTGATTTGTGCAAAGGTTTTTTCAAGACTTTTCAGCATGTCGACACCATATGCTGCTTTGAGAATTAAGCCATTATCAATCGCACAGTAAAACGTAAGGCTCTTGTCAGGGTTGACGCTTTGAATAGCGCGTACATAATCCACGCCATTAATACGCACGACAATGGGTGATGCTGAAAACTGCATGGGATTTAACTCATTGATATTGGCACCGACACAGCGCGCATATTCAATCGCGGCAGGATAACCATTAAATTCATTGACGATACGGCGCTTCGGGTCAGCTTGGGTGACAACTAAAGTCGTTTCAGTACTAACAAAATGTTGTTCTTTAAATATTTTGAAGGGACAGTTGGTAGTGACTAACGTCAGAATAGCGCTATTCTGATGAAAAGCGCCATTGATAAAAACCTGGGTTTTTTTCAAGCACAAATCATCACCCGCTGATCCGCCAAACATGCCTATGTTACCGAGAGTTCCCTGTAAAATGCGTGTCGCTTTATCTTCTTGTAATGATAAGCCGTCAATTAACAAAAACGCGAAAGTATTATCTGCGGTGGCTTTAGGTGTACGTTCTTCAAGTTGGCGTAACACAGTCTCCGTGAAAGCGAGACCATTTTCTTCATTGATTTGATCGATGGATGCAAAATGACTGCTAATAGCAGTAAAGTGTTTAGCAGGAAAACTAGCGCCAGTCATGCTGAATTCTTGATAGCCATCAGGTCCGATTTCACCAGCGGTGGTGCAGCCTATGACCGTGACGTTTGGGAAAAGTCTATTCATGGCTTTAGCGATGCCATTCAAATCATACTGGCTAGAACAGAAAAAAATAACCAGCGCCATGTCAGGTTGATTCACCTCTGCATGAAACTCTGTGACGGCCGTTAATGGATCTTTAGCTTGTGACTGGCCTCTTAGAATACCTACTGGTTTACTCATGATAATCACCATAATGACGCAGGTAAAAATTTTCCACATATACCTAAAATTATAGGGTAAATTTTAGCTGCCAACCAAATTTTAATGGCATCCGTTTGGGGGTGTTATAGCCAGACGGTATTGTAGGCTATTGTAAAATAGAGATTAAATTCAAGGCTCACTAGTATGCTGATTAATAGGGATTTTATAGTTATGAATGTAATCATGAAGTTAGTGTGAATTTGCGTGGATGATCATATTGTTGTGAATGCGACGAGTGGCAGAAGATGCCTGCTGACTGGCAGCGATGGGTGACTTAGTGTCTCATTCAAGACCAGCAAAAATCAATGACTTGCAATCACACGTATAAAAACTTTTGCAATTTGACTTAGATGTCATTATTATCCCTCTCCAATAAAATCTAGAAAATTTTTTACCTACCGCATCATATGCAATTGTATATTTTATAATCCTCACTCCATGAGCGTTGAATGTTTATTCAGCTTCACTGCATTGACGGATATTACCTGACCGCTTTGCGCATCTTCACGCTAAAAACATTGATTGTATCTGGGGTAAAACGCTAAAACTATAGAAGCACAGAATACACATGAACGAACAAAAAAATGAAACTCAAATAGAAAATTTAGAGAATTACCCCATCACTATGCGTGCGCCGGTGCCTGCTTGGGTGCAGATTTATCATGAGGAAGATGCAATTGATCAGTCGTTGGATGTTTATGAAGGCGTTAGAGAATTGGTCTTTGACCAGCAATATTTTTTAACAGCAGATCAGTGTTATTTATACAAACGTATCTGTAAACAACCAACCAATATGGCTGGCATAGAAAATTGTAGTAATGTGTTAATCGATTTTAATCCTGGGGATCAGGCGCTTTTATTACACTCTCTCGTCATCCGCAGGAATGACCTCACGATTGATAAATTGTTAACGGCGGACATTCATGTACTACGTCGCGAATACGAGGCTGAGCGACATGTGCTTACGGGTAATATTACTCTTTCTATTATTTTGGATGAAGTTGCTATTGCAGATGAGATAGAAATTACCTATACGATCGTTAACCATGACCGTATTGATAAAGAATTTTTCAATATCTATGCCCCGTTGGAATTTTCGGTGCCAGTTCATTATTTATACTTAACGGTCATTGCCGATGGTGTGACACCGTTAGTGTCAAAAGTATACGGCGAACCGCAGCTTGATGTCGTTAACGAGACAGAACGACAAATGTTTAAGATGGCACGCAAGCATGTGCTTGCTAAAAAGCCGTTGAATTACACACCACCCTGGTATCGTGACTATGCTGCAATACAAATAGCAGTGAATAAATCTTGGGGTGAAATTGCCAGCGCGTACGCGTGTTATTATGAAGCACTCGATGTCGATCGTGGTCGTTGTAAAACGCTATTTGCTGATATCGAAAAACATAAGCCTGCACAAACATCGATACCAACGATTATCCTTCAATATATACAACAGTCCATTCGTTACTTGGCTAATTACAAAGCGACTGATGCGATCATTCCCTCCCATCCAAATGATACGCTTAATCGAGGATATGGTGATTGTAAGGATTTTGTGTATTTGTACATGAGTCTTTTAAATGCTTTTGGAATAAAATCTTCTCCTATTTTGGTCAATGCATCTATCGGACGTTGTTTGCCTGAATTACTACCTGCACTGGGTTTGTTCAATCATGTGATTTGCGCTGTGCATCTAGGGGATAAAACCTACTATGTTGATCCTACGTTGCGTCAAATGGTGGATTCACTAGAACATCTTGTGGCGACAAATTTTAGCTATGGTTTACAATGCAATACGACAGATCCTGGATTAATTGCATTGACGAGCAGTTCCTTGCAAGATAGTGTGACGATTATAGAAACCTATGAACCAACCGTGTCAGGGGTGAAAGGAAAATTTCACACAGAAATTATACTGCGTGGTGGACCGGCGCTATCTCTCATTCACCAATTGCAAATCAGGCCCGAAGCAGAATTTTGGGAATCGATAGATAAGTATTATCAAAAAACGCTTAATATCGAATCGGCTACCTGTCGAGTCATTAATCGCGATGCAATTACTCAAAATGAAATACGTTATTCAGTTGAGTACTTTGGTGAATTTGCACGTTTGCAAGCATCTAAGGATGGTTATAGAGTTGATTTCGTATTGCGTGAATTAACGGAATATTTTTCAGTGAATATTCCCGATGCCGTGGATGATGATTTTTATTTGGGGAAAGTGATTGATTGCCATTATCAAGTCAATTTTGTGAGTCCTAAAAAGTGTCTTTTCCTTTGTGCCATGGGGGAAGTAACGCATGAGGCATTGTCTTTGAGACGTCGTTGTCGGCAAATAAAAAACCGGATGATCATTGATACTGTGTTGCGCAAGCAAAAAGATGTGGTGTCTAAGCAAGAGTATGCGACTTTTCGCAAACAACATGATCTGATATTGGATCACTTGGTGATTAATCTCCAGGTTCAATTCAAATCATGGTTTGATTATGTTTATCTTGCTCTGGGTATGCTATTTGTGTTTTGTCTTTTTATCATATTCGGACAGAATCATTGAGTCGCTATACACAGCAAATAAACGCACCATTATTGTCGTGTACCGAGTAATAACCTGTTACAGCAAAATGAAATGGCCTCGCCACCTAATAAAGTCTTAAGCAAAACTCATTAGAATGAAGTAGCTTAATTGAATATAGTTGGTTTTCAATTAAGAAACCCTTAAGGCTATTATAACTAAAATGAGCGATCACCATGAAAATTATAGAAAGTTTTTCTGCATCAGCGAGCGATAATGGGGTGTTTCAAGACCAATCTGATGGTAAACAAGAGCAGCTTGAAACTGTGGCTGTCCAAAATGAAAGCCATATCACAGAGATAGTGCCTACTGAATTGGCACTAAAGATTAAGCTTGAATTCTGCAGTCGTCAATTGACACAAGAGGAAAAGCTGATATACCCACAAATAATTAAAGCGTATGAAGCGCAGTCAGCACTATCTACGTGGTCTACCAGGTTATTGGAAACTATGGAAATCCTTGATTTGCTTAAAGAGATACAATACGTTAAGGGTAATGATAATGGCAACGATGGTTATCTGAGTGTCCTTTGTCGCTTAGAATCTGAGATTTCGTACCTAAGTACAGAAATAAAAAAAGTGCATACGTTAATGAACGCTGCACCGTCTGTGCTCTATGAGGCTCGTCACCAAACACGGCAAGCCGTCGAGAAGCACGTAGATGTCTCATTGCAGCAACATTGCGTCATTGAGGCACTGATAAATCAGGTTGTATCAGTTAACAAAAGAGTTAGAAAATTGTATGCGGCTGAAAATAGGCAGCAGAATCGCGATGAGAGAAAATATTACCCAAAATCAAAACCAACTAATCGCAGTAAGGTATGCATTCATTCGGCATTGTTTAAAGGGATTGTCAAACGAACGATGGATGTAAAGATAAGGCAAGCTAAAGCCATTTTATTGAAGGAAAGAGAAAAGAAGCTTGCTGGGCCACGTACTATCAAGAAATAAGGGACCCATATCACTATAGTTGCCAACGCTGAACAGAAAAGCAACGCTTAATTGCTTTTCTGTGAAAGGTGTCTCACGTCTTCTTTCAGGTGTGTAAGTGATTGAACCGAGTCGGTAGACCTTTCATGAATCATTGATTGGTTAGACTCACGCCGGTAGTCTATAATCTCTTGTTTAAAATAACAAAAATTGTTAGTCAAGATGATCTACACTTAATATAGACCTAAAAAATAATGATAAGGCAAGACTATGACGGTCCGGTACTGTTTGCTCGCAAGTATACTCTTCATCTCTATGTTGATGTATGTAGGGTTTTCGAATTTCTTACCTCTTGTGTTAGTCTTCATCATTGTTGCTTCGTACCTCTCATCTCTTTCTAATCGTATTTCGCAATTAGAAACTAAAATAGCTAAACTATTGCAAGAAAAAAACACATCGGTATTGCCATCAGATAAGCAACCACTGTCATCAACCGAGCAGGATGTACCTGAGATCCCGTCAGGTTCAATGGATTTAGAAACGGAAGCGCGATTACGGGCAAAAGGTGTCACAATGGTCGCACAGGGCGCGCGCCGTATGGGGGCACCCATAGAACCACCCACATCGACTGCAGCGCTCATACGGCAACCTGAAAGGTCACTATCCGAAGAGATGTACGAGAACGCACAAACATCGCGTTCTGATGATGCGACTGTCGGGCCGAGTTTTTTCAACTGGGAAAAATGCTATAAATACATTTTCACCGGAAACCCCATTGCCAAAATTGGGGTGGTTGTCTTATTTGTGGGCGTAATCTTTTTATTAAGTTTTGTCTCTAAGTATTTATACTTTCCTATTTCATTGCGTCTCATAGGTGTTGCGACGGCGGGTATCGCGATGGTGCTGCTGGGTTGGCGTATCCATGCCAATCGGCCGCTCTATGCTAGTATTCTTGAGGGTGGTGGTATTGGATTGCTCTATATTACCACTTACATGGCATTTAAAGTTTATGCTTTACTTTCACCGATCACAGCCTTTGTTTTATTGCTCATTATTGTTGCGGTCTCTGCTGCTAATGCGGTTCAGCATCATGCGAAATCGTTGGCAGTCATCAGTACTATCGGTGGCTTTTTGGCACCGCTACTCGTTTCAAGTAGTGGGGGCAGTCTCACATTTTTATATACTTAT
Source organism: uncultured Coxiellaceae bacterium (assembly GCA_964648015.1). Classification (GTDB taxonomy): domain Bacteria; phylum Pseudomonadota; class Gammaproteobacteria; order DSM-16500; family DSM-16500; genus Aquicella. The sequence continues at coordinate 120,521 of CAZYKO010000005.1, forward strand.
TATCTCATGTTGAATATCGGTGTTTTAGGGATCGCATGGTTCAAAACATGGCCCGAACTAAATATCGTTAGCTTCATTTTTACATTTATCTTGACTGGGCTCTGGGGTTGGTATCCATTGTCAGTTCACGATTTGTATGTGGTTCAATGCTTTCTCTATACTTTTTTTGTCTTCTATATCTTGCTGGCAATTTTGTATACCGCACGTGACGCTGACAAGCGCCACCCGCATTTCCTCTCCTTAATCATCTTCGGTACACCGATAGCAACGTTTACGATTGCGACTGGTTTAGTGAATGGAGACACACAAGCATTGGCGAGTCATGCGCTGGTAATGGCAGCGATTTATGCGTTATCGGCTACCGCTATGAGATGGGTTAAGCCACCAGCATTAACACTATTGTCAGAAGTATACTTTGCCTTAGCGATCTTATTTGCCACGTTGTCTGTGCCACTTTTTTCCATGCATATTTCATCAACGCTAATATGGGCAGTCGAAGGTTTAATCTTAATGTATGTTGGTATTCGGCTTGATCGTTTAGTGCTACGTCTGTTTGCTGCGCTCATACAATTAGCCACCGGTGTATTATTTTTAATGCAATTATTTTGGCGGGATATGGGACTCGTTGCCATCACGAGTAATGAGTTGTATCTGTCCGCAGCAGTGATTGGTTTTGTCGGGATTATCACGGCGAGTATCTGGAAGGATGCATTGCAGCGAATTAAAAATCCCAATGAGGATGATATCGCTAAATTTCTATTATTATGGGGCTTTATTTGGTTCTATATTGATGCTTTTTGTTACCTCAATCAGCATGTCATCGGTTATCCAGTGATGATGATCTATACCTTATTCATCGCCATCACCAGTGCGCTATTTTGGTTATTGAGCGAGTGCTATCAATGGCAGTGGTTGCGTAATTATGCATTTTTGTTATTACCCGTGATGATTAGCAGTCAAATAGACGCAACTTTTAGCCATTATCCATTTGCCATGTTTAACCTCTTCATCTGGGTAGTCAGTTTCACGGTTTTATACTTGATGTTGTATCGCGCAGATCGTTTACAGGATAGATGTTCGAGTAGCATCCATCTCGTGAGTGCCTTGTTGCTTACCTATGTAGTCGCCTATTTATTGGATCGGGCATTGGGTTTACATTATCAGTGGGCATATGCATGGCATGTTGCGATTTGGGGAATGGTGACGGCTGGTATGGTGCATCTATTCTCAATTCCCCGCATAGCAGGTTATTGGCCTCTACGATTGCATCAACCGTTGTATCAATATCACACGTCCAGTGTCTTAGTGTTCTTTGGCATCCTCTGGTTTCTATTCACGCTCTTTTTATCGGGAAATGCTGCACCCGTTGTGTATTTACCATTGCTCAATCCGCTTGATATTGCTATCGGATGCAGCTTATTAGTTGGTTTTACATGGTGTTGGCACCATCAACAAGCGCTTGCACGCGATATCGAAGGATCGACGGCGAATTTTATAATTGCACTCTATTCATCCTTGGGTTTTATGTGGTTAAATGCCATGATTCTCCGTACCGTGCATCATTGGGCGCACATCCCTTATACGTTCGATGCGCTCTGGTATTCTCCTATAGCACAGACCAGTATCTCGATTAGTTGGACCTTGATTTCGCTCATCGCCACTTTCATTGCGGCACGTCGTCATATGCGTTGGTTATGGTTTGGCGGTTTTGCTCTAATCGTGTTGATTGTCCTCAAACTTTTCTTCGTTGATCTTAGTCATGTGGGCACGATGGCGCGAGTCATCACATTTGTCACGGTAGGCATATTATTATTGATTAATGGTTATATTTCGCCAATGCCACCTCGAGATGATGCTGATAAAATAGAATGACATGCGATGGGTAGAGCAGCGCTATCGTAAGATAATGCTGCTCTGCTGATCATTTAGGGTTGTACGGTGGGTATGTCATTGGCCATCGGTGCGGGTGAGATGGGTGAAGCATTTGGTGTCGAGGGAAATACTGCGCCTGATGGCGGTAAGGCCGGCCCTAAATTGTAGGGAATATTGATCACATTATTATTAATTTTGAGCACACCATTTTGTTGTGTGATATTAATTTGATAATTGTTAGCATCCTTGATGATGTATCCCCGCTGAATACCCGCATTGATCATCGCTTCAAATGGCGAGATCGGTGCCATAGCGGGTGCTTTACCCGGTATGCTAAGTGTGACACCCGATGATTGCATAGAAGTTTGTATCGTCGTTAAAATTTTCGTGACGAGTGGCACGGCTATTTTAAATGCAATGGCAATATTTGCTGTTTGTAACATTGCTTGCGGTGTGGTTGGCTGTGGCTTAGTGGCATCCCAATGGATATCGGTATTGAGCGTCATCACACCCTCTGGCGTATTAACCATCACATTCTTTTTGAGTGTTGTCGAGGGTGTAATCACTTGCGGAATAAGCCGGCCAATCATTTGCATATCGGCATCGGATGGTCTTTCATTATTGCGCATATGATTCATCATCGCAATTACCGTGGCGGTTGCTTTTAGATTAAGATTATTCACATTGCCATCAATATGAATAGGTCCTATCGTCATATCCCCAATGGTAAGCCTATTGATATCAGCATTGGCAAACATTTGATTCACTTCTGTCGAAGTGATATTCATTGTATCGGTGAGAACAATACCACCAATCTGCACCGTTGGATTACCTGTGGATTCCACGCTGAGACTAGGGATGCTCACGGTCACTTTTTTATTGCCAATAGGAAATAGCGCCGTGTAGTCTTCTGAAATTGAATTTAATTGTCCAGTGAGAGGTCTATAACGACTGATGCTTGCAGGATTTGTCGCGCCACCAGCCCAGCAGTTATTGCCACAAGCAGGAATTTGTTGGGCGCACAGCGTTTTAAAGTAAGGCGCTTGACTAATATCCTTACCCTCATAACCATCAGGTACACATTTGTTAACCATGTATTTCCCTTTCACTAAGACACGCCCCATGACGAAAATTTCATTACCCACTGGCGTGAGTGCATGGTCTTTTTGATGTGAGTAACAAGCAATGTAGCAACTATTCGCATCCCCTGGGGAGGTTTGCGCTGGCGGTAGGGGTATCGGGGTGGTACCGGGTCCTGGATTATTAATGATGACACTGGGTGATGCGGGTGCTGGTGTGGCTGCCCAGGTGGTACTGGCAAGTGTGCTAGCCATTAACGCCATGATTATACGATGCATTTTGCAATCCCCACACGTTAGTATTTATTATTACTCCCATTTTACCATAGGATGCTGTGGTGTGGATTTGACTGGTTCCCTGCGCCGTTGGCGCAAGGCAGTGCGAACAGAAGGCTAATCGATGTGATAGACGTTACGCCACATCGCTATCTCGTCTTGGTGATGGTTACTGAAGATCAGCGATGCTACGCAATTGATGGCATAGTCGCAAATAACCCTCAGGGTTTGGTGTTGTCGTGAGGTTATTTGAAAAAACATTGTTGACCTCTTTACTGTTAAATAATGTCAAACCATAGGTATTTTTATAGACTTTATCTTTTAACATGGCTTCGACATGTAATTTCGCTTCATCGTCTGATAAATTGATTCTAACAATATTGTGTGCCTCAATCGGGATGGGGTATAGAAGATTTTTTTCTGAGAGTGGATCAATGATAGGCTCGTAATCATCATGAACAGGAGATATTAAACCGATCATGATAATTTGTTGCTGGATATATTTGATTGCTTCAGTGCGTATTTTACCAGGTAGTCGCGTGAATGCACATAGCAAACCTTTAAACTCTTCGTCTGTACTCTCAATGACAAATTTGCCATTTTTATCAAATAAACTTTCTGGCGTAATAGCCCATTTTCTCGACTTATCATCATAAATACCCGTCTCAACTACAAAAATATTTTCTTTTAATAAATAATCTATTTTTTCTTTCAGAGGCATTTTTGTGAAATAGGCTTCGATATGTGCTGCAATGAGGTGAAATTGTTCAACAAGATAATAGGAGAGCCATTCGAATGCGACGCGTAAACTTACACCCGAACAGACGTAATCAATGATTGCAATATGCATTTTACCGTCATGCATCATAGGGATGATACCATCAAGGACAATGTCAAAATAATCACAGATGGCTTTTCGTTGTGACGGATTCTCCCAGTTTAACATTGGATTTATGGTGACTGGTACATTACCCAGTGGCAAATCAATGACACATGCATTTGGATTGCGCAATAATATCGTCGTCGTAATTGGTGTTGGGCTATTGCCGAGACTGATGAAAACGTATTTCTCAGGAGTAAATTGTTGGGTGATTGTAGCGGCTATTTCTGAAATGACTTGTAGATCCTTAGGCAAGAGTTGATTATTTTGATTTACATGTTTGTTCATTTGTACATGGCTGGCCGCTTGTAAACCTAATAAATTTTTGCCCTTGGGCCCGCTATCCATGTCAATAATCGCTTTGAATTTTTTGGAGACAAGTCGATATCCCAATAATATCTCGGCTGGTTTTAAATTAAAGTGTTGTTTAAGATGTGTGACATAGCGTGTGCGAGTGGCATACCATAAGATGGTACGAATGATATCATCGGGTAGCAGCGTAAATGACGAATTATCTTTATTGGTATTTGTTTGTGGGGCGCTGTTCATGTTGTCTCTCTACGTTTGGCTTAGTAAGAAGTTGATTATATAATGAACAGCTTAAGGGGGGCTTAAGTGGCTTGATGCAAACGACAAAAAAGCAATTTAAATTAGAAAATTATATATAAAATCATCTAAATACGAATAGAGTCGTGTTTAGCTATTATTTTGAAACGGGAGTGGAGGAACCCCAAATTTCTCGCAAGCGCTTATCGCGGCCGCAACTATAACGATAAAATTGATAGCGTAGCGGATTTTTTTTAGCATATTCCTGATGGTATTCCTCGGCAGGGTAGAATGTTGCGGCAGGGAGAATTTGCGTGGCGACTGTCAAACGTTCACGATACATCAACGCCAATTTACTGCGCTCAGCTTCTTCTTGTTGTTGTTTAGACGCATAGAAAATAGCAGAGCGGTATTGATCACCATGGTCGCAAAATTGACCGTTACCATCGGTGGGATCGACATTATGCCAAAAATAGTTAAGTAGTTGTGCGTAACTGACAATTTTCGGATTATAAACGACTTCGATGGCTTCATAATGTCCCGTGCCACCTTTAGAGACTTGTTCGTATGTTGGATTGACCACATGTCCGCCGGTGTATCCAGAGATGACTTTGCTGACACCAGGGACGGATTCAAAATCGTGTTCCGCACACCAAAAGCAACCTGCGGCAAAGATGGCTGTGGCTGTTTGTGTCGCGTGGAGTAATGGAGAGAAAATGAATGTAACGAGGAGCATAAATGAGATCCATCGTTTTAGCATGTTGCCTCCTATGACACTGAAATTTATCTTTTGAAAAAAAGCCGCGCATCTTGCAGTGCTATAGGTATATCTTATAGCATAGATCAACATGGAGGTGAATCGATGAAACGATTAATCCTGGCGCTTTGTTGTTTGTGTGCAATGACTACTGTGACTGCTGAGACAACGTATAAGCGTCCTGATCAGTCAGTGCTTAAACAGAAACTCACGCCGATGCAATATTATGTAACGCAGCAGAAAGGCACTGAGCCTGCCTTTAAGAATGCCTATTGGGATAACAAACAACCTGGTCTTTATGTTGATGTTGTCACCGGCGAACCGCTTTTTAGCTCGGTTGATAAATATGACTCGCATACCGGCTGGCCCAGTTTTACCAAACCACTTACGCCAGCAAATATCATCCTCAAAGAAGATAGTGGTTGGTTTAGCACACGCACAGAAGTTGTGTCGTCAATTGGACATTCTCATTTGGGCCATGTTTTTAATGATGGACCACCACCCACCTATCAGCGTTATTGTTTGAATTCCGCAGCGTTGTTATTTATACCGGTTGCTGATTTGGCACGTAAAGGCTATGGCCAATATTTGCCATTGTTTGAAGCGGCATCGACAAAGACGTCTACTAAACACTAAATTCGACGTTTAAGGATAATCTGTTGCGCTATTCTTTACATCAATGGTTGCCATTACTGTTGTTAATCATCGGCTTATGCCTATTCATATACTTTGATTTAGCCCATTATTTTACTTTTGATGCGGTGAAAGCGTACCGCGTGCAACTACTCGATTGGACGCGCGAGCATCGCATTGCTGCCGTGATTTTATTTTTACTGATCTACACCATGGTGGTGGCAGTTTCATTTCCAGGTGCCACTATCATGACGTTAGTCAGTGGGTTTGTTTTTGGTGTGTTATGGGGGACGATCTTGGCAGTCATCGGTGCGACCTTAGGTGCTGTCATTGTGTTTCTCGCTGTACGCACGGCGTTAGAACCAATTCTTGCGAGCAAAGCTACGAAATGGTTGGTAAAAATGCGCCATCACTTTCAACGGGATGCAACAAGCTATTTGTTGTTGTTAAGGCTTATTCCTATCTTTCCATTTTGGGTTGTGAATATTGTGCCAGGATTATTGGGTGTGCGTTTTATCACTTTCGCGCTGACCACTTTGGTCGGCATTATTCCTGGTACCTTTGTTTATGTATTGTTAGGGAGTGGATTGGGTACGCTATTTGATGAAAATCAAACACCCAACTTAGCCATTATTTTCACGCCAAAAATCCTTATACCCTTACTATTACTCGCATTGTTATCACTGATACCAAGTGTTTATCATCATTGGTGGGGAGGGCGTGATGAGTGAGCTGCTGCATTGTGATTTAGCCATCATAGGCGCAGGTGCTGGCGGCTTAAGTGTGGCTGCCGTCGCTGCGCAACTTGGTTTAAAAGTGGTTTTGGTTGAACAAGCACAGATGGGTGGTGATTGCCTAAATGTTGGATGTGTGCCATCTAAGTCGTTGATCGCCGCGGCAAAAGCAGCACAAGTTTGCAGAACCGCAGGACGCTTTGGTATTGATGTAGCGCCGCCGCGTGTTGATTTCCAAAAAGTCATGGCTTACGTGCAATCGGTTATTACTAAGATTGCCCCACATGACTCTATAGAACGATTCAAACGCTTAGGTGTACATGTACTGACTGGCCATGCGCAATTCATCGATGCAGATACGTTAATGGTAAATGAGCATCGTGTTAAAGCGCGCCAGTTTGTGATTGCTTCTGGATCAACCCCTGCGATCCCGCCTATACCGGGCTTAGACACTATTGACTATCTCACCAATGAAACGATTTTCAGTTTACAGGAAAAGCCAACACATTTGATTATCATTGGTGGGGGTGCGATTGGATGTGAGTTGGCGCAAGCTTTTAGCGAATTAGAGATACCGGTGAGCATGATCGAAGCGTTGACGATTCTGCCACGTGACGATCGCGCCATCGTGGCTAAGGTAAGAACGATGCTTGAAAATGTTGGGGTTGTGTTATATGAACATGCTCAAGTGTCAGCAGTCAGCCACCGTGCGGATGGAATTTGTGTCACGCTCAACCAAGAGGGTCTCGCAAAAGATTTACATGGTTCACACCTTTTGATCGCCACTGGACGTCGTCCGAATGTGCGTGATCTGGGTTTGGATAAGGCTGGCGTGAACTATGATGGTAAAGGGATTCAAGTCAATACGGCACTCAGGACGACTAATAGACGAATTTATGCGATCGGTGATGTCATCGGTGCGTTGCAATTTACCCATGTGGCCAACTATCACGCTGGTTTATTGATTCGTCGACTGCTCTTCAAATTGCCTGTCACAGTTGATTATCGCGCTATTCCTCATGTGACTTATGTCACACCCGAATTAGCGCAAGTAGGCCTGAATAGTGAAGATGCGCTACGGCAATGTTCAGACGCACGTACCTTGTCTTTTAACTTAATAGATAATGATCGTGCGAGAACTGAGGATGAAGTGGGTGGTATCATCCAGGTGACGGTGTCCCCTAAAGGATTTGTATTAGGTGCATCGATACTGGCGCCACAAGCAGGTGAGTTAATTTTGCCATGGGTGATGTTGATGCAAGATCGACAGCCACTACGTCGATTATCACGTTATGTATTCCCATATCCAACCTACAATGAAATGAGTAAAGCGATACTTGCTGCATTTTATGAACCAAAACTATATGGGCGATGGACAAAGCAATTGGTGCGTCTCTTAGGATATCTTAGTTGAGAGCGCAATAGCAGTAGTGATTTGATCTTGGCAGGTTTATGCAACTATGGCACAGTAGATCTTTGAAATGGGGTGCATCTAATGCCGTAGTCTCATGGAGACGACACGGTGGTTGCGGTATAAACGCTTTTTTGTGCTTTCAAGGAGTGATTAATGAAAAGTAAATATCCGCTTTATCTCTTCCTTTGCTACCTGGGCGCAGTGCCATTTATTATTTCCGTGATTTTACCCTTTTTTGGCGTGCATAAGATCCCATTCTTTGGGAATATCACGACGGTCATAGATGTCTATGGGCTTGTGATTGCTGCCTTTATGTCGGGCACAATATGGGCGCACTATGAACCAGGGATTATATTGCCTTTCAATCCATTACTAGCAAGTGTAGGTAGTGCTGTCATCTTATGGCTAAGCTATTTGCTCATGTCAGAAGGTGTATTTGAATTCATTTTATTAGTTGATTTTATATTTCTATTTTACTTAGATATGAAGCTCCATGAATTAGAAATTATTGATACGCGTTATTACCACGCGCGATTTCATGTCACGGCTATTGTATGTTTATGTTTGTTTATAATGTTGTGGCAATAACGCAACTGTCGAGTGAATGCTGATGTATGAAAGGATTATCAGGGGACGATGATGCGTAAATGGATGTCATGGTTAATTTGCTTATTATTCTCAAGTTCTATTCATACTGCTAACGCTTTAAACGAAATCGTGAGTGCTAAACCCACCACCTCAACGACGAATAGTATTTTTACCTTGACTCAATTGAGTGGTGTGAATGGTCTAGAGTTAAGAGGAGGTATCAGTAGTAAGACTTTTTATCTCCCAGTACCCAAGCAGTGGCAATTAAAAAATATATTGTTGCATTTGAAAGTGATGCGTACCCCTTTAAATATCGCTAACAATGTACTCACCTTGTATGTGAATGACATACCTGTCAGTGTTGCGACACAAAAAGCTGCTGAGGATGGGTATGTACCATGGGATGTGGTATTAGCAAGCGATGCCCAAAAAGGTGATGTGGTGAGTTTGAAATTTATGAGCATGACCAATGATAGTGGGTATAATTGCTATAATCTCGATAATCCGAATTATTGGGCGTTTATTTCAGGGGATTCAACGGTAGATTATCATTATACTTTACTGAATTTTGTCCCAGATTTAAAACAGTTTCCCTCACCGTTTATCACCAAACCACCTGTTGAAAAAGATGTCGTGACATTGGTTTATCCAGATGAGCCTTCTACTGAAGACGTGAGTGCGGCATTTTATATCGCTAATACGCTAGCGCATTATGCTTCATGGAAAGGCGTCGACATTTCGGCTATGCCGCTTAGTGCTTTTGCAGCAAGTGATAAAAAAGCAACGAATGTTATTATGATCGGTCAGAGCGATGTTTTGCGTTTAGAGAATTTGACAATAAAGTTGCCGCTAGGAGTTGAGAATGGACGATTGATGGATGAGAATGGCAAACCATTGATGTCCGATAAAGGGGTTATCATTTTAGCAGCATCGCCGTGGGATGTGAGTAAAGCGTTGTTGTTGATCACGGGTAATTCTCCACAAGCCGTCACTAAGGCGGTGCTTGGTTTACGCGATGAAAACTTCACAAACTCAGTACTTTATAATGAATATAGTTTTGTTTCGCAATTGAGAAATATCAATACGACCAAAATTTCTTGGCATGATGTTAGTTTGGAAGCGCTTGGTTACAAAGATGCATTAATTGAAGGTATAGGACAACGTGTACTGAATTATGATCTTGACTTACCAGAAACAAAAATACCCGCAAAAATGTCGCTTTCACTTCAATACATTGTATCGCCGTTTTTAGTACAAGGGCCGGGTTCATATTTAACGTTACAAGTAAATGATATTCCTGTAGATGGTACGCATTTATTCCGTGACGGAACAAAAATGCAAACTTGGCAAGCTGTCGTCAGTGGTCATATGTTGCATCCTGGCAGGAATCGCATCAGTATCATTTTTAATATGCAATTACAGCGTGATAAATGTACGCCTGGGGATTATACATTGGCTTGGGCAAAATTATCCTCTAGTAGTAATCTTGACGTTGCCTTTAGTGATGTATCGCCCGATTTGAATTTGTCAATGTTTATGCATGCAGACAACGCGTTGTTACTTGCGGTACCAGAGGATCAATCCTTTTTGTCTAATCAGAAATTCATTCAAGCGGTCATTGATTTCGGTAAAATTGCCCCTTATGGTAATCAATTTACTGTGATATCAAGTAAAAAATTATCTAGTGACAATGCCGTAGGGAAAAATATTATTTATCTGGGTCGTGTTATCGATAATCCAGTGATGCAATCATTGTTGCCATCATTACCTTTTGTACTGACGAATAATAAATTTGTGATCAAGCCTGCACTGGAATCGTATCTCAATATAAGTCAAGAAACACCTTCAGCACTCATGGAAGTCATTCCTTCACCTTTTTCCCAAAACAAAATGATGCTGCTGATAGATGGTCATGATGGGGATGCATTATTAAAAGCATTTTCATTGCTGTCGAGCCAAGCGGTTAACAAATATGTGAATGGTGACGCAGTCTTAATTTATCCGAATAGCACCTTTACGTCATTGCAATCACAGCGTATCGCTATCACTGGTAAAAATAAAGAAATCATCGCTAGCTCGAGTCGGATCGCTCGCATTGTCATTATTGGTATCGCATTGTTAGCATTCTTGATGTTGTTGGGATATTTCGTTTTCAAAAAAATTAAATATTATTTTTATAGAAATAAGTAGGTGCGTCGTGACTGATCGCGTTTTTAAAATATGTTGTGTGATTGGGACTCGTCCTGAAATCATCAAAATGGCACCAATTATTCATGAATTGGAAAAACATAGTCATTTCCGTGTTGATATCATTAATACAGCTCAACATCGTGATTTGTTGGATAATATGCTTGAGATATTTGATATTGAACCAACGTTTGATCTTAATATCATGAAAGATAATCAAACGCTTAATTCATTAACGGGTCGGTTACTGCTCGAACTTGAACCCATTATTAGCCGTAACAAATATGATATGGTGATTGCACAAGGTGACACCACAACAACGTTAGTGGCGGCACAAACAGCATTTTACTATAAAATACCATTTGCGCATGTGGAAGCTGGACTACGTAGTTACAATATTTATCATCCTTATCCCGAAGAAGCAAATCGTGTCATGGTGACACCGCTAACTAGTCTACATTTTTCGCCGACTGACTGTGAGCGTGATAACTTAATGAAAGAAGGCGTTGATCCAAGTAGGATCTTCGTCACCGGTAATACCGTGATTGATTCTTTATTACACTTTGCTAAAAAAGATACGCCACTCCCTTTTTCAGTTGATGGCAAGCGACTCTTGTTAGTGACGATGCACCGTCGAGAAAGTTTTGGTGATCCTTTACGCGAAATCTTTGCAAGTTTTAAAACGTTGACACAGCAATTTCCGGATATTGAGATTGTTTACCCAACGCATCCCAATCCAAATGTTCGCCAGGCTTGCGAAGAAATTTTGAATGGTGTTGACCGTATTCATTTAATTGAGCCATTACAATATGACGTTTTTGTGAGCTTAATGAAACATGCTTATCTCATCTTAACTGACTCTGGCGGCATACAAGAAGAAGCACCTGCTTTGGATAAGCCGGTGATTATTTTGCGTGAACTTACCGAGCGTCCATTGGTTGTATCAGAAGGCATGGGGGTATTGGTGGGGAGTAATAAAGATAAGATTGTCTCAGTGACAAGTGAGCTATTAACCAACCCAAGTAAATATCATAGTATGCAAAAAGGAAGATCCCCCTATGGTGATGGTCAAGCATCACGACGAATTGTTGAAGCTATTGATGCTTTTTTGCAGAAAACAACCGATAAGAAGGACCAATAGTGCTTGATAGGAAGGATAAATTCATACTCACTATCATTTGCGCTATTTTAGTATTTTTACTTGTCCAAATATTTTTATACAAACATCGTGGGACAGAATTACGCACTGAAACGTCGTTGCTTAATCAATATTATGCTTTGATGAAGTCTGACCCTGAATCTGCCAGGCGTGCACTAGAGCTCATTTTAGAAAAAAATCCCCGAAACATCATAGCACTTAAAGAGTTAGGTTATTGGTATCTTAAAAATGGCGATACCCATCATGCGCTTGCACAATTCGAAGCCATCCATGCCTATTATCCAGATGATCTGACGACAATTAAGCAACTATCTTATATTTATGATTCCCTGGGGTTAAAAGAAAGTGCAGCAAAGCTGTCATCGTTATATGAAGCTAAAAATAACATGACGTTACCAAAAATACAGCGATATGCACAAAGATATTTTAGAGAATCACCATCATTGACGCATGTATTGCAGCAAAGCATTGATGATGCAGTATTTAATGTGAATGTGATGCCTGATGCATTCAATGCGCGCGTACAAGCATTAGCAATCAACTTGCCCCCAGAACTGATAATGGCGATCACGCCAAAACCAAGCCAAGTCATGCCGACAACGCTTGCAGGCACTATGAGCGAACGAGATAAATTATTAAACGAGTATTATCGTGTCAAAAAATTTAATGAACAAGCTGCTTGTTATCTTATTACGCAGCTTGTAGAGAAATATCCGAACGATGTCTTGATACTTAAAGAGGCAGGCTATTTGGCGCTGAAAAATAAAAACAATCTATATGCTTATTACTATTTTTGCAGAGCATATGCGCTTACAAAAGACCCTACATTGGCGTTACAAAATGGGTATATTTTGGATGGCTTACGACGTAGACGTGAAGCCTATCTCTATTTTGATTTGGCAACAAAATCAAAAAACACTGAAGAGCGTATGAAAGCAGAATTAGCTAAAACCAATCTACGCGGCTCACAAACAATTATTTTTTCAGAACCATTTTATGCAGAGTTATTTTACGATCCATTTTATTTTAGTCGCTTCAAACTACTTGTATCCCAAGCGATAGCGCGTGCTGGCGTTGTGTTATGGGAAAAATATAATTTAAAGGCGTATTTAAGTTATAGGCGTACTGAAGATAACAAAAGTGGTACCAGTGGTATTATTTCTAATATCTTTGAAGATAATGCTGCAATAACAGCCATCGGTATGTCGGGGACGCCATTTCCTTCACAGCCATTTTTATTATTTGCTGAATGGGGAAAGGCAGTTGACTTGGTTTATAGAAATCGTTCACGTTGGCGTAGCGATTTCCGCGGTGGTGCGGTTTATTACAATGAGTGGGGATATGGTGCTGATTATACGCTGACACCTGTGATGCGGCTTAAATTTAAGGCAGATTTGTATGCTGATGCTATTTATTATTCCAGGTATATCGATTGGATAGGTACCGCGCGATTTAGACCGGGCATTGAGTTACTACGCTACGGTAGTACGTCATTATTTATTTACTATAAAATATTTTTAATTCAGGACACCAATCGTGACTTTTATAACAATCTAGTCGAGTATGGACCTGGCATCGCCTTTACACCCTCTGATCGATACAATATTACAATTCGGTATGAGTGCCTCAACGGTCATTATCTGCCCTCTGGTGGTCGATTTCGCAATCCTTATAGTATGAATTATCATAATAGTATGACGCAATTAAACATCTACTTCAGGTTTTAATTCATGGTTAATCCGACGATTCTAATTTTATTTTATATTATGTGGGGCTTATTGGTTTTCACGTCAATATGTTTTTTGATTTCAGGTGCAGATGATCTTTTTTTTGATGTGTTTTATTGGGTATCCCATGTAATAAGAAAAATAAAATACAGACATAAGAAAAAGTTAACCTATGCTATGTTAGCGAGTAAACCGGAGCAAAGTATCGCAGTCATGATTCCCTGTTGGCATGAGGCGGGTATCATCGATTGTATGCTTCGTTATAATGTCAATGCTATCGATTATCATAAATATGATCTATTTGTAGGTGTCTACCCCAATGATCCAGAAACAATTGCTTCAGTGCAATCAGTTGCCAATAGCTTACCCCATATACGTTGTGTCATTGGGAGTGAACCGGGCCCCACCAACAAAGCGAAAAATCTTAATACGATTTACGAATATATACAGATGTATGGTAAAGAGCATGGCATTGATTATGAAATTTATGTGTTAAACGACTCCGAAGACATCATTCATCCACTGTCATTTAAATACTTTAATTATCTCATCCCACATAAAGATATGGTGCAAATTCCGGTCTACCCTTTGGAGGTTAGTTTTAAGCATTTTACACACTGGACGTATAATGCAGAATTTTGTGAAATCCACACCAAAGATCTTATTGTACGAGAACTGATTGGTGGTTTAGTGCCTTCAGCGGGCGTAGGCACCGCATTTTCAAAACACGCGATTGATATTTTGAAAAAAGATCGAGGCGGCTTACCATTTACGACGAATACATTAACAGAAGATTATAGTACTGCATTGCAGATTCGCTTAAAAAATATGTCAGAAATATTTATGTCTCAGTATGTATTAAAAAAAATCTGGCAAAAGCGTTGGTATTTATTTGGAAAGCCAGTGCAACGTATTGTAAAAAACCATATTGCGACACGAGCGCTATTTCCCATGAGTTATTCAAAAGCGGTTAAACAAAAAGCACGTTGGTTGCAAGGTATTGTCTTTCAGGAGTGGATAAATTCAGGATGGCAGGGAAATATTTCTACGCTTTATACTTTGTTGCATGATCGTAAATCATTATTCACGCATCTTATTAGCGGGCTGTTTTTTTTACTCATCCCATTTTGGCTTCTCTATGCTTGGTACACACATAATCAACCAGATTACCCTACGCTACAAGACCAATTTAATCTTCACCCATGGGTATGGTATATGATTGTGATTGCTACTGTGATGATGATTGGTCGTATACTACAACGCGCTATTGCTGTTTTTCGCATCTATGGCATTGTGCCTGCGCTCTATTCTATACCGCTCATACTCTATGGCAATATTATCAATCTGCATGCTCTATTGCGCGCCTATAAGTTATTTTTTACCACCCCTAAAACAAGCACTAAATCTACCTGGGATAAGACAGATCATGTTTTTAGCGCTCAGGGTGTGCTTGAACCTTATCGTATGCGTATCGGTGATTTATTAGTGAAGGAAAAATATTTAACCAAGGATCAGCTACACAAAGCGGTGGTTCAGCAAATGCAAACAGGGGAGCAGTTGGGTCAAATTCTTAAAGAACTGGGTTATATAAATGAGGAGAAGTTACTACAGGTGTTAGCAAAACAGTACAATATGAGTGTGATTCATCGTCGTGACTTGACGACACTATCATACGAGCAAATACCCAATATCTCCCGCTATATCTATTATCAGTTGATGGTAAATAACTGTTTGCCGATTAAGGTGACGCCGGATGAGCTCTCACTTGCTATAGAAGATCCTTCTAATGAAGTGGTTTTAGAAAAAATAATGAAACTCATTAAGCCATATAAGGCTAAGTTTTATTTACTCGTATGATGACTTGGATACTAGCAGTGTCAGTTGATATGGAGCATGTGCAGCATAGTCCCAGGGGTGATGCTGCCTAAGATGGATTAGGATTTGTCATCAGCATATTTTGAATTTCATTGATCGCTTTCAGTAAATTCGATGTATTTAAGAGTAACAAGGGTAAAATGTCAGCGCTAATCTCTCCGGGCATTAGTCGCGCGCGCACTGCTTTTTCATAACCTTCAATCAATTGCGGCAATAGGTCTATTAATACACCACTCACCGTTTTGATGGCGATAATTTTGTTGTTTAATTTATGTAGTACATCTTTATTCAGCGTGTTGGCTTGATGTAACGGTGTATAGCCGAGTAATTGATCGAGATGAATGCCGAAAAAATCAGCAATGGGTTTGACGGTTTGAATTTGTGGGTTTTCGGTTGCGCCGGTCATGAGCCGATAGATGACAGGTTGTCCGATGCCGGTTTTTCTTGCCAATTCTGCAGAGCTTATCCCTTTATCAGTCATGAGATAGGTGAGTACAGTAGATAAGTTATGCATGTTGGGATTCCTTGTGTGTGGCATTCATTGATGCATAATATATATTCTTAAAAGATAATGTCAACCCCTCAATGGACACATAATCAATCGTGGTGATTATTCACCGTTCCGAAAGTAACCATGTCATCATCATGCATATTTATCTACATAAATGATGATGTAGTCTGGTGTCGGAAACGCTTGCTTTGCAAAAAAATCGGTTTATACTATAAAGCATAAAATATACGCAAATGCATAATAAGCATGCTTCACACATAAACTGGAGTAATTGCCGTCGTGTCTGCTGTAGAGCCTTTATGTTTACTATTTGGTATAAACCCACGTGATTTATCGAAGGAGGAAGTGTTACTACTTGAAGCTGAGTTGACGCGAAGCCTCTGTAAAGAGTTAAAGGCAACATATAGAAAGCAATACCGAAGCTATTTTCGTTTAATGAAATATACTGAAGAAATGGAGAAATCAATGATTGATAAAAATTTCCTACGTTTTGTGATTAATGATATTTTAGTTAGCGAAGAGTACACTCTGTCTGGTATTGCACTCTATACAGCGACACCAGAAGAAGTTATTGAAGAAATTGCCTCCGGCGCTAATACGGAACCTACGGTAACTATTCTTGAACGCGTGATAGAGATACACCGCCTTGTACGCAGAAATTTGTATGACACACTGATTAAAAAAATATTTAATCAATATGCCGTCATCGCATAAGTGATTCATCATTCAGAGATGCTATGGTCCTTGATGTGTTGTATTTCGTATGTAGATTGAGTACAAAATGCAACTCGTGAGAAGCCCTCAGCGTATACACCTCTCCCAACACTAAATCTTCTCGGGGTCTAAAAGCCCAGAGAGGATTTTCTATGACTTAGGATTTTTCTATTGATTGTCTCACTCACTAGTCAAAAACATTGACTAGCGTTAAAGTTGGAATGAACATAATGGCATACCACTTGTTATGGAGAACAGGATCATGTTAAAAACCATCTCTTTGTACTTAGCGACCAATCTTGCGGTTATTTTCGTCATTTCAATCATTTTGAGTATCTTCAACGTTTCACCCTATCTAACCCAACATGGCTTGGATTATCGATCACTGTTAATTTTTGCTATGATTGTGGGCTTTGCCGGGTCGCTGTTTTCCTTATTTACTTCTAAGTGGATGGCAACGCGAGCATTTGATATACAGTTGATCACGCAGCCTAAAAATGCGATGGAATCCTGGTTGTTTAATGCCATTAAACATATGGCGCAACAACGTGGAATTGGGATGCCGGAAGTCGGTATTTATGCGAGTGAAGAACCCAACGCCTTTGCAACGGGTTGGAATAGAAATCATGCATTGGTTGCGGTATCAACCGGCTTGTTAAATACGATGAGTCAAGATGAAGTAGAAGGTGTCTTAGGGCACGAAATATCCCATGTAGCCAATGGCGATATGGTCACGATGACGTTACTCCAAGGTGTCGTGAATACCTTCGTGATCTTCTTTGCACGTATCGCTGCGTTTTTTGTCGCTCAATTCTTTAGTCGAAATGATCAAGAGACTGATGGTGGTGGCCTTGTATACAATATGGTTGCTATTTTTTTCCAGTTGTTCTTTGGTATTTTTGCCACCATGATAGTGATGTGGTTTTCGCGCCATCGCGAATATAGGGCTGATGCAGGATCAGCACAATATGTGGGTCGTGACAAAATGACGCATGCGCTTCAGCGTTTAGGTAATGTCATTCCTCAAGTGCCGGAAGATGATCGTGCGCCAGCGTTTAATACGATGAAAATTGCGGGCTATCCAAGTCATTGGTCGGAATTGTTTGCGAGCCACCCACCTATCGAAAAACGCATTGCCGCTTTGCAACAAGCACGTTAAATACGATCAATAACACAAAAGGGGATGAGGCTAGCTCATGAAAACGACACGTCAACAACGCTGTTTGATTTATGGTGCCTATGGGTATACGGGTAATTTAATTGCGGAAATGGCCAAGCAACAAGGACTTCAACCCATACTTGCCGGTAAAGATGAGGCAAAATTACGTGAACAGGCAAGCCGTTTAGCGTTACCTTATCGAGCTTTTGACCTGAGTGACCCTCATCGTATTCAAGCAGCACTCGAAGATGTGTGTGTCGTTTTGCATTGTGCAGGTCCGTTTATTCACACGTATCAAGCGATGGTTACAGCCTGTTTGGCTGTAGGGACGCATTATGTGGATATTACCGGGGAATATCAGGTAATATCCGCATTGATGCAAATGAATACACAAGCTTTAAAAATGGGTATTATGTTGCTCCCAGGTGCTGGTTTCGATGTGGTGCCGAGTGATTGTTTGGCGGCACAACTGAAAAGTCGTTTGCCGGATGCCAATAGACTCTTATTAGCGATTCATGCACGAGGTGATAGCCAGGGCGCTAGTGTCTCACGAGGGACAGCTAAGACGGCTGCCATGGGCATCCTTGGTGATCCATTGATTCGTGAAGATGCTGTACTCAAAAGTATCCCATTTGCCGCACAAGAAAAATTGATTGATTTTGGTGGTCCTCATCCCATCACTTGTATGCATGTCTCTTGGGGAGATCTTGCTTCAGCATGGTGGAGTACCGGTATTCCGCATATCGAAACTTTAATGTCGTTGCCAGTACAACGCCTGCGACGATTGCGTTACCTGCGTGCTGCCTTAGCCTTACTACCGGCATCATGGGTGAGCAAAGGATTGAACTATTTCATCAACCAACGACCAGCGGGTCCTAGTGAAGCAGCACGTCGTCAGACTTCAGCGTGTATATATGGTGAAGTGAGTAATGCCCGTGGCGAACATGTGGCGGCGCGATTAGAGATGCCTAATGGCTATTTATTGACGGCGCAAACTGCATTGTTGATTGTCACAAAAATATTGAATGGCCATGTGCCAACGGGTTTTCAAACGCCCTCTACGGCATACGGTGCGGGATTAATTTTAGAGGTGCCTGGTGTGACGCTTACCTTCGTTGACGTACCTTGAAGATCTGATACAACCATGCTTGCCTGCAGCGCATATTGGTATAGATGTTAGGTGACACTGAGCTAGTCCCAAAACCACAGCGTTATTGGGAAACTCAATCATTTGAAAGGCAATATCTTCATCCTAAATAGATAAGCATAGATGATTGCAATTGTCCCTCGGTCATGAATACCAAGATGACAGATGCGCTGCTTCTGTCATGACAATATCCATTAAGATCGTTACAATGGAAAACAATTGTTAATTCCCCATGCTTGGTTAATGACGTATATTTAGGGTGAGGTCCATATGGCGATAGAAGCAAGTGCTCCCAGTAAAACATTTTTACTCGGCGAATATGCGGTCATCAAAGGCGGTCCTGCGTTAATTCTCACGACGCTACCGCGTTTTAAATTACTTGCAGAGAAAGCACCTGCGCAATCAGGTCAAATAGCGGTTGGGATTTCACCCTCAAGTCCTGCGGGCAAATTAATCCAAAGCGATCCGGTGTTTTTCCAACACTGGCAGATACAATTCCTAGACCCTTATCAGCAGTTGGGTGGTTTAGGCGCGTCAAGCGCTCAATTTTTAATGCTCTATGCCTTACGTGCACATGTGCGTACGCTATCCATTAACCAGGCAGATTTACTGAAGACTTATCAACAATGTGCTTGGGATCAGCAAGGCTTAGCCCCCAGTGGCGCTGATGTGATGGCGCAGTGGCAGGGTGGTATTACTTATTATGATCCCACCAAGCCAGCATTAGAAGTATTGTCTTGGCCATTTGCAGATCTTTCTTACGCTTTGGTGCATACCGGCAATAAATTGGCAACGCATGAGCATCTGAAATCTTCCGTTGGCTTTGATGAAAAAACTTTATCCCCCATTGTCGTTCAAGCCTATGATGCGATCATTAGTGGTCATTTAGACGGATTTCTACAGGCGGTCAATGATTATGCCAGAGCATTAAAAGCGCAAGGTTTACTAACAGAACAAAGTAAACGTTTGTTAGGATTGTTACGACAAAACAGTGATGTGCGTGCAATCAAAGGCTGTGGTGCCTTAGGCGCAGATGTCATCTTACTTCTTTTTGCAAAAGCTAAACAAGAGTTAGTGGTCGAATGGCTAAAGACTCATGATTACCATGTTGTCGCCATCGGTCAAACGCTGGCGGAAGGATTGCATATCCGTACCCTTTAAATGTTTAGTTGGGTGTATAGTGCGGGTGTGTTGGGATGTTATATAATAGCCTAATTGCGCTAGCGCTCACGCAGGGAATGCATGATGAAACGACTAACATATATGCGCTCGAAATGGGATGAATACCGATTACCCTTAAAGATCATTATCATTATCGCGATCATGGTTTTTATCATCGAGACTGTGGTTATGTTTTTTCTGCCGTATCTCCCGAAAATGCCAAGATGGGTTGAGAGTATTTTTGATTCTACTATATTGGTCGTGTTTCTGATTCCTGGTCTTTATTACTTTGTTTTTCTCCCGTTTGTAAAAAAAATGGTTGAAAACAAGCAGAATGAAATGGCTAAACAGCATGCGAATGATGAGAATCGGGCCAAGAGTGTTTTTTTAACAAAAATGAGTTATGAATTACGTACACCACTGAATGAAGTCATTAGTTTAAGTGAAGTTGTCTTAGAAGATGCATTGGTGAAAGAACATATGCAATATATTGACCCCATCAAACGCATTAATGCCTCTGCAAAAAAATTACTATCATTAATTGATGACATATTTGATATATCAGCGATTGAGTCCGACCGTGTCAAATTGCAAATTAATGAGGTAAGTGTGAAGCAGTTGACGCGTGAACTTCAACGTCAATGTGAATCAATTGCTGCAAAAAATGAAAATACATTTTCAGTCTCGTGTCCAGACAATATCAGTAAAATGCATACTGATTATATTCAAGTAAAAAAAATTCTTTGGCATTTGCTGAATAATTGTTTGCAAAATACGACCGGTAGTCAGGTGGTGTTGTCTATCAACGATAAAAAAATACAAGAACGACATTATGTGGTCTTCAACATTGTTACTGACAATCGAGGTAAAATGAATGCGCAAAATGATCATATATTGTCATACTTGTCTTACTCTGAAGCTGACGCCTTACAAAAACTTGATGTGACAGCGCTAGGGCTTACCCTTGTGCGTAAATTGATTACGCTGTTTGAAGGTACGTTAGACGTAGTTTCAAGTGCTGATGCGCAATGCGTGGTATCGGTCATGCTACCACGTTATATGATTGCGGATCAATTTGATCACCATGAAGTATTACTCCCCGCCGCCTGTCTGCCACAAAGTAAAATTGAACTTTCTTCTAATAAAGCCTTGCTGATAGTGTCAGATGAACGTATCGCTTACACGTTGAAAGTGGCATTACAGCAATGTGGATTGCAAGTACGTGTGGCGACGAATGGTGTGGCAGGATTACAACTTGCGCAACAATGGGTACCATCAATCGTCATATTAGATTTATTGTTACCGGATGCAAATGGCTGGGATGTGTTAAGTTTACTGAATACGACAGATAAAACTTCGGTCAACAGTATGATTGTTATGTCTTGTACGCCAGATCAACAACATGCTGCTCTTTTACCTGTGAATCATTACCTGTTCAAACCAGTCACTCAGCAGTCACTTTTTACGCTGATCGATCACTATTGTCCAGCAATGTCCCCTGCCACGGTACTGACTATTGACCAAGACACGACAACCATGCAATTGCTGCATAGAGTCTTAAGCGCTAAGCACTATAGCATTTTGGCAGCAAAAAATATTGCGGATGCACTCAACATATTACAACAGCGTGATATCGCTTTAGTCATTCTTAATCTCAATCACCTTGAACATGACACATTTGAATTTTTATCACAAATGGTTCGCATGCCGTGTTGGGCGACAACCCCAATTGTATTAACCATGCCTAAGATTATTTCGCAAGAAGTACAAAAAGAATTAAGTCAGCGTGTCGAGCGTATGTGTGATGCCAGCACCTATACACTCGAATCTTTTAGCAACATGCTGATTAAAACCATTCGACATTTTATTGTGATCCCATGAGCGCGGCATACGCCGTGAGGTACTCTTTGCGAATCAATGCTTGTATTGATGGCGGCAATGGGTTTCGCGCATTGAAAAAACCACGATTAATAAACTAATAAAAAATGCTGCTGGTAAAATGAGGAAAGCCAATCTGAAATTGTTAACGGTATAGACGGTGACCTGGTTTGTCGAGTTTAAGTGAGCATGCCAGTCTAAGAGAGCACCTGCGAGCGGTTGCATAATCGTACCACCAATGACGACAGCCATATTGTTGAAACCAGTAGCTGTGCCTACATAACGAGATGCATTGATATCACGCATGAATCCGAGTGTCACTGCCTGTGTAGCACCTGCTACGCCAAAGACAAATAACAGTAATCCCATGAGTGGCATCGGTATATTCGCTGAAGAGAGCAAAAGTAAAGAGGTGATCAAACCACCAATAGAAGCAAATATAAGCGGCTTTCTACGAGAATGTTGATAGTTAGACAACCATCCTAGCAATGGACCGCCTAAGCCGACGCCTATCCATAAAAAAGAGGCAAGAGAGCCAGCTTGGGTGGTGTTAATCGCATAGTAGATAGATAAAAACGGTACCACCCATAAGGCACCTAGGGCACTGGTCGGCGCCCAAGTGGCGAGCGCGTATAGTGCTGCTATCCAATTTTGTTGACGATGGACAACATACTTTAGATGAGCGGCTAAGTTAAATTTAAATTGGCTATAGGGATGTTTGGTATGAGGGGGGTAATCTCGAATAAAAGTGAAATACGCAAGGGCGAGGAACACACCAATCAGTGATACCCAGGCAATCACCGTATAAGCACTGGTAAGCGCTGAAAATTTGGCAAGCGGTGCCTCGCCGAAAATAGCACCGACAGATCCCATTAATTGTAATAAGCCTGCAGCAATGACGAAATGCTTTTTAGGCAGCCAACGTGCCGCTAAGACCAATGGCCCTACATAGGCGAAAGCACTGCCTATACCCATAAAAAAACGAGCGGTGAGTGCGATAGGGTAGGAGGGGGTGGCGATAAAAAAGAAAGTGGCTACAGCGGCAAGGAGCATCGTGATCGTCATCAAGCGCCGTGGACCATACAAGTCAAACAGTACACCACAAGGTATTTGCATGAGGGTATAGCCCAGCAAAAAGAGTGATGAGAGTATGCCCAGCTGACTAGCGCTCAGATGGTATTGTTGAATTAAATCGAAGGCGATGGTGCCTGGGATAACTCGGATCACAAAATCATAGATATAAAATGTCGAGGCTAAGGCGAAGATGAATGAGCCTAGATAAAATTGCTTTCTATTGGTGAGGCGGTTCACGATAATGACATCCCTGTGATGAAGATATTATCAGCTATCGTATCATGATGTATGTACCTGGAGAATGTTGTAGCGTCGAACCTTCTCATGTTGAACGATCTACTATGCAGAGAGTGGTTATAACGCAGCGGACGCGACTGATGGTTGTTTAGATTGCAGGCAGCGTTAACATGCCACCTGCACTAAGATTTATGCCGACATCATCAAGCAGATCAGGCTTTATTAAAGTCGCAATGATCAACTAATCATTTTTAGTGGATGATGCGGATCCTTTTGGGCGCCTAATTGATTAACATTGACATCAGTTGGTTGCTTGTTTAAACGTTGGTTGAAAAATCCGTTGATTTCACGTTTTGCTGCATTTTTCATGAGTGTGATACAGAGTGGTGAGTGCTTATTAAATGAGCCAGATTCTACGCTAGAGACTGGTTCCACGTCAGAGACTGGTTTCACGCCAGAGACTGGTTTCACTTCTTCTTCATCATCATTATCTTCATTGATAGTAGCAAGTATGCTTGCGTTTGAAGTTTTGTGATGTTTTTTAGAAACTGCAATATGTTCAGTGATCTTTCTAAAAAGTTGGTCAGTGAGATCGGCACCTCGAGCAATGTCATCTATTAAATTCGCAAGTTTTTGCTTATCTCTAATAAAGTCATCAACGCTGAGTAAGCTCTTAAAATAATCTTCAGTGTCAGCGATATCATTCAAAAGCGATTTTACCGCATTAGGTTTTGTCATGCTTTTTGAACTGAGGGATTCTGATTGTATAAGGCATCTCGATATATACAATAATTTAAGAAAATAGCTATAGGCATGATTGTCGTAAATATTCTCTACGCGTTGTAATCTGTAGAGAAGTTTTAGGCGTCTTTGGTCTCTTAATTGCATCTCAATCACTGTCGTGCTCGTTGGTTGTGGTACTAAGCTCATGGCTTCGTCAGGTAATTCGTTTACCTTAGGTGATGCTATCTTGCTAGCAGGTGGATTCTCCATCGATTGATTCTGCGCGGTACGGACTTGTGGCACGCTTTTAGTAAACATAGGTTAGCACCTTAACGTTTTAATTATTTTTGTAGGTTAGATTTAATCATTCTAAGATAATCAGCTTAAGCCTACCTTAGGGATTGATAGAATCCTAAAAAAATTAATATGCTATAAAACAATAAGATATAGTTATGTTTAGCTGTGCCTGTGCAGTCTTTGTGTCATTATTGTCTGCATGACCTGAGTATTCATGCTTCTGCAGCTAGTGCATATTCATTACATGAGTAACATTTCTTAATCAGTTTTTCTTGAAAATCCAACAAATTTCAGTTATTACACCAAGAGGCAACTAATGAAGTTATCGTGATGAAATCAAGAATTTTTCAAAATCGGATTTATGTAAAAAAATCTCCCATGCATGGTTATGGGGTTTTTGCAGGCAAAACCATTAAAAAGGGTGACGTGATTGAAACTTGTTATGTGCTATTATCGCGTCGCGGTGGCGATAAAGGTTTAGAAGATTACTATTTCGATGCCAAGGGGAAATACGCGATATTTCTCGGTTATGGTTGTATCTACAACCATGCGGAGGACCCTAACACTGATTATACAATCAATATCACGAATCGCATCGCAACGATCAAGGCAGTGCGTACCATACCTAAGGATCATGAAATTTTTTTATCGTATGGTGATGAGTACTTCACGAGTCGCGGTTTGAAAGTGAAGAAGAGTCGTCGTTGATCAGGCTGGCATCATAGCATTCCTTGCATCACGGTCATATTGTGTGAGACGGCTTTGTATGGCTTTATATGCGTGAGCTAAGCGATACATGGCCGTGTCGACTTAAAATTGTTAACAATAATCATAATTAAAAAAATAGAATATCATGATACAAACGAGTGATGTCGTCATCATCGGTGCCGGTGCAGCAGGGTTAATGTGTGCGATCACGGCAGGTCAACGAGGCCGTCGTGTATTAGTCATCGATCATGCCAACAAGGCGGGTAAAAAAATTTTAATGTCTGGCGGTGGACGGTGTAATTTTACTAATTACCATATCCATCCTGATGCTTACCTTTCACATAATCCGCACTTTTGTAAATCAGCGTTGAGCCGTTACACGCAGTGGGATTTCATCGATTTAGTCAAGCGACATCGTATTCCCTTTCACGAGAAAACCTTAGGTCAATTGTTTTGTGATGATAAATCCCATGCCATTTTGCAAATGTTATTAGATGAATGTAAAGCGGTGGATGTTACGATCCAACTTAATACGAGCGTGACAAAAATTGATAAAGTAGGTGAACATACCTTCAATCTAGCGACGAGCAGTGGGACTATTCAGTGTGAATCTTTAGTCATTGCGAGTGGTGGTCTTTCCATACCGACGATGGGCGCTTCTCCCTTTGGTTATCAAGTTGCCACACAATTCGGCTTATCTGTCTGGCCCACCCGTGCTGGAC
This sequence comes from uncultured Coxiellaceae bacterium, assembly GCA_964648015.1. Lineage (GTDB taxonomy): Bacteria > Pseudomonadota > Gammaproteobacteria > DSM-16500 > DSM-16500 > Aquicella. The sequence continues at coordinate 146,579 of CAZYKO010000005.1, forward strand.
TGGTCCCTCTCACTTTGCAGCCTGCGGATAAAGATAAACTCAGTGTGCTCTCGGGTATCAGTGTCGATAGTTGCGCGAGTACAGTGTCCAAATCTTTTCGCGAACATCTATTGTTTACCCATCGTGGCTTAAGTGGACCCGCCATATTACAATTGTCTTCCTACTGGGAGCCGGGTCAACGGATCGTGGTGAATATGCTTCCCGAAATCAATTTATTCGACTATTTACAAGCGGCTAAAGTCGCTACACCAAACAAACAATTGAAAACGGTGCTTCATCCCTATTTACCTAAACGTCTTGTCACCGTTTTTTTACCTGAGGCATTATTAGAGAAACAGCTCGCCACGATTTCTCATCAGGCATTGCAATCTGTGGCGCAGACGTTTGTTGCATGGTCCTTAATACCCAATGGTACCGAAGGTTATCGTACAGCAGAAGTGACATTGGGTGGTGTGGACTGTGATGCCTTGTCCTCCAAAACGCTCGCCGCGCGTGATGTAGCTGGCTTGTACTTTGTGGGAGAGGTGGTTGATGTCACTGGATGGTTAGGTGGTTATAATTTTCAATGGGCATGGTCCTCTGGGTGGGCAGCGGGTCAAGTGGTATAGTGGATGTTTGCAAATAGACTAAGTGTATTAACTAGATATTTATTTGACATAGTCAAAGGATTTTAGGCATGAAATCTGTTGTTGTGACCGGTGCTTCCACCGGCCTTGGTTATGCGATCACTCAAGAGCTTGTCGCGCATGGTATCCAAGTATTTGGTAGTGTGCGTCATCACCAAGATGCGTCACGTTTACAAGCAGCCTTTGGGGATTTGTATCAACCATTAATCTTCGATGTCACCGATGCGGTGAAAGTGCAAGAGGCGGCAGCATGGGTGAAAGAGCGTCTCCATGGCACGACGCTATGGGGTTTGGTGAATAATGCGGGTATGGCTGTACCGGGCCCCTTATTATATATGCCTATCAAGGATTTTGAAAAACAACTTGATGTCAATCTTACGGGCCAATTACAAGTCATACAGGCATTTGCACCGCTTTTGGGGACTGATCCAGCTATGCAAGGTGCGCCAGGCAAAATCATCAATATCGGTTCTGTGGCGGGTAAAATGGCGAATCCATTTTTGGGTGCTTATGCCGCATCAAAACATGGTTTAGAAGCGTTATCCGATGCCTTGCGTGTGGAGTTAATGCCATTTGGTATTGATGTGGTGATTGTTGGCCCAGGTGCCGTGACCTCAGAAATTTGGCGTAAAAGTTCGGAGACCACTTGGCCGCTTGAGATAAAACAGTCGGTCTACCATACTGCGTTATCACGTATGGTTGCTTATATGCAGCAAGTCACAGTGCATGCACTGCCAGCAATCGTTATTGGTAAGTTAGTCTATAAAATTTTATGCGCACGTCGACCACGTTTACGTTATGCACCAGTTCCTAGAAAATGGTTAAATTGGTATTTACCGCGCCTCGTGCCTAAACGTGTGACTCAATGGTTGATAGCGCGTTATTTGGGCTTGCTATCGCGAAAATAATTATGACATCGTAAACGAGGAGTCATGCGCTAAACACTCATTTTTTTCATTCATAGGGAGTATGTATGTCAATCATCAAGGTATTTGTAGCAACCATCATTACTGTATTTATTTTAGACATGTGCTGGTTAGGGTTCATCGCAAGAAATTTATATGCCGTACAATTGGGTAGTCTACTTCGTCAATCGGGTGGCAGCCTCTCACCCATTTGGTCCAGTGCGATACTTGTGTACGTTGCAATTGCCACAGGGATTGTTTGTTTCGTATTACCAAAAGTGGGTAGTAGTTATGCGGTAGCACTGTTCTGGGGTGGTGTGTTTGGTGCGGTGACTTATGGCATTTATGATTTTACCAATCATGCCATATTAAATAATTGGCCGTTAAAAATAACATTAATTGATTTTTGTTGGGGAATTATCTTGTGCGCTTTGTCGAGCGTCATTGCTACTTTTTTCAAAAATACGTTTGCAGCTTAATTAGATATTGAACTCACGCTAAGGTTAGCAGTGCTGTCGCGCGGGGTGCGTGCTTTTTTCATGAACCTGCCCGTTCCCGTGCCCGGCTTTTGTACACGGGTTGATGGGGTGGCACCCCTTGTTGTTTTAAGATAAACTTAAGTCTTGTGTGATAAAGTTGTTACTAATAATAACTAGAAATTGATGTGACAAAAAATCATGCGCCTTGTTATCTATCGTGAAAAAACATCCAGTTGGTCTGACAGTTATGGCTCCGGGCATATCTCTGTGTTGGCTTTAGCCGACGAAGGTGAAGAATTGTACATCACTAAAAAAGATCATGAGCCATTACACCGCGCTATTTTTAGTTATAGTCCCCATGCGCCTATTGCCATTACAGCACTTCATCTTAAATCACAACAAGGGATAGAAAAAAATTGGGGAGACGAGGAAGATCAAGCCTTCAACAATCTTGTCACGTTTCAGAGTCCAGTGAGTTTATATGAGTTTTTACGTGAGTTGAGCAAAGCAGGGTATGATACTAATAAAAATTATCACGCGATCAAAAATAATTGCGTACATGCCACATTAAAAGCCTTAGAGATTGCAAAAATTGATTTCAAAGTAGTCAACACCTATAGCTGTAAACATTTAGTGCTATTCTTCTGGTGTCCAACGAATCTGGTGACACCTAAAGAGCTCATGGCTCAATTAAAAACATATAAGCAAGAGCTCATCGCCGATAAACAGAAAACTAAAAAAACACAAGTACCTTCTGTGTCAAAGTCACTCAAAATGGAATAATATTAATGCATGCTTATCCGAGTTTTGTTGCATTTCTATCACGAACATAAAGCCATTCCTATTAGCTTAACAATGCGTTAGGATGATGCCTATGTTAGTCGGTGAGAGTGTAGGAGAGAGGTCAAGCATGTTCAGTCAAAAACAAACAACACACGATCCGCAGTTTGTGGAGAATCGTGAAAAAATAAAACGTCACTTTGAGAGTTTGCAATTAAGAGGATTGGTCAAGGAGTTTTATACTGTACAAAAACAATTCCATCATAATATGGGTCAAATGGTGACTGGTTTTTCTCAGTTGACTAAAGAATTGCCGACGGTTGAACGCTATCAGCTGACAGCATTATTGCAGCCTTATCGTGCGTTGACAGAGAATCCATTTGGGGAATATACAGGCGATATTGAGGATGACATTCACCGTATTTTACAAGTGGTCAACCGACAAAATCAGCAATTTAAGCATATATTATCCACGATCATGACGATCATTGCCCATCTGAATACTTTTTCTGAATTCATTAAAAGCAACCAAGAGGATCCGCAGTTTACCCAGCGTATGATCAAGTTGTTGCAATGCAATACGACATTACAAGTGGAAAATCTGATCTATCATCCCTTTCAACACGTCATGCGTTATGAATTGTTACTCAAAGAGTTGACCAAAGAATTAAACAAAGAAAAAGCATTTGCTGAAGAGAAGATCGCGCAGGCATTATGTGAATCCCTTCAATTCCTCACCAAAGAAATTGAAAATATCAATATCAATAAAGAAAGTATGTATATGCTTTATCGCATTGAGCGTACGCTAGAGAAAATGCTTGATGCGGTGGTGACAGTGACATCGTCCGACAATGCAAATGCGGCAAAAATGCGAGAGCAAATTGAATTTGTGATTGTCAGCGTGAAGGCGGGAATGAAAAATATCATGCAAGCAAAAAATGATGGTAGTGGTCTTTATGAAGGCTTGCGTATCTTATTAAAAGATACAGAGAAGTTATATATTGAATATCTTGCTGAGCCAAAAGCGCATATTGTTTCTCGAATGACGGGTTATGCTGTGTCTACTACCACTTATGTGTTGACCTTACCGATTAGTATACCGCTCACGATGTTCGGTTTGTACAATACGCCAACACAAAAATCTACTGCATTAGAAGAATTGCAAGCGCATATTAAATCGATAGAAGAAACGTTATTACAGGTTGAAAGTTTGCTATGTATCGCGCAACAACGCAAAGCGAGTGTCAGTTGAGTCGATCATCAAGTAGGGGATAATGAGATGAGTCATTTAATCCAAAAATTGTCAGCTTATGCAGCATATCACCAAAGTAAGTGGATTAAGGTGTCACATCTACTTGGCGTGCCACTCATTTGTGTCAGTGTGTTTATGTTATGTATTTGGCTCACACCGTTATCCCTATCGCGCTACTCAATCTCCTTGGCTTGGTGTGCCTACTTAATCCTCATTGGTTATTATCTCCTATTGGATGTTGTTTTGGGTGTGATCAGTGGTATCGCACTTATCCCCTTGCTCATTATCGCGCAGCGCCTCGCTGGCACACATGTCACGCTTACCGGGCTAGTCGTTTTTGCTGCATTGTTTGTAGGTGGTTGGGTGCTACAGTTACTGGGTCATTATCATGAAGGGAATCGACCAGCCTTGCTTGATAATCTTGAGCATATACTAGTCGCACCCCTCTTTTTGATCACCGAAGCGCTTATGAGTGTGGGTGCGATGTCTCACCTTAAACAACAATTGCAGCAATCGCTAAAACACCGCCTTCACGACAAGACTTAAAGCAGCAACGAGATCCTCGGATTGGTCCTACGAATTAATAGCACTCTCTACACGACAAAAATCATAAACCACCTTACTGAACTTCATACCACATCGAGGGTGAACGAAGATAAATGTCCCTAACGCCGTCATCGCGAACGAGCGCAGCGAGTGTGGCGATCCACCTCCTTTGTCCACAAACCCGAGATGGTGCAGGTGTTGGTTGCCATGACAGCGCTGTACGATAACTAACTTGCTGTGATTGACCACGCGTGCTGGATTGCCACGTCGCCCTTTAAGCTCCTCGCAATGACAGGTGCATAGGTCATCGCGAACAAACAAAAGCCGGGTATGCAGGTAGGCACGCAAATGTTCACGAAAAAGCCTGCACCCCGCGATGCGGGATGACAGACAGCGGTGAGGCGTTACTTGTGGGTAAGGCCATGGCGCCATCCAGGCTATTAATTCATGATTTTTGTCGTGTACAGAATTAATAGCATGTTACCCAGTATGTCTTAAGTCTCTCTTAATCTTCTTCTGGCATAATCACAAGGATAGCCCTAATAGTAGGGCTGCTAGTCACTTGAGATAATGATCACTTTAGCATTTTTTTATATAGTATCGACGAGAAGCTCATGACACGACAACGTACCAACACCGAAGAAAAAGTATTTCCTATCCATCATGAAGGATTTCCTGGTTTTGATGCCGTGCATCTGGCTTGTCATGGTAACGCACCTTATCTCATTTTAAGTATCAAAAACACACCTGCAAATCTTGTCTATCTCAATAACCATTGTGATGGTCTTAACGCGCTAACGACCCGACATATCACCGACGAAGATATCTGCTTCAAGGCAAATGGCGCGCATGCCATGCATGCCGTGATTGAGGCATTTTTAGCACAAGGACTATATGGCCTAGACCAAAATCATAATTTACTGAGTTTATTGAAAATGGTCTTAGCACAGTTAGGTCAACGTATTGCAGCGCCTGCACCTGCCACATTGACGCTGCCTCAGCGTAAAGGCGTCACGGCTGAATTACATGTTGATGCATTTGTACATCAGAGAAAGTGCACACAATATATTGGCGCATTCTTTAATCCAGCTCTTAGCGAGCCAACCCTCTCATCCGCGCACCAGGCCAGCAAGCTTTCGAATACCCCATGATTGCGTCAAATGGCACTGGCGCAATCAGTGGTGTAAATACCTAGCTAGTCACAAAAAAACTTTGATATAATCCTATCTATCCATTCACTAAACATTCATGCTCGAGAGTCACTTGCTTATTTGAGGCTGCGAGTCTCTGTGAAATGATGCTACTCATGGACTGTATACAGTCACAATAAGAAAAACGGAGCAACTCTTATGTTTTTTCGTGCGCAACCAAGTGTTGTACCTACCCGCTTAAACCAAACTGCTATCTTAAAACCCATGGTTGATATTCTCAATGCGCTTCATGATAAGGAAATTGAGTTAAAGCACGCTGCTGATAAACAAGGCATGAATTCAATCGATTATTATAAATATGCGATCCTTACGAAGTATCTGAGTGAAATAAATGCTTTAAAAATTGAATTCAACCAAAAAGACAATCCCACGAATGCATGCGATGACTTAAATGATAGTTTGATATTAACCAGTGGCGTTTTACACATTTTAGCTAAAATTACCCGTGATGAGATTCAGCTACTCCTGATGCCGCGCAATTACAATCGTATGCTTGCAAATGGTGCGGTAGAAATGAGTGTGATGATTGGTGTTATCGCTACTGCCTGTTCCATGCCCCTTTCTTTACTGCAATCGTCATTATTGATTTTAAGTGCATCTAAGGTAAGTGACATAGGGCTTTCTGCGACTGGCTTGTCAAATATGATGCCGATGACCTGTCGCTTGTTGCTCTCATTAAATAATACAGTTAAACAATTGTATCATGAGATTTTAATGCAGTTAGCCGTATTGGATGATGATAAGAGTCACTATGATGTATTGCAAGTATCTACGAATGCTACAGATAAGGAAATCAAGAGTGCCTATCGTAAATTATTGCTAATCCACCACCCAGATAAAGGTGGTGACAAAGATAACTTTATACGCATTACCGAGGCATACACCGTGCTATCCAATACGGAAATGCGGGCCAAATATGATGATACTCACAAGAAGACTGCTTCTATCCGTCGAGGTTATCAATGATTACGCTCTATCTACAGCAGGAATCAGCGATCAAAGCGCAGGTGTTAACAAGCGAGAATGAAGCGCTCATTAAGGAAGCGTTATGGATAGACTTGCTAGCCCCAACCCCCGCTGAAGAGTCACTGATTGAAGAATGTCTCGCGATTGATGTGCCAACCAAAAAAGAAATGGAAGAAATAGAGCCTTCCAACCGGTTATATAAAGAAGATAATATTTTATTTATGACCGCTACCATGCTCGCAAAATCTGAATCGCCAGAACCCACTACCGATGCCGTCACTTTCATTTTGACCAAAGATCAGTTGCTCACCGTGCGTTATATAGAGCCACATTCTTTCGAATTATTCAAAATGCGTTTATCGCGCCTACGTAAACCACGTTATAGTGCGGCCAAATTGTTAATCAATTTGTTGAGTGCGACGATAGACCGCCTGGCAGATATATTAGAGAGTGTGAGTCATCGCCTCGATGGCTATTCAATTCAAATTTTCCATCCACCAGCCGATGATGCCAATGCGGGACCCTATGATTACAAAACCCTACTACAAAATATCGGTGCGAATGGCGATTTGGGTACTAAAACGCGCGAGTGTTTAACTTCATTTAATCGATTGGTGTTCTTCCTCAGTCAATCCATAGGTATGACATTCAAACAAGAGTTGCAATCCCGTATAGGTATTATTACTAAAGACATAGAAGCCTTAAGCGATCATGCTAACTTCATTGCCAGCAAGGTAGGATTCTTATTGAATGCGACGATGGGGATGATTAACATCGAACAAAACAACATCATTAAAATATTTTCGGTAGCAGCTGTGATCTTCCTACCACCTACCCTTATCGCAAGTATCTATGGGATGAATTTCCATTTTATGCCGGAATTAGATTGGCATATAGGCTATCCTGTTGCGATCCTGCTGATGGTTATTTCAGCGTGGTTACCGTTCAGCTATTTTAAACGTCGTAAGTGGTTATAGTAGCGACTTGAGAAGATAACCCTCCTACACCCACAGCACAGTTGTGCCATAGGTGTAGGGAGAGTGTTACGTTCTATTAACGGCAAACGTTGCAGGTTGGACGAACAACCACGCATGGTTTCACGCAAGAACCATAGCAGCTTGGTTTGCAGTAGGTGTACGTGTATAAGCCGGTGCAACGATTTAAGCAACCGCAAATACGTGTGCTGTAGTGGCAGGTTGGTTTGTAATAGCCATGGCAGCAACCACGATAAGCTTGGGCAACGCTGGAAACGCTCATCACGCCCAAGGTACAGACTAAAGCTAGGGTGAATTTACCGATTGTGTTTTTCATGAGACCACTCCTTTGTTATTTGAGATTAAGATCGTAATCACAATTTTTTTTATTCCACATCTTCATTATACGCCTGTGATTATTGGGCCTCAAAATATTGTATAAAAAATAGCTTTAAACCGTAAAAGTGGCATTATAGGGACTAAAAATAGCTAAATTCAGCCAGTTTAAGCACTTAGGGAGGGTGTTTTGGGGTTTATTGGATCAAAAAATAATCAGTTAAAACGTATAAAATATAATCAATATATGGATTTGTGATTGAAATATGCTTTTAGTAAATATTGTGGGCGAGCGGATTGGCAAAGAGTTCTGGTCTATATTCAAAATGCATTGTGTCGTAATGATACCAGTGTCCACCCCACAAAAAGCCTTCTTCCTCAAATATTCTGACAATTTCTAGTGGAATATGGTTATGGAAAACCAAGGGCGTCTTAGGTCGTTTGGCCTTTTCCCAATCCCAGAGCCAATAATTACCATAATGCGAGTTAATATCAATGGCAATGCCGAAACTGTGTGCACTCAAATACGACTCACCTTTAACTTTGCGCCAATAATAGCCGCCAGCAGGATTGGCCACAAATTTATGAAAGTAACTCGGTAATTGCTCGAGTTTTTCTGATATACGACGAATTTTTTGATCCACAGCATTCACAGTGGTGACACGTAAAGGGTAACGGTAACCAAATACTTTGGGCATCCAATAGACGGTGACTAACTTTTTACTCACTTCGCGAGCGGTTTTGCCATACATTTTTCTAAATAAGGGTTCATAGCTGTCGCGCTCTAAATCACGTATAGAAATGCTACCTTGTGAATCATCGATGTGATTCAGTTTGCTGACAAGGTAATCGATCACCGGGATGGGTTTACGTACGCGCATCCGTGACCCGTCTTGCCAAGTGATGTAACTCGCGCTAACCTCTTTGATCATTTGTGGGTAAGCAATTTGTAAATCTTTTAATTGCAATTGCAAATGACTGGCGATACTGGGACGACTCATCGCAGATAAAATGATGAGTAACACGGCTTGAATGAGATATGCTTTTCTAAGCATGGCTTGACTCAGGCATCCATTCCACTTGATCATTATAAATTAAATTTCCTTGAAAACAAGATTGGAGCCGCTAGGTGCGTTTAGAGATCCCTGAATCTGAAATCAGCCTGACTTTTGTGCGTGCCAGTGGTCCTGGTGGTCAAAATGTAAATAAAGTGTCGACAGCGGTGCTATTACGTTTTAGCGTGCGTCATTCCCGCGCTTTTTCTGAAACGTTGCGAGCGCGCTTATTAATGAAACTCGCGAAACAATTGACACGTGAAGGTGATTTGATCATCAAAGCATCTCGTTATCGCACGCAGGCCCAGAATAGGGAAGATGCGCTGCAGCGATTGCATGCCGTACTGGTCAAGGCAGCTACGGTTTACAAGGCGCGTACCAAAACCCGTGTGCCACGTGCAGAAAAAGAACGACGTTTAACTCAGAAAAAGCAACTTGGTCAAAGAAAAAGCTTACGTAAAAAAATCAGCGAGCTCTAGCTAAATAATTGGGTAAATTGTTACAATAATGCTCTTGATAACATTATTTGGGCAATACGTGCCCATATGTTATCTGGCAGAGTAGAGGAGCTTAGGCATGAAAAATAATCATAAGAAATCCAACATTAAGATCGCACAACACTTCTCATTTTCGCAAATATACAAATTAAGTGATCTGAAGGTTGGTGGGAGTTGCTTTGCTTATATGGTTTTGTATCTCACTTACCTCAACATGCATCGACTGCAACCTCATCAGACGGACCTCGACTATCCGAGTTTGATTCGCTACCTTAAGCAGTTTGATCAAAATCAAAAACAAGCGCTGCAAAAAAAGCAACAGCACCCTCGCTACCTCACTGAGGACAATGTCACCAATTTTAAAGCACTCTTCGATGCAGAATTGGCTGTTCTCAATCACAATACGCTACTTGGCCCAACGTCACACTTACTAGAATTAGTCCAAATCATTCGTGATGACCTTAAAGCGCGGGATACTGGGGTTTTTTATAGTTTATCTGTAGATGATGTCACACAGTGCATTGCCCAACAAAGTTTATCCCATGTGGTTGGGCTCTATATAGCAGGTGACCAACAACTACACTTCTTTGACGCCAATAGTGGTTTTTATATCTTACAAGTCCCAGAAGACGAGACCCCTGAGGCATTTGCCCAAACATTGTTAGAGTTAATCTTCAAGAAAAATAGTTTGTTCAAGTGGTTTTTTAATGCAACGGCACCCACAATACAGTTTGAGATGGTACGTAGTGCGCCACAGCCGCAATTGACCCATCAGCATGCGTTGATCATAGCTCACCTCACGCAGACCCAGGCAACCAATGCGCTGGCACCGGCGATCGAGTTGACAAAGGTAGAGAAGGAGATGGTGGACCGTCACCTGAGTCTTTGGCAACAGATGATGACGTCGCCTAACGCAGCGCAACAGCCGATGGTTGCTCACGATGGCGTATTAGCGCGTTTGCACCGTATCGGACACTACTAATCCTAAGGACCAGCGGCTCTCGTGCAATATGCGGGAACCGCTTTTTTGTTATCTCCCATCGCGTACGGTTAGTGGGCACCGTTGACGCAGGACCCTCTCATGCTGCGATAGTGAAATTATGCTATCGTAACAGTCACAGGCACCCTGAATTTGACATGGAGGTTTAGATTCTATGCAACGGCAAATTGCGCTTGTGACTGGTGGCATGGGGGGGATTGGGACAGCGATATGTCAGTGTCTCGCGGATCAAGGGGTGTGTGTTATTGCGACGTACAATCGCAATGGCGATCATGCCGCAGCGACACAGTGGCAGTTAGAACAAAAAACCCTAGGTTATGACATCGATGTGGTTTATGTCGATGTCACTGATTTTCAATCCTGTGCAAAGATGGTCGATTCGATCGAGCATAAATATCGTAAAATTGATATTTTAGTTAATAACGCTGGCATCACTAAGGATGTACAGTTATACAAAATGGACTTAGAACAGTGGCATAGTGTATTGCGTACTAACCTAGATAGTATCTTCAATGTCACACGCAATGTGATTCCTGGCATGATCCAACGTGCGTATGGCCGCATCATTAATATCTCTTCGATCAATGGTCAAAAAGGTCAATTTGGGCAAACCAATTATGCTTCGGCGAAAGCAGGTATCCACGGTTTCACTAAAAGTTTATCACAAGAAGTGGCACGTAAAGGCATTACGGTGAATACGGTTTCTCCGGGATATATTGAAACCAACATGGTGATGTCTGTTGCGAATGACGTGCGGGATAAAATTATCGCACAAATCCCCGTGGGTCGATTAGGTAAACCAGATGAAATCGCGCGTGCGGTTAGTTTTCTTGCTGCAGAAGACAGCGGTTTTATTACTGGATCTAATTTGGTGATCAATGGCGGGCAATACTTACTGTAACGCACAGTGAGAAAAGGGGGTAGCGTGGTCGTTACCCCCTTAACTTTTACTTGACGAGATGACGTAAACGATTGATAGCAACGCCCAGGGCAACACCTGATAATGAGACGAGCGTGGCGATACCAAGTGCACGATACGGATTTCTGGTGATGTAACCATTCAATTTTTTATTGAACTTTCTGATCGGCTTCAATGTAATCGTCACTTTACTATTCTTTAGAATCTTACTTGCCTTCAAACGACGGGCAATGTTCCGTGGCAATACATGCTTGCGGCTCGATTTATGTGTGGCGGTATGCATGGGAATCTCCTTATCATTATCAATTTTTTATATGAGTTACTGCCATTATAGTCGTATTGCTGTGTCAGATTCTTAAGAATACGATAGAGACAGAATTTAAAATGGTTAGAAAGTACAATAATGATTAAAAAATGAACCAATAAATCCATCAGAGGGGGCAGAGAGTCATCACGAAACATCGCGACACCTCATACCAAATTCGCTGGTAGAAAGGCACTTTTAGGCAGGGAATGTGTTAAATCGCTGATACTGCTCTCACTTGACTATAACCTGTATGACAAGGTATTTTTGATGAGTCTCTGTATTTCATCATCTTGCCAAGTTCAAGGAAGAATTAAGCTATGAAAAAATCTTTAACCGCACTTGCGGTACTTTTAGCATCACAAACAACCACAATGGCTTATGCTAATGCAGTGGTTGCACACCCCAGTTTAATTTCTATTCCATCTGCCATTGTATTGCCCTATGGTTTTTTTGCGGGTGCTACCGGTTATTATCTTGAGCCTATTGCGAATGGCTATGATCTTTCGTATGGGATTCTTAAAGAGTTAGACAATGTGAATTCACCGCGAACCTATTCCAAAATTTCGCAAGTGAATCCAACCTACAAAGGTGCGTATGATGTTTATGTGGGCTATCTCTTACCCAATCATGCAGACATGATGTTGCGCTATTTTAACTATAACGGTGGTTACACCTCGAATACGACTAACATTAGACCAGGTCAAATATTTACGACACAAAATCCATTGTCTGATAATGCGGTCGCTGTGCAATCGTATGCTAAAGGTCGCGCTGCATATCGCATCAATCAAGTGGATATGCTATTTGGCGATACCATTAAGTTAATGTGTAATGCTGTGTTACATCCTTTCGTAGGTGTGCGCTGGACGCAATTGAATCGCTATATGAAAACTTATGGTGCATTCAATAGTGATACAGTCGATTTCTTCGGTGAAGTGACTAATATTTCCAATGTGCGCAATAATATTCATGAAAAGAGTCAATTCAGTGGTATTGGTCCCATGTTTGGTTTGAGCGGACGTTATCGTATGCCTTCTGGTTTTGAATTTGATGTGAACGCAGATGGTGGTGTACTCGTCGGTAACATCTTTACCAAAAATTGGCTCGCTTCTTCTGGTCAAGTGGTTGGTACCAATGTCACCACAACCAACTATTCTCGCTGGCGTGAAAATACCACCCATCATATTGTCCCAGTGGTGGATTTGAAATTGGGCGTCGCCTTTAGTTTGTATGATGGTGATAGTTGCTCTAATTTCCGCTTCGAAGGTGGTTATCAGGTGAGTTACTACTTCAACAGTGTGAATCGTAATCTTGCGAGTGGCAGTCCAACGGTGGATGGCAACTTTACTGCGTTGGCCGCGGGTGGCAACAATAATTCCGTCGGTTTCCAAGGTCCCTATCTCAATTTCACTTTGTTAGTGTAAAACCCCCATGCATCCCGCAGCAGTCTTTGATGTTGCTGCGGGATAGGGTGGCTGCATGTATCCGGTGCGTGCTTCAGTCATAGATTCACGACTCTTAGGAAGGATCATGAAAAAAATTGCTTACTTGATGGTTTGTCTCCTTGCATGGCATGCAGGCGCTGTGATGGCGCGTGCCGGTGTGGAAGCGGGTGCACGTGCCTTTGTTTCACAGATTGCAACACAGGCAACTGCAGTGGCGACGGAACCTACTCAGGCACCGACACCACCGACAGCAAAAGGTGCGAGTACCTCCAAAGCTGCATCAAGTGACAGTGCATCGACGACAGAGACCATCACTGGCTATCTAGAAATTTTTGGGGGTTTTGGTGAAGGGTACCCGCAAATTGGTACCAGTCGATTGATTGTAGTACCGAGTGAATCAGATCGCTTAGATGCAGGGAAGGCAAATCCTTGGCGGCCGTTTGCTCAGGCAGGTTTGGGATACATCTATTATTTACAAGGGCCGCATGCGCGCGACGCAGCACAGTGGGAATGGTTGCCTACTGTGGAACCCATGCTCACCGTGGTGCATTTGGATGCGTTAGCGCGCGGTAAAGTTTATTTATTCGGTATCACCGCACCTGGCTTCGACACAAACACATTCACACTCCACAGCAAAGCGACGAATCTCATGTTAGAAGGTGTTTTAACGTTGGCATCGTGGCGCCACATCGCGCTTAACTTGCGTGCGGGTGGGGGTGTGGCATGGCTGAGTAACGTCTACCAAGATCAACCTCGACCCGGGGCAACTTTTTTCCGTTTTGGGTTACATCTTGCGAAGCGGTCGACAGTAAATGGTGTCTACCAATGGGGTGGGGGGGTGCGTTATGCGCTCAATACTCGTTTGGCTGTTTCTGCCGATTATCTCTACACCCATGTGGGTAATTTCAAAACGTCTAGACATGGGGTGATTCGTCAACGCGCGATTATTATTCCAGGACCTGCAAGCTTTAGTTTGCGCACCAACGCCCTCTTCATCTCATTGCATTGGGCATTGACGTAGGGTTAACGATACGGCATACCTCTTAGTGAATTTCTTTGAAAAATGGGGTGAGTTGTGGTGTGGGCGTTGTATGTGGTTCGGGTGTTTCTTGTATGCGTTGTTCATGAGTTGGTATAGGTGGTGCCAATTTTAATTCTTCGCTATAAGCTTTGACGCATTCATATAAACTACGATTTTTTCTGTCGACGAGATCGATGTGTACCTGACCTTGAAGTTGTAGTTCATTGAAGCTGAGTTGTAATTTCACAATACCAAATAAATTTCCCCATTGCATATAAATGATGTGCGGGATACCACCTAAAAAAAAGGGCGCCCCGGTTAAAAATTGATTCCCATGCCAAAAAATAAGTTCATGCACGCCTACACGTTTGAAGTGTTGAAATTGTTTAACGCTCATATTCAAATCGATATGTGTTAAGCGTTGTTGCAGTAATTGTTGCACGTAAGCTTTAATGCGCTTCAGCACGGGTTCATTGAGTTTCTCTTGAGTGAGGGCGAAAGACATGGCTTTGCCGCGACGTTCGCGTTGTACTTTAAGATAATGACGAATGACAGGATCAACAGCAAAACTACTGAGTAGCTTTTCATGTTGTGTAATAAAATTGATTTGATCGGCTGAGAGTGGTTTATCATTTTCAAATGTTTTCAAAATCGATGATAAATAAGAATCAAAGGGTTGTTCGATCAATGTTGGCTTCATCTCTATTCCTCAGCGGACTGCTATGCTCACAACACAACTATGATAAGTGCTACATGTATTTGTTTACGTTGCACAAGACAATTTTTCATCTGCAGTTCATGTCAGGTGACACGGCATGAAACCAATGTGCCGTGTCACCGAACAAGCTAAAAATTTAGCGTTAGTAGGTGATGTTGGTTAGCGACAGACTGAATGGCAGCGTTTGTAGCAGCCGTCATAATAACCAAACCAACCAAATTTGTCACAACCACGATAACACGTACGATGACAGCAGGGTTTGCATGGCCGAGGCACATAGCAACTACTGCATACAGGGGTCCAGCCCGAACCAACATAAACCACTCGGTAGGCTTGAGCGGCATCAGATAAACCTAAAATGCCGATGCTACACACTAGCGCCAACGCGAATTTACGTATTTTGTGCATCATGATAACACTCCTTCGTTTCGTTTAAAATGCTGTAGTTAATGATATTTTTGTTCTCTAATAATACGATTATACGCCTGTCGAATAGGCTTTTGCTTAAGCATCGTTTGGTACACGCGGGGCCCTGGCTCACATGAGCCGCCATTCAAGTCATTCTCAACAAATTCATGGGCTTATATCGCATAAATACCCAGCGGTGGCGAATACGGTGAGCTTAAATTGTCAAAGATACAATAGGATAAGCTGAAACCGGCGTGCCAGGATGTGTATCGACTATACTCAGGTTATGAAGAAGTTTGGTGAGGAGGGGTAGTGATGGCCATAGAAGATAGTCACAACATACGTAAACTGCATGCCGTTTCCATTGGTTTGGCATTTGGTATTGTAGAGGGGCTCTACATCTTGCTCTTTGCATGGGCGAGTTGGGTGGCGGGTTATGGTGCCAGCGTGATGTTACAAGCTTCCACACTCTTATATGGTTATGATTCTAGTTTTTTGGGTGGTGTCATTGGAGGTCTGTACGGCTTCGTTGATGGGTTTATTTTTGGTTTTGCTGCGGCATGTTTATATAATTATTTCATTGGTTACTTTTCACATCAACATGCACTCGTGCCACGTAAAAAAAAGAAGGTGAAAAAAAGCAAAGCAGCATAGCCTCTATCGATATCAAAACTATTTTAAAGGCTGTGGTTTAGAGTAAGCTGGTCTTGTTAACTGACGGCCAGCGTTTCTTTAAAACCTAAAGTAGTTATAATCGTCAGGATGACAGTTAGGTAAAGGAGTAGATATTAATGTCGCTGCTAGAGATTAATGATCAAATACGCGCACTCAAAACTGCAGAGGAAGATCGCGAATTCTTAGAGCATGCAGCACAACACCACCCCTTCGACCAATTTCTATTGTGGTTTGCAGAAGCATTAGCAGGTAACAATCAAGACCCCACCGCCATGGTACTTGCCACGATAGACATGTCTGGTTTGCCTGACACACGCATTGTACTTCTCAAGGAATTGGTACCCAATCAATTTATCTTTTACACGAGTTATGCGAGTAAAAAAGCACAAGAGCTTGCACATTGTTCGATGGCCGCCGTGAATTTTTATTGGCCGGCTCAATCACGCCAGGTTCGATTACGGGGTGTGGTCGAAAAAATTCCGGCTGCACAAAGTGACGCGTATTTTGCGACACGTTCCCGCGCTGCCCAACTGGGGACGCACGCTTGGATACAGAGCGATACCATTCAATCACGCCAACAATTAGAGGATGGCTTGCAACGCGCTGCTGAAAAATATGCACAGCAAGCCGTACCACGTCCGACAACATGGGGCGGGTATACCATCATCCCCTTTGAATACGAATTTTTCCAGGCACGTTATGGGCGTGCACATGATCGTTTGCTCTATACCTTATGTAACGATGTTTGGGAAATGCATCGACTGGCACCATGAAGATGATCGGCGTAAGCAGCGTGCTTACGCCGAGGCAGGTTATTGAGCGCAGATTTGACTAAACCCTAAGCCTTTCTTTTGTATACCTTCAATGACTCTTGATAATGCTGCTACAGTTTGCTCGCGTTTTGTGCAACCATCATGAAACAAAATGACAGAACCTGATTTGGCGCTTCCAACGACGGAGGCTACCATTTTATCGACACCGGGGCGTTTGTAATCACGTGAATCCAAATCCACACCTACAGGGGTTAAACCTTGTTGGCGGATGGTGTCATTCACATGTTGGTTGTGTGCGTCATAGGGATATCTTAAGCACACAGGTTTAACACCGGCGATGCCAAAAATAATAGTCTGCGGCATATCGATTTCCTGAACCAAGCGATCATTGTTCAGTTTGGTTAAAAATGGATGCGTATTCGTATGATTACCGATTGCGTGTCCATCGGCTAACACCATTTTCACAATTTCTGGATGTCGCTTAGCCATTTCGCCGACCATGAAAAAGGTAGCTTTCACATGATATTTTTTGAGTATGGCTAAGATTTGTGGCGTGTAGCTGGAGGGACCGTCATCAAACGTAATCGCAACCGTGCCGGGTGACGGTAGCGTCTTAACCGTCGAGCTCGTAGGGCTAGTGGCCGCTGACGGTGAGTTGGGGGTGTTGCTTGGCGAAGAAGTTGTGGTGGTCGTGACGGATGGCTGTGCCGGCGTCACAGGTTGTGCGTTTACAACCGCTGCACCAAGTATCGATGACACGGAGAGTGACACGACAATGGGTAGTAGTTTTTTGAGAGCCATGACAAAATTCCTTTTTTATAATATTCCAGTTAAAAGACAGCTCTTTTCTTTAGATTATCTCAGAGCGTGATAAGAGAAATATTAAGAGGGGTGATCTCGATATGGAGTAACGCTTGAGGCATGAATATTTAATAAGCAAAACCTAGGGTTTTCACGGATAAAATCTGCCAAATGGAGATAGGGGATAATGCACGCGTCATGGTGTGTTATGTCCTAATCATCGCTTTTTCTCAGGCGCAATAACGCATAAGCCAAGCCCGAAGCAACGATGATGGCGAGCCACTCATGGGCAGGTAGTGGTGTGAAATAAAGAAACTGTGCAATGATTGGTATTTGAATGCCGCATGGTGTGGCAAGGATAATACAAGCGCAAATGATTTGTGCGCTCATGGTGCGAGGTTGGCTCAAACCGAGGGTGATCGCGACGCCACCAAAGGCAAGTAACGCAAAAGCCACCGCACGAGCATGGGCAACGCTGTTACCTGCGGCCACTAATAGCATGAAGCTCATCACGACGAGTACGGTAAGATATAAGCCTACTGTAAAAATGGACAACCAGTCTTTCAGTGTGAAAAATCTTACCTGTCTGGGTTTGCGCGCAGTTATCTGATGACTGGCAACGGGTGCTGCTTGAAAAGCTAACATCGACGTGGGATGGATCATGAGTTCTATCAATACGATATGGATCGGATAGTAAATCAAAGGATAACCCAGTAACGGTAGAATGGCCGCTGATAAAACAAACGGCAAATGGATGAGTAGCAAATATTGATAACTTAATTGTAAGTTGGTGAAAAGTTGGCGACCTTCGCGGATCGCGTTGACAATACTGTCAAAATTATCATCCATTAAAACAATATCGGCAACCTCGCGAGCACTTGAAGTGCCGCGTTCACCCATTGCAATACCTATATCAGCGGCTTTGATGGCAGGGACATCATTGACACCATCACCGGTCACGGCCACTACCTCACCAGCACGTTGTAAGGTCGTTACTATCGCCAATTTTTGTGTGGGGATAGCGCGTGCAATGACATCAATGTTTCTGAAATCGATGGGTGATTGTGTTTCTAAGCGCGTTGCTAAGTCTTGAGCAAGCATCACATTGGGCGCATCCCCCCCTAAGCCAATTTCGCGTGCGACCGCGCGTGCTGTGTCAGGGTGATCACCCGTCAGCATCAATACATGGATTTGATATTGCTCGCAGGCGGCAATTGCCTCTGCTACCCCCTCCCGTGGTGCATCTGCAAAACCGAGTAACCCGCTGAATTCATACCCGGCTTCTGGTTCTATCATCGCTGCACCAGGTGCAAGTTGGGCAGTTGCACAGGCGATGACCTTATACCCCAGCGAAGCGAATTGTTGTATCTGAGTCAACCAGTGAGCGTGGGCATCTGCGTCTAGCCGGCAGCGTGCCATTACCGTTTCGGGCGCCCCTTTGGTGACGACCATCAGGTGAGTACCATCATCGTTAGCGATGATGGTACTTTCGCGCTTTCTATCTTCGGTAAATGGAAAGGTGCAAAGTCGCTTAGCCAGTGTTAAGTGGTGTTTCTGTGCCTCTTCAGTGATGGCCATATCGAGCAAGTCACCACTGTCGGGACGACTGGCGAGCGTCGCAATACGCAACAGTGTCAACGCATCGCCTGTCGCCGGCAAGTAACGTGCTAACTGAAAACGTCCTTCTGTCATCGTGCCAGTTTTGTCTGAACAAATGTAAGTGATGCGTCCAATGTTTTCAACAGAGACGGCGCGGCGCACGAGTGCTTTTTTTTGCGCTAAACGATAGACACCTAATCCGAGAAAAAAGGTAAACACCACGGGGAATTCATCGGGTAATGCGGCAACGGCGAGAGTGGCGGCGCTGATTAATGCATCAATCAAACCAAAACCTTGCGCATAACGCACGATAGCTAAGATGACACAAAGTATGGTGGCGCTGATGATGAGTGCAAAGACAAGTTTGGCAATCGCTTGTTGCAGTGGCGTGCGTTCTTGTGTGGTCTGTAATGCTGAATGAACAATTTGACCGTATAGTGTTTCAGCACCTGTGTATACGACCCGCAAGTGCGCCCGTCCGGTCAGCAGCTGTGTGCCGGCTAAACCCCAGTAACATTCGTCAATGACAGGTGTTGCGTTATATTGAGGCACGTGTGTCAGTAATTGTTTTTGTACGGGATAGGATTCACCTGTGAGTGTGGATTCATCCACCTGTAAATTGTTGCCACCGACAAAGATGCCATCCGCTGGTATTGCTGTACCACTTGGCACGATGACTAAATCGCCGGGCACCAATTGCCAAGTCGGTAGCGTGAGTTCTGTGCCATGACGGATCACGAGCGCGCGTGTGGCTAAATGCGAACTCAAACTTTGCGTTGAGACTTGGGTGCGCCAATGTAATAGTGCATCCATCGTAATAAGAGGTAGCGTGGCCAACAACAAAATAGCGCTTTGATTGTAATTTTTGAGAATTGCAAATAAGATGCTCGTGGCTACCAAGAACCAGATCATTGGATCTTTAGCGGTGTCCTTCGCAAGCGTAGCCCAACGATTGCTATGTGTTTCAATGATATCGTTGGTGCCATAGTGACTGCGTTGGGTGTCGACTTGTATGTCATCAAGGTCCCAGTCGCTCGCAAGGGATGAGTGAATACGTGAGATTGGTAGTATACGTCGCATATCCGGCTCCGTGCCTTCAGTGTGTATCGATACGCTAAGAAGTTAGTATACCGTTTTTTAGCACTATGACATGATAGATAACAATGAGGAAGTTGATGCTGAGAGCTCCTAGTGAATGCGTGAAATCAATCAGACAGAGTATCGTCCATAGGGATGAGGGGGAAATAGCGTGAAGCGGATAGCAAATTATCAGCGATGGTTAGTTGTAGTCGGGTTGATGGTCATGGGCAGTGAGAGTGTCGCCAAGGCGCCCCTCGATAAATTCATTACCTGCCGCGCGGACGAGTGTCCGATGATCGCGCCTGTGATGGATACACCTGAAGCATTGCATGGACAAGCCGTTGTCTATGAAACGAGTATGGATCATCGTAATTTCATGCATCGTTATACTATACCAGTGACGATCGACAACAACGGTGGATGGCAACACATTCAATTGGATGAACAATCCTTTGCAGACGCACAAGCGGTGATTGGTTTTGGTGGTGCATTCACTGATACAGCAGCGCTTCTCTATCAAAAGATGTCGCCAGCATTAAAGCAAGCATTTATCCGTTCTTATTTTGGTCGTGAGGGGGTGGCTTACTCGCTAGGCCGCGTACCGATGGCGAGCACAGATTTCTCTTGTCGCAACCGGGTTGGTGATACAGCGATGCCGACGCTTGGCATCTGCGACAATGCTTTATCCAAATATTCTTATGCCGATATCCCTGATAATACCGCCGATAATTTTCGCTTACAAATTGAAGATACCGATTACAAAATTCCAATGTTGCAAGCAGCGTTAGATGAAACGTATGCAGCAGGCTTTGATGGTTTAACGTTGTTTGCGAGTCCATGGTCTGCACCTGCCTGGATGAAATCAACGGGTGAGATGGTGCATGGTAGCTTGTTAGATCAATTTGCATCGATTTGGGCGGCACATTTCGTTCAGTTTTTAGAAAATTATCTGAAATACGGCATAAAATTTTGGGGTGTCACGGTACAAAACGAACCGGATGAACATGTGATAGCCGGTCAAGGCAATTTGCAAACGTGGCAAACGATGTATTATACAGCGCAAGAGGAAGCAATGTTTATCAAGCATCACCTCGGTCCGCAATTAGCCAAATTTACCAAAACGACACATATCCCATTGCAATTAATGATTCATGATGACCAGGGCCTCACAATCAAAGATCGCGTAGAAATCATCATGAAAGATAAGGAAGCCGCCAAGTATATTAATGGTGCTGGTGTCCATTGGTATGCTAACTTTGGTGGTGCCTATCAGAACATAGATCAAGCGTATACCTTGTTAAATAAAGCAGATCCTCAACAACCGCGTTTTGTCTTGGGCACAGAAGCATGTAATGGCTATTTAGCCATTGATAAAGGACCCTCCCTAGGTAATTGGTCACGTGGGGAATCTTATGCGCACGATATTATCAATGATCTAAATCATCATGTGTCTGGTTGGACTGATTGGAATTTAGTCCTTGATATGCGTGGTGGTCCTACCTGGGCGAAAAATTATGTCGATGCGCCCATCTTGGTGGATTTAGATAAACAAGTATTTTATAAACAACCGATGTATTATTATTTTGGCCACTTTAGTAAATTTATTCGTCCAGGCTCACGTTTGTTGGCGAGTCGCTCTGAAGGTCCTGCTTCACTGGAAGAAGTGACTTTTCGTGTACCAGCACATGAGAACCTACCGGAAACGATAGTGGTGGTTGTACTCAATCGAGATGTGACTGGGCGAAAATATTATATAAAAAATGTCACGGGACAACGAGAGCCACAGTACATCAATATGACGATTCCGTCTCATGCGATACAAACCATTATATTTCGTGTGAGTGATGACGCATCTTTAACCTACTCACCACAACGCAGTAAAATCGGATGAACTGAGAACAGAGAGGCATTTGCATGTCTCTCTAATATGAACTTTATGACGCTCGGTGTTAAACCAGGGCTTGAGATAGGTAACGCATCTGCGATCACTTTAGAAAAAGGCAACTAATTATGCTACTAGGATTTGCAAATTCAATTTTTCAAGCATCTGATAAAAGCGTCTCGGGACATTCAAATTGGACGCAAGCAGCAAGCTTCGGTACCGTGCCGGCATTGGACCAGCCGCGAAACCATTTTGACTTAAACCAGTTTCGTCAAGACTTAGATCACATGGTTGCCTTAGGCGTGAATAGCTATAGATTTTCCATTGAATGGAGCCAAATACAACCGCAGCGTGGTAAAGGTTACTTCAATGAAGCCATCATCGGCCAGTATGGAAAGATGATAGGCGAATGTTTGCAACGTGGTATTCAACCGATGATGACTTTATTTCATTTTAATGAGCCACGTTGGTTCACCAATCAAGGTGGGTTTGAATCAGAAGAAAATATTGCTGACTTCGTGACCTTCTGTACTGAAATGTTTAAACGTTTCCAGGATCGTGTCACACTGTGGTGCACGATCAATGAGCCCTCTATTCATGCATTTTCGGGCTATCTCTATGGCCAATTTCCACCGCACGAACATAGTTTGCAAAAAACCGTGACTGTGTTAAAAAATTTGTTGCAAGCACATACGGAAGTCTATCAAGCCATTAAAAAAATGGAAGGTGGCGATGTGGCACAAATTGGGATTGTGCATAACCCATTGCATTTTGTACCGCGTTATCGTTGGGAACCCATCGAGTGCATCCTTTCAAAGTTTTTAACACACATTACAGATCATTTGGTTATGCAGTATTTGGCGTCCGGTGAATATCATTATCATTTTCCATTAATGGCATCGGAACATTATGTTAATACGCGCACACAACCCTATGATTTCATCGGACTCAATTATTATGCGGATGCGGTGTTAGGTTTTAATCGTAAAAATATTTTTGGACCCACTTGTTTTCCCCATCAAGAAATGGGGGATATGTATCTTCCTATTGATCCCAGTGGATTTAGTCAAGCAATTGATCATGTCGCAGCATTAGGCAAACCGATATACATTACCGAAACCGGTATCGCTGATGCAGAAGATAAATTGCGAGGAAAATTTCTCGAACAATACTTTAGCGTGGTCAAAGACAAACTGAAACAAGGTGTGGATATACGCGGTGTGTACCATTGGACCTTCGCCGATAATTACGAATGGAACGAAGGCTATACTAAAAAGTTTGGTTTATTTGATGTCAATCGTACGCGCCGTGCAAGTGCATTAACCTTTGAGAAATTTATCAAAGAAATTCGTGATGATCATGCAGATGTCCATCGTGATGAAAATGTGTCGCCAGGAAAACTGAGTATGTAACCAGAGGAATGTCGTGATATGAACGTTCGTGCAGCAGTGGCTTATCAACCTAATGCGCCACTCACCATTGACACAGTGACGTTGGCGGGTCCTAAAGCCAATGAAGTGTTGATTGAAATAAAAGCCAGTGGTATTTGTCATACAGATGCCTACACGTTGTCGGGAAAAGATGTCGAAGGTATTTTCCCTTGCATCTTAGGCCATGAAGGTGCCGGGGTGGTCGTGGAAGTCGGCTCGCAAGTGACATCAGTGAAACCAGGGGACCATGTCATTCCTTTATACACACCTGAATGTCGCACTTGTGAATATTGTTTATCACGTAAAACCAATTTGTGTCAGGCGATTCGCGCCACACAAGGGCGTGGATTGATGCCAGATGGCACCAGTCGCTTTAGCGTGCAAGGTGAGACACTCTATCATTACATGGGTACTTCAACCTTCGCGAATTACACAGTATTACCTGAGATTGCTGTGGCCAAAATTCGAGATGACGCGCCTTTCGATAAAGTGTGTTACATCGGTTGTGGGGTCACTACTGGTATTGGTGCCGTCATTTATACGGCTAAGGTAACGCCAGGCGCAAATGTCATTGTTTTTGGTCTGGGTGGTATTGGTTTGAATGTGGTGCAAGCTGCACGCATGGTGGGGGCGAATCAAATCATTGGTGTGGATATCAATCCTGCTCGGCGTGCCATCGCTGAAAAATTTGGGATGACGCATTTTGTGAATCCTAATGAATTGCAAGAAGACTTAGTGCCCTATCTTGTTTCTTTGACGCGCGGGGGTGCTGATTATAGTTTTGAATGTGTGGGCAATGTGACGCTCATGCGTCAAGCGTTGGAATGTTGCCATAAAGGTTGGGGCGTATGCACCATCATTGGTGTGGCTAGCAGTCATGAAGAAATTACCACACGGCCATTTCAATTGGTCACTGGCCGTGTGTGGCAAGGCTCTGCCTTTGGTGGTGCACGAGGTCGAACGGATGTGCCACAGATTGTTGATTGGTATATGGAAGGGAAAATCAATGTCGATGACTTGATTACTCATCACTATACGCTAGACGATATCAACGATGCATTTGCTGCTCAGCAGCGCGGCGAAGCGATACGTTCCGTCGTGGTGTTTTAGGTGCTAGTGACATAGGTGGTTTGATCTACAACGCCAGCATCAGCAAAACCTTTTTTGCGCAACATACAACTATCGCAGCGACCGCAAGCATGACCTTGGGCATTGGCGCTGTAACAAGAGATTGTCATGTGATAATCAATGCCTAAGCGTAATCCCAGTTGAATGGTTTCAGCTTTAGATAAATTGATTAAAGGGGTATGAATGACGATGCCCCCTTCTTCCACGCCCGATTTGGTGGCTAAATTCGCCATGCGTTCGAAGCTTTGAATGAATTCGGGTCTGCAATCAGGATAACCGGAATAATCGATCGCACTGACGCCAATGAAAATGTCTTTTGCATCCACGACTTCTGCGAGAGCGAGTGCAATGGATAAAAAGATGGTGTTCCGCGCTGGGACGTAAGTGATGGGGATGGTGGTTGCTTGTGGATCATGATCTGGAACAGCTAGTGTAGGATCAGTCAGTGCTGAGCCCTTGAATTGGTCGATGCCCAATGTAAACACATGTGCCTTGGCACCAAAGTGAGTGGCGATGCGTTCAGCGGCCGTCAGCTCAATGTTATGCCGTTGCCCATAATTAAAACTCAAAGTATGACACTCAAACCCTTGCGAGCGGGCATAGGCAAGGCACGTTGTTGAGTCGAGTCCGCCTGATAAGAGAACCACAGCTTTTTTCATCAATGTCACCCTTGTTAAATAAAATTGGTCAAATATTCATCTATTCTATGTATACACATGGGTATTAATGCTTTACTTGCGAATAGCCTTTCCGGGATAATTCGCACGCATTTTCTAAAATGCATCATAGGATTTTTAAAACAAAGGAGAATATCACATGCGTACCCTAGTGGTGACATTAATTGGTTTGAGTATTATTTCAACAAATTTATATGCCACCGATAATTCAGTGACACAATCAACAAGAGGTAATCAAATGCAATCGCAATCACCAACAATGTCAAACAAATCTGAAGGCGAAGCCTTTTTATTAGCCAATAAAAATAAACCGGGTGTGGTGACCTTGCCCGATGGATTGCAGTATAAGGTGATTACTGAAGGTACAGGACCAATCCCTACGGATACGGATGTGGTTACTGTGCACTATGAAGGCAAGTTAATTGACGGTAGTGAGTTCGATAGTTCCTATAAACGCGGACAACCTGCCACGTTTCCTGTGAATGGTGTGATCAAAGGTTGGGTTGAAGCGTTAAAACTGATGAAAGTCGGTTCAACATGGGAATTATATATCCCTGCTTCTTTGGCTTATGGTGACCATGGCGTGCCACCCGTCATTGGGCCAAATCAAGTATTGGTATTTAAAGTGAATTTGATTGGTGTGAACAAGGCTTAATGTTTAAAGGAACCGCCCGTCTTAGCTTCTTTTAAGATGTGATACTTCATGCTGGTAAGAACATCCTCAGGTTCTGTACCCTCTGATAAGTCTAATCGCTTGTCCAGTGCGTAAACCGTTAGGATATAGTGATGGAGGCGATCATCTGGCGGGCAGGGTCCATTGTATTTAGCTTCACCTAAGCTATTGTTGCCAATTTGAGTCCCCTCAGGTAAGACAGCATTTTCTGAGATACCGGTTGCTGTCGCTGGGATGTTAAACAATACCCAATTATAGAAAGGGTTACGAATCGTCGCATCGGGTGAGTGCATGATGAGGACGAAGCTTTTAGTACCTGCGGGTGCATCTGACCAACTGACGCTCGGCGTGAGGTTACTGCCATCACAAGAATAGACGACAGGAATGGTACCTTGGTTTGGAAAGCCGTGTGTTTTAATGGTGAAGGGTGCCGCATATGACGTGCTCACGACGCAAATCCCTATCACGGCACAAATGAGTGCACGCATGCAGCCGCTCCTTTTGCACGTAACATCCATGCATTTTTTTATAGTATACCAAATTTTGCGATGCAGCTGGGGTGATTGATCCCCCGGTCGCCCGGAGAGGGTGCTAGTTTTTTCGTACCCGTACCCGTACCCGTCTTTTGTTTTCCTACATTTCAAGGTTGATCCTGGGTTACGCGCTACGCGCTGCATCCATGGCCTTTACCTACCATTTCCTGTCTCTCAGCGCTGTCTGGCATCCCGCATCGAGGGCGAACGGGGGTTGTAGGGTGGGCAAAGCGCAGCGTGCCCACCATTTCCTGTCTCTCAGTGCTGCCTGTCATCCCGCATCGAGGGCGAACGGGGGTTGTAGGGTGGGCAAAGCGCAGCGTGCCCACCATTTCCTGTCTCTCAGTGCTGCCTGTCATCCCGCATCGAGGGCGAACGGGGGTTGTAGGGTGGGCAAAGCGCAGCGTGCCCACCATGAACACATGAACACATAAAAACAAAAGCTGGGCACGGGAACGGGCACGAAAAGCAAAAGCCCGCCTGCGTCCCCGTCTTTTGTTTTTTTACATTTCGGGGGGTTACCCCTCATAAACCTGGTCAACCCTAATGTTGTCCCAGATTTTTTCGTAAGACATTGCCTGTAACGCTGGCTAACAACTTTCTGGGTAGTAAACGCGTAAGTTGCGCTTGCCAATAATTTTTAAGCATGCCTGGAATAAAATACATCCTATTTTTATCAGCGATCGCTAACGTCTGTTTCACAATATCATCCGCTGTATCGCGTTTACCAAAGGAGTGCATCTCGTTGCCCATTGCCGAGAAGAATTCTGTGGTGACTGGACCGGGACAAAGCGCAAGCACATGTAATTTGTCTTGTCGATGTTCTGCCCACAATGCTTCCGTGAATGACAGTACATACGCTTTGGACGCACCATAGATGGCCATGTACGGGAGTGGTTGAAAGGCCGCTGTGCTAGCGACGTTTATTATCATCCCTTCGGGTTGTTGTAAGAGTTGTGGTAAAAATAATCGCGTGAGCATCGTTAATGCCACGACATTAAGCATCACCAGCTTTTCATCTTCTTCTACTTTTGTTGTTAAAAACGGACCAAAAACACCAATGCCAGCATTGTTAATGAGAAGATCGATACGCCGCCCGCGTGTTTGTACTTGATCAAAGAGTTGTTGTGCTGCGTTTACTGGTGCGAGGTCGAGGGCGATGGTGTCAACATCGACTTGATATTGAGCACGTAATGATTGCGCGAGTGCATTTAAACGATCGGCTCGACGTGCGACCAAAATTAAATGTGATCCACGTTGTGCAAGTGCATGGGCAAAGGCAGTACCTATGCCAGCAGAGGCACCAGTAATCAATGCCCATTTTCCTTGATAATTAAACATGAGACCTCCTGAGCGACGAATGGTTGGGCAGCAAGTTAAGCGATTAGCATAGCATTTTTTGGGTATGGTGAAAGCCCGTCGTGTCAAAGGCTAATCCATAGCGCGTGTTCATAACTTGCGGTATGCTATGTGAGAGAACACTATTAGGGATGATACGATGTTTGAAGTCTATATGAGACCCCTCTATCAAGCATATTTTGTCAATCACATCGCAAAGTGGGTGAAACGTGTTCCGCCTGCACGGATCACATTGTTAGGTTGTTTGAGTGGCATCATGATTGTGCCATCGCTCATGTTCAATTGCCCCAAAATTGCCATTCTTTTTTTATTGGTTTCAGGTTTTCTTGATATGTTGGATGGTGCTGTCGCGCGTGAACGTGGCATGACGAGTAACAATGGTGCAATGTTGGATATTGTTTCGGATCGTATCGTTGAATTTGCCATCATATTTGGTTTGTTTTTAGTGGACCCTACTAACCGTGCTACTTTAGTGTTGGCTATGCTGGGGAGTTGTTACATTTGTGTCACCACTTTTCTCATTGTAGGTATGCACTACCCACGTCAAGTGGAGCGTGGCTATTTATCACCCGGGCTCATCGAACGGCTTGAAGCATTTATCTTTTTCATTTTAATGATGACTTTCCCGGCATACTTCTCCCTGTTGGCGATGATTTTTATCGTTTCTGTGTTTGTCACCAGTTATTTATATGTCAAACAATTTATGCAACACGAAGCCAAGCAACATGCTGCCGTATTACGCGAGCACAAGGCTTCGTGATAATCCCTAACAACGTAAGTTGCTTTGTTAGGGAGGTGATGAAGAAAGCAGCGTCGTGCCATGATATTGGGGTAGATGGCTATCACGCCACAAACCATATCCTGTCAAACAAGCAAAGCCACTAATCAGTAACGCGGGATAATAGATATACCCGGTGGTTTGTACTAAATAGCCCAAAGAGAAGGGTGTGAGTCCGCCGACACTTAAGCCGATGGCAAAAAAGATAGCGACATTACGTACGCGGATGGCTTGCGGATATAGTTGACTCATGACCACATGTATGGGCGCATTAAAGCTGGCTGCGATGATCACCAAACCAATTTGTGCGATATAAAATGCTTGTATACTTAGGGCGTATATACACATAAAACTGAGCGGCCCTGCATACAGCGTTGCTATCAACATTAAGCGTCGATGACCCATCCTATCTGAGAGATAGCCAAAGAGAGGCGTGAGCAGTATAAAGGTACTGAGAGCAATCAGTGTGGTATCTAGTCCTGTAGCAATGGGTAGGTGTAGTATTTTGGTGACATAGAAGTTGACATAAGTCATTGGTAACCACACCGTCATACCAACGAATAAACCGATTAAAATGGTGAGTAGACGCTTTTGCTGTAAAACGTCAGATGGCATGTGATGCTGTGCGTGGATCACTTGGGTACGTGTGGGTAGTGTTTCTACAAGTGCTTGGCGTAATTTATAACTAAGGATGCCAAATAGTGCGCCAAGTAAAAATGCCAGACGCCAATAACTTTGGGGGGCAGTTGTACTTAAACATAACGCAGCAACACGCCAGCCCAATAAACTACCGATCATGCCCGAGGCAACGAGCAGGCTGCTGACCAACCCTGCGTGCATTTTAGTGATTTCCATCAGATAGACGCCCGCGCTTGGATATTCACCACCGATCGCAAATCCTTGGAACAGGCGTAAGAAAATAAAACTCAATGAGGCGACAATGCCAATGACGGCATAATTGGGTAGAACGGCAATGAGTAATGGCGGTAATGTCGCCCATAAGATGGAAGTAGTGAGGGCAACAGCACGTCCTTTTTTATCCGCAATACGCCCGAGTACATAACCACCTAAAGGCCGCATGATAAACGGTACACCAAAGAGCAGCAGAACCAATAAATGATGGGATTGTTGATCCAATTGTGGAAAAAACAATGGCGTGATGATAATGCCTAAATGGGCAAATAATAAAAAATCATAAAATTCTAGAATGTTGCCGGCAATGACGAGTGCAATCGTTTTATAAAACACGTTGGATGTTCCCTCACATGGTTGTGATCGAGTTAGCGATAATCGCGTTAAACAAGGCGTTATCTCCAACATAAATATCCTCAGTCTGCGGCGCAAGCTTTTTGATGGTGTGGCGTGCCTGGCGTGCGCCTGTCTGTGCACTGCATTGTGACGAGTGGCGTTGGCTTATCTTCATGTATTAGTGTATTTGCTTCATTTTTGTTGATATGTTGGTTGTTAAAATATAAATGAAGGAATCGTTCACATGCAAATGCGTCCACCCACCATTTATTTAGTCGAGCCTATTGATCATGTGCATTATAAAACTAAAATTGTCTTTTCCGATAGCGCCAAACATGCCCGACTCGCGGCTTCCACGGCACACAATCTGGTGAAAATCATCTCCCCATTGGCGACGGCGAGTGATATGGATATGGTGTATCTCGATGAGCGGCTTTCTATTTGTATTGTCATTGAACCAAGCGTCATTGAAGTCGATGATAAAATGGCAAAAGTAAATTATCAGGGAAAAATTTATCACTTATTTAAAGATGAAGCAGAGAATGTGCTTGAAAAGATTTTTTGAATAATTACCCGCAAGTCTCTCTCTTGCGGGTAATTGAGTGAGAGTTATTCAGTAGCTGTTTCGTATAAAAACCAAATGCGGTGCTCACCTTCATCGATGAAATTTTCGAGTAGGCTCGCGGTTGCCACATCATCATATTTATCACAGACGGCATGCACATCACGCATACGTTTCACTAATTCCTTATTGTCATTTAATAACCGCGTTAACATTTCGTTAGGTTTTACATATTGTGCATTATCATCTTTGATTTTTTGTAAACGGCTTATTTCACCAATGGAACGAATGGTCGTGCCACCAAGTTTACGTACACGTTCAGCTAAAATATCAATCATTGCGAATAATTGACCCGCTTGTTCATCTAACAACAAATGATAATCACGATAATGATGTCCAGAGACATGCCAGTGGAAATTTTTAGTTTTGACGAAGAGTGCGAAGACGTCGGCGATCAACGGATTGATCGCCTTCGTTAATTCGCGTCGTGCTTTATCGCCTAAGTCTGTAGGTGTGGTGAGTTTGGATACGTTGCCATGCAATAGTTTTACATTTTTCATGATCAGGTCCTCTCTGGTTGAAAAACAAAACATCCTGTTTCGTCGCTAGCCATATCAACAATCGTTGTTTGCCACTATGTCGTATTTGACTCGAAGCGTTCCATAAAATGTTGACGACAGAGTGCAATATAGCGGTCATTGCCACCGATCAATACTTGCTCTCCCTGTCTAACAATCTGTCCTTCGGCATCGATACGGGCATTCATTATCGCTTTTTTACCACAATGACAAATGGTTTTGATTTCAACTAAGTTATCAGCCCACACTAATAAATACAAACTCCCTGGGAATGGCTCACCTTGGAAATCGCTGCGTATGCCATAAGCGAGCACCGGTAGATGTAAGCAATCCACAATACGGGTCAATTGCTTGACTTGTGCTTTGCTCAGGAATTGGGCTTCATCTATCAGTACACACTTAAGGCGTGGACGTGCGTTCAGTTGTGCACGCGTATAGTCAAACAAATCAAAGTTTGCATCGAAGGCGATGGCATCTGCACAAAGACCAATACGCGAATGGATCATGCCCGTTTGGTGGCGATGATCCAGTGCTGGCGTAAAGAGCAAGGTTTCCATCCCACGCTCTTGATAATTGTGTGCTGACTGTAACAACGTCGTGCTTTTACCAGCGTTCATTGCTGAATAATAAAAGTAAAGTTTTGCCATGGGTTAGTGCCCGCCAACGGTCCATTGACCGTCTCTAAATTGGTAGTTGAGCCAAGTCTCTTGCACATGAGCAGATTGCATTGCTTCGCGTATCCACTGTAATTGTTTACCATTGATTGGCATGGCGAATGTGAAACCCGGACCAGCCACTTTACGGCATAAATCATTACCAGTGTCAGGGGTGTCTGTGACATTGAGCACTTGCATGCTTTGTGTTTTCACAGCATAGCAAGCAAAGCCATGACGAGGTGTGTCGCATGGCACATTTTTAATGCCTTCATTGTAGTGGTAAATAGCACAGTTCCCCAGTTGCGGTTGTGGATAATTAGGTGCCCAACTCCAAATGGCTGTGACTAAACGCTCGTCATTCGTTTGTAACATGTCCATGGTTGGCCAATTAATTCCACAACGCATGAGTTCGCGCATATCGGCGGGCAAGAGTTTTCTCTGTTTATGGCCAATGTTGCTGAGAATGGTGCGATCTTCAAAAATGCGCCATAAACTGGTGTGATCACGATCATGATCAAAAACAGTTTGGGCACAATCGGGAAAACCAAAAAATTTATCGATTTTTGCGTCAATAAAGGTATATGGATTGTTGTGAATGTTGCCGCTACCGGTGAAGACCACATCGGCAAGTCGTTCTGGAAATTGTGTTTGATCCTCTTGTGTGCCCATACCGACACAACCTTTCACGATCAAGATGACTTGCTTCCCTGCTTTTAAGACGCTGTTTTTGCTCAGTTGCGAGGGGAGTGAGAGACAACGATTAGGTGTCCGCGTTGGGTCGACGTGATTGGGTGTATAAAGGAAAGCGCCCAAGTATTGATTCAATTGATGAGCGAGTCGTGGTTCGTGACCATTTAAAAAATGTTCTAAGTAAACCAGTATGACTTCATGAGGGTGGGCGAGTAGCCAGTATCTCATTTCAGTTAGAGCTTCTATCAAGGGCCGATCATAGATGCTGCAGCCGGTGTGATTGCCTCTCGCGTGACAAAGCAGTAATTCGTGGGCCAGATGCTTACCTTGTAATGCTGTTGTCCAATGTACATCTAATTCAACGCTTCTAATACCCTGATCGAGTTGTTCAGTGATGCTGATTATTTGATTAGGATCCATATAACGGGGCGTCGTGTTTTGATAGGCTCTCGCATTGTATGAATTGTGCGTACCAATGAAAGTCGCTTCGTTTAACGGGGCATCCTTATCGATATCGCGTTGCAGTTGGAGTGCTTGCTGTACCCATAATGTTGCCGCTGCGTGATTAGCAAGGCTCGATGTATTGAGAAAGAGGGTGATGAGTAGGCTCAAACCAAGCTGCCAAAGGTGAGCAGTTATGTGTCGATGTGCCATGGTGGGTTCCTTGTGAGTGAAACATTCGTTTTGTTTTATACCTGAGCAATTGTGAAAATGCTATACACCTGCCTGGGTATTAATTGCTCATCCTGATGGGGGTGTTCACTGAGGATGCAGGCGCTTTGATGACGGTGGTGACGATTGGCGACTCGGTACGTAGGAGATACGGTTTCTGGACCCAGCTAGATGATACTAAATACACTTTTTTCAAAATTTTCGCTTCAAATGGCAAATATGAGCTTGATTCTAAGGCAAAAGTCCAGTAAAAATGGCAACTTGTTTCATCTGCACATGCGAAAGTGGCGGAACTGGTAGACGCGCTGGATTTAGGTTCCAGTGGGGTAACCCGTGAGAGTTCGAGTCTCTCCTTTCGCAAATCTTTGCTGGTTACTAATTAGTTTTATCACTATAATAACCGCCACTTAAAAAGGGCCTCTCCTATTAAATTCCTAATGGATGACGAGCTCGTATTTTTTCATATTTTGGGGTTAATAAAATGCAAGTATCAGTTGAAAAAGTGAGTCCAGTTGAACGTCGTCTGACGATTACCGTACCAGCTCAGCGAGTAGAAGAGGCTTATACCAAGCAAATCAACGAAGTTGCGCAGAAAGCCAACATTAAAGGTTTCAGACCCGGTAAGGCCCCGATGAGCTTTATCCAAAAGCAATTTGGCGATACGGCACGTAAAGAAGCGCTGAGTGAAGTCATACAGCACGCACTCTATGAAGCAATTAAAGAACAGAAATTAGTCCCTATTAGCACCCCCCAAGTTGAACCTAAAGTGGGTGGTGAGAACGATCCCCTTGAATTTACGGCTTCCTTTGAAGTGCTCCCCGACATTGCTGATGTGAAGGTAGCGATGGATAAAGTTGAAAAGCCAGTGGTTGATGTGAAGGATGAGGACGTAGAACGCGTCATTCAGCAACTCCAAAAACAATTCACCGAATGGCAAGAAGTCACACGTGCTGCTATAGAGACTGATCGTATTGTCCTCGATTATGAAGCTAACTATGAAGGCCAAGGTGACGTTGACAATAAAGTACAAGATTTTCCACTAGAACTGGGTAGCAAGAGCATGTTGCCTGGCTTCGAAGAAGCCTTGATTGGTGCACAAGTTGGCGATGAACGTACATTGGATTTGCATTTCCCTGAAGATTTCCATGATAAAGAGAAAGCGGGCAAGCCTATTTCTTTCAAGGTGAAAGTGAAACGTTTATTCGCGCCTAATGCGCCGGTGATGGATGAAGCATTCGTTAAGCGTTTGGGTGTGAACGCTGGTAGCGTGGATGAGCTGCGTACGCAAATCAAACAATCACTAGAGCAAGAGCGTGATCGTTTAATCAGAGACAAGCTAAAAGAACAAGTATTTGCGCAGCTGATTGAACAAAATCCTCTGGATGTGCCGAACTCACTCGTTGAACGTGAAGCTAAGAGCATCCATGACGAAGTGTATCCGCAGCATCAGGCGCATGATCACCATGGTCATACCGAAGAGGAAATCAACTCCTTCAATGACATTGCGAAAAAACGTGTGGCCCTAGGCCTATTGATCGCTGAGTACACGAAGCAACATCAATTGAAAGTCGATCAGCGTCGTGTGGAAAAGCGCATTGCAGAAATCGCAGCCGCTTACGAAAAACCAGAAGAAGTCATCAATTATCTCTCTGCGCCAGAGCGTAGAAACGGTGTTGAAGCGCAAATCATGGAAGACCAAGTGTTAGATAAACTCATTGAAGGCTTAGAAGTTACGGATAAGTCAATGAGTTATGCAGAATTGAAAGGCATTCGACTATAATAACATCTGTCTCATGCGTTAACCCCGTAGTGCTTGCTACGGGGATCGCTTCGGGTAGCTTCCTCCACTGAAATCAAGAATCAATCAATTAAGGAAATAACATGTCTGGGAAAATTAATCATTCGCACGTGACCGCTAACTTAGTCCCGATGGTGGTTGAACAAACGGCCAGAGGTGAGCGGGCATTTGATATCTATTCTAGGTTGCTCAAAGATAGACTCATTTTTCTGGGCGGCCCGATTGATGATCATGTGGCTAACTTGGTAGTTGCGCAATTATTGTTCTTAGAATCCGAGAATCCCGATAAAGATATCTCCATATACATCAACTCACCCGGTGGCGTGGTGACAGCAGGTTTAGCGATCTACGACACGATGCAATTTATTAAACCAGATGTGAGCACAATGTGTATTGGTCAAGCAGCGAGCATGGGCGCGTTGTTATTAGCGGCTGGGGCGCCCGGTAAACGTTATTGCCAACCTAATGCGCGTGTCATGATCCATCAACCTTTAGGTGGGGTACAAGGGCAAGCGTCCGATATCGCGATCCATGCGGAAGAAACGTTGAAAATTAGAGCAAAATTGAATGCAATCTTAGCGGCGCATACCGGTCAATCGGAAGAAGTGATCGCAAAGGACACTGACCGGGATAACTTCATGAGTGCAGAGCGGGCTCAGAAGTATGGGATTATCGATAAGATTCTCGATTACCGCAGCAAGAAAAAGTAAGATATAAGTATGGGATTGGCAACCTAAGCCTCAGTTCGGTTGGCTGTTGGGCTTAGGTTGGGACTAGAGCGCCCCCGTAAGTTGGGGCGCTAAGCCCACTTAAATATCGGTAGTCAGTTGATTTTTTGGATAATGACCCTATTTATAGGTATTTAACTGAAGAGGCTTTATTTTATGAGTAATGACCAGCGCGGCAGTAGCGGAAGAGATAAGGTGTTCCACTGCTCATTTTGCGGCAAAAGCCAACATGAAGTGCGCAAACTTATCGCGGGGCCGTCTGTTTATGTCTGTGATGAGTGCGTTGCGCTATGCAACGACATCATCAACGAAGAGACACGAGACGACAAGGCGACGACCGCGGCAGATGCGTTGCCAAGACTACCAGCACCCACTGAAATTTGTGCCACGCTGGATGAGTATGTCATTGGTCAGACTCAGGCGAAAAAAGTATTATCAGTCGCCGTTTATAACCACTATAAGCGATTGCGCAACCAGAATAAGCAAGATGATGTTGAGTTAAGCAAAAGCAATATCCTTTTGATCGGTCCCACGGGTAGTGGTAAAACCTTGCTGGCAGAAACGTTAGCACGCTTACTCAATGTGCCGTTTGTGATTGCTGATGCAACGACACTCACCGAAGCAGGTTATGTGGGTGAGGATGTCGAGAGCATTATTCAAAAATTATTGCAACGTTGTGAATACGACGTCGCTAAAGCACAAATGGGTATCGTTTACATCGATGAAATCGATAAAATATCCCGTAAGTCAGAAAACCCTTCGATCACACGTGATGTATCGGGTGAAGGGGTGCAACAAGCACTGTTAAAACTCATTGAGGGCACCATTGCCTCAGTACCACCACAAGGTGGCCGCAAACATCCACAGCAAGAATTTATCCAAGTGGATACCCGCAATATCCTGTTCGTCTGCGGTGGTGCTTTCGCCGGTTTAGAAAAGATTATTCGCGACCGTTCAGAAAAATCGGGCATCGGCTTCTCTGCA
Organism: uncultured Coxiellaceae bacterium; assembly: GCA_964648015.1. Classification (GTDB taxonomy): domain Bacteria; phylum Pseudomonadota; class Gammaproteobacteria; order DSM-16500; family DSM-16500; genus Aquicella. The sequence goes on from CAZYKO010000005.1 coordinate 183,328, forward strand.
GAAATTCACGGCAAAGAAGATGCTAAATCTATCGGTGATGTTTTGCGTGATGTGGAACCAGCCGATCTGATTAAGTATGGTTTGATTCCTGAGTTAATTGGTCGTTTACCAGTGGTTGCGACACTAGAAGAACTTGATAAAGCAGCATTAGTTAGCATACTTACCGAGCCAAGAAACGCATTGATCAAGCAATATCGAAGACTTTTCGATATGGAAGGTGTTGATCTTGAGTTTCGTGACGGCGCATTACAAACAATCGCTGAGCGCTGTGTGGAAAAGAAAACCGGCGCACGTGGTTTGCGTTCAATCCTAGAAAAAGCCTTACTAGACATTATGTATGAACTGCCTTCATTAAGCCTAGTCTCTAAGATCATTATTGATGAGTCTGCCATTCATGGCGAAACAAAGCCCATCATTATTTGTGAAAATCACGAGCAACAATCTGCAGCTGAGTAAGGAATGACACTAATTCATCTCATTATGCCTTGCGGCGTCTCGCCGCAAGAATTTTTTTTTAACGGAGGGGTCTAACGTATGGCAATCGCGCCTGCCAATTTAAGTAGCACCTTAAGTATCCCAGTATTACCATTACGGGACGTTGTCGTTTATCCCTTCATGGTTGTGCCCCTATTTGTTGGAAGAGATCGCTCAATCAAAGCATTAGAAGTGGCGATGGCTGCTGACAAGCAAATCTTGTTGGTCACGCAAAAAAATGCAACCGAAGATCAACCAACTGAAAGTGGGATTCATGAAATAGGTACTATCTCAACGGTACTACAATTATTGAAATTGCCCGATGGTACGGTAAAAGTCTTAGTTGAAGGGGTGAAGCGTGGCAACATCGTACGTTTCATTGATAACAAAGACTATTTTCTTGCTGATATCAAGGCAGTCGAAGATACCCATATACAAGACCGTGAAGTGGAAATCTTCGTACGCTCATTGAAGTCCCAGTTTGAACAATATGTGAAGTTAAATCGCAAAATCCCTGCTGAAATCATGGCGTCCATTTTAGCGATTGAAGATGGTAGCAGGCTCGGTGATACCATTGCGGCACATCTCAGCATCAAGCTAGATGAAAAACAACGCTTGTTAGAAGTGCAAAATTTACCGAAGCGTTTAGAGAGTTTGATGTCATTACTAGAAAATGAAATTGATCTCTTGCAAGTAGAAAAGAAAATTCGCGGTCGTGTTAAACGCCAAATGGAAAAAACGCAGCGTGAATATTATCTCAATGAACAAATCAAAGCGATTCAGAAAGAATTGAATGAAATTGAGAATATACCCAATGAGTTTGAAGCCATTGGTAAAAAAATTGAAGAAGCGGGGATGCCGCCCGAAGCGCGCGAAAAATGCGAATTGGAATTGAATAAGCTGAAGGCAATGCCCATGCAATCAGCGGAGGCAACCGTATCGCGTAACTATTTAGACGTGATGTTGTCTTTGCCGTGGAGCAAAGCTAGTCCGAGCAGAATCAATCTAACTACTGCTGAAAAAGTACTTGAAGAAGAGCATTTCGGTCTTAAAGAAGTGAAAGAACGCATTCTTGAGTATCTTGCTGTACAAAAGCGCGTGAAAAAGCTGAAAGGGCCTATTCTTTGTTTAGTAGGGCCCCCAGGTGTGGGTAAGACGTCATTGGGACAATCCATCGCAAGAGCAACGAGTCGCAAGTTTGTGCGTATGTCATTAGGTGGTGTACGTGATGAAGCGGAAATTCGTGGTCATCGCCGAACGTACATAGGGGCAATGCCTGGTAAGATCGTGCAAAAATTAGCGAAAGTTGAAGCGAATAATCCGCTATTCTTGCTGGATGAAATCGATAAAATGTCGATGGATTTCCGTGGTGATCCCGCCTCAGCGTTATTAGAAGTGCTTGATCCCGAGCAAAACTTCTCTTTCAATGATCATTATCTCGAAGTGGATTTTGACCTTTCAAAAGTGATGTTTGTTGCAACAGCAAATACCTTAGATATCCCACCGGCATTACGTGATCGTATGGAAATCATACGCATTCCAGGTTACACCGAAGATGAGAAGGTTAACATTGCCATGCGTCATTTGATTCCTAAACAAATCGAATCCGCTGGGTTAAAAACCTCAGAAATTGAAATTCGCTCAGGCGCGGTGCAAGACATCATCCGCTATTACACCCGCGAGGCTGGTGTGCGTAGTTTAGAGCGCGAGATTTCTAAAATATGCCGTAAAGTAGTCAAAGAGATTTTATTGAAAACCAAGCATGTCAAAACGCGTATTGAACCAGATGATCTTGAACATTATCTCGGTGTACGTCGTTATCGCTATGATGTGGCGGATCAACAAAATCAAATTGGCCAAGTCAAAGGGTTAGCGTGGACTGAAGTCGGCGGTGAATTACTCAGTATTGAAGCCATTGTCTTACCGGGTAAGGGTAAAACCATCTATACCGGCCAACTAGGCGAAGTGATGCAAGAGTCCATTCAAGCGGCTTTGTCAGTGGTGAGAGCGCGTTCCCATCTCTTAGGCGTGCCAAAGAACTTTTTTGATAAGCATGATATCCATATTCACGTCCCAGAGGGTGCGACGCCCAAAGATGGCCCTAGCGCCGGCATTAGTATGTGCACTGCATTAGTCTCGGTGTTAACAAGCTTGCCTGTACGTGCGGATTTCGCCATGACAGGGGAAATAACATTGCGGGGTGAAGTCTTACCCATCGGTGGTGTGAAAGAGAAGCTGCTTGCCGCGCATCGTAGCGGTATCAAGCATGTGATCATTCCCATTGAAAATGTGAAAGACCTCAAAGAGATCCCAGATAATATCAAACAGGACTTGTCTATTCGTCCTGTGCGCTGGATTGATGAGGTGTTAACCGCTGCCATCGAAGGTTATCCTGGACGCTTGACGCGAAAAGCTAAAAAGGCGAAATCTTCTTTAGTGGGTAATGTGACGAAAAAAGAAAAATTGCGTAAGACAGATCGCATTCGAGCACATTAATGGCATGACAAGATGACGGGCGCCTAGCGCTCGTCATCAAAATTCCTTAGAGGTTTGAGACCGCCACCATAGCGCGTGAGCGTTTGGTGGCGTAAAATTCAGGTGGAGTTCATTCTCCACCTGAATCTAAGTTTTTGCCGTCAGGCAAAAGACATTTTTGACTTTCTAAATGTTCGTCTATCGTTCAAGTTTGCTTCTTCAATCTCCCTATGTTACCTGCATTTTTTTGCCGTCAGGCAAAAAACCTTATGTCCCGTCATGGATTGTCGATGCTGTTCAACATGTCAATTTGTAAGCGCTGTGAAGTAGGTAGTCTGGTTAAGTGGGGGTAAGTCAATGATGCAAATTTACGGTAGTGAAATAGATTAAGGCACGTATCAAATAAAGATACGTGCCTATTGTTACTTATTTTCTAATGGGTGACATAAAGATAAGATTGAAACCATTGCCAATGATACTGACCTTTTGGTTTGAGGTGGGACCACTAATATAAGAAACACCATCGTTTCTGTCAAAACCAACTCCACCAACATTCTCACCGGTGCAGTTAGGTGCACTATAGACAACAGCGTGGCAAATAGGTGAATTAGATTCACATGCTTTGTTAAAGTCTTTTTCCGCTATCATTTTAATTGTGTCTGCTGGTATAACGCCAAAGCCATTGGAACAAATATTATTTACCTTGAAGGATAAATCAAATTTTGTTCTGTTCGCAATTTTTAGATCGCTTGCATCAGCGATGAATGGTACGGCAACTAAGCTTACACACAAAATAATGTTACCTAACTTCATGATTAAACTCCTATGTATTTATATAAATCATTAGTGTTTTCATTTTCAAGCCATCACATGTCGCGTTTGGCTGCGTAAGGTGACAGGTGGTGTTCAATCTCTATTTGTCACTAGAATCTTTTTGCCGTCAGTCAAAAAACATATTGACTGAGCATGATTCCTCATAATTCTTGCCCACAACTAATGATATCTTTTCCTCTCATCGGAAATTTTATGATCGATTTACAGCCAACCATTTTGTTAGCTGATGTCGTTTGATAACTATGGACAAGATCATTGATAAAATTAGCGCATTTCACGGGATCAGATTGTATTGCTTTGCGTAAGTCCCCATCAATTTGTGAAGTAAAGTTATTTGGTAAGTTCTGGCATAAACTCAAAATGAGTTTATCTGGACTATTTGGGGAGATAACGGGCGTCGTGGCATAGGCAGATATTATAGTTAATGAGCCAATGAATACGATAAAACATTTTTTAAGCATGGAGAAGCTACCTTTTTAAAATCAATCGATTGATGCGAGAGTTTCAATATAATCCATAGGACCATGATCCAAATTTGTTTGCCGAGACGAATGGACAAAAGTATTAGGCGGTGCATCCGCATAAGTTGCTCAGCGCTTATGGAAAAATTCGAAGAGTAACACCCTCGTGCATAAAGATAATGTGATTGAATTGAAAAAGCTAGGGGCTATGTTCGAATTTTCAACGGTAACTCCTCGCTCGTCAGTAGTGGTCGAGAAGATAATAGGCACTTAACTGTCTTGTAATCGCTCAATTCGGCATATTCTTGTATTAACAGCAGTTTTTTTTGCATTAAAAGCATCATGTTGCTTGACACATGTTTAGGCCTATTGGTATAAATCACTCTTCGTTATGAGTCCTTCAGCAACATGGGATGTTTCAGTGGACTTGCTTGGCGAATGTGATAAAAAAACTTTAACCCATGGATAGAGAGAAGAACGTATGACAACAAAAGCAGAACTCATAGAACGCATTTCTAAAGATGCAGAATTAACCAAAGCTGTTGCGTCACGCGCTTTGGACGCCGTGTTGGAAGGCGTGGCAACTTCCTTGAAAAAGGGCGATCCAGTTGTTTTGGTAAATTTTGGTACTTTCGTTGTTAAAGATCGTGCATCTCGACAAGGTCGTAACCCGGCAACCGGCGAGACGATCACTATTAAGGCCGCCAAGGTGATTGGTTTTAAACCTGGCAAAGCATTGAAAGATGCTGTAAAAGACGCATTAGAAGAAGCGTAAGTTCAGTTCCGATTTATCGGGTGCTTAGCTCAGCTGGTAGAGCGTCGCCCTTACAAGGCGAATGTCGGGGGTTCGATCCCCTCAGCACCCAAAGTTTTAAAATGTAACAAAAGTAACAAGTAAAATAAAAATAAATAAGCTATTGTAAATTTGTTAAAAATGTTATAAAAATGCGTTCCATGGAGTGGTAGTTCAGTTGGTTAGAATACCGGCCTGTCACGCCGGGGGTCGCGG
>CAZYKO010000006.1:0-116545 GCA_964648015.1 uncultured Coxiellaceae bacterium
AACCGGCGTCCACGGCTTTGCAGGCCGCTGCATAACCACTCTGCCACCCAGCCAGGTTAAGCTGTTACACTCTAAAAGAAAAAAACCCCAGAACGATACTGAGGCTTAGTTATCTTCTAGCTAAAAATCTGGAGCGGGAAACGAGACTCGAACTCGCGACCCCAACCTTGGCAAGGTTGTGCTCTACCAACTGAGCTATTCCCGCAATTTCTTTTTCGCAGCTGAGACAAAGTGTTGATCAGTCCAGCGTTGCGGCGACATATTGTGTCGCTGTATTGCGGGTGTATTCTAGCGTTACGTCGTTGTAAGTCAAGCAATTTATAAAAAAAATCACACAATTTTTTTCACGAGCGTTTTTGTACAGTCTTTAACGCCATGATCATCGCGTCGCGACCGCTAAATTAATCACCATGCGTGAGTTGTTGCCAAGCCGATTTCAGATAGAGAAACATCGACCAGATTGTCAACACCGCTGCAACGTACAACAAGAGGTAACCGGTAAACACCAAACTAGCAGGCGTGTTAGTATCACAATACAACAGCACGACGAGTGCCACCATTTGTACACCGGTTTTAAATTTAGCAATCATACTCACCGCAATTTTGGCGCGCTTGCCAACCTCAGCCATCCATTCACGCAATGCAGAGACAATAATTTCTCGTGCGACAATAATCGCCGCCGGAATCGTAATGATTGACGTGGGCACAGTGACAACACGATTCGAAAAATTAACAAATTGAAAAGTCGGTTCAGCCACAATCAACACCAGTGTAATGGAGACCATGAGTTTATCAGCCACCGGATCGAGAAATGCGCCTAATTTAGTGGATTGCTTCAAATAGCGTGCCAAATAACCATCTAACCAATCGGTGATGGAAGCTGTCGCAAAAATAATGGCTGCGGCAAGATGCGCCCAACTTACTGGCAAATAAAAAACAATCACCAATAGCGGTACGCTCAATATACGGGCTAGCGTTAAGAGGTTCGGCCAATTAAACATTTGGTCATAATACGTTGGCATCGTGTAGTGCTACAAATATTCGTTCTGCTAAGGAATGGCTAATGCCTGGCACTTTTTTCAATTCCTCAAGACTAGCATGAGCTAGACCCTGAATACCACCAAAATAACGCAATAATTCACGACGTCGTTTCGCACCAATGCCAGGGATATCTTCTAAGCTCGATTGCTGTCGCTTTTTATCCCGACGTAGTCGGTGGCCAGTGATAGCGAAGCGATGCGCTTCATCACGGATGTGTTGAATGAAATGCAAAGCTAAATCATCTGCAGGTAAATGTTTGGCGCCCTGATGAGGTATATGCAATGTTTCATACCCTGGCTTACGATCAGGTCCTTTAGACACACCGACCAATAAGACATCCTCGATAGCCAACGCGCTGAGAACTTCTGTCGCAGCCGCCAATTGCGTGGGCCCGCCATCAATCAACACCACCTCAGGTAACTTGCTATTCTCTTTTTGTAGGCGTTTAAAACGGCGAGTGATGACTTGCCGCATCGCCGCCAAATCATCACCGGGTGTGATCCCTTCGATGTTAAAACGCCTATAGTGACTTTTCAGTGGACCGTCTTGATTAAAAACCACGCATGAAGCGACCGTCGCTTCCCCCATCGTGTGGCTCACATCAAAACATTCGATACGCTGCGGTAACACGCCCAAACCGAGTACCGCTTTCAATGCTTGCATGCGATCCTGATTATTTGCTTTAGTATGTAGTTGCGCTGCCAAGGATTGTTTCGCGCTGGTCATCGCCATGTCTAACCATTTTTTTCTCTCGGTACGTACCTGAGAGGTGAGCTCAACTTTATGTTGCGCCTGCTCACTCAGGACTGTCGCTAGGACGGCGGCATCGGGCAGTGTTTGATCTGTAATAATCACCCGCGGCATCATCTCATGTTGCGTTCCATGACTCAGATAATGTTGCGTGATAAAAGCCGACAAAATTTCTACTGGCGAAGAATGCAATGGCACCCGAGGAAAATACGCACGAGAGCCTAATAGCTGCCCGTGACGAATCGATAACAACTGCACACAGACCACCCCCGCCTGAATCGCAAAACCAATAATATCGGCATTGCCAGACGCCACATGCACATATTGTTGATCTTGTATTTGACGTAAACGGGCAATTTGATCGCGGTACTGACCCGCCAGTTCAAATTGCAATTGTTGCGAAGCCACTTCCATCCGTTGCTGCAATGCCGTAATAACGTCACTAGACTTACCTTGCAAGAATAAAATGGCAAGTGCCACCTGACGCGCATAATCTTCCTGCGACACCAATTGCACGCAGGGTCCAGTACAACGATGAATTTGATATAACAAACAAGGACGCGAGCGTGCCGCAAAGAAACTATTGGTACAGGTGCGTAAACGGAATAACCGTTGCAGCAGACTAATGGTTTCGCGAACGGCATAAGCGCTAGGAAAAGGACCAAAGGTCATCCCCTCTTTTTTGCGCGGACCACGATAGATATCGATGCGCGGAAAAGGATGCTGCGTTGTAATGATGATGTAAGGATAACTTTTATCATCGCGCAATAACACATTATAACGCGGACGATGCTGCTTGATTAAATTACATTCTAAAATGACCGCTTCGGATTCACTACGTGTGATGGTGATGTCAATGGCTTTGATTTGCTTGACAAGGGCGAGGGTTTTTAAATCTGTGCTGCGTTTGTTAAAGTAACTCGCCACGCGCTTTTTTAAATTCTTGGCTTTACCCACATATAACACAACGCCATCATCACCGAGCATCTGGTAGACACCAGCACGTTGTGACAAATTGGCAATGAATGATTTGATATCACGCATCAGCGATTCTCGCTAACATTTCGCGATGGGGAATGCTTAAGGTGGAGGATCGCGACTCTCTTCCTTAAGTGATCAATTCGAATTCATTTCGGATTGATCATATAAACATGAAAGCAGATCCCGCAACTTTAGTGGGAACCGCTGATCACACATGGCTCAATCGACTTCAGCCTTGGCCCCTTCGATCATACCCAAACGCATGGCCATCAGGGTGAGCTCAACATCACTGTGTATATTGAGTTTATCAAAGATGCGATATCGATAACTGTTAACTGTTTTTGGACTAAGACAGAGTTTTTTAGAGATATCTTGCACTTTCTGCCCTTGTGTAATCATCAGCATAATCTGCAACTCGCGTTCAGATAACACATCCAGTGGTGACTGATCCCCTTTCGTAAAACGCTTGATTGCAATTTGTTGTGCAATCGCCGGGCTGATATAACGTTGGCCAGCATTAATGGTGCGTATAGCGCGAATCATTTCCTCGGGATCACAACCTTTGGTGATATAACCACAAGCACCCGCTTGCAATAAACGTGAGGGATAGGGTTCATCTTCATAGATAGTTAGTGCGAGAATTTTGATATCAGGATTGTGACGGATCATTTTTCGGGTAGCTTCTAACCCACCGATCCCCGGCATGTGGACATCCATCACCACGACGTCTGGTACAAGTTCTTTGGCTAATAATACCGCTTCCTCGCCAGTCCCAGCCTCTCCCACAACCTTTAAATTGGTCACGTCTTGTAAGAGGCGCTTGATTCCCATCCGTACAAGCTCATGATCATCTACTAACAGAACTTTTATCAACGCCATCCCCTATGTCGACTTTTATTCGGAGAGAGAGGGATTCGAACCCCCGGAGCCCAAAGGACTCAACGGTTTTCAAGACCGCCGCTTTCGACCGCTCAGCCATCTCTCCCAATATAACGCTTATCTTTTGGTCAGCATGCAAGCCCAGAATATTAACGTTATTTTAAAATCACGTCTATATCCAGTAATGAAATTTTTGCATTATTGCATAACATGACTGATCACAGAGGACGGAGGAGATCATACAAAAAAATAGGGGGTTCGTCACTGATTTTAAATGATCGTTTTTGATATAGGCCCGCTAGTCATCGGACCAAAGGCACTTGCCACGCTCACGCATACGCGCCAAATAACGCGCATGGGCTTCATTTTCTTCATCAGTCGCCTGTAGCACGTATAACTGATGCTGCCCTACCGGCACTGCTGCTGTGTTCGCTGCTAAATGTTGCGTTGTCGTGTGATGACTCAGTGAGTCGAAAAAACTCCCCTGACCACCTGTCATCGCCAGATAGACTTGTGCCAGTAAGTGCGCATCTAACAACGCGCCGTGGAATTCACGCTTGGTATTATCCACCCCATAACGTTTACATAGCGCATCTAAGGTATTACGTTGTCCGACATGGATTTGGCGCGCCATTGGCAAGGTATCTACCACCGTACAATGCGCTTGGATAGATCGCCAGGCAGGTTGACGCGCCTGTTTCAATTCTGCATTCAAAAAGCCCAGATCAAAGGGTGCGTTATGAATGATCAATTCCGCCCCCGCAATAAACGTCATAAAATCATCGACAATCGCACTAAATACTGGCTTGTCCTCTAAAAATTCATTGCTGATGCCATGCACTTGTAAAGCGCCCAACTCGACTTCACGTTGCGGGTTGATATATTGATGGTAATGCCTACCAGTGAATTTGCGGTCAATCATCTCCACACAACCAATCTCAATGACGCGATGGCCCTCTTCGACGCGTATACCCGTTGTCTCCGTATCTAAAATGATCTGTCGCATAGTTACCGCCCCTGGGCTTGATGTAATTCGTCAATCGCTTGATTAGCAATACTATCAACTAATTCATTATCGGGATGCCCACTATGGCCTTTGACCCAATGCCAACTGATTTGATGCTTGGCTGTTTCACGATCCAACGCCTCCCACAAATCCGCGTTTTTGACCGGTTGTTTGTCCGCTTTTTTCCATCCGCGCTTCTTCCATGCAACAATCCATTGTGAAATGCCCTTTTGCACGTATTGAGAATCCGTGTAAAGTTCTACCACACACCCATCTTCCAATGCGGCTAATGCTTGGATCGCGGCGGTGAGCTCCATACGATTATTCGTTGTGCACGAATCAGCCCCAGACAAAATCTTCTCGTGTCGACCATAGCGTAGTAGCGCGCCCCATCCCCCAGGTCCTGGGTTACCGCGACACGCCCCATCGGTATAAATAACTACTTTTTTTTTCATGACGAATTTTCCACTCTCACATAGGTTAAAGCGTACCCATGCGGGCACAATTTATTAAGAGGGAGCATAGCATAGCTGTTGGGGACTGGCGAGCTAGCGGGCAAGTGTGCCCGTGATCGTATTTCGTATGCGAATACCGCTCAACTCTTGGCGCCATTGCATACGAATAGGGGTGAGTGGAATCACTTTTGCACGCGCGACGAGTACATAGACACCTCCAAAGAATGGGAAATATTTACCCAAACGCTCCATGAAGCCGAGACGTCGATACCACACCGCATGTTGCACGGGTGGTCTGAATAAAATGGCACGCTGCTGCTCCAACACAAAATCTGCGAGCTGCAGCCAGTGATTGACTTTGAAAGCATCGATGAAATTGGCACGCCATGGCATACGCGCATGACGACCTGCCCATAATTTTTTTAAACCCCAAGCACTATACGGATTGAATCCACAGATAACAATCAAGCCTTCTGGGCGTACCACACGGCAAGCTTCTGCTAATAGCTGTCGTGGATTATCCACAAATTCTAAGGTATGAGGGAGAATCACGAGATCCATACTGCCCGTCAGCAATGATAAATCATTTAAGTCACCCTCGATAAAAGAATAATGGGCACGATGATGAATTTCCATTGAGGGAAAGAATAGCGTCTGACAAGGTAATAACGTCGCGTCTAATAATTGATATTGTTGTGGCACACCGATGAGTACTGCATGCTTGCCAAAGTGTTGGCGCAACAATTCAGTTAGGATTTGTTGTTCTGCCAATAACAAACGCTGACCTAAAGCATGTGACAGCCACTGATGCCAATGTTGTATTGCTCGTGAGCCCTGCGTCAAAGCTTTTCCATCTCCCAACTTATTTTGGTACTATAGCATACCTATTTCGATGATTAGAGTAAAATGTGTGCCCAACTTTGTCATACAATGTCTAAGTCGTATTTTCAGGCTGTTGAGTTGTTTGCTTCTCGTGAGCGGACTCGCCCATGCTAGCAATCTCGAGGGCATTGAAACCTACTGGCACAATTTGCATGCTTCTCCTAAACATAAACAAAAATTGATTGATGATCTCACACGCTATTATCAAGCAGACAATCTCTGGGATGCATTGCGACATCATTTAGCGTTTGCAAATTATGAAAACGTGCCTGCAGTACGGGAAAAAATCAATTGGTATATGAACAATCCCGATTATTTTTATCGCTGTGCCACACGGGCGGCACCCTACTTATATTACATCTCCCAACAAATCGACATGCGTCATTTACCCGCAGAACTCTTACTCATACCCATCATTGAAAGTGGTTATGATCCGTTTTCCATGTCCAATCGTGGTGCCGTGGGCATTTGGCAACTGATGCCGGAGACCGCGTCTGGTTTAGGAGTGAAACACGATTTTTGGTATGATGGACGACGCGATGTAATTGCTTCCACGACTGCGGCATTGAATTATCTCGCTTATTTGCAAAATTTTTTCAATGGGAATTGGTTACTCGCCCTCGCCGCCTATAACACAGGTGAAGGTAATGTATTAGCGGCTATTAAACGCAATATTCGCGAAGGACGGCGTACCGATTTTTGGTCGTTACCACTCGCGCAGCAAACGCGAGATTATGTCCCTAGCATTCTTGCCATGGCCGCCATTATTCGTAATCCAGAACGTTATCCACTCAATTTTCCTGCCATTAAAAATGCGCCATATTTGGCGCAAATCGATGTCGGTAATCAAATCAATTTAAAATATGCTGCAAATCTTGCTGGCATTAGTTATCAACAATTGATACGTCTTAACCCAGGCTTCAATCGCAATGCGACGGCAACGCATGGCCCGTACAAAATTGTTTTGCCCATAGAAAATGTGGAAAAATTCACAGAGAATCTTGCACGCTCACCGGTCAGCATCGATGTTATTTACACACATTACAAAGTTCGCGCGGGCGACTCACTATTCAACATTGCAAGAAAATTTGGTACGCAATTAGATCACTTGCGACAGGCTAATCACCTCACTGAGGATACACTACGCTTGGGCACACATTTACTCATTCCCCAATCTCACTTGCGTATTGGTCCCGCATCAGAGTCACCGCTCGATCTATTAGCGAAAGCAGAAATCCTGCAAAAGAAAGGACATCTCGCCAAGAGAAAAGCTAAACTCTCTGATCGTATTCGTCTAGCCACGGTGAAGCATGATCCATACACATTGCAACCAGGTGATACGATTTACGTTGTGCGTCCTAAAGATACGCTGGCACGTATTGCCGAACGATTTCATTTGAACGTTGCATTACTCATGAGCGCGAATCATTTACAACAAAAAAGTATCGTGCCCGGCAAACAGCTCATCATTCCTACGCATCAAATGATGAGTGCCGTAGCCAATACAGCACCCAAACAACAACTTGATCAACTCTACTTAGTACAACATGGTGATACCTTAGACGCGATCGCCAAAAAATTTCATTTAAGTCGCGAAGAAATTCGCACTTTTAATTTCATGGCATCTAATACGCTTCACGAAGGTGAGCAACTTGCCATCCCAACCCATATACGCGGATAATTGTTTGTTTTTTATATTTTAGGAGAAAGTTATGTTTTTAAAAAAAGTAAGTCTTACCGCATTAGTGATGCTGAGCAGCAGCCTGCCATTGGCCGCACACGCTGGCAATTTAGTGGTAACGAATCACACGCAATTTGATTCGACCTCCATCATTAATCACGGTCCATGCTCTACCATTTTAGGTAGCATTGGCGTTACCCATCCAGGACAAACCAACGTTATTCCTGAAGATAAAATTAAAAAAGCCTGCTTTTTTAATTCACACAATTGCAAAGCAGATGTGTACATGACTGGTAATTGCACCGGCCCAGCGGTCGCCACGGTTCTCTTCGATGTCGTGACAGGCGTGAAATCCATTCAAATGCATGATGCTGCTTATACCATCAATGGTAGCGCTTTCAATCTCACCTTAGAAGGTGGACCAGCTTAAACTTTTTGTGGGGTGGATGATAGCACTGAGCGACGCATTCACCCCACAGATTGAATTGTTTTTTTAACTAGACATGGAGCTACACGATGAGGATCAAATCACTCGCACTCTTAAGTGCATTCAGCTTTTGCATCATCCCCAGCATCTCACTCGCGCAAATTCATTTTGCCGAAGCAAAGATTGAGAATCATACGACAAGTTTTGGCACAGCCAAAACAGATAACAGCCCCTGTTCATCAGATATCGGCGAACAAGGCATACTGCAACCGCATGGTGCCATCACCATCCCACAATTAGTCTTCGACTTATTTTGTAACCCTGATTGCAAAATAAATCTGTATATGTCAAAGCATTGTGAAGCGGATAAGAAGATAGCCACACTGACATTAGATCACGACGAAGGTGTGACAGCTATCAACAATACCAATAATGACGGTTATGTGGTAACAGGAGCGGGTTTTGCACTCGCAGTCGATGGTGGCCCAAACGACGCATAGCCCTATTTTGCAGAATATCACGATATAAAAACAAAACCCCGACAACAGTTGTCGGGGTTTTTCTCAATAGAATTAAGTCATATCCCAGGTTATTTGCACGGCATAGACATCCGCACCACCCTTGACATAACCATGCGTATCAATCGCTTCATCACCCGTAATTTGTAATGGTGGATGCACTTTCGCACGATCGGCGGCAAACACGTGTGCATAATCCAAATCAACGCGCACACAGGGGACGACTTGATAACGCCCGCCGAAGGCAACAACATAACGATTCACATCAGGCAATTGCACGTTTCTATATGCATTACGCAACGGTGTTTCATCAAAACCCACACCAGTACGCAACATTAAGCGCTCATTGGCATAATAATCGGCACCCATAGAAACTTGCCAGGTATTTTTGTAATTTTGGATAGCATCAATTGTTAGATTTCTATTCCTCTCAAGATCACTGATACCAGACACATGGTGCAATGTAATATGTTTAAATGTACTCCATTGCGTATAGATCACTGTACCCATTAAAGCAACTTGTGGATGCACATTACCATACACACTGAGCGCGGTGTAATCCGGCAGCGTCACACGGGAAGTGGCGCGAGAAGAAAAATGATGACCGTCATTCACCATTTCTGCCAAAGGGCCCTCGAAGTAACTACGACCCTTGAGATGATGTGTGACCTGAGAATGATAGCTCGCACCTATACGGACGCAAGGGGTAAATTGATACAAAGCCCCTAAATGATAACCATAACCGGTATGATTTAACCGATTACGACTGAGCGTATCCGATGGTATATCGCCGTCAGTACCCAACACAGCAACCTCATCAAATTCTGCCTTCATAAATTGCACATCAAAGCCCGCACCTAAGGATAGACCCTCGGTCACTTGCACCGCGAGCGCCGGACTCACATCTAACACTTGCACTGACGTTTTAGTCGCAGCATAGCGTAATGCAGTGCTGGAACCATAATTGGTTTTCAAGCCAAAAGGCACGCCAAAACTAAAACCGAAAGCCACGCGATCACTGATGGGTGCCACATAACTCACCGCGGGTAATGTGGCATAGGTGCCACCTTGAGCCGTGAGCCACATCGGTGCATTATTATCCACGGTATTGACACTCACTTTTCCCTTGAATTTGAAGTCAGTGGAAATGCCAATTGCTGCTAACACCGCTTGCTGGGTTTTAAAACGCGTGAGTCCTGCCGGATTATAAAAACTCGTACTGGCATCTTCAGCAGCAGCGGCATAGCCAGCATGAACATTACCTACACTAGCACCGGATTGTTCCCATAATTGAAATGCAGCGCCCATCACTTGTGAGGATGCGGCAACTAATCCGCTCGTGCATAGCAACATCATTATGCGACGCAACGTAAAACGTTTCATGACAATTCTCTCCTTAAATTTATTGTATTTGTCGGTGTCTGCTTCCAAACCAGTCTTCGTGTTGCGTATTGACAAATAGCGTATACTCACTTGAAATAGGCTATAGAATACCGGATTTATCCTACAAAACAACACTTGAGATTTAAGAGAATCCCTTATGGCTGAAACCCCATCAAAAATGATTGCACTTGGCACTGAAGCCCCCGCGTTTACACTCTTGGACAGCGTGAGCAATCGACATTTATCGCTAGAGACACTGCGTGGCGAACAAGGCACAGTGATCATGTTCATTTGTAATCACTGCCCTTATGTGAAACTCATACAAGACAAATTGGCAGAGGTGGCTAAAAATTATCAAGCCAAAGGTATCAACTTCATTGCCATCAATGCGAATGATGTGCAAGCCTATCCTGACGATCGTCCAGAAATGATGCGCATCGAAGCTGAAAGACATCACTATACCTTCCCTTATCTATTTGATGAAACACAAGCCATCGCCAAAGCTTATGAGGCTGCTTGCACACCTGACTTCTACCTGTTTGATAAAAATCTGAAATGCGTGTATCGTGGTCGATTCGATAACGCCACCCCGGGCAATCATCAACCAGTCACCGGGTCAGATTTAACTCAGGCACTCGATCAATTGTTAATAGGAAAACCCATTCATCATGAGCAATTCCCCAGCCTGGGATGCAACATAAAATGGAAACGCGGGTAAAATATTTTTCATCTATTCTGAGTAGTTGCATCGGCAACATCGTAGAATGGTATGACTTTGGTTTATTCACCATTTTTTCTACATTATTTAGTCGCGTCTTTTTTCCTTCACAAGATACCCGAGTGGCGATTATCGCCACCTTTGGTGTCTTTGCGATTGGATTTATTTGCCGCCCCATCGGTGCACTGATCTTTGGCTATCTGGGCGATCGCATTGGACGCGCCAAAACCTTACGCTTATCCATTTTAATGATTGCCATCCCCACCCTGTTGATTGCCTTTCTGCCAACCTATGCACAAGCTGGCATTTTCGCACCCTTGTTATTGATCATCACGCGTATGTGGCAAGGCGTGAGTTTAGGCGGTGAATACAGTGGTAATCTCATTTATCTTGCCGAAGTCGCGCCCCGGCATCATCGCGCATTAATCACCGCACTGGCGAGCATGGGTGCCAACATTGGCATTCTACTTGCTGCTGTGATGGGGATCGTCGCCAGTGCCGTATTTAGCGATCAAGAGTTGTTGACATGGGCGTGGCGTGTTCCTTATTTAATTAGTGGTGTTTTCAGTTTACTCATCTACATCACCCGCTTGAAAATTCGTGAAACTGACGTTTTCCATTATCTACAATCGAAAAAAATTGTTGCTAAGAATCCCATCAAACTCATTTTTCACCACAATATTCCCCAAATTTTACGTACCCTCGGTTTGGTTTGTATGGGGACTGCTTTTTATTATTTTTGTTATGTGTTTATTCCTGTTTATCTAGAATCAGATCGTGCGTTTTCCATTCACCACGTATCATTTTTAATGTCTGTTTCCCTGGCGATCATGATCCTCTTAGTACCCATCGCCGCCTATATTTGTGATCGCATTGGACGTCGAAAAATGCTGCTGTTCAACGCCGCACTCGTGATGCTGATCGTCATCCCAGGATTTTATTATTTACGCATTGATACATATTTTTATGCAGTGTTATTACTATTCACGATCGCCAGTTCTTCAGAACAAGGTGCAACTTCGGTTGCCGTCGTAGAAAATTTTCCTTCCAAAGCGCGGTACACTGGCATTTCTTTAAGCTACAACATTGGCAATGGTTTTATAGGTGGTACAGTACCCATTATATGTGAATGGCTACTCAGTACTACTGCGACACCACTGGCACCCGCTTACTACATAGCGCTTTGTGCCGCAGTGACATTAGTCGTCGTCTATTTTTTCGTGCCAGAAACCCGTGGTATCTCACTCAAACATTAAGCTGAATGGCATAAGGCTTCACGGCTTCGCTTAACAAGGCTAAGGCCTCTGCATAATCGAAATTATAAACTGCCTGTGATATCGGGCCAAACCTATCTCCGAATGCTGCCGCTAAATAACGCTCGTGCGTATCCAAGAAGTGGCTGCTTTTGAAATCAGCATTTTTTAGTTGTACTGCCAATTGTTGACAAATATCAGTCAGTGTTGCCACATCAATTTGCACTTCGACATTGGCTGTCATTGGTTTATCTCTATCCACATAAATCTTGGCATTAATCGCGGCAATGAGTGTTGATAACGCCTGCGCGATCTGTTCTACAGCACGGCGCACTTGCGGTAATGCTTTTCTCTCACGGATGGCTTGTTCTAACTGTTGTGCCAATGCACGTATTTCTTCGGCGCCAATTTGCGCCGCCACACTTTTCAACGTATGCGCTAATAATTCCGCTGTTGCCATGTCATGGCTACTCAGTGCTTTTTGCATCCGTTGTGCAAATGAACTCTCTGTACTCACAAATTTTTTCAGTAATGACACATAGAGCGCTTGTTTACCCATCGTGTTTTTCAAACCCTTTTCCACCGCCAAGGTCGTTATGGTATCCAAACCCAACTCATGCACTAAAAAGACTTCTGGTGCGACTGCTATAGGGGTCGCTGACCGCGCTGCTTCTGTCGATAACGGCTTCACCCATTTTAACAATTTCCTCCACAAATCCTCAGGATTCACTGGCTTAGCCACATGATCATTCATGCCTGCAGCGAGACAACGTTGCTGATCGATGAGCATCGCGCTGGCTGTCATCGCAATAATAGGTATCTCCTTTCCTATTTTAAGCTTACGTATTTCTCTGGTTGCCGTTAAGCCATCCATGACCGGCATTTGCACATCCATTAAAATGACATCGTAAGGTGCTCTTTGCACTTTATCTAATGCAATGGCACCATCAGTCGCCACATCAACGACAAATCCCGCATCCCTTAATAAGGCACTTTCCACTTCCAAGTTGAGATCATTATCTTCCACTAATAGCACGCGTGTACCCACAATCGTACTCAGATCTGTTTCAATGTTATAGTCGGCGTCAGGTGTTAACGCTTGCCCCCCTAATAAGCGCATCATAACATTAAACAGTTGTGAGGCAGACACTGGTGTGATAAGAAGCTCTGCAACATGCAATGAATTCGCCGCAGCGCCTATCTCTGGTGTATCAACATGGGAAGTAATTACGATCTGTGGCTGATGACTTAGTGACAGTGCGCGTAATTGTTGTATAAATTCATTGCATCCAGTCGCAGTTATCTGCCATGCGACGAAAACAATCTCATAGGGCACATGACTTTTATTAGCTTGCGTCAACAGCTTTAAGGCGGTTTCACTCGTGGTGGTGTTTGTCACAACAAAGGTCATACGTTTTAATTGATGACATAGCAACTCGGCATCATCTACACTGCTTTCAAGCACTAAGACATGCCGCTTGCGTAGATTCGGCGCTGGCAACAGGGCGTCGGCGTATTCCTCAAACAACTTAAGCGGTACGACAAACCAGAAAGTCGAACCTACATCGACTTCGCTTTCCACACCGACCTCTCCACCCATTAACTCAGTTAGCTGCTTAGCTATTGACAAACCTAAACCACTACCACCATATCGGCGAGTGGTTGATGCATCTATTTGCGTAAAGCTCTGGAATAAATGTGACATTTGTTCTTGGCTTAAACCTATACCGGTGTCACGCACAGCGATACGTAACCATATTTGATCGTGCACACGTTTTATGACTGTGGCATTGATGTCAATTTCACCGTGTGAAGTAAATTTAACCGCATTGTTAGCGTAATTAATAAGTACTTGCGCAATACGTAACGGATCACCCACCAAATGCTGAGGTACATCTGCTGGAATACTCACAATGACTTTCAAACCTTTATCAGCAGCTTTTTCATTAATAAGACTCACCACATTGTTGATGACTTCCTGTAACTCAAACGGCATACTTTCAATATTAATTTTACCGGCTTCAATTTTTGAATAATCCAAAATATCATTGATGACACTCAGCAAATGTTGGCTGGCGCTTTGAATCTTGAGCATATAATCATGTTGCTTCTCATCTAAATTTGATTTTAACAATAAATGGGTTAAACCGATGATTGCATTCATTGGCGTGCGAATTTCGTGACTCATATTCGCTAAAAATTCTGCTTTAGTGCGCGCCATGTCTTCAGCCATTATTTTTGCTTTGAGGAGTGCCTCCGCTGCCTCACGATCCTTAGTGATATCTTCGATAATCACCACCAACCCTTTAGCTGGATCGTCGTAATTGATGGCCCGCGCTGAGATTCGCGCCCATAATAAGCTACCATCTTTACGTACCCATTGTGCTTCACGCACATAAGGTTCATGCTTACTCATTTGCACCATCACATCAGTACCGACACGTAAGAATGTTTCATCATCCCCGTACCAAATGCGAGTTTGATGACCTAGCATTTCACCGTGATGATAACCAAGCAATTCGTCGGCACGATAATTACTACGCTCGATAATGCGGTTCTTAATTTTCACTACACCTACTGGCGCAGCATCAATAATTGTTTGTAATTCACTCTTGATGTACTCCAACTTAAGCTTTTCTTCTTCTAAAGCGGAATATAAATGATGATAGTTATCCAACACATGGGCAAGTTCAGCGATTTCTTGCATATCATATTTATCTGAAAAATCCACATTTTGACCTTTTGCGACTAAACGCTTTAAATTACTGGTTATACGATCGAGTGGCAAAGCGACACGTCGATGATAAAAAAAGATCATGGCAGAAATACTAATTGCAATAGAGATAACCATGATGACTAACATGATCACGGCCTGCTGATTCGCTTTACGTGTCAACCGGGCGATATCCTGTTGCTCAAGTAAATTTGATTTTGCTTTTAAAGTATTGATACTCGAAATAACTTGGTCGTGCATATTATTGTAAGTTGGCCCATAGAGCACCGCCAGCCCTTGTGTCCGTCCGTATTTTTCAAAGTGAGTAATGGCAGTTTGCTCAATCTCGTTCAACTGCTGAGCGTATTGTAATATCTGCTGCGCTAACACTAACTGTTCAGTCGTAGCATTCAAGCGCTGTAACTTTTGATAAGCGGATTGTATGTGATGGTGCTGCGTTATTTCATGATCGTAAGCTTGTTTAAAACGCCTATTGCCAGTTACCAAATAAGCTTTTGCATTATCCGATGCCATATGGATAGCGTTTAATAATTCATATTCTGCGATGGTAATTTTGTTATGCCGAATCTGCGCCTGACGACGTTGCTCAAAACTTGTTACAGCGATCCACAATGAACAGAGCGTCGTAGCTATCAGAAATGTCACCACGAAGGTAATCAAGGTACTAGCCGTTTTTATGCGCATCGTCTTTCCTTTGAACGGTATTAATAATGACTCATTCTATTCGGTCGGCTCGGCTAATCGCTGAGCGACCGCTGCAAATTCATCATGACAGACAAGAAATGCATCAACGACTTCCGGATCAAAATGTGTGCCACGTCCCTCGCGAATTATGCGCGTTGTCTCTTCAAGCGAAAACGGCGCTTTGTAAACCCGTCTATTGATGAGTGCGTCAAATACATCGGCTAAGGCCATCAAACGTGCCGACACCGGAATGGCTTCCCCTTTGAGACCTCGTGGATAACCACTACCATCCCATTTTTCATGATGATTGAGTGAAATTTCTTGTGCCATGCGTAAAAATGCGAATGCTGCTTGTGCTTCCTCTGTAGAATAGTCATCCAGGGTGGCTAGGGTTTGTTGAATCGCTTCTTCAATCGCGGCGGCACCCATGCTGGGATGTTGCTTCATGATGGCAAATTCATCGGGCGTTAATTTACCCGGCTTACGTAAAATGGCATCAGGGATACCCACTTTACCAATGTCATGCAGTGGTGCTGCCTGAACAATTAAATCTATTTTCGAGCCAGCCAGTGCCTCTTTAAAACGTGGATGATTGGCGAGATGGCGAGCCAAAATATCAATATAACTCTGCGTACGCACAATGTGTCGTCCGGTTTCATCATCACGCACTTCAGCCACACATGCGAGTGCACGGACAGCTAATGCTTGTATGAGTAAATTTTCGCGCATCCGGTGTTTCACCTCAGCATCAAGCCATTCATTTTGATGAGCAAGAATATCTCGTGCTTGCTTCAATTCTAAATGGGTACGCACCCGTGCTAACACGATGGCCGGATTAATCGGTTTGGTGATGTAATCGACGGCACCCAGGCTTAGTCCATGCTCTTCACTTTCCGTGCTATCCATCGCTGTCACAAAGATGACCGGAATCGTCTTGGTGCTGGGGTCGGCATGCAAGCGCCTCAACACTTCATAGCCATCAATGCCAGGCATCATGATATCCAACAAGATAAGATCCGGTGGTGGCACGAGTTTCACCGCCTCCAATGCATGCTCGCCTGAATTAGCCACGCGCACATGGTAATAGGGCTCTAATAGATCCCCAATTACGATAAGATTTTGCGGCGCATCGTCCACAATTAAAATGACGGGTTTGGTGCTGGTTGTGGCATTATCTATTGACTGCATAGACACATCCCTCAGTTGATGCAGAGTAAAGATCAATGTATGTGAATTACGGTCAAGATTCAAGTGAGCTATCTTTTTGGATGGTCATATTAAGCTTAAGTCTGCACGCATCAGCAGGCAAAGAGCCTGCAACCCGCAATCTCTTTGTAAAGACTCACCCAGTGTGTTTTGGAACCAACCACAAATGCTTACGCACTGATCAACTCGAATGTGATGATGTCAAAAAAATCATGCTGATATCACTGACAATATTACCCTGCAGTATAAGACAATTCATATGATAAAAATAGGTTACATCGGCAATTTATATTTTGTCTTTGCTCGAATTAAATTTAGCAATTCATAGAATGGCATTGGTTTTGCAAAATAATAGCCTTGTACTGCATCACAATTTGCTTCTCTCAATAACTTTATTTGCAACGCTTCTTCAGCGCCTTCAGCGATGACTTTCATTTTTAAACTATGTGCCAATGTAATCATCGCAACGATTATTTTTCTACTGCTAGCCTCAAGTGAAATGTTATCAATGAACGACTTATCTATTTTAATTACCTTTGGGGCAAATTTCATCAGATAATCGAATGAGCTATACTTCGAACCAAAATCATCAAGTGAAATGACAATGCCTAATTTTTGTAGTTGCTTGATGACTTGTAAGGTACGTCCTGGATCTGACATTAACAACGTTTCTGTCACTTCAAATTCGACATATTCAGCAGGCACCTTAGATTCAGAGAGTAGCAGAGCGACTTTTTCAACCAAGTTGTAAGTATTGGAAAATTGACGTATAGAAAGATTAATTGAAGTCAACACAGACTCAGCAGCTAAGATTTGCATATCTTTGAAGGATTGCCGCAAAACCCAGTCACCAAGTTCAATTATTAAATCAGATTCCTCGCAAATGGGGATGAAATAAGATGGAAACCTAATGCCATTAGTTGAATCCTGCCAACGTATTAACGCTTCAACCCCACAAATACGACCACTTTGCAATTCAATTTTTGGTTGATAATAGAGTTCAAATTCATTATTTAAAATGGCGTTTTTTACTTTATTTTCAACCTGAATTTTATTCGAATATAACAGATAAGTAGCTGAGTTGAAGAAAACAGTGTTATTACCCCCTGTTTTTTCGGACTGCAATAGCGCAAGATCTGCATTTTGTAATAAAGTTTGTGAGCTAACGCCATCTTTTGGATACTTAACGATACCAATATTTGCAGTCAAATAAAGTTTATCTTTCTCATTATTTATGGGTACACCGATTAATTTAATCAGCTGATTCGTAAATTGCTCGACTTTTCCCGGCGTAGGTACATCACTCAACAGTAAACCAAATTTAGCCTCACCGATGGCTGATAATGTTATATCACCTGAGCAAATGCCTCTCAATATCTCCGCAATATGCTGGGTAATTTTATTACCAACCTGATAACCCATCGTATCATTTATAATATTGATATTGTTTATCTGCAAGATAATAAGATAGAACGACTTTATATTTGATTTGATACGCTCATCAATTAATTTGATAAAACCATTGCGATTGAACAATCCAGTTAGCAAATCATATTGTGATGCATATGAAAATTCTGTTTCATCTAATATGATACGTATGTATTTACTTAAATTCTTAACAACATTCATCAATATCTTATACTGTGAATTATCTCGATCAAGATAAGCACCACTATAAAATATGAGTACACCTATGTTTTTATGTTTGCTTGCAATAGGTATACCAATACATTCTTTAAATTCAATTTTATCTCCATCGGTATTTTTATATCTGCTCTCTAAATGTGATGGATGTCTACTATATTGCAACCTATCATATTTAAGGCAAGCGATAGGAAAATGGTCAATCATTTGGTCCGTATTTTCAAACGCTACATGGACGTTATTACTTATCCTATTTGGGCTCAACTGCCATGTCGCTAAGCAGGATAGAACATTCTTCTTTTCATCAAGCAACCAGAACTCGCCTATATCATAATGAAATGACTGGCAAATCAATTTTAAAATATTGACGGCGACCGCATCGATATTAGTGGATGTACTGATTATTTGATAGATTTTATTATTGAAAACTTTCTCATAACTGATGTCATATTTATACGTAATATCATTGGCAACGCCAAGTATTTCTATCAATTGGCCGTTATGATCTTTTAAGGCAAAGATATGATTATTGATGTGGCGAATTGAACCATCTTCACGCAGAATTTTACATTCCAAATCTAGGCTAGTCACATCTTTTTTAAGTTGACTCAATGCTACGATGAATTTTGATCTATCATCTGCCAGCACCACATCCATCCAATGTTGGTATCTATCATAAAATGATGCGATCGTGCCACCCCATATTTTTTCAAAATAGGGGCTAAGATACTTCATTTTACCCAAGTCTGGTGTCGCCCGCCAAAAAACCATATCCATATTTTTGATCAACTGTTGTAAAACAAATTCATTTTCCCATAAATTAACTTGTAATTGTTCTTTTTTCATTTCATCATGTTGGATATAGATAGCACTAAAATAGGCAATAATACTGATAATCGTGATGAAGACAAAAGCGGTGAGGAAGTGTTGAAACTCAGACCCATAAATTTGATGTTTTGTACCAATACCAATACCTAGCACTATGATCACTGGCAATGTGAAAATAAATGGTAAAACACCGCGCCAAAATCGACTGCCAATATTATCGGATAATAAAGTCGCACCAATACCGACATGAGGTCTTGCGAATATGAGGGAGATACTTAACAGTAGCATACCAATTGATGTTGGCAATGCCATATTGAAATAGGTTGCGAAATAATAGTCACGCTCTATGCCAAACACATAAGAAAGCAAGCCAGCTAATGAAATACAAAAAAATAGATATATTAGAATTTGATTGATCCATACTGGTATTTTTTTTGCATCTAGTAATAATAACGCCATACTCGCAAAGACAAAATTCAGTGAAACGCTTTTAAGCATGCGTCCAGGAAAATATAGGTTGCCAGTATTTTTCTCTGTAAATAATAGTTGGTCTATACCTAAGTCAGTCGTAAATATATATTCATACAATGTTGATGCCGCGATGAGTAATACTAAAAAAGCGAGTAATTTAGCAATTTTTTGAGAAATACCGCTGACAGTTTCGACCCTTTGAATATAAAGTGATAGCCCACATAAAATAAAACAAATTGCTGCATTAACTTTGACTGCAACCCAATTAACATCCAAGCTTTTCAGGCAATCAATGTTGAATACCCAGCCGATTAACACAATGACACCGATCATCATCACTAATGCAGATAAGACTGCCGTTATGTGACGACAAGCCAGGGGCGATATAATTAATTTCCTATCCATGCTCATATCTATGCTACTCGTATGTACATCATCCATGAATAGACTACTTAATACCTAGTCTCATTTTAATGAGCTCACGATCTGAAAAATCCCCAACAATGGTTTGCGTTGGCTCAGGTTTTAATTTTAAAATCGTGGGTATCACAATAATGTCATATCTCTCAGCCATGTCCGGATGAATCGCTATATCGATCACCTCGATGTTATATTGGCCTGCTAATAAAAATTGTTCGCAAAATGCTTTCACGTTCTCAACTGCCAGACGACTGTGCGGTGTCTTCCCAGCAATGAATATGCTGAAAACATATTTTTCACGACTGGCCTTATACTTCATGCAAATAACCTTTTTGAGTTATTTATTAACATTTTTGGCACGTTTATTGTGATCAGTTGATTTGGGAAGCCTGATTTTTTTTATCATATTTATAGCTTTATCTGTGATATCTTTGATACTTTTTTCATTGGCACGGAGTAATTTTTCCTCATTTTTCTTTAGCGTGAGATGCCCTTGTAAATTTTCAATTTGGCTTTCAATATTATGCTGTTCAGACTTGTTATCTACTAATTTTTTATTGAATTCGACACCTTGTTCTAATTCTTTTACTTGGTCTTTCATCACTTGAATCACTCTCTCAGATCCCGTTAAGATTTGTCCGAGCCCGACATAAACATCCTCAAGCGTAATGCCATTATTCGAGATAATTAGCTCACGCAGCTGCTTAGAATGCGGCATCCCACGTGATTTACGTACTTCAATAAGACAACTACGTTCACCATTGGATGAGATATTTGTTAATACCAGCCATGTATCCATAATAGAGGAAACGCTGATATCGCTTCTAGTCGTACCTTCTCTTAACAAACTAGTCATTAGCGTTGTCATTTGTTTCGATTTAAGATAAGCAGTGAGTCTTGATAACATTAACTTCACATCAAGCAAGCTACCTATCTGCTTTAAATTTGTAATCGGATCGATCACCACAGCATCGGGTTTGAAGTCATCAATCAGTTGAATCATTTTAATTAAATGCGACTCCAAGCCATAAGCACTGGGCTTAATGGCTTTAAACAT
Organism: uncultured Coxiellaceae bacterium; assembly: GCA_964648015.1. GTDB lineage: Bacteria > Pseudomonadota > Gammaproteobacteria > DSM-16500 > DSM-16500 > Aquicella. The sequence goes on from CAZYKO010000006.1 coordinate 21,019, forward strand.
GAGTCTTTTTAACTTCACCCATTTTTCAAGATGAATATTGATAGACTGCATATTTCTAATAATTTGGTCTTGTGATTCCTCAAAAGCAAATATGAGGCATTTACCACCTTCTTTACAAATTCCATTCGCAAACACTGCCGCTAAACTAGATTTGCCTGTACCTGCAGTCCCCGTGATCAGAATACTCCCACCTTGATAATACCCTTTACCATTTAGCATCTCATCTAAACGTTGAACCCCACTTGAAATAAATTTCCTAGATACCACATAATCCATGGTAAGCGATGTAATTGGCAAAACGGATATCCCCTTTTGATCGATAATATATGGATATTCATTCGTGCCATGTTCAGATTCACGGTATTTCACAATCCGCAGATTGCGCGTCGCCAAACCCTTTTGTATCCTGTTGGTTAACAATATCACGCAGTCTGCCACATACTCTTCTAATCCATAGCGTGTTATCGAATTCCTTCCCTCTTCAGCGGTAACAATCGATGACACTTTTTTAGTTTTTAGCCATCGAATCAAGCGCTCTAATTCGGATCGAATAATTCCTTCGTGAGAAAGACTGCTAAATAGCACTTCAATGGTATCTATAACGACGCGTTTAATTTTATATTTTTTGATGGCATACTCGAGTCGAACAAATAATCCTTCAAGATTGTACTCACCTGACTCGTTAAATTCAGCACGATCAATATGCATCTCTTTTACAATAATGAGGTCCTTATCCAACGATAATTTAAAATTATCGCCAAGATAGGCAAAGTTCTGAATGATGTCATCTTTAGATTCTTCAAATGCAATAAATAAGCCGGGTTCATTGTTTAGCGCACCCTGAATCAGGAATTGTATTCCTAACAAAGTCTTACCGCACCCTGTACCACCGGTGACTAATGTTGAAGTGTTTCTAGGAATACCACCAAAGCTAATCTCATCCAACCCCTTAATGCCAGTCGAGCATTTACTTATTTTTCTAAATTTAATTTTGTGGTGGGATTTGGTTTTCTGTTTTGGTGCCATACCAGCAACTCCCTTTTATCCAATCATTTAATTATAACTGAATAAATTAGGGGTAATTTTTGATATCACGACTGTATTTTTTTATCTCTTATAATCATCAGGTTAAAATTATGTAGCGCTTTTTCATAAAAGCACTATTCTAGCAATGTTTTCACGATCGTTCTAAACATGCACACTCAATGAATTCACCACAAAAACACGACTAATCTGAAAATGCACCAAAATTCTTATGCACCGTACTAACCGTATATTATAGTGTCATATTTCATTTTTATGGACTATATGAACACATCTCAGCCTGGGTGAAGCGTCCTTCGAGACGACACTTCGTGCCTCCTCAGGATGAACGGTGAGTGTCGTAGCCTGGGTGTAGCTCGCAGCGCGGAACTCGGGTCATAATGGGTACAACGCGAGACATAAAACCCCTCGAGACGGCACTTCGTGTCGCATCGAGGGCAAACGGATTAACTGTATAGCCTGGGTAAAGCGCGCAGCGCGGAACCCGGCGTCAATCTAAGCAACGGTACTTTCGCGTGACTGCCATGATTCTAATTTGGGTTTCTCACCGCGAGCCGCTTGTTGCTTCACGTATTGCTGATATAACTCTTCAATACCCTGTGATTTGGCATAGTGAATAGGACCACCACGGAATGGTGCAAAACCAGTGCCATAGACCATGCCAGCATCCAGTAAATCATCATTCGCCACCACACCCTCACGTAAACAAGCAAATGCCTCGTCTAGCATTCTCAGCACCAAACGGTTGCTGATATCTTCCAGCGGTCGATCATAGCTTTGTTTCTCTGGTTTGATTTGCTTGCCGTTTTTATCGTACTTGTAGAAACCCTCACCCGTCTTGCGACCTAGTTTACGTTTTTCAACTAACTCGATCAGCTTCGGTGGAATTTGTACGTTGTAATAGTGACTCAAGTGATTTGCGACAGAGAGACAAACATCTAAACCTACCGTGTCTGCCAATGTGACAGGACCCATCGGCATACCGAAGTCTGTCATTGCTTTATCGATGGCAGTAATCGGCACCCCTTCATTATAAAGTGCAATACTCTCGAGTAAATATGGCATGAGGATACGATTCACCAAGAATCCTGGGCTACTTTTCACTGGTAACGGTAAACGGTCGATTTGACGCACAAAGCTAATTGATTTATCTACAATGTCTTGACTGGTTTGTCGCCCTTGTACCACTTCGACCAATAACATTTTTGCCACTGGATTGAAGAAGTGTATACCCACGAGACGACTCGGTTGTTGCATCACCGTATTAATTTCATCTAATGGAATGCTAGACGTATTGGTAGCCAGAATCGCATCCGGACGCGCCTTAGCTTCCAACATTTTGAAAATCTTTTGCTTAACGTCTAAGTCTTCCACCACTGCTTCAATGATGATATCTGCACGTGAAATACCATTACCTGCTACATCTGGGATAAGGTTATCCAGTGCTTTTTGTACGAGATGAGGTTCTTTTAATCTTTCTTTGAAGAGCTTATAGGCACGCTTCATCGCAGGCGCAATCAATCGTGGCGCCATATCTTGCAGCGTCACTGTCAAGCCACGTAAGGCGCACCAGGCAGCAATATCACCCCCCATGGTACCTGCACCAATCACATGGATATGCTTAGGATGATAAGCAACATCTTTGGCCAAACCTTTCATCTGTTCTTGTAAGAAAAACACGCGCACGAGATTTTGACAGGTATCACTGAAAAATAACTTACCGCAGCTTTTCGCTTCACGCTCATAGGCTGCCTTACCTTCGACGCCAACTAAATCCCAATTTTCTAAGGCGTGATACGGCGCCGGATAATGCAACGGATTAACTTTTTTATCGCGCAAATTCTTTCGCATCATCATATTAAGGAGTGGGCGCACGAATTTCTGGTTAGAGAGTCGTTGCAGAAACGTTGGTTGATGCGGTGCTGGTTTTTGTAGCACATAAAATCTTGCGGCACGCTTTAATTGTCTCAGTGGCACCGCTGCATCGACAAAACCTAATTTTGCTGCTACTTTTGCTGACACTGTGGATGCGGATAAAATTAATTTCATCCCTTCCACCGCACCAATTAAACGGGGTAATCGTACCGTGCCACCCCAACCAGGATGAATACCAAGTTTGACTTCTGGTAAACCTAAACGTGAACGCTCTTCGGCCACGCGATAACGACAAGCCAGCGCTAACTCTAAACCGCCACCTAAACAAAAACCCGTAATCATCGCAACAGTCGGCATTTTAAGTGCTTCGAGTTTATTTAAAATCTGTTGCCCTTGTCGTAAAGCGTCGGTCGCTGTCTCTATATCTTTAAATTTATTGAACTGAGCAATGTCAGCACCAGCGATGAAGCCACTCTTTTTAGCTGATGCAATGATCAATCCTTTGTGATCATTATCCGTTTCTAATTGTGTGACGATAGACGCCAATTCTTCCATCACATCACGATCGATCGTATTGACCGAGGCACCTTGTTTATCAAAATACAACCATAAAATGTTGTCTGCATCGGTTTCTAAGCGCCAGTGTTTGTAATTTTGCATTGTGTTCATGTTATACCTCGGAGACATTTTCAATTAACATTGCACCGCCCTGACCACCACCAATACAAATCGTGGCGATTCCTTTCTTCGCATCTTGCCTACGTAAGACTTCTGCTAAATGTAAGGCAATGCGCGCCCCACTCGCGCCCACAGGATGACCAACAGCAATGGCACCGCCATCGACATTCAAACGACTACGATCGATGCGGCCTAATGCTTTTGGCACACCGAGATATTGACGGCAGTATTCGTCACTTTCCCATGCAGCCAAACAGCCTAATACTTGCGCTGCAAATGCTTCGTTGATTTCCCAATAATCAATATCGTTCATGTTGAGATGTTGCTTCTTGAGTAATTGCGCGGTCGCATAAACAGGACCCAAACCCATTTCAGCCGGATCCACGCCTGCCCACTCGATATCAACCACTCGCGCTAACACAGGTAAATTGTATTTTTTGACTGCATCCTTACTCGCTAAAATCAACAATGCGGCACCGTCGGATACTTGGGAACTGTTACCTGGCGTCACGCTACCGAATTTTTTATCAAAAAATGGTTTTAATTTAGCGAGCTTTTCCATCGCACTATCACGACGCACACCATCATCCGCTTGATAAAACTCACCCTGATTATCGTAGGTGGTTTGCACTTCAGCGAGTTTATTCTCGTCTTGGGCTGCTGCTGCACGTTGATGGCTTTCCAACGCAAATTCATCCATCTCCGTACGCGAAATATTAAATCGATACGCCAAATTTTCCGCTGTTTGCCCCATATTCAAATTGACGAGAGGATCGGTGAGACCCCGTAGCAACGCGATGATCGGTCGCATATGTGAAGGCCTAAACTTGAACCAAGTTTTCAATTTTTCTTGCCAAGTCTTAGCAAGATTGAGATCAGCCAGCCAATTCACCATTTGCTCATTATAAAGTAATGGCGAACGGCTCATGACTTCTGTGCCACCCGCCAAGACTAAATCGTGTTTACCACTGGCGATGTCATTGACAGCACAATCTATCGCTTGCATACCGGAGGCGCAATTACGTTGCACCGTAAACGCAGGCATTGCATTACCACAACCTAGACGCAGAGCAATCACTCGTGCAATATTCGCTTCATCTTGACTTGGCATCATACAGCCAATGATGACTTCATCTAAATCTTCAGCACTAAAATTCTGCCGCTCCAATAATTCTCGACCGACCTTCACGGCAAGATCAGAGGCGGAAAATGGGCCAGGTTTACCCTTAGCCTTGAGAAAAGGTGCACGCGCGCCATCAACAATATAGACGTCACGCAATATGGGGGTGGTTTCTGCGTTCATTTATTTAATCCTTATCGTTAGGTACTTAAAGATGGTAAGACAGCGATCCTTTGCCTCACCATCTAGAACAACTACGTTAATACGGTTTCTAAATCAAACGAAAATTCATCCACTTTAATTATTTCGTTTTTCAACGCATTATACTCGGTCAATTGTTGTGCTTCGGCCGCCGTCAGTGCTTGTAGCGCTACTGCCTCACGCACTCGATCGTCGAAAGTTAAATGTTGCCAACCCTGCGTCTTCACAATTTTACGTAATTTTTTGAACAAGGGATCTACTTTTCCTACTGTCGCAAACGCTTTCTCCAAGCGACAACGTAAGTCATCAGATGACGCGCCCGCAAAACAATGTTCCGTCAAACGTTCGCGTAATGCGCTCGCTTGCAACATCGGTGCGACCACTTTTTTGGATAACTGATCCGATGGGGACTGATAAGCATAACCCCAAGGAAAGATGATCCAATTCAAACAATGACCCAGGAAACGTTTAGGGAAGTTTTGACAAATCTCTGTGGCAGCCGTTTGAATTTTGAAAAGACAATACTGTAATGCCCAAGCAACCGTATCCACATCTTCTTTGGGTTGACCTTGATCCACATAATATTTCAATACGGCAGAGGCGATATAGAGTTGGCTTAACATATCGCCTAAACGTGCAGAAATACGTTCACGTCGCTTCAATGAACCCCCTAAGAGGATTAAACTCGTATCTGCCAACAAGGCAAGTGCCGCACTCATGCGTGTCAACTGACGTTGCAATTTTTTGAGGCGCTTATCACGTAGCGTGGCGTGAATAAAGAGACCACCTGACAAGCCATAAGCAAACGTTCTTAAGAAGTTGCGTACAAAAAACCCTACATGTGACATCAAGACTTGGTCTAATGCCGGCACATCGGTGGTATCAGCACTAATTAACTCAACTTCTTTGAGTAAGTAAGGATGACAGCGTATGGCACCCTGACCAAAGATGATGAGGTTACGCGTTAAAATGTTTGCGCCCTCGACAGTAATGCTAATGGGTACCGCGGCATAAACATTGGCAATAATATTACGCGGTCCTGACTGGATTGCATGACCAGCATGAATATCCATCGCATGATCAACGACTTTACGTGACAATTCCGTCATATGATATTTAGCAATCGCAGACGCAATGGCTGGTTTGATTTTCATATCCACTGCACCCGCCGTCATGATCCTAGATGCTTCCAGCATATACGTAAAACCAGCAATCACCGCTAATGCTTCTTCAATGCCCTCGAACGATGCAATCGGCGTATTAAATTGATTACGCACTGTTGCATAAGCACTGGTAAATCGATAAGCACCCTTACCACAAGCTGTTGATAGCGCGGGTAATGAAATCGAACGCCCTATCGAGAGACATTCCATTAACATGCGCCAACCCTCGCCCGCTTTTTCCGGACCACCAATAATCCAATCCATGGGAATGAAAACATCTTTACCACGGATAGGACCATTCATGAAAGCTAACTGCATGGGTAAGTGACGGGCACCAATTTCAACACCAGGATGATTACGAGGAATTAAACACAAGGTGATACCTACATCGGTTTGATCCCCAATCAAATGATCAGGGTCATAGAGATGCACGGCCAAACCAATCACGCTTGCCACGGGTGCAAGCGTAATATAGCGTTTATCGAAGTTCAAACAAATGCCTAACACTTCTTTACCTTCAAATTCACGCCTACAAATGATACCCGTATCAGGCATAGCCCCAGCATCACTGCCTGCTTCCGGTGAGGTTAATGCAAAACACGGTACGTCTAAGCCGTTGGCCAGGCGTGGTAAATAGTGGTTTTTTTGCTCATCGGTGCCGTAATGCATAATTAACTCTGCTGGCCCAAGTGAATTAGGCACCATCGTATTTACCGCCGCACTGACACTACTGCTGGCGATTTTAATGACGATGGTTGAATGCGCGAGCGCGGAGAAACCTAATCCGCCATACGCTTTAGGAATGCACAAGCCAAAGAATTTTTCTTTTTTAAGATAGGCCCATACCTCAGGTGGTAAGTCGTGATCTTTAGTCACGATGTCCCAATCATTTAGCATCAGACAGAGTGCTTCCACCTGATTATTCAAAAAACTCAGCTCTTCTTGCGTCAAACTTGGTTTGGCGATAGCAAAAAGTTGCTGCCAATCAGGTTCGCCGCTGAATAATTCTTTTTCCCACCAGACATTCCCCGCTTCAATCGCATCGCGTTCAGTACGACTAATGGTGGGTAATTGCGTTTTAAGACGTTTCAATGCTGGTACCAACAAATAACGTTGGCGATAAGCCGGAAAATTAGCAATACCGGCGATAAGCAGAAAAGGGACCCAGAGAATGAACAACAACCACCACGCTGTATGGCTAAAAAGCGTCAGTAAAATGAGCGCCACACCGATACAGATGGTCCAAGTTTTGATAGCAAAACGATAAAAGGTAGCAGTTAATACCAAACCAACGATAATTAAAATGCTAATGACATTAGCCAAATCCATACTGATTCATTCCTTGTCATTTGAGAGGAACTCAAGCTATGTACCAAAGACGTGCTTATCAAGTAGGAGAAAAATATGTGCCGGTGACAGCACCTCTCACCACAAGCAGGTTGCTATGGGCAAAATGCTTTCTTGATTGATACGTCAAACGCGAAAAAGTATAGCGACTTCTGCTGTGCAGCGATAGCATTTTTTTAGCGTCGTTAACGTTTAAGCGCTGCTTGTAGTTTTTTGTTTTTCAACAATGCCAATGAGTAGTGCGTACCGCGCCAAACGACGCCCTTATTTTTATAGATCGCCATCGTCGAATGGAGAACAGTGTACATGAGTAAACCAATAGAGAATGGATAGAGAAGTGCATAGCGTTTAGCCAAACGATATTGTTTAGCGACAAAAGCACTAAGTAAAATGAGCAAGAAAAGATTGAGCAAATTTAAGTAGCGAGTGATGCCGTGACACAAAAAAATGCCAATGACAGGTGTATAGAAGAATAAGAGCGCGAACACCACATCTCGCAACAGGGGTGCCAAGCGATAATCATAAAAAGCAAAACCATTTTTCTCCCAGCCCTTAATCATATCACTCAATGAGGTATACCAAGGACGCACCACATAATCTTTACCATCAACAATATCTTGCTTATAACCATTCCTTTTGAGTAACTCACCTAATTTGAGATCATCTAAACATTCCATAGCAATTTCAGCATGTCCACCGCAGTTCTTATAGGCATCTTTGCGGACAAGGTTGAAAGCACCATGACCGAGAGACTTTTTACTCATCGCATAACGCACTCGCCAGGGACGCATCACCAGAGAATAGGAAATGTAATGACCTAATAACAACATATTGAGTCCTATCGATTGATGCGTGTGACACTCTTGCAAGGTCACATGATCCAATTGATTGTTAAGGGCGTAGCTCATCGCTTTAACCAATACATCCCCTTTCATCATCACATCAGCATCGGTAAACAACAACCAATCACCGACCGCTTGTTGTGATGCCACATAGAGGGCATGATTTTTTCCAAACCATCCCGGTGGCAGTTGCTGCAGATGCAACACGCGCAGTCGTGCATCTTGCTCATGCATCTGATCTAATATTTGTGCGGTGCCATCGGTTGAACGATCGTCAATCGCGATGACTTCAAAGTGCGGATAATCCAATCGCAATAAGGATGCCAATGTTGCGGCTATTTCTTTCTCCTCATTTAACGCGCTCAAGATAATGGAAATCTTGGGTAAACGCTCAGGTGGGACTATCGGTTGCTGTGAGAGCGACTTGATAAGATTGAATCCTACAAAAAACTCTGTACCTATCATCAAAAGGAAGATCGTAGTTGACACAGCTAACAGCATGAAGAACATTTCCATTGAACTTTATTTCCCAATAGGTTTTTTTACGCTTAAATCCTTTGTTAGTCTAAAACGCTGATACCAAGTCTTCAATAAGCCTCCGTGGGTCCCACGCGCTAGCACGCTTAATGTGGTATGTTAGCGAATCCTGCAAACGTCTCACTCAAGATCTAGATGGATGTGCATCGCGTTAAAGCGCATCGACTATTGTCATCACTGTAGCAAATTTTTAACCGATGTCATAATCCTAATCACCGCGCATATGATGAGTGAACTTTACTCAACAACAAACTGGTGCTCAAGCCCTGCAACTAAAAAGTTACTCACAGTTTCTGTGGATAAGTCTGTGAGTAAACCATTAAAAACGCACTTACTCTCCTATGAATCATAGTGTTAGGTGTAGAGAACATTTTATATACATAAGTAATATTTATCTATTATTCATAGCGTTAACTGTAAACAGTGATTGCATTTTATGCAAATATGTCATTTCAGAAAAAAAAGACATACATTCTCGCGTGTTTGCAGCGGTGAAATGCCATCACACTCAATGGTGAACAAGTTCTTCACCATAAAAATCTTTGAGTGCGACGAGCATTTTTGCCGCGGGTGAATGACGTGCAAATTGTGAGGTTAAATCATTGGTCCAAACACCTGTACGCAAATTCACTAAAATCGGCATTCTCACGGCTTGCGCTTGTGGATAGAGGGCAAGAATCCAATCATCATAAATATCCGCATACTGTTTACTATGAATGATCATGGCACCCATGTGTTGCTTCACCGTCAATCGCGTGGTCACAGGATCGATTTGAAACAAATCTAAACCCTCTAACATGACCTGACGCATTTCTGGATAAACTGTGCGGATGGCCTCAGGTGAGAAATCACTTTCTAAAAAAATATGTTGGTGATCTTGAACACGCGCTTGTTCTCCTCGCAACACCCCGAGTAGAGATTTACCAGCATATAATTCATGCAAACTTGCCTCTTGAATACCCAATATCTCTAATACAGTGGGTTTGATATCTAACAAAGAAACCACACCGGTATGGACACCAGCTTTTTGCCAATGTTGCCCATAAGATTTAAAGGCTAACAAGGTGTGATATTGTGATAACCCTAAGACATCCGTCCCATGACCTGCTGATTGATTCACATGTTCATGGGCGGCACTTGGCGGATAAAACTTTGGTACCGATGGCGATTGCCGTGAGCGTAAAAAGTTTTCGGATTCGGTAATACGATCCCCAGGCAACTCTAAAGCTTCCCCATGATCAGACAACAACACCACAATCGCATTATCTAAATAATGATAACGCTTCAGTAATGTGAAAAATGATTGTATTTGTTTATCAACACGCTTCACACTCGCTTCATAGCGTTCGCGAATGCCATAACGATTTGCCGCCAACCCGGCCCATAAATAAGGATGATGGGTTAAACAAAAATGCACGGTCAAAAAGAGTGGCTGATCTCTTTTTTGTTGCAAAGCAGGTGTGAGTAAATGAATAAAACTATCAGGTTCATAGGTAACATACACCGGCCGATTGGCATAACTATGTGGAAATAACCACTGACCGACACGTGTATTGACCAATAAATTGGATAGAGGAAAATCATTGAACGTCCCGATGAGGAAGTCATTCAAGCCCATCGGTGGCGTAATAATTTGATCATAGCCAAAGTTTTTATCGATATTGCTAAAGCGCGTTTCATCCGTCGCAAAAACCGTCGCATAACCATGTGCACGTAAAATCATTGGGAGACTATGACTGAAATTCAAGTCTTGCTGTTGTGCTAAATTGAAGCGCACCCCATTCTGTCGCGGATAGGCGCCAGTTAGTATGCTCGACCAAGAGGGAAAAGTACGCGCGAGTGGTGTTACCGTTTCACTGAAGACCGTGGCGTCATTCAAAAAACGGTCAAACCACGGTGTCATGGTTTCATTGCCGAAAAAACTCAAGAAATCCGGTCGTAAAGAATCGATACCAATCAAAATCACATTGGGTTTATCCGCCTTCCCCATGGCTAAGGCGCGTGGATGGTGTCGATGTAATGGGTGTGACAGCAACACAGACAATGGTACCAATACTGCTAGCAGTGCTAGTAACCACCGATGCTGGCGACGACGAACGCGATCCAGTAAACCCACCAATGCTAAGATTAAAAGATTGGTACAAATCATCAATAAAATGATCAGGGTTAATTTTGCCCAACGGTGACTCGGTAATAGGATTGCCGTCAGTTCGGCAAATTTGGAATTGGGAAAGTAACACTGATTGGCCACGAATACGGTCAAGACGGCTAAAACCCACGTACCAACACCCAAATACAGGGTTCGATTCGGCGTTAAATGTAACAACCTCGCAATAGCAATGGTGACTAACGTTACCGCTACGCAAAAAACCAGATGTAACATCAGTTGCGCTAGGATGAAAAAGATAATGCCAGGGATAATCGTTGGTGGAATAGTGAGCGCATGTGTGATGAGACGAATATCGGAGAACTCAAATCCATTGGTCTGGATGGAGAAACTGAGTTCTAACAACACGAAAAAAAACGTCAGTACCAGCAAATAACCAAAGATGCTCGTATGTTTAAGTTCGCTTGTTGTGGCTATGGCCATGCATCACCTATCATCAAGAAATAGAAACGGCGGACCAAGCCGCCGTTCATTCTCACTGATTATAGGAGAGTCTGTTAGAATTGCCTAGCTGGTTGGTTGTAGGTCTCGATCTTTTTTTCTAATCTTTCTACTAACACTTGACTATTCGGCTTGTAGAAAGTGACACCCCCGCGACCAAAGAGACATGCGTCGACGGCGCGCACCACAAAAGTGATCGCTTTAATCAAACGCGTACCGAAGTTATCCCTGTGTGCACGCAGCGTATGCTGCACCTGCGGTTGTTTAAGCTCGGTAGCAATCGTCTGAATGGCATGCACCGATCCTTTAGTCTCCAACGCAGTGATAAAATTGTCATACAAATCTTCATTCGCTTTGATTTTATGTGCAAGCGTCACCTTCTTACCGACGGCTGGCAGGCTAAAGCCAGGGGCACTGGCTTTTTTCGCTTCAGTGTCATAATGTCGGTGTTGCTTGAGGTGTGCATTGTACATGCCCACAGCATGAACGATCTCACTCACTGCCACAAAACGCGTATACGTCTTCTGAAAAATCTTACGCGCTTCATCGTTCAGTTCAGTGATATTAGCATTTACTAACGCGACTTTAACTTCATCATTGAAATTGGGTAGCAACACGTGATGAATCTTGTGCATGTTGAGTTGGTTTTGTTTGCACAGTTGATTAAACAACTCGCCCACTTTGGCATCAATGGCAAGCTTTGCTTCGCGTTGATTATAAGATTCTAACGCTTCTTTGACAGCGACTTGTCGCGCTTCAAGCTGCTTTTGGTAAGTTGTAATTTGATTACCCAATGAGGTGATGTCAACGATTGTTTTGATTGTTGGTTTGCTCGCTGGATTATAATACTGTGAATCTGCTAAATAAGCATCGCGCAATTTGACCGCATCTTGCTTAACGGTTTCTTGTATATTTTCTTGGCACGTCTGCACCGCAGTACTTACCTGCGTTAAACCATTCTTAATTTGGTTCAGCTTATTATTATACACGTTAATACTGTCTTGCTTGATGGATTGAAACAGTGCGCGCAATTCCGCTTCTGATGTGTTAACGGAGAGACCTTTGATGGTAGAAATTGCTTGTTCTTCATTTGGCAGTAGTGATGATAGTACTAATGTAGCACGACGTTCGAGTAGTTTTTTATGTTCATTTAATGTACTCGTAAAATATTGCTCACTCAGTGATGGAAGTTTTGCGTCCAGTGTTTCTTGATTATGTTTCGTGACACACTCAAGGTCGCCATTTACCTTCGTTGTTTCTTCCGCCAGTACCGACGCTGATTGCTGCAAAACTTGGCTTTCGAGCACCAAATGTTGAATTGCTTCAATTTGTTGCGCTAATTTTTCGTTATATGTCTGCAATTCATCTTTAGCAAGCTTAAGACTATCGCCATCCAACGCGCTCGCGGGGGTGATCACTTTGGACAGGTCAATCTCATTTTGTGATGATCCCAATTGAGCACTCTTAGCTTGTATTGCGATGTTAAGGCTAATAATTTTTTCGCGAAGTTCAGTCACAGCAGGTTGATGTCGGCTGTACTGTAGTAATTTCATGTCATCTGCCGCAGCGATAACTGCATTGATATTGGTCAGCGGTAGATTGCCTACCTTTTTAATTTGAGCGCTTACTGTCTTTTGTAAGCTAAGCTGGTCTTTCTCGAGTTGTTTTAATGCAGCAAGTTGCGTCTCTGAAGGCATTGCTTGCATGATTGAAACTAAAACGGGTCGTAAACCCTTTTCATAATAATCTAATACACTGATGAGTGCCGGTTTGGCCGCATGCCTTTCTCTCATCTTAGTAATGTGCTGCTGAATGAGTCGTGGTTCAAAATCCTCACTACTAATCAGCGGGATCAATGTTTCTAATGCCGCAGCTTCATCATCGAGGCGATTTTCACGCAAATTCGTAATAGCGTCGGTGATGCATTTTAATTCGATAGTCTTGAGCTGGTCTTGAATTTCATTAACTGACGGCATTGGGCACCTCTTCTATTATTATTTTTAGTATCAGCACACATGAGCACAAAGATGAAACTTTATTAAAACTTTTTCACTATAGTACACGGCCTATATTTTTTGCAACAAATTAAACTAAATTATTTACTATAGGACAAACTATGCGCAAATATCACCAGGCATTGAGCTTAAAAAATACATTCCTTAAGCTTTGTACCTTTAGAGACGACATCCATCTTTTATGCCCACAAACCCGCGATGGTGACTTTGCGTGTTATCATCATCACTCTATACGAATGGCAACCTAGGGTTGCTGACCACGCGATGTGGATAGCCACGTCGCCCTACGGGCTCCTCGCTATGACAGGCGCAGAGACGGACTCACCCCTCGAAGGGTGCCGTCTCTCTCGTGCCCGTACCCGTGCCCGTCTTTTGTTTTTATGTCTTCATGTGTTCATGGTGGGCACTTTCAAAACCCGTTCGCCCTCGATGCGGCGTGTAACGCCGTCTCGAGGGGTGCCGTTTCTCTCGTGCCCGTCTTTTGTTTTTATGTCTTCATGTTTGCGAATTGATCGATTTGTTTTCCTGATGCACCTCACGAAGCAATGTCGACGTCGTCTCACGTCGCACCAATTCTTTTGCATCAAAATCATCCACCGCAATCACTTTCATACGTGCTTCATAAGCTTGCATAAATTGTTGATACTCATCTTCGCTGATCACATGTTGGTCGCGTGCGGCTTGCGCTTGCTGTCGCAAATCGTAACCCGCGATCACCCCTTCCTTCGCTGCTGTTTTAATGGTTTTTTCAATTGACTCAGTCGCGATGGTTTTAATCAAAGCGTCTTGTAAATCGGCTAGCGCATTGCCCGGTACCGCTGTCAAAAAAGCACCAGCGCACAAGCGTGCGCGTGACTCAGTAGGTGAGATCAATAATTCAACAATCTTACGATTAAAACGATCTTTGGCCTTAGAGAAGCGCATCCCTAATGGGAAGATAAGCGCGCGTAGCAAAATAGCTAACCAGCGATTAGGGAAGTTTTTTAATATTTCGTCAAAGCGTTCCTGTGTTTCAAATAAACAATGATAGGCTGCATAACGCACCAATGGTAAATCTTCCACCGGACGTCCTTGATCATGATATTGTTTGAGCACTGCAGAGAGTAAGTAAAGATAACTCAGGATATCGCCTAGGCGACCCGAAATACTTTCTTTACGCTTCAAATTACTACCCATGACCAACATGGACACATCGGTCAACATCGCCAATGCAGCACTAAAACGGGTGGCCTCTTGGAAAAAGTGTTTAGTTTTGCCCTTCGGTGCACGCACAATGAACGCACCTGTAAGCCCCAAGACAAACGAACGCACGACATTGCTAATCGCAAACCCAATGTGTTGCATCACGGCCACATCAAATGCCGCCAATGCTGCCTTGGGATCTTTGAGACGGGTGGCTTCTAGTTCCGCAAAAACATAAGGATGACAACGCATCACGCCCTGTCCAAAAATAATCAAGCTTCGCGTCAGGATGTTGGCACCTTCTACGGTAATCGCAATAGGAGAGCCTTGGTAGCTGCGACCCAAATAATTCTTCGGCCCCAAACAAATGCCCTTACCCCCATGGATATCCATGCCATCACAAGAAACTTTGCGTCCCATCTCAGTCACATGGTATTTAACGATAGCGGAGGCCACTGATGGTTTTTCCCCAGCATCGATGGCAGCAGCAACGAATGAACGTGCCGCATCCATGATGTAAGTGTTGACGCCAATTCTAGCTAAAGGTTCTTCAATCCCTTCAAAGCGACCGATCGCCATATTGAATTGTTTACGTATCCGCGCATAAGCGCCTGTCGAATAAGCAACCATTTTTGCCCCACCGAGCGCATTCGCCGGCAAAGAGATAGCACGACCAGCAGCCAGACATTCCATCAGCATTCCCCAGCCCTTGCCCGCCCGCGCTGGCCCACCAATAATCCAATCAATGGGAATGAACACATCTTTACCTTTAATCGGGCCATTTTGGAAAGGATTATCGAGAGGGAAGTGACGACGACCAATGGTGATGCCTGCTGTGTCACGAGGAATAAGTGCACACGTAATGCCAATATCAGTTTTATCACCTAGCAAATGATCAGGATCGTACAGTTTGAAAGCCAAACCGATGACTGTGGCGATGGGGGCGAGCGTAATATAACGCTTGTCAAAATTTAAGCGTATACCCAGTGTTTTCACACCATTTAATTCACCCCAACATACGATGCCCGTATCCGTCATGGAACCTGCATCCGAACCAGCCTCAGGTGATGTGAGTGCAAAGCACGGGATTTCTTCCCCACGTGCCAAGCGCGGCAGATAATATTGCTTTTGTTCTTCGGTCCCATAATGTAATAAAAGTTCTGCAGGGCCTAAAGAATTAGGAACAGCGACGGTGGACGCTGCGGTGATACTGCGGCCACCGACTTTTGTCAAAATTTGCGAGTGCGCAAAGGCAGAAAATGCTTTGCCCCCATATTCTTTAGGAATAATGAGCGCGAAGAAACCTTGATCTTTGAGGTAACGCCATATTTCTGGCGGTAAATCCTGATTGCTGTGCGTAATGTCCCAGTCATTGATCATTTGACAGAGTGTTTCCACAGGACCATCGATAAAAGCTTGTTCTTCATTGCTGAGTTTTGCGGCGGGCAATGCCAGTAATTTTTCCCAATTGGGATTACCGCGAAATAAGTCACCCTCCCAAGTCACTGTGCCTGCATAGATCGCTTCACGTTCCGTACGCGACATGGTTGGCATCACTTTCTGATAGAAGTCAAAAAGTGGTTTGCTTAAGAAACGGCGTCGTAAGCTTGGCACATTCAATGGCACAGCGAGCACAAGGAAAACCACCCACGCGATGAGGTTGCCCACCGTCAAGCCATGAAAATGGCTCATAAAGACAAGCAATAAGGTGAAAGCAATGGTCCAAATGATTAATGAGGCGCGTTGATATGCGAGCACCCCAAAGGTGAATATCCCAATTAACAACCAACTCAATCCTGTCATAAGATTTCCTTAGCCTAAGTATATAGATGCGCCGACGCTGGGCCACGCGACCCACGAGGGATACGCTCACCACCAATGACACCACTGACAATGCCGTGGCATCACCTCATTCATGTGTCTATCTATGCGTCACAGAGAGGATGCACAGATTGAACTTAACCATTATAGGACAGCTTTAGAACGATACAAATCCTTTGTGCGACTCGTGCAGTTGAATTATTCAGGTTGACGGACCGCATAAATACCCGGGATGTTGCGCAAATATTCTTCATAATCCAAACCAAATCCAAAGAGGTACTTGTCTTCCGCAGTAACACCAACGAAATTAGGTTCAAAATTAACCCCTGGCTCGCGTTCACGTTCTTTACTCACCATGACTGCCGAGTAAATCGCCTTCGCACCCGCTTGTTGGCAATAATCAACGATAGCTGCCAGCGTCAAACCACCATCAAAAATATCGTCCACAATCAGGATAGTGCGATCTTTTAAAGATTGTCGAGGCTCAACCAGCCAATGTAAATCACCGCCACGTGTGGTACCGCGGTAACGTGTCACATGAATGTAATCCATTTCCAGCGGGAAATGCAGGCGTGTGGCCAGATGCCCAGTCATGATGAGTGCCCCCGTCATCACACAGAGTATGAGTGGGTTTTTATCGGCCAATTCATGGCTAATTTCGACCGCCATACGGTCAAGTGCTTGATTAACTTCAGTAAAACTAAATAAACAGTCAGCTTCTTTGACGATGGTTTGAATTTTTTGTGGCATGTCCATGGGATTCTCTCGCATAGCCTCATTAGTGTTTTGGAGGCGCTATTCTAATAAGGATTGGTGAAGCTTGGGAAGTTTTATGTGGTGATAGGGCGTATTTTAACGTTGCACGTCCTCTTGAATGAATTTTCATTGAGGTAGCTTACAAATCGCTTCATAATAGCAAGCACATCCCCTCTAACAAATGTAGAAAACGATGAGCAATTTCACAGAATTGAAAACCATACGCGATTATATTCGCTTTGCCACCAGTTGTTTTAATGAAGCCGGTCTTTACTATGGCCATGGCACAGATAATGCCTGGGATGAATCAGTCGCCCTCGTGTTGCACGCGCTGCATTTGCCACACAACATCAGCCGCATGATTCTTGATGCACATCTCACCAAAGATGAATGCACAGAGTTATTAAACCTCATTGACAAGCGGGTACGGTTAAAAATCCCCGTCCCCTACCTCACCCATGAAGCATGGTTTGCGGGCTTGTCTTTTTATGTTGATGAACGTGTGTTAATTCCACGCTCGCCCATTGCGGAACTCATTGAAGGTCAATTCATGCCTTGGGTTGAGCCAGATCAAGTCAATGATATTCTTGATTTATGCACCGGCAGCGGCTGCATCGCCATTGCATGCGCTAAAGCATTTCCTCAAGCGGAAGTCGATGCCAGTGACATTTCCCATGATGCGCTAGCAGTCGCAAAAATAAACGTCTTACGTCATGACCTTGAAGATCAAGTGCACTTATACGAATCCGATTTATTTAATCATCTACCACGTAAAAAATATGACATTATCGTCAGCAACCCACCTTATGTCAGCGCGGAAGAAATTGCCACGTTGCCCAGCGAATATTTACACGAACCAAAAATGGCATTAGCCGCTGGCGACGAAGGCTTAGACATTGTGTTACACATCTTGCGTGAAGCACATCGTTATTTGAAAAAACATGGCATCTTGGTAGTGGAAGTGGGCAACAGCGAACTAGCACTCATCAAAAAATTCCCACACATCCCTTTCACTTGGCTCGATTTCCAACGGGGTGGTGGTGGCGTATTTTTATTGACTGCCGAGCAATTGGAAACACATCAAAAAGATTTTGTGGCTTAACATGCAACTCCCGCCAAAAGCATATTTGGCGGGAGTTGTGTGGTACTTAAGAAATGTTAAATCGAATCCCCACCGTACCCATATTATATTCCTGATGGCCCAGCTTCACCAGCCAACTAGTGGTAACGGCATGGCCGGTATACACGGTAGAACCAAAAGTATAATGAGTACTGGAGAGATACAACCAGCGGTACTCTGCGAACAAGCTCGCACATTTGCTTATCTCATAACTCAAACCCACTTTCACTTGTCCAGCAAATGCGGGTGCACTATCACTTGCCCTGGCATTGAAATGATTAATGCCTGGTTCAGCGGGAGCAATTTGTGCTGATTTAGCAGAAGAGATTGAAAGTATGCCACCCCCTATACCCAAGCCCAAATAAGGATGGAAACTGCAGAGATAAGGTAAGTTAAAACCTAATTGCGCATTGGTCAGAAACACAGCTGTGCTCTGTGGATAAGTCACTCTAAATTTGTGTTGCGGTAATCTAGTGGTGTTGTTGACATTATTTGCTTTATATGAGCCATTACCCAGATAATAACCTTCTAATTCAGCTGCGGGTACCAACGCAAATGCGGTGGAAAATGCGTTCACAACAATCTCTGGTACTTGATAACCCATTTGACCACCGGCCAACCAAACCGAATGACTTTGAGCATGACCAAATGCATTCACTGCAAATGGACCACCAGAAGCTTCCGTAAATAGAGCGGTAGCAAATTGATTGGCTTGGAAGGTGTTGGATGAACCACCGCCACCAAATGCACCCAAATATAACTGACCTTGTGCACCATAAGGCATCGCATGTGCTGCGACACTCGTTAATAGCAATAGACCTACTGATAAGCGTACTTTTTTCTTAATGCGGGAAGATTTCATTTAAAGCTCCATGTGATAGGTGTTAAGTGTCCGAACGCTAGATAATTTATACACAAAAAATATTTTTGTGTTTTTTATATCAATTGTCAACAAAACGGTATCTTAAATGAAGGATGCGTATGACATCTTGGCTTAGTGCATCCTCTAATAACTAATTAGCGCAACACTGCTTCGATCGTAGGTCGTATAGACAAGGTACTATAACGGCTCACCTGTGGGTCACGCTTCATCGGTATTAAACTACCATTCATCACAAACGCCCAAGTACGTTTCGCCTCAGGGAAACGTGTGCCATGATCGGTCCAGTGATGACCATTACCACGGCCATGATCTGTCGTGATAATCACCAACGTACGATGATCACACTTCATTTGTTTTAAGGTTTGGAACAATTCATCGAAAAATTTATCGTATTGTGCAATGCTACGTCTATACAAAGCTAAATTGCCTGCGTGCGCCGCTACATCCGCATCCCCAAAAGACATCCACATAAAACGTGGTTGGAACTTACGCCAATAATGCATCGCTTGTGCGAAAGTATATTTGTCGAAGCGATCATTATCTTTAGGATGGTCATGTATTTGCAGTTTGTTGATCCGTGCCATTTCGTCATCTGGTTTACCTGTCAGCGGATTGTAAGCAAATTCATTACCAATATTCGTATAAATGGTATTGGGGCGAGATTCAGCCGCATATTTGATTTTGTGCCAGTTAGAAAAAACAGCGACATCTTTTTTCGCCATCCCTTTATCTATGAAAGATTCAGCAAAGGTACGCGTTTTAATGCGACCACAATCATTGCCATCGCAGGGTTGTACCACACCCGCTAGTTGACTTTGATAGGAGGGCAAACTGACAGGGATAGATGCTACTTCCATTAGGCTATGGCTATTTGGCGCGCCATAAAATGTCCCTAACTTGGCATAATGATGCCAAAAATGATTTAGATAAGCGTGATTTTCAAAAACATCTTGCCAACGTACACCATCAATCGTGATATAAATCACGCGATCCACACTGGCGCTTGCGGCTGGTTGTGCATAGGAGTGAAGACTAGCGAGTGATGCGAATATGAGAAGTAACACACGTAACATGATTAACATCCTTATAAAGTGAACACATTGAAACTAACGTGGCACATTATAGGATGAAATGAGTTCAGGTCAAATTTTCAGCAAATATTAATGACTCGCAACGTTGCGTTTGTAGCTAGCTTACATTGTTATCATAAATTCCTTAGAGGTCTAATACCGCGACCATCACAGATGGAGCCGGTTTAGTTGCGTAAGTTACAGGTGGCGTTCAATCTCCGCCTGTAACAAAGATTTTTAGCCAAAGTCAAAAAAACTTATTGACTGAGCTGATGCTTACTTTTCTCATCAATAGAATCCGAATCTACAATGACTTGCTGTGCTTCCTGCTCTAAAGTATCAAGCATCTCAAGCGTGATCCCAGCTTCTTCAAACGTTTTGGCTAACAATTCTAAATCATTTTTAGGTAATTTACCGCTATGATCACCACCGTGTGGTCGATAGAAACCACCCTTCACTGTGAATGCGTCTGACACCGTCAAATTAGGATCACTCTGTGCTGGCGCAGTAATAATTAATTTGGGTATAGTGATTGCCGCATGAGAGGTGCCGTTTTGTGTGACTGTCCCTTGTAAATATTCAATCAACGTACAGACTTGCTCATAACGCGGTCCTTCGATACATGCTAGAATGTTACGTAAGGTAAGTAAATGTGCATTACTCAGATTGTTTATTTGTGATTTCACCCATTGATCCATAAAATACACCATCACGTCTTGTTGTGCAGGTGAGTTTTGAATACTGGTATTCGTCACTGCTTTGTTTGTCAATTTAATTTCCTGATACTGAGCCACCGTTTTTTTGTATTCCTCTAATTGCATTTTTTTGAATAAAGTAAATTGAGCATATTCTGTAGTCAAACCCTCAATGGTTACGTTTTTGTGAGCCTCACGTTGTTCTATAGCACTTTCAAGCTTTCTAGACACTTCATTCAATGATATGGAAATTGTTGTTAGCATTTCTTCGCATGCTGCTTGACTTGCTTTCACCTGCTCTACAGATTGATATTGATCAGTCATACTTATAGGCCAGTGTTCATCACAAAGCACACTTAACGAATTAAGATGATTCTCTAATTTCAATCGTAAGTCGACACGATTAGTTAGTTGCATCAAGTACTCACATTGCTGCTGGCGCAGTTGAATGCTTTTGCGCATGACAGATCCAATCTGACTATACAATTTATGGGCATCCAAATAAGCAGCTAATGCCTGTAAATAGGCCTTACCCTCATTGTGTAATCTGAGACAACACTTAATTGTATTAACGTCCTCTTCGGACTTGTCATCGATAGCACCCTTCACAAATTGGTCATACAATTTCTGCATAGCATCAAACTGTTGACGCAGGATTTGAGATTTTTCTCGGTGTGATGCCGGATCAAGTCGAGCGATCTCTTTCTTTATATCTTTGAAATGTTGTTTTTCATTATAAGAAACATTCACACTAAACTGATCTTTGCGCGTTGTATAAGTGGAGAAATAATGTCGACATTCATGAAACGCCTCGGGTAATTGTGCTGATATCAGAAGAATTACCTGCGCATAAAAATTTACATCAATATAGGCATACTGAGCAGTAAGTGGGCCTTTTATATTAAATATATTTTTTAGACTTTTTTTATGATCACGATCTATTTCAATAAGAAATAATTTATCAGTAAGCTCCTCAATTTTACTAGGATCTATCTTCGAGAGACTTAACTTTAATTTCAATGCACTTTTCACTTCATCACTAAGCGTTTTTTTTAGTTCCTCTATAACTCGAGTTTTGAAAATCGCCCAATCAAACTGCGGTTTACCTGTGAGTACTTTGAAAATATTCACATTCAAGATTCGTTCTAAATAAGCCATCAATTCATCCGGCGTTATCTTTTGGTCCGCTGCATTGTTAAGAAATTGACGCTCATCAAGCAATTGCTTAACATGATCCTCGATAAATTTGATTGTTGGTTGCAAGTTTGCTGGTTGCGTGCTTGTTGGTTGCGTGCTTTTTGGTTGCGTGCTTGTTGGTTGCGTGCTTGTTGGTTGCGTGCTTGTTGGTTGCGTGCTTGTTGGTACAGAGATATAGTTTGAACGCGACTCCATAGGTGGATTCTCATCTTCTATTGTTATTTTTAGAATAGTGAGATTACCAAACCATACTTAAGAATATATTAAATACAACTGTTTTTTTGAGTCAACAGGGTAAAGCGCATAGTAGCCTGGGTGAAGCGCGAAGCGTGTAAACCGGGAATCCGTAACTCGTGAACAAAGACCGGCCACGGGAACGGCACGAAAGAAGCAAAGAATTGGTAGCTTAGGTGATCAGCTTGCTGTACTCACACGCCAGACTGATCGTCTGGCGCGGTCGATAGGATACTGATACGCAATGCGTGTATGTCCTCTGGCATTAAATCCGTGAAGAGAGCATAAATCTCACGATGTGCCGCGATACGTGTTTGATGCTGGAAATGCGTCGCCGCAATCGCGATGGAAAAATGGCGCCCACCACCTTGATGGCCGGCATGTCCTACATGCTGGTCACTGTCATCGCGCACATCTAAATAGCTCGGCTGAAATGCGGTGCGTAAGCGCGCTTCGATCAATGCTAGTTTTTCGGCCGCATTCATTGCTTATGCTCATCCATGTATTGCATTAAATAGAAAGCCTGCAACAGGCTTAAGAAAAGTAGTGCACCGGTAATACCATAAAATTTGAAATTTACCCATGTGTCATTACTAAAATTGTATGCAATGTAAAGATTGATCGCACCAAGCACCGTAAAAAAAGCAGCCCAAAGTAAATTAACGCGTCGCCAAACATAAGTAGGAATGACACCTTTTTCTTCGAGTATATGACCCATCAAACGTTGCGATAATGGCCGCTGCGTCAAAAAATGACTGCCAAGAATAATGATAGCGAACACCCAGAAAACGATAGTAGGCTTCCATTTCACAAAAATGGGATTGTGAAAATACAGGGTCAGACTACCAAAGAAGACAAACACACCCATTGTCACCAATTGCTTGTTATCCCAAACGCCACGTAGCCAGCGCGATATCACTACTTGTAATGAGGTAGCCACAATACCTACGACCGTTGCAACATAAATGTTGTAAAATTTAAACGCGAGAAAAAACAACAATACGGGTAAAAATTCGAGTAAAAATTGCATAAGCATTCCTTCAAGAAAGTTCTACAACACGGTCATCTTCGGATGCACTATCCACCGCAGGTACCGCTTTTAATTTAAATGGCGCTAAATAAGTATACGCAACCGGCACTACGATCAGAGAGAAAAATGTGCCAAAGAGAACGCCACCGGCAATGACTAAGCCAATTTGCTGCCGACTCTCAGCACCGGGACCAAAAGCAAATGCCAGCGGCAATGAACCCAATACCATGGCCGCCGTGGTCATGAGAATGGGACGCAACCTTAAGAGCGCGGCTTCAATCACCGCATCATGAATGGATTTGCCTGCTTCTCGTAAGCGATTCGCAAAATCGGTGATCAAAATTCCGTGCTTAGCAATCAAGCCCACCAACGTGATCAAACCGATGTTACTATAAATGTTGAGCGTGCCGCCGAAGACTTTGAGCGTTAACATCGCGCCCACGATAGCAAATGGCACAGTCAACAGAATCACCAATGGATCAATGAAACTCTCAAATTGCGCCACTAACACTAAATAAATGAAAATCAACGAGAGCAAGAAAGTACCTATCGTTTTGCCATTGGACTCAAGAAAACTCTTGGCCTCACCAGTGAAAGTATATTTGATATCGTCTGGTAAATGCGCTTGTATGATCGTACGCAAGTGTTGCACAGCTTCGGCAATACTCAATCCTGGTGCTAAAGTCATAAAAATGGTGTCAGAACGCAATCTATCGAAATGTTGGAATGATTCAGGCGCTGAGATTTCATTCACATGCAGTAGTTGTGATAAAGGCACCATATTGCCTGCACGTCCACGCGTCGTGAGCTGCGCAAAAATATTAGGATCACTCAGTGCAGATTCACGCATTTGCACAATGACATCAGCATCATCCACCTTACCAATTTCTCTACCCGCTAACAACGTCGATAATGTGTCAGTGATATTGGCCATCGGCACACCTAAATCTGCTGCACGTTCGCGATCAATCGTGACATTGAATTGTGCCGCATTCCATTTCAAGCGATTGTTCACATTCACCACCCCCGGTATTTGCTTGATAGCGTCCATTAAGGTAGCAGTGACTTGTTGTAAGCGCAGATAATCACTTGAGGTCATCAAGACTAACCCCACGCTGTCGCCAGCATCACTGCCCGCAAACTCGGCCAGCGCTGGCTGCGGCCTAAACACATACACGCGCACACCTGCTAAAGTGCTGACGCGCTCATTCAATTTTGCCAGCAATGTATCCAAATTGAGTTGACGCGCGCCTTTAGGTTTCAATTTTAATAGCTGCCAGCCATGATTAGGCTTATAGCCCCCCACTTGACTGAGATAACTCTCCACATCCGGAAAATCCTTATACATCGCTTCCATACGCTCGGCGTAGCCGTTGGTATAACGATAACTAGCACCATGAGGTGCAGAGATGTACGCATTCAATTGATTCATGTCTTCCGCGGGTGCCAACTCGGTGGGTAAAAACTTGAAGGTACTAAAGCCAATCGCACCAATCACCAGTAACATCAACACCACCCAGCCACGTCTGACTAATATCCAACGTAATATGGATTGATAACCATGTTGCCAAGACTGCAGTCGGCGCGCAAACCATTGCTCATAACGATTGTGCGCATGACGCGGCCGCAGAATACGTGCGCACATCATCGGCGTTAAGGTCAAGGCAATGAATCCTGAGATAATGACTGCACCAGCTAGGGTAAAAGTAAATTCTTTGAAAAGCACGCCCAAGAGGCCCGAGGTAAACGCAATAGGCGTGTACACAGCAGTGAGGGTCAGCGTCATCGCGATGATGGGAAAAATGATTTCACGCGCGCCTTTTATTGCCGCATCAAAGGGTGACATGCCATGCTCAATATAACGATTGATATTCTCTAACATGACAATCGCATCATCGACTACCAAGCCGATGGCCAAAACAAAAGCCATTAACGTGATCGTATTGATGGAGAAATTGAAAAAGTAGACCAACGCCAAGGTACTAATCAAGCACACTGGAATGGTCATAATCGGAATGATTGTTGCGCGGAAACTACATAAAAAAGCTAAGATGACCAACCATACAAAAAGTATGGCTTCAAATAATGATTCATACACACTTGCAATAGAGGCGCGGATGTAATCCGCCTGATTAAACACTACTTCTGCCTTCATCCCTGCTGCTAAGCTGTGTTTTAAACTTATCAGCGTCGTTTGCACACTTTTTTCTACATCTAATGGATTAGCGGTGGATTGTGGAATAATGCCAATGGCAACTGCTGTCTGACCATTCGCTCTAAGCGATGATTCTTTGTTTCGTGCTTCAAATTTCGCGTCAGCGATGTCTCTGATACGAATCACATGTTCGTGATCCGAGCGTATGATCAAATCATTCACTTCTTGGGCATTCTTGAGTGAGGCATCCGCAATAATGCTGTATTGCCTATCGGTACCAGCAATTTGTCCGCTGGGGACTGACATATTTTCATCACGCAACAAACGCGAGACATCGTCTGTTGTGACCTTGGCTGCTGACATTTTCGCTGGATCTAATGATACGCGCAATGCTGTCGTATGTTTACCAAACACCACCACACTGCCGATACCATCAATCGTTTCCAATGTAGGCACCACAAATTTTGTAACATAATCACTCAACTCACGTGACGAATAGCCTGGATGAGAAAAAATGAGATACATCATAGCGGAGGTATTTGGGTCAGCTTTCATCACAATCGGCACCGACGCATCCCTTGGTAACATGCCACGGACACGCTCCACGCCACTGCGAACATCTTGAACTGCGGCATCCATATTGGTGCCAAGTTTGAACGAAAGGTTGATTTGACTATTGCCTTGGCGCGAATTAGAGCTCAAGGTATCAATACCATTAATCCCTGAGAGGGACTCTTCGATTTTTTTAGTGATATCTTCCTCGACAAGGTTCGCATTTGCACCGGGATAAATCGTGGTAATACTCACTTCAGGGGGAGAGACATTAGGGATCCAGCGCACCGGTAATTGCATCCATGCGATGATGCCAATGATCATCATCACCAGACTGATAACAGTGGTGAATGCGGGACGTCGTATGCAAAATGTCGTTAAATTCACGGTGATGTCTCTATAATATTAGTAGGGCGGCACGGCACGTTTTTTTGCGCCATCATCTGCCAGTCAATGTTTGTCCTGTACCAAGGATTGCTATACTCAAGCCGTGGGCCGTGATTTGGTTGCCACTTGTATGGCACCTTGCACATTCACTGCCATGCCATCTCGTACCTTGAGTTGTCCATCAGTAATAATCTGATCACCTTTCGCTAACCCACTGACGACTTGTACAAAATCGCCACGTCGCTGACCGACCACCACTTTCACACCTAAGGCTTTACCAGCGACCATTTTATACACTTGCTCACCACCCAGCACCGGTACCAAACTACGCGCCGGTATCATGATCGCATGTTCAGCTTCACCCATCGTTTGTACCACATTCACAAACATGCCGGGCGCAAGTAGCGCCTCTGCGTTATCAAGGTTGGCATAAATGGCCACCGAGCGATCCGAGGCATTAATGGTCGGCGCTATATAAGCCACTTGACCAGTAAATCGTTTATCTGGATAAACCACGGAGGTGACAGTCGCTGATTGTCCCAACTTGATTTTGGATAAATACTGCTCAGGCAATGCATAAGCAACATGTAAATGTTGACGATCGCTCAGGGTGACCACCACTTTGCCTGTCGTTATGTATTCGCCGACAGTGATATCCAATTGACCTAAGACGCCATCAAAAGGTGCCAAAAGTTTCATTTTATCCACCATCACTTGGCACTCACGTGCTTCCGCCCGTTTTTCTTTGAGATCGGATTCCGCTTGATCTATCGCTTGCTTGGTCACCACGCCACGTTTTACTAAAGAAGAGAGTCGCTTAAATTGGTTTTCACTGTAGGTAAGTCGTGCCTTGGCAGACTGCAGCTTGGATTGATACACGGCATCATCCAACTGCACTAAGACAGTACCCGCTTTCACAAATTCGCCATCTTGCACATGTATCTTTTTGACATGCCCAGCTAACTCAGGGGTAATATCGACGCTACGGGCCGTCAAACTACCGATCGCATGCACTTCCAATGGCATCGTTGTTTCTAACACTGCGCTTGCTTGCACCCAAGGGACACTCGGTGTAAAAGCTGGTGGTTGCGCACGGAAAAAAAAGTGTTTGACACAGAAACCTATGCCCAACATCACGATACATGTCACTAGCACTAGCTTTTTTTTCATACGCGGCACCTATGAGGTCTCAATGTAATTGTGTATTCTGCGGTGGTTGTTGGTATTTTTCAAAAATATTTGTCACATCTGTTTTATCAAAAACATATTCTTGATTACAAAAATCGCAGGTCACCACAATACTATGTTTGTTTTTTAATTCAGCTTCTGCCTCTTCTCGACCCAAGATATAGATAGCATCTTCGCCGCGTTGACGTGAGCAAGTGCACTTGAAGTCCACCGCTATCGAGGGAAAGATGCGAATTTCTTCGTTGGGATAGATCTGTTGCAATAATCGATCAAAAGGATGATGCAATAGATCTTTGGGAGAGAGCAACGCTGCAGCCTGTATTACATGTTGCCAATGCGCTTGAACGCTGTCATCGACGAGAGTTTGATCTTGTTTCGTCTTGCTACCGGATGGCACGACCTGGAATAATAACCCACGCGCACACTTTTCATCAACCGAAATACACAATTTTGTCGCCAATTGTTCTGAGTGTTTAAAATAACCCTCAATGGATTCACTTAAAGAGTTACCTGACCATGCGACCACCCCTTGGTAACGAGATTGCGTGGTCCCGGCATCAAGCATAATGACCAACAAACCAGTTCGCAATGAATCGATTAATTCTTGCTCATTGATATCTGCATCGAATTTTGCCAAACCGCGCAGATGAAACTGATTATCACATTGCGCTAATAATAACTTGAGCTTACCCGTGCCACGGAATTGTACTGTAAGACGCCCTTCAAACTTGATGATCGCACTCAACAGCGCTGCGACACAGAGTGCTTCTCCTAACAAACGTTGAATGATCAATGGGTAAGCATGTTGATTGATTATGGTCTTAAATGTATCTGTGAGTGTAATGTACTCCCCACGAATAGGTGCATTTTCCAAAATAAATCGTTGTAATCTATCGTTATCTGCCATAAAAGTTACCTGTCTCTAAAATCCTAACTTAAAGAACAATAAAAATGCATCAATTTTGACCTGGGGTGTGAAGCCAATAGTCAGTAGAGCCTCATTCGTGACGATACACAGGCAGGCACATCCAAAAGGGCCACAAAAGCTGCTAAATTCTAACCTAATCATGATTAATATCATATAAAATAAAAGAAATGCGTAAAAAAACTGAACCAAGCCAAGAAGACTTAGATGCATTTATGTCGGCAGTGAAAGACGTGAAGCCGCTCGCTGCACGCCAAAAACTGCCGTTAAAACCACCTGCATCGCAACGTCCCGCCATCACCAGCCCCACCCCGCCTAGTGATCATCACATCAGCCTCACCGACCTCGATCATGTAGATGAAGTGTATGCGGAAGAAATTATTACGCATAAAGAGACGAGTGTTTCTAACAAAATCCTTCGCAAATTACGTAAAGGTCAATATAATGTCGACGCTAAGTTGGATCTGCATGGTAAGACTGTTATCGCAGCTAAACTGGCAGTAGAACGATTTCTACAGCGTCGTTTAACGATGGGATCACGCGTTGTCCTTATTATCCATGGTAAAGGACGTCATGACCGAGCGCCAATTTTAAAAAACAAGCTCAATCAATGGCTACGCGACACTCACTTCGTTTTAGCTTTTTGTTCAGCCATACCCGCTCATGGCGGAAGCGGTGCGACCTATGTATTACTCAGACGTTTAAGCTAGGCCGCTCAGCATACGCACATCATTTGCAAGAGCGACGAAGCAAAACGCGCAATAGTGCTATTCAAATAAAAGAGGAGATCTTGTTTGAACAAAAAAGAGATTATCATCATTGGCATCTCGGGCGCCTCCGCCTCTGGCAAAAGTTTGCTCGCCAATACCATTGTGAATGAATTGGGCACCGACCAGGTCGTGGTGATTTCGGAAGATTCTTACTACAAAGACCACAGTGACATTCCCTTCGAGGAAAGAGCCAAAATCAACTATGATCATCCTGATTCCATTGATCATGAACTCCTCTACCAACACTTGCTCGAATTGCAGAAAGGCAATAATGTAGAAATTCCTATCTACAACCATGCCATGCATGCGCGTGAGAAAGCCACTCGACCAGCAGGTCAACATGCCATCATCGTGCTCGAAGGTATCTTGCTATTTGTGGAACCCAAATTACGCGAAATAATGGACATCCGTATATTCATGGAAACCGCGTTGGATATTTGCTTAATTCGCCGTTTAAAGCGTGACATCAAAGAAAGAGGACGCTCATTGGATTCCGTGTTAAAACAATACGAAGAAACCGTGCGACCCATGTTTTTACAATTCATCGATCCATCCAAGCGTTATGCTGATTTAATTGTCCCACGAGGTGGTGGCAACCGCATTGCGATCGATATGATTCAAGCAAAAATACGCGAATTGTTGGGTGATATACAGAAAAACGCACAGCGATAGCTTTGATGGTGGGCACGGCAAAATAATCCGATCGTCTCCAGGAGGCGAACGGTTTAGGGAGCGTGACCACCAATAAGGTTCAAAGAAAGAAACTGACTGTCTCTGAAGTTTAAATTTCAAAACGGTTCTACGAGTTTAGACTGGGTGGTAGTAGCCTCAAGACATATGACGCCCAAAAGCACCACCACCCCTATCGTTTAGAGATTTACAACGAATTGACCGCCGAATAAATCAATGTGGGTACGTGCACGTCCGCTCAACACAGCATGTGTCACTGGGTTGGTGTTATGGATGTTCACTTGGCTCACAAACACGTGACCATAAATCAAATCCATCGCAAATTTAGGGTTAAAGACATAGCGACCACCAATTTGGAAACCGTACTTATCACCATCGGGGAAGTTAATATCGCGATAGCGACTGATCGTAGGTGTTTGGATGTATTTGAAATTGGCACGTAACAACAAGCGATCATTGAGCTTGTAATGCGTACCGACACTAAAATCCATCGTGTCATGCATTTTTTGTTGCAAGACCACATCTTTGATATTCCCACTTGGGTTGCTCGCAGAAGGTGGTTGAATGATGTTTTTCGCATGGTAGTTTTGCAATACAGCCCATTGGTCAAATGCAATCGTACCCATCATTGCCCAACACGGTGTGACATCGTGATAGAAGCTTAGGAAGGTGGTCGCAGGTAATGGAATACGTAATTTAAAGTCATCCGTTTCGAAGAATGGACCACGATCAGCAACAGTGAAAGTACTATGGCCGCGTAAATACATATTGAGCCTGGAACGATAGCTTAAGCCCAAACGTGTTTGTGGGGTGAAGCTATATAAAGCGCCCACGTGACCGCCAACCGTCCAACGTTCACCGGAAAAACGTGCGATAGAATCACCGATGGTACCACCGAATACTACAGGTCCTTGGGTACGCACATGGTTTTTACTACTCGCAGAGAAATAATTGAAATCGGGACCAAAACCCAAAGATAGCTCATTGGTGAGTTTCATCGCCACACTAGGTGAAAGCTCGAGCGTTTTAGTATAAACCCGCTGTAAATCGTAACGCGTGACCGCACCACCGCCATAATACTCAACAAATCCCCACGTCGGCATCATACTGAAGCCCACGGCAAATCGATCATTGAGTGGTAATGAGAAGTGATAGGCTGGTAATACTGATGTCGTGTGTGCACTCGCATGCCCATGCACATTGTAGTTAAAGGTAGGGCTTAACACACCGAACGGACTAGGCGCATTCATGTTGCCGGAAAAGCGTGTTGGCGCATAGACTTCTATGGCAGATATAACCACTTGCTTAGGCAAATAAACCAAACCAGCAGCGTTATAGAAATTGGTGCCAGCATCTTCGACGACTGCTGCCTCACCTGAATCCGCTAAGACGGATGCACTTTGAAATTCCAACCGATAACCTGCGGCATTCACCTGTGTTGATAAAATTATAGCTAAGCTCAAAGCACTTAGCCGCATCATCCCTTTGATCGATCCATTCATCACTCAGTAGCTCCTTAAGCTGTTTATTCCTGATATGCTAGCAATCGCTGGTTCAATAATAACTGAGTAAAATCCTTGGCTTCAAGTGGTTTGCTAAAATAATATCCTTGAGCAAACTCACAACCTTTGGATTTTAAGAAACGTAAATGCTCAGCTGTCTCGACACCTTCAGCAAGCGTATGGACCTTGAGCTCCTTCGCCATCGCCAAAATTGCTGATACGATTGTGATACTATCATTATTTTCAGGAATATCCCTAATGAATGATTGGTCGATTTTAAGTTTATCGATGGAAAAACGCTTGAGATAACTCAAACCAGAATAACCAGTTCCAAAATCATCGACTGCCAAACTCAATCCCATCTGTTTAAATTCTTTAATCAAGCTAATCACCGACTCATCGAGCATCGCTGTTTCCGTTAACTCAAGTTCAAGAAACCGCGGATCGAAACCTGTAGCCGTCAATACTTGATCGATCGTCTCAACAATATTGTTTTCACGCAATTGTTTTTCTGCCAAATTCACAGCGACCTTCAATGAAGCGAAACCCATGTGATGCCAAATCAGTACTTGTTTACACGCTTCTTCCAACACCCAACGTCCTATTGGTACGATTAAGCCTGTTTCTTCGGCAATGGGTATAAATTTAGCCGGAGAAATTAAGCCATGCTTAGGATGCTGCCAACGCAATAAAGCTTCCATCCCGCAAAGTTGATTTGTCTTAATATTGATGAGTGGCTGATAAACGACAAAGAGTTCATTCTTTTGCAAAGCATGATGTAAATCATTTTCCATTTCAATACGCTGGGGCATTTGCGCATTAATTTCTGCTCGATAAAATTCTAAATGATTACCGCCGTATTGTTTGGCGATCAGCATCGCAGCCTCAGAATTGGCAATCAGCGCATGGGTCGTTTGACCATGATCAGGGTAAATACTCACACCCAAGCTCGCCGTCAACTTGATACCTTTTTGCTCCAAATAAAATGGCTCATCTAATACAGAAAATAGATAGCGAATCTTAGACTCTATTTCGCTATCCGTGATGGGCACCATCAGTATATGGAAACTATCCTTACGCGAAATGGTGGTGATATATTGCGTCAGTTCGCGCATTTGTTGAGATACTGTCGCAAGCGCTGATAGTCTATTTGCGACAGATTGAATAATGGCATCCGTTGCCGAATAGCCATAACTATCACTGACCATTTCCATACGGTTGAGCGAAAAGCTTACTAATGCAAATTTCAACTGATCCTTGGCAGCCATATCAATCGCTGAACTGATATATTGCGGTAACAAGCGTTGATTGGGCAGGTTAGTTAATACATCATGATTCGCTTGGTAGCTGACTAAAGTATTTTCTAATTTTAACTTTAACGATGCTTTAAACCATTCTGTACTACGACGATTAATACCAAACATAAAAAACATATAAATGATCGTATACACACCGATAATATTATAGAAAATCCCGCCACGAGCAAAACACAGCACCACTAAGGGTAATAACATGATATTGAGCGTGACAACACATAATGGGAACTGACCAATCGTACCCGTCGCATAGCCGGTACTTGCCATGAAAATAGCAATCAGCGCTAAATACTCACGTGCCATATCGTTGGGGAGCATGAAAATTCCAGGTACCCACGATATTGCGCACCCAACCATCATGATCGAGTATGCCCACTCCCATTTAGCGACAGCCATAAAATGTTTATACTTGATATAAAGAAAGTATAATCCTGTCAAAGCTAACATCATCAAGTTGAAAACAACCAACCAAATGACGAGCGGTTTGAGTGGTGTGACGGCATAATAATCCATGAACAACCACGCACTCACCAAGATACCGCTAAAAGTACCGGGCAAACAGCCTTGGTAGAGATGATCGATTAAATCAGCTCTTAACTGCCGTTTGATTTGCTCTTTTTCAACGGCTGAAATTTGTTTATGATCTGCATGTATCGTCATGTGTTGTATTCTTAATAATTTTCCTCAGTCGTATAACATTTCGTCAAATTTTCTAATTTAACGCCCGGTCGGATAGTTGCCACGTAAGACGACGCATGACCTTGCACGCCTTGAAATGGCTTAGATCCTGCATATACAAAATCACTAAAATTGATACGATGACATTGACGTAACAAACTAAATTGTGATGTCACACGTTCACTAATCTCATTGGTGAATTCCGCATAAGCAAAATCAAAACCTTTACGAGCTGCATTTTCAATGGTTGCCATATCAATTTCTGTGGAAATCTTTTTGCCGCGATGCGCATCATCAACGACTGCAATCCAGACATGCACCACCTTGCCTTTCACAAACTTCCTGTCTTCAAGAAATGGCTTTGATAGCTCATCGATCAAAGAGAGGATGGGTTTTAATTTTGGATAATGTGAGGCTTTAGGCATGAATGGATCAGCCATATCCTCAGCGATACAACAAGCAATGACATGGTTTTGCTTGTCAATTGCGACTTTACTTAATCCTTCTTTAGCGGCTTTATGCACCACTTCTGTTGCAAATGGTTCATAGTCCGCATATTGAATTCCTATATGCTTGGTAATTGGTTCGCTTTGACAGAATGCTTTAGTGAATAACTGTATCGCTTGTTTTGCATATTCTTCAGTAAGAGGGACAATCTTATAATCATTTTGATTTGTCGTTGTCATATTCATCTCCTTTACATCCGCTTTAAGATCCAAAATAAATTGATTAATTAATTCACGAGTTACATTCGTTAAAACACAAATCGTGGCGCGTTCGCCAGTTAACATCAATTGATATTTTTTGGCGATGCCAATCGAAGGTCTGGGAAAAATCACGTTAAAATGATGAGGATGCCAGACACGTTCAGCGCCATAAATACTAACTAATTCTTGATAAAGGTAATCGGCATTCGATTTAATTTCATCACACATTTGCGTTAGCTTTTTATTATCAACATCCAATCCTAACGTACAGAGTGCATGATAAAACATCAGCACATTTAAACCCGAACGTGACCCTGTAATTGTCACATCAAGGATGTTGCCCACATAGTCAATATTGCGTTCGCTTTTTTCAAATGCCTTTTTGAAGAAATCAATTTGAGCGAGAATAATACCGCTCGGTTGTGATAACCCTGGAAATTTATGCGCAGATACTGCGAGTGTGTTGACACCGAGGTCTTTGAAATAATTTTGGATGGCACCGAAAGGTTTCAATATCGGCATCACAAAACCGGTTAAAGCGCCATCTAAGTGAATGGTATAACGCGGCTTAGGTTGACTGTTATCTAGAATTTTTTTGATCCCTGGCACATCATCAATAGCACCGGTGATGGTTGTACCAATATTCGCTATCACGATAATGGGACTCAATGGGTAAGCATTAAGATTCAGCAATAATTCTTTTTGAAAATCCTTAAGATCGAGAGAGCCATCCGCATTAGAAGCAATGCCACGTATATTTAAATGCAAAATTTCTGCAATTTTCCCTATAGAATAATGGGTATTTTCTTTTGAGTAAAAAACTGTAGGCACTAATAATTGCTGAACATTGGCTTTGTTACGTTCTATTTCATTTTTAAGTTGTACGATTTTTTGCAGTACTTCAATGCGAACTTTAAGATCATTTAAGGCGATTTTCGTCAATGATTTTTGTAAATCCTGCTCCTCTTTCACTTGCCGCTTGACTAAATCATCGATACGAATTAGTGATTCAATCGCCATATTAATGAGGTAACGTTTAGACCACCACAGGCCCGCGAAATTACCTTCTGTGCCACCCGAGGTAACATAACCACGTGCTTCACCTTTACCCATCCCATAATAGCGTTCAAGAATAGTAATGACTTCACGCTCATGGTGTTTCACTTCCATGAGTGAGGTTTCAGAATCCTTAAAAGGATCGCCCACATTATTTAATAAGACATTTGCCAACGTACCAGGCTGGATGCCTAAGGCGCTATTGTCAATGACACCAAGGTAAGTTAACAAAGAGACAGGATAACCTAATTTGTGTTGCGCAAGCGTATTGATATAGTCGAGCAGCTCCGCAAACTCCGCGGCTCGATCGTGCTGAGCAATATCACGATGATCTGAAGACCCTTTGTGCCGCATAGGCAACCACCTAATTATTCTATAAAATCGTAGTGGCACATCTATATAAAGGATAAAGTTATCAAAATTTGTCTTCCTATTTTTACTATATCTAGCCAGCTAGTCTGTAGCAAGAATAATATATAATAGGTTAAGGGTGGCGCACCCTTAAGATAAGCAAGAATCATAGACTTAGGTGGTAAATGTCATATTTTACCGTGGTAATTTCCACCTAACTGCTTGATTAAGCAGGAGGCTTTATGAGTATGAACAAAAAAATCATCTTAATCCTGGTCACAGCAGGCGTCTTACTTCTGGGATTATTTGCGATCCCCACTATTCGTCAGGAATGGATAAACGCCAGCATCGCTATTGTTGCTGTTTTCTGCCTGACAATCCTTGCGCTACAATTTTTTCTCACACAACGCTTAACTCTATTACGTCAACAGTTAAGCAACATTATACACTCATGGGATTTACAACAACGCACACGCATAAGCGGTCATGATGACATCGCCGCAGTCGCCAAGGATACCAATATTCTTATTGAGAAGTTACAAAGCACTCATCAATCTCTAGAGAAAAACATCAATGAACGTACGAGTGATTTACAAAAAACCATCATTCAATTGGAACAACAACTAGCGGAACATAAAGTTGCTGAACAACAAGTCCTTTACAATCGCGAAACACTAACACAGCTAGCACGTTATGATGCGCTCACTTCATTGCCTAATCGTATATTTTTTAATGAAATATTGAATAAATCCATTAATCATGCCAAACGACGTAATAGATGTTTAGCAGTATTAGCCCTAAGTTTAGATACCTTCAATGATATCAACCTAAATCGTGGGCATGATGTTAGTGATTATATCTTGAAAGAAATCGCTAATCGTCTAACCAAAGCCTTACGTGCTGAAGATGTGTTGGCAAAACTAGATGGTGATGAATTCAATATCCTCCTGACAGATATGACTAAGCCAAAATTTGCGGGCACAGTGGCTGAAAAATTACTAAATGCCTGTTCACAACCAATTATGATGAATGCAAATGAATTTACGTTAACCGCAAGTATTGGTATTGCGATTTATCCTAATGATGGAGAATCTTTAGAAACATTATTAAAAAATGCATCTACCGCTTTGATGAATGCGCGTAACATACAAAATTCAACAGATAACAAAGACGCCGCATCAAAGGGTCACTACCAATTCTATGCCCGCGCGATGGATATCGAAGCGCATGAACATATTCAACTAGAGGCCGCTTTACGTAAAGCCATTCAAAACAATGAACTGACACTCTATTACCAACCACGGCTCAATATCAAAAAAGGCAACATCACAGCGGTGGAAGCACTACTACGTTGGAATCATCCTGAATTCGGTGTAATCAATCCAGCAAAATTTATTCCGATCGCAGAAGAAACCGGACTCATGCGCCAAATTGGAGAATGGTCTATACGCGAAGCCTGTAAGAAGAATAAATATTGGCAAGAAGAAGGTTATGAGCATATTACGATTGCCCTCAAACTTTCGCCACAGCAATTCACTCATCGTGGTTTACCAGATATGATTAATGCTATTTTAGAAGAAACGGGATTAAATGCTAAGTATTTGGAATTAGAAATCCACGAATCAACAATCATGAGTGATATTGAACAAGCCAGTCAACAACTAGAACGCATTCGTGCTACCGGTATACAGACCTCTATAGATCATTTTGGTATTGGCTATACCTCTATTAGCCATCTTAAACATTTTGCGGTGAATAGCATCAAGATTGATAAAAGCTTTATACAAGGCATCCCAGAAAAACCAGATGATGTGGCTATTTGTGCTGCCATCACTGCGCTCGCGCATAACCTCGGCCTGGAAGTCGTGGCCGAAGGCGTAGAATCAGCCGAGCAAGTGCAAACACTCGCAAATCATCAATGTGATTTGATTCAAGGTTACTTCATCAGTCATCCTTTACCAGCACAAAAAGTCGTACTACAGTTTAAAAAATTGCAAGAACGCGTGTTTACTTAGTCAATAAGGTTTTTTTCTACGGCAAAATGGTTATTTCAGGTAGAGAACGAACACCATCTGAAACAGATGCCACCAAGCGCTGCCACAGTATCAGAGCACAAAGTAATTTTAATGACGATGCTTGGTATGTCGCATTTTATGGCTTTCAGTTGTAATGCTCAATGCTTGTGATGGTATAACCACGGGTAACTGCGACTGCTTGATCATTTCAAGGAGTCGATAAAATTGCTGTGTCCCGCTATGATAAGGTGATGTTGAGTCATCAATTTGATGAAAAACAAATATCAACCAACCTTTCTCACGTTTTGCTGTTGCAATCCATCTTGCAATATCACTGTCTGGTGTTTGATAATTTACAGTGATTGCTTTCAAATTATAAGGATTCGTAATGGGTAATGGATTAATGCCTGTTTCTGATTGACGTATCGCGCTATAATTTTTTTTAGCCTTATCATATAAATATGGTACGAGTGATTTACTGAATCCACATGGAAATACGAAATGATTTGCGCGCAACCCACGGTCTTGTAATTGTTGCTTAGCTAGTGTCACTTGCTTCAAAATGCCACTTTCATCATGATACAAGCTAATATCACATAAAGGATTCACTAACTTCGAACTTATTTCCCAACCTCGGTCTTGGCGTTGTACTAAGTCAGCCCAACCCATGTGATCACGCTCGCAGACTTGCCCGGTAGGTACTGCAATCGCGGCTGTCAACCCCAGCTGATCCATTCTATTTGTGATATTTGTTCGATCAGAAAATTGGTACGCATCATCAAACCACAGTGTAATCAATCCGGTATGTTGCCAGGTGAAGCCTTGGGCCTGGGGTATTGGTTTTACCACCCATGGCTGATGCTTACAGCTGAATACATGCCAAAAATGCGCGATAAAAAATATTAACGCTAACATTGGCACTAAGGTTAAAAGCAGCAAAAAAAGTCGAATTACCAATCGTAACACTGCATTCTGTTCACTCATCCGCGCACTTCCTTAATCATGTATCATCTGATATTCATTTCATCAATTCACATTACAAGAGAATATTCAGCGTGGCGGCACCATATTGATAATGATAGCCAGGCGAATTGATAAATGAAGAAGCTTGGAATACATCTGCGTAGTAAAGGCTAAAAATGAGATATTTATTGACTGGCCCAGTTAAACCAATACCCCACTGATGTGTGGGTCCTGATGCGGTAGGGTCACCCACTAACGGGGTAATATATTGACGCCCCAGACCACCATCTAAATAGTAATGCCATGTCGCACCAAGCTTCCTGCCCAGACGTAAAATCAACACATGTGTATGATAATGGTGTGGACTAAAGTAATTCGGTGATTTAAATTTGTTTTTAAAGCCGCGAATCACGCCAACAGCACTAAGCCCAAGCTCTGAACATAAAGTCACTGTTGGTGAAAAATAATAGCCATTACGAAAATTAGTATCACTAAAATTAAGCCTATAAATAGAAGTATTGATATTCAAGTATGGTATAGGATTTAAATTGATTGAGAATGAATATTGCCCATCGGTAATATGGGAGTCCATTGCTGGAAATGTTTCAACGACTTCCCGTTGTGCCAACAGATTAAAGCCAACATAATCGTTAGGATTATAATCGGCAGACACCCGATATAACAACGGTGACCACAGATGATAACTATAGGGCTGAATACGTGCGTTAAATATCGTGTCTCGCGTCGGTCTGAAAATTTGTCCTAAATAAGCGCCGCGCGCAATAATTTTATTGAAACCTGGTTGCATATAAGTGATGTGATCTATACCCAGCGTCGTTTGAAACATTTGACTCCAGTAACGCACATAATCAATCGCTGCACGTTTTTTACTAAACACATCGGAGTCAGTAGAATAAAAATAGGTAGGGGAGATCACATGCGGTGAGGTGGCTAAGTCTGCTTGCCATTTTGCATCGCGCAAATCTCTAGATAATCCTGACTTTGGATCCAATGAACGCGTTAAAGGCTCATAAGTGTGGATGATGCATTCAGTGATGTCTGCCCAATTCGACCACAAACTTGCTTGTGCGGCAGCAACGACCATTTCTGGCTTAGTAAACTCCAAATCGGGCGGTATGGATAGAAACGCTTTACGTGGCCTATTGTAATAAGCCAGGCTCCTCACATAACCAGCCAATGCTAGCTCAAATTGGGCTGGTGGCAAGTCTTCTTGCAATAGACGTTTGAAGGATTCACCCGCACGCACATAAAAACTCAACCAGAATTGCATGCGCGCCACGCCAAATAACGCTAAACGGTATTCTGCTGAATTATTAGCAACGCTGAGTGCCGCTTGAAAATATAACAAAGCTCGAAAAGGGTCATTGATCAACACATAACTTTGACCCGTCAACAATAGTACTTCATATCCGGGATGACACGTCAATAACGTCCTTAATAGCGTAAGGGATTCCTGGCCACGCTCTTTAGCAATGAGTGTCTTAGCATGCGCTATACGTTCTCTATAAATACTCTCACGTAAGCCTTTTAATGCAATAGCGCGATCTTCAGATGTTAATTTTTGTTTTAAGAGTAATCGATATGACTGTTGCGATGCTTGATAGGCGCCAGTAGCAAA
The DNA here is from genome assembly GCA_964648015.1 of uncultured Coxiellaceae bacterium. Classification (GTDB taxonomy): domain Bacteria; phylum Pseudomonadota; class Gammaproteobacteria; order DSM-16500; family DSM-16500; genus Aquicella. Next base: position 61,331 of record CAZYKO010000006.1, read on the forward strand.
TTGCATTTTTGCGATGCCGAACTGTGCTGCACGTCGATCCGCAGATTTTGTCGCAAGCCTCGCGGCACGTTGATAGTAATGCAATGCTATAGATGCATTTTCAACGCCTGCGTATGCACGAGCAGCCATGATCATCAGCACAAAGTTGGATTTTCCTTTCAACAATGGCTTCAAAGCGCTCAGGGCTTCACGATATTTTTCTGCTATCAGCAGCTTTCTCACTAAATCGATACGTTGGTCTTGATAGGCTTTAACACTTTTTTGTAACCCATTTTCTGCTAACTGACGGTCACCACTACTCAACGACATCGATAAAAGTTGTCTATAGAATTGCGCTGCTGCCGTATAATTTTCCAACCATAACTGCATCTTGGCACGGCCAAACAAGGCGACTTGTTGTTCTGGTTCATTCTTGGCGAGTCGGTACGCTTGCTCATAATAAGCCAACGATAATTTAGGATGATTAGCGATGGCAGCATTTTGCGCTGCGCGCACAGTTTGATTAAATTGTGTTGATGAACTTTGCTCAGGCGTTATCACCGTCGTTGCTGTCTGCGCTTTATCTTCCTGCTTAAATTGAGTTGTGGCGACAAATCGTGATTCGCCTAATGCGCTTTTCGCTTTATTCAAACCTTCGGTCGCCAAGTGTTGATCTTCTGACGACATAGGTTCATTTAACATGCGTTCATAGATTGTTTTAGCGCCCGCATAATTGCCTAGCCATAATTGCATCTTCGCCATACCAAAATTGGCAATACGCTGCTCACTCGCATTTTGAGCAATTTTACTGGCTGATTCATAATAAAATAAGGCTTGTTGCGGTTGATTTAAAATGGCATAGGATTGTGCTGTTAATAATAAAACCGTGTATGAGGAATCTGTGGTTAAGAGAGGACGTAATACATCGAGTGCTGCTGTACCATTATTTAATTCTATATATTTCTTTGCTTGGTCTGTGACATAACTTGCCATCAGCGGTGACGCTGGCATGGATAATAGTACGAGGGTAAAAATGATTAATAGTATTCTCACTTGGTTCCCCAGCTTTTAGATAATGCTAGTATTTCTAAGTAATAACCATGCATGATGGCGGGTAACATGATAGGGTAATAAAACAACATATAAAATATAAAACCCAACAAATTACGTCGTACACTTAATCCATGTCGCTCATACAACTGGCGCTGACCAAAGAAAAAGATCATATTTAGCAAAATAGTCACGGGTAACACAGCGATCGTCATAGGGCCTGCTAAAAAATAATAGCCGAACAATGCGGCGACAAGTCCTGGTAGATATACGAAAAAAAATGTCGAATCCATGGCAGGAAAAAGCAAATCCCAATAGATGATAAATGTTGATAATCGCGGCACTAACAATACTTTAGGATGCGCCACAAATGCTTCCAACATGCCGCGTGACCAGCGACTACGCTGATAAAAAAATGCTTTATACGTCGTCGGGACTGAGGTAAAAGCAATCGCTTGTTCTGAAAAATCGATACGATAACCCTTCTCTAGCAATCCCCAGGTCAACACAATATCTTCGCCCACCGTGTGTGGCCAACCACCAACTTCTTGCACACAACTTTTTTTATAGAGTGAGAACGCACCCTGCGCGACTAAAGTGCCTTGAAATAAACTCTGCATACGTTTGATCACGGCAATTGCATGAAAATAATCCCATTCTTGCAAACGTGTCATAAAACTTTCACGAGAGTTTTTGACATAGACACTGCCAGCGACCGATACCGTATCGGGAGGTGTGCTTTTTAAGCGTATGGCCATTTGCTGGATGGCATCGGGCATAAGATAAGTATCTGCATCGACCGTCAAGACATACTCATATTTGGCGACAGCTAATGCTGCATTAAGTGCATAGGATTTGCCTTTCTGACTTTCTTGCAACACAACCAAGTTGGGGTAAGGTAGGTTTTTCAAAATCTCATAAGTTCGATCGGTGGAACCATTATCAATGACAATAATTTCTATCTGGCCAGCATAAGTTTGCGTGGCCACTGAGGCGACGGTTTGCGCAATAAGTTGTTCTTCATTCAATGCCGCAATCATCACCGTGATATTAGGCCATTCAGTGACGGGCTTAGCGATAGGACGATCATCGATAAGATAAGCGGTCAATAGAAAAATATTCATGAACCCAGGAATGAGCGCGATGAGTGATACCACAATCCATGCCATCGGGTAACCAATGTAAACAGCAAGGTCATTAATCCATGGAATCGAGATCCAGGTACAAAACAACATCCAGACTAAGGCAATACTAAAGACGATGAAAAATTTTACTCTGACATAAATATACATAACTCGTCCATGAAGTATCGATGATGCTAAGCCCTGACGCATCAATCGAATTGCCATTAGGCGATGATCTATCTATCAGCCAAGTGACATCCCATACTCACCTCAATGCATCGCAGGACTTAACGCTTAGACGCTTGTAACAGCGACATCAATTGAGACTCATTTAAAATTTTAAGACCTAATGCTTTGGCTTTGTCATACTTTGAGCCGGGGTCTGCCCCAACAATAACAGCTGTCGTTTTCGCTGACACACTCCCAACCACTTTAGCACCTAGAGCTTCCAATTGTGCTTTAGCTTCTTCGCGTGTCAAATGCGCGAGCGTCCCTGTGAGCACAAAACTTTTTCCCGCAAGTGTTGCAGCGACATTTTGCTGTACCTTAGGCCAGTGTACACCGGCTACTAAAAGCTTCGCTACTATTTCCCGATTATGTCGCTCATGAAAAAAGTGCGCGATATGCGCCGCCACCACGGGGCCAATGTCCGGAATGTTTTGTAATTGTGCTTCGTCCGCTGTTTCAAGGGCTGTTAAGCTTTTGAACTGCGCAGCAAGTTGCTTTGCCGTCGCCTCCCCCACTTCACGAATACCTAACGCATAAAGAAAACGCGCAAAGGTGGTCGTTTTACTTTTGGCAATTTCCGCCAAAAGATTGGCGGCAGATTTTTTCCCCATTCGTTCTAATGCTTCTAGTGCTGATGGTGTTAGCGTATAGATATCCGCGACTGATGAAATGAGCCCAGTATCTACTAATTGTTCAACCAACTTATCGCCTAAACCCTCAATATTCATCGCGCGTCTACTGGCGAAATGCTTGATACATTCTTTGCGTTGTGCCGCACAAAAGAGACCCCCAGTACAACGAGCAACCGCTTCGCCTGCCACTTGTTCGATAGCTGCATGGCAAACGGGACAGCGTGTTGGTAATTTAATTTTTTTGGCGTTGGCGGGTCGCTTCGCTTTAATGACACTCACTATTTCCGGAATGACATCGCCAGCACGTCGCACATAAACCGTATCACCGATCTGTATTTCCTTGCGTGCGATTTCATCCATGTTATGCAAAGTCGCGTTACTAATTACCACACCACCAACATGCACCGGGTGCAAACGTGCCACGGGTGTCAGCGCGCCAGTACGCCCCACTTGAAATTCGACAGCTTCAATTTGCGTACTCACTTCTTCCGCTGGAAATTTATGCGCAATGGCCCAGCGTGGTGCGCGTGTCACAAAGCCCAGACGTTTCTGTTCAGTGATGTGATTAACTTTGTAAACCACACCATCAATTTCATACGGCAGTTTGGGACGGCGTTTCAGCATATTCACGTAATAGCTAAGACAGCCGTCAATGCCACGCACCACTTTGACCAATGGACTGATGCGTAATCCCCAGGCCGCGAGTTGCGCGAGTATCTCGCTGTGTGTCTCAGGTAAATCACCCCCCTTCACCAACCCAACACCATAACAATACATCTCGAGTGGACGTGTTGCCGTGATTGCGGAATCTAATTGGCGTAAACTGCCAGCCGCCGCATTGCGTGGATTGGCAAAAGGCTTGAGCCCTTGTTTTGTCGTCATTGCATTAAGCTGCATGAAGCCTTCTTTTGACATATAAACTTCGCCGCGCACATCCAAGATGGCGGGATGCCGCTCCCCACGTAAACGTAATGGGATCATGCGAATGGTTTTGATGTTAGCCGTCACATCTTCGCCATGCTCACCATCACCTCGTGTGGCTGCTTGCGTGAGCATGCCGTGCTCATAACGCAAATTAATGGCTAAGCCATCTAATTTGGGTTCACAACAAAATTGCGTCGCAGACGAATCACCCATGCGCTCACTGATACGCGTCGCAAACGCGCGTACATCTGTCTCCTCAAACGCATTATCCAATGAAAGCATCGGCACGTCGTGAAGCACTTCGGCAAATGCTTTCAAAGGTCGGGCACCCACGCGTTGCGTAGGAGAATCTGCCGTCACCAGTGCAGGATGCGCTGCTTCTAACTGCTGTAACGTTCTAAACAAGGCATCGTAGGTCGCATCAGTCACCGTTGGATCGTCTAGCACATAATAACGATAATTGTGCTCATTGATTTGCTCACGTAATTGCGCCATCTGTGTTTTGATTTTTTTTTCTTCTTGAGCCGCTTTGCTCATCTCACATACCTTATTGCTTACGTCACCTATGCACCAGCCAAGCTCATCGCTTTTTCGATATCGACACTCACTAAACGCGACACCCCGGGTTCATTCATTGTCACACCCACCAAATGCTGACCCATCTCGATGGTGATTTTATTGTGACTGACGAAAATGAACTGCGTTTTTTCAGACATCATTTTCACTAGCTTGGTAAAGCGCACAACATTCGCATCATCTAGTGCCGCATCGACTTCATCTAACAAGCAGAATGGCGCAGGGTTCAAATGGAATATTGAAAAGATGAGCGCTAAGGCGGTCAACGATTTTTCACCACCCGATAACAGATAGATAGACGAATTACGTTTGCCGGGTGGGCACGCCATCATGGTCACACCTGCAGACAATAAATCTTCATCGTTCAATTCTAGATAAGCCTTCCCACCACCGAAAATAGCCGGGAACAATTCTTGGAAACGCGCATTCACTTTATCAAACGTTTCTTTGAACCGTACTTTGGTTTCTTTATCGATTTTAGCAATCGCTTCTTCAAGTGTAGCCAGACCTGCATTTAAGTCTTCTAATTGCTTATCTAAATATTGTTTGCGCTCCAAACAAGTTGCATATTCTTCAATGGCGACTAAATTAATGGCGCCTAATCTTTGTATACGCGTCGTCACTTGCTCGAGTTTAGATTGACACTCCGTCAGCACTAATTCCTCTGGCAATTCTTTGAGAATGTCTTCCAATACAAATTCCGTTTCTTTGAATTGTTCGAGTACCGTTTCCGATTTGACTTTCAATCCTTGGCATTCAACACGCAATTGCTCGAGTGCCGCACGCACCTTGTTACTCTCGCGCTCAATCACTTGACGCTTTTCTTCGAGTGTACGTTGGTCTTGCTCTAAGGTTTCCACGGCTTTACGTGCCGTATTTAATTCTGCTTCGACATGCGTATGTTGCTCTAACGTACGATTTAGCGATTGCTTGATGGTATCCAGTGGTGGCAAGGTTTTAAGTTCGCTTTCTAAACCAATCTTACGTTCATTCAACAATTTGAGTTGCGTTTGTAAACGTGATAGTGCCTGATGCAAGGCTGCTTTTTGCGATAACGCATTTTGTAAGCGCATTTCCAGTTCATGCACATGTTGATGTTGCTGTTGCGATTGTGTGCGCGATTGTTGTACTTGGTCACGGACTTGATCGCGTGCCACGATCAACGCTTCTCGTTGTTGCGTCAGCGCAGTCAATTGATCGGTCGCTTGTTGCCATATATCACGCGCATTCGTTAACTCTTGTTGCGTTTGTGTGAACTGCGCTGCACATTCATCTTGTTGCTTAGTGATACGCTCTGATTGTGACTTTAACTCAGCCAAGCGTTCGCGTTTCAGTTTTTGTTGTGCAGTCACTTGCGCTAGTTTGGCTTGTAATTGGCTATGTGCTTGCTGGTATTGATCACGTTGTTGTTCCAGCGTTTTGATTTGCTCACGATGGCTGGCGATATTTTCTTCTAACTCACTTTGCTGTGCTTGTAATTCTTCTATACGTGCCGCTAAATGTTTTAACTCTTGCTCACGCTGAAAAATGCCGGCTGCAGGATCTTCTTCACGGAATATTTTCAACCAAGACCGATTCAACCACACGCCATCGCGGGTAATCACAGATTCATGATCTGCCAAAGATTCGCATAGGGTGAGCGCATCGTCTAAGGTATCAGCGACATAAATGCCTGCGATCAATGACGTCAATGGCCAGGGTGAACGGACTTTTTCTAGCAACAACGTACCGCAGGTTGCACTTGGTGGTGTGTCTGAAGGTGTATCCGTGATCACACATAAATTGCCCGTCGCAAAATCGTCTAAGTGAGGAATCACTTCTTTAATTTGCGCCACACAAATGGCTTGCAAACAAAAGCCCAGCACTTTTTCTGCAGCAAATTCCCAACCGGCGTCCACCACAATGTGCTGTGCCAAACGTGGTTTGTGTTCGTATTGATGTTTATGTATCCACTGAAGCGTCGCATTATCCCTTTGACCCAATGCCGTTTGCTGCAATGCTTCGAGTGATGCCTGCTGCCCACGCAAACGCTGCAATTCATTGCGAACTTTATCGAGTTGCGCATTCGCATCTACTTGGATCACTTGCAAGCTGCCTAATTCATTGCGCACTTCGGCTAAATGTTGCGCTTCGTCATTGGCTGCATGCGACACTTCACCCATTGTCTGGGTCAATGTTTCAATTTCTTGATTCGCTTCAGTGAAATTGATGCGGCTTTGTTCTTGCTGCAATTGCTCTTGACGACGTTGCGTCGACGTCATGCGCTGCTCTAAGTGTTGCATGCGCATTTTTTCTACTTGAGCTGTCTGCGTGGTTTTTGCCGATAACTGATTGAATTCATCCCAGCGCATTTGCCAAGCTTGTAATGCTTCTTCGGCATTCGCCAGCTGTTGCTTTGACCCATCTGCGGTGTGACGCGCGGTTGTCAGTTGCGGTTCGAGTGCATGGATCTCTTGCTCAAGCGTCACTAATTGTTGTTGCGCTGTCGCCATTTCTTGGGTGAAGGTTTGCCATTCGTGATCAGCTTGTTGTAAATCATGTTCCCATTGTTGTTGACGCGATTGGTGATGTACGATTTCTTGCTCAATGCGCGTAATATCATTGCCTACAGCATAAAAACGCCGCTGTACTTCTTGAAACGCGTCTTGAGTCACACGCTGTTCATGACGTAATTGCTCTGCATCCCGTTGCACCGTCGTTAACTCTGTCTGACGCGCTTCCAAGGCCGTTTCTTGACGCTGAATTTGTAGTGTGTTTTCCACCATACGGCTGTCGAGTGTACGCCATTGAATGGCATATAACTGGGCTCTCAGCAAACGTTCTTGTTGTTTCAGTAATTTATATTTTTCTGCGACATTCGCTTGATGCTTTAAGTGATTCAGTTGTTTGTCTAACTCGACACAAACATCGGTCACCCTGGATAGATTTTCTTTGGTATGACCAATACGCAGTTCAGTTTCGTGGCGACGTTCTTTATATTTCGAGATGCCAGCGGCTTCTTCTAAGTAAGTGCGCAATTCATCGGGTTTCGCTTCGATCATTCGTATGATCATATTTTGACCAATAATCGAATAGCTTCGCGGGCCCAGACCGGTACCTAGGAAAATATCGACGATGTCTTTCTTGCGACAACGGACACCATTTAGATAATAGCTAGAATCAGAATCACGATTTAACATGCGCTTTACCGAGATTTCCGCATATTGACCGTATTCGCCCTTAATCGTGCCATCACTATTGTCAAAAATTAGCTCAACGGAAGCTTGGCCAACCGGCTTACGCGCATTGGAACCATTAAAAATGACGTCTGTTAGCGATTCGCCACGTAAATATTTGGGTGAGCTTTCACCCATCACCCACGTAACTGCATCAATAATATTGGATTTTCCACAACCATTAGGTCCCACCACGGCCACCAAGTGACTGGGGAGCACCAAGGTGGTCGGGTCCACGAAGGATTTGAACCCCGCGATTTTGATCTTCGAAAGTTGCATGCTTATCGTTCCCGTTAGATGAGCCGTCAATTCAGCGCTAATTTTGCTGCCTATTATGCCAGTTCCATGAGCATAGATTCCATATTCTAAATCGATTAAGCTAAAGATACGTACAAGTTTTTAAGATACCTACTCGCAGTAACGTCTCAAGCCTAAAGGACGAGGTTTCAAACCAGTAAGGTAAATTAGATGACAGTTCGACCACAAAAAGCTTGGTTACCCTATCTTGTCGCTGTGATTGGCTTTTGCATGTCCTTTGTCTTGTGGTACTTACTCCGCTACGACATCGCCTATTTCACTTATACCGTTTCCTTAAAAACCTATTATCCCTGGGTCATCCTATTTCTAGGTTTAGGCATTTCCATCCTGGTGGCCATCATCGTGCGCACCGCCCAGCTTTCCCACGAACGGGCGATTAGCCTCGATAAGATGAACGAAGATTTAAAAAATGAAATCGCCGAACGTATGGCCGCGGAAGAAACAAAGCAAAAACTGGAAGTCGCACTACTCCAAGGGCAAAAACTGCAAGCCATCGGCACATTAGCGGGCGGCATCGCGCATGATTTCAATAATTTACTCTATGCCATCATCGGGTATAGCGAAATGGCCAGGGAAGATGTGGATAAAAACAGCTTGATCTATGCTAATTTAGGCAAAATTTTAGGTGCGGCCCACCGCGGCCAAGACTTAATTGCCCGTATTCTCGCTTTTAGTCGGCGTCAACACCATGAATTCGATACGCTCAACTTAAAAACCACGATTGAAGCCGCTTTGGGGCTATTAAAACCCACCATCCCTGCCAGTGTCATCATCCATTTCGAACCATTAGAAATCTTTATACGCGGTAATCAGACGCAAATTCATCAGGTATTAGTCAACTTAATAAATAATGCCGTTGATGCCATGGATGAAGAAGGTCATATTACAATTCGTATGACGCGCATAGAGGCGAATGATCCCTACTTGCGACGTTTTCCAGACATTCAGCAGAAGGATTATTGTCGACTCGATATTATTGATACGGGACATGGCATGGATCAACATACAGCCGAACGCATCTTTGAACCCTTCTTTACGACTAAAGAAGTGGGTAAAGGCACCGGCCTTGGGCTTTCCATGGTACATTCCATCATTGAAGAACATTTGGGTGAGATCAGTGTCAGTAGTCAGTTAGGTGGTGGCACCACATTCACTATTTTGTTACCAGAACATACCAGTGATGGGCACTAAAACAAGTGCCCGTCGCACACTGATCACAAAGATACGCAGCATACAGCACTACACGCACTAGCGCCTCTAGTTGAAAGGGAGAAATCACATGGCAAAGATTTTACTCGTTGAAGATGATGAATTAGTCAGAGATATGCTAACGCAAGTACTACAACGTGCCTCGCACCAAGTCATTGCCGCTGCCAATGGTGAAGAAGCAACCGACTATTTACAAAAAGAATCCCCAGATATCATGGTAACCGACATCATCATGCCCAAAAAAAGTGGTATCTCGCTCATCTCTGAAGTGAGAGCTCGCCATCCAAAATTAGAAATCATCGCCATCTCTGGTGGTGGTCGTTTGGATCCTACTGGTTATTTGGATCTTTCAGAAAATCTAGGCGCCTCAGTCTCATTCGAGAAGCCCATCGATAATACGGCATTGCTGATGGCCATCGATTTATTATTGCATGGCAAAAAAGAACCCTCGAATCCTTAGTCCGACGTGACAGCATGTAACCAATAGTGCCGATGGGTGTCTCTATAGCACATGGGCAATCCAGTGTTGTTGGCACCACCTAACTTAAATTGGAGCATCCCTGTTTCTGAGGTATTGAATTGTGTAGCGCCTATACGGCTATAACGCATGACCACATCGTGATGGGGAAAGTGGTAACGATTACGATAGCCGGTCGCATAAACCACATAACGCGGATGCGTCGCTGCGACGAAAGCCAGATCCGCTGATGTTTTACTGCCATGGTGGGGCGCCACGAGTAGGGTTGCTGCTAACGCTTCTCGTGAGTAATTCAACAAAAAACGCTCGGCTTTGCGTTCGATATCACCGGTGAGCAATATCACTGTATCGCCGACAACAATGCGTAACACACAAGAACTATCATTCCCCAGATGCATATGCGTCTTCTCAGGATAGAGAAATTCAAAATGTACCCCTTCCCAGTCCCAATGATTCGGTGCAAGACAATACTGCACAATACCATGATGCAATTGAGCAAAACGTGCTGGCACACTAGTGTAAAAAGTGTTGGGTGACAGTTGCTTCATCACAGCAGCCACGCCACCGCTATGATCATTATCACCGTGACTCACTACTAAGACATCCAATCGTTTGATCCCTTGTTGGTTTAAGAAAGGTAAAACAATGCGCGCACCAGCATCAAAGCTATCCGCATACTTTGGACCTGCATCGTATAGGAGCGTATGCTGCGCCGTTTGCACCACGACGGACAAGCCCTGCCCTACATCGAGTACGGACAGCCATACTTCACCCTGCTGAGGTACTGCAATGGGTGTGAACCATAGTGGTAATAACCAACACACCCCTAAGTAGCGACCACCTACGCCACGTGGCAACAATAACAACACCACACCACCGAGCAAAGCCAACAAGACCCACAGATGCGAGATCGCGAAATGATACGTCACGTGAGGCCATGCTGCTAACCATGTCAAGCATTGCCATAGATAATGCAAACTCAAATCAGCAAACTGTAGCAACAGCCGCGCACAACTCGGGACAATTGGCAGACAGACAATACTCAACAAACACCAGGGTAAGATGCCAAACTCTAGCCACGGAATTGCAATGCAATTGGCCAAGAAATTGATAAGTGATGTTTCTTGAAAAAAAGTCACACTTAACGGCAAGATACCGATCGCAATGACCCATTGGGCTCTACCCCAATGCCACCACCAACCCTGTGGACGCAAACGAGCACTCACACCATAGATAATTAGCGCGATCGTACCAAACGATAACCAAAAGCTATCACTCAAGACACACAGTGGATTGATCCATAAGACACAACCCAATGCTAGCGCCCAAGCATGCCATCGCAGGAAGGGTTGGCGTAGTAACGAGCTGATCATCACCACCGCACACATGATGCACGCACGTTGTGTAGGCAATGCGAAACCAGCGAGTGCGCCATAAGCAAACGCGCCACTTAACGCAGCAGCTGCAGCAAAACGTTGTGCCGGCAAATGCAAACAACACCATGCACAACGACGCCAACACCATGCTGCCACAAAATATATGAGGCTCGTTAACATCGCGATATGTAAACCTGCGATCGCCATTAAATGATTCGTACCAGTATTACGCAACACATCCCAGGCATTGGCACTGATCCCTTGTTTTTCACCGAGAATAAGCGCACGTAACCATGGCGCAGTTTCAGTGTGAGGTAATTGCGGCGTTAAGCGTTCGTCTAAATGTTGTCGCCATTGTTGCAACCAAAACGCATGCGCGTGATGCCGCAAATAACGTTGTTGACCCTGACGATCGACGCGAGCTCGCGCATGAATACCGTGTTGCAGCGACCAGGCTTCTTGATCAAAACCACCGGGATTTTGCGTGCCATGAATATGGCGTAATCTCATTGTCAATTGCCATTCATCGCCCACACGCAAGTGACAAGACGGATCGCGCCACTGCACTGCTATTGCTTGCTGTGCTTTGGTCACTAAGACAAAACGCGTACCCCACTGATCTGTCACAGGCAAAGTCGCAATGATACCGCGCACCCTTTGGCTGTGCGCAACATCGATGGGTAAATAGCTGCGTGCCATTTGTAGTTGCGCACACCAAGTCGTCCACAATAATCCTGCACACATGCCGATACACATCGACCGCCACCTATGTCGATGGCACACGAAAAATGCAACAAGGAAGAAGCTCGCTATCATGAAACAAACGGTGATATTGGGTAATTGAGGAAGACATTGTATGCAAACATCACCGCATAAAAATGCCAATATAAAAATTATCATGGCAATCCTTCAATGAATAGAATAATGGTGTAATTGAAAATAAAGCGATACTAAGATGTTTGTACGTGAGTGGATGGGGAGACTGGATACACCCTTCAAGATGGCACTGCGTGCCGCATCGAGGGCGAACGGGGGGTTGTAGCCTGGGTGCAGCGCGCAGCGCGTAACCCGGGGATAAGGAACCCGAGAAAATGTCACTATGACCTCAATCATGACAAGCTTTTTCGTGAACACCTTAGAAGGCACGAGGTACCGTCTCGAAGGCTGCGTGCCCAGCTTTTGCTTTTCGTGCCCGTGTCCGTCTTTTGCTTTTATGTCTTCATGTGTTCATGGTGGGCACGCTGCCAAACCCGTTCGCCCCGAGGAAGCGCGTAGTGCTGTCTCGAGGGGTGCCCACACTACCTTTACTAATAAACCGGGATATTATTTGTGGGTAAGGCCATGGGTGCAGCGCGCAGCGCGTAACCCGGGTCGCTGAATGACTTATTGTGGATCGCGGCGCATAGAGATATGCGGGATGCCGTCGGTGTGATAGGGTTCGCCTTGGGTGTAAAATCCCAAACTTATGTAAAAATCTTTGAGGTAGAGTTGTGCAGAACATTTGAGACTAATGCCAGGATAATGTGCGTCACAATAGCGAATTAATTCTAGCATTAATTTTTTGCCATAACCTTTTTGACGTGCGGATTTTGCAGTCACCACACGACCAAAGACTAAAGCTGCGTCCGGTGCATGTGGCGGAAAAAGTCGTGCATACGCCACGAGTTTATCATGTTCAGTACCCAACAAATGCAACGCCTGTGGATCTTTACCATCTGCATCCACATAAGCACAGCTTTGATCTAAAACGAATACGGTCTCACGCAAAGCAAGCACGGCATAAAGTTGCTGTACACTGAGTGCCGTAAACGCATACCAGTTAAATTGCAGCATCGATCAGACATCCATCTTCTATACGCAGCACACGTTGCGCACGACGTGCAATACCTGCATCATGCGTCACCATGATCACGCTGGTTTGTAAACGTTGTTGCAAATCAAAAAAGAGTTGCAGTACACGCTCTGCGTTCGCTGGATCTAAATTACCCGTGGGTTCATCCGCCAGTACACATAACGGATCGGCTACTAACGCACGCGCGATTGCCACGCGCTGACGTTCACCACCGGAAAGTTGGCTCAAGCGATGCTGCATACGATCTTGCAATCCTACTTGTTCTAATAAATGTTCAGCTTTTGCCGTCATTTCTTTTACGTGAACACCACGAATTAACAGTGGCATGGCGACATTTTCTAAAGCACTAAACTCGGGTAACAAATGATGAAACTGATAGACAAATCCAAGGTATTGATTGCGCAACCGGCATTTCTCAACTTCAGATAAACGGTGGATATCATGATCTTTGAGACGCACTTCGCCACTAGTCGGCTGATCTAATCCTGCCAACAAGTGCAATAAGGTACTTTTACCCGAACCAGATGAGCCGATAATCGCCACCATTTCGCCCGCATTGACATTCAGTTGTACCTTGCGTAATACGGCAATATTGGTCTGTCCATCCATATAAGTTTTTTCTAAATCACGACAAACTAAAATTGCATTATTCATATCGTAAGGACTCCACAGGATCAAGTTGCGCTGCACGCCAAGCCGGATAGAGCGTTGCCAACAAACTCAACGCCATCGCGGCAACCGTGATCATCACCACATCCATCGTATTGATTTTTGATGGCAAATAATTGACGAAATAAACATTCGCCGTGAGTAATTGAACGCCAAAGAGATGTTCAATGCCATTCACAATCGCAGTGGCATTCGATGCCAGCAACAAACCACCCACGACCCCCAACGCAGTACCCAGCACTCCAACAATCGCCCCTTGGATGATAAATATAGCCATGATCATGCGTGGGGTAGCACCAAAAGTACGTAAAATAGCAATATCGGATTGTTTATCGTTGACCACCATCACTAAGGTAGAAACGAGGTTAAATGCGGCGACAGCAACAATTAATAATAAAATAAAAAACATCATGGTTTTTTCTAACTGCACTGCATGGAAGAAATCACCGAATTGATCCGCCCAAGTTGACACTGTCGCACCTTCAGTGAGTTCCGCTGATAACTTTTGTGCAATATGTGGCGCGGCATAGACATTCGTGATGTTGAGATGCAAACCCGTCACATTCTGGCCTAAGCCAAATAATTTTTGCGCATCTTGTAGTTGCACAAACCCAAGACCTGCATCAAAACCAAAACCACCGCCGGTGCGGAAGATACCGACCACCGTAAAACGTTTTGATTGTGGAAACACGCCGACCGGTGACATGATCACTTGCGGTGTCATCACCGTGATTTTATCACCAATGCTCACATCTAATCGATTGGCCAATGCTTCTCCGACGATAATGCCAAAACTACCCGGTGTCAGTGCCGCCAGTTGACCTTGCACTATTTTATCTGCAAACCCCGATACCTTTTTTTCTTGGTTAGGCAAGATACCGGTCACTAAGGCGGGTTGCACCCCACCCCCATGACTCAAAAGCACTTCACCACTCACATAGGGTGCCACCGCCGTCACGCCAGGAAAGTGTTGTAAATTGGCTTCCAAGGTTTGCCAATTCGAAATGGCGCCGCTATGACTACTCACACTCATGGGTGGTACCATAGTAAAGACGCGCTTTTTAATCTCTTGGTCAAAACCATTCATCACCGATAAGACCGTAATTAATACGGTGACGCCAAGCGCAATACCAATCATGGATATCAATGAAATAAATGAAATGAAATGATTTCGGCGCTTGGCGCGCGTATAGCGTAAGCCAATAAAGAGTGCGGCGGGATTAAACATGATGCGCTTTCGCTCCCGTGAACAAGTCGAAAAAGTTTTGCGTGGTTTGCGCGGCCAACGTTTCCACCGGGATCCCGCGTAACTGCGCAATGAAGGCTGCTGTGAGCGCCACGTAGGCAGGCTCATTGGGTTTACCGCGATGGGGGGTGGGCGCCAAATACGGCGCATCCGTTTCGATCAACATGCGCTCTAAGGGCACCCGTTTGGCGACATCTTGCAATTGAGCCGCGCTTTTAAACGTGACTACTCCTGAGAATGAAATATAAAAATTCATGTCTAATGCTTGTTTCGCTGTTTCCCAATCTTCAGAAAAACAATGCATCACGCCACCGATGCTACCGGCATCTTCTTCACGCATGAGACGCAAGGTATCGTCCGTCGCATCACGCATATGGATGATGAGCGGTTTTTTAACCAATCGCGCGGCATGCATATGGGTACGAAAACGTTCGCGCTGCCATTCAGTATCCCCTGTCGTGCGAAAATAATCCAAGCCGGTTTCCCCGATCGCCACCACTTTAGGATCATCTGCCAACGCAATCAGGGTTGCCAACGTCACTTCTTCCTCACGCTCATTGGGATGCAAACCCACCGAGGCACTTACAAAAGGATAACGTCGTGCTGTTTGCAATAAGGTCGGGAATTGCGCAATAGTAACACAGACATTCAGCAAATGCTGAACGCCTGCTTTTTGAGCACGCGTAATCACCGGTGTGAGGTCACCCTGGTCTGCATTAAGATCGAGCAAATCCAAATGACAGTGAGAATCAACAAGAATCATATGAACGCCTTGATGTGTAAATCACGAAAACACTTAGTGTAACAGAAATCACCGTATTAGCATGTGTGCAACAAACCCTAGATGATGACTAGTCGTTTAAATAGACAAGATCAACATCTATATGCATGTAAGTTTGACATTATATTTGTATATGTTAACATTTAGCGCAAAATATAACAATAAACACTAGATAATGAGCCTGACAAATCATGAATGATGCAATTTTTGAAATTCACATTGCCCCACTCCGAAATCAAAAGAAGTATCACTTTTCTATAAATTTGAACACATTCAGTGATGAACAACGTCGCGTAGTCGCGACAATCATAGAAACAAACCATGTCATCAGGCATTTAGTACTATGCGACCTGGTGAGCGATACCGTCAGCGATGAGACGATCGCTGCGTGGGCGAAGGCACTGCGTAATAATATGAGCTTAAAAAGTCTTATTCTTGCTGCCCCACAACTCAGCAATGCACATCTAAGCACATTGCTGCAAGCCATCAGTGAAAATACAACGATACAACATTTCTCGATCAATGTTGCAGGGCTCGATGATATAGCCGCTGGGCATTTAGCCAAATTAATCGCTTGTAATACCACTATTAAAAATATTGCTGCAACTCGGAATCAAATCGGTGATGAAGGGATCCGCGCCATCGCTACAGCGCTCAAACACAATAACACCTTACAGTCACTCGATCTTGAAAATAATCGCTGTAGCGATGAAGGCCTGAGTGCCATCGCCTCTGCATTGAGAATCAATACACACTTGGCAGCACTCGATTTGGGTCATAATCCCATCACGGATGAAGCAGCGCCTATATTGGCGAGAGCACTCAGCATGAATACTTCTTTACGAATGTTAAAAATTACTGGTGAATTTACTGAGGCACGCACACAAGTTTCATTAAATTCAAAAATCAATACATGGCTCCTACAAGATAATTTTGCCTCAGTAAGATTACGCAATACGCTATTAAGCCTGTTAAAAGGCAAGTATGCCAACACGTCATCGTTAAGTAATGCCATACTGAAAAAATCCGTCACCGTGAATTGCCCAACACTTTTTGACATCGCCGCCAACAAAGTGAGTACGATGCTCACGAAGAAAGAGATCAGTGTAACAACAGCACGCACGCAGTTACCCACAGATGTTTTTGCACCGCTCATTAATAATTTTGTTCATGAACGAACAAATATTCGAAACACGCGTTTAGGATTATTTAATCCATTACCTGCCGTACAACAACCTAAAGGGTGCAACATCAAACCTGATGACAACACCTTGAGCTTTAAAATAACACCATCATAAATTGCAATATCATCACAGCCAATCATGATGATTGCATCACAAAATTATAATAAGAGGTGTAGGATGGAAGATGTCGTTTTTCAAAAATTGCTTGTATCAATCACGAATCATCAAACACGTTCACTCGCCATACAAAACTCAACCTTGACCACAGTGCAATTCAACCAATTATCTGCAGCCATCAGTGCAAATCAATCTGTAGAATCATTATTTTTTGGATACGGCGACTTAAGTGATTCCTCAGTTGACGCATTAACAACAGCGCTGAAACAGCATCCTACACTCACGGCACTCAAAATACAGCACATACAGTTGAGTGATCATGGCATCAAAGCCATCGCTGACTTACTTGAGGTGAATACCACGATCACCGAACTCTGTCTTAATCACTGCGGACTCACGGATCAAAATGTTATGCCAATTGCCAAGGCGCTCAGCGCGAATATGACATTACAAAAATTGGTTTTAACGGATAATACCATCAGCACGGCGATTGACGATGAATTTGCTAAAGCATTGAGCGTGAACACCTCACTCACAGAAATTTGTTTACCAGGGTTACAGATACACAAAAGCCGCCAGCAATTATTCCACAATCAAACACTGCAAACATTACTTTTACAAGAAAATAACATCACGATTAAATTACGTAACACTGTCTTGCAATACTTACAGCAAAAATTAGCAGCTTATCCCTCTTTAGAAAATATGATTTTAAAGAAAATTGTTTCTGTAGAGACACCCTCGTTACGCGCTTTTGCCATGAATAAAACCGTCGATTTACTCTTAAACAGAGTTCTCATCAAGACTAAAATGAAAGAATGCATGCCTGAAGAACTCTTTGAGCCAATTGCGCGTGATTATTTTCGTCAAAAAAGTCAAACTCATGGTGAAGGCGTGAGTTTATTTAACCCACTAGGCGCATTGAATCGTGCTGCGCAACGACAAGAGGGCGTCCCTAGCGATTGCCTTACTTTCAAATTGATGCCTAAATAATACGTTGACCCTGCTTGCATTAGATAATCCATTTAAACAAAGGTGATTGATGAATACGACGCAATTTCAACAATTCTTAGAGACACTCAGTGATAAGAACACATTACAACTCACACTCAATGACAATATGTTGACGGATGAACAGTTTGCTATTTTTTGCCAGACACTAGCAGACAATCAGCACTTAAAAACATTGAACGTGACGAATTATCTATTGAATGACAATGCAGCACAACATTTGAGCCAAGCCCTATCCCACAATAACACACTCAACGAATTGTATTGCTGCAACGTTGTTCCTGATGAACATGCATTTCGTCACGTCATACAAGCATTCAGCGCGAATACGAGTATCACGCGCCTGACCTTCACACTCGCACAACTTAGAAACCATGATGCCGTTACATTGGCGCAAGCATTAGAATCAAACACAAGCTTACAGAATATTAGCTTGTTGAATAATCCACTGACTAGCGCTTGTGATACAGATATCGCACGATCACTGGCGCTCAACACCTCACTCCTCTCCATTGAGATCGCAGGTCAATTTGAACAAACGCGCCGACAAATGATTTTAAACCAACGAATCAAAGGTGTACTAGAATCTCATTTTTATTACTCACTGGCATGTCGCAACCAAATCTTGCGTCTATTGCATCAAAAGCTTTCTCACATACCCTCACTGATAAATGATATATTGAAAAAACAGATGACCTTAAATAACCCGTCATTGCTAGAAATGGTAGCAGCAAAAACCAGCGACATGATCAAGCACAATCAGTTCTCTATTGATACCTTAGTGAACATTATTCCCGAGGAATTACATTCACCATTAGCAACAGCGCATTTTGATTGTGATTTAGTGCACCTACCGGCAAAACGCTTAGGACTTTTCAACGCGACAGCACAAGCACTTCGTCAGCAACAAAAAGGTGAAGCTGTCAGTAAAGAAGACGTGTTTCATTTCAAAATATTTTCTAAATAAAATTTTTTTTGATTAATTTTAGACACGACTAAGCTATAGCACAGTCAAAAATGTCTTTTGCCTGACGGCAAAAACTTAGATTCAGGTGGAGAATGAACTCCACCTGAATCTTACGCCACCAAACGCTCACGCGCTATGGTGGCGGTCTCAAACCTCTAAGGAATTTTGATGAAGTCATTTTGATTTTGACTATACGACAAGCACTTTATTGACTTGAACCTACTATATGCTAAAATCGCCATCATCATAAAATTGCCAAATAATTTCATAATATAATTATAAAAAAGCAGGTTTAGCATGCATGAGGAAGATTTTCAAAATATTATCGAAGCGTTAGAAAATAATAGCACACCACGCTCATACACATTCGACGGCATTCATTTCACCAAAGCACAATTCCAGCAATTCTGTGCGGCCCTCGCAAATAATCTCTCGCTATTCACTTTAAACTTTTCCAACCTACAGCTTGATCAAACAGACATAACCACGCTAGCCGCTGCGCTGAAAGAAAATGAATTTTTAGTCTCGTTGTTTTTGTATGGCATACCACTCGATGAACACAAGCTACATCCACTCACATCCATGCTTGCACACAATCAAACAATTACCAATTTGCTCCTAATCAGCTGTCAACTAGATGACTCATGTATGCATTTATTTGCAAAAGCACTTGAAAGCAACAATACCTTAGTTACTTTGGATCTTAATTTAAACCCTATCACCAGTGCGTGTGATGAATCATTGGCACGATCCTTGTTGCTTAATACCTGTCTTACGACAATTAAGCTGGATGCCGTGTTTGAGAAAACACATAGACAACTACAATTCAATACCGAGCTCCACGCTTTCATGAAAAATGATAGCTTTCCCAATATCGCCATGCGTAATGCCGTTACGCAAAAATTAAAACAAAAATTTGCCGCCAGTCAATCACTGCTTGGTGATGTACTACAAAAAAAAACCCATGTCGCTGCACCTTCCTTACGTGACATCGCTCATCATCAAATTAATCAAACAGAACGTCATGGCATGTGTGATCTCGATAATTTACGTCATGTGATCCCAGAAGAGTTACTCATCCCACTGCAAAAAGCGCAGCTACACCGCAAAACAAACAGTTGCATCACGAAACTGAGTCTATTCAATCCAATTTCACAGGCATTACAACGTCAGCAACGTGGCGAGGCGATATCCGCTGAAGAAACCTTCACGTTTAAGGTGATGCAGAAATAACACAATGGGTATAGCGTAAACACATTTCTTCTAGCATTAACTGCTTATTCAAGTTAATCCCCGTGGATAGCAATGCGCGTGTGTGCTGCAGATGATCGAGCAGCGCACTACTCGCTGCTATCGGTACTGTCGAACACAAAGCACTCAATGCTGTCGCGTAATCGCAGTTAACAAGTTGCGTTAAGTGACCGCCCAATTGCAAACGCAATAAATCACTCACCCAGCTCAACAATAAATCGATCAGCGCCATGGTTTCATGTGCTTGCAAACCCTGCGCTGCACTGAGTGGATCAAGCTTAGCTTGCTGTAAGTGCTGAAGCACCGTATAAAATTCGCTGCGCACTTTTAATTGATCGTCTTGTACGAGATGCAGGGCGGCGAGCGGTGCACCATTGGCCAATGCGAGTAACAAATCCACATCCATGAGTGTAGGTGTCGCCTCTGCGGCTAACTGGGTTTGTAGCCAGGTGCGAGCTGTCGCGTGTTCAGGGCGCCTAAAGAGGATACGTTGACAGCGGCTTAAAATTGTTGCCGGTAATTTTTTATCTTGCGTATTAATTAACACTAACAACGCACCGGACGCTGGCTCTTCTAATGTTTTGAGCAATGCATTCGCGGCATTGATATTCATTTGCTGCGCTGGATTGATGATGACGATACGGTATTCACCTTGCAATGAAGACTGATGCACAAATTCTGCCAGCTGACGAATTTGATCCACCTTGATCGCTTGCCCCGACTTCTCCGGTGACACCAACAGCACATTAGGATGTGCACCACCGAGTATTAAACGACACGCGTGACAGGCGTCAGATGCATCGGGACACGTCTCACCCGCCGACGTGACACGTTGACACAACAAGGCGCGCGTTAAGTGATCCGCAAATATCGCCTTGCCCACGCCTGCAAGACCTGTGAGTAACAACGCATGCGGCAACCGATTGTCTTGTTTAGCGCGCCATAGCGTTTGCCATTGAGTTTGTTGCCAAGGGTAAATCATGATCCGGCAATACCAGCTGACTGTTGCACACAAAAGTCATCTAACACTTGTTGAATTTGTGCTGTGACTTGCGGCAGTGCTTGGCTCGCATCGATCTGCTTGATTCGTGCCGGCGCTGCTTGGGCACGCTGCAGATAGACATCGCGCACGCGCTGGAAGAATTCGCTTTTTTCTTGCTCAATGCGATCTTGCTGTGCGCCACGTTGTGCAGTACGCGCAAGACCCACGGCCACCGGTACATCCAGCAAAAATGTCAAATCGGGCGTGAGATCACCGACCACCATCGCATCTAAAGTTTGAATCGTGGCCATTGGTAATCCTCGACCACCCCCTTGATACGCATAAGAAGCGTCAATAAAGCGATCGCTCAAGACCCACTGCCCTGCCGCTAAAGCGGGTGCAATCACGTGCGTGATATGTTGCTCGCGCGCGGCAAACATCAGCAGTAATTCCGTGAGCGGTGTCATCGGTTCGGCACCCGCATCGTGCAACAGCAATTGGCGAATTTTTTCAGCGAGCACCGTACCGCCTGGCTCACGTGTCACTAATAATGGCAATTGTCTTGCCGCGCAATAGCGTTGTATGAATTGCAAGGCGGTGGTCTTGCCAGCACCTTCAATGCCTTCTAATGTGATCAATTTACCGCGCATCACGCTTGCTTCTCGCTCATTTGTTTTAAATAAGGCTGTGTAATGGGTAGTTTATCCAAAAAACCACGTATTTTGGTGGCATTAAAAAACCACTCTGGTTGTTTCATCGCCGGTGCCACACTAGCAATATTAGTTTGATGTTCATCTAATGTCTTTGAAAATAGATGACTACCATCGCCTTTCGCAACAAAATATAAATAATCATGTCGCATCGGGTGTAACGCTGCCTCGATAGAGGCGAGTCCCGGTAAAGCAATAGGCGTCGGCGGCAATCCTTTATGCAAGTAAGTATTGTAAGCGCTATCACTCGTCAAATCTTCTTTGTGGATTTTACCCTGATAGCGAGCGCCCATACCATAAATCACCGTGGGATCAAACTGCAACAACATATCTTTATGTAAGCGATTAATCAACACCCCCGCAATCACTGGACGCTCCGCATCCAAGTGCGCCTCTTTTTCAATCAATGATGCGGCAATTAAAGCGTCATAGGGATCTGCATAGGGAAGTCCCGGCGCCCGATGCGCCCAACTGGTCATCATTTTTTCCTGCATCAAGAGAAAAGCTTCTTTCAAGATGGCAAGATCTGCGATGCCTTTAGTGTACGTATAGGTTTCAGGGTAGAACTCACCCTCTGGCGCGAAATGCGTATAATCTAAATACACCATGATCTCATGATCAGTAAGATGCTTACTCCGATGACGAATACCATCAACCTTGGCCAATTCATGCCGCAGCTGACTAAAGGTCCATCCCGGAATAATTGTGAATGAATGATAAATAATGCCTTTACCGCGCGTAATTTGTTTCCAAATGGTGTAGGCGCTCGCCCCCTGTGGAAAAAGATATTCACCTGTCTTTAACTGTGAACGCGGCATGGTGTAAATATAAAGGGCGAATAGGCGTGGATAACGCAATAAACCGAGCTGCTGCAAATCTTTGACCAGGGCTTTTTTACTTGTACCCGGTTTTAAATAATAAATCACCCCCGCTTCTTGGGTGACGGCACGACTGAACATCGCATAAGACATCAGCCCAACCAAGCAAATAACCCCCACTAGGGAGAGCTGTAACCACATGGGCATCCTGTGCCACCAAGCATGGGGCCGGGTGTCACGAAATAAGGGTGTCTTCAAGCATCATTGCTCCTAAATCTTCCTGAAGATAATTGAGCCGTTGGTACCACCAAAACCAAATGAATTGGAGAGAACGACATCAATAGGCATTTGTTGCGCTTGATGCGGTACAAAATTGAGATCACAACCGTCACTGGGGTGATCCAGATTAATCGTCGGCGGTGCGACTTGATCACGTATGGCTAGGATTGAAAAGATCGCCTCGACGGCCCCAGCAGCACCCAGCAAATGGCCTGTCATCGATTTGGTTGAACTGACAGCAAGTGTCGCGGCATGTGCACCAAAGGTATTTTTGATGCCTAGCACTTCTAACTCATCACCCGCTGGGGTTGACGTGCCATGGGCATTGATATATTGCACTGCTTCTGGTGCCAAATGGGCATCGTGTAGTGCTGCTGCCATTGCCGCCGCCGCGCCGCGTCCCTGGGGATCGGGGGAGGTCATATGGTACGCATCTGCACTCATACCAAAACCCACCAGCTCCGCATAAATCTTTGCGCCGCGTGCCTTTGCATGCTCGTACTCTTCTAAGATCAGCACCCCAGCACCGTCACCCAACACAAAGCCATCGCGATCCTTATCCCACGGACGCGATGCTTTTTCTGGTGCATCATTGCGCGTTGAGAGTGCACGCATGGCAGCAAATCCACCCATGCCTAATTTGGTCGTCGCCATCTCAGCGGCACCCGCCACCATCACATCGGCATCGTTATAGGCAATCGTTCGTGCAGCGACACCGAGATTATGCGTACCAGTCGTGCAAGCGGAAACCAAAGCGATGTTAGGACCGCGCATGCCATATTGAATGGAAAGATTACCACCAATCATATTGATCAGTGCACTGGGAATGAAGAAAGGCGAGATACGTCTTGGACCGGCTTCAAGCAATGCCGTGTGCGATTTTTCAATCGCAGGTAAGCCACCAATGCCTGATCCAATAGCAAAGCCAATACGATGCGCATTTTGTTCCGTCACTTCTAATGCTGCATCAGCTATCGCCTGTATGGCTGCCGCCATACCATACTGAATGAAATAGTCGCGTTTGCGGCTGTCTTTTTCTGTCATGTACTGTGTCGCATCAAATCCTTTGACGCGGCTGCAGATTTTACAACTCAAATCTGAAGCATCGAAGTGGTCGACCAATGCCACCCCACTTTTACCAGCAAGGATGGCTTCCCACGTACTTTGTACATTATGACCTAGGGGTGACACCATACCCATCCCAGTCACTACCACACGCCGTTTATTCAAGCTGCAGCCCTCTCATTTCTTCAGTAACACATCGCTTAATACGATGCCCGTTATCCCCAACTTGACCTGTGCTTAGCTTGCTTTCGTTTCTTTTTCCATACGGGTAACGATATAGTTCACCGCATCTTTGATGGTCACCAACTTTTCTGCTTCTTCGTCAGGAATGTCAGTTTCAAATTCTTCTTCCAATGCCATCACCAATTCAACGGTGTCTAATGAATCTGCGCCCAAATCATCGACGAAGGAGGCATCGGTGGTGATTTCATCTTCTTTAACCCCTAACTGTTCAACGACGATTTTTTTAACGCGAGTTTCAATTTCATTTGCTTTCATCATGGTGAGGCTACCTCTTTAATAAAAAATGTAGAATATAATTTGTGCTAGTTTATTCGAAACTTTTTAAGTTGCAAGGTGAAATTTAGAGCATATTTAGCTCAAACCACTTCACCCACCGATTCCCACACGCCCGGCGCTTGTTTTTCCGTCCTCGTGCCCGTGCCCGTGCCCGGTTTTTGCTTTTTCTTTTCCGTCCCCGTACCGGTACCCGGCTTTCTTAATTCATATACATGCCGCCGTTCACGTGCAATGTTTGGCCAGTGATATAACTGGCGGCATCCGACGCCAAAAAGAGCACGGCCGCCGCCACTTCTTCGACCGATCCAATGCGTTGCATCGGAATTTGATCAAAAATCACCTGCTTTTGTTCGTCATTCAATGCGCTGGTCATGTCCGTGGCAATATAACCGGGCGCGACAACATTCATCGTAATATGACGTGACCCCACCTCTAGCGCAATAGATTTGCTTAAACCAATCAAACCCGCTTTAGCCGCACAATAATTGGCTTGGCCTGGATTACCCATGGCACCCACGACCGATCCTATACTAATCACTCTCCCCCAACGGGCTTTCAACATATCTTTAAGGCAAGCTTTAGTGAGCCTATACACAGAAGTTAAGTCAGTATCGATCACCTTAGTCCATTCATCTTCTTTCATGCGCAAAAAGAGATTGTCTTGTGTGACTGCTGCATTATTGATCAATATTGCGATGGGTCCGAAACGCTCTTTGATATCATGGATGAGCGTCTCCACTGATGCGGTTTGGGTGACATCCAGGACCATGCCACAGCCAGTAATATTCGCAGCAGCCAATGCTGTCGAGATGCGCTCAGCACCCGCTTGCGTGGTAGCTGTGCCAATCACGGTGACACCTGCTTTGCCCAGTGCTAAAGCAATACCGTGACCAATACCACGACTCGCACCCGTCACTAAAGCAATTTTATTTTCAAATACCATCATCCGTTCCCCACTAGTATGGCGATGCTTGCGCTATCTGCTGTTGTGAAATAGTTAAGTGATTTATCGATGCGTTTATTGAGGCCAGTGAGCACTTTACCTGGCCCACATTCAATCATTTGTGTCACACCATCACGTGCCATCGCTTGGATCGTTGCTACCCAACGCACGGGTTGGGATAACTGCTGTGTTAACCCTTCACGTAGGCTGGCAACATCGGTATAACGCGATGCAGCCACGTTATTGATCACAGGAATCTGTGGTGCTACTAATGGGATTGTCGCTAGTAGGTCAGCTAACTGGCGTGCTGCAGGCACCATTAATGCACAATGAGAAGGTACGCTGACAGGAATGAGTATGGCGAGTTTGGCGCCCGCCGCTTTAGCCAGCGCTAAGGCACGCGCCACCGCTTCACGATGTCCCGCGACCACAACCTGCCCCAGACTATTGTAATTTGCAGGTGCGATAACGTCAGTAGGTTGCGTACACGCTTCCTCACAGATCTTGAGCACTGCAGCATCATCTAATCCAACAATAGCACCCATCGCACCAACCCCATCGGGGACGGCTGCTTGCATAAAACGGCCACGTGCAGCAACCAAGCGTAACGCATCTGCAAAAGAAAGCGCACCAGCGCAGACCAGTGCCGTATATTCGCCCAAACTATGACCAGCTAACATCGCAGGGGTGACGTTGGTATGCGCTTGCAAAATGCGCCACACCGCGTAAGAAGCCGTGAGCAAGATGGGTTGGGTATGTTCCGTTTGATTAAGAACCTCAGCCGGACCTTGTTGAGAGAGCGACCACAAATCGTAAGCCAAGACATCCGATGCTTCTCTAAAGGTATTTGTCACTTCTGGAAAATGTTGTGCCACATCAGCGAGCATCCCCACCGATTGCGAGCCTTGTCCTGGAAAAACGATAGCAGTTGTGTGATTGATCATGATTATAACTTCTCACTTTTCTTATGCGTCTTAAGAACGACACGGGTGATGACGCCTTAGCAAGCACACACGCGTCACCAATCAAACTGGGATCGATGTGACGACCGACATCGCGTACTCGACACGAATCATGCCACTAATAACGAACCAGCGCTGAACCCCATGCGAGCCCACCACCAAAACCTTCCATCATCAGTAATTGACCTGGTTTGATACGACCATCGCGGATCGCCTTATCCAGTGCCAAGGGAATAGAGGCACTCGACGTATTACCTTGTTCTTCGAGCGTGATCGCGACTTGATCCAGTGGCAAATTAAGTTTTTTAGCCATGGATTGAATGATGCGCATATTGGCTTGATGTGGAATCAACCAATCAATCGCCGATTTTTGTAGATCATTAGCAGCCAAGGTTTCATCAAACAACTGGCCTAAAATATTCACCGCTAATTTAAATAATTGATTGCCCATCATCTTCACGGATTCAAGATTCGGGGTCACGCGATTGCCAAGAGGCAGATATAACACATCTTTGTGAGTGCCATCAGCGTGTAAATGGGTAGAAAGTACACCGGGTGTGTCACTGGCACCTAAAACGATAGCGCCGGCACCATCACCAAAGAGCACACAGGTGCTGCGATCTTGCCAGTCGATAACCCTAGACATCACTTCACTGCCAATCACGAGCGCATTTTTAACAGTCTTGGTACGAATAAATTTATCTGCAATACTGAAAGCATACATAAAGCCCGCACAAGCAGTCGCATTTAAATCAAAAGCGGCGCAACCTGAGATGCCAAATCGTTCTTGCAACAAACATGCCGTACTCGGAAAAACCATATGCGGTGTCGTGGATGTCACGATGATCATATCGATATCTGACGGTTGCAACCCAGCAGCTGCCAATGCAGCACGGCCTGCGGCTTCTGCCATGGTCACTGCGTTTTCATCATCAGCGGCAATATGACGTGCGCGTATACCGGTGCGTGACACGATCCATTCATCCGTGGTCTCCACCATTTTCTCTAAGTCTTTATTGGTTAACACGCGCTCGGGAAGATAACTTCCAGTACCAATGATTTTTGAATATATTGTTTCCACGTCACTCACCCCGCTGCCTTAGAGGCTTGATACCATGCTTGCTGTCGTTATCGCTGGCGATGATGATGCCAGGATAAACAAAAAGACATGCACTGGTATCGTATTGATGATGATTCCTCAGCAAATTGCTTAAGGAATTTCTTTTAGCATTTCTAGCACTTTATGTCGTATTAATGCTGGTATATTTTTTTGTGCACTCAATATGGCTTGCTCAATGGCATTCATAAAAGCAGCTTCATTTGCGTTACCATGACTTTTAATCACTGTTCCTTCCAAGCCAATTAACATCGCGCCATTATAGCGGGCAGGATCAATACGCCTCGTCATCGTTTTAAATAACGGTTTGACCAACAAGCCCAACAGCTTTGTGAAAAA
The DNA here is from genome assembly GCA_964648015.1 of uncultured Coxiellaceae bacterium. Classification (GTDB taxonomy): domain Bacteria; phylum Pseudomonadota; class Gammaproteobacteria; order DSM-16500; family DSM-16500; genus Aquicella. The sequence goes on from CAZYKO010000006.1 coordinate 89,252, forward strand.
GTTACGCTTAAATGCATCACGTAACATCTTCGTCATAAAGACGACAACGCCTTCACTGGTTTTCAACACGACATTACCCACAAACCCATCACAGACCACTACATCAGCACCATTCATAAAAATAGCATCGCCTTCGATGTAACCAGCATAATGAATGTAACTGTGTTGCATGAGTAACTGTGCGGTTTTCTTGACTTGTTCATTACCCTTGATTTCTTCCTCACCGATATTGAGCAAGTACACTTTGGGTTCAGGAATATTGTCCATCGCGCTCGCTAATACAGAACCCATCACAGCAAACTGCACCAACTGCTCTGCGGTGGAATCCACATTCGCACCTAAATCTAACATGCGTAAATGTTTGTTTGGATCGATAGTGGGTAAGGTAGAAATGATCGCAGGTCGATCAATGCCCGGTAACGTTTTGAGTACGAAACGTGCGGTCGCCATGAGTGCGCCCGTATTACCAGCACTCACACACGCTGCTGCGATATGATCTCGGACCAAATTAATGGCCACGCGCATGGATGAGTCTTTTTTGACACGCAATGCTTGCAACGGCGATTCATCCATTGCCACACATTGTGAGGCATGCTGAATTGTTAGGCGTTGCACATCATAAGTATGAGCGCGCAATGCCTGACGTAACCGCGCTTCATCACCTACCAAGATAAGTTTGAGCTCGGGGTATTTTGCCAACGCCGCAATAGATGCGGGTATCGTCACGGAGGGGCCATGATCCCCTCCCATCGCATCAATTGAAATTGTCGGGTTAAGCAAGGGACTATGCTTCGTCACTTTCTTCTTCGTTGGTGACAGGCGGGGTAATGATTTGTTTGCCTTTGTAGTAACCCTCTGGACTAATGTGGTGACGACGATGTGTTTCACCAGTTGCATTATCGACGGACAAGGTTGGCTTGGTTAAGCCATCATGAGAACGACGCATGCCTCTTCTTGAACGCGATACTCGGCTTTTTTGAACGGCCATTTTTGACTCCCCACTTTCTAATTTTCACAGCAATAATCGTGTTTGGGTATCGTTAGCACTATTACTGCTTATGTTTTAATGACTTCAATACATGGAAAGGATTTGCACCCTCGCCTTGCTCCCATCCTGAATCAGTTAAAGGTAATTTTACCTCACAGTCTTCAGCTTCATGTTTAGGAATGATAGGCATATTGAGAATCACTTCATCTTCAATTAACTCTCGCAACGCCAACTGCCCTTCTTCCGCTAAGGCTGGTTCGTAGTGTTCCGGCAGCGCATTAGCTTCATCAAGTGTATTAACAATACCCAACCTAAAGTCGGATATTATTTCATAAGTGAAGGGTTTCATACAACGTTGACATTGCAGGCTTAAATTGGTCTTAAGGTGACCATTCAAGAAGGTGATTCCCTGCTCATCAATTCCGAATTGCAACGCAACCGCCACCATCGCATCGTCCGTACTCAGTAACGAGCCTAGGCGACGCATATCAGCGATTTTTACTGAGCCGTCCATGCTGAGGTTTTGTTCAGCGTAACGAAACGGATCAATATGTTCAGGTATTAATTTTTCAGACATCCGCGCATTTTATGAGCGCATCTTGCCGGTGTCAAATAAGATTGCACATTTTCATCAAAAAAATGTATGTGACGCCCAAATTGTTAGCTTAATGTACCACCAAGCTTTCTCACTTGATCTATACCTAAGAAAAACATACAGTTGGGCCGCATCACCTGATCAGCTCGTGAGGCTGATGCGCATTTAAACAAAATTATAATAAATAAGGAGTGGTTAATTCATGAGCAGTAGCCGCAATGACGCTGTCACCATTGATATTTTAAACGATGCCCCAAGCCTACCCAACCATGCTTACCAACGAGAGAATACCGCGCAAGCCGAGGGCTGGCTTAGCTGGAGCTGGCGCAAGGGTATTAAGCCCGCCGGCCTATTCGTCACCAGCCTTGCGACCAGCATCCCCAGTGCCGTGAATGCCTTAGTCGCAGAAACCAATGCCAATCCCAAGGAGATCGTGAATCCTGCGTGGTGGCGCTCCCTCACCCCGGGGAAATTAACCCTTTCTTTGGCGAATACAAGCGCCTCCCTGGTGATCAACGTGATCATGAATATGTTATTTTTCCCACTGGCGGCACAATCTTTCATTAAAAACATCAAAGAGTTTAAAAAAGCACCCACCACCAACATCGCAGCGATCCTGTTAGGTTTAGGCGGTGCCGTAGGTGCGGCCACCATCGCTTATGATGCCTTCTTATGGTTTCCAGGCACGAATATGGGGGTTGCCATCGCTTCCGCAGCCGCTTTGTTCAATTTCTCCGTGTACGTTGCCACCCGTTATGTGGGCGCCTCCAAATCGTTACAACGCCTGGCGTCACTCCTCGATCCTGATCACCGCACCCAACAAGATTTCGCCGATAAATTGAATCATCTCAATCCCGAGTACCAACATGAGATGCAAACATTGTTCAATGACTTGCGCAGTGAACATTTATCGGATTTGCCAGCAGATAAACCCCTTAACATCAGCCAAATTGAAGATATCGTTGAAGACCTGGCCACGGCATTATCGCAAATGGCGCTTGCGCATCCCAACCTGATTCAAGACCGCAAGCTCTCTGAAACGTTCGTCAATGGTACACTCACTCTCATTGACTTAGTTTTTGCCGTCGCCGCCATTGGTGCACCTGCTTATCTCACCTTTATGCAAGCTGGCTTCAAAGGCGTGAACAAGGTGAGTGAAGTCGTCAGTGGCCAATCGCTCAACGATCTTAATGATTGGGCCAAGCGTGGCATTGGCTTTGTGCCTGGGCTTGCCTCCGGCTTACTCTATGGCATCTCAGCCTTGGAATTGCGCACCACCATCGTTGAAACCGCTAAAGCACTTTACCAACACCCCACGCCATTGAACTTAGTCGGCACGACAATCTTGTGTGTGGCGAATGCGCTTTCTAACAGCAGCATGTTCAATGTCGCTACCAGCATTGTTGAAGATCCACACAATTTAATCTTTATGAACCGTGGCAGTACTGCTGCGAATATTTTTATTGGCTTAAATGCCACCGCAGGTGTCGTGGTAAACACAAACACCACTTTTAAAAAAGCTTATCTCACGAGTGATCTCACCCCAGAGAATATGACCGACATCAAAAAATTGTCTCACTATTTGAGTAAACCCGTTGAACATGCGATTGGTCATGAGACAGCCGATTATCTGCGTCGCTTAAGCCTCTTCCAAAAAGATACAAAAGTGACAGATGCAGAGCAAGTGCCATTGATGAACGCACAGCCTACCCCATAGCGCAGCGTTAAAATTTTTGGATCTCTTGCTATCTTTAGCAATATCCTTTATCTTTATCCTATCGCTGAAAACAACTACATATTGTGGTTTTCTACACAGAAAACCACAAGATTTATCTCTTTACAGATGCCCCAGCGATTCCCACTATCCTTACGCGATGGGGGATACTTAAGGGGGAGAAACGTGATTCTCCCCCTTAAGTGATCAAGACGAATTCATTTCGGATTGATCATATAAACAAGAAAGCAATTCCCGCGCATTGAGCGGGAATTGCTGCAGATGCCTCATTAATTCCGCGGAGAAAGAGAAACATGGACACCAGAACCACGCTATCGAATGTCGTTACCCCCTCATATGTTGGTCTTAATCAAACTGCGCCTGGTCACATCAAAGTGATACGTCGTAATGGCACTGTCACGCCATTTGACGCAAACAAAATTGCCGTCGCGATGACTAAAGCCTTTTTAGCTGTCGAAGGCGAGATTGCCGTTGGCTCCAGCCGTATTCATGATAAGGTCGCTAACTTAAGCCAAAAAATTGCTGACACTTTTTATAGACGTCTCCATAGTGGCGGCACCATCCACATTGAAGAAATACAAGACCAAGTAGAACTTGAATTGATGCGTGCGGGCGAATATAAAGTCGCCAAATCGTATGTCTTGTATCGCGAAGAACGTCGCCGTGCACGCGAGCAAGCGCAACACGCTGCCACTACCACCGAAAAAGTCTTACACGTCACCACCGCCGATGGCACGATCAAAGCCCTCGATATTGATGCACTGCAAGCACAAGTTGCCCATGCTTGCGCCAATTTGAGCGATGTTTCCCCTGCGCTCATCATTGATGATGTCAAACGCAACTTATTTGATCGCATCCCCGACACCGAGGTCAATAAAGCCCTGGTGATGTCCGCCCGCATTTTGATCGAGAAAGAACCTAACTATACTTATGTCGCCGCACGCTTACTCTTAGACGACTTACATCAAGAAGCCTATCAGTTTTTAAAGTTGCCGCAACCCAGCACCGGTCCCATCGCCTATGCCGATTACATGGCCGCTTATATACAAGCAGGTATAGACCGCGAATTGCTCGATCCTAAATTGCAAAGCTTCGATCTCGCCAAACTGTGTGCTGCCATGCAATCAGAACGTGACTTACAATTCACCTATCTGGGCTTGCAAACATTATACGACCGTTATTTTATCCACGCGGATGGTGCCCGCTTTGAATTGCCACAAGCGTTCTTCATGCGTGTCGCCATGGGTCTTGCCATTGAAGAAAAAGAGAAAGAGCAACGCGCCATCGAATTTTATCACTTGCTCTCTTCGTTTGACTTCATGAGTTCCACACCCACTTTGTTCAATGCTGGCACGCTTCGCCCCCAATTATCCAGCTGCTACTTAACCACCGTCCCCGATGATTTAGACGGTATCTATGGCGCCATTAAAGACAACGCATTGCTCTCCAAATATGCAGGCGGCTTAGGCAATGACTGGACCAATGTACGTGCCATGGGTGCACACATCAAAGGTACCAATGGCAAATCTTTAGGCGTGGTGCCCTTCTTAAACGTCGCCAATGCAACAGCCGTGGCCGTGAATCAAGGCGGCAAACGTAAAGGCGCTGTCTGCGCGTATCTCGAAGTCTGGCACAAAGATATAGAAGAATTCTTAGAACTCAGAAAAAACACGGGTGATGAACGTCGTCGTACCCACGACATGAACACCGCCAATTGGATTCCCGATCTCTTCATGCAACGCGTCGCAGAAAATCAAGAGTGGACATTGTTCTCTCCTGACGATGCACCTGATCTACATGATCTTTATGGCAAAGCATTTAATAGCGCTTATGCTGCCTATGAAGCCAAAGCGGCCCGCGGCGAAATTAAAAATGCCAAAAAAATTAGCGCCACGGTGCTATGGCGAAAAATGCTGACCATGTTGTTTGAAACAGGGCATCCTTGGGTCACCTTCAAAGATCCTTGCAACTTACGCTCACCTCAGCAGCATGTAGGCGTGGTCCATAGTTCAAATTTATGCACAGAAATCACGCTCAATACGAATCGTGATGAAATTGCTGTGTGTAATTTGGGTAGCATCAACTTGGTCGCCCACATGCGTGATCAAGCCATCGATAGCGATAAATTACGCCGCACCATCCATACGGCAATGCGCATGTTAGATAATGTCATCGACATCAACTATTACTCGGTGCCACAAGCGCGTAACTCTAACCTCAAACACCGCCCCGTCGGCATGGGTGTCATGGGTTTCCAAGACACGCTTTATCTCTTGCGCTTACCTTATGCGTCACAAGAAGCGGTGGATTTCGCCGATCGTTCGATGGAACTCATCAGCTACTACGCCATCGAAGCATCGACGTTACTCGCTGAAGAACGTGGCCCATACAGCACCTTCGCCGGTTCGTTATGGAGCCAAGGCATTCTGCCTATCGATTCACTCAAATTGCTTGCCGCCAATCGCGACGGTTATTTGGAAGTAGACCAGCGCACCACACTAGACTGGGATCACTTACGCGCTCGCGTACAACAAGTAGGTATGCGTAATTCCAACGTGTTGGCGATTGCGCCCACCGCCACGATTTCAAACATCTGCGGTGTCTCACAATCCATCGAGCCCACATATCAAAATTTATTCGTGAAATCGAATCTTTCCGGCGAATTTACGGTGATCAATCCGTACTTAGTGGCCGATTTGAAACGCACGGGTATCTGGGATGAAGTGATGGTGAATGATTTGAAATACTACGATGGTAGTGTCGCAAAAATTAATCGCATCCCTGAAACCTTAAAGCAAATTTATGCCACCGCTTTTGAAGTCGATCCTACTTGGCTGGTTGAAGCCGGCTCACGTCGTCAGAAATGGATTGATCAATCGCAATCGCTCAATCTTTATATGGCGCAACCATCGGGTAAGAAGCTGGATCAGCTATACAGACATGCATGGGTACGCGGCTTAAAAACCACTTATTACTTACGCAGCATGGGTGCGACCAATGCAGAAAAAGCAACGGTGGATGATCGCGCGTTAAATGCGGTGCAAGCGGAACCACAAAGCATTGCACCCAAAGCATGCCTCATCACTGATCCTACGTGTGAAGCATGTCAGTAATGACAACACAACTAAGCTTGGGCCAGCCAGCGTTGGTCCAAACTTAACGACCGCCGCTTGTCTACTGTCACTGCGACAACAGACAAGCTTGGCTTGCAAACTGATAAGGAGAATACCATGGCAATAGCACACGCAAAGAGCGGCGCAACCGGATTAGAGTTTGAAATGGGTGCAGCACGCGTTCAAGTTGACGACAAGAAAATCATTAATTGCCGCGCGGACTTGAATCAATTAGTCCCCTTCAAATACAAATGGGCATGGCAAAAATATTTAGATGCTTGCGCAAATCACTGGATGCCCAATGAAATTAACATGGCAGCGGACGTGGCCCTGTGGAAAGATCCCAATGGATTGACTGCCGATGAACGTCTCATCATTCAACGTAATCTTGGCTTTTTCTCCACCGCCGATTCATTGGTCGCGAACAATTTAGTATTAGCTGTGTATAGACACATCACCAATCCTGAATGCCGCCAATATTTATTGCGTCAAGCATTCGAAGAAGCGCTACACACTCATGCCTACCAATACGTCATTGAGAGTTTGGGGATGGATGAAGCCGAAGTGTTTAACATGTATCGCGAAGTGCCATCAGTCGCACGCAAGGCGGCTTGGTCGTTGAAGTATACACAAAGCTTGGGCGATCCAGAATTTCATACGGGTACCGTCGAAGCCAACCAACGTTTACTGCGCGATTTAATTGCATTTTATGTTGTGTTCGAAGGGATATTCTTTTACGTAGGCTTTACCCAAGTATTATCGATGGGACGCCGTAACAAGATGACCGGCACCGCGGAACAATTCCAATATATTCTGCGTGACGAATCCATGCATCTTAACTTCGGTATTGATGTTATCAACCAAATCAAAATTGAAAATCCAGATATATGGACTAAAGAATTCAAGCAAGAAGTCTTGGGCATGATCCATGAAGGTGTGGAACTCGAATACGCTTACGCTGTCGACACCATGCCACGCGGTATCTTGGGCTTGAATGCAGAAATGTTTAAAGAATATTTACAATTCATCGCCAATCGTCGCTGTGCGCAAATTGGTTTAGAACCGCAATACCCTGGCGTCACCAATCCATTCCCATGGATGAGTGAAATCATGGACTTGAAAAAAGAAAAAAACTTTTTTGAAACACGCGTGATTGAATATCAAACCGGTGGTGCGTTAAGCTGGGATGATTGAAGTGACATCCGCGATGGTGCCATGATCTGCAAACAGCCCGCGCCCGTCGCGGGTTTTTTGCGCCCAACTTTTTTATTCAACTAAGTCTATGGGAGAAATGATAAATGACACGCCAGCTGCGCTACACCCTAATAGGATTTTTAGCATTCGTCGTCACCAATGCTTATGCCATTTTACCCGATGCACAAATCAAAATTGAAGGGCCCGAAGCTAAGTATATTTACAATGCCATGCGTGGTAGCGCTGTAGAAAATGAAGGTGCTGCCGGACATTTCTATAGACATGGCAAGAGTGTATTGTGCCGTTTTGTGAATGCGGATATGGATGATGCACAAGGAAAGCCTATTTCACGCAGTGATCCTCGCCGCTTCGCCTGTGTGCTGACATTTGATAAAAATGGACTCGCCTCACCCGGCACATTTTAAACGTAAGCGCCAGTAAGTACCTTAAGTGCTTGCTGGCGCTCGTTGTCTAGCGCGCTTCAACCATGGCAAGTGCTTCAACAATACAAAGATCACAGCGGCTGCGGGTAAAGCGAGTAACACACCAAAAAATCCAAACAAACATCCACCGGCCAATACAGAAAAAATAACTGCCACAGGATGCAAGCCAATGCGATCGCCAATCAATTTTGGGGTTAAATAAAAATTTTCAAAGATATGTCCAATGAGAAAAATTAAGGTCACCCATAGTACAGCGGATAACGTACCGAATTGCACCAAAGCAGCAATCACAGCGATAGATAATCCAATGATCACCCCTAAATAAGGCACGATACTTAAAAGGCCCACAATAAAACCGATAAACGCACCGAGTTGCAAGCCCACGAGCGAAAGAGAAATCGCATAAAATATAGTTAAGATCAGCATGATGATCAGTTGACCGCGAAAAAACGCGCTTAATACGGCATTACATTGTTGCGCAATACTAACCACTGTCGCTTTGCTCTGTGCGGGCAAGATACTGCGTATATTATCGAGTATAGATTCCCAGTCGCGTAGCAAATAAAAAGTGACCACTGGAATTAAAATCATATTCATCAATAACTCAAATACGGCTCTACCGGAACTTAAGAAAGTTGCTAGCAACCACTGGAAAATCCTACCCGCTTTGCTGACATTTTCAGTCAGCACACTCTTAAGCATCGCTACATCATTATCACCCATGAGGTTTAAATGCATATCTACCCATGGGATCATTTTAGTTTGTACATAGACCAACATATTGGGTAACTGCACACTCAAAGTATAGAGTTGCTTTTGGATCAAATCAGGAATCAAAAAGAATATAAAAAAACTCACGGTCAAGAATACAGCGGAGAACACAATAACGACTGCCATTAAGCGCTGCATTGGCAGACGAATTAAGCGATTCACTAAGGGATTGCAAATATAGGCGATGATGGCGGCGGCAACAAAAGGTAGCAGGATGGGTGAAAGCAGATAGAGCAAGCCCACGAGGATGATACTAATCAAAATGAAACCGGTGTAATTGCGTTGCTTAGTCGTGACGGCCGCCATCATCGTATCCCTCCCTAGAATGCATCCTTATTATGCCATTGCGATCTACAAAAAGAATAGAAGAAATCTTAGTCGTGCGAGTGACAAGCTCACGCTCAACGCGGCACACAAGCGAGTGCGACCTTGAGCACATCCAAATCTGCGTCTTTACGCCAGGCATGTTCGCTCAAATGTCGTCGCCAGGCTGCTGCACCCGGCTGGCCTTGGAACAAGCCTAACAAGTGGCGCGTCATCGTGTTCAAGCGTAATCCATGGTTCAAATGCGATTGTATGTAGGGAAACATCGCCTCGATGATATCGTGTCGTGACGGTAACGTCGCTGCATTGAAATACTGCTGCTCCAGTGCCGCCAGTAAATAGGGATTGGCATAAGCAGCACGCCCGATCATCACACCATCCACGTGAGGTAGTTCGCAGGCAACATCGTCCAGGGTTTTAAGACCGCCATTCAGAATAATGTCTAAGCGTGGGAAATCTCGTTTGATTTGGCGCACGACATCATAGCGCAAGGGCGGCACATCACGATTTTGTTTAGGACTCAAACCAGAGAGCCAGGCTTTACGCGCGTGGACAATAAAACGCTGACAACCACTCGCCGCAACTAAATGTATAAAATTATACAAGGCTTGGTAGGAATCCACCTCATCTACACCAATTCGACATTTGACAGTGATGGGAATGCGCACTGCAGCGACCATCGCCGCCACACAGTCAGCAACCAATTGGGGCTTCAACATTAAGCAAGCACCAAATTGACCGGATTTCACCCGATCACTTGGACAGCCTACATTGAGATTCACTTCATCATAGCCATAGTCTTCCCCAAGGCGGGCACAATGGGCTAAGTGTTGGGGTTCATATCCACCCAATTGCAACGCGAGATACTTTTCTGCCGGATCAAAAGCTAAGAAGCGATTCACATCACCATGAATCAGTGCCGGACAAGTCACCATCTCTGTGTAAAGCTGCACATTGGGTGCAAGCAAACGCAGAAAATAGCGCGCATGACGATCGGTATAGCCCATCATAGGGGCAACAGAGAAGATTGGCGGCATGTGTGTTATTCGTTTGTATTATTTTTCAATTAGTTACGAAACTTGCACGGATGCGAATTTCACTATTTTTTATAATGAAATTGCATAGTACACAATCTAGGAAATTTTGTCATGCCGTGGGTTGCCGAAGGGCGTTCGCTCATCTTCGTCAATGCCTGAGGAGGCACGAAGCGCCGTCTCGAAGTGCGAGCGTAGCGATCCAGGCGGCTGTCTGTCATCCCGGAATTTAGCGCAGTCTTGCGAGTGTAACGAGCTTAGCTGCGCTAAATGTCCGGGACCCATCGCTAACATTCCATTGTTTATCGTTATGAGAATGGGTCCCCGCCTGCGCGAGGATGACAATGTTAGGGATATTACCTCTGGGTAAGACCTTGGCTGCACCCAGGTTACTTACTATTTACTCATTATCATGAAATTGTGTTGAGTTTATATCATATTTTTTGATGTCAAAAAGCACCCATAATCATCAAGGAAGAAGTGGTCCAGATATATCGTGCTTCAGGCGATCAAGATTGTTGTCTTTCATAAACTTGGACCAATATTCAGTGATTTGTTTAACTAAGTCGTGGAGGCTTCCTTGGTTACCATCAAGCCAGAGGATGGCTTCTATTTTACCCAAAGAATACGACCTGGGGGTGGCGAATTGTTTTGAAATAGATGGACCTTTTAATTCAAAATGTTTTGAAGCATTACAAAGATCTTTAAGTATTCTAAGGCAATGAATGTTTTTAAAATCATCAGACAACTTATCTGCGAGTGCTTGTCTTTGATTTTCTATAGCCCACATGGAGAGCCAATCTTTTAGATGATATGCATTCATGAAAAATGCAAAATAATAATCGAGACCATTAGGTAATTGATCAGTTGGAGTGTTAATGCCTCCTATACATTGATTATTCCATCTAATAACTCTATCCCACTGTTCTAGGAAGTAATTTACATTACCTCTTCTAAAAAAGGCCATATACCAACTGTCCCTTCGTGTATCCTACCTTGATTCTATCGTAAATTTAACTGATATAAAATTAAATCACATACAGTATCTGTTACTATACCAAGCAATGATAGGTGAATGAGTATACCAACTGCACACCCAAGGTCTTACCCTCAAGTACTGCCTCAGCGTTGACTGTCATCTCAGAATTTAGCGCAGTTTAGCGAGTGTAACGCGCTTAGGTGTTGCACTTCGTTTGTGAATTTAGAGGACCCATCCCTAACGTTCCATTGTTTATCGTAATGAGAAATGGGTCCCCGCCTGCGCGGGGATGACAGTGTAGGCGGCGATGACAGTGTAGGCGGCGATGATAGTGTTGTTGGTGGCGCGGATGACAGTGTTGTTGGTGGCGATGACAGCAATCAGGATATGATGTGTGGGTAAGACGCTGGGTACAGTGCGCTGCACAGAACCCAGGCTACGCTATCACGCAATCCCTTCTTCCAAGCTATATACAGGTAAGATGGTGCTCCATTGCCTACAACCAGGACATTGCCAATGCAGCGTTTTACCGGAAAAACCACAAGCATTACACTGATAATCCGGTTTATCCGCCAATAATTTTTTCATCAAATTTTGCAAGATATGCAAATCTTCTTTTGCTCGTCCTTCCGCATTGGAGATATATAAATTGATAAATAAATATAAACCGCGCAACGAAGGATAACGACGCACATAATCGGCGACGAAACCCGCGGCCACTTTATCCCCTTTCCATTTACGAATACGTTCTGCCAAAATTAATACCACAGGCACACGTGGGTACTCATCCAACAATTGCTTGAGATAGACGACCAATTTATCACCCGCTTCAATGTTCTCGTAGCAACGCGCCAATAATTCTATTGCTTCCGAAAGATAATGCGGATTTTGTTCTTTAATTTTTTTCAAACTTTTGATCGCAGCCTTATAGTCCTGCTGCTCAATCAAAACTTTCGCTTGCAATAAACTCGCGCGCGCGCAACCACGATCTGCAACTAAAGCGCTTTGCAAGGCCTCGAGTGCTACCGGATAGTGTTGCTTCTGATAGGCGAGTTCAGCCAATTCGCAATAATAATGTGCAATGATCGGTTGCATCGTTTGGCGCGTCACGGTTTCATAACGCGTTGCCGTTTTGATGGCTTTATTCCAATCTTTTTCTTGTTGATAGATATCGATCAAGGTACGCAAAGCGCGCGCCGCATGCGATTTGGCGCTGGCTAATTCCAAAAAGATGCGTTCTGCACGATCTAACATGCCAGCACTTAAATAATCTTGCCCCAATTCAAAGAGTGATTGTTCGCGATAGATGCGCTCAAGTTGTGGGCGCGCAATGAGATTTTGATGAATACGGATCGCGCGATCCACTTCACCACGACGTCTAAATAACTTTCCCACGGCAAGATGTGTCTCGACCGTGTCGCTGTCGACTTCCAACATTTTGATGAAGATATCGACGGCTTTATCTGTCTCTTCATTCAGCAAAAAATTAAGACCGATGAGATAATCACGCGGTAATGTGACTTTGTGTGTCTCATCATCTTGTGGGCGTGAACGATAACCCATCGTCCAACCCACCCCCATCGCTAACAACAACAATAACAGCCATGGGACTGTCATTAAACATTATCCTGTAGCGGAATAGCACGCAAGTTTGCAATTTCTTTTTCAGCCAAACTCAACCGTTGGCGCAAACGACGATTCTTCATTTTCGCTTTTAACAACAACCACAAACACACCAAGATCCCCACTAAACAACCGCCACTAAAAACGAGGGCGAGTAATAAAGAGAGCGGCAGACTGCTTTGCGCAACATAATAGTTGACCGTCACTTGACTGGAATTTAACGTGGCAAAGGTAACGCCAAAAATAATAATGAGTAAAATAATGAGGTAACTGATGATGCGCACAAGAACTCTCCCTAATCGTTGATAGTAGCAATAGTGTCCCAGCCTTTAGGACCGGCTCATATCGAAGTCGCGAAGTGTCTACACACCTCACGCCTTCGCACTGTGACACACCTCGTTGAGCAAAGCGAGATGTCATCGTACAAGATATAGATGTCTAAAGCGTACGTTTATTGAGTGAGCTCACTCGATCACGCTCATACCACCCATGTAGGGTTGTAACACTTTTGGAATATGGATACGACCCAGTTCGTCTTGATAATTTTCCATCACTGCAATTAACGTGCGTCCCACCGCGAGTGCAGAACCATTTAACGTGTGGACTAATTCAATTTTGCCACTCTCATCACGCCATCTGGCTTGCATACGTCTAGCTTGAAAAGATTCGAAATTACTACAAGAAGAAATTTCTCTATAACATTGTTGCCCTGGCAACCACACTTCCAAATCGTACGTTTTCGCAGCGGCAAAACCTGTATCGCCAGCACTCAATGTCATCACACGATAAGGCAATTCTAGACGTTTTAAAATTTCCTCGGCATGGTTGGTAATGGATTCCAACGCAGCATAAGAATCTTCTGGACGGACGATATGCACTAACTCAACTTTTTCGAATTGATGTTGCCTGACCATCCCACGCATGTCTTTACCGTAAGAACCTGCCTCACTACGGAAGCACGGACTATGACAAACATATTTCAATGGTAAGGCCTGTGCCTCTAAGATTTGTTCACGTACGGTATTGGTCACGGTAATTTCGGAAGTGGAAATCATATAACGTTCCGGGTCACCGCCGACGCAAAATAAATCTTCTTTGAATTTCGGTAACTGACTTGTACCAAAGAGCGCTTGCGCATTGGCAATGTAAGGAACATAAATTTCCGTATAACCATGCTCACGCGTGTGAGTATCCAACATGAATTGTGTGAGTGCACGTTGTAACCGGGCAATATGATCGCGTAACACGACAAAGCGCGCGCCCGCAATTTTAGCGGCGGTTTCAAAATCCATCCACCCATTAGGTGCGCCTAATTCGATGTGATCTTTAGGTGTAAAGGAGAAAGCAGTTGGCTCGCCCCAAGTACGTACCAATTCATTCGTACTTTCATCCAAGCCTTCAGGCACAGATGGATGCAATATATTGGGCATCCTCGATAAAAAATCGTCTAACTGTGCTTGTACTTGTGCAAATTCTTCTTCTTTAAGCTTCAATGCGTCACTTAATTCTTTTAAGCTGCCCAAAATGGGCGCGACATCTTGTCCCGCCGCCTTCGCAAACCCTACTTCTTTGGAACGCACATTGCGCTCATTCTGTAGCGCTTGCATTTTCACCTGTAGGTCTTTGCGCTTTTCTTCCAGTTCATTGAACTTCCCTACATCGAAAATAAAACCACGTTTTTTAAGTTGCGCGGCAACTGTTTCGACTGAACTACGAATTAATTTTGGATCAAGCATAGATTAAAGTGCCTTTGCTATTGCTGCTGCTAATTGATTACCCATTTCAGCGGGTGAGCGTACCGTATACACCCCTGCAGCTTCAAGTGCTTTAAATTTTTCTGCTGCAGTGCCTTTACCGCCCGAAATGATTGCACCGGCATGGCCCATGCGTTTGCCCGGGGGTGCAGTCACACCAGCAATGTAAGCGACCACAGGTTTGGTCACATTAGATTGGATGAATTCAGCGGCTTCTTCTTCAGCACTACCACCAATCTCACCCACCATCATGATGATTTTAGTTTGCGGATCTTTCTCAAACAGTGCCAACACATCGATGAAGTTGGTGCCAGGGATAGGATCGCCACCAATGCCCACGCATGTGCTCTGGCCTAATTTCAGATCGGAGGTTTGTTTAACTGCTTCATATGTTAATGTACCAGAACGTGACACAATACCGACGATACCCTGTTGATGAATATAACCAGGCATAATGCCAATTTTGCACTCGCCAGGGGTAATCAAGCCAGGACAATTAGGACCAATTAAACGCACACCTGGATGTTGATCGATAATCGCTTTGACTTCCAACATATCTAACACCGGAATGCCTTCGGTAATGCAGACAATTAGTTTGATGCCCGCATCGACAGCTTCGAGTATAGAGTCTTTACAAAATGGCGCCGGCACATAGATGACAGAAGCATCAGCGTGAGTCTGATCATACGCTTCCCTCACTGTGTTAAACACGGGTAACCCTAAATGGGTTTGACCACCTTTACCCGGTGTCACACCACCCACCATTTTGGTGCCATAAGCAATGGCTTGCTCAGAATGGAACGTACCTTGTTTGCCGGTAAAACCCTGACAAATCACTTTTGTATTTTTATCAATTAATATACTCATTATTTACACCTTCACGTTAGCTGCAGCAGCAACTACTTTTTGAGCCGCATCAGTAAAACTACTTGCCGGAACAATATTCAAACCACTTTCACTCAGCATCTTTAAACCCAGTGCCGCGTTATTGCCTTCGAGACGCACCACCGTAGGCAAGCGAGTACCCACATCTTTGACCGCGCCAATGATGCCTTCAGCAATCAAATCGCAACGCACAATACCACCAAAAATATTGATGAGAATGGCTTTCACTTTAGGATCGGAGAGAATAATTTTAAATGCTTCGGAAACGCGTTCTTTAGTTGCGCCACCACCCACATCAAGGAAGTTAGCTGGGTTACCGCCACTTAACTTGATTAAGTCCATGGTCGCCATGGCAAGACCTGCGCCATTCACCATACAACCGATGTCACCATCCAAGGCGATATAATTGAGATCCCATTCACGCGCATGATTTTCACGCGCATCTTCTTGACTCGCATCACGCAATTCGCGCATGTTGGCTTGTCGGTACAAAGCATTGTCATCAATGTTGATTTTCGCATCTAAACACAGCAATTGACCTTGCTTGGTAATGACCAACGGATTAATTTCTAGCAAACTTAAATCACACTCGCTAAATAATTTACCCAACCCACAAAGAATTTTCACGAATTGGCTAATTTGATCACCCACTAAACCCAACGCAAAAGCGAATTCACGACCTTGATAGGGCAAGACGCCAACCATCGGATCCACTGTGATGGTGAGGATTTTTTCAGGGGTTTTCTCTGCCACTTTTTCGATTTCCACGCCACCTTCGGTTGACGCCATGAAAACGATACGCTGTTTGGCGCGATCAATCACGGCACCTAGATAGAGTTCTTTATCGATGTCTGAAGGTTCTTCAATGAGCACCGTATTCACCGGTTGACCCTCAGCAGTCGTTTGGTAAGTCACCAAATTTTTGCCAATGAGGTTGCGTACTGTCTCAGTGAGTTCTTCTTTAGTTGACACAATTTTTACACCACCCGCTTTGCCGCGACCACCCGCATGCACTTGTGCCTTCACCACCCAGCGGGGCATCCCCATCTTGTTGGCAATGGCTAATGCTTCTTCTGCATTGCTGGCCACCTCACCTTTGGGAACCGGTAATCCATAATCGGCTAATAATTGTTTTGCTTGATATTCATGAAGATTCATTATTATTACCTTTATAAAAAAAACAGTGTTTGGGTGGCTAACATATTAACCACCCTGCGTCCTATGAGCCGTGGATTGAAACATCCAGTGTCATCCGTGCGGAGTGTTACTAAACAGGTGGACGACGTCTTAAAGCGTCTCATCCACCCTGCGTCCTATCGATACTGGATTTAGATATCCAAAATCATCCGTGCGGGATCCTCCAAGAATTGTTTCACTTTGACCAAAAACGTCACGGATTCTTTACCGTCAATGAGTCGATGATCATAAGATAATGCTAAATACATCATGGGGCGAATCACGATTTGCCCGTTTTCAACCACCGGGCGCTCTTGGATTTTATGCATACCCAAGATACCACTTTGTGGTGAATTCAAAATAGGTGTTGCCATCAAAGAACCGAACACACCACCATTGGTAATGGTGAACGTGCCACCTTGCATTTCTTCAAGCGTGAGTTTGCCTTGACGCGCTTTTTCTGCGGCTTCGGCAATTTTCATTTCAATGTCAGCGAGGCTCATCTTATCGGCATCACGCAAGACCGGCACGACTAAACCACGATCCGTAGACACAGCAATACCAATGTCATAGTAACCATGATAGACAATATCGTTGCCATCGATAGACGCATTGACTTCCGGCATTTGCTTCAATGCTTCGACGCAAGCGCGCACAAAAAACGACATGAAGCCTAAACGTACTTTATATTTTTTTTCAAATTGATCTCGATAACGACTACGCAATGCCATCACCGCTGACATATCCACTTCATTAAAGGTGGTGAGCATCGCCGTGTTTTGTTTCACTTCCAATAAACGTTCTGCGATACGTGCACGAATGCGTGACATGGGGACACGCTTTTCTGGACGCGCGCCCACCGGCACTTGTACGGCTGCCGTTGTTGTCGGCGTCGCCACACTGGCTGGCTGTGCCGTCGCTGCACGTTCACCATCCGCCAACATAGCACGTCGCGCAGATGGGCTTAAGATACTGGTGGCTGCTGGTGCAGACGCTGCTGCTGTGGCAGGTTTTTCTGCGGCAGGCGTTGCTTTAGCCGGTGCCGCGGCTGGCGTTTCTGGTTGTGCCGCTACCTTCGTTTCCGCTTTAGGTGCAGTCGCTGCAGCACCCGCTTCAATCACCGCTAAGATTTCTTGTGCGTGTACCGTCGACCCAGTGGGCTTAATGATTTGTTTAATCACGCCATCTGTAGGTGCTGGCACTTCCAACATCACTTTATCTGTTTCTAAATCCACAATGTTTTCATCACGTGTGACGCGATCACCTTCTTTTTTATGCCAGGTGGAGACTGTCGCGTCCGTGATTGATTCAGGGAGTAGTGGAACTTTTACTTCGATCGCCATCGTATGTTTCCTTATTTCATTAATGCTTCAGCAACTAATTGTTGTTGTTCTTTTTCATGTACCGAATGATAACCGACCGCAGGAGACGCCGATGCCGGCCGACCGACATAACGCAAACGTTGATCTTTGTTTAAATGCGACAGTAAATCAGGTTGCAGTTTAATCCACGCCCCTTGATTCTCTGGCTCTTCTTGACACCAGACAATGTCTTTAACGTGTTGATAAGGTTTTAAAGCTTCTTTACAAGCGGCATCAGGGAATGGATAGAGTTGTTCCACACGCAAGATGGCAATGTTATCACGGCTTAATTCACGACGTTTTTCTATTAACTCATAATAAATTTTGCCACAACAAAAGATGACTCTATCCACTTTTTTAGCATCCTCTGCTGCCGCTTCAGGCATAATCAATTGAAACTCACCATTGACTAATTCTTGCAAACTAGAAACAGCGTTAGGATTACGCAGTAAGCTCTTAGGCGTCATCACAATCAACGGTTTGCGATAAGCTCTTATCATTTGCCGACGCAATAAATGGAATATCTGTGCTGGTGTAGAAGGTACACACACTTGCATATTATCTTGAGCAC
This sequence comes from uncultured Coxiellaceae bacterium, assembly GCA_964648015.1. GTDB lineage: Bacteria > Pseudomonadota > Gammaproteobacteria > DSM-16500 > DSM-16500 > Aquicella. Next base: position 107,798 of record CAZYKO010000006.1, read on the forward strand.
ATAGTTGTAAATAACGTTCCAGACGCGCAGAAGAATGCTCCGGTCCTTGCCCCTCAAAACCATGCGGTAATAACATCACCAAGCCACACAAACGTTGCCATTTCTGTTCACCCGAACTAATAAATTGATCCATCACAACTTGTGCACCATTCGCAAAATCACCAAATTGTGCTTCCCACAAGGTTAAAATGTTGGGGGCCGTTGCTGCATAACCATATTCGAAAGCAAGTACCGCTTCTTCAGATAGCAACGAATCAATCACATTAATTTGTGCTTGGTGTGCCGACACATGACTGAGCGGTATGTAAACCTCATCACTCATTTGATCATGGAGCACCGCATGTCGATGAGCGAATGTACCACGACCTGCATCTTGGCCGCATAAGCGAATAGGATAACCTTCATCCAACAAAGTGGCATAAGCAAGCGTTTCTGCATAACCCCAATTGATCGGCGTTTCACCCTCAGTCATCTTTTTTTGCATTTCTAAGGTTTTTTTCACTTGGGTTTGCACCACAAAGCCGTCAGGCAATTTTTCTAAGGCATGCGCCAATGATTGTAATTGCTTGAGTGGTACGCCAGTTTTCGTTGGTGTATTCCAACGGGTACCGATAAAGGGTTGCCAATTGGCTTTGAATTCATCACTGTCTTTATCGGTCGTCGTCGTCACGACATTTTTACCGGCATCTAATGCATTGCGATAATCACTCGCGAGCTGCTTTTCTGTCGCCTCATCGATGACGCCTTCTTGTAGCAATTTCTCTGCATAGAGTGCTGCCGGCGTACGCATCGCTTTGATGATTTTGTACATCATCGGTTGCGTTGCCGAAGGTTCATCAGCTTCATTGTGACCGTGACGTCGATAACAAACTAAGTCGATCACAATATCGCGCTTAAAGCGTTGACGATATTCAATGGCGAGTAACGCGGCAAAATAAGCAGCTTCAGGGTCGTTACCATTCACATGCAAAATAGGTGCTGACACCATCTTCGCAATATCCGTGCAGTACACCGTGGAACGCGCATCGCGTTTATCGCTAGTCGTGAATCCTACTTGATTATTAATCACAATGTGCACAGAGCCACCGACCGTAAACCAGCGCGCTTGTGACATACAAAAGGTTTCCATCACGACGCCTTGACCAGAAAACGCGGCATCGCCGTGGATTTGGATTGGCATCACTTGTTGCTGATCGCGATCTTGTCGACGACGTTGGCGCGCACGCACCGAGCCCTGCACCACCGGTGACACAATTTCTAAGTGGGAAGGATTAAACGCTAATGACACATGAATGTTGCCATTGGGTGTCACCACATCGGCCGCATAACCAAGATGGTATTTCACATCCCCAGAATAACCAGGTTGAATAGACTTACCTTCGAAGGCAGCAAAAATATCTTTAGGGCTCTGACCCACCACGTTCACCAGCACATTCAAGCGACCACGATGCGCCATACCAATCATGGCTTCTTTCAAGCCGGTTTGCACACCCTGATTAATCAACGTATCCAGTAATGGGATTAAACTGTCGCCCCCTTCCAAGGAAAAACGTTTTTGTCCCACGTATTTAAAGCCTAGATATTTCTCCAAGCCATCTGCCACCACGAGGCGCGCCAAGATATGGCGTTTGATGTCAGGGCTTGGGTCAAAATTGGCCCAGCCATTTTCAATACGTGCTTGTAACCATTGCACTTCTTCTTCACGATCAATGTAGGCGTATTCAAAACCAATGGTACCGCAATAGACGGCTTGCAGCGTTTGGTAAATTGTATCGAGGGTTGCCGTGCTTGTTTGTATTGCACTGAAGTTGCTGGTGCTAAAAGTTTTAGTGAGATCTTCCGCCGTCAAACCATAATAATCTAACTCAAGCGTAGGGTCAGGTACGCGCTTGTCCAACCCTAATGGATCGATATTCGCTTTTAAGTGACCGAAGCGACGATAAGCTTCGATCATTTCATCTACAGCAGCTTGTTTGCTATCGTGTACGGTTTGCATGCCAGTGGCAGCTAAGGGTTGCGTTGCCAGACGTTTGAATGCTTCGCGTATCGAGGCATGCGAAATATCCGCTGCGGCGCCGCGACCGTTTGTTGGTAGTTGATCAAAGAAATTACGCCATTCTGGACTAACGCTTTGGCGGTCATTCAAATAAGATTCATAGAGTCCCTCTAAATAACTTTCATTGCCCGAAGAAAGATAAGAGTCTTGCCAGAGTGCTTGCATTGATTTAGATTGCGTGGCCATTTTCACACTGCTCATTATGTTTTATCACATTTTTATTTCGCCTCAAGAAAAGAGGGGACGTGCGCTAGCACAACCCCTCGTCACCTGAGACACATGATTATACCGATTCTTTAAGGATATCGTCTTTTATATGATTAATCGCTTCGTAGGGATTTAATTCCTTGGGACATACATCGGTGCAATTCATAATGCCACGACAACGATAGAGACTGTATGGATCCGTTAAGTCGGCTAAACGTTCCTGGGTTGCAGTATCACGACTATCCGCAATGAAACGATACGCTTGCAATAACGCAGCAGGACCCATGTATTTATCCGGATTCCACCAGTAGGAAGGACATGCAGTGCTACAACAAGCACACAAAATGCATTCGTAGAGACCATCCAATTTGGCGCGTTCAGCTGGTGATTGCAACCGTTCAGTGGCTGGTGGTGGATCATTATTGATTAAATACGGTTTGGCTTTATTGTATTGGTCATAAAATTGCGACATATCAACGACCAAATCGCGTACCACCGGTAATCCTGGTAAGGGTCGAATAATGATAGGCTCTTGCAAGCTAACGATGCGCGTTGTACAGGCCAAGCGATTCTTACCGTTGATATTCATGCCATCGGAGCCACACACCCCTTCACGGCAAGAACGTCGCAAGGTCAATGTTTCATCCATTTTATTTTTGATGACGAGCAGCGCATCGAGCACCATGTTACAACGATGTTCTTTGATATCGACATCGAAATCTTGCATGTACGGTTTTTCATCAGTTTCTGGATTGAATCTGTAGATTGAAAAACGCATGATTAGGGTCCCCCAGTTTACTTAGTTGTTGTACGCGCAAGATCGTTCATGGTACTCACGCGTCTTCGTATTATTGTGTTAGCTTTGCTGGCTTTCTTCCCTATTTTCTTCACGATTCCGCAAGGTAATCGGCGGCATCCCAATAGGCTTCATATTCACTGGACGGAAAGCGATGCGTCCATCTTCAAAATAGAGCGTATGTTTAAGCCACTGTTTATCATCACGCTCCGGATAGTCGACGCGCGCATGCGCCCCTCTACTTTCCTGACGCGCTTCAGCACTGTGTGCGGTTGCCACTGCCGCCAGCATCATATTATCAAGCTCTAATGCTTCAATACGCGCCGTATTAAAACACTGACTCTTATCTTTGATAGAAGCATAGTTGAGTCGATCTTTGAGTTCATCTAACTTCATGAATCCTTGCTTCATGGTATCTTCGCTACGGAATACACCGAAATCATCTTGCATCACTTTTTGTAAGGCAGAACGGATTTCATCGACACTTTCACCATCTTTATTACCATTCCAACGATACAATCGCGATAATGCTTCTTCAATTTCACTAGAATTTGCCCGATTAAACGCGAGGCCTTGTTCGATGCTTTCCTTGACGTGTTTACCTGCAGCACGACCAAAGACAATTAAATCGAGTAATGAATTGGCGCCTAAACGATTCGCGCCATGTACCGATACACAAGCAGCTTCGCCCACAGCATATAAACCTTCTACCACTTTATCTTCACCATTGGCAGTTTGAGTGAGCACTTGACCATGATAATTGGTAGGAATACCGCCCATGAGATAGTGGCAAGTAGGGACAACAGGAATCGGTTCGACGATAGGATCGGTACCCGCGAAAGTGATCGCCAATTCACGAATACCAGGTAAACGAGATTTAATTAAATCGGCACCTAGGTGATCTGCTTTCAATAACACGTAATCGCCATTTGGCCCACAACCACGACCTTCGCGAATCTCGATGGCGGAGCAACGTGACACGATGTCACGACAAGATAAATCTTTGAGATGTGGCGCATAACGTTCCATGAAACGTTCGCCATTTTTATTGATGAGGTAACCCCCTTCACCGCGTACACTTTCACTAATCAGCGAGCCAGAACCATAGATGCCCGTGGGGTGAAATTGCCAAAATTCCATATCTTCGAGTGGTAAGCCTGCCCGCAATGCCATGCCCATCCCGTCGCCGGTATTGATGTGAGCATTCGTGGTCGCTTGGAAGATACGGCCCGCACCACCCGTCGCCAAAATCACGGCACGTGTATGCACAAAAATCACTTCCCCCGTTTCGATGCAAATGGCCGTGACGCCAGCAATGCCGCCGTCAGCACTCTTGACCAAATCTAACGCAAACCATTCGTTGTAAAACGTGGTTTTTGCTTTCACATTTTTTTGATACAACGTGTGCAACATGGCATGACCGGTACGATCCGCCGCGCAACACGTGCGATGCGCTTGCTCTTTACCGTAATCGCGTGTCGCGCCACCAAAAGCACGTTGGTAAATCTTGCCATTGTCTAAACGGGAAAAGGGTAAACCCATGTGTTCTAATTCGTAAATGGATGCTGGGGCATTCTCACACATATATTCGATAGCATCTTGGTCGCCTAAGAAGTCAGAGCCCACGACAGTATCATACATGTGCCACCGCCAATCATCGTGTTCGACATTACCCAGCGCTGCATTAATACCCCCTTGCGCCGAAACGGTGTGCGAGCGTGTCGGAAAAACTTTTGACAAAACGGCTACGTTTAAGCCGGAATCTGATAGTTCAATCGCTGAGCGGAGTCCGGCACCACCCCCACCGACAATGACCGCATCAAACGTATGCGTTGGCACATTCATTTCATACACTCCAAAGAATCAATAAACCCCAAAAGAAGCAGGCGAATAGCATCAACAAAACGACATAATTTAAACCAGCGCGTAGCACGCTACATTTGATGTAGTCGGTAAAAATGGTCCACATACCAATCCACGCGTGAAATAGCACCGCCAGTAAAAACAAAATGGTGGCAACTTTCACTAACATGCAGCTAAATAATTGATGCCAAGTTTCATAAGAAAGATAGGGATGCGCTAAAAGGTAGACCACCAAACTGATAGTATAGATGGCCATGTAGATTGCAGAACTACGTTGAATTACCCAATCACGAAGACCACTGTGATAAGTGCCTAAAACTGACTTCACCATAACCAAACCCCCGCAAGTATCACCATGATAATAGAGATGAGCAGCACCAACTTGGCTGATAAACGACCACCGCGTAACGAGTTCGCGATGCCAATGTCGGATATCAAATGCCGAATTCCCGCAATCAAATGGTAGAGGAAGGGGATGAGCAACAGCCAAATCAAGAGGTTTAGATGGTAATCATGCATCCAGGTTTGTATTTGTGCAAAACCTGACTCCGTTAAGGAAATCTGAAATGCCCAAATAAACACCGGAATAAGAAAAAACAAACATAAGCCGGTGATACGATGCAAAATAGAGACGATAGCAGGCAAAGGCTGCTTTATCGTAAAAAGATTCAGGTTGATTGGTCTTATTTGATCCACGTTTATTCCTTTTGCAAAACAAATTTCATGTGTGTAAAGATTATATTCTTGGCCTCCCCGTAAATCAAACTGTAAGCGCACTGAATCATACCCCCTTTAAAGTACTGGCATGGGACATGCACCGAACACCCATGTCTATGGTTTTTTGTTATACAACCCTACACCCCCATCTTGGGTTATCCGCCCTCGAGATACCCGCTACATGACTTAAACGCTTGATCACACGTAGAAGCGAGCGCCATAAATATGATTAAATAGGCGCATTCAATTATGGAGACCTTACTTGTATGTCGGATAGAAAAGCAAAATTACAAATAGACAACAAAACGATCGATTTCAATATCCTCTCGGGGACCTTAGGACCCGATGTGGTTGACATTAGTACACTTTTTAAACACGACTACTTCACCTTTGACCCAGGTTTTAATTCCACCGCTTCTTGTGAATCCAAGATCACCTATATCGACGGTGATGCCGGTGTACTCCTTTATCGCGGTTATCCCATCGAGCAATTAGCCAGCCATTCGAATTTTTTAGAAGTCAGTTACCTGTTGTTAAACGGTGAACTTCCCGATAAACAGCAATATGACACCTTCTGCCATGAAGTCACGCACCATACGATGGTTCACGAACAATTACGTAATTTTTTTAATGGTTTCAGACGCGATGCGCATCCGATGGCCATTATGGTGGGTGTGGTGGGCGCGCTATCGGCGTTTTACCACGATTCGCTCGACATCAAAAATCCAGAATCACGTCATCTCTCTGCCATTCGTTTGCTAGCGAAGATGCCAACCATTGCGGCCATGTGCTATAAATACTCAATCGGCCAACCTTTCATGCCACCGCAGAATGAATTGTCCTATAGCGAAAATTTCTTAAACATGATGTTTAAAACACCATGCGAATCGTTAAAGTTTGATCCTGTCTTAAAAGATGCAATGGATAAGATTCTGATCTTGCATGCTGATCACGAACAAAATGCCTCGACATCAACGGTAAGACTCGCTGGCTCTACTGGCGCAAATCCTTTTGCTTGCATCTCCGCTGGCATCGCGGCACTCTGGGGACCGGCACACGGTGGTGCTAATGAAGCAGCATTGAATATGCTACGAGAAATTGGTGATGAAAAGCATATTGCTAAATACATCGCACGCGCTAAAGATCCAAAAGATAATTTCCGACTGATGGGTTTTGGTCATCGTGTTTACAAAAATTATGATCCACGCGCCAAGGTAATGCGTGATACGTGTCACGCGGTATTAGAAGCCGTGGGTGCGCACAACGATCCGATTTTCAAGTTAGCGATGGCACTGGAAAAAATTGCATTAGAAGATCCGTATTTCGTTGAGAAAAAACTTTATCCGAATGTGGATTTTTATTCCGGCATTACATTAAGTGCTTTGGGGATTCCGACCAATATGTTCACGGTCATCTTTGCGGTTGCCAGAACAATCGGTTGGGTGGCACAGTGGAATGAAATGATCAGCAATCCTTATCGACTGGGTCGTCCACGTCAACTATATACTGGCAGCCCTAAAAGGGATTACACGCGCATGAAAGAACGCGAGTAAAACATGACTGGTTCTGGGTGGACGCACGCTTTGCATCCACCCACACCACGCATGATGCGCATGAGTTGTTAGTACATATCCCAATAGAAAGTCACACCACCATTCACAAACACATCGCTCTTACCACCCACAATGGTATAAATCTCTCGTGCTTCCACGCGTAATGACACCACGCTATCCGCCCAGAATTTAACACCCGCACCCACATTGACATTACCTTGATTATTCGCATCGGTTTTATTGCGTTCGATGCCCATCATCCCCACACCTGCCAAGAAATAAGGTGCCATACAATGAAAAGGTAAGAGGTTGTAAGCAACAGACACCAGGTAAAGATTGCCATTGGTGTGTTTGTCATCATAATAAGGTTTTTCAAAATGCGTTCTAAACACGCCCGCCAAGGCTTCGATACCCCAGTGCGCGTCGAAATCGTAACCGAGTGAGAGATATGGTACACCCGTATTATCTAAGTGACGACGCGTAGAAAACCCATCGTAACCACCACCGACTGTTACGCTGAGCGCGCCAGCTTGATCACTTGCGATCACGGGTGTTGTTGCCGTCATTGAAAACAAACCAGCGCCTAAGAGCGCTAGCGAAAGCATTTTTTTCATCTGATTCCCTTTCTTTAATCCATCAGTGTGACCATTCGATTTACATGCAACTGCATCGAGATTTTACTGAGACAGCGAGTATTTTGCCACTTATTCTACGGGCGTAATGCAATCGTGCGCTTTATAACGTGCACGATTGACTTTGGATGAGACAGGATAATAGGTGAAGGGGATATCGGGTGGCATCGCTAACACCGCTTTGACATCATCCCAAGTAGCGCGCGCGGGATCAAGCCAGGTGTTGTAATCTGCGGGCGCGACAATCGCTGGCATACGATCATGTAAGGCACTGAGTTGCGACTCCGCCTCACGAGTAATGATACAGCAGGTATCAACTCGTGATTCACCAATCAAACTACTCTCCCAAATACCAGCAAATGCAAACGGCTCGTTATCACGTTCACGAATAAAATAAGGTTGCTTAGCTTTATTTACGACACGCCATTCATAAAAACCATCTGTGATGATTAAACAACGATGTGCTTTGACTGCATGCCTGAAAGCAGGCTTCACCGCCACCGTTTCTAAACGCGCATTGATGAGTGGCGCACCGACCGGTGCTTCTTTTTGCCATGGGGGTATTAAGCCCCAACGCATGTTGGTAAGTCGACGAGTGGCATCAGGCATCATGACCACCACCGATATCATTTCAGTGGGTGCAATATTGTAAGAGGTGATGAGATCAGTGACATGCGAGAGACCAAATTGACGCGCAATTTTGGCGTGTGAAGAATACAAGGCAAAACGACCGCACATGAGGTGGCTCTCGCGTGAAGGAGATACTTCTATCATATGCCCGCGTGAAGCTTGCGTAAACTCGCGATGATGCCGACGAATTGCATGACGCTTAACATTGGATGATGATAGTGTGTGGTTTGCAATGTGTCATCCCCGCGACATTACAAACGCGTCATCCCCGCGACATTACAAACGCGTCATCCC
>CAZYKO010000006.1:116645-181126 GCA_964648015.1 uncultured Coxiellaceae bacterium
ATCCCCGCGACATTACAAACGCGTCATCCCCGCGACATTACAAACGCGTCATCCCCGCGACATTACAAACGCGTCATCCCAGCGAAGGCGGGGACCCATTCATCACCACTACAAACATTGAACGTTAGGGATGGGTCCCCGCCTTCGCGGGGATGACAGTGGTTTTTGGGGTAACAGTGTTTTTTGGGGATGACAGTGGTTTTTTTTGGGGATGACAGTGGTTTTTTTTTGGCATAACAGCGTGGGGCCACACCTAAGCTCGCTTCGTTCGCAAGAGTGCGCCAAAAATCACAACGGCCTATTTTGACATAACTGGCGATGGCGCATTATTGTTATTCAATAACGTTTCTTCATGTTTATCAATCTGCAACAACAACGCCTTATAAGTCGCTTTTAACTCAGTAACATCCACGTGTATCTCTGCATAGGTTAATTTTTTGAAATGACAATTAAACTCATCCTCAATTTCTTGCGCAATCATTTCTAATTGATCAGGATTCTCTTTCACGTAGTGACGAAAATCAGCGATATTCAACAGTGCTGCTGTTAAATCTTTGGTTTTAGTGCACTTCAGCGCGATTGCTTGCGCTTGACCTTTAGGTGAGGCAATACATGCTTTGGCCAACGCGATATAGGTTGTATCAGCAATGAGTATGCGCTTTAAAAATGTGCGCCATTTATCTTCTTGGAATTTCTTTTGTAGTCTCATATTTCCAATCACGATCAAATCAGTATCAGTCTTATGCACAGCATTGTGCGGCTTAGCATCCTTGAGTACAGGAAAATCTATAAGATCCCTCTCCGTCACTGGGAATGCTTTGATGGGTGGCACACTATATTGCAAATGAGGCTCACCCTTCTCTGCATCGATAAAATGATACTTAGATGTGATAGGCCAACTTTTCTGATCTCCATCGATACCTACACACATACCCTTGGCATTAAAACCGACATTATCCGCATGCAAATCATTTTCATCTTCTACATACGCACTTACCCAAACCTTCACCGCCTCACTCTCTAGCAATTCTTGTTCGGATATTTTACGCCCGTGTTTTTTAGTATAGTCTCTGAAGGAAATAAAGCCGTCCACAGCTAGCGAAACCAAACCACATCGTTGCTGATCATAAACGGTGGTCGCCAATGGATAACGATCCCCCAGTACCAGTTTACTACAGTAACTATTGAAAACTTCCAACTCAGCAATACGTCGCGTGTTGGGTTTAAAAAAGAAATGTGTGGTCGGGTTCAATACATCAGCAAGCAAGAACTGTTTTCCTGAGTTAGGCACTTCAACAAAATCATGCGATGTTTTACTGATCAAAGGTCGCTTTTTTTCAGCCCCTAGTAATTGCTTCACTTCTAAGGCCATCTGCAATGCTTTCTTATAATCATTTAAATGATCTATTAATTGTAAATTAACACGATTCTTTTTGAATGCTTTTACAAAACGTCCACGCTCGAGAAAGAACTTGATCGCCATATTCACTTTATTATGACCGGTGATCACTAACATCAATTCTTTGGTTTTAGGATCAATGCGCAGAATGCCTAACAATGTCATAGGCCTACAATTTTGCCGGAGGTATTCATAGTTATCATTATTACCAGGTATTCGAAAAATGATAAAAGGTTTTTTGCTGGGGGTATAATGGGGATCAGGTGAGTCTGGTGTATACACATGCGTAAATTCAACAGGTTGGTTTTGAATGATTAAAACGCGCATTTTTTAAGCACTGTCTCATTATTGTTATATTGCTGCTTATCATAAGGGATGCAACTTAAGTGAATATTAAGTTACTTAATAAGATGCGATGGATAATACATGATAGGCTGGTGTTTCGTAGGGATGCGCCGCTTTCATCGCCGCCACCACGGCTTCAATGCAATCCTCAGCACAAACCACTTCCACTTTATATTCTGGTACAGTTTCCAAGCGGTTTTTTTCACCGATGAATGCATGACTGCCTTCCAGCGGTTTAAATTGCCCCTCCCCTAATACTTGCCAGGCGCAATGGGAATAAGCACCTATTCTCCCTGCACCTTGCGCAAACATCGCTTCTTTGACTTGAGTCACATAATCACTGGGCACATACACACAAAGCAATACCATTTACATCACCTTTTTCACTGCTGCTTGCCAGCCTGCATACAACTTATCTCGATCAGTAGCTGACATTTGCGATTTAAATTCACAAGCAACTTGCCATAATTCAGCGATCTCATCGAGCGAATGATAAAATCCCGCATAGAGACCCGCAAGATAGGCGGCACCCATACAACTCGCTTCAATCATTGCTGAGCGTTGCACCGTAATATTGAGCATGTCGGCGATAAACTGTACTAACCAGTTATTCATCACCATCCCGCCATCCACGCGCAATGCTTTGAGGGACGTGACATGGTGTCCCATCGCATCGAGTAAATCACGCGTCTGATAACCCACACTTTCCAAACCTGCACGCACAATATGCGCGCGATCACTTTGATAGGTCAAACCCAAAATTGAACCACGGGCATGCGGATCCCAGTAGGGCGCACCGAGCCCAGTAAACGCCGGCACTAAATACACACCGCCCGTATTGGGTATAGAACGTGCTAGGCTTTCACTTTCAGCAGCGGTGGTGATCAAATGCAAGGCATCACGCAACCATTTCACGATCGTCCCAGCCGCAAAGATACTCCCTTCTAAACCATAACAAAGTTCGCCATTGATACGATAGGCAATGGTGGATAACAGATGCTTATCGGAAGTCACCAAGGTCGTGCCGGTGTTTAAGAGCATAAAACTGCCAGTGCCATAGGTGGCTTTTACCATACCTGGATGAAAACATGCTTGTCCAATCAATGCCGCTTGTTGATCACCCGCAACACCCCCAATGGGAATGCGGCCGCCTAAAATATGCGGCGCGACATCACCAAAATGTGCCACGTTATCTAACACTGCCGGCAGCATGGCGTGAGGAATGTTAAACAATTTGAGCAAGTCTTCATCCCACGTCAGCGTACGAATGTTAAATAACAAGGTGCGAGAAGCATTGGTGATATCCGTCACATGCGATTGACCACCCGTGAAATGCCAAATCAAATAAGTTTCCACCGTGCCAAACAACAATTCACCTGCTTCTGCGCGAGCGCGTGCACCCGTGGTATGTTCTAACAGCCAATGAATTTTAGTCGCCGAAAAATAAGGATCGAGCAGCAAACCGGTTTTTTCGCCAATCATCGGATTTAAACCCGCATGTGCTAATTGCTCGCACAAACCACTGGTGCGACGATCTTGCCAGACAATCGCATGACCAATGGGTTTACCTGTTGCCTTATCCCAGAGTATCGTTGTTTCCCGTTGATTAGAAATGCCGATCGCCGCAATATCATGTGCGGTGAGGTTGGCTTTTTGGATCGCTTGCTGACAACAAATCACCGTATTTTTGACCAGCGCTTCAGCATCTTGCTCCACCCAACCCGGGTGGGGAAAACATTGCTGTAATTTTTCCTCATGTTTGCTAATCATCGCGCCAGTACGATCAAAAATAAGCGCACGACTATTGGTGGTGCCCTGATCTATGGCTAAAATATATTGCGACATCTTCACTCCCAAATTGCCCGTAATTTTTAGAGATGGGGGGTGCGCGCTTTTTCGTGCCCGTTCCCGTGCCCGACTTTTGTTTTTATGTCTTCATATGTTCATGGTGGGCACGCCCGCGATGCGGCCTTTGCCCACCCTACACTCACCGCTTGGCCCGAGGTTGCACGTAAGCCGTGTGAAGCGCATAGTAGCCTGGGTGCAGCGCGAAGCGTGGAACCCGGGGATAAGTAACACGGGGACAAGTAACCCGCGTCTTACACACGTGCGTTACAAATGGTTTCTAACAACACCGACGCCACTTCATAGGGATTAGCATTGGCACCAGGTCGACGATCTTCTAAGTAGCCATAGCCTTTAGTTGCGACCGGTGTCGGAATACGTACTGATGCGCCGCGGTTACCCACACCCGCCATGAATTTGTCCATGGGTGCCGTTTCATGTCTACCGGTGAGTCGCAACTCTAAGCCATGACCATACACAGCAATATGTTCTTGATGGCGTCCTTCCAATGCTTTAATGGCTTTGTTGATTGCCTCTAAGCCACCCTTAGGATCACGCATCGCACGCGTGGAGAAATTCGTATGTTTGCCTGCGCCGTTCCAATCCCCTTTCACGGGTTTAGGATGCAAACGCGCACTAATATCGTAATTTTCACCGAGACGATACAGCAGCCAGCGCGCCAACCACAAGTGATCAGACACCGTCAGTGGATCGGCTTTTTCCGAATCGATGCCACGATAGCCGATTTGAAATTCCCATTGTCCAGGCATGACTTCGGCATTGATCCCATAGAGCATGAGCCCGGCATCTAAACAGGCTTTGGCATGTTCGTCGACCAAGTAGCGTCCAAAGACTTCATCCGCGCCCACACCGCAATAGAAAGGTCCTTGGGGTGCGGGATAACCGCGCTCCGGCCAACCCAAAGGTTGTTGCCCTTGAAACAAGGTATATTCTTGTTCAAAGCCAATCCAAGGATCATCCGCCGTACATTTCGCCATCAACTTCACCAACTTATCGCGCTTATTGCTAGGATGTGGCGTGCCATCTGGGTTCAATACATCACAAAGTGTCAGATAGTTTCCTTCACCAAGGATCGGATCTTTCACCACACAGACGGGATTTAAAATCAAATCGGAATCGTGACCGGTCGCTTGATTAGTCGAAGAACCGTCGAAACTCCATTGTGGCAGGTCCTTGGGCGACGGGATGTGTTTGCAAAGCGGCAGGATTCTAACCTTAGAACGTAAGGTTTGTGTTGGCTCTGAGCCATCAATCCAAATGTAGGTGATTTGTGAGTATTGCATAGCGGCTTCCTAAATAAGTGATCGGTCGTGACGAGTGTAACTAATATTGTCCTAAGAAATAGCTGCGATAATGTGGCATCGCAACTACCCATCCCAATCATAACAACGCTACTCTACAGGTCAATATGAAAAATCGTCAGTCCATTCAATGGGGCACCCGCTGCTTAGTATTACTCGCGCTGCTCTGCGGCAATGCGCCATGCTTTGCCCAAGCACACACCGATCAATCCAAGTTGCTGTCAGTGATGCAAACGGCTTACCAGGACGGACGCCTCATCCAAGGCGGCCATAACGCCAGCTATATACCCGCACTCGCGCAAGTGAATCCACAATTACTCGGCATCGCCATTGTGACGGTGGATGGTCATATACTGACCATTGGCGACACCGACACCCCCTTTGCCATCGAATCCATTGAAAAACCGTTTGCCTATGCACTCGCACTCAAAGATCACGGTGAAGCAGTGGTGAATGCAGCCGTTGGCCTCAATGCGACAGGCGCCGCGTTCAATGACATCCCGGCGATTGAGCACGCTCGCGATCACCGCCAGAATCCTTATGTCAATGCCGGTGCTATTCAAATCACCGGCCTCATCAAAGGACAAACGCGTGCAGACAAATGGCAGCATTATCTGAGTTTTGTGCGTGCCTTAAGCGATGCACCCTTACAAGTCGATGAGATGGTATATCAATCGGAAATGGCGAACAATCAACACAATCGCGCGATTGCAGCATTGATGCGTGCCTATGGTCACTTGCAGGGCAACCCCAGTGATGCGATTGATCGCTATACACGTGCGTGCTCACTGATGGTCAACGCCAAACAATTGGCCATGATGGGCGCAGTCCTTGCCAATCACGGCGTGCAACCTCTCACCAAGCAGGTGATGATCCCTGCGCCTATTGTGAAAGATGTACTGGCTGAAATGGTGGTGAATGGTTTGTATGAACATAGTGGTGCATGGTTTGTGCATACGGGTATGCCAGCAAAAAGTGGTGTCGGTGGCGCGGTGTTGGCTGTGGTGCCAGGGAAATTGGCTATTGTGGTTTTCTCACCGCCACTCGATGATGCAGGCAATAGTGTACGCGCGCAAGCCGTCATCACTGAGATGGCACAAGCGATGCATTGGCATGTGTTAGGGGTGGTGCGAGGGTAAAAAGAAACGGCCCTCACGTGAGAGGACCGATCTAGATGGGTGGATGATGGGTTTTGTTCTGTGATGAGCGCCACCTATCAGAGATGACGCTCAACCTCTATCGAGGTAATTTGAACTGTGCTACTTGCGAGGGAATTTGAACTGTGCTTCTTGCGGTGTTACTTTCTTCGGCGATTTTTGAGGTTGCTTTGGCGCTTGTAATTTTTGAATTTCTTTTACAAAACCACGACCACGCACACTCTTATCACCGAATAATCGATCATAACTAAAGAAAGCACTCGTTAACGCCACCCCAGGCATCACTACCGCAGTGAGCACTGTGGCTAATATGCTGCCGACTTTTTTCACGAAGGCAATTGCCGCATGATCACGTTGTTTGACTAACAGTGCTTTATGTCCATTATAACACTTATTAAACTCTTCAACAGTATTACACTGTTTCATTTCTCTGACAGCATTATATTTTTCGATAGCCGTTGCTAGTCTATGGCTACCACTAGCATGAAGATAAAATGCAATATTTTTACTTAAATCTCCAGGAGCTGGCGATTCTAAATCCTTATTGAATGCATCAACAATAGTTTTGATTCCAGCTTCTCTCCCTTTTGGCATCTCCATCTGTTGTTGTTTTAGGCTTGTTTTATTTCCACCTATTAAGACACGTAGGGATTCCAATGCTTGATCAGTCAAGTGATTCAGGTTTTTGTTTAAATCTTTTTGTATGCACAATTTAAGATGATTAGCATATTTATCACATTCTTCATCTAATTTATTTTTCAATGCCGTCTTTTCGTTACTCCCCATTGGCCTGCTGCACTGAGGCACGGAAGTTTTAAGATTTTTTAATAAATTAAAATGAAGTATGCTCTCTTCAAACCTCGTTACCCAAGATTTATGTTTGCTTTTATTCTTCTCTGCCTCTTTTAGAGCCATTGTCGCATTAAATTCATCATCATGCGATTTAGATTTGCTAGATTGAGATTCAGCAGATTCAGATTTGCTAGATTGAGATTCAGCAGATTCAGATTTATAAAGATTGTTGATTTTACCTGCAGCACTTATTAAGGCATCTAAATGATTTGTTGTTATAATTGTATCGTAATCCAGCTTCAAATCCGTACAGATATGCTTTATAACTTTATCATCTTGAGTAAACATGAATACAGCATGAATGAATAAATTTGCATATTCATCATCAGCTTCTTCAAAATTATCTAATGAAGTAAATTCTTCGAGTAGTTGAGTCCAATCTTTTAATTCCCAGTCATCTAAACCTAATTCTTGTGCATTAGCTTTAATCAACTGTTTTAGTATTCTTAGAACTAATGGCACCTTGGTATATTCTAATTCTTTGTGCAATTCACTCGCAGTTTTCCAAATATATCCATCCTTAATAGGATTGGAATGATCATCGTTTTTATACTTCTCAAATTCCTTTTCAAATTTTTTAAATGCCTCAAGTAACTCATCGATCTCAATATGCTGTTGCTCAGTTATAATTGGATTTTGACCAACCGAATCTATGACCACCTTTGTCTTAGCTATCCAATCTTGTACGCTTTTAACTTCCTCAGTAATAAGGCTACTTACATTAGACTCTTCCTGGACCTCAACCACTTCCTCTTCTATAGTGGATATTTTATGGATAATTTGCCTAATAGAATTAGGATTTTTTGATTGATAGGCATTTATATCTATAGAAATCTGATTCTGACCACGTATCCCATCAGAGAAATCATGACCTAGCGTGGTTGCTAAATCTAAAATACTTCTAACCTTCACTCTTTGATCGTCAGTTAACTCCTTGTCTTCGAGTAACACGCGACCTTTTTTTACGCAACTTTTAAAATCAGTAACTATAGTCAGCATTATACTTATGTCTAATTGCTGTGAATCATTAACTGATTGATATACCTCAGCAATGCGTGTTGCCAGAGATAACACAGTGCGTTTAAAATCATTAATATCCAATGTTTTTAATTTAGTTTGGGCCGGGTTAGTTATGTATGTCTCAAGATCTATTCTTAAAATGTTTATTTTAAGCTGACTGACAAAATTCTTTAAGCCGCCATTAGTAGACCGAACGCCAGGGATATCAACATCACTATCATAGATATAATCATCGTCTATACTTGACTGTGCTTTTTGTATGCACACATCGAGTAAGTTCACTATATCGTTCAATTTTTTTATCTTTAATTTTTGCTGATCCGATAACCCTCCTTGTTGGAACAAGTATAAACCTCGCTCTTGGAGATCGGTACACTTTGTAGTCAATCCATATATTACACGCTTGTGCTTTAATGAAGTTACATCATCTACATCTGGTTTTTGGGTTAACTCTGAAACAAGATTACCTGTTTCGTCAGAAAGTAATATCACATCACTTCGAAATAAATTTACTAATTCGACAGGATCATCGCGAAATTCCTTTTTCTCACCCAAGGCGCTGCTTCGACCAGTATTCATGTTTAATCGCTCATTGATAAAATGTAATTACCCATAAGCCTAGCAAACGATTATTAAGAAATTGTTATGTGATATCTGATTAGCTGTGAGTTTTTGGGATGTAGACTCTATGTAATTGTTTTTACTAATGATGCTCATAAAGTTTTTTTCATACAAAGCCATTGAAATCTAATGCACCCCCAAAAAAAATCCCCCGGCTACCTGAAGTAGCCGAGGGATTTGGTTTTTACGCTAACAGCGCTGGACGAGCGTTAGGGAGTGATACCGCCAGTCTTGCCGCCTGGGCAGAAGGTGATCGTGTATCCCACGCTATTGATTGGCACGCCATCTTTAGGTTTATCCACACGACAGGTAAAGGTACTGCTCATGTCGTCAAACGGATAGGTATAAACCGATGGGCAAGAGCGCTTGATCCACTCTAAACCTGGCTGCACTTTGGTCACCCAAGTGGTGTTAGAGTTTTTGCACTGCTCAGTATATGGGGCTGGTGGTACACCAACACCTAACTTATCCCAGTTTGCACAACCACAGCAGTCTGGGCCGGCGCCATTTTGATAACAGGATGGGATAGGAGCACAACCCAGCATGTTTATCAGGTTGCTACCTGCGTTAGGCGGTGGCAATTGTTGCTGACAATTGAATGGTGCACCGTAATTTTGATCTTCACCACAAATACGGTTTGCATTCAACCAACCCAATTGTTTACCACAGGATTTTAACCACTTCTGCGCGCCACCTGGGTTTTTGCTCAAACCACAGACGGTGCCACCGGCACAATCCGCGTTCGATGTACAAGCGTTTCCACCCGCACGAACCCAACGGTATTCTGTCAGTGGCGGTGTGAAATCCCAGGAACAGCCACCCATCAACGGCGTTGCCACGTTTGTGCCAGGCGCAGCACAATCATAAGGCTTCGCTGGGTTGTAAGGCGCATTGTTAGCCGCCATCGCTACTGGTATGTTCATCCCATCCACGGCCGAGACGTCATAATAGTCTATCGCATTGGTTTGGAAGGTAAATTCAGCCAACGTCGTCGGTGGCATAAAACCACGACCCGGTGGACAACCACCCGTACCGGCACCGCAGTCCGATGTTTCACAACCAGCAGCAGTACAATTGGTACGACCGGCAGCAGCACCACTGAACACTGCGTTCATCGGGGTTTGTACATAAGGAATCAAGACACTGTTGGTACCACCGTTAGGTGCTAACTGGAAGTTGTTATCCGCTGGCACTGGATTTTTCCAGAAGCAATGCTTCGGTGCAGCACCGCGATCTACACACACAGAGCCTGCATAGCAATCAGCATCTGTTGCACAACTGTCACCATTTTTGCCTGGGGTGGCGCCACTGATGAAGCCAAACCACACAGGGAAGTTACATTGGTTGACAAACACAATGGTACGACTGCCCGCATCACCCACTGGTATCGCCGCATATGAAATGCTAAGCGTTGTGTTGGTGGGGACAACGAGTGGGTTTGGTGTGATTGTCGCATTATAGCCGGCAACAGATGAGCTCACGTTGTAGCTACCTGCAGCGAGATTCAACACCGTGCCATTACCCACAGTTTGCGTGATCGTACCATTCGGACCCGCCAATGTTACTGGCACAGTCGCGGTCGGTGCATTGATCAAATTCACCGTCACAGCAGTGGGTGGAATCACGGACCCAGTGTACGTCATTGTCACATTGGTGGTGGTGTTGCCGACAACCGTTGCTGCCGTAGGTGCCACGGTGTAAGTCACCCCATTCAAGCTCACTGCCGTACCCGTGACGGTATAACCGCCTGCGGTTAAGCCGGTGACATTCCAGGTAGTCCCCCAGGTCACAGCTTGTGTACGCGTGACACCTTGACCTGTCACCGTTAACACAGGATTTGCCATCCCTGCGACAGGTGCCGCAGATAACATGACATTTAAATTACCTGTGGTTGGGACCGGTGTGCCCGATTCCACCTTAAATACAAATGGACCGGTGGGTTGGGGATTGGTAGGTGGATTGTTAAACTTCACCGTCAACGGACGCATACATTGAGGATCAGAGGGTAAATCTGGTGTGAATTGTGTGCCACCAATTAATACTACTTGGCCATTCACTTGGCTCGCTACTTTCCAAGCGACCCATGGACTGCCCCAAATATTGGTTGGCATGGGTTGTGAGTAGTTGAAATCAAGTTCGATATTCTTTAATGGAATGCTCGCACCAGTGGTATTACAGATGGAGATGGTTTGCACCCAATTAGCGTTAGAAGTGTTAATTGTCACATTCACTGGGGTTGGGGCGAGTTGAACAGTCACATGATGCGGTGAATCTTTTTTGTCAGTGTCTAACGCCAGCTTGATAGATTGCTTTGGCAGAAGCATGACATTTTTGGTGCCATAAATTTTTGCAGTGTAGCGCTTGTCACCATCATGCGTCGATGTCGAGGTAAAATTAACGCGTTGCTTGACATCGTTCAAGTTGGTGATTTTGTGAATCTTACCAAAATAGTTAAACTGGATG
The DNA here is from genome assembly GCA_964648015.1 of uncultured Coxiellaceae bacterium. Lineage (GTDB taxonomy): Bacteria > Pseudomonadota > Gammaproteobacteria > DSM-16500 > DSM-16500 > Aquicella. Next base: position 127,670 of record CAZYKO010000006.1, read on the forward strand.
CTTGCATGCCGTAAATTGATGGCATGATCCGTGGTGTTACTCATGATAATGACACTATCAGTGATACTCGCTTTAAGGCCGGTCTCAGGCTTAGCGGTGAGGGCGAAGGCCCAACACTGCGTCAAAAGCAGCAATATCGCTGATAGATAAATAAGCCAACGTTTATTCATCTATAGATACTCCATGTTAGTCAACTTGACAAAAAAAGATCCAAGCTAAAAGGATAGCAGTGGTTGTCCGTTGAGACAAGTTTGAATCGTCGGTTGGTGTTGCTTCTGATCACCGCATATCGGTGAATGCAACTTTATCGGTGGGCACACATTGCTACTTAAAATCGTGTCGCATTGATGGTGATCGGAGATAAATGTCCTCTAACCCCGTCATCGCGAGCGAGCAAAGCGAGCGTGGCGATCCACTTCCTTTGTCCAAAAACCCGAGGTGACGTCTTTGCTAGTTATCATCATCGCGCTGTACGAGTAGTCACTTGTTGTTGCTGACCACGCGGTCTGGATGGCCACGGCTGCGATGCAGCCTCGCCATGACGGCACGTTGTGATGGCTCAGAACGCATGTGGAACCCAATCATGAACAAAAGCAAAAGCCGGATTCGTAGCAACTGCCTCTGAAATTTAAATTTCAAGACAGTTGCTACGAATGCGATGCGATATCTTATTGACTATGTATTTTTCAGAAAGGCTACTTCGGCTTCTGTCGATGGGCGATTCAACACTTTATTGCGCTGCGGGAAACGACCAAACTCTTTAATCACACGGAAATGCGCATAAGCATATGCCAAAAACAATTGATAGACTTGCGTCGTTTCCGTCATCGATAAACTGACTAAAGCTTGATATAAACGTATAGATTTTTCCTGACTGTCTGAATCTTCAGCATGAACCAGGGGCATATAAAAAAAGACACGTTCAATCAACGTGAGTGAATGATCCATCCCTTCTTTGATGCCCTCCTCACATAAGCGTTTGGCGCGATCGTCTTGCGCAAATGCTGCCGGCAGCGCGCGATACAAATAGCGGGGAAATTGATCCAGCAAAATGATGAGTGCTAAGCGTCCTCGCGCTGTCTCTGCCCACGCATCTAAATCGCCAGCAACTGCACGCGCAAAATCATCACTGAATTGACTTAATAGTTTTTGTTTCACCACTGTGTTATCACCAAACCACAGATTAGTACGCTCACTATTAGGTAAATCAGCCTTACCCAAATCGCCAAACCAAAATGTAAGAAGCTCGTGTATTTTATCCACTTAAGGCACCTCGTTGTGCGCCCTCTGCCGCTGAACATTGGTCTTATCTATAAAGGATAACACAGAATAACGCCCTGGTTTGGCCACCCCATGAATACCTAATTTGTTGAATTTACTCATGAATATAAAGACGGGTGCCCGCAGGTACTTGATTGTAAAGCGCGATGATATCGGTGTTACGCATGCGGATACAGCCATGAGAGACGGGTTGCCCGAGTAACGCCTCATCGGCCGTGCCATGGATGTAAATGTAGCGGCGCATGGTATCGACGAGGCCAAGGCGGTTTTTGCCAATTTCCATGCCACTCAACCACAGGATTCGGGTCAAAATCCAATCTCGTTCGGGAAACTGCGTGCGCAAAGTGGGTGTGTAGATTTCCCCGGTGGCACGTCGCCCCACAAAGACGCTGTTGAGTGCGCAATTTGTACCGATTTTAGCGCGAATGACATGCCAACCACGTGGCGTCATACCACTACCATACACTTCACCGGCACCATTTTTCCCGGTTGAAATCACATATTCGCCACACACACGTGATCGGTGACGCACACGTAAAGTTTGCGTAGGAATGTGAACTTCTAAACTGAGCATCAGTGCTCCGGTACGCATGTTTATGTTTAGCATAACTTATTCACATGAGAGATTATAGTATGATACCGCATGCAGCTTAGACACAAACGACCATGGCTATCGCGCGCAAAACTCTGCTATGATCAGAACGGTTATTTGGCATCATGTGTTCATCATTAACAAGGAGGTTAATGTGGCTGCTACCAGATTTTTAATGTGTAGACCTGATTTTTACGGCGTGAAATATGAAATCAATCCGTGGATGGATGTACACATTCAAGTGGACCGACAAAAAGCGCTCGCACAATGGGACAACTTATATCAAACCTTGCTCGCTGCCGGTGCACAAATTGAGTTACTCACCCCTGACGCGGCATGGCCCGATATGGTCTTCACGGCGAATGCCGGACTTTATTACCAACAAAAAATCATTCTCTCCCATTTTAAATATCCAGAACGCCAAGGTGAAGTCCCCTTCTATTTAAAATGGTTTCAAAGCCAAGGCTTTGACGTCAGCAACACGCCACCCCAAAATCCACATTATTTTGAAGGCGCAGGTGACGCGCTGGTTGCTGGTCATCAACTATTTGTCGGTTTTGGCTTTCGCACCCAACGCGAATTTTTTAGCGACAGCGATTTGTTCAAACAAAACAAACTCGTCTATTGCGGTTTAGTGGATCCTTACTTCTATCATTTAGACACTTGTTTTTGTCCGCTGACAGATGCTTTGGCAATGTGGTATCCTCACGCCTTCGCACCCGATGCACAAGCGCATATGCGAGACAACATTGAATTAATCAGCGTCAATGAAGCCGAAGCCAAACACTTCGCTTGCAACGCCGTTGTCGTGGGCAATCAAGTCATTCTGCCAAAAAATTGTCCAGAGATAAGTGCTAAGTTGGAACAAAACGGTTTTATCGTACATGCATGTGACATGGGTGAGTTCATCAAAGCAGGCGGTGCCTGCAAATGTTTAACCCTAAGAATTGACTAACAAGGTCAACACATGCAACCGAATCAAAATAACTTTGTCACCAGATTGCAACATACCTTCGAAAAACAACCGAAATTACAAACCCAATGCAGTGAAAAAGTACGCAAAGGGACGCTCAATCGCGTGTTCGATGACTTGCCTGATTTACTCTCCCAGACTGAAATCAGTGAATTCACCCAACAATTCAAAACAGTGTTTCAGCAAATCAGGCAAGTACCTGAGACGCAATCCATTAATCCCAATACGTTTCTCAATGAGCAAGAAAAAAAATTACTGCTTAACTGGGAAAAAGGCATTATCCAACAAGCGTTTTCGACCCTCTTGACCTCTGCAGGTGAAATATCACCACCATTGCTCGCGGTGATGGGTTGGGATGAGGCATCTTTACAAAAGCAATTGCATGTAGGTGAATTACTATGCGCTTATGTGGGTGCGGTGCATCAGGCTATCACGTGCCAAGATGCATTTATGTCGCTGATCGAAAACAACCAAGGCGCTGCGAGCGCGGTGTTTAATTTTATCAATATCAATTATGGTGCGTTAGTACAAAAGCAGTTACGCGAAGGTGGTCATGACGCGTCAGATGAAAAATTCACTTTACGTACGATCCTTGATTTACCTAAAAAACACCCCGAAGCCACCAAAGCAGTCGCACTTGGTGTTGCTGTCAGCATTCTGAGTGGTGTTGCAGCCATCGGGATGGCATTCTTTAATGATAAGCCCACGAATAGCCGAACATCCAACATGACACCCAAACCCAACTCGAACCCGCGTGGATATCAACCATGAATCACAGCAAAGCCACACAATATATCGATCAGCGATGGGATAAAGACATTATTCCGGCCTTAATGGATTACATTAAAATCCCCAATAAATCGCCACAGTTTGATCCCGCATGGGAAACCCATGGTTATATGGATCAAGCGGTCAAACTCATCGCTGATTGGTGTCAACAACATGCGATCCCAGGTATGACCTTAGAGGTGGTGCGTTTACCCCATCGCACACCCGTCATCTTCATTGAGATTCCCGGGAATAGTGATGACACCGTGTTGCTCTACGGCCACCTGGATAAACAACCCGAAATGACTGGTTGGGATGCGGATCTGCACCCGTGGCGTCCGGTGTTGCGTGGCGATAAGCTTTATGGTCGTGGCAGCGCGGATGATGGTTATGCCGCATTCGCATCTCTCACAGCGATTAAAGCATTAAGAGAACAACAAATACCTCATGCACGTTGCGTGATCCTCATTGAAGCTTGCGAAGAAAGTGGCAGTTTTGATCTCCCCTTTTATATTGATGCGCTGAAAACGCGTATTGGTGAACCCAGTCTCATCGTGTGTTTGGATTCCGGTTGCGGCAATTACGAACAACTATGGGTAACAACCTCTTTACGCGGCTTGGTTGGCGCCACACTCAGCATCGATGTACTCAAACAAGGGGTGCATTCGGGTAATGGCAGTGGCGTAGCACCTTCATGCTTCCGCTTGCTACGTCAATTGCTGAATCGTATTGAAAATGAAGACACGGGCGATATCAAATTGCCTGACTTGTTTGTGGATATCCCTGCTGAGCGTCAACAACAAGCCACCGCTGCTGCTGCCGTACTCGGCGATCATGTCTATCGTGATCTACCTTTTCAAGCCAAGGTCACGCCTGAAGGGGCATCGCTCAGTGACATCATCTTGCGACGCACGTGGCGACCGGCACTCTCCGTCATTGGGTGTGATGGATTGCCAACCAATGAAAATGCCGGCAATGTGACATTACCCTCACTGGCGGTAAGATTGTCGATGCGCTTACCGCCAACCTGTGATATTGAACGTGCAGCCAATGCTCTCAAAATAGCCCTCGAAAAAGAACCACCACACGCGGCGATCATCAAACTTGAAATTAATGATACAGGTCCTGGTTGGAATGCCCCCAAAGAAGAAGCCTGGTTATTGCGTGCCGCTGATCAAGCATCGACAACTTACTTTGGTAAACCAGCCATGTACATGGGTGAAGGAGGCTCCATTCCCTTTATGGGTATGTTAGGGAAAAAATTTCCTCGCGCCCAATTTTTAATTACGGGTGTGCTGGGACCTGAATCTAACGCACATGGCCCCAATGAATTTTTGCATATCCCGATGGCGAAGAAACTCACCGCTTGTGTGGCGCAAGTGATTGCAGATCATTTCACGCGTCCCCCGTTGTAACTTGCGCACCCTACGAAACCCGTTCACCCTCGATGCGGCACGCAGTGCTGTCTCGAGGGGTACCAACCCTACAAACCCGTTCGCCCTCGATGCGGCACGCAGTGCCATCTCCAGGGATGTCCACCCTACAAACCCGTTCGCCCTGAGGAGGCACGCAGTGCCGTCTCGAAGGGTGTCAACCCTACAAACCCGTTCGCCCCGAGGAAGCACGAAGTGCTGTCTCGAGGGGTGTGTGCCCGGCTTTTGTTTTTCGTGCCCGTCTTTTGTTTTGTATGTTCATGCGTTCATGGCTGGCACGCTGCCAAACCCGTTCGCCCTGAGGAAGCACGCAGTGCCGACTCACTGTACCTTCAGACAGAATTTGTTCATGATCTTCATTATTGATAGCAAAACAATCACTCATGATGTTTGAGTTTATATATACGATACATGCACTTAGCGTATTTTCTACCATCGTTCCTTTTACATAAAATTTTTGGGGTAGAATGAATCTATAGACATAAAAACAAATAAGGAGTGTTTGTCATGCGAATCAGACTGCTATCGGCAGCGATGGCCACGTTGTCGTTGTTGCTGTCACCGCTTAGTACTCAGGCTTACACTTATGATAATGGTTACTCCGATTACTACACCTCGCATGCACAATCGGTAGATGACAATTATCATTATGGATATGACGGTTATGATACCCGTAATTATTATCGTGAAGCACGCGAAGATCGACGTCACGGATACAGACATGAATACAGCGATGACGCACGTTTAGCGAGTAGTAAAAAATATAATAAGCATGCCAAACGTCGTCATTACAACGATGATGATGACGGTGGTCGTGGCGGTATGCCATCCCGGATCGCCGCTCACGGTGAGAAAGTAATCATTGTCGACCCTAGCATTCATGAGTGGGGTGCTTACTCCTCAGATGGCACTTTGCTAAAATCAGGGACAGCCACAGCAGGCGCATCTTATTGTCGTGATACCGGTCGTCGTTGCCGCACGTCAGTAGGCACCTTCCGCATCCAATCCTTAGGTAGTCGTGGTTGCAAATCTAGTCGTTACCCCGTAGGTCGCGGTGGTGCACCGATGCCCTATTGCATGTACTTCAATCGCAACATGGCATTGCACGGCTCAAATCAAGTTGTGCGTGGTAACGTCAGTCACGGTTGTGTACGCTTACATGTAGGTGATGCTGAATGGATACGCTACAATTTTGCCAATGTAGGCACCAAAGTCGTGATCAAGCCTTATTAATACTTGCCAACACTCAAACTAAAACCCGATCGTCGTATCGGGTTTTTTTTCGCGCCGAATGTTTAAATCGCTGAGGATGTCACGGCGTAAATATGACGCCGTCATCCGTCAACTTGATGATAGTATTGAGCCATCAATAATCATCATCACCAGAGGGTGTATCAGGCACGATGCCATCTGGATTCGTCGCACTCATATCTGCTGGCTGTTGCATGGCGTTACTCGTCGCTGCATTGGGCTGTGTCGATTTAGCTGATGAATTAGGTGACATCACATTATCTGGGGTGTTAGGTGGCATGCCATTCGCTGCCGGCGTAGAAGGCATGGTATCAGGAGAAGTATTGGCGGGTGCATTCATGTTGCCTGATGTATTACTATTCAAATCACTGCCTGTAGGTGGGTTGGTGTTCACGTTCGCATTAGGCGTGGGGATGCTATCGCTGGGTACTTGCATCCCACCGGATGGCGCCTGCATTGATGGCCCCGTCGTATCCGCGAATGCCGTTGTATGTGTCACCGCAACGCTGGCGATGACGCCAGATATAATCAACAACGCCTTTAACTTCATGTTCATTTCAATCTCCAATTAGGCATCAAACGTAATAATTTAATACTAAATACTATGTAATTCTATTCTTTTTTGGCTAAAAAAAACGCTCATGTACGTTCTTTCTTTGAACTAATCTTAAAAAAAATGAATTTTTTTCGATAGTTGCTGAATCTGCCACCCATGCGATGATTTGACTTCAAGCGACCGCTTTTGTTATAAAGGCACTCTTAAATAATCAGAACTTAAAATAAATCTGTTCACAAAACGAGCTGTTGAATATAAAGCACATCGTTGATTTTTATATTTCATCACAGCTGACCAAAATCGGATTAATCTTTAACTGTATCAAGGAAACATCTCATGATGGCAACTGAGCGCACGATGAATTTTTCCTTTTTGAAACAAACTTATCCTTGGATGATTGTTTGTTTTGGGATGCTCTTTTATTGCTTCAATTATTTTTTACGTGTCTCACCCAGTGTCATGCAAAATGAATTGACACACGCATTTCATATCAATGCTTACGAATTCGGCACGCTAGCCGCTTTTTATTACTACGCATACACGCCCATGCAAATCCCTGCTGGCTTACTCTATGATAAATTTGGCGTGCGCTTTGTGCTCTGCAGCGCGTGCCTGGTCGCTGCTATGGGTCTCAGCATTTTTATCAGCGCCGATAATTACGTGACGGCAGGCATTGGCCGATTCATGATTGGTTTAGGTTGTGCGTTTGCTTATATAGGCACACTCAAACTCGCCTCACTCTGGCTACCCGCGAATCGATTTGCTACCGTCGCCGGCTTAACCACGGCGGTGGGTATGGCAGCTGGTGCTGCCTCACAAAAATATTTAACCCACGTCGTTGGTGTAATTGGTTATCAACAAGCATTGCATACCGCAATTATCGTCGGTGTCCTATTGAGCATTGTGATGTTGATCTTGGTACGCAGTCGCCCCGAACAGCCCATCGACAACACCCCCAATGCTGAAACAGCCCCCATCACTCTCGCGCAACTCATGGGTGCCTTACGTATCATCCTTACCAACCCACAAATGTGGTTGATTGGCATCATTGGTTGTTTGCTCTATCTCCCATCATCCGTGTTTTTAGATTTATGGGGCATTCCCTATCTTAAATCCGTTTATCACTTGTCAGCTAAAGATGCGGTAGCTATTTCCAGTTACACTTTCTATGGTTGGATCATTTCAGGTCCTATCATTGGCGCGTTTTCTGACCGTATCAAACGTCGTTGTCTGCCCTTAACCGCCACTGGTTTCTTTGCGGCACTCTTGCTTTGCGCGGTGTTTTACATGCCAGGCATCCAACTCTCCGCACTCTATATCATCTTTTTCATCATTGGTTTTTGTTGCGGCGCGCATCCTCTTTGTTTTGCCATTGGCAAAGAAAGCAATCCATTACAAATCTCAGGCACGGCGGTTGCTATTACCAATATGCTCATCATGGCGGGTGGGGCTATCTTCCAACCCATCGTGGGTAAGCTGTTGGTGCTGCACACCACGAGCCCTATGGGTCCCGATGGCTTGCCAGTGTACACCTCCAGCGATTACACTTTTGCGTTGAGTATCATTCCCATTGGTGTGGCGATCGGCATCTTCTTATCACTATTTTTGAAAGAAACCTACTGCGAATCCCAAGCCACGGAAGAAAACACGCTGATTTTTACTGGTGAGTTAAAAGAAAATATGGGTATTGCTAAATAAATCAATCAGTTGGGTGGCTTGGTGGCGATCCACGACACCAACCACCCCTACGACACCCTACCTGAATACGGCATCCGCCAGCATCTTTTTGTCAAATATCAGTTAATTACGCATCAACTTTGCCCAAAATTAAAGCCCTATTTCAGACGGCTTTAAGGTCCATGCGCTATAAATAGTACAGATGATGAACGTACTCACTTTAATGGTTGATGAGGAATATTGATGGCTATCACGCTTTCTGTCGAAAAGATCAAGCTTATATGCAATTGGGTTCGGCATGAACCATCTCATGTTGCTCATCTTACGCTTGAGGATCATAACCTACTTTTCGTCTATGCATCTTCACTCGGTAAAAACGGGAAGCCAACTAAGACGGGTGACGTTTATGTGATTGATCTGTCTCAGCACCCCATCGGTAAGGGGGGCTATGGGACCGTATGTACCGCCTATAAGGTCAATGAAAATGCGACAACCACTGAATCAGCCATTGAGCGCCCAGCAGCCTTTGTTGCTAAAATACAAATGGTAAAAAAATATGTTACGCCAGAAATAGTGGCACAGGAAATGGCGCTACAAAATAACTACTATCCCACCGCCTATCCCACAGATACTAACACTCAACTGCCTACCACATTTAAAACAGCAGATGGCGTATCTCATCTGATCAGCATCATGCCGTTGTTACCTGGTAAAGACTTATGGCATGAATTTAAACAAAAAGCGTTCTTAAAGAAGTTTGATCTGCTGCAACGTATTAATATGCTAGCAGAAATCGCTATGGCATTTAACGTGATCCACCAGCACACACCAAGCACTGGCAGCGCCTTGTTTCACTCAGATGTCAAACCACATAATATCAATGTCAACATACGCAAAAAAAAGGTGGACATCATCCAGAAACCAACCACTGAGGATGGAGAAGATATTGGTAAAATTGTTGATGTCTATCCATTTGATTTTGGCTTCGCGATGAAGGTAGCTAGCGATGACGCCGGTATAATACCCGGCATACAAGGAACGCCTTTATATGTAGCACCTGAAATCGTTGCGGAGAAACGCGAAGGTGGCATTAAAAGTGATATCTATGCACTCACATCTGTCGCCATTAAATTGCTGGGAGGCAAAGACCCTGATAAATTCAAAAATGAGCAATATGATAAAGACAGAGACATCACCCCTGCTTTTGTGAACATGCCCTATGACATTACCGGTCTTTGTCATGAATTCAAAAACTACGTCAAAGATACATCACATCTTAAATTGCTAGAAAAAGCCATCCAAGGTTTTGTGACACGCATGCAGCGTCAAGACTACGATCAACGACCTGGTCCTAAAGAATTTTTGCGTTTCTTTGTGACATTAAATAATTATTTTAAGACACTTGCCTATCTCAAAAGTGATGATAGTAAAGCACTCAAGGATAAAGAGCGTACTGAATACGATAATGACTTAGATATTTATGTCTCAACACTTGTAGACTTAGCCAATGGGGAATTAGATGCAATTTCACCGCATCAAGAACCACGCCCATCTCAAATAGTCGAAGACAAAACACCAGAGATTGCTGACGAAGAAATCAAGGATGGTAAACAAGAAGTGCCTGAGCCTAACAATACTAAAACTATCAAAGCAAAGAGTGTTGATGATGTAATTCTAGATATAAGTAAACCTGTAGAGAACAATGATAAAACCATCACATCAACACCACCCCAAAGCGCAAAAAAAACTAAGCAACAACCTAATCAACCATTTGTGACTCAGAAAGAAAAGGGAAAATTGTTACAAAAGATGTTGGTGTACAAAAATAGTGATATGTGCGGCTTTTTCCAATTAACCCGTGCAAAAGCGATGCTCGCTGCAGCATTTATCAAAACGATTGAAGAGAGTGAAGTAACTGAAGTAACATACGCTGATATTGAGAAATACACAGCGTGTCTTAAAACACTCAATTACGCACTCGAAGAAATTGATGCCAACGAAACAAAAGCTAAGCGATTTTTTGGTGCGATCAAACAAACCAATGAACTTGAATTGTACCAGATCGCTTTAACAAATTTATTCAAAGCTGTTAATGAAGGTGCGTCGGCGCATTACGTCATAAAACTTCACACCAAACCTTTAATCGAGAATTCTCTAGGAACACTACTGTCACAATCTGCCAGCATTATCAACAGGCAGAAGAATGATGCAAACGCACACGTTGGCAAGCACTATTCACGCCTTTTTTCCTCACGCTTGGGACGTGCAGCCAATGACATCGAAAGCAATTTGCAAAAATTAACACATAACAAAAAATAGGGAACAAGAAGTTAGGTTCAACCATAACACGGGAGCGAGCAAGCAATGTTATTCAAACATCTGCCTCAAGACGTGTTCGACAAAGCTTTATCACAAGCACGCGAGATTATTTTGCAATGGGTCAAAGGCTCACATAAATACAGTCGTAAATATGGGTTCATCCTATCGACAACAAAATCACCCGGCCAAGCATCCCTGCCATTTTCAATATTACGCGACACGCACGGTCATTTCTATTTAATGGACAGTGACAAACAACGCACTCAATCAACGACTATGCAAGGCGCTGAAGGCCGATATAAATTATTACAACCTGTTTCACTCGATCAGGATGAGCAACTTCAATTAAAAGGTGAATGCATTGGCCTGAAGATTGAAATGATGCTGGCAAAAAAGGCACAAACAACTAGCTTATTTAGTCAACCTGCTACTACTGACTTATTCGACGATATATTTGGTAGCAGTGATAAAAAAGAAGAGCAAGCCGATGAGGTGAGCACCTTAAAACGTATGAATTACTATCTCGATGATTTTGTCATCGGTAAAAAGCATTATATTCTAATCAAACATTTTCCTGGCACACAACTACAACACTTCGTTCGATCTAACTTTGCCAAGCGCACGGCGGTGGAACAACTTCACTTACTAGAAAATCTTTTGAAATCCTGTTGCAAAGCTATCATCCACTGTCACCAACGTGGTGTCATTCACAACGATACGCAGTTCAAAAATTTTATCGTGAATGATGATTTAAGTGAGGTACATTTGATTGATTATGGTGCCGCATTATTGAGTGAGGATAAAAGCAAACGCATGGAAGATTTCATGTGCTTCAAGAATCAATTGGAATTCATTGATCCTTATCTTACTGATGCCAACATCTTAGCGCGCTGGGAGCAATTTAAAAAATCCTTTACCATACAGCTTTACCTTGCGACACCCGATGCGAATAAACTATCCGTGTTGATTGATCACTTTGTTGAGGATGCCAAGCAAATCGTCACCGCGAATCAGGACACTCAATACATCCCCGGTAAAAAATAAACTCGACCGTCTTCCCTGACCGTCATAGCGTGCGAGCGAGCCCCACCCCAACCAACGCCGTCATCGCGAGCGAGCGCAGCGAGCGTGGCGATCCACCTCCTTCGTCCACAAACACGAGATGGCGCATAAGTTGGTTGCCGTCACAGCGTTGTACGACACGTCACCTGTTTGTTACCGACCATGCGTGCTGGATTGCCACGTCGCCCTTTGGGCTCCTCGCAATGACAGGTTCTTAGGACATCACAAAGCTTGCACACTGTACCCGAATACCCTGAGGAGACATCTTTAGTCCGTTCGCCCTGAGGAGGCATCCCACAGGGATGCCGTCTCGAAAGGCTCGAAGGGCGCGAGCGAGCGTGGCGAACCAGCATTAAATGCACTACAACCACAATTTTAATTAGATCAGTGAGAAAAAAATATGACTAAAACGCCAGCAGTTTATATTATGACGAATAAACGTAATGGTACATTATATACAGGTGTCACAAGCAACCTGATACAACGTGTGTACCAACATAAACAAGCACGTAGCGATTGCTTCACTAAACGTTATGATTGTCGATTGCTAGTATATTTTGAAATTCATGATGAAATGATAGCGGCCATAGAGCGTGAAAAGCAGATAAAAGCACGCTCTAGAATTTATAAAATTGATTTAATAGAAAAGATGAATCCTCAATGGCGTGACTTATATACAAAGTTATAACGACGGCTACGGGGACATCATTACGAGTCAGCACACACCCACCACTCACACCCAATCTCGTACACGTAGAAATTCATCATGAAAACGCGCTTCTACACTTCCTGGTGTGGCTTGCCAATCATATTGCCACGCCACGAGTGGTGGCAACGACATGAGTATGGATTCTGTACGCCCACCAGATTGCAAGCCGAATAACGTGCCGCGATCATATAATAAATTGTATTCCACATAACGACCGCGTCTATACAGCTGATAAGCGCGTTGCTGTTCGGTATACGCTTGCAGTTTGCGTTGCGCCACGATAGGTTGATACGCTTTGATGTAATGCTCGCCCACACGTCGCATGAAGGCAAAACAAGATTCAAATCCCCAGGCATGCAAATCATCAAAGAAAATACCGCCCACACCACGCGGCTCCTTGCGATGCGGCAAATAAAAATAATCATCTGCCCATTTCTTAAAACGCGGATAGACATCGCTACCAAAAGGTTCGCAAGCACGTTTACACATGTGATGCCAATGCACGCAATCGTCAGGCACGCCATAATAAGGGGTTAAATCAAAGCCGCCACCAAACCACCAAACGGGCGCGTGGTCTTTACTCTCGGTTAAAATGAAACGCACATTAAAATGTGAAGTGGGCACCATAGGATTATTCGGATGCATCACCACCGACACACCCATGGCTTGGAATGTCGCATCAGCAAGCTCGGGACGATTGGCAGTCGCCGCTTTAGGCAACTGCTTGCCATACACATGAGAAAAATTCACGCCACCTTTTTCAATCACCGCGCCATTCGCCATCACGCGTGTTTTACCACCACCGCCTTCTTGATGTTGCCATGCATCTTCCTGAAATTGCGCTTTACCGTCTTCTGTTTCAACAAACTGGCAAATCGCCTGTTGTAACTCGAGTAAGTATTGTTTTACCGCTGCCACACTGGAGGTGACATCAATATCATTATTTTCTTGTCGTATTGTCTTTATCATTTGTGTCTAACTCTAACCAAAGTGCATTGAAAACAGCAAAGCTACAAGCAAATGCTGTACCTAAAACCCAAGCGAAATACCACATCATCACCTCCTACATCGCAGCTATACGCCAAGATATTTTATCGTGGGCGTAGCTAATACGCACCACGTTCATTATCGATACGACTCGGCGTTACTTTTCCTCGTAACACATAATAAACCCACGAGGTGTACAGCAAAATAATCGGCAAAAAAATGATAACTGCAACTAACATCATCATTAAGGTTAACTGGCTAGATGAAGCATCCCACACCAACAAACTCGAACTAAGATTCACTGAAGATGGCAATAAAAAGGGGAAGATACTGACACCGACCGTGCCGATCACGCCCGCGATTGAAATGCTGCTGCAGAAAAATGCGCAGCGACTATCAAACCGTCGCGCACTCAACAATACGCCTATCGCACCGAGAAACCCTAATGCTGGGAATAAGATGCTGATGGGATAATTGCGATAATTTTGCAGCCATGCCCCCAGTAACGGCACTACATGTTTATGCAAAGGGTTAGAAAAACCCGCAGGATTCACCCCAGCCACCACTTGGTAACCCATCACCCCATAAGCAATCCAAAGACCACCCACTGCAAAACAAACCATCATTAAAATGGCTGCACAACGCGCATAAAAGATCGCGCGATCACGCAAAGCATCCTCGGTTTTTATCGCTAAAAAAATGCCCCCATGCATACTCAGCATGAACAAACTCGTTAATGCACACCACAAAGCAAACGGACTGAGCAGTGCCATCGATGTGCCGCTATAAAATACGCGCAAGTCATTATCAAAATAAAAAGGTGCACCGAGCATCACATTGCCCATCAACAAACCAAAACATAAGGCTGGAAAAAATCCGCCGATAAAGACGATGCCATCCCAACAACGACGCCAAAAATGATTAGGCAACTTACTGCGATACTTAAAACTCACCGGACGTGAGATCCCCATGGTCAGTAACAAAAACAAAATTAAAAAATAAAATCCGGAAAACGCGACCGCATACACAAAAGGCCAGGCGGCTAACGTGGCACCCGCGCCCAGAATGATCCACACTTGATTGCCTTCCCATACTGGACCAATCGCATTCAACACGATGCGTCGTTCCATTTCAGTGCGTGCAATCAGCGGCATGAGGATAGCAGCTCCCATGTCAAAACCATCGGTGATGGCAAAGCCAATGAGTAAAATGCCCAGGATCGCCCACCAAATGACTCGCAGTGTTTCTATGTCTAACATGCTCCGTTCACCCTTGTGTTTGGCTCAGTGCTCAAATCCTGCTCGCTAAACAATTGATCAGGACCACGTCGTATGTATTTTACCATCAAGTAAACTTCGATGATGGCAAGCGCTGTATAAAAGAAGACGAAACCTGATAGCGACACCCACAAACTACTGGCTGGCAAATTCGATGCGCCCATGAATGTGGGCAATAAACCATCAACTACCCACGGCTGACGTCCATATTCGGCGACCACCCAGCCTAACTCCGCTGCAATCCATGGTAGTGGCAAGCTGAGAAAGGCGACCCACAAAAACCATCGATGCTGATCGATACGACGGCGAACGCATAACACATAAGCTGTGATGAAGAGCGCAATAAAGAAGAAGCCACTAGCCACCATGGCCCGGAAAGACCAAAAGAGTACAGGCACATTGGGTACCGTAACCCATGCAGCTGCATGGATTTGTTCAGGGGTGGCGCGCAACACATCATCGGTATATTTTTTTAGCAACAACCCATAACCAATATTGGCTTCATTGGCACGGAACATTTCTTGTGCATGCCGATCGTCAGGGTCAATCTGTAACGCTTCCAAAGCACTATAAGCGAGCATCCCACTCTTAACTCGTGTCTCGGCCATTCGAACTAAATCGTGGATGCCGTACACCGGTTGATGGAGTGATCTGGTCGCGATTAACCCTAATACGAAAGGTACTTTCAACGCATATCTGGTCACATGCGCTTGTTGATCTGGAAAACCAATCACGGTTAAGGGTGCCGGTGCGGGTTCGGTATCCCACATGCCTTCTATCGCAGCCACCTTCATTTTTTGGTTGAGACCCACCAAATAGCCACTCTCATCACCCAACACCACAACGCATAGCGCCGAAGCTAAGCCAAACGCCGCGGCGACCGTCATAGAACGTTTAGCAAATGCAACGTTACGTCCGCGCAATAAGTAATAAGCGCTAATTGAAAGTACAAACAACGAACCAGTGACATAGCCAGCGCTAATCGTATGCACAAATTTGGCTTGTGCCACATTATTAAAAAACACACTGTAAAAATCGGTCAACTCCATACGCATTGTATGAAAATTAAAAGCAGCCCCAACCGGATTTTGCATCCAACCATTAGCCACTAAAATCCAAAGGGCTGAAAAACTTGCCCCAGCAGCCAATAACCAGGTGACAATCAAATGAGCGCCTTTAGACAATCGATCCCAGCCAAAAAAGAATAAACCGATGAATGTGGCTTCCAAGAAAAAAGCCATCAAGCCTTCCAGTGCCAAGGGTGCACCAAAGACATCACCCACATAATGCGAGTAATATGACCAATTGGTGCCAAATTGAAATTCAAGGGTAATACCCGTCGCCACACCCATGGCAACATTGATACCGAAGAGCAAACCCCAGAATTGCGTCATCGTGCGCCAAATAGGACGGTTCGTCATGAAATAAACCGTCTCCATCATGCCTAAGAGCATGGACAAACCAAGGGTCAAAGGAACAAAGAGGAAATGGTAGAGCGCAGTCATACCGAATTGGAGTCTGGAGAGCATCACGACGTCATTTGCTGGCAGCAAAGCTTTATCCTCCCAAAGGATGCATCGGAGATCTAATCGCGTATATAATACGTTTAAATCAGGAAACTGTCACCACACATGCTGGTCAACAACACTGTGCTCACACCATGCGCCAGGCGAGATACCTTAAGCCATGTTCACGGTGGGTTCGCACTTTTTTTAACCAGGGGTGCCCTGATGAATAAGCACCCATAGACCTTAGCGATAACTAATTGGAGAAAATCCGTGACTTCAATCGACTCATTCAAAACACAGCGTCAATTAAATGTAAACGGAATGAATTATCAATACTACAGCTTGCCCGCTTTAGAGCAAGCAGGGCTTGCGGGCATTTCACGTTTGCCGCATTCTTTGAAAATCTTACTCGAAAACTTACTTCGTCACGAAGATGATAACACCGTGAGACAAGATGACATTCACGCCATTCACGCGTGGCTCACCACCAAAAAATCTGATCGTGAAATCGCTTACCGACCCGCACGTGTCCTCATGCAAGATTTCACTGGCGTGCCAGCGGTTGTTGATCTCGCTGCCATGCGCGATGCGATCAAAAAAATGGGTGGTAACGCGGATCAAATCAACCCACTCTCTCCTGTGGATTTAGTCATCGATCACTCTATTCAAGTGGATGCTTACGCTGAAGCTGATGCGATGCAGATTAACGGTCAAATCGAAATGCAGCGCAACAGCGAGCGCTATGTCTTTTTGCGTTGGGGACAAAAAGCATTTGATGATTTTCGTGTCGTCCCACCAGACACCGGCATTTGCCATCAAGTGAACTTAGAATACTTAGCTAAAACCGTTTGGCATGATGAGAGCAATGGCACAAAAGTCGCTTATCCCGACACACTCGTGGGTACCGATAGTCACACCACCATGATCAATGGTCTAGGCGTATTAGGCTGGGGCGTGGGCGGCATTGAAGCGGAAGCCGCGATGCTCGGTCAACCCATTTCCATGCTTATCCCCGAAGTGATTGGCGTGCGCTTGAGTGGTAAATTACGTGAAGGCGTCACCGCCACCGATCTCGTGCTCACCATCACAGAAATGCTACGTAAAAGAGGCGTGGTGGGTCGTTTCGTCGAATTTTTTGGACCAGGGCTCGCTAACCTACCTGTCGCTGATCGTGCCACCATCGGCAACATGTCGCCTGAATATGGCGCTACCTGTGGTTTCTTCCCTATTGATGATGCCACCCTCGATTATCTACGCTTGACCGGCCGCGATGAGCAAACGGTGCAACTCGTCGAAGCATATGCCAAAGCCCAAGATTTATGGCATAACGAAGAAGCGCCAGAACCGATTTTCACCGATGTCTTGTCCTTAGATTTAAACGATGTAGAACCGAGCCTTGCTGGCCCTAAACGTCCACAAGATCGTGTCCCATTCTCTGCATTGAAAAACACGTTTGATAAACTCATGACTGAATCAAAACGTGAGCAAGATTTGGAGAAAGTGTACAAGACTGCGGATAACCTCGAACTACATCATGGCGATGTGGTGATTGCAGCCATCACCAGTTGCACGAACACTTCCAATCCTAGTGTAATGATGGCAGCTGGGTTAGTCGCGAAAAAAGCCGTTGAAAAAGGCTTACAAATCAAACCTTGGGTAAAAACGTCATTAGCACCTGGTTCCCAAGTCGTGACGCAATACTTAGAAAATGCCGGATTGCAACGCTATTTAAATGATCTAGGTTTCAACTTAGTGGGTTATGGCTGCACCACGTGCATTGGTAATTCCGGTCCCTTAGATGAACCTATTGCAAAAACCATCATGGAAAATGATTTAGTGGTCTCCGCCGTATTATCCGGCAATAGAAACTTCGAAGGTCGTATCCATCCGCAAGTAAAAGCCAATTGGTTAGCTTCACCGCCTTTAGTCGTAATTTTTGCATTAACAGGTACCATACGCATCGATCTAAACAAAGAGCCCATCGGCACGGACAAATCGGGTCAACCGGTTTATCTCAAAGATATTTGGCCATCCAATGCTGAAGTGGCTGCAGAAGTCGCTAAAGTCACGAGCAAGATGTTCAAAGAAGAATACGCCGATGTCTTCAGTGGTTCTGAAGGCTGGAAAACCATGCAGATTCCTACCGGTGAAACATACACTTGGACCGCGGATTCGACATACATACAGCATCCGCCGTTTTTCAGTGACATGGGCATTAAGCCAACACCAATTCGTGATCTCAACAATGCTCGCATCCTGGCACTCTTCGGTGACAGTATCACGACGGATCACATTTCACCTGCCGGTTCGATCAAAGCAGACAGTCCCGCTGGAAAATATTTGCAATCTAAAGGCGTCAGTGTGAAAGATTTCAATTCCTACGGCGCACGACGCGGTAACCACGAAGTCATGGTCCGCGGTACCTTTGCCAATATTCGTATCAAAAATGAAATGGTGCCTGGTATCGAAGGCGGCATGACCAAACACTATCCTAGCGGTGAAGTGATGTCGATTTATGATGCAGCGATGCGTTATACCAAAGAAAAAACGCCGCTCGTTGTCGTCGCTGGTAAAGAGTATGGCACGGGCTCCTCACGTGACTGGGCAGCGAAAGGACCTAAGTTGCAAGGCGTGGTGGCTGTCATTGCGGAAAGTTTTGAGCGTATCCATCGTTCGAATTTAATTGGCATGGGCATCATTCCATTACAATTCAAAGATGGCGAGAATCGCAAAAGCTTAGGCTTAACGGGTGATGAGATCATCAGCATTGTTGGCTTGAAAGATGATATGAAGCCAGCTGCAGATATCAAAGCCATCATTCAACGCGCCGACGGCACCAAAACAGAAGCAATCTTCTTAAGCCGTATTGATACGCAAAACGAAATTGAATACTACCGCAATGGTGGCATTCTACAATATGTGTTACGTAATATTTTGAAAGCGTAAGCACTCGACACGATTAACGCCACATGTATCTACGTGTGGCGTTTTTTTTGGCCTGCAGCAACGCTTCATTTTTCCTTAACTATTCTTCATTATAATGAGCGCTTACTAATAACTAGCAAGGGTTTTTTTGCAATGGATTCAAGAACAAACATCAGTGATCATTCAAGCACCAGCCAACAAGATAACCTCACTTCACCTAAAGATGCATCGCCAACGCCACATACCATCGTTGTTGCCCTAGACATTTTACGTGACGATCCTCTCTTCTCGACCTTTAAAGCCTTGAGTGTTGAAAAAAAGATTGATCTCTTGGTAGACAGGATCGTCACCGCCTACCAACTCGTTAGTACAAAAGCGATGCATGCTGATTATGTTATTGTGGCATGCAGAGAGTACACGATCACAGGCGAGAACGATGCGCGCACAATTTCCGCTGCAGAGAGTAAATTGTTAAAAGCTAAAATGGCAGAATTAACAAATAAATATCCAAAACTGCTCATCGCTGTTGGTGGTGTCGGCATTCACAAATACATTAATGCGGCACAAGTTGAAAATATTCGCAATCATTATAAACACCCTTACAACCAACAGTTAATACAAGAAGAACAAAAATTTGGTAAAGAGAGCGCACTCACTTTATTAGGTGATTATTATCACCGCTTGAACAATACATTCATCAGTGAGCATGCAAGTTATAGAAAAATCAAAAACACGAGCTATTTATTTTTTCAAGACAAAATCGGACGCCACGCAAAAGCTGCACCGTTTTATGAATGTCAACCTTATAGCGTGCCAACATCAACCAATGCTGTGATGAATGAAAACATTTATCAACCAGCTAAAGGCCGAAATCTACCTGCTGTCATCCCCATCAGTCATAAGCTGAGTCTAGGTTTAACTATCTGTCGTGAAGATATTTATGCAACCCATCATGCGATGTTGTCGTCTACTGATGGATCTTGTCGCATTGATTTTTTATTCTCAGATTTTATTGATTTTAACACCACCCATCGTAAGCAACATCCAACCATACATCTAGATAGTAGTAGAAAAGCTAGATTAGTATTGCCGCCTCACGTAACAGAAGCATCACATATTACACTTTATAGATTAAATTTTTTAGGACAAGACCTAACACTAGAAGGCCCCGTCAAGGCGATTTATCCACTGCAATATGCATTACACCAGTGTGCAAATGATATTTTGAATGCTGCGGATATCAAGTTTTATGATGAATCCATGTTAAAACCACAAATAGCTTCTTTTATCCAAAAAATTGATAAACTATTGGGCACTGAACCAGAGACTTCACTAGGTAGATATGATGACGTGATTGATGCACTAATTCTACTTGCAGATAATTACAAAAACTTATCTAAGCCCATGAACATTCATGCACGACATTGTTATTTTCTTTATGTCGTCACGACCAAACTATTACAATGCACGCTGGCGCATATCAAAACATATCATCCTGAATATGAGTCACAATTACGCATGTATCATCCAAACTTGGTCCAACACCTTAAGCATGCACAGGCCTATATGCCTGCATATGAACACATTGAAGTAGTGTCTCACTCATTTAAAGCGAAGTTTTAAAAATGATACAAGGTCATCATTTTACGCGCTAAAGGATAGGCGTGGTTATGCAGTGGTGGCCTATACGTTCTTCAAAGTCATCATCGAAACTTATTCATTTAAGTCGTTACATCTTATTCATCTTTTCAATCGTCTCTACCACATTTTCATTTTTTTCTTCAATTTGATCACGTTTACTCTCAGACTTAGTACTTTTATCAGCTAAGAGAGTTATTTTTGCATCACTCGCTCTGATCAACCTCTCTCCAGGGTCACTTGGATCAAACCGTGCATAGGTATGAATATCTTTTTTGCTTTTTGCATTAAGAATATCTGAAATATAGCCTAGATATCCGCAAATATCTAATTGCTCTTCAAGTTGAGGCGCTAATTCCTTTAATTCAGTTTTTAATTGCTCAATATAGGATTTCTGTAAGATTTCTTTAGGTCGTTGTTTTTTTTGACTGGCTGTTGCATATACTTTTTCGTTACTGGTATTTAGCGCCGAATTACATGCCATTATTTTCAATGTACCAGGAAATTTTAATTGATCCTTTGCATCAGTAAAAACTCGAATGAGTTCTTTAGCTAAGTTCTTGGGTGATAGGTCTACGCCGAATTTTAAATTACCTAAAGAGTTCGCCATGCCGTGAGCAGTGATGTAGAGAACATCATTTTCGGTTAATTTACTTAAAATATCATGTTCACCAAATGAAATAACACTGCCATAGGTGTTGCGGCTTTCCTTGACTTGTAAGCGGTTTAATAAAGAATGGCCCAACTCTTTTAGTTCATTGAAATTTTTTTGCGTGAGAATACCCTGTTCATTACAACCTTCTTTTTGAATATATGCAGATGTGATCCATGAGCACTCTTCATTTTTCAAACTAGGTAGCGGAATCAATACATAGTTAGTCCCGTTAGCTTCTTGATGTTGCTGTCTTTTTTTTTCTTTTTTTTTCTGAGATTTAGTTAATCTACCGGACTCCATATTATATCCCCCATACCTGAAGAATTATCAGTAGTATAGGTGAAAATAGTAAATCTGTCCTCTGTGAAAGATATTTATATTATTCAGGATGTTAAACATCATCAACAATACCAGCGATACCTCATAAATGATTTTAAATCGAGTGTTTTTTTGGCCTTTGGCAAAAAACCTTTTTGACTCTCGATCCTTACACATTCTTCAAACAAAAACTCGCGATGGTCTCATCGTTTGCGTAGAACAAAGCAATATTTACCTACAACTTCGCATTCGCTGACAACGCGGCCTGGATGGCCACACTCGCTACGCTCGTTCGCCATGACGGTCGCGGCGAGGACGTCATTACGAGCAAGCCCATCGAAACGATACTATCGTGTCGCATCGAGGGCGAGCGTGGTGATCCACTCTTTCCTTGCCCTCAACCACTAGGTGCTATCACAACCTCTCGAAGAGCATCAAAATACTTGTCATTTTGAAATGTTGCGCTAAAATGTGATACGTTCACTTTCAAAATCCTTGAGGTATCCTGCCAATGCGCAACTAAGTTTCCAATCACGACTAAGCTTATAGTCAGCTAAGTCACTGTTTAATCTACTGATTCGGAAATTTTACTATGTCGCAAGCGCAATTGCTCATCCATGAGATGAGTTATCAAACACCTACTGGCCAAGCTATATTCACTAATATTTCTCTAGCTCTGACACGAGAAAAGATCGCTTTGGTGGGCCCCAACGGGTGCGGTAAATCCACCCTGCTAAAACTCATCACGGGTAAATTACTGCCGAGCAACGGCATCATCCAAGTCGCGTGTGAGTGTTTCTATGTGCCCCAAAATCCCACGTTAACACCCAACACAACGGTTGCCAGTGTTTTAGGCGATACGCAAAAAATTGCGGCACTGCAGCGCATTGAACAAGGAAGTACGGCACTCGAAGACTACGCGCTGCTCGATGACGATTGGGGATTACGCCTTCGACTACAAACGCAATTACAACGTTTTGCCTTAGAGTCGCTGGCTTTAGAAACGCCGGTGAACGCTTTAAGTGGTGGTGAAGTGACACGACTTCTTTTGTGTAAAGCATTCGCCAGCAACGCCACATACCTGTTACTCGATGAACCCACCAATCATTTAGATAGCGATGCACGCGCACTGCTTTACCAAGCGATCGCTGAATGGCCTGGTGGTTTACTCATTGCCAGTCACGATCGTCAATTACTCAATACCATGTCATTGATTATTGATATCACGCCACACGGCATCGAACGCTATAGTGGCAACTATAACGATTATGAAACACAAAAAGCACGGCGTTTGCAAACACGATTGGCGCAGCATCAAGCAGCCAAACAACACGTAACGCAAATTAAACACAGCATCCAACAAACCAAAGAAAAACATGCTGAACGACAAGCTTATGGTGAAAGAGCGCGTGAACGTAACGATCAACCCAAGGTACTCTTAGATAAAATGAAAGATCGTAGCACGGCTTCTCAAAAGACTGACAAGCTACGTCACCAACGCATGCTGAACGCAGCAACGGATCGATTAGAAGAAGCCAAAGCGCAATTAACACTGGAAGCACGTATCACCGTAAAATTGCCAGCAACGCTTGTCCCACAAGGCAAAGTCATATTACGCGCTGAACATTTGAGTTTTAGCTACCCAAACGCGTGCTTACCACGCATTGCAAATATCAATCTCACTCTCACGGGCCCCATGCGTGTGGCATTAGTCGGTGCTAATGGTAGTGGCAAATCTACTTTGATCAAATTATTCTTGCAGCAACTACAACCGCAAAGCGGTAGCGTGACACTTGGTACGCCACACATTCAATATATCGATCAAGCGATGCAAATCTTGGACGCATCACACAGCATCCTTGATAATTACCTGCGCTTAAATCCAAATAGCAATTCACAACAAGCCCATCATGCCCTCGCCCAATTTTTATTTAAAAATCAGGAAGCAAAACAATTAGTGGCGCATGTGAGTGGTGGCGAAAAATTGCGAGCCGCCTTAGCTTGCACCTTGCTAGCCACACAACCGCCACAATTACTGATATTAGACGAACCCACCAACCATCTGGATCTGCAAAGCATTCAGTGTATCGAGGATATTTTAAATGCGTATCAAGGCACCCTCTTAGTGATCTCACATGATCAAACATTTTTAACCAACATCCATATACAGAGAGTGATCTATGCACCCTTTACAAACATTGATTGACCAATATTTTCCGACAGCGCGCAAACTGCGACAGCATTTACATCAGCACCCAGAATTAAAGTTTAATGAATTCAAGACAGCGGCGACCATCGAGCAAAGTTTAAGTGCGATGGGAATTAAACACATCACCCGTTGCGCGCAAACAGGGGTGGTTGCCATCATTGAGGGTGGCAAGCCAGGAGGCACCATCGCTTTACGCGCAGATATCGATGCACTGCCCATCCAAGAATGCACGCATCTCTCTTATCAATCTCAGCATGCTGATATCATGCATGCGTGTGGGCATGATGGTCATACAGCGGCGTTGCTTCTCACCGCTCAAGTCTTGCAGCAACTGCGTGAACACATTTCTGGGAAAGTGAAACTCATCTTTCAACCGGCGGAAGAAGGTGGTAAAGGATCTAGTTTAATGATTGCAGACGGTGTCTTAGATGACCCACCCGTCGACACCATTTATGGCTGGCATATCTGGCCCGGCCTTCCCTTAGGCACCGTGGCAACGCGTAGTGGCACGATACTCGCCGGTAACGGCCGTTTTGAAATAAGCATACAGGGAAAGTCAGCACATCTCGCGATGCCGGCACACGGCATTAACCCAGTCAGCATTGGTGCTAAAATCATTAGCGCCATTGAGCAACTAAGACCGCAATATCAAGCACATTATGCCGTGTTAAACATGATTCGTATCGCCTGCAGTGAAGCACGCAGCGGCACCTGTGAGTCAGCTAATTTAACTGGCGTGTATTTTGTAGAAAATAATTTAGTGTTGGCGCGAATTAAAAACGATATCGAGACGCTGTTAAATAACATCGCGCAAGAAACGGGTGCCGTGATCAACATTAACTATTTCCCTTTCCACCAACCTACGATCAACACAGCCAAGGAAAGCCGTTTGGTGCTAGAGACGGCACGACAGATTTTCCCCGCAGACCATGTCATTGAACTAAACTCGGTGTTAATCGCCAGTGAAGATTTTTCTGCGTATCTTGAAAAAGTACCAGGCTGTTTTTTCATGATTGGTGCCGGCGAAAACTCAGCAGCCGTGCATACTGACCAGTTTGATTTTCCCGATGAGGTATTACGCATCGCCGCTTATCAACTTTGTACACTTGTGCTCAGGCAATACTCATCATGACATCCAGTACGGCGTCACCCGTTAGTGGTTTGCGAGTGACGTCTATGATCATGAGCGTGATGGCACGATAGAACAAATCTCTACCTGCTGAACAGGTGTTTGCACTTGCTGTTGCAAAAGAAAGAATGCTTGGTGTATACGTGTTGTATTATCACCGAACGTCGATGCCCATTGGCATTCAGCTTGCGTGCTCATCTCAGTGATCAATAATGATTTGAGCGGCAAATAGTTTGTCACTTCTTTAAGCAAACCCAACACAGCCACGTAGCGTTTGAAACACAGGGAATTTAACGCTTCAGATGACATAGGACCATTTTCATGTATACGTACACTGATATCATCGATCAAACACATACATTGCACATACAACCTAACTGGTTTGATACGATAAGGATCCGTGAACTTAAACAAAAAATGTTTATGGTTAGTCTTGTAAGCTTCTAGCACGAGTTTAATTTTGCCGAATAATTCTTGAAGATATGCCATATCAATATCTTGACGCGTACGCATGCTATATTTACTCACTGTTTTAATATTAGGTTAAAATGCTAAGAGACAGAAGCCGGGAGTGTACATAGTCGTCGAACGCTGATTGCCAGTCGGCTAAACCAATCTGGCTGGCTGATGCCATAGGCTTGTTGCAAACGCTGACAGTCTAATACCGAATACGCCGGGCGCTGTGCAGGCGTGGGATAATCTGTTGTCGCAATTGCCTCTATCGATTGTACCGCTAAACTTTCATATTGACGCGCCAGTGCAATCACATTTTCTGCGAATGCATGCCAACTGGTGGGCGCGGCACCACAGAAATGAAACGTACCCCAATGCGACAGCTGTCTCAGCATCGCAAAGGTTGCCAGTACAATATCTTCAGTTGCTGTGGGGCAAGTGATTTGATCGGCGACGACACGCATCGTGGTGCGTTCTCGCGCCAAGCGCAAGATGGTTTTTACAAAATTATTACCATGCTCACTAAACACGGCACTGACACGCAAAATTATATGGCGCTCACAATGCGCGCGGATGGCTTCTTCACCCAAATACTTACTCTGTCCATAGTAATTGACTGGATCAATCATATCGTCTTCACGATAAGGGGTCGTTTGCGTCCCAGGAAATACATAGTCAGTGGAAAAATGAATGAGCGGTATCTCATGTGCCTGACAAGCCATGGCTAATTGCTTCACCCCCGCTACATTGCCAGCAAGTGCCGCCTCGCGTTCAGTTTCCGCACGATCCACCGCGGTATAAGCGGCAGCATTTACTACCGCTAAGGGTTGGTGTTGTTCAATCAATGTGTGAATCGCGTGCGCATCCTGAATGTCACATTGCGCACGTGATAATAAGATTAAAGGCGCATGGCATAATGAGCGTAGTTGTTGAAACGTCGTACCTAATTGGCCTTTTGCACCTGTCACGACAATGGGTCTTTTCACAATTTTACTTCCTTGTTGACTGCCTTAGCGTCTACCCGTTAATACACCATTTTCAAAGATCAAGGTATTCGGTGGTGCTGCATTATTATAATAGTACTCAATCACGCGGGTGGTTGGGTGGGAAGCATCCGGCTGCACATTGCTCACCACGGGATTACCACACACCGCTTGGACGCGCGAACTCGCATCGCCTAACGAAATCAAACCGCCACAACGTGTGGTGGATGTCACACTTTTGGGGATTTCAATGGTGGGACAATTCGCTTCGTTGTATTTTGTACCTGGTGGGTTACCGGGCATATTGAGATTGTCACACACATGTTGCAGGGTGGGAATAGTGATATTCACCACACTACCCTCATTAATCACGACTTTCATCGCCCCAGTCGCACGCGAGCCCGAACCAAGTGGCACATAGAAAGTCCACAATTGCGACACCACATCAGGTTTGACATAAGAGGTTTGCGATGCAGGCGCCCCACATGCTTGCATGACTGAACTCAAACTATCGCCATAATTAATCACACTAAAGTTAGACGGACAGAAAATAGCAAACGCACTCGTCGCTGTGAAAGACAGTAATAAGGCAACTAAATATTTCATTTCGTATCTCCATCATTTCTTTATACTAGGTTTAGCACGCTCAACAGTATATAGCCACTTTCTGACTTACTGCTTTCGCCAAGTTGTACCCGCTGCGGTATCCTCAATCACAATAGACATGGCTAACAGCGCATCACGAATGCGATCGGCTTCAGCCCATTGCTTTTCTTTGCGTGCTTGGTTGCGTGCCGCAATTAAGTCATCAATTTGCGATACATCAACGTTCGCATCGGCTTGAAAAAATGTGTCCGGATCCGCTTGAAGCAAACCAAGCACACCGCCCAATTGTTTTAACAAAGCGCCCAAACTGGCCGCTTGTGCTAAATCCGATTCGCGCAAGCGTTGAATTTCGTGTGCCAAATCGAATAACACGGAGAGAGCAACAGGTGTATTAAAATCATCATCCATCGCTGTCACAAATTGTTGCTCATAGACGCTCTCCTTGGGTGGCTGTGCTTCGTTTAAAAAACGTAAAGCCGTGTAGAAGCGTCCTAACGCTTGTTTCGCTTGTGCTAAAGCGTCCGCTGCGTAATTAAGCGGACTACGATAATGGCTCGCCACCAATACATAGCGTAACACTTCAGCTGGATGCTCACTCAACACATCACGTATGGTCACAAAGTTACCCAGCGATTTAGACATTTTTTCTTTTTCAACTTGCAAGTAACCGCCATGAATCCATAGGTTTGCAAATCGATCACCAGTGGCAGCGACTGATTGTGCAATTTCATTTTCATGATGGGGGAAAATCAAATCACGACCGCCCGCATGAATATCAAATTGCGTTCCCAATAAATCCATTGCCATCGCTGAACATTCGATGTGCCATCCTGGTCGTCCTTTGCCCCATGGTGAATCCCAAGCGGGTTCATTAGGTTTTGCTATTTTCCACAACACAAAATCCAGCGGATCACGTTTGACTTCAGACACTTCCACACGTGCCCCACTTTCTAATTGCTCGATGTCATGATGAGAGAGACAACCGTATTGTGGAAAGCTACGCACATCAAAATAGACATCGCCATTCGCGCCCACATACGCATGTTTGTTCGCGATAATTTTTTCGATGAGTTTAATCATTTCCGGAATATAAACTGTTGCACGTGGCTCTTCATCGGGTGGCAACAATTGCAATGCAGAAAAATCAGCGTGCATCGCTTTGATAAAGCGTTCAGTGAGTGTATCAAAGGGTTCGCCATTTTCATTGGCACGTTTGATAATTTTATCATCGATGTCCGTAATGTTGCGGACGTAATGTGTTTGATAACCGCGATATTGCAGATAGCGAATGATCACATCGGCCGACGTATAAGTACGTGCATGACCCACATGGCAATAATCATATACTGTGACGCCACAAATGTATAAACCCACTTTATTGGCTTCTAATGGTTTAAATAATTCCTTTTGTCGCGTTAACGTATTGAAGATAGTGAGCATCGTCATTGACCCTCATGCATCGTTAATTTAAATGCCTGACCCAAACGATGTTGCATTTTTTTGGGTCCCAGCAATTCAGCAATTTGCATCAGTTCTGGACCATGCGCTTTACCCGTTAAGGCAATACGCACCGGCATAAATAATTTTTTGCCATTCACACCCAAGGTTTGTTTCATTTCTGCAAACACTTGCGTCATGTCTGTCCCGTATTTTTGTACTGCTTGTTCTGCTTCAACGAAAAACTGTTCGCCCGCATCACGAATGACCGCTAATTCACTCGCATCGATGGAGACGTTTTCATGAAATAAAATCTTAGCCCAATCCATCGCATCATCCGGAAAAGCAATATTAGCTTGTACCGTTTTCGCAAACAAAGATTGTTGCGCCGTTGGTACTTGATTCTTCACGCGCTCACCCAGCCAGCGCCACATCCCGTCTTCGTCCAGCTGTTGCACAGCCAGCTTCTGCCAATACAATAATTGCGTGACATCAAAACGCGCGGGCGAACGACTCAATTTGTCTAAATGAAAATGCTGCGCTAATTCATCGAACCCTAATAAAGCTTGCGAATCACAACCATGACCTAAACGCGCTAAATAATTTATCATCGCTAATGGCAGAAAGCCTTGCGACTGCATCTCGTGCACACTAAAACTGCCATGACGTTTGGATAAGGGTGCACCATCGGCACCTACAATTAATGACAAATGACCATAAGCAGGTAGAGGTAGCCCTAGTTGTTTGAGTAACAGAATTTGTCGCGGGGTGTTCGCCAAGTGATCTTCACCACGTAACACGTGGGTGACCGCCATGGTGGCATCATCAATCGCATTGCAAAATAAAAATGGTGGTGTACCATCAGCACGACGCACAATAAAATCACCGATATCATTGCTTTGGAAAGATTGCGGGCCTTTCACCACATCATCAAACTCGATGGCTTGATCTCTGGGCACACGGAAACGCCATGCCGGTTTTTTACCTTCAGCTAACAGCGCGTCAATCGCTTCCTGCGTCAGCTCACGACAACGGCCCGAATATCGCGGTGCTTGTGAGCGTGACAATTGTAATTTGCGTGCCAACAACAATTCTTGATCGCTACAAAAACACGGATAAATTAATTTTTGGTCACTTAAGCGTTGATAGTATTGATCGTAAATTTCTTGACGTTGTGACTGCCAATAAGGTGCATAAGGTCCATCGTGTCCTGGACCTTCTTGCCAATCAATACCGAGCCAATGCAAATCGTCTTGCAATAATTCGACATAACGTTCTTCTGAGCGCTCAACATCAGAATCTTCAATACGCAATAAGAATACACCATGATTTTTTTTCGCATAGAGTGCAGCAAATAATGCGGCACGTGCATTACCAAGATGAATCATGCCGGTAGGACTAGGAGAGAAACGTGTACGTATTGTCATGACTAAAACCCTTAACTGATTATATGAGGTGCAACGCCTGCTGCATGCGCGATCACCATCAATGCTTTCATATCTCGCACCGCTTGGGTGAGACCCGTGAAAATGGCTCGTGCCACAATCGCATGGCCAATATTTAATTCGTTAATCGCAGGCATGGCAGCGATCGCTTGCACATTCTGATAATTAAGTCCGTGCCCCGCATTGACGATGAGTCCCGACTCATGTGCAAAGGCAACAGCATGTTGAATGCGCCGCAATTCTTCTTCTCGCGCCTCTGGTGAGGTCGCGTCGGCATATGCACCGGTATGAATTTCAATCACGGGGGCACGAGCGCGTAGCACGGCTTCAATTTGAGCGATCTCAGGATCGATAAATAAAGAAACTTCGGCACCAAGTCGCGTTAAATGCTGCGTTGCCTCACGAATTCTTGCTTCTTGCGCCAACACATCCAACCCACCTTCTGTGGTTAATTCTTCGCGTTTTTCAGGCACTAAACAAGCATGCGCTGGTCGGATTTTTTCAGCGTATAACAACATCGCATCCGTCACCGCCATTTCTAAATTCAAACGTGTGGTGAGGGTTTCGCTAATCAGTGCCACATCACGTTCTTGAATATGACGACGATCTTCGCGCAAGTGCACGGTGATGCCATCCGCGCCACCATTTTCAGCAGCAAATACTGCCTCGATGGGATCGGGATAACGTGTGTGGCGCGCCTCACGCAAGGTAGCCACATGATCGATATTGACACCTAAAAAAATCGGATTACTCACGCTTGCTCTCCTCATCCGTCGGTAAAAATAAGTAACGACTATAAATCGGTCGCGCACCCAACAAAGGCGTGAGTACACAACGCATCAACCGTTTCGCAGTACGTAACACTGCATCATCCCGCCAATCAGCACCGGCAACCGCACTTAAATGCTGGCCTAAAAATGCTTCTCCCGGTGTGGCATTTGGATCAAGCACTAAGCCTTGCTCAGGCATAAAACGATAATACGCATCCGCGGCAAAAGCAGGTTCTCCCGCGCGCATGGCGGCCGGAAAAATGCCATAACCCAATTCAGTCACCAAGCGCATTTCGAACGTACGCAGTACCTTCGCGATGGGACGCTCCCATGCCGCTTCATGTTGCACTTGTACTAGCGCTTGTAATGCTTGCTGATAAGCCGCATACAAGCTGGGATAAGGATCCCATTTTTGCAACAGATAGCTTAAGAGCTCATTAAGATAAAAACCAGCAAATAAATATTCCCCACTGAGGGGTGCATAGGGCGCTCTAGACTCGACATGTGTCAAGGTTTTGAGTTCGCCCTTGCCAGTCCAGGAGATAATCAAAGGGGTAAAAGCTTGCAACAAACCTTGGCTGGCAGAACGCGCTTTTCGTGCACCACGCGCAATCGCACTTAGGCGGCCATATTGTGGCGTCCAAAGTTCCAGCAAGAAACTTGTCTCGCGATACGCTCGCCGATGCAGCACATAGGCGGGTTCGAGTAACACAGCATTCATGCGCTGACCTTAGAGGCACTCACGCCTTATTCATATCCCAAGCCTTTTAACGCACGTTCATCGTCAGTCCAATCTTCTTTGACTTTGACCCATAAGCGCAAAAATACTTTGCGCCCGACAAGCTGTTCTATTTCACGCCGCGCTGCAATGCCCACTTTTTTTATCTTGGCCCCTTTTTTACCAAGTACGATAATTTTTTGGCCTTGACGTTCCACCCAAATCACTGCACCAACTTCCGTGACCTTATCACCTTCTTTGATTTCTTCAATTTCAACGGCGGTGGTATACGGCAATTCTTCTTCCGTGGCATAAATTAATTTTTCGCGAATAATTTCGGCGATTTGAAAGCGCATACTTTTATCGGTGAGTTGATCTTCAGGAAACAGTGCCGGCCCTTCTGGCAGCAAATCCTCGATCACTTTCTCTAAAGCCGTGGTGTTATCATTGTCGAGCGCGGAAACAGGTACCACATGCGCGACAGTACACTTCTCATGTAATTTTTCGATAAGCGGTAACAATGTCGCTTTATCTTTCACCAAGTCAATTTTATTGACGACTAAAATGATAGGCTTCGTTGTCTCTTTAAGCTGCTTTAACACTAAATCATCTTCACCACGCCAACTCGTTGCATCCACCACCCAAACAATCACGTCGGCGTCTAACAGAACGGAACTGGCGACACGATTTAAATAACGACTCATCGCGCGCTTTTCTTGGCGATGGATACCTGGTGTATCGATATAAATAATTTGTGCCGTCTCAACCGTTTTAATACCCAACACTTGCCAACGCGTCGTTTGCGGTTTAGGCGCCGTGATACTCAGTTTTTCGCCGAGCAAACAATTTAACAAGGTAGACTTGCCCACATTGGGCCGACCAACGATAGCCACATAACCCGATTTTTTTATTGTCATTTTAAACTCCTAAGGGGTCTCATATTGCAACCAGCGCGCAGCGCGCTTGATGGCATCTATTGCCAATAGTATTCATTCACCAACTAAAACAAGCATTCTGCCGCAGGCAACGAGCTTACTTGGCTCACTTTTTCATCATACCTAACATGGCTTGCGCAGCATCTTGTTCGGCACGCCGCCGTGAAGTCCCTTTGCCGAATGTTTTTTCTGGCAATCCTTCCACTTCACAACTGACGGTAAACAATTGTTGATGCGCCTCACCTTCAATATTTTCCACTGTATAAATGGGCAACGCTAAACGTTTGCTCTGTAACAACTCTTGCAAGAGCGTTTTTGGATCTTTGTGATTAGCAGCACTAGAGAGTGATTGCAATAAACTTTCATACCATGCATGTATTTTTGCTCGCGCAGCATCAAAACCACCATCTAAGTACACCGCACCAATCACGGCTTCCATGGCACAAGATAAAATAGATTGTCTGGCACTCCCACCACTACGCATTTCACCTGGCCCTAAAAAAAGATATCGACCCAAATCAAATTCTTTAGCGAGATCGGCTAATGTGTCACGATTAACTAATGAGGCCCGCCAGCGACTGAGTTCTCCTTCCGTCGCTTTAGGAAATTGTTGATATAAAATTTCTGCAATCACAAAATTCACCACCGCATCGCCTAAAAACTCTAAACGCTCATTGTGCTCCCCACCCTTGCTGCGATGAGTCAATGCCACTTTGAGATAGGTGGGATCTTTAAAATCGTATTTTAATATTTGTGTTAATTCGTCAAGCATGGTTAATGATTTCCATCAATGTATGCGGTTGCCAATACGATCCCAGCGAACCTTCGTCTGTTGACCATTCCAACTCATCCATACCATCACGGCTTTACCGACAATATTTTCTTCTGGCACAAATCCCCAATAGCGGCTGTCAGCGCTATCATCACGATTATCGCCCATCACAAAATACTGGCCTTGTGGCACCACAATATCTTTGAAATCATTCGTGGGTTTATTGGGATCTATATAAATTTTATGTTTAATCCCCAGCAAATCTTCTTCTTTCTCTGTCACCATAAAGTTGGTGCCAGATTCGGTTTGTGCTGTGGCTTCCCCGAGCGTACGTTGGGGAATTTCTTTACCATTGATGACTAAGGTTTTGTTGATATAGCTGACATGATCACCAGGTAAGCCAATCACGCGCTTGATAAAATTGTATGACTCATCGGGTGGCCAACGAAAAATCATGATGTCACCATGTTGCGGCTCATAGAGCGATAATAGCTTTTGATGGAGGACGGGCAAGCGTACGCCATAATCGTATTTATTCACCAAAATGAAATCGCCGGTCAATAAGGTTGGCTCCAGTGAGCCTGAAGGAATGCGAAATGGTTCCACTAAAAATGAGCGCAACAAAAAAACCAGCAACAGAATAGGAAAGAATGAACGTGCATACTCGAACACCACCGGCATCGGCGGCGTCGTCCCAGCCGCTTTCGCCTGACGACGTGGCGCGAAATAAACGATGTCAAGTAACGCCAGTAACCCAGCAACTATCGTCGCATAAAATAAAACAAGTTCGAAATTCACATTCATCGCAAAACTACTCCTTAACAGTTGACTCGCTTTACCCACCCAGATGGATTAACGTCCGATGACCCCATCACTTTTTTTCGTCTATTTTCAACACGGCTAGAAACGCTTCTTGTGGCACTTCGACACTGCCCAATTGTTTCATACGCTTTTTGCCTTCTTTCTGCTTTTCTAATAACTTGCGTTTTCGCGAGATATCGCCACCATAACATTTAGCAGTGACATTTTTACGCACGGCTTTCACCGTTTGACGCGCGATGATATGACCACCGATGGCGGCTTGAATCGCCACATCAAACATTTGTCTTGGAATGAGTTCACGCAATTTATCCGTCACGAGACGGCCACGTGATTGCGATTGCTCACGATGCACAATAGAAGCCAATGCATCTACGCGTTCACCGTTAATCATCAAATCAAGTTTCACCAAATCCGCCGTTTGGAAATGAGAAAAACTATAATCCAACGACGCATAACCGCGGCTCACCGATTTGAGACGATCAAAGAAATCTAACACAATTTCACTCATGGGAATTTCATAGACCAATGCCACTTGATTTCCGTGAAATAGCATACTCTTCTGCACACCACGACGTTCCACGCACAAGGTAATGACGCTACCTAAGTGGGGCTGCGGCACTAAAATATTGACCTTCGCAATCGGTTCACGGATTTCATCGATATAATTAGGTGCTGGTAACTTAGAGGGGTTGTCGACGTGTAATATTTCTTGTTTCGTATCCAAGACTTCATAAATTACCGTTGGCGCGGTGGTGATAAGCGCTAAATTATATTCACGCTCTAAACGTTCTTGCACAATTTCCATATGCAACATGCCTAAAAACCCACAACGAAAGCCAAAACCTAAGGCTTCGGAAGACTCGGGTTCATAAAACAATGCCGCATCGTTCAAGCGCAATTTACTGAGCGCTTCACGCAGTGCGGTAAAATCATCCGAATGGATGGGAAACAGACCCGCATACACTTGAGGCTTTACTTTTTGAAACCCAGGCAACATTTCTGTCGCTGCACGATGTGCATGCGTTAATGTGTCACCCACCGGCGCACCATTAATATCTTTGATACCGGCAATCACATAACCGACTTCACCTGCGCTTAACGCTTCGGTAGCAACACGCTTGGGCGTGAAAACACCTAAGCCGGTCACTTCATAAGCTTTGCCCGTAGACATCACTTGCATCTTTTCACCAAACTTTAACACGCCATTTTTGACGCGTACCAGCGACACCACCCCTAAATAGGCATCAAACCAAGAGTCAATAATCAATGCTTGCAGCGGCCGAGCGGGGTCACCTGTGGGTGCCGGAATGTCTTGAATGAGACGTTCGAGCAATTCTTGAATGCCTATACCTTGCTTGGCACTGACGCGCACAGCATTCTGTGCTTCCAAACCAATGATATCTTCAATTTCATGAATCACGCGTTCAGGATCGGCTTGGGGCAAGTCGATCTTGTTCAAGACGGGAATGACTTCTAACTGTTGATCGAGCGCTGTATAACATACGGCCAGGGTTTGTGCCTCTACCCCCTGCCCCGCATCTACAACCAAGAGTGCGCCTTCACAAGCCGCTAGTGAGCGGGAGACTTCATAAGAAAAATCGACGTGGCCTGGCGTATCAATGAAGTTAAGTTGATACGTCGTCCCATTTTGCGCCTTATAGTGCAATGTGACACTATGCGCTTTGATCGTAATACCGCGTTCGCGCTCTAAATCCATCGAATCGAGCACCTGAGCCTGCATTTCGCGATCACTCAAGCCACCACACAATTGAATGAGACGATCAGCCAGTGTGGATTTACCATGATCGATATGGGCAATAATTGAAAAATTTCGAATATTTTGCATAGTGTTAAAAACCTTTATAAGCGGCTGATGGTAACGTATTTTCCAGTCCGGGTGAAGTGTCATGGCATGAGAAGTCTAGGACTTGTTTCAATCTTGATCATGGTTAATAATGGAACACCCCCAGGTAAAGGAATGACCCATGACAAACGACAAAGATCCACG
Source organism: uncultured Coxiellaceae bacterium (assembly GCA_964648015.1). Taxonomy (GTDB): domain Bacteria; phylum Pseudomonadota; class Gammaproteobacteria; order DSM-16500; family DSM-16500; genus Aquicella. The sequence goes on from CAZYKO010000006.1 coordinate 163,886, forward strand.
CGGTCCACTTGCCCTACAGACACTCGCGATGCCAGCCAATGCCAATGCCAATGGTGACATATTCGGCGGCTGGGTCGTCTCGCTCATGGATATGGCTGCTGGCATTGAAGCACGACGCCGCGCCCAGAGCCGCGTGGTCACGGTGGCGATCGATAATTTGGTCTTTATACGCCCTGTGTATGTCGGGGATACCGTTTGTTTTTACGCCAACCTGTTGCAAGTGGGGCGCACGTCTATGCGCTTTAAAATTAGTGGTTATGCCCTGTCTTTGAGCGATGATGAACCACGACAAATCTCCGAAGGCATTTTTACTTTTGTTGCCATTGACGAAGCACGTCTACCACACCCCGTCGATAGACCCAAAAGTCAAAATGGTTTTTTGCCTGACGGCAAAAACATAGATTCAGGTGGTGAATGAACGCCACCTGAATCTTAAGCCACCAAACGCTCACGCGTTATGGTGGCGGTCTCAAACCTCTAATGAATTTTCATCAAGGATAATGCATGTTAAAACGACAAGATACCACGGCTTTAATCATCGAGCAGTTACCTAAAAACAAAGAAGCCATCGCGACAGATGACGCAAAAAGCATCGTACAACGTGCGGAGCGTGAATTAGCAGATGTGGTGATTACCTCCACACTGTATGATCGTAACTCTAATACGCAAGCTTTAAATATTCAGCGCGAATTCAATAAAAACGTCAAAGAAAATCAAAGCTGTTTCACCACCTCACTCATACGTGGACAATATATTAGTCGTGATGAATTTTTAATCGGGCACCGAAATAAGACGCCAGAAATCGTGACATTTCATCCGTCAAAAAATATTGCTCGCGTCTTAAAACCCTTCGATTCAAGTTTTGTCTCAGAAATTATTGGCATTGTGAAACAAACCGATCCTATTTATGGTGCGCATGGTAGTTATGTCTTAAACGTGCCGATGGGTAAATATGCCAAAGCCTACTCAGGCAATAGACCACTTATTTTTGGCGAAGGACCGCATGTCATTCATGATCAAAATTTTCGTATAGAGAAGCAAAATAATGCTATCCCCTTCGTGAATCAAGATAACATTTACATTAATCATGGCACGTTACATATCTTACGTGTACCGGCCGGCGAGATTGCCACTGTATGGATTGGGAGTATTCCATTGTTACTCGAATCGCGGCCGTATCCCTATGTGTTTGACACGCCGTTATTTCGATTAGAAAAAAACGGGGACAAATATTTTCACAAAGCCACTCAAAAAGTAATCATCCATGGCTCCCTCAAACGTATTATGCCCCATACCAGTGAAGTGGCGATTACGTATAATAATGGCATTCTGCAAATCATCCATCCCCAACCTGATACCGGCCCCACTGTGATTGATTCACCTACACATGCGTTTTGTGATTTCTTAAGTACTGGTATTCAAACCTTACAATTCCCTAGTGAAACGACCAAGCGTGCACGACGCGGTGAAAACGCTCGCGCAAGCAATGATGAAATCAACTATGATATTTTTTCGACACGGGATTCCCTCAAAGTAGGCGTAAAATTATTGGTGGCTTATCGCATCAGTGACCCTGAAAAAGCCTTACGCCATTTAAATGATACAGCCGGCATCTTAGATCATATCGAAAATGTTGCCACCGTGGATATGGGCAAAGCCATTCAACAATGTTCCTCACAAGAATTTTTATGCTTCTATCAAACCAAACCCACCACACCTACCGCACAGTCACAAAATGCTAACATCCCTTCAGCACCACCGTTACAACATTTCCAAGATATTGTGAAGGATCAACTCTCGCATGATTTAAGGGAGTATGGCATCGAGCTGGTGCGTCTCAATATAGAAACACCAAAAATCATGGATACCGATATCGCTAAAAAAATGTCGGAACAATCGCTACGTACCGCTGAAGCCGCCGCACAACAAGCCGTGCTACAACAAAAGTATGATATTGAAACGCAAGAAGCCGAACGCACGGCCAAAGCACGCGATATTGCACAAACACAAGTGAATGGTGCCACAATCTCTCAAGCACAAGCGCGCTTGCAAGCAGCGGAAATCGATGCACGCGCCGTGATTGTACAAGCAGAAGCGAAACAAAAAGCCGCCATGCTGGAAGGTGAAATTTATCTTAAAAATCCTGCATTACTTGAACTCGCTTTACTCAAAGAAAAAATGCATGGGATTGCGCAAGCTAAGATTTTGCCAGAGAGCTTTATGAATCGCTTGTTATACACCATTGGCCCTAATGAAGGCGCGCACACAGTGAGTGCGGAGTGTGAACAGCGTGACAATGTCACCTCACTTACACCGCGTAAACATTAATAATGGGCGTTAGGGCTTGTGCTCACTCGCAATGACATCTCACTCACCTGTCATTGCGCGCTTTTCATGAACGTTTACGTACCCGTGCCCGGCTTTTCGCCCTTTTTTTGCTTTGCCGATGCGTTTATATGTCCATCATCACTCGTTTATGTCATGCGTACTGTCATCATCAAATGCTTGTATTCTTTTGCTGACATTGCATCCCTGAACACCAAACAAGTACGCGGCCAAAACGCATTGTCGACTTTAAAACGTAACACACATACCCAAGGTGTTACCGTACTGTCGCCAAGTAACTGTGCGGATCTTATTTGTGAAGCGGTGATCAAATACCACGAACCATCTTGTTGATGATTGAGTTGCGTGATCGCTTGATCGCCACGTAGCAGCAACACTTGCCAACAAAGTTGACTGACATAAACAGCCACCCATAGGAGCAGCAAGCACTTAACCCATAACGGTAATTGCAATGCCGCAATGATCACGAAGCTACCCAATGTCACCAACGCTAACAAACCCGCGTAAATCAATGATGGCTTGAATTTATAATCGTGATTGCGCATGCTGTCGAATACGGCTCACAATGGCGGCCAGCGCTGGATCGTCAGGGGTGGATTGATTCATTAGCCAGGCAAATAACGTAGGATCATCACATGCTAAGAGTTGCACGAAGCGGTGCTTATCCTCATCACTTAACTGCGGATAGGCTTCCTGCAAAAAATTGTTCAATAACACATCGAGTTCCAACATCCCGCGGCGGCAAGCCCATTTTAAGCGCGCTAAGTGATTGATTAAGGCGTTATCTTGATCATTATTTTTCATTTGAGCCTCTCATTAATTGAAATAACATTGATATACTGGAATTAGTGTAGGTCGACGCGAGAGAGTATCGCACCATGACAGCAGATACCAAACAGCTTGAAGAAGCACTGATTGACGTTATACAACATCTGGATAACACCACGCCAGCGTTACAAGCACGCTTTGACAAACTTTGCGCGCTACTGCGTACTAAAAGTATACCTACGACAGATGAAGCGAAAAATCAGGTGTGGGTCTTGCTGGGTTTAATCGTTGGTCTAGAATATCCGAGACTCATGACCGAGGTCAATCGCGAACAAATAAGCCGTTTTGCTGATCGCATGTCATTATACACGCAAGAAATGCCTAATCCGCGCACGCTTCCCGACTATCAAGTCCCACCCAACGTCAAAGATCGCTAATACTTGTGAGGGGTGGGATTGCGGGCTAACATAAGTCAACTCACTTCCATAGGTCTTATCATGCCCATTTATACGGTAAAACTCATTGATCGCTATGAGGTTGCGGTTGGCACTAAAGTCTTTGTCTTCGAAAAACCCGAGAATTTTAAGTTTAAAGCTGGTCAATATGGGGGTTTCACCCTCATCAACCCAACAGAAAGTGATGCGAACGGTCACACCCGACGTTTCTCATTGCTCAATTCTCCGGATGAAGATTATCTGGCTATTGCTGCGCGTATACAAGCGACGCCCTACAAGCGTCACCTTGATCAATTGCCCATCGGTGGTGAGATAAAATTGGCAGGCCCTGTTGGCACATTCGTGTTACACGATGACGTTGATGTACCCGCTGTGATGATTGCCGGTGGTATTGGCATCACCCCATTTTACAGTATGATTGCGCACGCCTATGCACATCAAATACCACAACCCTTATGTTTGTTTTATGGCAACACCACCCTAGAAAATACGGCTTTTTTGCCTGATTTGCGCCACTTTGCTGCCGACAATCCCCACTTTCACCTGATACCCACCTTGGATAAAGCCCCTGCTGATTGGTCCGATGAAACAGGATTCATCACACCTGCCATGATCACCAGACATGTACCAGATATTCACGCTCCTATTTATTATGTATGTGGATCGCCGAAGATGGTCGGCGGGATACAAACCATGCTCATTGATATGGCGATTCAGCCTGACAAGATTCGTGTGGAAGACTTCCCTGGTTACTAAATTGTGCCGCAATGCGCCGCCATATTGGGCGTTATTTGTTGCTCTGTACACGACAAAAATAAACGTAGGGTGGGCAAAGTGAGAGCGTGCCCACCTCTTCTAAATGTCGTTGGTGTAATCATAAGATGGTGGGCACGTCCGCGATACGGCCTTTGCCCACCCTACACAAACCCAAAATCATTTTTGTGGTGTACAGCGCTTTTGTGGCCGGATTAAATCGTCGTTAAGCTTTACTTAATGAGACAAATCCTCCATACTTCAGCGATGCTCGCGCGCGCCTGTTCAATAAATATCCAAATAAAAAATGAGGAGGTCACATGCGCCACCTAAGTCCTTTTCCCACTACCCGTCTACGTCGATTACGCCAGAACACTGCACTACGTGATCTCATTCGTGAAACCCGCCTTGAACTTGAAAAATTTGTCATGCCGCTTTTTGTGCGTCATGGCCATGGGATTAAAAACCCGATCCCTGCGATGCCTGGCATGTTTCAATTGAGCCTTGATCAACTCGACGCAGAAATTCGCGACCTCTACGCATTAGGTATCAAAAGCGTCTTGTTGTTTGGCATCCCAGCACATAAAGATCCACTTAGCCTAAGTAGCTATGCTGAAGATGGCATCATCCAACAAGCCATTCCTATCATCAAAGCGGCTGCACCCGCTATGTTAGTGATGTCAGATATTTGTTGTTGTGAATATAGCGATCATGGGCACTGTGGCATTATCACCGCGGGTGACCATGAGCGCGATGTCATCGTCGATAATGATCAGACACTCGCGATACTCGCGCGACAAGCATTAAGCCACGCGCGTGCCGGCACAGACATCATCGCACCGAGTGCGACCATGGATGGTATGGTATTTGCCATTCGTGAAGCGCTCGATCATGCAGGTTATCAACATCTTCCCATCCTGAGTTATTCCGTCAAATACGCTTCAGCCATGTATGGCCCATTCAGACAAGCAGCCGAAGGCGCCCCAAAATTTGGCGATCGTCGCACCTATCAAATGGATTATGCCAATACCAATGAAGCCATGCGTGAATGTATGCTCGACATTGCCGAAGGGGCGGATATGATCATGGTCAAACCTGCACACACGTATTTAGACGTCATTTATCGCATCAAAGAATCGTTTCCCGAATTACCGCTTTGTGCGTACCATACCAGCGGCGAGTATGCCATGATCAAAGCCGCCGCTCAAAATGGTTGGATTGATGAACGTAAGACGGCCATTGAAGTATTAACCGCCATCCGTCGCGCAGGCGCAGACGTGATCATTAGCTACTACACCAAGGCCTTAGCCACCTGGTTGGCTAATCAATAAAGGTTTTTGATAAAAAAATGGATCATTTCGGGAGAAACAAAAGTGAAACGAGCAGCATTTTTAACTCACCTAGACCAAGCAGTCAATGAACTGAAAACACAGGGTCTCTACAAGGGTGAACGCATCATTACGTCACCGCAACAAGCTGTCATTCGTCTTGCCGATGGTAACGAAGCCATCAACTTATGCGCCAACAATTATTTAGGGTTATCCGATGATGCGAGCTTAATCGCTGCGGCTAAAAAATCGTTAGATACTTTTGGTTATGGCATGTCTTCCGTGCGCTTCATTTGTGGCACACAATCCATTCACAAACAATTAGAAGAAAAACTAAGTGCGTTTCTAGGCATGGAAGATACAATTCTCTATTCTTCTTGTTTTGATGCGAATGGCGGGTTATTCGAAACAATTTTAACCGAAGAAGATGCCGTGATTAGCGATGCATTAAATCATGCGAGTATCATTGATGGCATTCGTTTATGTAAAGCCAAGCGCTATCGTTATCAGAATAACGACATGGCCGATCTCGAAGCCAAGCTGAAAGAAGCAGCAGGCGCACGCGTGAGACTCATCGCCACCGATGGTGTTTTTTCGATGGATGGCATCACAGCTAATCTCCCTGCCATTTGTGATCTCGCGGATCAATATGATGCGTTGGTCATGGTCGATGATTCGCATGCCACTGGTTTTATGGGTGCACACGGCCGTGGGACGCATGAATATCATCACGTCATGGATCGCATCGACATTTTGACTGGGACGCTCGGTAAAGCACTCGGTGGTGCTTCAGGGGGTTACACCAGTGGTAAGAAAGAAATTATTGCTTGGTTACGCCAACGCTCACGTCCCTATCTTTTTTCCAATAGCCTTGCGCCCATGATTGCGGCGACCACACTACAAGTATTAGACATGCTGGCAGCGAGTCAACATCTCATTCAAAAAGTACACGCGAACAGTGCATATTTTCGCCGTGAAATGACGGCATTAGGCTTCAAACTCACGCCAGGTGATCATCCCATCATTCCTGTGCTCTTAGGCGATGCGAAACTCGCGACGCAAATGGCCAATGCACTCTTAGCAGAAGGTGTGTATGTCATTGGTTTTTCCTATCCGGTTGTACCACAAAACCAAGCGCGTATACGCACACAAATGTCTGCGGGTCACGATCAAGCGCACCTTGATCAAGCGATTGCAGCATTTGCTAAAATCGGGCGCAAGTTAAAAATTATTACTTAACACTCATGACCCTATTTCTATCATTTTGAGAAACCAATATGAAAGCCTTAGTCAAAGCTAAAGAGGCGATGGGTATCTGGATGGCAGATGTGCCACGTCCAGACATCGGCCCCAACGATCTCCTCATCAAAATAAAAAAAACCGCGATTTGCGGCACAGATATCCATATTTATCAGTGGGACGAATGGGCTAAAGCCCACATCAAAGCACCACTCGTCATCGGCCATGAATTCGCCGGTGAAGTCGTGGCGATTGGCGCCGAAGTCGAGAGCCATTTTAATATTGGCGATCGCGTTTCCGGAGAAGGCCATATCGCCTGCAGACATTGCCGCAATTGTCGCACAGGACGCGCACACTTATGTCGATCGAATGTCAGCGTGGGCGTCACACGCAATGGCTGCTTTGCTGAATATCTCGCCCTACCCGCCAGCAACGCCTATAAACTCCCAGACGACATTAGCGATAACATTGGCGCCATCTTAGACCCGCTCGGCAACGCCACACACAGTGCACTCAGTTTTGATTTAGTCGGCGAAGATGTACTTATCACAGGCGCCGGTCCCGTCGGTATTCTTGCCGCAGTGATTGCACAACATGTAGGGGCACGTCATGTCGTCATCACCGATGTGAATCCTTACCGTTTAACATTGGCTGCGCGCTTAGGCATCAAACACACCATCAACCCATTACAAACTGATTTGCAACAAGTGATGACAACATTAAACATGCAAGAAGGTTTTGATGTGGGCTTAGAAATGTCGGGTAACGCCAATGCCTTCAATCAAATGCTCACGCATATGAATCATGCTGGTAAAATGGCGCTCTTAGGCTTTCTTCCTCACGACACACAAATTGATTGGAGCAACCTCATCATGCGCGGCCTCACAGTAAAAGGCATTTATGGCCGTGAAATGTATCAAACCTGGTACAAGATGATCATGATGTTACAAAGTGGTTTGGCAGTGAATGACATCATTACGCATGAATTCCATTGCGACGATTATCAACAAGCCTTTGATGTGATGCGTTCTGGCGAATCGGGTAAAGTGATTCTCCGCTGGGATTAAACGACGCCCGCCATGCGGTGGATTGAACGGCAACGGCCACATCCACCGCAAGCAACGATGCACGCCCACGCTTAGCAAGCCCAGCCACGAATCTGATAAGCTATCCTAGCTGACCAACCTCGCTCAAAGCTTAGACCGACACTGTAAAGTGCGACATCACGCCATGACCACACATTTCCTTTATATTCTTGTATAAATTCTACTCATGTTATTGTTCAAGAAACAATTAATATCCTCATTTAAGGCTATCTTAATCACGAATGAATACAATCAATCAGATCTATACAATTATAACAATCAGGCGAAACTTACATGCACCTACGCAGTCCATTGATCATCATTGATGAAAAGTTAAAAGACATTGAAAAAAATGCGCCTCAAGATTTTTTGATGGCACTGAAAGGCTTTGCCGAAGAAATTTCAAAGAGTGAAAATGATGCTGAAAAAATCAAGCAACTTAAGGCAGCGCGTGCTGAATACATCACAAAGAATTTAAAATTTTTTGAAAAAATAAAGAAGCATATCGTAAGCATTGTTGATGAACTTGGCATGGTTGATGTAAAGCAAGTTGCTTTTGATATGAGACAATTTCATGTGGTGAGACGTAATAATGAATCTATGGCAGATTACATTAAGCGCATTCACCAGCAAGCAAAGACATTAGAGAAAAAACAACAAGAAATAGAAGAATATGTTTCAAAACTGAGAAGCCATTTTGAATATATCTACGATGGCGTGAGTGATACTTTTGAACAAACCAAGAATCAACAGTTAAAATTACCATTGCTGTGGAAACATAAATCCGGTGAAAAATACCTAGCACTTTGTGAGAAATTAGTGGGCGTCTATGATGCTTGCGCTGATAAAATTGATGAACTAAAAAAACAAGCCACAGATGAGCTATTGAAGCTCGCGCCCATGAAAGACAATACCATTGTCGTTTATGTTTGGTATTTAAAAGGCGTCAAACCACATTCACGCAAAATGTTCGGCTTGGATTCTACTGGGCATGTTGCTATTGGTATGAAAAATCCAGGTGAAGCACCTGTTTATCTAAGCTTCTATCCAGATAAAGATCCCAATGCGCAACCCTCATTCTTAGGAAGAATGGCTAAACGTTTTGGATTACCCTCACCTGATGCAAGTAAAGGCTATTTCGGTTCATTGGAAGAAGATTTATTTCGCCGGTTTGTGAGTAACGATAAATTGAGTTACGGACATTTTGAACAGATTGAACTCTCCTGCGAACCTGGCAGCAAGCTAGAACTTGATAAAGCCATTAAATTAGCAGAGAACCAACTAGCAAATCCACAAGAATATAATTTTTATACAGAAAATTGTTCCACAGTCGTCGTCAAGATACTAAAAGAGGCTGGATGTCCCCGCGTGCTACCCTTCCCATCTTATTTTGAAGCACTACCAGACAGCCCAGGAGAGGTAGTCAGCTATGCTGAAAATTTAAAAATCAAACAGAAAGAAGATCACATCACGACTGCGCTGACTGACTACTCAAGCTTTCAAAATCGTGTGATCAAACGCATCGCCTTAGCTAAAGCAAAGTTAGAGAATGAATTATATCTTGTTGAAAAAAACCATGGTATCTATAATTCAGAAAGTGTTGACAATAAAAATGATGCTAAAACGGCTTTAACTCAAGCCATTGAACAAATTACCGTCTTGGAAAAAGATATTAAGGATGCAACCACCAACGAAGCATTAAACGATTTACTCAAAAAGAAAATAGCATCTGATCTAAGCATTAAGAGTGATGGTAACAAAAAATTCCAAAAAAATATCATCGATACCATCATCAATCCGACTTTAGGCGCTTTAAAAGTGCTGCTACCCATAGATGCGCAGCAAAAAATTACACAGATCATTAAGACGACTATTGGCAACATAGATGCACCTGCTAGCAAGCTCACCAGTGATGACACACTGAATCAAAATGGATTAATTTTTGAGTACCTAAATAGACAATACCGCATTTTAATGAAACTGAACCTTGGTGATATCGTTAATGAAGCATTAGACAAGCCACGTAATTCATCGCTGATCATCGCAAATAAAATTAAAAATATGATTTCTCAAGTACCCCATGAAATCGACGAAATCATAGAGACTAGTCATGCCATCTATTTAAAAAGACTCAGCACGCTCATTACTGAGCTTCGAGTTAAAGCACCTAATGCAGTTGAGTTAGGCGCATTGCATGATGCACTTATGAATCCGCAATTGACTAGCCATGAAATAGCGCTCAAGCTGAATGCATACTATGAAACGCATAACATTGGCGCTGAAGATGCCAACGCTTTGCAACCAGCGGTATTTCAAGCTTTGCTCAATAAAATTCTTAAATATAAGCTTGATGCCGCGCACATTAAAGATATTTATGCATTTAGAGATAGCTATGTTTCACATTTACAAGATGCATTTGGCGCATTTAATCAATACTTATATTTTGATGCACATGCGAGTTATCTCGAAAACAATGAAGACAATATTTTATTTCGTTTGAAAAAAGCATTAAATATAGACACAAGTATTCCCAATCTTATTGATGCGAGTGACATTGCTTCAGCGGCGGTTAAACAATTTCAAAGAGAAAATCCTACTACCTGCGTTGACGTTGCTGCCAATCAGCTGTATACAACATTACACAATCCTGTGGCATCTCTCACCTATCATCAGACAGTCCTAAACATTGGAAAAATCATACTAAACGCTAAAAAATGGAATTTTTCCATCGGCAGTAGAAATCAATTGGATGAATTGCACTATCAAGCGCTTATTACCGCGACTCTCCAAGCTTTTCTACATGGACGTTTGACCACATCAGAATTTACCGTAGCACTCAAAACAGCAGCAAAAGTATCTCATCTCAAACATAACAAACAAATGATTGATCGCATTATCGAAAGCTTTGAATTACAAACTTATCTGGACGATGTAGAACCAAAAGCTGAGACACAAATTAAAACCAAGGTCAAAAATTTCAAATACATTGATATTGAATACCCAAATAATGCGATGATCAGTGAAGATAATGCTACTGCCTTTTATGATGCATTGCCGAGTCACACCAGTGAAGAACATTTAATCGAATCTTCTTACCGATTTATTATGCGATCAATGCATTCGATGTTCTCACATCCGTTATATAGCATCGTAATGCAATCTCATGGCAGTATTGGTGTGCCCGAATTTAATCACGCCATAGGAATGGGATTCGATAAAAATGGGAAAGACCAAGCCAACCAGTTACTGATAAAAACTTACAATCGCATTATAACTAAGTGCGCTAAAATTCCAAATAGCCAAGAATTAAATTCAGATACGCTCACAGATGGTGAAAAATTATTTTGCGATGTCTACAACTATATGGCAGCACTGACAGATATTTTAAAGCATGATTACGCCATTTCTGAGACGGAAAAAAAACTTGCTAGCATCAAACGCTTGACAAAAGATGGTGACTTTTTCCATGCTAAGCTTGCTGTATTTATCGAACATATAGATGCGGCAGTGAAGGTGCATCAATTACAAAAATGGCTAGTCGTCGAACCCATGATGACGCATGTTCAAAATTTGCAATTTGACTATAATCTTCAATTAAAAGTTACTTTGTCTAACCTTAAAAGTTCTAATTACGAAGCATCTGCTGAACCTATTGATGTAGCGATAAAGACTATAGAGAAAACACCACATCTCATAGAAGATCATTCAAATCAGCTGCGTCAAAGTCAAGATTCTGTGCACTGCTTAAAACAAGCCCATCAAGGTTTGAAGGATCAATTAGAAAAAATACATAGCATTCACATTGAAAACTTACCTGTAAATCATCAAGGCACGATACAAAAAGCTAAAAATCTCTGCCAAACTCATTTAACCCAAACCATGGGATCACTGAATCGGTTAATCTATCTAGAAGACACTGCAATGAAAAAGTGCCTGGCTAATTTTTTAGAAATACCAAATTGGTCACATAAATCAATTCATCGAATCTTAACTGAAGCTAGCGCAGCAGCCAAAGAAGAAGCTGCTCGCTTTGGCTATCATCATCAACAACACTATTATAAAAACCAACTTATTGATCTACTAAAACACTTTATCAATGGTAAAGTAGATGAAGTCGAATTCCATCATCAATTATCTTCATTTATTGAAGATCATCAACCCAACTTCAGCCTGCCAGGCTTTCACTGGATGTTTGCTATTTTCTTTAGAGGCGAAACCGCACATAAATATAGTGAAATGCCAAATTTGATTAACTTCAAAAAATTATTTATCGATAAATTTGTGAGTTTAGAAGTTAATCGCGGTAAAAGTGAATTGACTATTTTACCAGCTATCACATTCAGCAAGAAGGCATCAGAGGTGATCAAAGAAGGCAAACAGGAAGTCACTGATAACGAGATAATTTTTAATCTAAACTCGCCTTCATCTAAAAAACAATTTTCTACAGTGTCACAAAAATCACTTAAATTCGAAAAAGCACCAGCTGCGCTTAGCAAAAAAGAAATTTCGAGATTGAGAGAATTACAAATCAGGATTGGGAAACTGTTACAACGATTATTAGGCAAAAATCCGTCTAAGTCGTCAGACAAGATTCGAAATCAATTAGCACATAATCACTTTACAAAACGACAGAATGAACTATCTGAATTGCTAGGTAATGAGCCACCAAAACCTTCTTACCGTTTAAACAGCTAGCTCCCTGAAGTAATACAGTAAACCCTCACATAAAATTGATGATTTTTAACAAAGTTATCAATTTTTCCTCTGTACACGACAAAAATCATGAATTAGTTGCCTGGATGACGCCATGGCCTTACCCACAATTACCGCCTCAGCGCTGTCTGTCATCCCGCACCGAGGGGTGCAGGCTTTTTCGTGAACATTTGCGTGCCCACCTGCGTACCCGGCTTTTGTTTGTTCGCGATGACCTATGCACTTGTCATTGCGAGGAGCCCAAAGGGCGACGTGGCAATCCAGCACGCGTGGTCAATCACAGCAAGTTAGTTATCGTACAGCGCTGTCATGGCAACCAACACCTGCACCATCTCGGGTTTGTGGACAAAGGAGGTGGATCGCCACACTCGCTGCGCTCGTTCGCGATGACGGCGTTAGGGACATTTATCTTCGTTCACCCTCGATGTGGTATGAAGTTAAGTAAGGTGGTTTATCATTTTTGTCGTGTACAGAGCAATTTGTCATATCGTCTGTCGTGATATCAGAAAACCTTAATCTTTATACTTTAAAATGACAACAAATTATGCAAAGCGACTCAATCAATAGCAGGAAATATTATGGATAGTAGACAGCATGACAAACAGCCTAGCTCTGGTAACAATAATTATGTATCCCCTGGGAAACAAACACTGCCAGACAATCACTTAACACCATCACAATTCATTACAGCGTTGCGCTGTGCTATCACGCAACAGCAGTATACTGCTTGTGTTAAGCTTTTATATGATATGAATACCTATGGCAAAAATGACCCTCAATACCAAACAGCTCTTGCGACATTTTTAGCTGAAAAAGACGCTGAAAAAGTCAGCTATTTTTATCACATTAGTCAATCAGCGCCGGTACACATTATTAGCGCGATAATCGCATTGCTGGACGATAAAGCAATGCGCCAATTGTGCCTACAATATCATCCGCAACGTAAATTACCGATACATGCATTATATGAAAATAGTTACCTCAACTCAGATTCAGCTAATGTATCATGCCGGGAATCCATCTTTGCCGCATACGAACATGCGACCATCACAACGTCGAGTATGCCACTTGACGAAAACCCTGATTATCAGGCACTGATTAAACGTTATCCTGCGAAGTCGTACAGTGACGAATTCATCCAGAAAATCCAAGTGGCTTGGCTTGCCTTGGTGAGTGCACGGCGTGCGATTCGACATTCCACCACGCAACCTCATTTCAATTTTGAAAATGTCGAGACTAAAAATGAAAATTATGCTCGCCTAACAACACAAAGAGACATTGTGAGGGCACTCAACACGGAAATGACCTCTTTACAACTAAATAGCAATATTTATCTGAAACTTCATCACCAATGTACACTTTATAAAAAATATGCGTCCGGCAACTGCCATGAATATGCGTTACTGGTTGCTAACGAATTATTAAAACGTGGCGTCACGGATACGATGGCAATCGTAGACTTAGTTCGTGGTGATCATACACTCACCGCATTTAATTTCAAACAGTCTCCGAGTAATGATGCCCCCATCGACTGGCATGATGTCATTTTTGTCGATGCATGGAGTGGTGATATATTCACCTATAACGAACATCTGCAATATCTGAAAGATTGCATTTTTTATTCCGATAATCAATATCAAAACCATGTGATCAGTGTGCCTTATGATCAGTCAATTCACGAGCTAAAAATATCGGCATCCATTGATCCCAAAACGTATAGGACTTTGCAACCGAATGGTATGATGACAACAACCAACCAAGCCAGTGCCATTTTGGAAGCGCGTCACAAGTCCCTCATGTTAAAAACATTAACAACACATTCACTATTTGCCAAAGAGTACATACGTACACAACATGAGCCGAAACTACTTGATGTTGATCAAACAATTGAAATTACATTTGCAGATGATCATTATAACATTAGCATCACTAATGATCACACCTCACAGCAAGAAGTCATGACAATCTATGATCTTATTTATGCATCTTTACATAAACAATATGCAACATTACTTGAGTCTAATAAACTGTTAATGATTCATTTTATCAATACACATACATCAAAATTCAATCTATTCAGTCATGATTTTGTGGTGGATGACATTGTCCTGGATCGCCTCGGTTTTAAGCTCAAACTAACCCCTAAGCCATCTGCACTCAAGTATCAAAAGCCTTATGATATGATATTTGATTATGATCATTTTAATAAATATTTAAAACAGGCATTAGATGACATGTATTATCGATTAGTTGATAAAGCATATTACTATTTGATGCTACATCCAGAGGTATACGGCACAGTGAGTTCATGCACATTCAACGACAACTGCATGCAAATTACTATAGAAAGTGGCTCATGTATCACATTATCGTGTGATGACGTACTAGATTTTGCAACCCAAGGTGATTTAGAAAATCAGCGTGATTTTTGCATGTATTTTTTTGATTACTATATTACTGCCGCGAGGAATTATTTTAAATACAAAAAAGGTATCATCCCCAAAATTGAACGTGACGAGACTGATATTTGGATACATTTTCCTGATGTATT
The DNA here is from genome assembly GCA_964648015.1 of uncultured Coxiellaceae bacterium. Classification (GTDB taxonomy): domain Bacteria; phylum Pseudomonadota; class Gammaproteobacteria; order DSM-16500; family DSM-16500; genus Aquicella. The sequence goes on from CAZYKO010000006.1 coordinate 179,124, forward strand.
TCCTGAAGCATTAACAATGGCAGAGTTAAAACGCTATGCGATTCAGGGAGACGTACTCACGAACGATGCGATACTTGCTTGTTACGATGAAGAGAAAAGCATTTTAAATTTACACCATAAAAGTTTAAATGACTTTGATATCACTACATTAGTGAATGTCTTACAAATAAACCCCGATATCACAGCGGTTGACCTTAGCTTCACCGACATTACTGAGGATCATCTCTTAAAACTATTAGAGGTTGAAACTCTCACCACCATTTCTTTAATCGGTGTTTCACTCACAGAGAAATGCAAGACCTTAGTACAATGGGCCCAAGAAAAATTAGACATTAATATCATTACACTACCCCTCAATAACACCGCAACCAATCATTTTTCATTATTCAGCCCCACGGCTGTCACCACACATGTTACAGCAGACACATCACCAGACACATCACTAGACACAACAACATTAAAACCTCAACAATAATCATCCACCCCTGCATTCATGCTCAAGGAATGAGCAATGCATTAATTTTAGTATGGTACTTTACCATCTGTTTTTTTTAGCATACTATCGAATTAAGGCTGTTTATTTAAAACTACTACAAAAAATATAAGCAGAGGAGTGTATGATGCCTATTGATGCTCAAACAATTGCACACACAAAGGTAGCGTTATATCAGACATTAAACAGCATGCGCGTTGAAGCTGCCTCAGCAAAACTAGCGCTCCCTCGCGCCGAGAGTTATGCACAACGATTAAACGATCTTGCTAAAATGCTGGTGGGGCATGTGACTGGCGAAGCCCTAGACAAAAAAATAAGCGCTGTCGTATCACAATTACTTGCGACTGAACACACATCGCTCATTCAACACATGACTTTTCAGAAGCTCAAATACACTTTACGTTACCTAAATTGTTTATTCACACCCACGCAATCACTGACCTTAAAACAACTAAGTGACGCAATGGTCAGTCAATTACGTGAATGGATAGATCATGAATTTACACATGGCAAACTCAAAGGTATGTATGTCAATGAGTTATCTGGCGATGAAACCACCATCCCTGATTTACTCAACATCAGTAGTGGCCAAGAAGGTATCATCCCACTGTATTTTCATGCGCTTAGTCTTGTTGACCAATTCAAACGCACCATGATCGATCCAGCATTAAGTGATCTAGACCGTGCACAACACTTGCTGCAGCAATTGCAAAAACCCTTACCAGACTGCAGTGATGAGAAATTAATACATGAACTCCATACCTTCTGTCATCACGCATCACATTATATGCAAAAACAAATTGCGGTGATTTCTGCCAGTGTTGTCGCGCAATTATCTGCGTCTAGCAGTCATGAATTTAATCAAGCTTGGTTCACACTGGCGCCCAAAGATGTCAATCAATCGGAAGCAGAAATTAAAAATTATATTGCACTCACCATCCATACGTTGGAAACTTACATTAAGCAACATTTTGTCATCGGCGAATTTCTGCATAATAGTTTTAAAAACTCATCGTATTTTGGAAAATTCACCGACATGCTGGCGGAACTAAAAGCCATACAACAGGATGAAAAACTAACAGAAAAACAACGTTTTCGTGAAATATTTAATAAATATTTTACGGCAAAGGTCGCAACGCACCCAGAAATGGCAGAATTAATCATTTCCTATTTGCGTCACGTACATGCAGCCGCTATTGATGTGCACGAGCCGAATGCAAAGAAATCGCAGGAACATAGCCATTGGCAATTAGGTGGCTTGATTAAATCCACCGCTAAAGGATTGACGCATGCATTTGGATTATTTCAACATCCACCAAAAGCCGAACCGCTGCCACCCACAACACTCATGGCACCTAAGCCACTGTGAGCTTGTAGCCTGGGTGCAGTGCGCACCCTTCGAGACGGCACTTCGTGCCTCCTCAGGGCGAACGGTTAGCGTCGTAGCCTGGGTGCAGTGCGCACCCTTCGAGACGGCACTTCGTGCCTCCTCAGGGCGAACGATTAGCGT
>CAZYKO010000007.1:0-153800 GCA_964648015.1 uncultured Coxiellaceae bacterium
TACTGGGATTCTTTATAGTGTCATAGAAATTCTTGGCTGCCTCTCTATCGCCTTGTGCCACATACAGCTGCAGTAGGGTGGTTTGGGTGACGATACTGGGATTCTTTATAGTGTCATAGAAATTCTTGGCTGCCTTGCTATCGCCTTGAGCCACATACAGCTGCAGTAGGGTGGTTTGGGTGACGATACTGGGATTCTTTATAGTGTCATAAAACGTCTTTGCTGCCTTGCTATCGCCTTGAGCCACATACAGCTGCAGTAGGGTGGTTTGGGTGACGATACTGGGATTCTTTATAGTGTCATAAAACGTCTTGGCTGCCTCTCTATCGCCTTGTGCCACATACAGCTGCAGCATGATGTTTTTAGTGACGATGGTGGCTTCATTGCCGATGGCATTTTTAAAGAACATTTCAGCCTCTTCTTTGTTGCCTTGTGCCACATACATCTGCAGCATGATGCTTTTAGTGACGATGGTGGCGTCATCGCCGATGACTTTAAAGAGCTCCTCGGCTTCTCTATATTTTTTTTCTCGCGACAATTTGTTTAGCTCTTTGGTAAGTCGAATGACATGCGCTGGTGTTTGCTGCTTTTTACCTTTCACGTGGGGATTTTCTCTTTCTTTATCATGATCACGCTGATTGATAACGACCTGCTCTCGGTGGTTACGCATGCTTAAGGTTTTTGATCGTTTAGGTGCACCGCTATCCATGTCATCAATCATTTTATTTGTAGATAGTGACGTCGTGGTAGAGATAGAAAAAGAAGGTGACTCAGTACGTTTCATCATGCCCATCGCTGATTTCGATGTTGTTTTACTATGCGAATGCAATTTTGTATATTGAGCAGCAACTGTGGGATTGGATTTTCCACGTTTACTTAATTGATCGTCGATGGACGTTTGAGTTTTTCGCTTTTGATCCTCAAAAGGTAGCAAATCACTGCACAAAAACACCTTGTGATTGTGAGGTTTGATGACTATGTCATTGTTTTGCTTGAGTACAAAGCATCGATAGCCTTCAGGTAAAAGAATAGTTGTGTCCTTCTCGCTTTGAAAATTAATGATAAACAAATTATTTTCTTGGGCTCGGTGAGGTTTGAAATCACGGAAGTCTTCTTCTTTCTCTGTCTTGTAGTTTGGTTTTAACTCAATCAAATAAGCAATGTGGTCTTTTTTACCATCAATATAATAAGAATGTATGATGCAATTTTTATAGACGTCAGGTTCTGTTAACTCACGATAGCTCAGTTTTAAACAGCTTTTAAAAAGTATAGTTGTTGATAGCATAGTGATAGGATCCCTGCCAGACCTTTTCTGGATTAATTTTGTGCATTGTAATGGTTTTTTCTTAAAGGAATCTTATTGCTGGTTTTTTTTGAGCAACAGGAGCAGGCTCTATACACGATAAGAATCATAAAATAGTAGCCTGGGTGCAGTCATGGCCTTACCCACAAGGTCTGTCTTTCAGCGCTGTCTGTCATCCCGGAATTTAGCGCAGTCTTGCGAGTATAACGAGCTTAGGTGTCACTCCCACGCTGTCATCCCCGAGGAAGCGTGCCCACACACATAAAGACATAAAAACAAAAGCCGGGAACGGGCACGGGCACGGGCACGGGCACGCAAACGTTCACGAAAAAGGCTATACGCATCTAGGGTGTACGGTTTCTATTTTTTGTCGCTTACAAAGAGCCGCTTTTCAAAGCAACAGTGAATGATTGCCACGTTATGGATGATTCAGGCAGGGACTAACACACGTAAACGTTCGGCTGCGATTTCAATCGAGACAGGTGGCGTACAAATATAATCGCCATCCGCATAGAGCGCATATTTCGCCGCCGCGGCGATTTCGATATGCTTTCCTCTGATGATTTTAAAGCCGGGTGCATTCACATGTGTCCCATTAAACACACGCGGTATATTACTGAGCAAACGCAATTTGGACACAGCACCGATCATCACTACATCCAATAAACCATCAGTGAGAGAAGCATCGGGCGCTAACATCATCCCACCGCCATAGGTGCCTGCATTCGCAACGGCCACCGTGTAACCCACATGCGTCATCGGTTCGCCATCCACCTTGACATCGAAGCGAATGGGTTGCCAATGCACGAGCGCACGTAAACCTGCACATAAATAGACGAGGCGCCCATTCACCCAACGCATACTCGCTGCATAATGATTCGCGATGGAATCAAAACCCAAACTACAAATACTCAAAAACAAATGGCCATTGACTTTGGCGGCGTCTATCACTGCCGCTTTACCATGAGCCAACAACTCACATGCCGCGACAGGGTTGAGTGGTATGCGAAGTGAACGCGCCATATCATTACCGCGTCCTGCCGGAATAATAGCGAGGACACCTTGTGCTGGCATCACACTGGCGATCGCGCGCAACGAACCATCTCCACCCAGCACGGCCACTTGATCGCCCGCTTCGGCCGCAGCACGTGCCAGCGCTTGCGCGTGCGCAATGGATTCAGTGATGATCACCCGATACTGTATGGGCAATCGTTTTAAGGTAGGCGTAATTTGCGCTAACACTGTCAGCGCTTTTCCCTTGCACGCGATGGGATTCACCAAAATCGTACATTGCCTATGCGTCATGCGAGTCACCCGTTACTGTCATGATTGACTATGCGAGGTAATAATTTAATGTCTGACGTAAGCCATCATTAATCCCGATGCGTGGCTCCCACCCTAGCCGTTGCTGCGCACGCGTAATCGCAGGCACACGTAACGCCACATCTTGATAACCATCACCATAATATGTAGTTGCATCCACATCGCGCAATGTCACTGCGCGTGCTTGGGTGGCATGCTGGGGATAGTGTTCTATCACCATATCGATCAAACGCGCTGCCAAATCACGGATACTCAAATTTTCTTTGGGATTACCCAAGTTAAAAATTTGATTCGTCGCACAGTCTTCACGATTTTCAATAATGCGTAACAACGCGGCAATGCCATCATCAATGTAGGTAAAACAACGTTGTGACGCGCCACCGTTCACCAATTGAATGGCTTCACCACGCATAATATTGCCGATGAATTGTGTGAGCACGCGTGAACCGCCTGGTTTAGGATTATTGACATTATCTAATCGTGGGCCATACCAATTAAATGGGCGAAACAACACATAGGATAAACCTTGTTGCTTACCGTAAGCATAGATCAAGCGATCGAGGAGTTGCTTGGAAGTCGAGTAAATCCACCGTTCTTTACAAATGGGCCCTGTCACCAGATGGCTGCGTGCTTCATCAAATGCTTCATCAGTACACATACCATAAACTTCAGATGTCGATGGAAAAATTAAACGCTTTTTAAGTGCGACGCACTGACGCACAATGGCCAGATTGGCTTCAAAATCCAATTCAAACACACGTAACGGATCTTGCACATACAAAGCGGGCGTGGCGATCGCCACCAGCGGCAACACCACATCACAACGGGCTATTTGTTCTTGCAACCAAGCTTGCTGTTGCGTCATGTCCCCTAAAGTAAAATGAAAACGTGGATGGCCGAGGGCGGCACCCAGTCTGTCATCACATAAATCGAGTGCGACAATATGCCAATCGGTTTGTGCCAAAATAGCTTCTGTTAAATGGGAGCCAATAAAACCATTGGCACCGAGTATTAATACGTTCATAGATCAACATCCTAAGCAACATGGATTGAGTTAGTTAACACTAACCATTAAAAATACGATACATCACATCGAGCACACGATCATGCTCACTATCAGTCATACTGGGAAATAAAGGCAGACTCACAATGCGCGAACAGACTGCTTCTGCGTGTGGAAAGTCCCCTTCTTTGAAGCCATAGGTCTCACGATAATAAGGATACAAATGTACCGCACGATAATGTAATCCGGTACCAATGTTTAGTTCTTTCATCGCTTGCATAAATTGATCACGTGTCATATGAGCAACCTCTTCTTGCAACAATGGCGTATAAAGATGCCATGCGTGCAAATGCTCATAGGCTGGTGCTTGGGGTAAACGCCACGTTCGCCAGTCAGAAAGCGCTTCCTGATAGCGATTAACTAATGCCTGGCGTCGTTCGATAAAACCACCCAGTTCTTGCAATTGATGGATGCCGATAGCCGCTTGTATATCCATCATGTTGTATTTAAAACCAGGCATCACGACTTCATAATCTTGATGACCGCTTTTGCTAAAACGGTTCCAAGCTTGCCTATCGATACCATGGAAACGTAAACAGGCGATTTGTTCTGCCAGTGCCGCATCGCGCGTCACCACACACCCCCCTTCCCCCGTCGTCATATTTTTGTTTGGATGAAAACTAAAGACTTGTGTGTCACCAAAACTACCAATACGTTTACCTTTATATTCACTACCAATGGCATGCGCTGCATCTTCTAGCACACGTAATTGATACTGTTCAGCCAACGCATAAATCACATCCAAATCTACCGGCAAGCCAGCGAAATGCACCGGCATGATCACACGCGTTTTATTCGTGATCGCGTCTTCTAATAAATTGGCATCGATGTTGTAGGTTCGTGGGTCAATGTCGACCAGCACGGGCTTTGCCCCAGTGAGCACAATCGCATTGAGGGTCGCAGCAAAAGTCAATGGCGTGGTGATGACTTCATCGCCTGGTTTCAAACCCATGGCAATGAGCGCTAAATGCAAACCCGCGGTTGCTGAGGCGAGTGGCAGTGCATAGGGTGCCGCGAAATACTGTTGCAATGCTTCAGTGAAAGCGGCCACCCGCGGTCCTGTGGTAATCCAACCACTTTTCAAACAACTGACCACCTCGTCAATGGCAGCTTGGCTGATGCTGGGACGCGCAAAGGGTAAAAATTCTTCTGACATAGCAATATCCTCAAAGTTAACTCTGGGCAACCACATAAACGCCGGCAATGATGATGAAAATACCTGCCATGCGCAAGGATGACAGGGGCTCGCCAAAAAAATAATAGGCCGCCAATGCATTCACAATGTAGCCAATGCTTAGCATCGGATAGGCAAAACTCACCTGTACACGCGATAAGACGAGTAACCAGACGCACACACTCATGACGTACAGACATAAACCGGTGAGTATCGGCGGATTGGCCGCCACTTTCAAGCCAATCGGCAGTGCATTCACGAGACTAAAATCAAACTGGCCAATTTGGCTCATGCCAGCCTTTAACATGAGTTGCGCTGCCGTATTCAAAAGCACCCCAACGAGTATCAACCCGAAGATTAACATTGCTTATCACCTTGATAAAATTGAAATTTTTAAAATTGTCGCCTTTTTCAACGCGCTTAAAGACCATTTTAATATACGTGAAAGAAAAGTACGGTATAATAAGCCACATTTTTACGCTTATATCAAATGTTTAGCTAAAGAGGTACATCACATGACAATACTTGTAGGTAAAAAAGCCCCTGATTTCACCACTGCTGCGGTGATGGCCGATGGTGAGATTAATAACACGTTTAATTTGCACCAGGCAATCCAAAACAAATACGGCATTGTCTTTTTCTACCCGTTAGATTTTACCTTTGTTTGTCCTTCTGAACTCATTGCACTCGATAATCGCATCAGCGAATTCGAACAACGTAATACGCTCGTGCTCGGGGTTTCCATTGACTCACAATTCACTCACAACGCTTGGCGTAATACACCCGTCGCGAATGGTGGCATTGGTCCCGTACGCTATCCATTGATCGCCGATGTCAATCATCAAATCTGCCAAGCCTATGGTGTGGAACATCCTACTGCCCATGTGGCATTGCGTGGCGCGTTTATCATTGATAAACAAGGTATTGTGCGCTCACAAATCATTAACGATTTACCACTCGGCCGTAATGTAGATGAATTGATACGTTTAATTGATGCGCTTGAGTTTCATGAAAAGCATGGTGAAGTTTGCCCAGCCAACTGGACCAAGGGTAAAACCGGCATCAAGCCAACCACCGAAGGTATCGCGCAATTTCTTGCGAATGAAGCACCACAGCTGTAGTAAAAACACACGCTCAATCGAAATAAAAAACCCGCTAACTAGCGGGTTTTTTTATGCCGACACACCCGTCACTGTCATGGCCTTAGCCACAAATCAGAGCCCGATTATTAGTCGAGGTAGGATGGACACCCCTCGAGACAGCGCCCTTCGAGACGGCACTACGTGCCGCATCAAGGACGCTTCCTCGGGGCGAACGGATTTGGCAGCGTGCCCGCCTTCTGTTTTTTACATTGTCTGGCGAAGGAAATGGTAGGCACCCCTCGATGCGCCACGAAGTACCGTCTTGAGCTGGCGATGTAGCAGCACTGTTTCCCCATATTCCACTCAAAGCGCGTTATAATTATGAATAAGAGGATTCGATACGGGGGCGCTATGCCGATTAAAAAACTGAAAGATTTCCTCAATTCTCAACAAGTTAAATTTGTCTCCCTGACACATTCGCCGGCGTTTACGGCACAAGAAATCGCTGCATCGGCACATGTTTCTGGTAAACAGATGGCAAAAACAGTCATCGTAAAACTAGATGGTAAGTTGGCAATGGTGGTGATACCTGCTAATGCGCATATAGATTTTGCGAAATTACGTGAGTGCACTCACGCGAAAATTGCTGATCTAGCAACGGAATCTGAATTCAAAGACAAATTTGCCGAATGTGAAGTTGGCGCGATGCCACCTTTTGGGAATTTGTATGACATGCCGGTCTTTGTCTCCGCGCAACTCAATCAACAAGGCCATATTCTTTTTAATGCTGGCTCACATGCTGAGTTGCTACAAATAGATTTCAAAGACTTTGAACGCTTAGTCAAACCCAAATTGGTATCACTATAGTGTTACGCCAAGGAATGCACACCGATCGTTACTTTGATCATCAGACGGATATCGGTATCATCGGTCGCGGTGCCACGATTGAAACTTGCTTTACTGATGCAGCCCGCGTCATGTTTTCCCTGATGACAGATCTCTCCGAAGTGCACTTAACCCAAATTATTTCATTCGAATTTGAAGAAGAAGATTTATCCCGAGCGCTGGTCACTTGGCTCAATTTATTACTCAGTAAAGCCAAGGAACATCAATTAGTCTACGGCGATTTTCGCCTCAAACGAGATGGCAATCACTGGAAAGCCACCGTCTCAGGCGAAAGGTGGCGAACTGATATGTCACCTAGCACCGAAGTGAAAGAAGCCACGACTACCATGCTTTCGATCAAAAAAATGGAACATGCCTGGGAAGTACGCTGCGTTATCGACTGTCAACCTATATGCACAAATACCCGATTGAAAAATAAATAACCGCGCGAGCGTTATACACATATCCACGACACAAAACATTGTCTTATGCATGCCAACGCATTACTCTCTTCCTATGTAAGCACAAGAGATTGTCATGTCTGCCACACCATTTAGTTCGCACCATGCTCAGCGTTACGCACTCGTGCCCTTATGTGCGCTCATGTTTTTCGTTGAGCTCACCTTAATTCGTTGGGTGAGCGCCAATATCGCTTTCCTCGCCTTTTTTACCAATTTCGTGTTACTCGCAAGTTTTCTGGGGATTGGGTGTGCTTTCTTGCGTGCCCCTTATGCACGCCCGCTTTTTCATCTATCGCCACTCGCACTCACGGCATTAATTTATTTTTGTTATCACTTTCAGTATCAATACCAACCCCATTTCAATTTTGGTATTGATGATCTCAGTTATAACGACGTTGCATTTCAACACCATTTAATACCGACATGGATATCGCTGCCTATTGTTTTTATGCTTGTCACCTTAACCATGCTCATGATTGGCGATGGCGTGGCGCGCGCATTTCGCGCTTTACCACCCCTCACCGCCTATCGTTATGATATCGTGGGTTCTTTGTTAGGCATTGTGATGTTTAGTGCATTATCCTACTGGCAACTCACCCCACTTTGGTGGGGTATTACGATCAGCCTGTGCTATATCACTGCAATGCTCGCCATACCGCGACAACCACGCTTTACACATGTCATGGCTACCATCGCTCTCTGCGCTATGAATAGCGTCTTGATACATGCGAGTGTGTCGGTCAATAATCACTGGTCAGCTTATTATCGTATTGAGATTCAACCCTATTCGCACGCACGTTATGCAGTGAATGTGAATGGCTTACCCCAACAATTCATCGAATCAGTCGCGCAACGTCACCAGTACAAACCTTTTTATTTTTATCCGTATCAACATCTCACGTCACACACCACCTTGCATCACGTGCTTGTCGTCGGAGCTGGCACCGGGGGCGATGTGGCGATTGCACTGGCTGCCGGTGCCCAGCACGTGGATGCTGTTGAAATCGACCCAACACTCTATGCATTGGGTCAACGCTTCAATCCCAATCATGTTTATCAGGATCCACGAGTGCACATCCATCTTGAAGATGGCCGCAGCTTTTTGCAGCGCACGCAACAACGCTATGATCTTATTTTATTTGCACTACCCGATTCTATTGCCATTTTGTCTGGCCAATCCTCGTTACGTTTAGAAAATTATTTATTCACGCTGGAAGCGATGACCACGATGCGAGCACACTTAACACCGACGGGTGTGTTCACGATGTATAATTATTATCGTGATCGCTGGCTCGTTGATCGCCTCATGACGACACTCAACAGTGTGTTTCAGCACGCTGCTTGTTTAGATACGCAAGGTGAAGCGAATCATTGGCTCTCCGTGCTCACGATCAGTCGCGATCCGCATGACTTGCGCTGTGATCGACGTCTATCACCGTCATCACCCGTCAAAGTGCAACCCATTACCGATGACTATCCGTTTTTGTATTTAGCGCAACCCACCCTGCCAGCGATGTATGGATTGATGCTTGGCTTTGTCGCACTTTATGCCGCCATCCTCTTGCGCATGCAAGACGTGCGACTCAGCACCATCCGTACTTATCCTGATTTTTTTCTCTTAGGCGCTGCGTTCGTGCTCTTAGAAACTAAAAGTGTGGTCAACTTTGCATTGTTTTTTGGGAGTACCTGGTTCGTCAATGCTTTGGTATTCATCGGCATTTTGGCGACCGTTTTTGTGGGCATAGAAGTGACTGAACGGCACCCAGCACGCAACACTTGGCATTGGTGGCTCTTACTATTTGGCGCACTCGGCATGCAGTGGCTGACGCCCAACGCGTTTATTTTAACATTACCCGTCGCACTGCGTTTTGCTTGTGCATGTGCGTTAGCTTTTACCCCCATCTTCATTGGCAATGTGATTTTTGCTGATCAGTTACGACAAACTCAGGGAACAATAGCTTTTGGGGCGAATCTCATGGGTGCCGTCGCCGGGGGTATCGCCGAGTATGCCTCACTCATCATCGGCTATAGGCATTTACTCTTGATCATCGCTGTCTGTTATCTCGCCGCATTTTGTTGTTCACACCGATACGGCTGGCGTACGTGGACAAGTCAGAAGGTATCCGTTCGCCCTTGATGTGGCCGCGTGACGGCCGTCTCGAAGGGTAACCATCCTACGAAACCGTTCGCCCTTGATGCGGCACGAAGTGCCGTCTCGAAGGGTGACGATATCAAGAAAGCTCACATTTTTTCATACGGCAAATATTCCGGCGTCCACATAAAGCGACGAATATGCGTTTCCAAATCATCGCTAGGGACCATGCCAGCTAAACCAGCATCAATCGCTTCTTGTGCGACCGCCACCGCAACACGCAAGGACACGTCGCGAATATGCGACAATGGTGGCAACAAATTCGCGCGCGGGTTGTCTCTGGCGGGTGATGCTGCCGCGAGTGCTTTCGCCGCCAACATGAACATGTTATCGGTAACGCGTTTGGCCTTCACGGTGATCAAGCCCAACCCTAGTCCTGGAAATATGTATGAGTTATTGGTTTGATCGACACGAAAGCTTTCACCCCCACGCAACACATTCGGGAATGGACTACCGGTACTCACAATCGCGCGTTCGTCGGTCCAACGCATAAGATCAGCAGGTGTTGCTTCACACCGTGTCAAAGGATTAGATAACGGAAAAATAATCGGCCGTTCAACATAAGAAGCCATGTGTCGCACGATGGTTTCGGTAAAGATACCATGTTGCCCTGACACCCCAATCATTAATGTGGGATGCACTTGATGAATGACATCCTCTAAACTAATCATTGCTTGATTGACGCCCTGCCAAGAAGCGACTCGCGCCCGGGCTTGGGCAAATGGACGTTGGAAAGATTGCAAATCAGGCATATCGTCAATCAATAAACCATGACGATCCACCAAGAAGAAGCGTAAGCGCGCCTCTTCTGCCGTCAACCCTTCCGCCATCATGGCACGCATGACGAGATTGCTAATGCCGCAACCCGCAGAACCCGCGCCGACAATCACAATGCGCTGATCTCGCAAGGGTGTGCCCGTGACATTGATGGCCGCTAACAAAGTGCCCACCGCCACCGCTGCCGTCCCTTGGATATCATCATTGAAGGTACATAGCTGATCGCGATAACGATGCAATAGTGGATTCGCATTGGTTTGTGCAAAGTCTTCCCATTGCAATAAGGCATGCGGAAAACGTTTGTGTATCGCCGTGATAAACATGTCGATGAAATCATCATAGGCTTGACCACGAATACGTTCGTGGCGCCAGCCTATGTATAATGGATCTTGCAATAGCTGGGTGTTGTTGGTGCCCGTATCAAGTAAGATCGGCAAAGTATAAGTAGGATGAATACCCGCACAAGCTGAATATAACGAGAGTTTGCCAATCGGAATTCCCATGCCGCCAGCACCCTGATCGCCCAAACCTAAGATGCGCTCCCCATCAGACACCACAATCACCTTCACTTTATTGAAACGTGGATTCGCCAACATTTTATCAATGTCATGTCGATGCGGATACGCGATGAATACGCCACGTGGGCGACGATAGACATGAGAAAAACGCTGACATCCCAAACCCACCGTCGGTGTATAGACGATAGGCATCAACTCTTCCATGTGATGCGTAATCAAACTATAAAATAAGGTTTCATTTGAATCTTGTAAGTCGCGCAAATAGATGTATTTTTCCAAATCGGACGCTTTACTCTTGAAAGCCAGGTAAGAGCGTTCACGCTGAATTTCTAAATCTGACACATCGGGTGGTAATAACCCGAGCAAGCCAAACGTTGCACGTTCTTCATGCGTAAATGCCATGCCTTTATTGAGCAGTGGGTTAAACATTAAGGAATAATCACTGAGCGCCACTTTCAGGTAGGCGCGACCTTTCGTGTCTTTGAGATATTTGTAATCCATGTGGCTCTCCTAACAAGATCCTAAGCGCACACAGGGATCATCCATACTGCCAGACTCGACCTGAATAGTTGCGTGATTAATTTTGAATTGTTGGTGTAACACCGCATTGATGGTTTTGTAGTCGGCATCAGTTAACTTTTCTTTAGGCATCACTAAATGCGCTGTTAAGGCGACTTCACGGGTACTCAATCCCCAAATATGTAAATCATGCACAGCGTGTACACCGGGCAAACTTAAAAAATAAGCTCTGACACCCGCCTGATCGATGTAATGAGGTACCGCATCTAAAATGAGATGCAAGGAATCGCGTAACAAGCCAAAGGCACCCCAAATCACAATCCCGACGATGATCAAACCAACCACCGGATCTACCCATAACCACTGAGTGTAACGGATGACAACAGCGGCGAGCACGACGCCCACTAAGATGAGGGCATCCGCCAAGAGATGTAAGAAAGCGCCTTTGATGTTAAGGTCATCTTGCGCACCACGCATGAATAGTAAAGAGCTGCCGCCATTCACTAAGATGCCCAGTAACCCGATGACAATCACCACGCTTTCATTCACCGTGGTTAAATTAAATAATTTATGTATGGATTCATAGGCAATCAGCACTGAGCTGGATACTAGAATAAGGGCATTCGCCATGGCAGCGATGATGGTGGTGCGTTTGAATCCGTAGCTATAGCGTTTGCGCGCGGGGAATGATAGCAACCAATTCGCCAGCCACGCTAAAATCAAGCCCAAAGCGTCGCCTAAATTATGCGCGGCGTCTGCGAGTAAACTCATGGAATTGGCGTAAATACCGTAACCCGCTTCCGTGAGTGTGTAAGCCAATGTCAGGGTGACCGCAATCGCAAAAGCCGAATTAAACGACTTGACTGCGCCGTGGCAATGGCCATGGTGAGAATGATGTGAATGTGTGCCCATGTGTGTTTATCTCAATGTTTATCAGCAATCCCCGCTAACGCTGCGGGCACTGCTTTCTTGTTATGATGCTAATTAGCGCTGTGCGCCATTATAACGCGGTTTTGAGCATAACAGTAACGTCTGTGACACATATGATATTACTGTACAATTATAATGCAATTGGCAACGATACCACCAGCACGCGTTAAAATTTTAATATATTATTTTTCATAAGGTTACCAAATCACTCGCCCCGCTCCCCCTGGACCCCATGATAGAATGTAAGAAACGATAACAAGGAGCGGCTCTCATGGAACGAAGCATTCACCACTCACGCATCCTCTCGCAACTCTGCACGCTGATCATCTTGGCTAGCATGATGGGTGATGCGCTGGCACATAGCTGTCATCGTCATTATCGACATCGCGTTCGACATCACCATCGTTCCTCAGCTTGCAACATGGCGATTTACAATACCTATCCCATTGCCAACGGTAGCATTTGGGCCACGCAATGTGATTGCGTTGGTGGCGGCCGTTGTTGTGGTGGTTGGAATGCGGATTTTTATCCGGCGCAACCCTGGCAGTACTACGAAAGCAATTGCAATACAGGGAATGGCTGGTATTTTGACAACAGTGATTGGGTCAGCAGCGATTACGACATGACGTATTAAAGTTTGCATGGTGGTCACGCTGCCAAACCCGTTCGCCCCGAGGAGTTTCATCCCCGTTCGCCCCGAGGAGGCGCGTAGCGCCGTCTCGAGGGGGCTCAAGGGGTGCCACCCTAGGAAACTCGTTCGCCGTACCCGTGCCCAGTTTTTATCAACGCTCATGCGTATAGCATCAATCGCGACGTAATTTTTCCGTTGATGCAAGCGGGGTTGGATAACGCATGACCGTCCAGTAACAAGAAACAGTAAACGTAATAATGACGACCGCTTCCATCATATATGCGACCAATGGTGATAGCATATTCGACTCTAACGCCATATACACGACCAACAAAGAAAATTCGCTCAACTGCCCCAAACGCACGCCAATTTCCCAACTCACCGCTTTCACTTCACCGGAACGATGCAATAACCAACTGAACACATAAGGTTTTAAAATCAACATAAAGCCTGCGAGCGTCAATGCGGGCACAAGGACTTCTGGCAAATAATTGATATTTAAACTGGCACCGATAGTGAAAAAGAAAATCACTAAAAAGAAATCACGCAAAGGTTTTAAACTTTCCGCAATATAAAATGAAATAGGATTAGAGGCCAAAGCAACACCGGCAATGAACGCGCCAATTTCATCCGATAATCCAAATAAGTGACCCAGTTGCGTGAGACACAAACACCACCCAATCGATAAAATAAAAATGTATTCATGGATAGCATCAAAGCGTTCTAATAAATGCGACAACACATAGCGTTGGAAAAAATAAGCGACAACTAACATCACAGGGAAAGCACTCAGAAACATGAGCACATGATAGTAACCTGAGTGATCTGCCATCATCTCCACACCCAACAAGACACCAATAGCAATGATGTCTTGTAATAAGAGAATGCTAATCGCAAGCTCCCCAGTGTGTTGATGATGCAAGATCGTGGTAGGCAACAATTTTAAGCCGATAATGGTACTGGAGAAGATACAGGCCACACCGAGCAATGCGCTTTCTGTAAAGCTAAAACCAAATGCCATACACGTCACAAACCCCACCATAAAGAAAATGAAAGAGGCCGTGAGCGTAATCGAACTCATTTTACGTAACGAGTGAAAAAGATTTTGTGGTTGTAGATGCAAGCCCAACAAAAACAGCAAAAAAATGATGCCAATATCTCCGGCTTGTTTAATCACCTCAGAGTTATTCACCAATTTAAAGCCATAGGGTCCCAACAAAATACCTAATAAAATATAGGCAACCAACAAGGATTGACGTGTAAACAAGGCCAGTGTCGACAACACCGCCGTACCCGCAAAGATCAAAAATATCACTTGGGTGATGGGTTGAATTTCCGTCATTCCTTGTCCTCAAGTAAAGAGATTAACGACGCATTACCACCCACTGCTGTGGTATTGGTGGAAATAGCGCGTTCCACACACAACCGCGGTAAATAATGCGGACCACCCGCTTTAGGTCCGGTGCCGGATAAACGTTCGCCACCGAAGGGTTGTACGCCCACGACAGCGCCAATGATATTGCGATTAACATAGACATTGCCGACTGGCATCCGTTGACTGACTCTTTGAATCGTAGCATCAATACGACTATGGATGCCAAGGGTGAGGCCATACCCAGTATTGATAATGCTATCCAACACCTTATCAAAATCTCGCGCTGCATACTTCACCACGTGTAAAATCGGTCCAAAGATTTCACGATCTAAGACGCTGATATCCGCAATTTCAAAAGCACATGGTGCAAAAAAGTAGCCATTAGCACTTAATGACAATGGGGCTTGGGCAATCAGTTTGCCTACAGTTTGCATCTTCGCAAAGTGTTGGTTCAACATGCGTAATGCATCGCTATCAATGACAGGCCCCACATCTGTCGCCAGTTGCGTGGGATCGCCCACGATTAACTCTGCCATATAACCTTGCAGCATTTTCAGCATGGTGGGGGCAATTTCTTCTTGCAAGAATAACACACGCAATGCTGAGCAACGTTGGCCCGCACTGTTAAATGCAGACTGGACGATATCCACCACCGATTGTTCGGGTAACGCGGAAGAATCCACGATCAAGGCATTTTGACCACCCGTTTCTGCAATGAGTGGCACAATGGGTCCTGGTCGATCTGCTAATGATTTAGCGATATGACGCGCCGTCTCTGTAGAACCGGTAAAGATCACACCAGCCACCCTGGGATCTGCTACCAACGCTGCACCCACCACTTCGCCAGGGCCGATTAACAACTGCAGTACGTCACCGGGTACGCCCGCACGATGGAGAATCTCCACCACACGGTAAGCCGTAATAGGTGTTTGTTCTGCGGGTTTGGCGATGACCACATTCCCCGTGACCAACGCAGCGACGATTTGCCCAGTGAAAATGGCGACTGGGAAATTCCACGGACTAATGCAAGCGATGATGCCTCGTGGGTGTAAACTCAATTGATTTTTTTCACCGGTCACGGAAGGCAAATCGACGACTTGTAAATCCAGGGTGGCGCGCTGCGCGTAATAACGACAAAAATCGATAGCCTCACGCACTTCAGCAATGGCATCAGGGATAGTGCGCCCGCCTTCAATGGCAATACTGTAAAGGAGACTAGGCATCTCCGTTTGTAATAGATCTGCGGCAGTTCGCAAGATAGTGGCACGTTCAGTCACTGACGTTGCTGCCCACCCTGCGCACGCGTTTGTTGCAAGCGCCAATGCACGACTGACATCTGTAGCATCGGCCTCACCTACTCGCCCAATGACTTGGCCTAAATTGCTAGGCGCCATCACTTCATGAGTGAGGTTGGTTTGTGCCGGCTTCCCACCAATTAATGACACCGCGACTGGTGCACCACTCGCCGCAGCGCATAATGAAGTTTGTAAATCTTTAAGCACCTCGCGATCGGAAAGATCAATGCCAGCAGAATTTTGCCAGGCACCATAAATATCTTTTGGGAGTGGGATATTAGGATGACGTTGACAATCACGCGCCATAATGTAAGCCACAGGATCAGTCACAATCTTATCGATGGGGGTACGTTCGTCCGCTAAAAGATTCACAAACGATGAGTTGGCGCCATTTTCTAATAAACGGCGCACCAGATAACCCAATAATTCTTTGTGTGTTCCTACAGGTGCGTAAATACGACACGCACGATTTAATTGCTTAGGATCCACCACTTGATCATACAGAGAGCGACCCATCCCTTGTAGACATTGAAACTCAAAATTGGCGGTCGGCAGCATTTTAGCCATTTCCAAAATCGCTGCCACCGAGTAAGCATTGTGCGTCGCAAATTGTGGGTAAATATGTGCATGCTTGGTTAGCAGTTTTTTGGCACAAGCAAGATAGGAGACATCGGTCGCATGTTTACGCGTATAGACGGGATAGTCTGACATCCCTTGATACTGCGCAACCTTGATTTCCGCATCCCAATAGGCGCCCTTCACTAAACGTACGAAAATGCGTTTGCGTGCGCGCTCTGCAAGGTCTGCCAGCCAATCGATGACGTAGGGAGCGCGTTTTTGGTAAGCTTGAACCGCCAGTCCCAATCCTTCCCAATCGGCAAGCGCCGGGTCAGTAAATACTTTTTCGAAAATGTCCAAAGAGAGATCCAGGCGATCTGCTTCTTCTGCGTCAATCGTCACACCCAATTGATACTGTTTGGCGGTTTCAATCAACGTCAGTAAACGTGCTGGGACCGTTGCCATCACCCGATCATACTGGGCAAATTCATAACGTGGATGCAACGCGGAAAGTTTGATCGAGATCCCAGGATTGCGTCGCGGATCTTGATGTTGACATGTGGCGCCGATAGCTCGAATCGCCTGCAAATAAGCATCGTAATAATGGGTCGCATCTTCCGCCGTGCGCGCAGCTTCACCTAACATATCATAAGAAAACAGATAACCAAGTTTCGCCAAACTCACCGAACGCTTGAGTGCTGAGTGGATATCTTCGCCAATCACGAATTGATTACCCATCGCTTTCATCATTTGCATCATAAAGGGGCGGATCACAGTCGTACCGAGCTTGCCCACCGTGCGTTTCATGCTGCCTAACAATGATTGGTCATCCGTGTCCAGAACCGGGGCATAGACTTTACCCGTCAATAACAATGACCATGCGGTCGCTTGCATCATCAACGACTGTTGACCCCCGGTATGCTTTTTCCAGTCTTGTGATGAGAGTTTATCGCTGATGAATTTGTCGGTTGTCGCCCTATCTGGAATGCGGAGCAACGCTTCAGATAAGCACATCAATGCAATGCCTTCATCTGTCGTTAAGTCATATTGGTGGAGCAATGCCTCCATATGACTCTGTTTTTTCTTATATTCTCGGATACCCAAGACAAATTGGGTAGCCACCTCCTTGGTCGTTGCCAACTGTGACGCCGTGAGGTTAGCGTATGGCATTAATAATTTTAAACAAGCAGTCTCGTCCATTCGATACGCTTTTGTGATAGCATCGCGTAACGAATTCGTGGTGAACAAAGAAGAGGTGGTGGTTAACATAGTGCTTCCATCCAGATATAAAAATATTAAAAGTACTTTATAGTTAAAAATGATACCGAGTTGAGTAGATATCGACCTGTGCCCAATCTATCACACCTTACGTTAACAGATTGTTAGGCCGCACCTAACTAAAAGTATAATATCACAGCGCTTCCCGCCAACCTTATGCGATGGGGGATGCTTAAAGGGGGAGAATCGTGAATTTCCCCCTTTAAGTGATCAATTCGAATTAACTTCGTATTGATCATATAACAAGAAAGCAGTTTCCGCACAGTACGCGGAACCTATTGATAATATTAAAAAAAAGCCGCATGCGGCCATAGAACATTCATTAGAGATTATAACCATGCGCACAACCGTATTAGCAAAACGCTTCCGAGGATTATTGCCGGTGGTCGTCGATGTGGAAACCTCTGGCTTACATGCTGCCACCGATGCCCTGCTCGAATTGGCAGCGGTGACAATCGATATGGCGCCAGATGGCCGTCTTTTTCCAGATAAAACATATGCTTACCATGTTGAACCGTTTGCTGGCGCCCGTTTAGAGCGGGAAGCCCTGGAGATCACCGGGATTGATCCCACCCATCCCTTGCGCTTTGCTATGCCTGAAGGACAAGCCCTACAACGATTATTTGCCCAAGTACGGGCTGAATTAGACCGCACCGGTTGCTACCGTGCCGTACTCGTCGGCCAAAACGCCTGGTTCGATTTAAGCTTTTTACTGGCTGCCTGTAAACGTAGTGCCCTTAAGTACAATCCTTTCCATACTTTTACCACTATCGATACCGCCTCACTCTCAGCGGTGGCCTTAGGCGAGACCGTCTTAGCGCGCGCCATGCGACGGGCACGTATCCCCTTTGATATTCAACAAGCCCATTCAGCCATCTATGACGCCGAACGCACAGCCGAATTATTTTGCCAAATCGCCAATCGTTTTAGTGGGTTAGGCTAATGTAGCCTGGGTGCAGGCTTTTTCGTGAACGTATGCGAGCCCGCCTGCGTACCCGGCTTTTGCTTTTCGTGCCCGTGCCCGGCTTTTGTTTTTCGTGCCCATGCCCGGCTTTTGTTTTTTTATGTCTTCATGATTGCATGCTGGGCACGCTGTCTAACCCGTTCGCCCTGAGGAGGCATCCCTCAGGATGCCGTCTCGAAGGGCGCTGTCGCGAGGGGTGCCCACCCTTGTGTCTTGAAATTTAAATTTCAGAGGCAGTTGCTACAATCCCCGTTCGCCCTGAGGAGGCATCCCTCAGGATGCCGTCTCGAAGGGCGCTGTCGCGAGGGGTGCCCACCCTTGTGTCTTGAAATTTAAATTTCAGAGGCAGTTGCTACAATCCCCGTTCGCCCTGAGGAGGCATCCCTCAGGATGCCGTCTCGAAGGGTGAATTTATTAGAAAAAACCAACCCTACGGGTAACTTTGTTGCAGTAACACAGCTAATGTCTATTTTTGACCTGTAGAACAGATGCCCTTCGAGACGGCCGCTATGCGGCCTCCTCAGGGCGAACGGTTTTAATTTTTACGAGCTGTTCTGGACCCGCTCACGCCGAGTAAACACGAAGTGCCATCTCAAAGGACGCCGTTACGGGGATTTTAGCAACTGCCTCTGAAATTTAAATTTCAAGACAGTTGCTACCTTTACTAATAATCGCGATGTTATTTGTAGGTAAGGCCATGGGTGGAGCGCAGCCCTCGAGACAGCACTACGTGCCGCATCAGGGGCGAACAGTTAATCGTAACCCGGGAACAATCCGGGCACGGCCACGCAAACGGGCACGAGGAAGAGCTAACGGTTAATGTCGTCTGGTTGAAGTCATAGGGTGGATGATCTCGATACGACATCATCCACCACCACGCGTTGTTTAACCGAATTGCACCGCGGTGCGAATGGTGTAGACGTTGTTATGCGCCCAACGTTGGCCGCCACGTGATTGTGCATAAGCATAGTCACGGTTCCACTCAAACGCAAAGTTCGTGCCTTTGAACACATCAATGTTATAACCCGCCAACCATCGTGATTGAGGTAAGCCAATCGCCACCGCTTGATGCGAGTGCTGATAACCTAGATAAAGATTTTGTGCTTTCTGACAACAGGGGAAGAACAACACATTGTCAAACCCAAAGCCAATTTGCGCACCGTAGGCCCAAGGTTTAGCACCTTTGGCATTATGATAGACCACATAAGGAGCGACCAAATTGGATGCGCCATAGCGTGGTAAATCGGTATATCTAAAATGCTTCATCGCCGTTGTGGCGCGGAAGCTGAAGTAGAACGGCCCGGTATTCACATCCCCATACACGGCAAGTCCACCGACACTGCGATGATAACGTCCGCTACCCGTAAAGAGCGTCACGGCATGCGCAACGTCCTGGGCACTAATGAGGTTATGCATATAACCCACGCCCAAATCCCAACCAAAGAAATCACCAGGCTGATCAATCCCTAATGACGCACCATAATTTACTTGATGATTATGATAATGGTACTTAGCGAGTGTGTTATCGAACGCATAGATGGCACCATTGATACCCATAGGCACGATGAAGCCCACTTTCGCCGCGGTACTTAAGGTTTCCGACAACACTTGCGTCATACTACGCGTGATGGGATGAATATCGTAACGACTGAAATCTTGGAATTGTTTACCAAATTGGAAAAAGAGTGGTGATTCTTCGAAATCGGCAATCGTAAAATAAGCTTGTTCTAGATTCACACGATCAGCTTCATACACGCTGCTATATTCATAGCGGGAAGCATAACGGTGGTAAGCCCGTGTCGGATTGCCATAACTCAAACTCACCAACGCTTCCGTCCACGGATTGACGCGCGCACCGACATTCAGATATGCGTCATTCAGTGCGAAGTGCTTGTAATTTTCGCCTTGATAATGCGTGTGATGATCATACCATTTACCTACATCTACATTGATACCGCCACTAATATCCAAACTATTAAAATGATTACTGCACGGTGTTGGCATGGCACGCGCAAAACTTTGCGTCATGCTATAGAGAATTAAATCATAATGGGTAATGGCACATGACGAATTGGCTTCAAGTGCGGTAGGTGAGGCGCCCAATTCTTCTAAAGATGGCACCGTGGCTGGGGGTGTATGTGCGCGCTGGCTTTTGCTTGGCGCACCCACCGGTTTACTATTGGCAGCATAAAGAGGACCCGCAATCAATCCAAGTAAACTCATCGCGATAACAATGCGTTTTAATTGCATATAAAAAAATCTCCTGGTAGAAACATATGAGTGCAAACACGGAGTGAGCTATCTCATGCGAGAGTCACTTACGCTAAGCAAAGCTAGCACTCATTAACGATTAATGTCGTGTTCAGTGTGAATGTTTAAATGAACAATTCATCCCACGCTGTATATGACGCAAGCGTCACAGTGATAATAGTTGATGTTTAAATTTCGTCCTGCAAAATCTCTGCGTTTATAACAGAGATGAAATAGTTTTGAAAGTGTTTTACTTCAACAGACGATGGCAACGCAGATTGCCTTTTGCGAAGGCTTATAGTTTAATGACGGCACGTTTAACTCTCACAAAATTGTTTAAGTATGCAAAACCCATTGACGACTCACATACGTACTGATCGTTGGCTGTATGCGTTTTTAAGCATCCATCTCATCGCTTGGACATTAGTACCCGCACTCATCCGTCACAATCTGCCATTAGATTCACTTGAAGGTGCCATGTGGGGTCACCAACTAGAATGGGGTTATGATAAAAATCCTTTTTTAAATGGTTGGTTAACAGCACTTGCTGTTCATTGGAGTGATGCATCCGGTTGGATGATTTATTTATTCAGCCAGCTTTCTGTAATCCTGTGTTTTTGGGCTGTCTGGCGGTTAGCCAAAGAAATACTCTCACCTGCGCATGCGCTCATTGCGGTGCTGATGCTTGAAGTCGTGCAGTATTATAATTTTCACGCCATCGATTTTAATGACAACACATTAGAATTGAGTTTATGGACACTCACCACTTATTATTTTTATCGCGCCTTATCCCCTCGTTATCCTGCAAAAATCGTTGAATGGCTATTCACCGGTCTTTTTGCTGCGTTGGGCATGATGGCGAAGTATTACACCGCGGTCTTGCTCGCGCCCATGGCAACGTTGTTGTTCGTTGATCCTAAGCATCGTCAACAATTGACAACCGTGCCACCGTATGTCGGGTTACTGTTATTCAGTGTCATTTGCTTCCCACACATGGTGTGGTTATGTCATCACGACTTTATCACCATCAATTACGTATTTAAGCGTGCAGGCAATGTCAGTCATTGGACGAATCACCTGCTCTACCCAGCGAATTTTGCCTGGCAGCAATTACTCGCCTTCTTACCGGCGCTACTGATGGGTCTCACGCTCGGCAGCCAGCGCACGCCAGCAATCGCTAGCCATCACGCGTCTGCTAGCGACCGACGATTTTTACTCATTATCGGTTTAGGGCCATTCCTCATCACACTGTGCCTATCACTCTGCCTGGGGATCACCCTACGTGCAGGCTGGGGGATGCCTCTCTTGTCCTTGTGGAGCATTTTATGGCTCGCGTACTGGCAACCATCACTCAGCCACGCTAGTCTCTATCGCTTCATCACGCTCACATTATTCGCGATGGGCAGTTTGTTAATCGGCTACAGTGTTTACGTGACACAGGTCGCTAAAAATTCTAGCGCCAATTTTCCTGGCAAAGAAATCGCCTCTCGATTAACGCAAGCATGGACTGAGCGTTATCACACCAAGCTCGCTTATGTGGCAGGTGATCGTTGGTTGGGCACAAATATCGGATTCTACTCAACAGACCATCCAAGTATCTTCCCTGAATTTAATGCCGCACGCGCACCGTGGATTCATCTGAACGATTTACGGCAGCATGGTGGACTATTGGTCTGGGAAATTAATGGAGAGGATACAGCAATACCTGCCAAAGTGTTGAAAGCATTTCCAACCGTGTCCGATCATCAAGTGATGGTGTTCGATTGGGTGAGATCGCGACCCCATGCCACACCCATTCGTATTGGTGTGGCATTTTTAGCGCCGCAGAAATAGACTAAGCCTTAGTGAGCGAACGCAAGCCCAGGGCCATCATGATATAAGCCCAACCACCAAATAATAGATCTACGCCGATGAATAAACCGATGATATAGAGGCTAGAATTCGGCCAATGATTCAAAATCAAGAAACCTAACAATGCGGAAATCACACCGCTAAATAACACCCATCCCCAAGGTCCAATGCGATAGACCAAAGAATAAATAATACGAAAGCAGCCGAGCACCAGATAGAAAATACCGATCATGAGGGTGAGCGTTGCTGATCCCCACACTGGGTTTTGGATCAGCGTCACACCCAACGCGCCATATAAGATACCAATGAGTAAATGCAAGAAGAAACCACCCCAACGTCCCCACCAATTGGTGAAGGCATCCACTAAAATGACGCAGCCACCAATGAGAAGAATCACACCCAACATCACGACCGATGCCAAGGTGGTAAAGGTAGCGGCAGCTAGTGCGGCAACACCCAATATCAGTAACAAGATGCCCCAAAAGAGTAAGCTTCGCCAATGACGACCCAACTGCAACTCTTCTAACGTATTAATTCTCAGTGAACTTTTCATATTGAATTCCTTTTCTGCTAATGCATTACATTTAGAAAATTCATTCCTCATGACACTTCAAGATGCGAGATTTTAAAGGTTCGCTACGAGATTGTTTAAAAATCTTGATTGTAAATGCGTGATGAAAATTGTTCTATTTTGATTCTGTTTGTTGGAAATGCGTTTAAAATGCGCCATGAATTGGCTCCATAAAAATCGCATCTTGAAGTGTCATGCCTATATGATAGGCGGTAGCAGCCGGGGGTCGTCAAGCACTATCGACAACGTTCAGGCAGCATCAAAGAGTGCTGTCACCATCCTGACAACTTGATCTATATCATCCTGTGTGGTGAAACGTCCCAAAGATAAACGCACTGAGCTCTTCACTTCCTCCTCCGTCAGCCCCATCGCACGCAAGACATAAGAGCCTTCCGCTCCTGACCCCTGACACGCAGAAGCGGTCGAAGCTGCCACGGTGGGCAGTAGCGTCAACAGCGCATCAGCCAGCATCCCTTTAAAGCGTAAATTGAGTATATGCGGCACTTGATATTGAAGGTCACCATTCACCACGATGTTGGGTATGACAGCTAGCCCGCTTAACAAGCGTTGCTGTAGGTGTGCAATGCGTGTAGTTTCCTCGGCCATGGATTGAACGGCGAGCGCACACGTTTCACCCATCCCAATGATTTGATGCGTTGCAAGTGTGCCCGAACGCATCCCTAATTCATGGCCACCGCCATGAATGAGCGGCTCTACCCGCACTCGAGGTTTTTGCCGTAAATAAAGCGCACCCACCCCTTTAGGGCCATAGGCTTTGTGTGCTGAGAGGGATAACAAATCGATAGGAACTTGCTGCACATCAATAGGGAGCTTACCCAAACTTTGGGCGGCATCCACATGCAATAGAATGCCCCGTGCCGCAGTCAACGCAGCGATGGCTTCGATGGGTTGGATCACCCCCGTTTCATTATTCACATGCATGATGGAAACCAATACCGTCTCAGGACACAAACTCGCCTGCAAAGCGTCTAAATCGACACGACCATCAGGTAATGGCGTCAGATAAGTTACCCGCACGCCCTGTTTTTCTAGATACTGACAGCTATCCAATACCGCTTTATGTTCGGTCGCCATCGTGACAAGGTGATTACCTTTGCGCGCATAGAGTCGCATGGCGCCTTTTAACGCGAGATTATCCGATTCCGTGGCGCCTGAAGTGAAGATGATCTCGCTCGGCGTGGCATGGATGCTATGCGCAACTTGATCACGTGCTTGCGCTATGGCGACCTGGGCTTTCTGCCCATAAAAATGTCGTGATGCAGGATTGCCAAACATGTCGTCAGACAGCAAGCATGCCTGCATTTTATTGGCGATACGTGGATCGACTGGGGTCGTCGCTGCATAATCGAGATAGATCGGCTTGGTCATATCGGTTCCATAGGGGCCTGTGGCACGGTATTTTTGGGGTATTATACAGTGCCCCCTTCTGAGCTCAAGGTCGTTCTCACGCTAGGAGGACAGTTAACTTTGTCATCGGTGCCATTTGTTTGTTTCCAATATGAAACGCCAGAAGTTGGCCATCTTGAACACACTGAGCATTTTTGATAGTATCAATGGCACCCAACTTTTCGCCGGGTATCCCAACATCAGTCAGGTATTTCTTTGCTTGCGACAAAAGGCAAAGACCCTAAGGAGTATTGATGACTGCCTCTGATTTAACAAATATTCCTCGTCTTGCCATTATCATTCCTTGTTATAACGAACAATCTGTTTTACCCGATTCTTTAAATAAATTAGCGGCACTGTTATTAGACTTAATCGCAAATAAACACATCACAGACGATAGCTTCTTATATTGTGTCGATGATGGCAGCCAAGACCAAACTTGGGATATTATTGTTGAGCGACATACAGCTGATAAACACATTAAAGGATTACGTTTAGGCACAAACGCTGGCCATCAAAATGCACTCCTAGCAGGCCTATTACACATCAAAGATCAAGTGGATTGCGCTGTGACCATCGACGCTGATTTACAAGATGACATTCAAGCAATTAAAGTCATGGTGGAACACTTCAAACAGGGTAGCGATATCGTTTATGGCGTAAGACAATCCCGCAACAAAGATGGTTTTTTCAAGCGCATGAGCGCACTCGCCTTCTATCAATTAATGCGCCGCACTGGCTCATCGCTTATTTATAATCACGCTGATTTTCGTTTACTGAGTCGTAAGACATTGCAACAATTAAACCAATTTCAAGAATGCAATGTATTTTTACGTGGCATTGTCACGCTCATCGGGTTCAAAACCAGTGAGGTATATTATGATCGACGTCCGCGCCTCTATGGCGAAACAAAATATCCCTTGAGTAAAATGGTCAAACTAGCCTGGGACGGTTTAATTTCATTCAGCCATGTACCACTACACTTTATTTTAATTTTAGGTGTCGTTTCTTTTATTTTGTCGCTAGGACTCGCCGTATTCGTTGTGATAGCTAAATTGTTTTCGCATACCGTGCCAGGCTGGGCATCGATAATGGTGCCGCTCTGCTTTATTGGTGGCATTCAATTATTATCAACGGGCATCATCGGGGAATACTTAGCCAAAATTTATTTAGAAGTCAAAAGAAGGCCACGATACATCATTGACACGGAATTACATGGATGACCCCGACTAATTTTGATGAAATAGCAGAAGATTACAATAGCATACTGACTAAGCAACTCAATTTTTTCGAAAAAGATAATGCGTATTTTGCAGAATATAAAGTGGCCACACTCAAAAATTTATTAAAAGTACCCCCAACTTCAATCTTGGACTTTGGTTGTGGCATTGGCAGATCGAGTGTGTTTTTACAAAAATATTTTCCCGATGCGCGTATCGCTGGCTGCGACACGTCACAAAAAAGTTTAGGCTATGCAAAAAAGCAGCTCCCCAGCGCTGATTTTTTTACCACGGATGATTTAATTACTAAACCCAAGGCATTTGATGTCATCTTTGTTTCAAATGTTTTTCATCACATTCCACCACTGATGCGTGCCGACATCATGGCGATGATCGTACATGCAGCCACCAGCAGCGCTACTATCGTGGTGTTTGAGCATAATCCTTATAATTTAGTCACTAGGTATTTAGTCCATACCTGCCCATTTGACGCTGATGCCGTATTATTGGCACCTGCTGAATTAAACGCTTTGTTTAAGCAAGCAGGCATTCAATCCGTCAAGTCATCCTATACATTATTTTTCCCCGCTTTTCTCAAGCAACTGCGTTTTTTGGAAAAGTATTTAGGCTTTTTGCCTTTAGGTGGGCAGTATGTTGTGAGTGGTCATTTGTGAATTTAAGCCATCTGCAAAAATATGTATTTTCAATCACGCTGTTTTGTTTTTATATTCTCGCGTGGCTCGTGCAAACCCAACTCTTATTGAAAGGCGATGTCTGCTGGCAAATGCATCTCGCCCGCGTGGTATTAACTGGCGGTCACTATGTAAAAGATTTTTTTGAAATCAATCCACCGCTTTCAATTTATTTATATACCCCAGCAGTGATGCTACAACAGATTTTTGCACTCAAAACCATCGTTGCATTACGCATCTATATTTTTTTACTGGCCACGCTCTCACTCACACTCTGTTATTTTTTAGTAAAACGCATTTTTCTTAAAGACGATGAAATCGTTGCTGCGTTATTTCTTTTTACTTTGTTTTTTGTGTATTTGATTTTACCTTTAAATGAATTCGGACAACGTGAATGCTTGATAGTCTATTTCACGATGCCCTATTTTCTACTGGTAAGTTTAAGACTCGACCATAAAGAATTATCACGCGCTTACGCCATAGGCATTGGCCTCCTGGCAGGTATCGGTTTTGCTATAAAGCCTTTCTACCTGATGACGCTCGTTTTAGTAGAAGCATATATTTTTTTATCACTAAACAAAAACTTGAGAATGCGATTCAGTTGGCTGCGACCCGAAACCTTCAGTATCATTCTTTTTATCGTGACTTACCTCATCGGCATTGAAGCTTTTCATCCAGAATACAATCATGTTGTCATCGCTATTGCTACCCGCTTTTATTATCAATGCTTTAGGCAACCATGGCAGATCATGCTGATGCATCCCTTGATTTTGTTTATTGTGTTAGCCCCGATATTTTATTTAATACCTTTGGCCAACAATCCTTATAAAAAACTCTGCCATATCCTCATCATTGTCTTATGCGGATTTTTTTTGGCGTATCTTGTGCAGCAAATTAGCTGGTTCTATCACTTATTACCGGCTTTGAGTATTGCGCTTCTCTTATATTCGTTACTGTATAGCTTATTTCTCACTAAGGGTCAGCAGCATCCGCGCCACCTTTTATTTTCATGGCTCCTAGGCGCGATGATTTTTGCCTATCCTTTTATTTTCCTCATGCAATACTATCTCTATGGCGATCTTCAATATGAGGTAACCAAACCATTAATCAGCGAGTTACGCGCCAGCGAAAAAGGTCGCCCCATTTATTTTTTCTCAAGTAAAGCAGCATATATGGTTTCGATTTTAGAGCATGCTGGTGCTATACATGCCTCACGCCTACAATTTCTGGCTTGGATGAATCATTATTACGCGGTAAATCCCTCAATTCCCTTAAGCGCACAACAACGACGTGATGAATTATTTTTTGTTGACCTCTTAGCTGAGGATATCAACAACAACAAACCAGATCTGATTTATGTTGATCAATCACGTTACCCTACCCTATATGGTCGTGATGCATCCTTGGATTATCTCAAGATTTTATCGCAATACAGTCACTTCAAAGCGGCTTGGCTGCCATACCATTATGTCAAAACCATTGAACACAAAAATGAATACAAATTTGCGATCTATCGCCGCGATATGCTGAGTCAACGCACGCAATGAGTCTTTACAAACAGCGAATGGTTAACTCGATTGCTTCCATTGGTTAGTGCTCCCGATGGTTTCCTCAATGGCGGTTAACATGCCACGCAGCATGTTCATTTCCATGGCATCGGGTCGTGCGCGCAAAAACAAGCGCCGCATACGCGTCATGAGTTTACGTGGCGCACTCAATTTTAAAAATTCAATGGCCACCAAGACCGATTGTAAATGGGTAAAAAACTTTTCCATTTCATCCACTGTGGCCAAACGATAATCCCAAGCATCCGCACCCACGTCTTCTTGCAAACTAGCGACGCGCAATTCATAAGCGAGCACTTGTACCGCTGACGCCAAATTCAAAGAACTGTAAGCGGGATTGGCAGGAATTTGTACATGAAAGTGACATTGCTGTAATTCCTCATTGTTCAGCCCGGATTGCTCGCGCCCAAAAACCAAAGCCATCGTGCCACCCGCAGGTGACTCGCTGTGTAATTTTTCAGCCATCTGACGTGGACTGAGTAGTGGCCAAGGAATCGTACGCGATCGCGCACTGGTACCCACCACCAAGGTACAGTCAGCAATAGCTTCTGCCAGGGTATCGACCACCGTCGCCGATGCAAGGATATCGCCTGCGCCTGACGCCATTTCTTGCGCTTTAGGATGCGGGAAGTCCGCGGGGGAAACGAGTACCAGTTCACTCAAGCCCATGGTCTTCATCGCACGTGCGGCAGAACCTATATTCCCCGGGTGTGAGGTATTCACTAAAATGATTCGAATCTGATCAAGCATAATGACACGTCTTTTTGTTGGTGATTTTAGGCAGAGATTGTAGCCTAGCCCATCGCCAAGGTACAGAAAGAGCACACACGCACCGTCTGATCAGCCAACTGAGTGTTGACCCTCACGACAGCAACAGCAAAATATATGTACAGCCATGACAGCGGTACCCGCTAACCTTACATGATGGGGATGTTTATTGGGGAGATTCACCACCTAGCCTGCAACGACCCAAGCGCAAGCGTACAAGGAATTTGCGATTAGAACTGGTATCTATAGACTATTCGTTTTATCATTGCCCTAACTCAACCTAATAAAAAATTCCTAACATTATGCGCGGACCATTACTCAATATAGCCACCGAGGCAGCACGTACTGCTGGCAATATCATCGTCAGATCGATGAGCCGATTAAAAACTATCAAAATTGCCGAAAAACATCCAAATGATTTTGTGACAGAAATTGACCAACGCGTCGAGCAAGAAATTATTGCCATTATCAAAAAAGCTTACCCTTCCCATAGCATCTTAGCTGAAGAAAGTGGTGAACATGATGGTGATGAATATCAATGGATTATCGATCCTATTGACGGTACCCGCAATTTCATTCACGGTTATCCCCATTTTGCCATCTCCATTGCCGTCATGCATAAAAACCGCATCGAGCATGGGTTGATTTATGATCCTATCCGTCAAGAGCTTTTCACTGCCAGTCGCGGCAGAGGTGCTCAGCTGAATGAGCAACGAATTCGCGTTAGTGAACGTAAACACTTACCAGAGTGTTTGTTTGGTACGGGTTTTGCTTATCGTCATGACGACGCTGACAACCCGACCCAAGGCAAAATTTTAGAAGCAGTGTTACCTATTTGTAGTGACTTTAGGCGTTCTGGCGCTGCCACTTTAGATCTCGCCTATGTGGCGTGTGGCCGCTTAGATGGCTTCTGGGAACTGGGCTTAAAGATTTGGGACACTGCCGCCGGAATTCTATTAGTGAAAGAAGCAGGTGGTATGGTATGTGACCCACACGGTGGTGAAGATTATCTCAAAACCGGTAACGTGGTTGCAGCCAACCCGACAATCATGCGCCAATTTTTAAAAACCATCTCTCATGCGGTCGCTGTCACCGACCCAGACCTGTAACACCCTCGTTTAATAGGTGGCATGGCCAAAAACGTCGTGCCGCCTTGAAGAGCCTTAGAACCTTTACGTTTACGAACTTTTTCTTGATCGTTTGCAAGCCCGCATGTCTTACTGGCTTTGCTCAGTCATGATGATATCGGTTATGATAATCATTCGTGGATGGACATAATGAGATGGCAATGATTGCACAAACGCTTGATCATCTTTTAAAACAGACAGCGCGCTCATTTTATCTGACCATTCACGCCTTACCAGAAACTGTTCGTTGGCCTATTACCATTGCCTATTTGTTAGCAAGAGCAACGGATTCAGTCGCTGATGAAGTGAAACTGCCAGTAACGACATGCTCATCAACGATTCGCGGCATGTTTGATGCCGTTCAATCCAATCAATCAGCAAAAGATTTATTAAAACCGGTTTTATCCGCGTTTCCTGAAACGACAGGCGAACAGTTGTTATTGACTGATTTTGATTTAGTCATCACAGCATTTTCACAATTAGATGTTGAATCAAAGCAAAATATTCTTGAAGTCTTCGGACATATTGTTCAAGGACAATGTCTCGAATTGGAAACCTTTGACAAAAAATCTATGCAGTGCATTTCAACGGCAAAAGAATTAGATCACTATACTTATTTAGTCGCCGGCTGCGTTGGCGAATTTTGGACAAAACTTTGCTTTAGCAAAATCCCCAATTATAGTCAACGTTCACTGGATGAATTACGACCCTTAGCAATTCGTTTTGGACAAGGACTACAATTAACGAATATTTTACGTGATCTTCCTCGCGATATCGCCCATTATCGATGTTTTTTACCACTCGATGAAATAAAGGCGCGAGGGATGCATCCCATGATGTTACAAGACCAGTTAAATGAATTAGCACCTATCGTTGCAGCGTGGCGAAATAAAGCGGTGCGCGACCTACAAGCTGGCTGGCAATATATGTTACACATTGAGCATAAAACGATTCGCAGTACACTGGCCATGCCATTATTATTTGGCTTTGCTACATTAAAATTATTAGAAAACCCGCGCTACTTATCCGAACAAAAGCCTGTAAAAATTTCACGGCGTATGCTTGCCCTATTACTGATGATTGCTAAATTCAGTTACTTTTCCACACATGCGTTTGCTGTGACAAGATTGCTTCCCTTTCACCCATTGATACCGCCATCCAGTCACGATGGATGAGCGGACAATGTGTTTCTCCATAGCTTTAAAATAGATGTTTTTACTTGATAGGAAGCGCAGGAACGTCAGCCGCATTTTTGAATATAAGTGAATTCATCGATATTTTAAAAGGAACCTTCACTAATGATTATTCGATCTTTTTTAAATCTAATGACATTTTTACGTGCTGGCAAAAAAGATTTACTTGGTTACTTTACCCAACTGATCGACAAAAATGGTGACACATTCAACATCAATTGGTTTATTGTCAATACACATATATTTCTAAAACCAGAATTTATCAAACATGTGTTAGTAGACAAAAAAGATAACTATGTTAGACACGCGCCTATCGAATTTCTTGTGCTGGAAAATATTTTAAAAAAATATAGTCTTTTTACTGCCGAAGATAATGTTTGGAAACAAGATAGAATGATACTCAACACTTCATTTAATGAAGAGGCTGTTAAGAAACACATTGATTGTGTTATATCGGTTATGACGAGTTTATTAAATAGTTGGCAGAAGAATGCAAATGAGAAGATACCGATTAATATTTCGATAGAAATGAATAAATTCGCATTAAGAACCTTATTGGAGACGATGTTTGCAGGCGTGGACATTGATATGAACAAATGCCTTGCCGCGATGGATGATGTTTCATATGTTACCGCACTCAATAAATCAGCTTTTTTTAAAATCTTCTTTGGTCGAGCTTATCTATTAATGAATCGCCAATACCGAAAATCTAAAAAAGAATTACTTCTGCTTGGAGATACATTGGTCAACAAGTGCCTTGCATCTCAAAATAGTGAAAATAATGTTGTAAAGAAACTTGCTGAAGCCTATCAAGCGCAGCATGTCACTGAACATATACACGATAAAATTCGCAGTGAGACGTTAACTATTTTCTTTGCTGCACAAGAAACAACAACCTCTATTTTAGTCAGAACACTTGTCTATTTATCGCAATACCCTTTAATATTTCAACACATCCGTGAAGAAGTGACTAAACTGTTAGGCAACAATAAAATTACGCTCGATACACTAGCAAACCTGCATTATACACGTGCAGTAATTCAGGAAGTGTTACGATTACATCCGCCTATATTTGCTCTCCCACGAATTGCACTTGAAGATGATCATATTGGTCAATACAAGATTTCGAAAGGCGATTTTATCTTAATCCCAATCTATCAAATTCATCGTTTACCGCAATATTGGCCAAATCCAGAGGGTTTTGATCCAAGTCGCTTTCTAAAAAAACATGACACAAATTATCGATTTGCGTATTTACCTTTTGGCGCGGGTCAACATGTTTGTCTTGGACGACACTTGGCCATGCTGGAAATGACGATTGCTATCGCAATGATTGCTTTACGCTACAACTTAAACCTTACATCTACTTCGACGCTTGAAAATGAAAACTTGTTCCTACATCGTCTTAATCGAGATGTGATGATGACTGTGCATGAAAGTGTATAAACGTGCGGCTTGATACATTATCTTACAGTCTACTTTTTCGGCATCTATCGCTATTCATTTCGCCATTATTTCTTCAATGATTTCGCATACTTCTTGTTTTGTTGAATCAAAATCGATGAGTTTTGAATATAAACAACAGTTTTGACGTATTTCGGTTGAATTAATTAATATTGTAATTTTCTTTTTCAATAAATTGACACTGTAATTTTTTGGTAATAAAGATAATCCAAACCCTAGTTTTTCTATAAGAAATGCATTTTCAAACTGATCGGTGCTATGTGGCACAGCGAGCTGAGGAACTTTGTTTGCCAGCGCTTGTATCATCGTACCCATCCCAGCATGATGCACAATGGCTAATGTGCGAGGTATCAGCAAATGAAACGGTGCATAATCAATAGACATAATGTTATTAGGCAGTGGCGGTAGTGTTTCTGGATAATTAGTCAGAATGAGTGCACGCAACCCTAACTGATTAATCACTTCGATTGATGTGTTAAAAAAATCTTTATCTGGCACAAGCTGAGAACCATATGTAAAAACAATTGGTGACGAACCGGCATTTAAAAATTTAATTAAAGCATCACTCAGACATTCCTTTTTTGTTTCAACGAATTCAATAAATCCGGTTTGCTGAGTTTGCGGGGGCCAATCTGATTGAATTTCAGCAAACCACTTGGGGAATAAACAGATTATCTTATCGACCGATGGCAACCATTGGTACATATTGTTAAGACGATTTAAGCCTAGCTCATGTCGAAACTGATTTATTTGAGATAGAAATAAATAATCCATATATTTTTCAATGCAGCTCAAAAATGCCCGCCTAATGATATAAGGACAATTTTGCGCGAAGGAGGGAAGCATAGGTAAATGCGGCAGCTTAATTGTACTCAATATCGCGGCAGGTGATAAACAGACGCTAATCAGAGGAAACTTAAATTTTTCTTGAGCGATTCTGGCACCAATAACTAACGGGAAATGGGCCAAAACAACGATATTTTTTGGATTGAATTGATTAGCAAGGATATGATATGAATCACGCATCGATGCGAGAACCACCCGTCCCACGTTATTCATAAATCTCACAGGATGGTTAACATCTTGGCGGATAACTGTTTCCCGATATTCGCTTGAATCACATGGAATAAATTTTATACCTTCACGCTCAACCATTTCTTGATATATATCATAACTAATCAGTGTCACTTGATGGCCGCGGTTTTGCAGTGCAATACTAAGTGCTAAAAAAGGATGGATATCACCTGTTGTCCCAAATGTCATTAACACGATTTCTTTCATCGATACATCCTTGTCAATTTAGTTAGATCCATTTGTCGTTCTGTTGTCAGTTGTAAAAAACAAAAAATGGATGCAGTCAAAGTACCAATTAATTTGAAGATCGCAATATACGTGGATTGCCCATTCACACTATTTCGCCTTAGAAGCGTGGCTATGATAAATAACAGCGTCAACATCAAAGCGTAACCCACACTTTTGTCGCGTGATTTAATCAGATCAGCAAATGCTATTTTGTCATTCGCCGATGATTTAATCGATCGTTTTACCGCCAAATGATATGACAATTAATTAGACAGTAGCAGACAATTTTTATCTCTTAATAAATTATATGTATCTCGATAACCGATACCATCTCTTTGCGCTCATTAATTGTTCAGTTATACTACCCATATTGGAGAATCTATTTGGCAGGGGGACGTATGCCACACCGGTTCACAGCGACAATTTACTTCGATGAAGATGAAATCGCCCACGAGAGTGGCGATGACATTGATGAGCTTTACAATTGGATGCTGATAAAAGCACAGGGTAAATTTGGTAATTTAAACGGTGAAATCGTCAACAATAAAACGCATAAAGTCGTCAAAAGTTTCCGTAAAGCCCCACCCGATTGATCTCCTGCAAGCTGGTTGACCACGCAAACAACCACGCTAAGTCAGTCAACAGTGTTTTTTGTCTGTGACAATGTCATCGCATCAGGTGGCGGTGACATTGTCACCTGTTACTTACACAGTCGAATAGGCTTAACCTGGTAATGGTCGCGGTATCAGACCTCTAAGAAACAAGGATGACTGCAATCTTGTTCTGATCGCAGTTTTAGCCGTTTAACACCATAACATTTGATCATCTAGAAGGATTGAAAATGACTTACATCGCAAATATCGCTTGGCAACGTAACGATACACCATTCACCGTCAAAGATTATGATCGCACTCACACCATTCAGTTCGGTAGCGGCAGCAGCCTTAAAGGAAGTAGCGCGCCTGAGTATGCTGGTAATGCGCAATTGGTGAATCCAGAAGAATTATTCACCGCCGCAGTGTCTAGCTGCTTGATGCTCACTTTCCTGCATATTGCCGCTATGAAAGGCTTCACGGTGGACGATTATCAAGCCACCGCCTCGAGCACCCTGGCTAAAAATGCCGAAGGGAAAATGGCCATCACTGAATTAACGATTACACCCAAGGTGCGTTTTGCCGAAGGCAAACAACCTGAACCAAACGTACTCGCTGACATGTTTCACAAAGCACACGCGAATTGTTTTATTTCCAATTCAGTGAAAACCACTGTCAATATGACGGGGTTCTAAAGGGAGCGCATGGAGAACCACTAGATACCAAACCCGCGCCTGCGATACTTGCTCAGCGCGGGTTGATAAAACGCAGGGAAGCAACATGCCTAAGAGGAAAGTACTAACACCCCTTTAGCCATGATTTGCGCCAACCGAGGAAGAATACCCACTGTTGTGGCTGACACTACTGCTGTAACCACTGTCCGCAGCGGGTGTCTTGCTGCTGCTATAGCCAGCATCTGCTACCGGCGTCTTGCTGCTGCTGTAACCCGTGTCTGCGGCGGGTGTCTTGCTGCTGCTATAACCCGTGTCATCAGCGGTTGTGCTATTGCTATAGCTACTGCTCGTCGCATGCGACTGACTGCTGCTATAACCCGCATCCCGATGATGGCGATGATGATGCTTGCTAACATGGCTGGTATAGCCTTCCTGACCACCACTACTGTAGTAATCCAAGGCGTAAAAGTCTTTTTCTACACAACCGCTTAGCGCCAACAAACTGCCACCAATCAAAATTAAACGTGATACTAACGTCATAAAAACCCCTTAATGTTTAACAATCGCTACTGTCTAGCGACACTGAATAGCCGCCTGGACCGCCTGAAACATTTAAAACGGCACGAGGACAGACATCGCCGTCAAAAATAGGATTATAGTTATCTTGGTAACGATTTAAAATGCGTAAATGGGTCCAATAGATACTGGGGTTATCATTGTAGATGTGATCAGTTTCGTTAGGATAAAGCATATCGTACACTGGCGTGCCAGGGACAGTCGCATAAATCGTGGAAGAACTATTATTGACCACCTTGATATTGGTAATGTGGTGGTGCGTGCCACTCGCATTTGCACCCGCGGCTTGTGGATGCTTGGTACTATAATAACCAGCCGCACTATCAGCCGCAAATACGGTGAGTGGCGCAGCGATTAAACCAGCAAGCGCTAAGATACTGAGCATTTTTTTCATGGAAAGGACCCTCATTTGTGTATTTTTTTTATTGTATTGAGTTTGACATCCCTGGGATGACACTCCATGAAGGTGAAAATTATACTCGCTCACCAAGCAATAGCAAAGCCAAACCCGTTCGCCCCGAGGAAGCGTCCTTGATGCGACACGAAGTGTCGTCTCGAAGGGCGCTGTCTCGAGGGGGTGCAGGCTTTTCGTGCCCGTGCCCGGCTTTTGCTTTTCGTGCCCATGCCTGTGTGCAAATATTACTCTTTCACAACCTTCTCAACAATGATGCGTGCATCCACCGCAATCACCCCACGATCACTGGCGAGCAAAGGATTGATATCCATCTCCACTAATTGGGGTAATGCGTGAATCATATCGGACACACGCAACAACACATGAATCAACGCATCTAAATTCACCGGGGGCTGCCCTCTGAACGCACCCAACCATTTGAGCGCCCTGGTACGCGAGATAAGTTGTTGCGCAAGAAAATGATTGAGCGGCGGCAGTGCCACTGCACGATCGCGGATGACTTCAACCAAACTCCCACCCATCCCAAAGCTAATCACTGGCCCAAAGACATTGTCACGTGCCACACCAATCATTAGTTCACGGTTATTCGCATTCAGCATCATGCGCTCAAGCGTGACACCCTCGATCGTGGCGTCGGGGCGCCGTGTTTTTACTTGCTGCATCATGTACTCAAATGCGCTGCGCACTTCCTGGTCATGACGCAAATTCAAGCGCACACCTTCCACATCTTGTTTATGTGTAATGTCCGGAGAACTGATTTTCATCACCACGGGATAACCTAAGGCAGCGGCCATACGGACCGCCTCATCCACAGTGGCCGCCAAGCTGACCGCAGAAACGGGAATATCAAAAGCACTCAAGATTTCTTTAGATTCGACGGAGGTTAATACTTCCCTGCCCGCCGCCAGCGCAGCATTTACCACATCATGGGCACCGGCGATATCCGGCGCCACACTCAACACTAAGGGTTCTGGCGCTTGCAATAAAATCTGTTGGTTATGGTAGTAATCGACCAAATAGGAAAATGCGTCGACTGCTTGCTCAGGAGTGTTGAAATAAGGCACTTGATGGCGAGCAAACAACTGCCAAGCAGATCGTGTGTGTTTTTCTCCCATCCAACAGGCGATAATGGGTTTGTGACTCTCTTTGGCAAACTGGCAGAGTTGCTCGGCGACCTCAAGCGGTGCCGACATCGCTACCGGTACCAAAATCACCAGGATGGCATCGCATATATCCTCCGCGAGACACGCCTCTAGTACTTGCGCGTAACGCGAAGGGGGTGCATCACCCAAAATATCGATAGGGTTCTGATGTGACCACTGCGCCGGTAATATTGCGTTTAATTTATTTAACAATTGCTGACCTAAGGCTGGCAACGTTAAATTTAATTCACTGGCGCGATCCGCAGCGATGACACCCGCCCCACCCCCATTGGTCACAATCAATAATCGATTACCACTGACCCGATAATGGGACGACAAAATCTTGGTCGCCGTAAATAAAGATTGAATATTCGGTACACGTACAGCGCCAGCGCGCATCAGCGCTGCTGAGAACACATCATCGGCGCCTACTAACGCACCTGTGTGAGAATGCACGGCACGCACACCGCTTGGATTTCGACCGGCTTTAATCGCAATCACCGGCTTTACCCGCGCTGCCGCACGTAAGCCGTCCAGAAAACGACGTGGATAGTGCACACCCTCAATGTAGAGCAAAATACTTTTAGTGCTCGCATCTTGCGCGAGGTAAGTTAACATATCGCCAAAATCCAAATCACTGCTGTTACCCATGGACACAATGGCAGAAAAACCAATGGTCTTCTCGAGTGACCAATCCAAGATAGCCGCACAAATGGCGCCCGATTGAGATAACAAGGCAATATCACCCGGCAATGCAAAGTTATTGTCAAAGGTGGCATTCATGTGGGATTTGGGCACCATGATCCCTAAGCAATTGGGACCGATGAAGCGGATGCCATATTGTTGTGCCACTTTGAGCACGTCGTTCTCTAACACCTTACCGGTTGCACCCATTTCACTAAACCCTGCAGAAATGATCACAGCAACCCGGATACCTTTCTCACCGCAAGCAGTGAGCACGGCAACGACTTCCCGCGCCGGGGTCACAATCACCGCAAGATCAATCTTCTCGGTAACATCGGTCACACTAGCAAAACATGGCAACCCTTGTACGGTCTGATGCTTAGGATTAATGGGAATCAACCGACCCTCGAATTGACTCTGACGCATATTACTCATCACTTTATGCCCAACAGAATCCGTGCGATCGGTCGCACCGATGATGGCGACTACGTGTGGGTGAAATAAATCGTCGAGTTCATGTTTTAGCGTCATAGCGCGTTATCCATTCATTTAATGAAGTGTGTAGCTACATACACACCGCAAGTCGTATACCTCGATGTCAAACGATCGAGAACCATGTATTAATCTAACGTACGACGAAAACGCTTCAGCGCAATCGCCACCATAATCAACATGAAAAGGAAGATAGGCAGCAAATCTACCCAGACATCGGTCCAGCGCATCCCTTTTAACATGATGCCACGTACCATATTGATAAAATGCGTCAGTGGTAAAACATTACCTAAATATTGCGCCCATAGGGGCATCCCTCTAAAAGGGAAAGCAAAACCTGAGAGTAACATAGAAGGAAAAAAGAAAAATATACTCATTTGACTGGCTTCTAATTGGGTTTTAGCTAAAGTTGAAATGGTAATCCCCACCGATAAGCTCGCTAGAATAAACGGCAAAGTGATCGCCAATAATAACAAAACACTGCCACGCATCGGTACTTCAAACAATTCGGTGGCGATCAATAAAATCATGATCACTTGTAAATAACCTACGACAATAAAAGGCACTGCTTTCCCCACCATCACTTCAGCTGGCAACAAAGGGGTCGCCAATAAACTTTCCATCGTACCGCGCTCACGTTCTCGTGTGAGTGCCATCGAAGCCACAGTGACGAAAGTCAGCGTCAAAATGGTGCCTAACAGCCCAGGCACAATATTGTATTGCGTAATAATACTCGGATTATATTTCGTATGTATCGTCAACTGCGCTGGCGGTGGGGTCGCGTTCAAACTCGCCAGCGGCCCAATCAAATCGAATTGAAAAGGGTTATATTGATATACATTATTCATCAAGCTATTCGCAGCTGAAACTGCATAAGCGACAGAGACTGGATCCGTACCATCCACTTCTAATAATGCTTCGGGCTTTTCCCCACGTACCAATTTGCGAGAATAATCGGTTGGTATCGTCAGTGTAAACAGTGTTTGATGCTGCCGCATCATGCGTATCGCTTCGGCCTCTGAAGATGGATAATGATCGAAACGAAAATACTGGGTATTTTCTAAATCATGAATCAACGTCCGTGAAAAAGGTCCCGCATCAAAATTAATCAGTGCTGTGGGTAAATTCTTAGGATTAGTATTGATGGCGAGGCCAAACAAGGCCAATTGCACTATCGGTAAAAAGATGATGATCGCGAAGGTACTATGATCACGTTTGAATTGAATTAATTCTTTAATAATGAGTGCTCGTAAACGTGACCAGGAAAAATAGTGATTCATGTTGTCACCTGCCCCGTTTGCCGTGTAGACACCAAGTGCACAAATACTTCTTCAAGATTGGCCTCAGCTTCGTGCCATCGATAATTGGGAAACCGCGCTGCAATGACTGACATCACCTGTTGATCTTGCACAATAATGCGCAAATTATCTCCCCACACCACCACTTGTGACACACCCGGCATTATCCGTAATTGCGCTGCGAGTTTGACCAAGTCTATACCGCTCGTCGTCCACACTTTTAAACCTACTTTTTGAATGATGTCATGCACTGTACCTTGCGCCATCAAACGCCCAAACACAATGTAGGCTAAATGATTGCAACGCTCAGCTTCATCCATATAGTGTGTACTGACCAATGATGTGATGCCTTGCGTGGTAAGATTGGCAATGACATCCCAAAAATCGCGGCGCGCTTTAGGATCGACACCTGCGGTGGGCTCATCTAACAATAGTAACTTCGGTTCATGAATAAGCGCTGCTGCTAAGGATAATCGTTGTTTCCACCCACCTGATAAACGTGCCGCAAGCACGTCTTGATAAGGCGTGAGATCAAGCTCACGCATAATTTTCACCACTTGCGCATCACAGGGCAATTCACTATAAACACTCGCGATAAATTTGAGATTTTCTTTGACAGTTAAATCATGATAAAGACTAAAATTCTGCGGCACATAACCGACTAAGCGCTTAATCATTGCCGCATCGCGAACGATATCATAACCAAGACAAGTCCCACTGCCCGAATCGGGTATCATTAACCCACAAAGCATTCGTATCGTTGTGGTTTTGCCACTACCATTCGGTCCGAGAAACCCCATGATTTCGCCACGTTGCACACGCAAAGATAAATCAATTACCGCTGGATTGCCGGCAAAGCTTTTATAAAGATGATGCACATCAATGGCGTAATCAGTCATAGCGCACACGAATGGGTTGCCCAGGATGTAAACGCACCGCATCTTGTGGGGCGAATTCCGCTTCAATCCTATAAATCAGCTTTGAGTTGGTGTCATTACTAAAGATGACAGGTGGGGTGTATTCGGCGTTAGGCGATATAAAACTGATATGGCCCCTCAGCCATTTGTCACAACCATCACAACGCACTTGGACTGGCTTAGATAATGCTAGTTTTCCCAGCTGCGGCTGTGGCACATAAAAAATCGCTTTAATATCTGCTGGTGCTAATAAAGATAAAATCGCTTGTTTTGCCAGTGTATATTCGCCAGTACGATAATAGGTATCAAACACCACTGCAGCGATAGGGGCAAAACCTATTTTCTGATCTTTGGTCCATTTAGATTGCGCTAAGGTCGCTGTCGTCGCTGCAATATTCGCCTTTGCTTGGACTAATTGTGCGAGTGCCGCGTCATAATTTGACTTGGCTCGATCCAATTCCGATTGTTGAATCGCATTTTTAGGCACGAGCACTTTATAACGTTCAAAGGTCAACTTGTTGTAAACCAATGTCGCCTCCAAGGCATCGCGCCCGGCGATGGCTTGCTTCAGT
Organism: uncultured Coxiellaceae bacterium; assembly: GCA_964648015.1. Lineage (GTDB taxonomy): Bacteria > Pseudomonadota > Gammaproteobacteria > DSM-16500 > DSM-16500 > Aquicella. The sequence goes on from CAZYKO010000007.1 coordinate 41,062, forward strand.
GTTTCAATTTGCGCATTATACGCATCGCTTTCCGGCTCTTCTTCTAACGCATACAACACTTGACCCTTCGTCACTTGCGCACCACGTGCAACGAGCAATTGTTTCAAGACGCCCGAAACGCTGGTGGCAATATACGTGAAACGGCCTTCCACATAGCCTGTCGCTTCGCGACTGGCTTTATCAGAACAGCCACATAATAGGAGCGTTAGGGTAACGATGACTTGCAAGGGCGATAGGACATGACGCGTGATCATAGACATGAGGAACCCATCCTTTCCTTGGATTTGCACAGGTTACTCTTAGGAAAATAGCAGATATGCGAGATCCCAGCAACTGCACACGAGGCAGTCAATATAGATTTTTTGCCTTCGTCAAAAAATCCAGGCGACAGACAGCACCTGTCTTTTACGCCACCAAACGCTAACGCGCTGTGGTGGCGGTATTAGACCACAAAAGAATTTTGATCACATTTTTATTGAAATTGACTGGATGGGCTTTTGGATAATGAAAGAAAATGGCACACCAATATTCAACTTATTTACTTTAAGCTGCTCGAGTAATGCGTCTACATCATACTTGTCTTTGAAAAGTTGAATTTCTAAACTACTATCACCTCGAACTAATTTATCAATCTTATTGATGACTGGTAAACAATTTTTCATTCCCGGTTGAATGATGGCATTCAGTAAATGTAGGAATAGATTGAATTGCTGATCATCCATATCAAGCAAAGTCTTGCACTCATTATTAAATAAATTCATTGACTGTAAATAATTAACTTTGAAGTCAATGCTAAGGTTCAAATATTTACTAAACTCTTTTAAGATAAGTTTAATGCGTTGTTGTGCCTCAACCTGTTTAGCGGCTTCACTTGCCACGCTTTGCATTTTCTCACGATCTTCTAGATGCATTTTCCACACGACGTTTTTCTGTGCTAGTTTAGCAATGGTCGTGATACATTTGATGATCGACATAGGATTATCACTGCTAACTAGCGGTATAAATCGCTTTTGATGGATGCCTTCTAGCGCGCCACCCATATCATAGAGCGTTTGATGAAAAGGATCATAATAAATTGCTTTAATGTTTGCATAGGAATTAAATAATTGTTGTCGTCTGGACGATTTATTTAGATTAATATCGAAAGTGTTGCCTGATGCGTTGAAGGTATATAGTTTACCATGCGCAAGAAGAATTTCATTTTTCATGTTCACACGTGATTCTTTTCTATGAAATTCATCCATTATCTCATACACTTGGTCGATACGATCATCCGGCACAGTGATATCAATATCATAATCTAAGTAATCAATATCATATAATGCTTTAGACACGAGGCCACCTTTGATCAATATTACAATGCCTGGTACCATTTTAATTAAATTATCTAGTAAACTCCTCATATCAGAAGGAAAAGTCATCCACATTTTTTTTAGTTTTTCTGATTGAGCCTCTGTAAGCAACGATTGCTCATTATAAGTAGTGGTCTCTAATTTGAGATCAACGCGTTCTACAACTGTTTGTACTTTAATACCGTGTGCTTCCCAATGATGAATCATGGGCTCAGCCACTTCCTTGGCAGGTGAAAATAAAGAGTGTTTTTTTAAGTCCTTTGTCGTAGATTCCATGTTCTGCTGCATAGGGCTGTGAGATTGAAATGGCGGCGACGGCATCTGCATGCTTGGGGTCGGTACTGGCTTTATATCCTGTGTATGGTGTGATACCTCTGATGCTGATGAGCTGTCTTTTGCCAGTGGGTCTTTTAATGCTTGCGATTCTCGTTGTTGCTTATTAATTTCCTCTAATTGTAATTTTTCTTGTAAAACTTTTTCCCGATGCTTTTGTGCTTCTTGGTCTTTCAGCTTTTTATTTGCTTCTTCTTTTTGTTGTTTTTGTTGCGCTTGTTCTTGTGCAATTTGTAATTTTTTCTGTCTGTTTGCTTCAGCATTTAATTGACTCTTCCGTGCTGAATTGGATTGTTTCTTGGCTTGTGGTGATTTGATTTCCGCTGGTTTAATTTCCAGCATAGGTGTGATTGAATCTGGCGAAGGGTCTTTTGGTACTTCAACTGATGATTGAGTGATTGAGTTAGCATCTTTTGTAGATATTGGCGTCATACCATTCGCTGACTGGTTCGACAGTACTATTCCTATACCCTGATCAAGGGCATCAGTTCCCTTTACATCTACATAAGTCGACTCATTACTTGATATTGGTTGCTTAACCTTTTTATATTTTTTCTGTTTATGTTTCTGATTCTGTTTTGGTTTATTTGATTGTTTACTGTTTTTACTGATGCTAGTAATCGAGTCTAGATTTACAGGTATTGTAGTCACTACCACGGTAGGATCGCTTGATTCTGGTGAATTGGCATTTTGAACCTGTAATGGAACATCAACCATGCCTGAGGAGTCTGGTGTTTTTTGAATTAAAGTGACTACTTCTTTTTGTTGTTGGGATGTTTTACCGCTAGGGTTAGCATTGCTACTGGGTGTTCCTTTCATCGTTAATTGAATGGCATATTTTTTGAGGAAATCGATCTGTGTTATAAATTCCCCAACATCTGGATCATTTTTGTATGGTTCTTTTACTAATGCATCGAATTCAATATCATCTAGGCGGTAACGTAGCTTTTTAGTAACTAATAGGGCAACGATTTCTTTGTAATTTGTAGTCATTTTTTTACGCATGTCACTCTGTGGCGCAAGTAATAATTGACACCACCCCAACATCGCAAGTTCTAATGCATTGCGTTTAGGCTTTGAAACAGTTTCACTGTGAAAATCAATATCATGCTGCTTCATAAGAATCGTGACGTAACAAAATTTACCTTGGTGCGCTGCACGTCGTAAACACAATTGATGATCTGGGAGTTTAGTGTCAGTATCTACCTTTAACTGCTGTGGCATATGATGAATGGCATCATTTTCTAAATAACTAATAGAAATAGGGATGAGATTTTTGTAGTCATCAAAGCAAATATTAGCACCCAGCGAAGTTACTGTTTTGATACATAGGTTAGCAATGACATCTTGTTGATTGGTGGTGTTAATTTTACGTATATGAGAAAGTATATTAAACAAAACTATCTGTTTTTGAATATCATTTTTCGCTCGATCTAATAATTTATGAAATTTCTCGATACAATCATCAGCCACATCAATCAATTCATCAGTACCCTTTCCTAGCTTTCGGTGACTACAAAGAAGATGAGACATCAACAATATGAGTTCTGTCATTAGTGATGATGCAATTGAATTGGAAGATACGAAGTTAGGTTCTTCAAATTCTTCACTCAGTTGCAAGATGACTAAGTTGATTGTGCTAACCCAAAATTGGCAAAATTCACCTGATAGGTCAACTATGTACCTAACTGGTTTAGTCAATGAAGTAAGTGTCAATTTTTTCATCAAAAGGGATTTGATGAAAAAAAAATCATGCTGAAGCGATTCAGGCGGTACTTCTGCGTTTTCACAATCATCGCTTAAAATACATTCATTAATTTCATTTAGCGTGTCCCGCAATATTGAAATCTTATGAAGCTTCAAATTTTTTTGAAAATATGTACCCGCCACATATTTGAAATCTAGTACATAATAATGTTTATTATTCGAAGCTTTAATTTGTGTGACACAGGGTTGCAATTCACTTTTCATACTTTTTTTTGGGAAACTGAACATTTTGCTCAACACTGTCTATTGTATTTGAAGTTAACTACGATACCAGCATGAGATTAAGAGACTATTAAGACAATGTAAACTAAGGAAATTTTCAAAATACTTTTTAACTTCCGCAGATGATGACCTGTTACTTCATCATTCAAACTTCGATTTCCATCGGTAAAATTATTTTGAAGGAATTCGAAATTGCTTTGATGAAGAGCAGAACTTCATAATTCCTTAATATTTGCATGCTAACGTACCTGAATTAGATGCATGAGAGAAGAAAAATGAAAAAAAATCATCAGACAAAACAAGCACTAGAAACGAACACGTCTAAAGATCCGTCGCAACTGAACCCCAAAAAGCAAAAGCTTAACGCCATCCCTATCGGCCCAGCAATTAACGTCAGTGCGCCGCCAAGTCCGTTAACGAATTTCGATCCTTTGAATTTCAGCCTAAATGCCACCCCCATCTTTCCTGTTGATTCATTACTAGACCAATGGATCCAGGGTGAAAATAAACATGAACAAGCAAGCTTCGTTCAAGCCCCAGAGATCAGAGAAATACCTGTCTCTCAACCGTTGCTTCATACCAATGGCGACCCGAACCCAGGCATCAGTGATCAACACTCATTCTTTAGCACCCATGCATCTTCCAACATCGAGCAACCTTCAGAGAAAGACCCATTTTTATCCCCGTACGACGAGTATAGTCACCCCTTCACTAATACATGGACACCTAGGACGCAAACAGATGATCTTAAGTTGGCCAGTACGCATTCAACCTGTCAGGAATCATCAAACCCAACATTTATCTATTTAGATCCGATAAATTTAATTGAGCCTTTATATTTTATTGATGGAACCCGTTTAACAAAGCCCGGCAATGTATGCGTGGTTGATGGTAAATACTATGTTTTGGATTTGATGAGTAAACGATTTTTATATACAGAAAATGCTTTGAATGAATTACACCCAATGCATTACCTAACGCAAATGCAATGTCAACCGTTGATGATGAATGATGCTAGCGAGATACGTGAGACTTATGATCAGAAATCTCGCAGCATTCAATATGATCTCAAAAAAAACAAGAGAACGTATCGATTGACTACTGCCAGTGATTTTTTACGTGATCATCCCCGACACCCCATGGCCGAAAAGATAAGTCGTTTCAGGGCTGTGGATAAGATCTGTTTTGTTGGTATCACACCTGGCGACTATTTCCGATCAAATGAAAATTATGTGACAATTAGTGGTCGGCGCGTGGCCTCAGATGCGCTAGTCATTAATTTGTATGGCACCTATTGTGTCGTCAATCAGCAGGGAACGCATGTTATTTACCATCAAGCCTACTTAAAAACTTTGCATCCGTTCTTTTATAAAATAGTTACTGTGACGCACACCATACAGAGCACAGATGTCAATGAGTGTAACATTACCGAAAAAATTGAACACAGTAGTGTGGTTCGTTTTTTAAATTACAAGTCAAAACCAGTTACTAATTCTAAGCATTATCGTTATGTATACGTCAATCCTGTCGCCGCACAACATCGTCACAGCCTGCTACCCAGTGATATGACTTCACTGAAGAATATAGTGAACCCTATACCACTTACCACTACATTTAGCACAACAACATCGAGCGTTAGCAACGCAGCATCTGAGAACATGAATGCATTAGATACATTGTTAGATGAACCCCTTTTAATGCCTGAAACATCTAACCCTTCAACAAACGTGAACCCTACTAAAGCTCATGCCACAGAGCTTTTACATGAGCCTGCCAAAACGCACACAAATTTCTCAATCTTTAAGCCGTCATCCACGACACCACCCGATAGCCAAGCGAGCAAGACTGAAGCAAATACAACTGAAGATAATACACAAATGAGTTATGAGGAATTATGCGAGATGTTGGGTATACAACCTTAAGATAGGCTAAGACTTGAAAGAGCAATTATCTCATCCCTTGACGCACAAAAAAGCCGAGCACTGCCCGGCTTTTTATCACACCTTTAGTGATTAACCAAAGTTGTATGACACGGTTAAAGCGTACATATCAGCGCCTGGTACTGTGTTAACCATATTCTCTGATATTTTCTTACCGAATACACGATTCCACTCAAGACCAGCGGTAACGTTGGTATCAGGAATAGCATAGTTTGCGCCCAAACCAACTTTTGGTGATAACAAGGTGTGGGTAGCGGATACAGTTGCTTTTTTTACTTCTTCATTTTGGTTGTATACTTTACCAACATTCATACTGTGAATTAATGCTGCACCACCTAAGGCATATAAGTTAAAGCCAGATTCACCAATTGGTAAGTAAGCTTTAGCAACTAAATCGCCAGCTGCCATCATATAACGCTGCGTACCTTTGATCACTGGGGTGGTAAGTGTTTTGTTGGTGTAGATAGCAGAACCATAATTGGTGGCACCAGCTTCAACACCAATATATTGGTTGAAGTTGTAACCAGCAAACACGCGACCAGCATAATTAGTGCGATGATGTGATTGGTTGTATAGCTTGGCATCTTCACCAACAATGATGTTTTCACTTGGTGTGTTAAGCGTGCTTGCACCTAAGCCTAAACCAACGTAAGCGCCTGTGTTTGCTGCATTTGCTTGGCTAGCCATGATAGCTAACGAAACTGCGGCAATACTTAATTTAACGATTTTCTTCATATTCAACTCCTCGTGAGTGTCATAATTTTTTTATAAAAAGCTGGACGAATTATAAAGAATCACAGCCCGTTGTCAAATTAAAAACTTAAAAGTAACAATTGATGTTTTGATGTACAAACAGAAATCAATGATTCGCTGTAAATAAAAAAGTTTATTGCGATAGATAGCATAAAATGTGCGAGTGACGAGCGTTATGCGGTGAAACCAAACTCATTGAGTTGAACTAAATGATTCGTTGCTGCTTCCGATGTTGGACACAGCACCACATAGAAACTCTCGAGTTTATTGGGGATGTAGAACTGGTAAACACAGATTTTATAGTTACCAGGAGAGACGGCCATTGTAATGCAAGAAGCCGCATCTTGCAAACAAACAACATCACTCACCTTCACGAGACTATTGGGGATGTGGATAATCGCTGTTTCACTATTGGCAATGACGCGGCTGTATTCTTTTTCTGTCAACACTGGTTCCAGTGCATCAACCATACGCAATTGCACATTAAAAATCCCGTCAGCGCCTGTACGAAAAATAAAACATTTACCTTGATTCATGAGTGATAAATCATGCTGACCATTGTCTAATGCTTGACTATCAACCTGGCCGGGATCAGCGATAACGATGGTGCCTGATTCTACGGTGACCTTACCCGAAACTTTTCTCACCACGACTGCTTTATCTTGACCTGTTAACACCAGCCAATCTCTAGTCAGTGCACTTAAAAAACGCGTTACTTTTTGTGGGTCACTTAACATACGCTTCACTGACGTCAACATTTGCATGTAAAAAGTGAGTTGTTCGGGAGTTGCTGATTTTTTGTCATAACTCGATCGCACAGCATGAACAAAAGAACTTAACGAATGATAGCGCTGCTTGGCATCTAGTGTTTGTATTTTGTCCCATTCATCACGAATTTGCTCGAATGTTTTTTTCTGAACAGGCGGTTTGTTAGCCACTAAGATGCTACTCCCGTGGTGTGCGCATAAGCATAGTATATCAGGGTAAGCGTATGAATAGTGTAGAGGTTGTTGGATTGAACAACGAGAACCCTTCAAGACGGCACTTCGTGCCTCATCGAGGACGCTTCCTCGGGGCAAACGGGTTTGGCAGCGTGCCCACCATTTCCTGCACCAGACAATCTACAAGTCAAAAATGTCTTTTGCCTGACGGCAAAAACTTAGATTCAGGTGGAGAATGAACTCCACCTGAATTTTACGCCACCAAACGCTCACGCGCTATGGTGGCGGTCTGAAACCTCTAAGGAATTTTGATCATAAGGTGGGCACGCTGCGCTTTGCCCACCCTACATCTCACACTCATCGAGAGCGTAGATTGATTGGGTTAGCATAGCGTAACCCAACGTCTCATCATTGAGCAGCGTTGCATAAGGGCAGCACGATGTGATTTTTACGCCGCGCCACCCATTGCGTTAAGGACGTTCATCCACGGTGCGTGGTTGTGGAATCAAGTGTTGACGTGTCAGACCCAAAGTAATCGATAAAGAACCTGCCACATAAATTGACGAGTAGGTACCCACGATAATGCCGATAATCAAGGCAAGTGCAAATCCGTGTAACAAATTACCGCCTAAGAAAAACAGGGCAAACACAACCATCAAGGTAAGCGCTGATGTCATGATAGTACGTGATAGTGTTTGGTTAATAGACAAATTCATCACTTCCAAGGCATCGTACTTACGAAACTTTCTAAAATTTTCCCGTACACGGTCGAAGATCACAATCGTGTCATTCAAAGAATAACCAATCACGGTTAACACTGCTGCGAGAGCGATCAAGTTGAACTCAATCCGCCAAAACGCAAAGATACCGAGGATGATGATGGGATCATGCAACAACGCCACAGTAGAGCCAATGGCAAAACGCATATCAAAACGGAAAGCGATGTAAACCATCGTGCCTAACAAAGCAACAATGATCGCGATCAACCCTTTGCTTTCCATTTCCTTGCCGACCTGTGGACCAATATAATTCACTTGCGCCACCGTCGCACCCGGCAATGCTGCAATCACTTGTTGCACCATGGACGCTTGGGTTTTTTCATTCATCATTTCCGGATTTTTATCTTTGGGCACTAAAGTGACCAAAACATCTTTAGACGTACCATAACTAATAACAACGGCTTCTGGAAATCCGGCACGATCTAAACGTTCATGAATATCATCCAGTTGTGCCGCCTCAGGATAGCTCAATTGAATTTGCACACCGCCGGTAAAATCCAAGCCTTTGTTAAGACCGAATACACCCAGTGCCAGCAACGACAATAGGCAAAGTGTGATCGATAAAATTGCAGCCCATTTGCGCTGCGCCATAAAGTCTATGGTCGTATTATGTTTAAAAAATTCCATGGCCTAAATCCCAATTGAGATATGTTTGACTGAGCGACCGCCATAAATCAAATTGACGATGGCGCGTGTACCGGTGATTGCCGTAAACATTGACGTGATCAAGCCAATTGTCACCGTGATTGCAATACCTTTGATAACCCCTGATCCCAAACTAAACAAAATCATCATCACAATAAGTGTGGTGATATTCGCATCTAAGATAGTGATAAAAGCACGTTCGTATCCCGCATGAATGCTGGCTTGCACACCCATACCACGACGCAATTCCTCACGTATGCGTTCAAAGATCAACACATTCGCATCCGCTGCCATGGCCACCGTGAGCACCAAACCGGCAATCCCTGGTAATGTCAGTGTCGCACCCAGCAATGAAAGCAGTGCCACCACCAAGACCAGATTCATGGCTAAAGCGATATCCGCAATAATCCCCATCACGCCATAATAAAGCGCCATAAAGATAATCACTAGGCCCATACCCACCTCAATGGAAAGCAAGCCCATATGAATGTTTTGCTCGCCCAGCGTCGGACCAATTTGACGCTCTTCGATATAAGTGACCGGCGCCGGCAACGCACCCGCACGCAAGAGTAACGCCAGATTTCGTGCTTCGTTTTGCCCCGTGAGGCCAGTGATTTGGAATTGGCTGCCCAAGGCACTTTGAATCGTGGCGACACTAATCACCCGACGCTCAGTTTGATATTTAATCACTTGTTTGCCATTTTCCATATGTGGTGTTGATTTGACTTCCACATACACCACCACCATCGGCTTACCAATGTTTTCTGCCGTCACTTTGGTAAACAAGCCCTCACCACTACCATTCAGACGTACTTGCACATTGGGGCGACCATCTTCGCCATACCCCGATGTTGCCGTCACAATAGACGAACCACTCAAGACAATTTGGTTTTTGAGCAAAATAGGCGCGCCATTGTACGTATAGAGACGGGTATCGGGTGGTGCCACCCCTTCTCTAGCGGCATTCCACGCATCATGCTCGGTATCGGCCATGTGAAACTGTAAGGTAGCCGTTTTACCTAAAATATTTTTGGCTTCAGCCGTATCCTGGATGCCGGGTAAGTCCACGGAAACACGACTATCGCCTTGTTGCTGGACGATCGCTTCAGAAACGCCCAATTCATTCACACGGTTACGCAGTGTGTTCATCGCCTGATCTAAGGTTTCCTGACGAATTTGGAACATCGCACTCGGCGACACCACCCCTTGCAAGACGTACTCACCACCCACTTCTTGTGTAGACCAGGTAAATTCATTGTAGTGACGCATCACATGACTATAAGCATCATTCAAGGCCTCTTTAGTGCGGAATTGAATCGTCACTTGATTGTCGGACTTACGATTCATGCCCACGTAACGGATACGCTCATTGCGTAATGCTTGGCCTATGCCACGCAAATCGTTTTCTAGCCGCTGCTGCAAGACCGTATCCACATCTACCTGCAGTAAAAAATGAATACCGCCGCGCAAATCTAAACCTAACTTCATTGGTACTGCGCCAAAGTATTTAAGCCATGCGGGTGTCGCCGGGGCTAAATTAAGCGCAACGAGATAGTTTTCACCCAAGGCATTCTGCAGCACTTCCTTAGCCTTAAGTTGCACATCAGTGGATTTAAAACGAAACAATGCCGCTTGATGTTGTTGTTGCACATCTTGATATGCGATATTGGCATTTTTCAGCGTGTCGATTGCCTTTTTGATGGTATTGTCATCAACCACCGTGGCATTAGATCCTACGATTTGCACAGCTGGATATTCGCCGTACAAGTTTGGTGCTGCATAAATGAATGCTGCAAACACAACCACGAAAATTAACAGGTACTTCCAGAGTGGAAAACGATTAATAGCAGCCATGAGTATCTTATATTCCTATTCCAACGTTTTGATAGTTCCCTTTGGTAACACAGTGGTCACTGCCGATTTTTGCATTACCACTTCCACATTCGACGCAATACTTAGTACCACATATTGATCAGTCAACTTGGTAATACGACCCAGTATGCCGCTCAACGTCACGACTTCATCACCTTTTGACAAGGAATTGATTAAGTTTTGTAGTTCTTTGGCACGTTTATTTTGAGGACGCAACATAGTGAAGTAAATGAAGATGAAAAAAATCGCAAACATGATCATAAAAGAAAAACTACCTTGCGCACTTTGTTGCGCGGTAGCGGCTGTGTCAGCATAAGCGACAGGCATGAAGAAGTTTAAAAGTTGTTCCGTCATAACGCACCACCTTTTTACAATGCGGAAATGGAACGATTATAAGCTCTTTCAGGTTGCGGTCAAATATTTAAACATACTCACCGATAAATTGTATTGACTCAGTACAATTTGTGTTCGCATGTCTGTGTCGTGTGACATCTCATCACTCAACAAGTTCATGAGCGAGTCAGCACATCGTGCTTGACTTTAGTACAGCACAATTGGTACACACTCAGTCAATCGCATCACAACGCCAATATTAACGATGAGGATGGGTTATGTTTCGTGGTTATCCTAACTTCGAATTGTATTTTCCTGAAGAACAACAACGGTGGTTAGACTATCTGGCTGAAGAAGTGGCACAACAAACCACCCCTCGCACCTTCAATCTCATCCAACGTGATCACCAAACGCGTGAAGAGGGACCACGTTTTTTTGTCTTTGGTTGTCAGGGCAATAAGTCTCAAGAACAAATCGACGTCGCTAATTTTATGGCGACACTCGCCTTACATCCTGACACCAAACCTGCATTCGTATTAATACTCGGTGATAATTTTTATGATTGGGGTGTAGGCTCACCCAGTGATGCTGCTTTTGAAAAACGCTTCGATGACATTTACGGCGCATTCAAAAAATTGGGCATCCCGTGTTTTGTCATTCTAGGCAATCACGATGCAAATATTCATCGCTTCAGCGGACCGATTGAAACAGGGATCAGCCGCGAATTACATCAAGTTGCCCATTCTTATCTGCCAGATGCCGATTACACGAGCATTAATGCCAAAGAAGCCCTCTATCAACAAGACACCTTAGTACTAGAGACACTGCCGTTGTGGAATATGCCAGCGCGCACGTATGCACTCGTCTACGCGAATACGCAAATCATGTGTATTGATTCCAACACCTATGTTCGCGATTACTTAACGTACTTAACGCAAGGTGAGGCGACACCGGCACATAACCAAGCCAAATGGCTTGCTAGCATTTACCAACTTGCCACCAGTGCACATCGTCAGCGCATCCTCGCGATGCATCATCCTTTATTTACCACAGGAAAACGTGCCTATCATGCCGATGTGAATTTATATTTGGATGCCAATGAACGCGCTGCCATACAACAACATTTCCCCCATCTTAGCGATGACGATGCTTACAATAGTTACTTAAAAGCCTGTTTCGTCGAGCAACAACTGACGTTTGACCTCGTACTCGCCGCCCATGACCATAATCTTTGTTATTATAATAATGCGTTGCTATCCTCATCGACACCAGCCCCCAATAAAACCCTAGTGATCCCTGAGTACCCGACGGATATCGAATTACAAGAAATCGCACCTAAGCAGGAAAAATCATACCATTTATGTCAACTCATCAGCGGTGGGGGTGGGGGTGGATTACAAGTACGGCGGCGTTTTTCCGATCAGCAAGCCATGGGTTGTTTCTTGGATCATCACGGATTTAGTATCATCGACTGTCGAGCGCAGCATATTGCGATTAGCATACGCACGGTAGACAAAAAATTTCATCTGATGTTTGATCATCACAGTCATGCGCCCCTACGTCATTACCCAAATGCGATGTGTTTGGCTGAAAAAAAAGCTATCGAAAAACTCACCGAGTGCATTTATCGTGGCATTTGTGGTTATTTTGATTTTTTAGACCAGGCGCAACAAAAGAAGCATGGTCATTATCATTCGCAAAATATAAAACACGGTAAGAAGGGTAACACGCGCGCCCATGACGTGTGGGCGTATCTTTGTCATTTTGAAGTGGATGATTACGCCACGACCCTCAAAACACTCTATGAAATGACCAGCAAAGACAATGCCTGGTTGCCCACCTATTTTAAAGGGCCTTCCACCAATTCATTGATTACGCACATCAATCATGCCATTGCAGAAAATTATGGCAAGGGGGAAACGCTGGAAAGTTTATATGAAAAAAGAAACAACACTCACCTTTTGCTAACCCACATGGCATCACCATAACTATAAAAGCGATATTGCTGTAAGACGGCCTCACGATAAGCGCAAATGACTTGGCTATGTCCACCAAAGGCGCACACCAACATCAATAAAGAAGAGCATGGTAAGTGTAGATTAGTAATGAGCGCATCCACACAACGGAATTGATAACCTGGATAAATGAAAATGCTAGTTTCACCAGCATAGGGTTCTGTGACCCCACTTTGGGTGGCCGTTTCTAAGGCGCGCATACACGTAGTACCCACCGCAATCACTCGCTTGCCTTGCGCTTTGGCACGCGCAATTTTTTCGCATAAAGCTTGAGACACATCGATATATTCAGCATGCATTTGATGTTCATCGATATTATCGACACGCACTGGCGTAAACGTACCCGCGCCGATATGCAAGGTTAGAAAGCCCATATCCACTTTCTTGGCACGTAATTGATTTAACAATGTTTCATCAAAATGCAACCCCGCGGTAGGCGCTGCGACCGAGCCTTTATGGCGCGCATAGACGGTTTGATAGCGTTCGCGATCTGATGCCGTTGCTTGCCTTTGCATGTAAGGGGGTAAAGGTATATGGCCAATTTCCTCGATTACATCAAGAATGGCACGATCGTCGTGGTGATAACGCAGCAGATAAAAAGACCCATTTTTTTCGATGACCTCAAGTTGGATTGATTCAGAAAAAATAAGATGATCGCCCATGCGCAACGCTTTACTCACACGTACTTGCGCTAAAATATGCTGGTGGTCGATCACACGTTCGACTAACACTTCTGCCTGACCACCCGTCGTTTTGTGGCCAAACAGCCTAGCGGGAATGACCTTAGTATCGTTGAAAACGAGTAAATCTCCCGGCTCAACCAAATCTAACATTTCATAAAAATGTCGATGCACTAGCGTGCCAGTGGGACCATCCACACATAATAAACGACTGGCAGTACGTTGCGGCAACGGGTGGGTTGCTATCAAATCTTTGGGTAAACTAAAATTAAAATCATCTAATCGCATCGAATTACCTAACGAGTATTATTGTAGTTAGTTGGGAATGAGCCACGCTAATTTGCTCAGAGATTATAATGCATATTCGCAGTGTGACAAGCACCCTCAACCCTATTGCATCGTCAATTGATCAACAATCAATCAAATCCATCGCCTGTCGCAATACCACATGGGAGAGCATTTTCTAGGCAATCACACCATCAGAGACGTGTTAACGGCGCAAATAATATCGTATGCTCATCTCATATACATTTCGCGATCCCAATAACATCGCCAGGAGGCAACCCTTGCGTCATATCGTCACGCTCTGCCATCTCATCTTGCTCATAGGCTGTATGAATCCTATGGCATATGCCGAAGGCACTGAACACACCAAGTCATGGTCCACGGCATATATCACCGGCTCAATGCCGAATAGCTCCCGCTATCGCTATTATGTCCAACCGACGCTCATCTTCATTGACAACCGTTACCGCTTCGAGCGCGCATCGCTGCTCTTAGGGATAGGGTATCGTTATTCGCCCGATCTGAGTGCTTGGTTCATGAATGGTTGGCGCACGTCAAAATCTAGGACAAATGGCACCATACATCAGCGATATACCATACGCGAACAGTTGGATTGGCGTATCTATCATCATGATGATGTGTCGCTGCTCGCATCGACTCGCTTCATGCAAGAGAATGAGCGCGATGAAAGACGATGGGCCATACGAGCAAGAGAAAAAATCAGTTTACGTATCCCATTACGAAATTGGCCTAAACATTCATTATCGATGTTTGAAGAATTACTCTTCAACATCAATCATCCTGCATGGATCAATAGCAGCAGCTTACTCGATCAAAATCGCTTTTTCATCGGGATTGGTACGCAATTCACACGCGACTATCGTTTAGACATCGGTTATATGAATCAATATCAAATCAAACATCCCGATGAATTAAGTCATATTTTATATGTCGCTTTCTACGCAACCTATGCTTAAACCTTATGACTTACGTACATTGTGTGTTGGCTCACCCGAATGCATCATGCCCTCAGCAGCATGTGGCAGATTCACATGCTGTTGTGTATGACTAAAGAATTGCTGGGTATTAATGCCCACAAATAATAAGGCATGTTGATGCTTCCAACGAATCAGATCTTTATCTCTAGGATCCATCTGCGCAACGAATGCTGCAATCGCAGGCCGAAGGCTAAGTGGTGCTAAGCCTTGCTGATAAGTATTTTTAATCGCGATGAGGCTTAGCTTAGCAAGGGCTGCAACAATTTCTTGCTTGTTCAATACCTGCTGCAGTTGCATGACATGGCGAACCAGCGAAAGCAAGAAAAGCTCATGATGCGCTGGCGTTTGCATCACACGCTGCACGCGATCGATGATTTTTTCAAATAAGGATGGCAACTTTACTTCTTTGAGTACTTTTGTTTGCACATCATAGATGACTTGTTTAAAAGCATTGGCTAACAATTCCTGGCGAAGTGTTTGCATTAAAACGTCATAGTTAGCCAGTGTTTCAGTCTGATATTCAGATGAAGGTACTATGCGGTTTTGTAACCATAATTGATCGATGGCTAATGAAAGATGCAGCACATCATTTTCTATATGCTTTAGTTTATACGTCCCTTCAATCGCAGCATTCACCAACAAACGGATACGATGTTGTATCAGCTTCTCACAAAAGCCAACTAACACATGATTGAATATACGATTGAATGTTTTAGCTTTAACCTTACCCTTATACATTTGTGCTGCATGTTCCTTTAGCTTGGCGACATGCTGAGGAATATCGGTTGTCAGTGCTTGCGCGTAGACTTTGTTTAATCCATGTAATTGCTTTGTGAATTCACCATTCAGATAGTCAGACACTTGAGTTGCATAGACACATTGACGTTGAATCATGGCGTCACAAATTTGTGTAAATGCCGTGAAGGCGTGTTCAGGGACGTTAGGCTGCTGCGATTGATACACCGAAACTAATTTTAGCGCAAATGCTGCCGCCAATTGTGCTTGCAAAGTGTTTGCCTTAAAAGCTGGGTGATGCTGCCAAATAAAAGGATCATGTATGTATGCATCCCACTCTTTGCTCGCCAACAAAGGGGCAAATAATTTTTTGATGAATTTTTTGGCACGCATGAGGTCTGTGGTGCGCCATGTTCTAAAAAATTTGTGCATATAGGCAATGACATCTTCATTGACATACGCCGGTTGTGACGACTCGATGTGTGCAAATTTAGCATCCATTCCTGCAAGGTTTATGAACAACTGGCCATGCTGTGGCTTAGCGTTAAATACTTGAACAATGGAAAAATCAAATGTGCTCAATTTGGAAACAGCACGTAAATAATCGATGATCTCGCGACTAAATGATTGCAGATGTATCAACGCTTTTGTTTTAGATGACTCTGTTTGACGTTGTAATTTGGGGGATAGTCTTGTTTCCACTACCGTCTTCCTTTTGTTGTTATTGTTAGGATTAACAGGCTGCGCCAATATTAACGTGTTGAGCTTAAAGGAATATTAATGAAGATGGGATGAGAAGTATTTCGTCTCTGTATGCGACAAACATCAAGGTAGGGTGGGCAAAGCGCAGCGTGCCCACCTCTTTAAATTGGCGATGGTACAACCACAAAATGGTGGGCACGCTGCGCTTTGCCCACCCTACCTTTAGCTTATAATTTTTGTCGTGTAGAGACGTATTTCGTGAACGATGGCAAACACTTGCGTTTGTGCCGTATCACCTTGCACATTACAGTTATCCGACAGAAATACGGCAGATGTCGATAAAGAAGCTCGGCAGCAAGCCTAAAAACAATGCGGCGGCACCATTGATGCTGATCGCAATGAACATATCCGGTGCCATTTTAATCGGTGCGGCATGGCCTTCAACAGGCTCTTCAAAGTACATCAACATCACGACACGCAGATAATAGTAAGCACCAATCAATGCACACAACAGCGCAACCACTGCGAGCCAGACTAAATTCGCTTGCACTAAGGCTTCTAACAAACCTAACTTAGCAAAAAAGCCAACGGTGGGGGGCACGCCGGCCATCGAAAACATGAGCAATAACATCATAAACGCGAGCCAGGGGTTACGTGCATTTAAACCGCGATAGTCATCTAATTCATCAAACTCCACACCTTTCTGACTCATGATGGCAATGATGGCAAAAGCACCTGCAGCGACTAACACATAGGTGACAATATAAAACATGGCCGCCGAATACCCTTGCGGCGCGCTTGGGCCTGCTAGTATACCCAGTAAGGTATAACCAATATGCGCAATAGAAGAATACGCTAACATACGTTTCAAATTCGTTTGCGCAATCGCCAGCAAATTACCGAGAAACATCGACAAGATGGACATGACAATCAGCATCGCTTCCCAATTGGTATGTAAGCTCGGCATCGCTTGCACCAGAATACGCAAGGTCACCGCAAATGCAGCCACTTTGGGCGCACTGGCAATGTATAAAGTCACCGGCGTTGGCGCACCTTGATAGACATCCGGCACCCACATATGAAATGGCACCGCACCAAATTTGAAGATCAGTCCAGCGAGCACAAAAATCAGCGCCACCACCGGCACGATGCCCTGCTGTGATTGTAACACTTGAGCAACCGCATGAATTTGGATATCCCCGGTTACGCCATAAAGTATCGAAATACCATATAGCAACAAGCCGGAGGCGAGTGACCCGAGTACAAAATATTTCATCGCGGCTTCACTCGCAATGCCCGATTCTTTATACATCGCCACCATGGCATACAATGCGAGTGAGAGTAATTCTAAACCCAAGTAAACAGTCAAGAAGCTATAAGCAGATGCCATGATCGACATCCCCAACACCGCAAACAAACCCAACAAATAATATTCACTGCGTGATATTTTGCGCGCCTCTATATATTCGCGGGCATAGACAAACGCAAACATACTAAAGACATAAATACAAAGTTTAGAGATCACCGCGAGTTCATCCACCACATAATGACCACTAAAGGTGAGTATCGCTGCCGGATAATTTTTAAACTGTGGCAACGTGATGAAGAATGCCATCACTAAGGTGAGTTGCACCAGCACATAGGTGACGATGCGATGGCGTTCAGCAACGCACACATCCACCAACAGAATGAAACAAGCCATGCATAAAATGAAAATTTCAGGCAATGCAAGACTAAACTGTGGTAGCGGAAAACTAATCATGATCTCATCTCCAAAAACATCGCTCGCAATCGCTTAGGCGATCCGTATTTCCCAGGGCTCGTGTACCATCCGCCATACTCACGACGTGATGGCACACCCTCATTAATAGTTAAACTATCGTTGCTGCACACACAAAAAATCTGACTCACGCCGTGGTTGGTACACTGATCAATAGCAAATGACCCACGGTCACGCTCAGGGTATTGATAATCGGTTGCGGATACAGCCCGATGAAAAATACACCTGCCGCCAACAACACGTAATTCACCTTCTCCACCCACGTGATATCTTGAAATTCAGCCACATGCTCATTGGCGATGGGACCAAAGAACACGCGCTTATACATCCATAAGGTGTAAGCTGCACTTAAAATTAAAGTGCTAGCAGCAAACAACGCGACCCACATATGCGCTTGGAAAGCACTCAAGACAATCATAAACTCACCGACAAATCCGGCCGTGCCAGGTAAGCCGACGTTGGACATCGCAAACAACATGAAGAAAGCGGCGAAGACTGGCATCGTATTCGCCACACCGCCATAATCTTTGATCAAACGACTGTGATTATAAAAACGATCTGCCATAAGGCCTACACCCAAGAACATCGCACCTGAACCAAAAGCGTGCGAAATCATTTGAATGACTGCACCTTCAAGACTCATGTACGCATCTTGCAGACGATGCATGTGATACACCAAGTCATACACCATGAAACAACCTAGGGTGGCAAAACCCATATGCGCGATGGATGAATAGGCAATTAACTTCTTCATATCTTTTTGCATAATCGTGATCAAACCAATGTAAACGATCGCAACCAATGACAACACAATCATCGGCCAGGCAAACTGTAAACAAGCAAGTGGTGTGATCGGCATACTAAAACGCAAGAAGCCATAGATACCTAGTTTCAACATCAAGGCTGCCAATACCACTGAACCACCCGCAGGCGCTTCGGTATGCGCATCTGGCAACCATGTGTGTATCGGCCACATCGGCACCTTTACCGCGAATGCAGCAAAGAATGCGAGGAAAATCCAAGTTTGCGTCGTCGCACTCAATGGTAAGCCATAGAAGTTTTGAATCGCGAAACTGCCAGTCTGGTTATAGAGATACACCAGCGCAATTAACATCAACAGCGAACCCAAAAAGGTAAACAAGAAAAATTTGATTGACGCGTAAGAACGATTCGCACTTCCCCACATGCCGATCGAAAGATACATCGGGATAAGCATGCCTTCCCAAAACACGTAAAAAAGAATCGCATCCAACGCACAAAATACGCCAACGATCATGCCCTGCATGGTTAAAAACGCCGCCATGTATTGCGCAACACGTTTTTTAATCGTGCGAAAACCCGCAATGACGACGAGTAATCCCGTAAAGTTGGTCAGCATCACCATTAACAAAGAAATACCATCCACCCCAAGCGCATAATGGGTTTGATACGCACGTACCCAAAGATGATCTTCTACAAATTGCATGTCATAACGACTGGGGTCAAACGCCATGTAGAGGGGGATACACAACAACACACTGATCACCGTTGTGACTAAAGCAATCCAGCGTGCCGCATTTGCGTGTTTGTCGCCCCCTGTCAATAAACATAAAACGGCACCGATCAACGGTAACCAGATGACTATCGACAGGATCGGAATAGCATTCACCACCTTAGAATCCCCCTACATACCAAGCTAAAAACACTAAAATCCCCAACACCATCGCCAATGCATAATGGTAGAGATACCCTGTTTGTAATAAACGTGTTGTCTGCGCAAACCAATTGGTAAAGCGCCCCGAACCATTGACCAAAGCACCATCGATGATCTTTTCGTCACCGACCGTGTAAAACATCATGCCTAAACGCTGCGTACCGCGCACAAATACAAACTGATTGAAATCGTCAAAGCCAAACTTGTGCACCAGTATTTGGTATAGCCACGAGAAACGCTGCTTGCATGCCTCAGACCATTGTGGGTAACGAGCAGTAAAGAGCCACGCTGTCACAATACCGGCAATCGCCAACCAGAACGTTAAGGTTTCGCCCGCATGTAAGGCCATGAGATTAGCACCATGATGCTCTTTGCCTAACTCAGCAATCACATTATGTTGGGGTAACACAAAAATGGTATCGCCCAAGAGTTTAATCGGCTTAAACAAAATAGGATCAATCAACACTTGCCCCGCAATCACGCTGGGTACCGCTAACAACACCAAGGGTAACCACACCACCCAAGGCGATTCATGTAAGTGCGAGCGCAGTTTTGGATCAAAACGTTCATTGGTGTGGAACGTCATAAACAAGGCTCGGAACGTGTAAAGCGGTGTCACAAACGCGCTGATTAACACACACACATAAGCAAAATCCGCACCGGGTATTTTGCTGAGACGCACCGCATCGATGATGACATCTTTAGAATAGAACCCGGAGAAGGGTGGAATGGCTGACAGCGCCAATGCGCCAATCAAGAAGGTGATATACGTCACGGGCATGTAGGCTGCGAGTCCACCCATCTTACGCATATCTTGTTCGTGATGCATACCGATGATCACTGATCCCGCCGCCAAAAATAACAACGCTTTGAAGAAAGCGTGGGTCACTAAGTGGAAAATCGCGGCATCGTAAGCAGAGGCACCCAAGGCGACCGCCATATACCCCAACTGAGAAATCGTTGAATAAGCAATGACACGTTTGATGTCAAACTGCACCACTGCCAATAAACCCATGAAGAAGGCAGTGACACCCCCAATGACTAAAATGAACGTGAGTGCTGTGGTGGAATATTCAAAAATCGGTGACATACGTGCCACCATGTAAATGCCAGCGGTGACCATCGTTGCAGCGTGAATCAGCGCTGAGATCGGTGTCGGGCCTTCCATCGATTCGGGCAGCCAGACGTGCATCGGTACTTGTGCTGACTTAGCCATTGCACCTAAGAATAATAAAAAGCAGAGCAAGGTGATCACGGAGACTGTCATGCCAGACCACAAAGTAATTGTTTTACCCATGACTGCAGGTAATTGTGCAAAGACGGCGTGGTAATTGAGTGTGCCGAAATACATGAGCACCGCCGCAATCGCGAGGATGAACGCCACATCGCCAACACGGTTCACGATAAACGCTTTTAATCCACCGAAAGTGGCTTTTTCACGATCAAACCAAAAGCCGATCAGTAAATAAGAAACTAAACCCACCCCTTCCCAACCAAAGAAGAGCAATAAGAAATTATCCGCAAGAACCAACATCAACATCATGAAGGTGAACAACGATACATAGCTGAAGAAACGGCAATAACCAGCATCATCTGCCATATAACCAATGGTGTAAATGTGCACCATGAGTGAGACAAATAAAACGATGGTGATCATTGTCACACTGAGCGGATCGAGTAAAAAACCTATTTTAAAATTGAATACCCCCGCTGTCGCCCAGGTATACCACGTCACATCCAAGCCAGGCTGCCGATCAATGACAATGAGTTTGAATAAATACAAGGATAAGAGGAAGGCGATACCGATCAAGCTGACCACCACACGATGCGTCGTCGTGCGACCCAATTGTTTGCCCAATAACCCTGCAATGATCGCGCCCGAGAGCGGCAACAGGGAAATAATGAGTGCAAGCGTCGTAAGCGTATTATTCACGTTCATTATCCTTTCAACACATCAAGATTTTCAACATCAATGGTAGCGCGCGTGCGATACAGCACCACTAAGATGGCTAAACCAATCGCTGCTTCTGAGGCTGCCACAGTCAGCACAAAAAAGACGAAAACTTGGCCAAGCACATTGCCTAGAAAATATGAGAAGGCGACAAAATTCGTATTCACTGCCAACAAAATCAATTCGATGGACATTAACAACACAATAAGGTTTTTACGGTTGATGATAATGCCCGCTAAGCCGATGCCAAACAATAGTGCAGCGAGAATTAAAAATTCAGTAAGTGATGCCATAGTCTTAGCCTTCCAACTTGGTTTCTGGGGTCATATCAGTGCACATGCGTAGGCGCGTCGTAGGACACGCTTCTAGCTGTAGCGCCACACTTTGCACCTTGCGCCGTGGTCGACGATGCGTGAGTGAAATCGAAGCAATGATGGCAGTCAACAACATCACACCAGCGATCTCGAAAGGATAGACAAATTCTGTGTAAAGTACGTCACCAATTTCACGCGTGTTGCTGAAATTCGCGGGTTCCGGTGCCGGGGCTGGCATGATACCAACACCAAAGTAATTAGGCCCTAAGGCGACAATCGTGAGGCCAGTCACCAGCAGCACAATCACAATACTGAAAGGCAGATAACGTACAAATCCTTGTTGTTCCGATGCTCTATCGATGTTTAACATCATCACGACAAACAGAAAGAGCGTCATGACCGCACCGACGTAGACCAGTAAGAGAATGATGGATAAGAACTCAGCGCGCAACAGCATCCAGATACCTGACATGGCAAAAAAGGTCACGACCAGTGACAAAACACTGCGCACAGGATTGCGTGCCGTGATCACAAATAGCGCGGAAATCACCGCGACACTGGCAAACAAATAGAAAATGACATGTTGCGGATTAAATTGTTCCATCGACATTTTTACTTCTCATCACTTTAGTTAATTGAGCTCAACATTATTCATCTTTTCACCACGCGTGACGCTGACATTCTCGTCTTGCTTACATCATCATTGACGACAACACCAAGCCGCTCGGTTGCCATTAACGGTACGGTTTTTCGGCAGCGCGATCGCCAGCAATCGCTTTTTCATAACGATCACCCAACGCGAGTAATTTTTCTTTTGTTAAAATATTTTCACCACGATTTTCTATATGAAAATCGGCATCGCGCATCAAGACGATGGAATCGACCGGACACGCTTCTTCACAAAAACCACAATAGACACACTTAAATAAATCAATTTCATATAATGTCGTGCGGCGCGAACCATCTTCACGAGGTTCAGATTCGATGTTAATAGCCAATGCAGGGCACACAGCTTCGCATAATTTACAGGCAATGCAACGTTCCTCACCATTAGGATAGCGACGTAACGCGTGCAAACCCCTAAAGCGTGGTGACGTCGGTGTTTTTTCTTCTGGGTATTGGACAGTGATTTTCTTTTGCCAGAAATACACCCCCGTGACTCGGAGCCCCACTAATAGGTCCCAGAGCGAAAAGGTTTTAACGTACTGTACCAAACGTTGCCACATCATATGTTCTCACCTTACTTATGCAAACCAAGGGTTCAGATGGTACTGCACTGCGAGTGCAACCACCACGACCCAGACTAATGCCATGGGAATAAAGAGTTTCCAGCCAAAGCGCATGATTTGATCATAGCGATAACGCGGGAGTGTTGCTCTTAACCACATGTAGACATATAAAAAGAAACTCGTTTTTAAGACTAGCCAGACATAACCCGGCACCCAAGCAAAGGCTGCGCCCAGGTAAGGAATACCTTGGAAAGGAGACAACCAGCCACCTAAAAACAACAATGTCGCTAGAATCGACACCAGCGTCATGTTCACATATTCTGCAAAGAAAAATAGTGCAAAGGTGATCCCTGAATATTCCACGTGAAAACCAGCAACAATTTCTGATTCACCTTCGGCGACGTCAAAAGGCAAACGATTCGTTTCAGCGACCCCAGAGATGAAGTAAATGAGAAACAGTGGCAACAAGGGCAACCAATACCAACGCCAAATCCCACCATTTTGCGCATGCACAATGTCTTGGAAATTCAAGGAGCCAGCGGCCATCATCACACCGATGAGGGCAAAACCCATGGCAATTTCATAAGAGATGGTTTGTGCCGTCGAACGCATCGCCCCGAACATCGCGTATTTAGAATTTGATGCCCAACCGCCGATAATGATGCCGTAGACACCCAAAGAAGCGATGGCAAAAGTAAAGAGCACACCGGCATTGATATTGGCCACCACATCCCCATCATCAAAAGGAATGACGGCCCATCCCAGTAAAGATACTGTAAAGCTAAGGATGGGCGCCATCACAAATAGA
Organism: uncultured Coxiellaceae bacterium; assembly: GCA_964648015.1. GTDB lineage: Bacteria > Pseudomonadota > Gammaproteobacteria > DSM-16500 > DSM-16500 > Aquicella. Next base: position 65,189 of record CAZYKO010000007.1, read on the forward strand.
TAATGATTAGAGGGTGTTGGCACAATGATTTCTTTGGTCAACAACTTCAACATATCCGCAAAGGGTTGGAAAAAACCACGGGGTCCCACACGGTTCGGTCCGATACGCACATGCATGTACGCGATCACTTTACGCTCAAAAAAGGTGAGATATAACACCACAACCACCAGCCCGATAACAATCGCCAGTTCTTTCAAGATGATGATCAATAGAGGTAATAAAGTTTCTAGCATATCGCACTCATTTCAATTAGTTATGTTCAGCCCTGCTACCTATGACGCTTTCGTAATTTGCACTTCGGCAAACAAATCACCTAAACCCACCGTAGCGGGAATACCACCCGCGATCCACGCTGCGCCTACAGGGATACGCTCATCACAACAGAGTGGTAATCGCACCGTCGCCGTATGTTGTTGTGTCACCACAACTCGATCGCCCGCTTGCAATTGCAATTGTTCAGCCGTGCTCGGATGCACACGCACTGCTGCCGTATCACCATCAAGTATCGTTTGCGCTTCTTGCAAAGGTTGTGCACGGCGCACAATACTGTCGATGGCATAGAGTGGCACTTCACCCACGCGCATCAGTTTCACGGGTGCAACCGCCGCCATGTCTTCGCGGGGTGTTGAAAATTGCGTCGTTAATGGCGCACTTTGCGTGAGTGTCGCTTTCAATTCATGTGCAATTTCTTCGGACTTTTCATAATCAAAGCCAGTGAGATGCAAATAATTACCGAGCACACGTAAAATCTTCCACGCCGGACGCGCACTTGCCAACGGTTGTGCGACCCCATGAAAGTGTTGCCACATGCCAGTGACATTCACAAATGTGCCAGACGTTTCAGTAAATGGTGTCATCGGCAAAATCAAATGGGCGTGTGCCTCTAAGACCGGGTTTTTGTAAATGGATAATGCCATCACAAACTTCGCTTGCTTCATGGCTTCAATCGCCAACTGTGAATTGGCACAATCAACATCAGGTTCCACGTTCAACAACACATACGCTTTGCGTGGTTTCGCTAACATTTCATAGGCATTTAACCCTTGGTGATTGATCACACCACCCGCTGGATGACGATGCGGTACCGCACCAGCAATCCACGCACCCGCGGCATTTGCGCCATCGGTCATGAAACCAAGTTTGGCATCAATGTGTTCCGCAATCAGTTGCGCAATGTAACGTAATTGAGATGCTTCAGGATGATGCATCGCTAGAGCGCCTAACAAAATGCAAGCGCGTGGTTTGTCTTTGAGTTGTTGCGCAAGTGCGGCAATCTCATCACTCACCACTACGTCACGCTCGAGCTTACGTACGCCGAGTGCTTTCGCCAACGCGATTAAGTTATTGACCATGTGTTGCGGCGCAACGATGTGTTTCGCACTCACAGCAAAATTAAATTTATAATCCACTGGGTTGATGGCAACAACGGCCCCGCCCTTCAACGCGGCTTTACGAATTTCTGTAGCAGCAATCGGTTGCTCTTTACGGATATTGCTCCCCACTAAAAGAATCGCATCACAGGTGCTCAATTCATTGATAGGCAAATTGAGTCCAGGAAATAATCCCATCTGCGCTTGGTCACGCGTATCACGTTCCCGCAACCGATAGTCAATGTGCGGACTGCCAAGACCACGAATGATTTTTTGCAATAAATAAAATTCTTCTAATGTCGCATTGGGTGAAGCTAGCGCACCCACTTTATCACTACCATAAGCACGTAACGCATCTTGCAATTGATTCGCTGCTAATTCTAATGCTTGTGGCCAACTGATCACTTCCCACTTGCCATCGATCTTGGCCATAGGATGTTCTAATCGATCTGGATGCGTGAGTGCCGTGTAGCTGAAGCGATCACGATCGGATATCCAAGTGCGATTGATAGCTAAATTTTCACGCGCTACCACACGCATCACTTTGCCTTGACGCGTATGCACGTAGATGTTGGAACCTAAACAATCGTGCGGAGCAACGCTGGGTGCTTGTTGCATTTCCCAAGCGCGCGCGGTGAAACGATAGGGTTTGGAAGTGAGCGCACCCACCGGACAGATATCAATGATGTTGCCTGATACTTCGGATTTCACTGCCTCTTGCACATACGTGCCAATTTCGGTGAATTCGCCGCGACCGATCGCACCCATTTCACGTACACCAGCGACTTCATCGCCAAAGCGCACACAACGCGTGCAATAGATACAACGCGTCATTTCCGTTGCAATCAATGGCCCCAAGTTTTGGTCTGCTACCGAACGCTTTGGTTCTTCATAAGGAGAACTGCAAGCCCCATAACCCATCGAGAGGTCTTGTAATTCGCACTCGCCGCCTTGATCGCAAATGGGGCAATCCAGCGGATGATTCACCAATAAAAATTCCATCACCGCACGCTGCGCCGCAATCGTTTTGGCTGATTGCGTAAAAACTTTCATGCCATTATTGACTGGTGTCGCGCAAGCAGGCATCGCTTTAGGAAATTTTTCAACTTCCACAAGACACATACGACAGTTCGCCGGGACAGACAAGTTTTTGTGGTAGCAAAATCGTGGGATATAAATCCCCGCTTCATCAGCAACTTGGATGATGGTCTGATTTGGCTTCGCCGTTAATTTTTGCCCATTAATTTCTATTTCGATATCAGACATGATTGACCTTACCTTGTCTCTGGCAAACATTTGCCATGCTCAACGTGATACAAAAATTCATCGTAAAAATATTTTAAACAACCACCCACCGGCCAAGCTGCTGCCTCACCAAAGGCGCAAATGGTGCGACCTTCAATATTTTTAGCAGCGCGACGCAACACTTCTATATCATCTTTGGTGCCACGACCCGCTTCGATGCCTGCGCTTAGACGATACAACCAACCCGTGCCTTCGCGACAGGGTGTGCATTGGCCACAAGACTCATGCATATAAAATGCGGAGATGCGTTTTAATAACTTCACGATACAAACAGTTTCGTCTAACACGATGACCGCGCCAGATCCCAAACCAGATCCCGCTTTTTGTAAAGAATCAAAATCCATCGTGAGTGACATCATGACATCAGCAGGTAAAATCGGCATCGATGATCCGCCAGGGATCACGGCTTTCAAACGATGGCCGGTGCGCACGCCGCCAGCCATCTCTAATAAATCTTTGAATGGCGTCCCTAATGGAATTTCATAATTACCTGGTTTGTTGACATGACCGGTGACGGAAAAAATTTTGCAACCGCCGTTATTGGGCTTGCCTAATTTCAAAAACCATTCCGCGCCGCGTTCCATGATGACGGGCACCGTGGCAAACGTTTCCGTATTGTTGATGGTGGTCGGTCGACCATATAACCCATGCACGGCAGGAAACGGTGGCTTATTACGCGGTAAGCCACGCTTACCTTCTAAGGATTCCATTAGCGCAGTTTCTTCACCGCAGATATAAGCGCCTGCACCTAAGTGAGAAAATAAATCGAAGTCCACACCGGAAGATAAAATGTTTTGACCAATTAACCCAGCAGCGCGTGCTTCTTCTAATGCCGCTTGAAAACGCTCGAAGGGTTCCCAGTATTCGCCGCGAATGTAGTTGTAACCTACCGATGCCCCCATCGCGTAGCCCGCAATGGCCATCCCTTCAATCACTTGATGTGGGTTGTAACGTAAGATGTCACGATCTTTACACGTGCCCGGCTCACCTTCATCGGAGTTACACAACACATATTTCTGCCCCGGCAAATCGCGACGAATAAAGCTCCACTTTAAACCAGTGGAAAAGCCAGCGCCGCCACGACCCCGCAACGCAGACACTTTGATCGCTTCAACCACTTGTTCTGGTGGCGTTTTCTCACGCAAAATTTTACGCCACTGTTCGTAGCCACCTGCGCTGAGATAAGTCTCTAGGGTCCATGGCTTATCCAGGTGTAAGGTTCGAAAGCAAACTTCATTGGCCATGGTAATGTTAACCTCACTGTTCTTTTGCTGTCTCTTGCTGGGTTAGTTTGAACCCATGCGATGTCTGTTATTGTCAGGGTGTTACGTTAATTGCGCTAAAATCTCGTCGATTTTTTCTGGTGTCAAACGTTCATGATAGTGTTTGCCAATCATGCACGCTGGCGCCCCAATACAAGCACCTAAACATTCCACTTCTTTCAAGGTGAAGCGACCGTCAGCCGTCGTTTCATTGAGTTCGATACCTAAACGCTTTTTCAAGTGCGCCATGATGTCATCTGACCCATTTAAGGCACAAGAAATATTGGTGCAGACATCAATGACGTGCTTACCCACCGGGCTCAAATGAAACATGGTGTAAAAGGAAGCGATTTCATACACAGCGATGTAGGGCATACCTAGATGATCAGCAATCCCTTTCATCCATGGCACCGTGAGTGAACCTTGTTGTTCTTGCACTAAACGCAACGCTTCGTACACACCGGAGCGCTTGTGTGCCTTAGGATAGCGGCGAATCCAATGATCAATTTTTTCTTTGAGCGCGTCAGGGAGTGCGATCGCCGGTTCGTCTGCCACATTGAAAGGCAACTTACTTTCATCGGAAAATTGTTGCAAATAAATTGGTTTATTATTGTCTGCCATTATCGATCGATCTCACCAAATACAATGTCTAAGCTAGAAAGCACCGAGACCACATCTGAAATCATGTGACCACGCACCAATTCATCTAAACCAGCTAAGTGAACGAAGCCAGCCGCCCGCACTTTTAAGCGGTAGGGTTTGTTGGCACCGTCAGAAACCAGGTAGATACCGAACTCGCCTTTAGGATGTTCAATGGCAGAATATACTTCGCCTGCCGGCACGATATAACCTTCCGTCATGTTTTTAAAATGATGGATCATCGCTTCCATATTTGTTTTCATGACTTCTCGTGGTGGGTTTGTCACTTTGTAATCATCACTCATGACAGGACCCGGATTGTCGCGCAACCATTGGATGCATTGTCGAATAATGCGATTCGATTGGCGCATTTCTTCGACGCGCACTAAATATCGATCGTAGCAATCACCATTCACACCCAAGGGAATATCAAAATCGAGGCGGTCATAGACTTCATAGGGTTGTTTCTTACGCAAATCCCACGCCACACCCGAACCACGTAACATAGGACCGGTGAAGCCGAGCGCAATTGCACGCTCAGGGGACACGATACCGATGTCTACCGTACGCTGTTTCCAAATACGGTTGTTCGTCAGCAATTCTTCGTATTGATCTACCAAGCCAGGGAAGCGTTCCGTGAAAGCCCAAATAAAATCGAGTAAAGAACCTTCGCGATCTTCGTTTCGTACTTTAGTTTCTAAATCGTTCGTCCATTTGGAAGGACGATATTTCGGCATTTTATCCGGCAAGTCGCGATACACACCGCCAGGACGATAATAAGTTGCATGCATACGTGCGCCAGAAACCGCTTCATAGCAATCCATCAAATCTTCACGTTCACGGAAGCAATATAAGAAGACCGCCATACCACCGTTATCTAAACTGTGTGCTGCTAACCACAATAAGTGATTCAACAAACGTGTGATTTCATCAAACATCACGCGAATATATTGCGCACGCACCGGCGGTGTGATGCCCAATAATTTTTCGATAGCTAACACATACCCATGTTCGTTACACATCATCGACACATAATCGAGTCTATCCATGTAACCGATAGAATGATTGAATGGTTTGGTTTCCGCTAATTTTTCAGTGGCGCGATGTAATAAACCAATGTGTGGATCCGCGCGGACGATGTTTTCACCATCCACTTCTAAAATAAGGCGCAACACACCATGCGCCGCCGGATGTTGTGGGCCAAAATTAAACGTGTAGTTCCTAATTTCAGGACCCGTCACCCCTTGATCATGGGCTACATCCAATTTTGTCGGCGATAAATATTGTTCGGTGTTTACCCTACTCATTTCTTTTCCTCGCTGGGTACCACATAGCGGTTATCATGGCGAATTACTTTAGGCTCTAAGATACGCATTTCAATGCTCACGGGTTCATAGACCACACGTTGTTGTTTGGCATCATAACGCGCTTCCACTTTGCCAATCATCGGGAAATCTTTACGGAAAGGATGTCCGACGAAACCATAATCGGTGAGGATGCGTCGTAAATCAGGATGTCCCTTAAATGGGATGCCAAAAAGATCGAAGATTTCCCGTTCAAACCAATTCGCACACGGCCAGACTTGCACCATAGAAGCGATGGCATAATCATGATGATCAGGTAACGGCACACAAAGACGGATACGTCGGTTGTGTGTCAAAGAGAGCAAATGATAGATCACGGCGAAGCGTGTGGGCTTGGCAGGATTTTCGCGATGCAGTTTTTGCGTGACCCCGCGGCCAAAACCTGTTTCAGTCGCCGATTGGGTTTCCCAATCGTCTAAACCGTAATGCAAATAATCGATACCGCACATATCCACTAACATGCCGAACGCATATTCTGGTGCATCGCGCAATGTCGTGCACACATCAATAATGAAATCGGGTTTGACGGTAACCGTCAATTCTTCGCGATCTTGCGCTGGCACATCCACACTGCCCGTGGATGGAAAATTGACGAGCTTAGCGCCCTCAATCCAATCAGCAAATTGTTCATTGATCTTGGCACATAAGGCCTGCATCTCTGTCATGGTGGGCACCTTACCGTTCTATGGTTTTCTTGCGACGGATCTTGTTTTGCAGTTGAATCATGCCATACATGAGTGATTCGGCCGTCGGTGGACAGCCCGGCACATAAATATCGACAGGCACAATGCGATCGCACCCGCGAACGACTGAATAAGAATAATGATAGTAGCCACCCCCATTCGCGCAAGAACCCATAGACACGACCCAGCGTGGTTCTGCCATTTGATCGTAAATTTTACGAAAAGCGGGGGCCATTTTGTTGCACAAGGTGCCAGCAACAATCATGACGTCGGATTGACGTGGGCTAGGCCTAAAGACCATCCCAAAGCGATCGAGATCGTAACGCGACGCAGCTGAATGCATCATTTCGACTGCACAGCAAGCGAGTCCAAAGGTCATCGGCCACAATGAGCCGGCACGTCCCCAATTCAACAAGTTTTCGAAGTTGGTGACATAGAAACCGGGTTTGATAATATCGCTTATTCCCATTCCAAGGCTCCTTTTTTCCACTCATAGATAAAGCCAATGGTTAGTATTGCCAAGAAGATGCCCATGGCGGTGAGTCCGAACCAACCGAGTTGGCGAAAAACAACAGACCATGGCACAAGAAAAGCGGTTTCTAAATCGAAAATGACAAAAAGAATGGCGACGAGATAATAACGCACATCAAAAGGGGCGCGTGAATCATCGAATGGTGGAAAGCCACATTCGTAAGACGAGAGTTTGGCGGGATAAGGTTTTTTAACGCTGAATAAATAACCCATCAGCGGTGTGACCAATCCTACGATCACGCCGATCACCATAAACATAAATACTGGCAAGTAATTCTGTAGCAACCCAAATTCTCCTAGTATGCATCTTAAGAAGTATTGCAACCTGGTTGAGACTGTCACTTCGTGAGATGTGCTGTTGCTTCAGCAGTTCCCGCTCAATACGCGGGAACTGCCTCTTTGTTGCCATGATCAATCCGAAATAAATTCGGATTGATCACTTAAGGGGGAGAATCACGTTTCTCCCCCTTAAGCATCCCCCATCGCGTAAGGTTAGCGATAATCGCTGCTGTTGTTTAATCTTATGCCGAAGGCCGGACTCGAACCGGCACAGCTTGCGCCACTACCACCTCAAGGTAGCGTGTCTACCAAATTTCACCACTTCGGCATTGTGTGCTCTATCATGACTACCCGCATGGGTAGTGTTAAACATTCTCATGTTGCTGCGGAGAGTCTTGTGTCTCTATCCACACTTTTTTACATGCTTACCTTTGCATATGGCTTGGGTACAGCATTACCTGTTGGCTTCATCGCCCGGGTCTATACTACCCCCATCAGGTACACAGCAGATTATTGCTGTGTTTCAATACATGACACTTAGTGACGTACGGGTATCTCGCTAGGTACGGCTGGCGCACTAGGGCGCAGCGGCAGCACAGGATTACTTACGGGTGTGCTAGCACTCACTGGTACATTATTATTCACTGGCGCAGACAATGGCGCGCTTGGCATCCTCGTCTGACGCTGTTGTTTTATTGGCAATAACGGCAAACTCATCTCGCGTTGCTGCTTAAACGCTTGCATGCTGATGTAATTCAGGCTGATGCTCGTGATGAAAAAGAGTGCAATCAACCCGATCGTCAATCTAAACAAAAATGAACCTGAGCCACGAGAACCAAATACCGTCTGCGAAGCGCCACTACCGAAGGCTGCGCCCATAGAAGCACCTTTACCTTGTTGGATCAACACTAAGCCAACAATGATCACTGCTGCAAACACGTGAATGAACAATACTATTTGGTACATGATGGTTCAACACCTCTAAGCCATGTTTTCCCACCCATCGGGTGAGGTTGTTAGTTGAGAGCAAGGCCATCACACATGTTGCTCTGAACCGCGCCTGCCAATTTGTTTCAATTGGCGCCAACATCAAGTCTGCGCCGCTCTTCACAGATTATCTTGCACATCCTTGCAACGCTTGCGGCGCTTCCGCGGCCGATGCTGCTGCACAAATGCTCAAAAAACTCGTTGCGTCTAAGGACGCGCCACCAATTAAACCGCCATCAATATTTGGCATGGCGAGTAATGCGGCTGCATTTTCTGCTTTCATACTGCCGCCGTAGAGTATACGCATTGTATTCGCTAGATCAACATTATTTTGCGCAATTAGCTGTCGGATAAATGCATGCACTTCTTCCGCTTGTGCTGGGGTGGCAGTTAAACCCGTACCGATAGCCCAAACTGGTTCATAGGCGATCACTGCCTGCTGAAAAGCTTCAATACCGGTCACATCTAACACAGACATAATTTGCTCACGCACCACTTGCTCTGTTTGACCTTTTTCGCGTTCCGCTTGCGTTTCGCCCACACAGAGTATGGGTTTTAATTGTGCAGCTACAGCGGATTGAAATTTTTGTGCGACGAGGGCGAGAGGTTCATGAAAATGGGCGCGTCGTTCGGAGTGACCAATGAGCACGTAGTCACAACCCACGTCTTTCAACATCGGCGCTGACACTTCACCGGTGAAGGCACCTTGTGTGCCAAGGTAAAGATTTTGTGCGCCTAACGCGACAGTAGAATTAGCTAATAATTGTTTGACGGTAGCAAGATAGGGAAAGCTTGGGCAAACCAACACTTCCACATCGGGATAAGCCAGTACACCCGATTTAATTTGATTGATCAATGACGTTGCTTGGCTCAACGAGCCATGCATTTTCCAGTTGCCTGCGATTAAAGGTTTGCGCATTGTGTTACCGCCTCTCGTTCCTTCTTAAGAGGCGGTGATTTTATACGATAAATGAAGTGAGGTGCAATGCCTGTGTTGGAAAAAAGCGGTTAAACCCTGGCACGGCGCGCCTTATTATCTTCTAATACCGTATCGATATTTGCTTCGAGCTGGGTATCATTGGTACGCAGCGTATTAATGTCAGTGGTGCTAGTCGCTAAGGAAGTCGTTAAACCGAGTTTAGCCTCAACCTTGTTCAACGGATCCGCCGGGGTATCATTGATCATCCCTTTCAACTGATCACGCTTGGTGGCTTCTGGTGTAGCAGGGGCAGCATCACGTATATCGGGATCATTGGTCAAAATATCCATACACGCGGCACGGCGTTTCTCTAAATCTGACACCTCTGCCTGCAATGCATCAATCAATGCGAGTCGATCACCTTTAGCGCCATCGCGCTTGGCTTTGATTTCCTCAGGCACTTTCACCGCATTATCCGCGATCAATTCTTTATATCTTTTCTGTCCATCCCACGCGAATGAGCCTGGTGCATAAAGCTTGGCGTCCGAGAGCTGTTCTGGATTTTGCAGCAATCTTGTGGTAGCCGTTTGATGAATACGCAATTCTTCCATCGCTTTTTTCGCCTGAGCATGGCGCTCATTCACGGACTTTAACTCATTCTCCACGCGCGCTAATTTCTCGGGAACGGTAGCCGCTGGAGGAGGTCCAGCCAAAATCGTGGTTTTATTAGCGTTAAGATCAGCCACTGGATCAAGCTTAACGTTTTTAGCGATGCTATCCTGACGTCTTTTAAAGGTTGGATCTTGGACATTAGCCATGAGCATGCGACTTTCATGCCGTGCATTAATTTCATTCTTCATATTAATATATCGCTTCTGCGCGCTAGGTTTCTGTTTCAGCAACCATGCTTCCACATTGGGACCAAAACTTACTCCTAAGCCTTTTTCTTTGGCTAACTGCATCAATTTCCTTAATTCCTTAGCACTAATGTTTGGTTTATCAAAGTCAATTGTAATTACCTTAGCACCACGTCCTGCGGCCAGAAAATCCATCGCCGCGCCATACACCTCGGCAAATTTTCCCATGTAGTCAAACCGAACATTCGATAGGGGTGGTGCTGGCTGTACACTGCCATCTTTGACATTAAAATTACAGCGTTTGGTGAGGTTCGTCCCCCCCTGCATTTCATACAGTCCGTCTTCATAAAGCTTGCGATCGTTTTCAATGCCAATGGTAGCCACATCAGGGGCCAAATCATCGGCTTCGCCAACCTTTACCCACGTCGGCCTACCTAGATTGAGATAAAAATAACGACGGTATTTCTCGTCTTCCTCATGCCGACGCTGCAGCTCGGCGAGATCTTTCTTACGCTGTTCTTCTGCACTTAACTGGGGTCCGAACATAACTAACCTCTTCTAAAATCATCAGTTTGTTGTCTGAATGTACATTTTCACTTAATGCTAAGTATAGTCCCGCCTTATTAGCAAATACTTAAGAAGGCAGATTTTTTAAGAACGACACTCTCTACACGACAAAAATAAAGTTAGGGTGGGCAAAGCGCAGCGTGCCCACCATCTTGTGGTTGTACCATCGCCAATTTGAAGAGGTGGGCACGCTGCGCTTTGCCCACCCTAACTTTAGCTTATGATCTTTGTCGTGTATTAAGTATTCTTCCCAAGCTATGTTAATTTAGACTCAACCGATTGGATGTAATAAAGATTCACATCATTGGAGGTGGGTTGATAATTAATGACTTCCAACTTATGATCGTGTTTATCGCCCAAATGTTGTATTTCCACCCAAGCAGCACGGGTGTATTTATCAAAGCCAACTAATTCCACCGTCCATTTGCGTTTATAAACCTCACGTGCCATGGCACGGGCCGTCATCAAGCCATCTTCTAGCGTACGCTCATGTGAAAACAAATCTTTAGGCGCGGCAATTAAGCAACTACCGCGATCGTACACATGATAATGCTGACTCGCGCCCTCGAGTTGTATCGCATGTTTTTCGCCTGGCGGTTCTAAATTAAACGCATCCCAAATGGTGATAGTGCCCCAACGTTCCAGCAAATAGTAAACGTCATAAATCGTAATTGGCCGATCATATAACGCCGATAAATCAGGGAGCGGTAGTTGTTGCTCCAATGCTTCCCACACTTGCGCTTTGAGTTGATCGACATATTGCGTTGCTGTGGTTTCCGCCATACTGGGCTTGATAGTGAACAATACCTCGGCCTCAACTTGTCCGGCATCATTTTCTGCCACTACGGTGATGAGGTAATTGCCATGCGTTTCTTTGGCAGGAATCCCGGTCAAGAGACCGTCGGCGGTGCAAATCATGCCGGTAGGCAATGACGCGCCATTCTCTAGTGTGGCGCTAAAACGTAGTTCGCTACCATCGGGGGCTTGAATATAGTCGTTGAAATTAAAAGGGCCGAATGCCGCACGCTCATTGGTGATTTGCGCGGGAATGGATTTGACCAAAACGGGTGGTTGCATTGGCACACTACCTTTTTAGCGATAAGTGTTCAAAGTATAGCAATAGTCTGGCCGCTCGTGTATAGCTTCACACGTTTACGCATTATTGCGCGCCTTATCTCGTGCTTCATGGGTGGGCACGCTGCCAAACCCGTTCGCCCCGAGGAAGCGTCCTGAGGAGGCATCCCATAGGATGCCGTCTCAAGGGGTACGTGCCCGTCTTTTACTTCTCTCGTGCCTACATGCAACCGAGTAAAGGTAGGGTGGGCAAAGCGCAGCGTGCCCACCATTTTATGATTTGTACGTTGTCTGGCGAAGGAAATGGTGGGCACGGCCATGAAACGGCCTTTGCCCACCCTACAGCTCCGCTCACCCCGCCACATCAATCCACTCATACCATTCCACATTGGCCACCGGACATTTGCCGCAACTACTCCCACAGCGCGGGGTTTGCATACAGCGGCGCACCCTGCCCTTCACAATCCAGTGTTGCAACATGCAACGTACGCGCACCGCATCTGCTTGAAACACCAGGCACAGACTCGCGAGGGAAGTCATGCGCACTTGCATCAGATGTTGCTTAAGCGCGATTAAGCTCATGCGCGCCTCCTACCGGTGCTGGTGCCACTTGCTGATTGCCCACCCAACGCATACTAAAGAGTGTGCCCATCAATACCGTCATCACACCCACTACCCACCACGTCGATGACCACGGATGCGCAGCCCAAGTTGCCAATTGATAGAACACCACCGCCGCGCCATAAGCAACACCGGTCATCCACACCACGGAAAACACTGCCCAGGCGCGATTCAATTCACGCGCCGTCGCCGCAATCGTCGACACACACGGCACATACAACAACACAAATAACAGATACGCAAAGGCGCCCGCGCGACCAGCAAAGTGTGTGTAGAGCACGTGGTTCACGCCTCGATCTAGCGCTTGTAGCGGCGCTTGTGCCAACACCGGGTTGCTAAATACATGTCTTAGGCCATACAAATTTTCAGGAATAGAAACGAGTGCGGCACGCAAGCCAGCCCACAAATGAAACCCATCACCAGCCGTCAGCACATTCAAGTGGCCCACTTGGGCATACAACGTGTTGAGCGTACCGATCACCACTTCTTTAGCCAACACACCTGTCACCAAACCCACGGTCGCCGGCCAATTGTCAGCCGTGATACCCATCGGTTGAAACAGCGGCGTGAACCAGCGGCCAATCAAACACAAAATGCTGTGTTGATCGCCATCACCCATGCACAATGTGCCATTCACACTCAGCGAATTGAGGGCACCAATTACCATGCAGATAGGCACAATCAATTTGCCGGCGCGAAAGATGAAGCGTTGCAGGCGTTGCCAGGCATGGCGGCCAATCGTGCTAAGACGCGGCACATGATAGGGCGGCAATTCCATCACCAAAGGAGATGGCGCACCACGCAGCACCGTCTTTTGCAGGATGAACCCGGTGGCCATCGCCATCAAAATGCCAATCAAGTACAAGGCAAACACCACGTTTTGCGCGCCTTTTGCAAAGAATATGCTGGTAAATGCAGCGAAAATCGCTAAACGTGCACCGCAAGACATGAAAGGACTCATCATCACCGTCAAAATGCGATCGCGTTTGTTTTCTAGCGTACGCGTCGCCATGATGGCCGGCACATTGCAGCCAAACCCCACGATCATCGGCACGAAGGCTTTGCCGGGCAAACCCAATGCGCGCATCAGTCTATCGACCACAAAGGCCGCGCGTGCCATGTAACCCGAGTCTTCCAGGAACGCCAGAAACAGGAACATCGCCCCAATCACGGGGATGAAAGTGACGGTGGTATTGATGCCTTTGCCCAAGCCATTGGCTAACAAAGCCGTGAGCCACGCGGGCGCGCCGCAGTGGCTGAGCGCATAAGCCAGGCCATCCACAAAAATGGTTTGCGTACTCAAATCGAAGAAATCTTGGAAAGCGCCACCCACATTGATGGCAAAGACAAAGAGTAAATACATGACCGCCAGAAAAATGGGCATGCCGAGGACACGATTGAGCACGATGCTATCGATACGCGCCGTCCACGTGCTACGACGCACTGCAGCGACGCTCACGCAACGCGCGAGGAGTGCATCAATATGTTTGTAGCGGGCATCGGCCAGGATAATGTCAGCATCTTCGCCTAACTGTGCAGTTATAAGCGTTTTATGGCGGTTAACTTCGGTTAACGTGTCAGTTGCCACCTGACGCGCTGCACCCACATCATCTTCAAGCAAACGCAAGGCCAACGCCCGGATCAATTGCGGCGATTTGACGTTATCTTGCAGTGATTGTGCGGTCATTTGCGCGCATAATGCATGTACAGCTTGCTGCACCACTGGCGGGTAAATCGCCAAACACGCATCGCTGTCCGCGCTCATCGGTGTGGCGCTCACATAATCGGCGAGCACTTCTTTTAAGCGCGCCACACCCGTCGCATGCACAGCAGCGAGCGGCACCACGGGACAACCCAAGGCTTGCGCGAGCGTTGCCACATCGATGCGTGTGCCGTTGGTCTCAGCCACATCCATCATATTGAGCGCCACTACCACGGGCACGCCCATTTCCAGCAATTGTTGCGTTAAGTACAAATGGCGCGCTAAGTGATTGGCATCCACCACATTCACGATGACGTCTGCTTGCTGCTGCCAGACGAAATCGCAAGCAATGCGCTCATCCACCGCCCCCGCTTCATCGGGAGCGATCAAGGCATAAACACCCGGCAAATCGATCACTTCGACGGTGCGGCCTTGGCGTGCATAGTAGCCGCGCTTACACGCGACCGTCACGCCTGGCCAATTACCGACCTTTTGGCAGCGCCCAGTCAATGCATTGAACAAGGTGGTTTTACCGCCATTGGGGTTGCCCACCAAAGCCACCTTCAAGGCTACCGCTTGCGGTTTAACAGCAGGATCGCAGCACGTTGCCATCAGATCACCTCAATTGTCAGCATGTTCGCCTCATCTTTGCGCAAACTGAGCGCAAAGCCGCGCACGAGAATTTCGATAGGATCCCCCAGCGGGGCCATGCGCGCCACCGTGAATTCGGTGCCCGGGAGCAACCCCATGGCAAGCAAACGCTGGCGATAGGCTTTATTGCCCGCCGCGTAAGAAATAATGCGCGCGCTCGCGCCTATGCTAAGATCACTGACTCGCATGACTATGTCCTTGTTTTGGATAGCGTTAGTATTCGCCGAATGCCAACAGATGTCAATCTCAAATGAGAATGATTCTCATTTGAGAAGGCAAAAGAACGTGGTAGGCGTATAATCTATTTAACAACTTAATTCTTTCTTAAGTATGTTGGATTAGACTTAATTTAACTAAACGCATTACGTCGTCTATCCATCAGAGAATTATCGAAAAATGACGAGATACGACAGAACGCGATCAACCTAATCAGCCTTAAGCGCCAATCAGTGCGAAGTAGCGAAGGGTTGTTTTAACATCATTTAGAATGGGGAGAGGTGACAATGTCTGGTTCTGGTAAAAATTTTGGTGATGATAGTAGTAGCGAACAAGGTATCGAAATGGTAGATATAAAGTCTTCTGTGACTGACGAAAAACAAGAAGAGAGCAGCGCTTCTGATACTACTAATATTTCGCCAGAGGATTCAGAACCAGAGGATTCAGAAAAGGATGACCCAACTAAAGAAATTAATGAATCGGATCTGCTAGATATACTCACTGATGAGATTGAGACTACAGTTAATGAACCACTTCCGAACAAAATACTAGGCAATAGCTCTGCCGAAGGTGACTTAAAACGCCTATTTGATGAGCTAGCAACCGCCATCAAATCTCTGAAAGATAAATATGACTCTCCAGCGTTCACATCGTTTACGCCCTATAATGAGAGCAAACCCACTGCGATAACAAATCCATCATTAACTACGCCTAAGGATAAGGCAGTAGAGCTGATTAATGATCTAGCGACTAACATTGGCATCACTAAGAGGCTCGTTCTAGATGAAGCGGTTAAGCAAACTCAAGCCAGACCAACCATTCAGGCAGCTATATATCTTCTGCGCGAAAAATTAAACGTATTACAACAAGTTATTCCCGAGAAAGAGCAGCAAGCCATTGCGCCTATCAATGCTGCCTTCGGTAAGTTAGAAGCTGCTGTCACTAAGCATTTCGGAATATCAAATACCGCTAACAAATCAGAGGAGAAACCAGCCTCTCAACCCGTAGCGCGAGAACGGTCAGGTTTTGAGAAATTCCGTGAAAGAGCATCTAATGCATTTGACGCATTGGCCACAGGTTTGAAGGAAACGTTTGGATCGCCATTTGGAAAAAGCACCAGTGGACAACCAACGAGAACAGGGCTTACATGGCGCCTACCTCCTAAAATAAATCAAAAATCTCGTAAGGCATCTCTTAAAAAGCCAGAGAAACTGCGTGAATCTTCTTTAGAGAACGAGGAGCGTACAGATAACGATAGTTTAAAGCTATTTAACCCGGAAGACACAGCACCATTCGAACGCTCGTCGTCAAATAACACACCGGTGGTTGATCAAGCAGCTGCTCGTCAAAATTTTATGGAGGAGCTGGGAATCCTGCGTGCCCGCGTAATTGACCTAACGGAAATTACTAAAAAAGGCTCACCTTCACCTCTAAATCAGTCGATAATGCTCGCTAAAGAAAAGTGCGAAGCATTAATGGTGGCCTTGGCGCCTAATAAAAGTAAAAATGCCAAGAATGCTTCAGACCGAAAACCATCCGTGGATTCGACGTCTATCCGCATAGCATTTTTAGAGTTTACAACAAGTATTAAAGCTGTCCAAGAAAAAAGTGAAAAAGGTGTTAGTGATAAACTAGGACAAGCACTAGAAAAACTAATTAAACAATTTAACACATTATATCCTGAGAAGACTAAACAAAAGCTGCAAGAGCACTCATCTCCGGAGCACAGCGACGACGAAAATATCACCATCCCACAACAGCAAAAGGGACCAAACAAGAGTCAACCCAATAAAACTGAAGAACAGGTCAATGTCGTCAATTTAAGTGATTCTGACAGTGGAAACGAGAGTGATGAAGGCAACCATGTCACCGCAAGTGATGAAGATCCGAATCTTAATTCGTCAGATACTGATGATAATGATGACGATCTTGCGTCTAAGTCATCACAGACCAACGAACAGGGACAACTCCCCCCAACGCAACCATCACTTATTGCAATCAATGATATACCCGTCAAGCTGAATGCGCTAAAGAGCAAGCTTCCACAGAATTATCCAAATAGAGATGAAACTATTACCGTCATCGATAATTTAATTCTTGCCTTAACGAAGGAAAACCCCAACCCAAATAATGGAACGTTTTTAGTGTTTGCTCTTGACCTATTTGTAAGAAAACTTAACCAGGGCGAGCATAAACTACTTGCTGAGCAAGTACATCATTCCATTATGCAGCAAATATCATATGCTAGACAACAAGATGCACTTTTACTATGGGCATTTGTTCCAGAACATAATATCGATAAAAATGATACGCAAGAGACCAAAAAGGCAAAAGAACAGATACAGGCTACGCTAAAAAAACTTGCCGGCAGGCTTCATCCGCACCAACCCAAATTGACTAAAGATGAGATTCAAGCATATAGCAAACAACTCGCAACTAATTTAGTCAAGCTCGATGTGGAATATAATGAAAATTCTAATGACAAATACAAAAAAGCCGTAACACTGTTAAAAGAAAAATTTGGCATCGATTTAGTAGCAGCGCAGCTGGAGATCCTAGAATCAAGAAATCGGCAACCAACGACTAACTCAGACGCGAATAGTGTATCATCAACAACGTCTGTGCAATCTCACCAGGAAGAACCAGCCTCCAGCAGGTTACAACGATCACCCGATCCTGCAATCACAGCATTAGATGAATTATTTAAAATCACAAGTCGCGCGAACATCCGCCCGGACAAAGAAAGACTAAAAGCGTTAGAAGGGATAAGCCTCTTAAGAAAAGCTTACGAAGCCGGCAATAATGGATTAATACTCAAACAATATACCAACTTCATTAATCATGTTGTCCCTGTAATTGGACCTTTCGGCCAAGCCCCCAGACATATACGTACGGTAGAGTCAAATATCGGAACAAAATTTCCTCATCTTGCGAAACAGAAAACATTAATCAAGCTATCAGAGCACGCTTTACTGCAAAACCTTGATACAGATGCACCCAATGTCAGGGACGCAAAATCAGAGGCGCGGTATTATTTACGCCAGTTTTCTGAGGCATTAGATCCTAGCGTTGCAAGTCTAGAACAAAAAAAAATTAAAACCAAGGGAGATTTACTTGCTGCTAGTTTATATCTTGCAATTAAGGATGTAGAGGATTCTGAATTTTTGAGACTTCTTCATCAAAGCAAAAACATATTAAATGAACCAGATGGATTTCATTTCAATCTTGATGGTGCCATTGAGAAAAAATCTGCAATTCATGCTTTAGATACTAAGGTTAAAAGCATAACGGTCACTAACCCCCACACTCCAGAGGGAATTAAACAAAAAGCTGCCATGCTAAGAGCTCGGGCCACACTGCATTACATGTATTGGTTTGACATCAAACCAGAACCCATTGAAAAATTAGCTTTAGATATAAAAGACGCCGGTGTGCTACTTACTCATAGTAGTGTTACTAATGCCATAACAATCCCGACTACATTTGGTGATGGAACTGACACTCGCACAGCGCTCAGCTTAGAAACACCTGAAACGTTGGCTATCTACGAAAAACTCCAAGCCCAGTTATTAGATATCCAAGCTCTACTCCCTGAGACGTATAAAGTTAATCAAAACATTTATAAGATCAGCCAACAGTTAGAAACCTTTATGCGCACTAATGCCACTGCAGCCGAGCGCGATGAAGCGTTAGTTGAGTTGGCAGCTCATTTTCATCCCTTAGAATATACGCTCAAACAAGAAGGCGAGGAACGAGCACTGAGTCAATTGAGCACCATCAAACAAGAGGTGTACTCAAAAATCAAGGAAACATACGGCCTCTTACCGCCCACAAATAACGAACTGCGAGCACGCGCAACTAAAACTCATATTGCTAACAGTCAGGAAGAGAAGAGTTATTGGTATGAAACCTATGAGGGCATGACTTACACCAACGGTGATCCCCATGATTTTTACTCGTTAAAACGCGCCAAAGATGCTACTAACGCACTTGCCATTGCGAGACACGTGCATGCACGCATGGGCAGCTATAAAAAGATGTCAAAATATTATCTCGCTCAATTTGAACTGGCCGATGGCTTAAGCACATTGACCAAGGAAGAGTTGCAAAAAAACCGA
The DNA here is from genome assembly GCA_964648015.1 of uncultured Coxiellaceae bacterium. Lineage (GTDB taxonomy): Bacteria > Pseudomonadota > Gammaproteobacteria > DSM-16500 > DSM-16500 > Aquicella. The sequence goes on from CAZYKO010000007.1 coordinate 84,334, forward strand.
CAAACTTGCGCCACCATGAAAGCGCAACTAGAAGCCTACCTCGCAGCGGCAAAAGCAGAACAAGGCAAACTAGGTGATAAAGGCCGATACCTGATTCGCAACTCATCACAAATGACGATAGAGGAAGGAATAAAAAACGCAGAACAATGTATTGCAAGACTCGATCGAGTGCTGAATGTACTTGGTAGTAAAGAAAAGCTGACTAAATCCGCACTAGCACAAGTCTTAAATTATGCAAAGCACTCGGAAGTTGTCACAGGTGCAACAGCTACAGATCTTAATACAAACATAAACACGAAGGTCACCGAATTCCATGAGACAGCCATTGCGCCATCAGACTCTAGCAGTGAATCGGTCAGTGCCTACCTAAGTGGTTTAAGTGATACGAGCGCTAGACCTATAGATGGAACACATGCTGTCGTCAACCAACATGTGGTGAATCAATACAACATTGGCATATTACGTGACACAGCATTACCCGAAAAGCTAAACATTGTCACCGTACAAAAACTTCAGGATGGCCGATATATTTCTGAAATACGCAAACCAACTGATGCGAACTTGAAAAAAACAACCAAGGCAGCTGACATATTCGACTTAGCACGGGACATTGTGGAAGAGTATGTTAACCGGAGTGACAAGGTCAGCATCAACAAATCACCGCGTCCAGGTGAGAAAGTTTGGCGTGGGGACCCCTTGGAATTACGCGGAAAACATGACAAAGCACTACTCACCGCCATTCTTGTCTATTGCGAACAGCAACAGTACGACGTGATGAACCGAACTAAAATAGACGTCTCCAAGAAAGAGATGAGTGAGTTTGCGAAGCAAGTCGAAAAAGATCGACCAAGACAAAAAACAACAGCACTCGAGGAAGTTGAAGAAGCTGCTACTGCTACTATAAGCACCGCTGTTCGTGGCGCACTGACGAAGGAACAGTTGCAAAAAGCGAGAAATAGGCCTCAAGCAGAAGTTGAAAAACTCACGAAAGAAGTGACAGAAACGCCGCGCTTGAAATAATCAGCGCAACGCTTCTAGTAACTGTGTACGCATTGCCACGAGCTGGCCATGAAAAAAATGGCCAGCCTCGGGGAAGCGCAAGACCGTTGGCTTGGGTTCGCGTTTAGCCGCCCATTTATACACTTTCTCTGCAGGCACCACCTCATCCTTATCCCCTTGCACCAATACCCATGGACAGGTAATTGCTGGGATTTTCTTATTCGCAAAATAAGACACGGGCGGCGCAACGGTCACGAGTTTCGTGAGTGGGATTTTGGTCGCCGCTTTAATGGCAATGAACGCCCCGAAGGAAAAGCCACCCAACCAAATATCGTATTCTTTTTGGGTTTGCTGCACCCAATTAATGACAGCGATGAGGTCGTCTAACTCCCCCACCCCCTTGTTGAACTTGCCCGCACTTTTACCCACACCGCGGAAGTTAAAGCGAATGGTGTTTAAGCCTAAGTCTTGGAAGGTTTTAACGAGTGTGGTCACCACTTTATTGTGCATCGTGCCACCATGCACCGGATGCGGATGGCAAACAATCCCCCACGGTGCTTTCTTCGCTTGCTGATGAACAATCATTTCCAGTTGCCCCGCCGGGCCTTTGATGTGTACCTGGGTTTCGTTGCGAATGAGCGTGGTGATCATATGGTTCTCACAAAGTTATAATTATTGATAATTGTAGACGTTTTTGCCCTTTTGCTCCACATCGCGATCGTCAAGCACACCCTAAGGCTTGCACTAACTTCTCTGGCATGAGTGCGACTTTTTTCTGCTGATAATCATAGAAAGCAACCGTCGTTAAGGCACGCGCGATCTCTTGTTGAGATCCCGCATGCAGCACTTGATAAATGAGTGCGACCCTAGTCTTGGAGACATCACCAACGCCGATGTGAATGAGCAATTGATCCGCATAAAAAGCTTCATGCACATAATTCACCACTAAATTGGTCACCAGCAAACCCAAACCTTCAATATTCAACTCCGTGTAACCCAAATGACGTAATTCAACTCCGTGTAACCCAAATGACGTAGGAATCTTACTCGGGCTTCATGCAGCAAGGACACGAGTGAGTCGTGACCCAAATGATTGCCATAGTTAATGTCACTGATACGCACTTCTAAGGTGGCGCTAAATAAACACTGGGTGATAGCGGGCACTTTTGTCACTAGCATCATCAATCATCCTTTTAGTAGTTTGGACTGATTGTCATCATGGGGGTGGGTTCCATTGTTGGTGACGTTATGCTAACCCACTATTTGCTGGGATGAAATGGTGGGCACGACCGTAATACGGTCTTTGCCCACCCTACGAAACCGTACACCGCGAGGAGGCTACAAAACCGTATGCCCCGAGGAGGCGCAACGCGCTGTCTCGAGGGGTCGCCCCGAGGCATTCAATCCCTGCTCGCTCCAAGGAACTCAATCCCCGATTGCACCGCGAAAAACTCAATCACCGTTCGCCCTGAGGAGGCTGCCTAGCGGCCGTCTCGAAGGGGCTCAATGTTCGCCCTAATGCGACGTCCCGAGGAGTTTAATCCCCGTTCGCCCCAAGGAACTCAATCCCCGATTGCACCGCGAAAAATTCAATCACCGTTCGCCCCGAGGAGGCCGCGCAGCGGCCGTCTCGAGGGGGCTCAATGTTCGCCCTAATGCGACGTCCCGAGGAGTTTAATCCCCGCTCGCCCCAAGGAACTCAATCCCCGATTGCACCGCGAAAAATTCAATCACCGTTCGCCCCGAGGAGGCCGCGCAGCGGCCGTCTCCAGGGGGCTCAAGTGGTTACCCTCAATGATGAAAATCTTAGGTATTAAACCCAGGACTAGAAAGCATCTTTAAAATCGCATCAACGCTATCAGAATATTGCGAGCCATTATGCTCTTGTTTGATGGTCACCGGTTGACTGATGATGCCCGACAAGAGTGGCTGCCCCGATGTTTTAACGGTAAAACCTGATGCTTTTACCTCACCATTTTTATCTAAATCTGCTTTTTTACCATCAATCGTCACTTCGGTTGTACTCGTGGCTTGCGTATTTTTTTTCAGCATAATCATTCTCCAGAAACCTGATAATAAGATTAAATCGCGTAGGATTGTAATCTCTTTCATTGAATATTCACTAGCGGAATCTGAACATTATGATCGCAGGCATGCAACTAAAAACAAGGTTCCTTGCCAGTGACTTGATGAATCCAAGGCATAGGTGACAATTGAGTTGCGTGATCGGCAGTGGCGAGATGAAGATTTTGGCACCCCAACTGCGCTAAGTGCTTCGCAAGTTCGGCGCCGGAAAATTCGGCGCGCCAATCAGCATCGATGTAGATAGGCGTATCCGCTGAAACAACTAAGAGAATCTCTTTAAGCGTCGCGATAGAATTCGCTGCTAACACCGATATACCACGCATCTTACCCCGCAACATCCAAGCATCGGTGAGCGATGAATCTTCATCGATGATGACAAGCGTGTTCTCTTGAGCAACTGAATGACTTAAGACATCTGCTGCGGGCAAGGTGATGATGATCTCTGTCCCTTCAGTTGATCCGGTTTGGATATCGAGCGCGCCGTGCCATTCACTGGTTATCATTTGCATAGCGCCAGATAATCCTGATGTATCATCATTAGTGTTTGTTGTGACATCGGCACCTTGTTTGATTTGACTCAACAGCTCATCGGACACGCTACGGCCATTCGCTTTAATTTTCACAATAACTTGATGCGACACCTTACTCACCTCTACATGAATCCAAGGCGAATTGTCATCACTGAGCGCTGCCAACGCATCATCCAGCAAATGCGACAAAACACACTTGAAAGCGTGTGGCGTCATCTGGGTGCAAGCGAAATAGGCATCATCAGCAATAGACAAAGTGAGTACCGAATTTAAATAAGGGTATTGCGCTAATTTTTCATCTACGATATCGACAACCGCATCGGCAATCCATGTAGGGCGTACTGTTTTATCAAGTGTCGTCGCCTGTTGGGGCGTGCTCGACATAAGTTTTTGAGATTGATCAATACTGTGATGATCCAACCGAAATCTATTTGTGATGACTTCAATCAGTGTCTTTGACAGACGGATGAGATGATCACTCAATAAATAAATATTTACTACACTGGACAGCAACATACCCATGGTGAAAATCACAAAGATAAATAACAAATCTGAATTGACATAGTTGATTGGTTGATTAACACGGGCACTCCAAAGAATAAATGCCATGCTGATGAGACCCAGCGAAAACATCGTTGTTTTCAGCCATGTTGATTTCACCATCGCATAGCCTTTTGCCTTGCTTAAAAACCCCTCGAATAGTTTAACTCGCATCGTGATTTCTCCCTGTCTTGTGATCGTTATGTTTTGTATGTATCTATTGGGTATCTTAGTGATTTTTTTGATTCAAGCTTGCAATTATTTTATGCATTTTAGAACGCCTATTACATCATTGACTGCTATTTAATAGTAGAAGATAATCATCGCCAATATTCATGTAGTATATTAGTCACATCTAATCTACATGGTAAATTTTTTGTGTATTTAATGCTCTGCAGGAATGGCCATGGATAACGAAAATAATAAAGGTCTAATTAAAGTATATTGGTGCGATATACGAGAACGTGTTTCAAAAGTTGAACCGCAATTCACAAAACACGTTGACAACCTGTCACCCGACAAATCTTTTCCAATATATCTCGCTCACTATCCCTATGGGGCGATAGAAGCTGATACTCAAAGCTCACTATTCCCGAGTCACGACGGTAGCTTCTATAGATTAACTGACAAACACGCCCCCAAGGATATCTGCAAAAACCTGGGGTATAGCATTAATAACGCACCGCTTGGGATGGTGCTTGATAAACAATTAGAGCTATTCATAGATCTTAAAAGAGAAAAAATCACAATTCCTTGGTTAGTATATACCCCAGGCATGTTTTTTCCTTTTTCAGCTTTTCTTAGTATCAGGCATAACCGCACTTATGCACCCAATGGTATTTTGTCATCAACAGCAGGTGCGCGATCTGTTTTCATGCTACCTAATATTGGATGCGCGAATAATCACTCTACCCTCCAACGAGATTTAAATATCAAAAGTTCTACACCTAAATCTTTATACGACCATTGGCATATTTTCAAAGAAATTGCCAAATCTGACCCTAACTGGCGTTGCTGCGTAATGTATTTTGCAGAAAAATGGGTAACAAAACTTCACTCAGATAGTTCGTGGATGCCTTTGAAGAATTACCTACATGAATTGGCATGGAAACATTATGAGTACGAGCGAAATCGTGTTTACTACGATATGACTTTTTCAATGATACAGAATAATAGAAACTTGCGACCTAACCCATATCTAGCGGATACTGCGAGACACCTTTTTGCCACAGCAATTGGCGCAGCACCTGGTTATGTACCTGCTCTAGATGATGAAGCCCTTCCTCTCCGGCAAATTCAAAGTGCATATACCAGCTCCTATGGATTAAAAAAATACTTTCCCACAGTTATGCGGCCGTACCATTTCACATTTGAGAGAGATACGCTACCCGTATATTATTCTTTGCAAAACCCTTCTACTCATATTTTTTCTCCTAAATCTCGAGAAGCCACCAATACACTCTACGAGCTACGTGAATTAGAGAACATCATGCGAGTTTTTTCCGAGGAACTATCCAAGGAAAACGCAAAATGTAGCGATACTATTTTAGGAGAAATTGCAAAACACGCCGAATTCAAATATTACCATTGCAAGCCAGATAGATATGGTGTCGTTAGAATGACGGACGAACTTTTTACATTAGATAAAAGATTCTCAAATATTCCAAGACAATTTAAAAAAGCTAATGCAACATTTTCTGGTGACGCTCCTTTTTTACGAGGGTGTGTCAGTATCAAAAGAAGGTAATCTCAAAAAGTAAACAAGCTTTTTTGCTCGCGGCAAAATGGTACCTTTAGATGGAGATTGAACTCCGCCTAAAAACTATGCCGCCAAGGAATTTTGAGGAAGTGGTACATCTTTTTTTAAATCACGCACAATAGCGACACATGATAGTAGGCATACCGTACCAATGAGCATACTCATATACCACATGGCATTGATATCAACATGACTATACATAATACCGCCTATTGTAGGGCCAACAACCGTACTAACTGCATACGTTGATTGGAATAAACCTATACTTTGACCTTTTTTGTTCCTAGCACTATTTTCATAACACAGTAATTGTGCCGATGGTAAGAACAACATTTCACCTGTTGTCCAAATACAACAAGACACCATCGCCAATACAAATGTAGACGAGAGACTTAATACGATCATGCCTAATCCCATCAAAAATGCACCAATACCCATGACGATAACAGTATTGAAAGCCATGTAAAAATTGGACAATGGTGCCTGGAATAGAACAATCAATACAGTATCCAGGATAAATAAAATACTTACCGCTTTTGTAGCTAAATCAGGAAAAACTGTTTTAACATATACCGGATAGGTAGACCCTAACTGCGCTATGATCAATCCCACAAAAAATATAGAAAGAAGTACTAATGCTAACACTTTAAAATTTGCTAAATAGTCATCGGCATTAAGACCAATTCTTTGAATAGCGTGATACTGATATAAGGTAGTTTTTTGGTTAGCATCAAACAATAGATATATTGCAGAGCAAACCAATATGGCAGTAGCACAATAAAATATATTCGCATATCCATATTCAGCTAATAGTCCCACGATAATACCCGATATGCCTAAACCAAAATTAGAAGCAGCATGAGAAACATTTATTGCTTTCTGTCGCAGATGCTTGTCATCACCACAACGAAATAGCATAGATACATAATTAGCCGTCTTAAAGCTATAACTCGAAATCCCTAGTATAAATAATATTACAATTAACGATATGATTGCATCAAACCATGCTAGTGCAAAAAATGATATGCTCTGACATATCAAACTGATCACTGCCAACCTATCGGCTGAATATATATCACACAACTTACCTGATATAATGCCACCTAACATAGTACCAACACCGTAGCTAGACATAAGAAAACCTACCATCACCATATTAAAATGTAATTGATCATTGAAATACAATGATAGGAAGAAACACACACCCACCGATATAGCATTCAACAAATTGAAGATGATGTTTATCCAACATAGTTTTGGGATTCCATGATAACTAGCACAATAGTGATTCAATACTGATGTGAGTAATTTAGCCATCGTTATCCTTAAAAATATTATTCGGTGGATGATAGATGTAGCTTTTTTACAATATCATCATCGCAGTGAGTTTTTCCTGCTGGTTTTATATACAAAGTAGATATAGGTGAAAGTATGGCGGATTTTAACTGGCTCAATGTAATAGTCGTAATCGTTGGCTTCAATCCTGGATATTGAGCAGCTTCATAGATAATGACTTCATGCGCTAAAGGGTAAGTTTTCACCAAACGTTCACACAAAAGATTTATACCCATTTTATCATTAGTTGAGTCATGCCCTTTAAGACCGATCACATCAGGCTGCCATAATATAAGATGACTATTCTCATCAAACTTTCTTTGATACAGTAGAAAATCCGTAGCCTCGAATGACTGGCAACCACAAACACCAGGATCAATTAATAGATCAGCAAATAAACAGGCTTCTGCAGAAATACCTGGCAGCATTTTTGCATCGAACCCCTGATCGATAGCTAGATGGACTGCATCCAGCGCAGGTTTACAAAAAACAGCAGGGTGACCATATATTGCAACACACACATGCTGTTCATCCACCAAATGGGATACAATGTAATCTGTGATTGCCTGATAGGATTCTATCCTTTGGGAATACTTGAAGTATAGATCATCTAAAGATTCACTATTAATATTAGTTTTCTTTATCCACAGCTTAAGTACAGGATCGTTTACTAAAAACAATACTTTATCAGCTTTCTCAATGTAGGTTCGTGCTTCCAAAGTCATCTGTGACAAAAACTTTATGCCTGTACCTACAACAGTCAGTGATGATTTCTTCATGAACAAAGCTGTTATGTATTAGTATTGAAAAACAGTGTTCTTGCAAGCAAGCTTGTCTGTGTTGCCAAATATATTTCTCAAAACAGCGTTATCATTTGCACTAAAAGCTATTTGTATGGCAGAAGGTTGCTGCTTTAAAATATTCTCGATCTCAACATCAAAATCAGTCTTTGCCGCAATAGACTCAAGCCAAGCAAAATTGTTCATATTCACACTCCCGCGCAATATTTTAACTTTGTTTCAATTTCGTGAATTATACAACTAGACTTTCCCAAATACACGGGATTTTAGTGTTGAATTTATATCGTCAACTGAGACGCCTGAATCGCTATAGGCAGCACCACCCACTCAATAAGGACTGATGCGCTACAATCCAAACCGCCTAAATTGCTTGTTTAAAAACTCAACAGTTAACACTTCAAGGTATTGGAAATCCTTAAAAACCAGCACACTATCTCTGCGTTTCTATCATAAGCGTTATTTATATCACCCTCAAACCAGATTCCCTGATATACAGATGATTACCATAAACTGCTACCCAATTTATCGTGCCTTGATTTAAAATTCAGCAGTACATGTAATTACTGTTTTTCGAAGCCGCAGTCATTACTAATTATTGCACTACATTCCCAAATGCGTGGTACTTTTACAGTCCAATTTCCATATGTAGGTACATAAGAATCTTGAATACTGTTGCCAATGTAATAAGTTATTTCATTGGATTCGTTGTTACCCCGATAATTGCATCTTACTTCAAAACCATCTACTCGAATAATAGCGCTTTTAAAAGCTTGATTTTGATAGGTAGAATCACACGTTAATGCATAAGTATTTGTTATGGATGTACAAACGAGTAAACATATTAAAAAACCCAACTTAAATTGCATTTAATTAATTCCTAGAAAATAATATCGCAGTGAATTTAGTTAGGGAGATTGGAGAAAACACCAAACAACGAAAGACAGAATATTTTCGCTATTTCACATTCCCTTCGCAGGTCCTAACCTGTACAGGTTCAAAGGGACTCTCTCAGCCTATCGGCACCCCTAGTGAATTTCTGCTAAATTACTTAGATGCTATGTGGTTGTCAATAAATTTACTCTTCAATATGAACTTACTCAAACGCAGTTATGTTTTGATAGTATTTACCTGATAAATTAAGATCTAAATAAATTTTTTTTGATAAACGCATTCAAATGAAGGACTGATGATTTTATTAATCTATAGAAGCTGTATCAACACGCACAACCATACTTTCGCACTATTATTAACGATCATTGCCATAATTGCGATTAATAACCTACCATAGCGTCCTCAACAATCCCTTGGTAAAAGCACGATGAGGCCATAGAAGCGTAAAATCATTTTGATTATATGTATTAGATTGACTAATGATGACATTTCTTCCCATGACAGTGTAAGTCGATGTAAACCCTTCACCTAACACACCTGCATAGATGAGCACATCGCCATAAGGCGGTATATGCCATTTGAATACGCCAAGACCAAATTCCGGTGCTTGTGTACCGGTAAACGCATAGTATTTTTCTGATGTTTTGACAAATGTCGTCAGCTCTGCATATTGTTTAGCTGGTAACAAATCTTTCATCACAAATAAGTGGCGAATAAATAATTTTAGATCGCGAACATTACTGACTAAGCCGCCCGCCGCATAGGCATTTTTAAAATTGCTTGTTTTGACCCTACCATTTTGATATTCCTTGAACGTTGATGCTTGAGATTGATCCGGAATGTAGATGCTGTTTAAGTGTAAAGGCGTGGTAATGAATTCAGCCAGTACTTCATTGAAAGATTGTTGCGTAATTTTTTCTATTAATAGTCCCAATAGTTGATAACTAACATTTGAATATAACCAACGACCTGCTAGTTTAGGATTATATTTTTTATATGCCATGTTTACTTGTTGTAATGGCGAAACAGCATCATCTGCAACATCATTGAACCCCGCCGTCATCTGCATTAAGGATCTTACGGTGACACTTTTCAATTTTGGATATTGTGGAAAATATTTCGTGATCGAATTATTGATATTCAATCTGCCTTCTGACTCGAGTTTTAGCAGAATTACGCTTACAAATGTTTTAGTAATACTCCCAACACCAAATTGAGTTTTTACAGTCACGGGTTCCGCTAACTTTTTATTGCTGTAACCATAAAAAACCATTTCATCATTAACTGCCAAGGCAGCACCAACAATGCCATTTTCTTTAGCCCATTGATTAAAATACGTCCGTGTCGATGAGGGCACCTTAGCGGTTGTCACTTGCATCATGCAAAATAACAACAATGTAAACGAAATATTTTTCATACTTATCATTACTAATCCTTTTTATGTAAGTATTTCTGAAGCTCGCATATCTTCCCTAACAAATACTCATTTTCTTGCTTTACAAGCATGAAATCATCAACATGCTATATTTTTGATTATGGGATGCTATGAATGTCAGCATCTCACTTTCTCACTGATAGCAAAATTGTGGTTCTTTCTTTTTCAAATTCCGTACAAGCATTGTACACGAAATCAAACATGTCATACCAATAATCATACTTAAATACCACATCGCATTGGCACCTACTTTACTATATATAAAACCACCGAGACAGGGACCAACAACAGTGCTAATTGCATATGTTGATTGGAATATGCCGATGCTTTGTCCTTTTTTATTTTTAGATCCATTTTCATAACAAAGTAATTGCGCTGTTGGCAAAAACAACATCTCACCTGTTGTCCATATACAACAAGACAGCATCGCCCATGTAAATGTAGAAGCTAAACTCAGCACCATCATTCCTAAACCCATCAAAAATGCACCAAAGCCCATTGTGAGCATTGTATTGAAACGACCACAATAGTTAGATAACGGCGCTTGGAATAGAACAATTAACACAGTGTCCAGTATAAATAAAATACTTACTGCTTTTGTAGCTAATTCAGGATAGGCATCTTTTACATATATAGGATAAGTTGATCCAAGCTGAGCGATGATCAATCCTATAAAAAACAAAGAAAGCAGCGTTAATGTTAGTATTTTAATGTTTGGGGTGTCTGCGTCAGACACAGATTGTTTATTCTGTTCTTTGCATGCCTGCAATAGAGATGTTTTTTGGTTAGTATACATTAACAAATATATAGACGAAAAAACTAATATTGCACTCGCTGAATAAAATATTTTCGCATATCCATAGACGGACATCATCCCAATAATTATACCAGATATGCCCAATCCAAAATTTGAAGCTGCATGGGATATATTAATTACCTTTTGTCGTAAGCGTTTTTCATCCTGACAACTGCTTAGCATAGATACATTATTTGCTGTTTTGAAACTGTAATTAGATACACCTAAAATGAACAAGATCATAGCTAAGGAATGAAACACATGAAAGCATGCTAACGCGAGAAATGCTGCGCTCTGTAATATTAAGCTAATAATTGATAGTAGGCCTGATGAAAATTTATCGCATAACTTACCCGAAACAATGCCACCCAAAACTGTCCCGATACCATAGCTAGACATAAGTAAACCGACCATTATCATATTAAAATGTAATAGATCGACAAAATATAGCGATAGAAAAAAACAAACACCCACTGATATTGCATTCAATAGATTGAAAATTATATATACCCAACACGGTTTTGGGACACCTTGGTAACTAACATAATAATTTCTTATTGCTAATTTGAAGAATTTACCCACTGTTTTCCTCGGTTATTTTATTTGGTAAGCGATATATTTATCATCTTGCAAATGAAGACAAGCAAGATTGTTCATGGTTAAACTCTGGTACAATATTTAATCTGTATTTCATACTCAGAAAAAACCAATTATACAATCGGGTGATTACAAGCACACTGTATTCCAACATTAAGAACGCTTGGTAATGAGCTCGAGTAATTGTTTTATTTATATACAACCCTAAGTGTACTTGCATCCTCTGGCTCATACTGATACCGTTGAAACAACTCAAATTATCAGCGGATTCACAACACCATGTATAAGCTATTTAACTATTTCTTCAGCACGAATGACAAAACAGCAATAGATGTGAAGGTGACTCATCAAGAATCACCTGCGGTTGATAACCCCTATTCAATCAGCAGTGTCTGGCGCTGTACCTCTAACGACGAATTCACAAAGATATACGATCAGACAAAACGAGAAAGTGAGAAGTTGCAATCTAAATTTGCTGACATCCAACTCAAAGTTGAGCTATCCGGCACATTGAAGGGATTGAAGATGAATGCAATCTTCCACGATCTCGCCTCTTACCACCTGTATTTGGAAAATAACTCCTTGCTTTGTCAGCCAGATGGACCGTTGCGTCTCAATATGAATTAGTGAAATCAGTGATGATCACACCGCTAAACGTGGGTACTCATATAATTTTAATACCATATCCACATAGTTGATGTAGCCTTGGTACTCTTCATATGCAAAGACACGATCAAAGCATTTTTATAGCATTATAATCATTGTAACGCCCCCGCTAAAGCCGGTCCACGTAGTTGTTAATAACGACTAGTAATAGAACTAGTAATGTGACTATATCTAATCCAGTAGAAGCTGCAAAAATAGTATCCTCAACGAGTAAAAGAAAGCATTGGACCCCATATGAAAAGCAGCAAATTATTCAAGTTAACAAAATCTGGTAACAACATTACACATTTGAGGCTGGTCTCACACGATGATTAGTGAATATAGCATCGCATGCCTTCTTGACAATCCATCTTGTGAGCAGTTGAAAGCCAATTTTACTTTTTTAGAAAAGAAAAACAGACCTCACATAAGTCTTTTTCAATTTAGATGCAACGATATTTTTCTATCCTTCTGGAAAAATCGTATCACGGACTTAAAAATTTCCTCAGAGTTTTTTACAACTGGAGTCAACTTAGTTGAAGGTAATATTTTCTTGGATATTCAAGATGATTCAACACTACAAATAGCTTCTGACAGACTCGCCGAAGCTTATTTTACTCAATTTCCTTATAAGCAAAATTTATCGCAAATCAATCTTGCGCAGTTAACCCCTGAACAGACTGGATTAGTCAAAAAATATGGGATTTATTGGGTTAAAAAATATTTTAGACCTCATGTAACATTAGCCTACAGTAATGTTTTTTATAATCGAATGAACCTAATGATCCCAGATTCGATTAAAATAATAAAACCCAATATTTACTTGATTGACCATTTAGGCAGGATCATAGAATAAAGACTGCCATTTAACATTTTTTTAAAAATATACAATTGCTAAATTTACGTTTCAGCGTTGCTTTGTAAATATTCTATCCAAGCAAAACCCGTGAGTCTAACCGACACATTTCACCTTTGCGAAAGAAATCAATTATTTAGGTTGGCGATGTCACCAAAATACCTGATGGTGCACTAAGCCCAGTCGCACCTGAATTGGTACATGCAGCTAAATCGCCGGTAAGAGCATCATAGGTACACGATGTGACTGAATTACTGCCTTCATTCGTTGTAAATGCATAATTACCAACATTATTTAAAACAGTTTGCTTTGGATCTGAGAGACCCGGCACTAATGCAGTACACGTGTTGATATTACCACCGATATTACTTAGTTCGCATTTTTGAACTGCACCGTCACCATTTGTTGGCACATAGAGATAATTTGGGAAAGTCGAAGCAACAAAGGTCATGAGTTCTGGATTAAGAGAGGGTGAGCTAAAGCTAAAGTTAAGCGCACAAGATAAGGTAGGAGTACCAGGACCCACATCGCATTTATACAATTGATGAGTACCATTGCTACTGACATAAGCAATGGAAGCAGTCGGGTTGAGCGCTATACCGTATAAACTTGTACCGAAACTCGACGTAGCATCCGTACAGGATGTTATAGCGCCTGTTGCGCCATCGAGTTGACAGTATTTGACGAGATTACTTCCAAAATTAGTTACATATAAGTAAGGTGTCAGTGAAACTACACCCACAGCCAGGCCGCTTGGCTGGTTCAAACCAAGACCACTATTTGAAACACAATTTTCTAGTTTTTTGGTAGTAGTGTTAATATTGCAATATGTGATGGCATTGCCCGAACTATTTGCAATATAAACAACGTTAAGCGAGGGATGTCGTGCAATTCCCCGTGGCCCACCGAGATTAGTAGCCCCTGAATCAGAACAGTTGCCTAAAGTTCCGTTTGAACTGCCTTCACATAAGGTAACCGAATTTGATAGTGAATTAACAATGTACACATAATCAGTAATCGTGCTTCCTGATGATGATGACAATGAAACATTGTATTGTTGGCAACTCACAGGTCCACGTGCATTCAAACATAGCCTCATACTGACATTATTACCGGTGCCTGTAATGCCAATGTTTTTTGGGCTATTTTGTCCAACAGAAAAGAAACAATAACCATTTGCAATCATGGCACAATCCGCATCACTGTTTGAAAGACTGAAATTTCCTGATGTTATTTGGATGCCTGCATTTTTATAAAAATGATCAGTCGTTGTAGAAATTGTCAGTTGCGACTGCGTACCTGATACGCTAAATAAATTACCTGCCAAACATACTGAGGAAAACATATTTATGCCGATTAATGCTATTTTTCTCATATCATTCCTTGTTAATCGATAATTACAGTGCAATGGTAGCAATGATTGCATGCGCATAACTTTGACCCGTATACAAATGATCGGTCACTGTGGTATTCGCTGTACTTAATCGGCTTTGTCCAAGGTAAAAAAATCGGTAGCCAATTTCAACGGGGAGCAATTTAGCCCATGGTTGCAGACGTAGACCTACACCAAGATTTACTGTTAACGCCACCCTATTATTGCCTGAAAATAAATGGTCCGGCAGTGTGTCGGCATTTAGCGTAGATTCTTTGTAAGAGGATGTTGAAATCACATTCGGACCAATACCTGCATCAAATGTGATTTGATATTGTTCGTTATAATGATAAATTCCTTTCAATGCGATATAAATCGGGTAATTGGTGATATTGTATCTATATGAGAGATTTGTATATAAATTTTCTTGTGTTATCGTGCCCTTCACCGTGGTATCAGCTAAATAGTAAGCATCTAAACCATATTGCCATTGCATACAAAAAAAATCTTTCCATGGTAGATAGAAACCAAGACCTACCAAGACATTATCATCCCAATTCTTTCTTACAGAGAAATGATCACCAATTAAATCTTGAATTGATACATGCTGCGACTTTCCTTGATGCGCATCAAACCACCCAGCATGCAAATTGATTTCGCCCTGCTTTAGATAGTTAAAAATCAAATTTCTAGACGATTGGTTGGGTTCATTAGCAACAGCAATGGAAGAGGAGGAAAACAACAAGGCAAAAATAAAAAATGTATAAAAACGCTTAACTGCTGTAGTTATCATAACCATCCATAGTTATCTACTTAATATCAAGTAAATTATCCTTAACTATTTTTGTAAAATCAACCTAATCTTGTGCATCGTCCTAGCTCAAGTGAATTATTTTATCCATGGTATGAGGGTGTAATGAAAAGTGTATGCGAGTATCAGCAAAGATGACTTCCATACTCCAGCGAAGCACAAAGTAATTGATGATGTTTTAGGGTGTCGCCCCTAAGTCCATACTAAAAAATGCTTCTGCTTCATACTTTCTGGATGCATGACGAGCACCCAGCGAATTGTTCGTGATTTTGTACCAGGAGAATACCAACGTTACACGCCGGTGAGCATTTGCAGGATTTTTCTCGCTAGCATATTATGTGACTTCTGTGTCATGCCATGCTTGAGAAGAAAAATTGCATGAGCGAATTAGGCATACATGGACCATTGAAAAACAACCCACCTTTGCGCTCCCCACCCAAGTCTTTTACACTATGCATTCCTCCACACGAACCTAAGCAATCGCTATGCACACGCTCGAAAAAAACATCATCAATTCATACGGTGACACTGGCAAACAATGGTTAGACAACTTACCCGCAACCATCGAAGCATTATCACAACAATGGCACCTCACTCAGGTTCAACCTGTGAGCAAGATGAGTTGGCATTTTGTTGCACTAGCCACGATGAACGCATGCACCCCGGTTGTGTTAAAAATTGGCTGCGATCAAGTCGTCATTCAACATGAATTTCGCGCACTAAAGCATTTAGCCGGACACGGTGCCATTAGGGCATTAGACATAAACAACGAACATCGTGCGCTATTGCTAGAACAAGCGCAGCCCGGCACACTGCTCAAATCGCATCACGCTTTAAAGATTGATGAGACCATTCATATTTATGCCAACATAGTCAAGATGATAGCGACGCGTGGATTACCTGATACGACTGAGACACACATGCGTGACTGGTGCGATGTCATTGAGCATATCCATGATCCACGCATCCCAACACATTATGTAGACACAGCACAGCGCTTAAAAACAGCATTGCTCAACACGGCCGATCAAACATACTTATGCCATGGCGATTTACATCTTGAAAATATTATTCAGCAGGGTACTGAGTGGGTGGCCATCGATCCTAAAGGCATTGTAGCTGACATGGCTTTTGAAGCATCTGCATTTGATTTAGTCAGCGCGGACGACATGAAAGATGTCGCAACCTTAGCATCCAAGCTCAGTGAACGTACCTTGCAACTGTCAAAAGCATTAGCCATCGATCACGAGCGACTCTTGGCTTGGATCTTTCTCAGAATGATCCTCTCAGCACAATGGTTCATTGAAGACAATGGCGACCCTAGTCAGATGCTCACCTTGGCTCAGTATGTGTATCCGCTGATTGAGAAGCGCTCTGACAGCGTCTAATGCATTCGCGGATTTTACGGGGACACGCGCATGCGTCCCCTCACACGCGTGGTGCGGCTGCCTTTAACACACGATCACGAATGGCGTCCCACGCAGCAGTGGCTGGTGGCGCTTCGATCATCAAATGTCTAAACCCCTGCTGATCCAAATCGCGCAAAGTGCGATAGAGTTCGCGGGCATAAGCCGTGGGATTATTAGAGAGTCGCACCACATGACAATCGGGATGCGTGGGTAGCACTTGCTCAGTGCACATGATGAGTGCGATAGGATATTCCTCAGGCTCGATCTGCTGTAGCAGCGCGACCATCTCCGTTGAGGCCACTAAGTGCGTGCGCGTTTTAGGTGCATAATGCAAATGATGCATGCCTGGGGCGCGAGGTTGTGCGCCTGGATGGGCTTGGCTCGCCACCACATCCATCCCCAACACCGTGGCAATGTCGGCAGCGCTGATCATGCCGGGGCGTAAAATCACCGGCAGACCCTGACTTAAGTCTACAATCGTGGATTCCAACCCCACCCGACAATCGCCCCCATCCAAGATGAGATCGACAGCAGTACCCAATTCTTCGCGCACAGCGGTTGCTGTGGTCGGACTAATACGAGTGAATTTATTGGCAGAAGGTGCCGCAATACCGCGCCCAAAGGCTTTGAGTAGCGCTTGGGCAACTGGATGCTGAGGCATCCGCAAGCCGATGGTCGCCTGTTTGCCAGTGACCACATCTAACACCTGCGGTTGCTTTGTTAAAATCATGGTCAGCGGGCCCGGCCAGAACGCCGCTGACAAACGCTGGGCGGTCTCGGGAAAATCCCGCGCCCAATTCGTTACCTCATCTATCGTTGCCAAATGCACAATCAGTGGGTGGTTATGTGGTCGCTCTTTAGCTGCAAAAATTTTCTCCACAGCCACCTGATTGGTTGCATCAGCCCCCAAACCATAGACCGTTTCCGTGGGAAACGCAACCAGGCCACCATTGGTTAATATTTGTACTGCTTGAGAAATATGTTTGTCGTTCATAATACGCATGGGCAAATAATCACAATTTCGGTAATATATCATGAACAGGTCAATAATGTTTTTCGCCTTAGGCAAAATAGTTTTTTAGGTGACGGCTGGCACCACCTAAGATGTGCATCAGCGAGTGTCCATCACGCTGCCTATCGTCTTAGACCGTTAAGGCACACTTAATACGAGAATAAATAAATACGATGAGTACTGAAACGAGCGCGATGGATTTGTTTGACAACAATGGGGCTCACGACGCCACCCCGATTGCCACCGTCCATGGTCAGGCCATCGTGGATTTGCCCAAAGACCTCTACATTCCGCCCGATGCGATGAAAGTGTTTTTAGAAGCATTTGAAGGGCCGCTAGACTTTTTACTGTACCTCATTCGCAAACAAAACATCGACATTCTCGATATTCCCATTGCCACTGTGACCAATCAGTACATGGAATATATAGACTTGATGCAAGGCTTGTCGCTGGAGCTCGCTGCCGAATATTTAGTGATGGCCGCTATTTTAGCTGAAATTAAATCACGCATGTTGCTGCCGCGTGTGGTGGATCCTGAAAACCCGGAAGAAGATCCACGTGCCGAATTAGTACGCCGCTTACAAGAATACGAACGTTACAAACAAGCGGCGCAAGACATCAATCAATTGTCACAATTAGAGCGCGATAATTTCATCGTCAATGCCGACTCCTCACAGTTAAGCGTGGAAAAACCACTGCCGCAAGTAACACTGCCCGAATTGGTGCAAGCCTTAGTGGATGTGCTCCGACGTGCGGAACATAAAACCAGTCACCTCATTCAAATTTCAGCGTTATCCGTACGCGAAAAGATGACCCACGTACTCGCTTCGCTACAAGGCCAAGACCACTTTCTTTTCGATCAACTCTTCGATGTCGAAGAAGGTCGCTTAGGGATCGTTGTCACATTTCTTGCAATGTTAGAATTACTGAAAGAAGGCTTAATCGAATTTATACAAGCAACGGCATTTGCGCCTATCTATCTCAAATTGAAGGGACATTAAGGTTTACTTAATAGACAATAGCGCTTTGCAATGCCCCCACAAACGTAGAAATCGTCTATAATCGTTGGATAGAACAAATTAAGTAGAGATGCTGTTATGTCACAAAATCGACCGGGCGTACAAGCTGACTTAACCCAAGTGGCGGGCGCCATGACGGCTGGGAAGCTCAGTACCAAACACATTATGGAAACCTTATGCGCAGCACAGCACAATGTGCCTAAAGATATTCGTGACTCAGCGATCTTCAAAGGTATTGTGGTGATGGAAGCGATTGATACACATCTCATCAATGAAGCCGGCGCGCCATCTCATCTCAACGAAACACTCGCCACCATTGATCATCACATCAAGAGCTTGAGTAGCAACCCACGCGGCCAAACGAATATGCAGTTTGCAGCGATGTTTAGCAATTTGTTTTTCCCACTTAAAGACGAAGCCTTGCAAACACTCGACAAGCAAAAAGACTTGCTGCAAAAAATTCGGGAACATGCGGTGAAGATGAATACGACTTTTGAAAACATGCTAGAAAAATACCAAGCCGCAAGCACACCAGGCGCATCATATGATCCGATGGCTGCGCAACAAGCACTGAGTGAATTGCAAAGCGCACAAAAAGCATTGAAAAAGGAAACGACCACTTTACTCACTAATCTTAACCACACTGAAGGCAAATTGTTGAACCTACAAAAGCAAACGAGCAATGCGACTATCGCCTCAGGCGTGATCATGCAACCGGGCAGCACCCCACAACCAGGCGGCAACTAACCATCACCGCTGTTGGCTTCACGCCACTTGTTGTTGCGGCATCAACAAGTGCTGCGGTCTAACGCCTATCAACCACAACATGGCAAAGTATAAGAGCACAGCGCCCAATAGTAAGCCGCCTAAATGGCCGAGGCGCCACCAGGCAGATTGCACGACCCATTCGCTTAACTCACCGGCGCCAAACCATAACCATAATCCCACCATCAGATTGGCGATGACCAACCGTAGCGCAAACAGTCGCCAACCATCACGTACAAAATAAAAACCACGCTGGCGCAGAAAATAAAATAAAAATCCGGCATTCACCACGGCTGCTAATGTGGTTGCTAGTGCGATGCCCGCGTGTCTCAATGGCCAAATCAATGCCAGATTCAACACCGTGTTGGTGATCATCGCCACCACACCGATGCGCACAGGCGTGCGCATATCTTGTTTCGCATAAAAACCTGCCGCTAAAATTTTCACTAACATAAACGGTGTGATGCCTAAGGCAAATGCAATTAAACTCTGACGCGCCATGTACACCGATTCCGCTGTAAAATGTCGATATTGAAACAAGGTGCTGAGCATTGGCCCTGCTAACAGCGTTAACGTGACAGTCGCCGGCAAACCCACCAATAACACCGCACGCAATGCCCAATCAATGGTATGAGAGAAAGACTCGGTTGACTGTGTCGCATGATGGCGCGAAAGATGCGGCAGGATGACGGTTGAAATCGCCACACCAAATACGCCCAAAGGAAACTCCATTAGACGATCAGAGTAATACAGCCACGACACGCTGCCAACCACTAAGAACGAAGCAAACAACGTATCCATGAGCAAGTTGACTTGTCCGACGGACACACCAAACAAAGCGGGCACCATCAGCTTCAATACGCGACGCACCCCGGGATCACGAAAATTAATCGTCGGTCGTGGCAATAAGTGCATGCGCTTTAGAAAGGGCAATTGAAATCCTAGTTGCACGATACCCGCCACAAACACGCCCCATGCTAAGCCGGTGATCGGTACCGCTAAATGTGGCGCCAAAAATATCGCGGCAGTGATCATGCAAATGTTCAACAACACCGGAGTGAAGGCAGCCACCCAAAAGCGGCTGTAAGTATTCAGAATCGCGCCAGAGAATGCCGTGAGCGAAATCAACATGAGATAGGGGAAGGTTAAGCGCAGCATGGAGACGGCTAATTCAAAACGATCGCCTGAGGTTTCAAAGCCCGGCGCAAAAATACGCACGATGAATGGCGCACCGAGCACGCCAAGACATGTGACAATAAACAATGTGAGCCCCAAGGTGCCGAGCATCGCATTTAAGAAGCGTTGTACTTCTTCTTCGGATTTTAATTTTTGATATTCAGATAACACCGGCACGAATGCTTGCGAGAAAGAACCTTCGGCAAACAAACGTCGCATGAAATTAGGAATTTTGAAAGCGATGGAGAAGGCATCGAAGGCAGCGCCAGCACCGAAGAAGGTGGCCGTGACCATGTCACGCAGAAAACCAAAGATTCGAGACACCATGGTGATACTCACCACGACCGATGTAGATTTAACCAGGCTCTTGCTCACGACGATCATCCCTAAGCGAAAGCGCTTAGTTTATATCAGATGGCCATGAGATGAAATTGTCAGCGTGACTTCATGGCGGGCACCCCTCGATCGCGCCCCCTCGAGCCCCCTCGAGCCACTCGAGACGGCACTGCGTGCCTCCTCGGGGCGAACGGGGATTAATTGCTCGGGGCGAACGGGCTCCGGGCGAATGAGGATAAATCTCCTCGGGGCGAATGAGGATAAATCTCCTCGGGGCGAACGGGGTTGAACCTCCTCGGGGCGAACGGGAATTAATTGCTCGGAGCGAACGGTTTTGCTGAGGGTGGCACGATGCGTTTATTGTTGTATACAGAGAATGAAGTGTCAGCGTGACTTCATGGTCACCGCATAAGCGTCTTCTAGCAGCAGATACAAATGATCATGCGCGCCATCTTCACTACTATTCGCTGCCACCGCTAAGATGATATGTTTGGCGGGGAAATAGAGATAAAACGCGCGACTACCCAACGTCATACCTTCGTAGCCATAGACCAACTGGTGCGTGAATGGATCCAAGCGATCATCGATGCCCAAACCAAAGCCCATCGGATCAGCTGCACTGGGGATCGCGAGCGGTAACGCCGTACGCTTGGAGATGAGTGAAGTCAATGCATGTAACTGCGTTGCATTGAGCACTTTACCTGGCGTAAATAAATCATCCACCCAACGCGCAGTATCGTCCGTATTGGCAATCACACCGGCGGCTGCGCCATACAAAGAAATACTATAATCGCTGACATCGGTGCCCAAAGGAATATCGCTATCGCGCATGTCCGCATACGCATGCACGAGTGCGCGACGCACCGCTGGACTCAAATGATAGGCAGCATAGTAAGTATGCATGAGATGCAAGGGTAAAAATAAACGTGTGCGCATTTCTGAAGCGAGCGATTGTCCGGTCAACTTTTCCACGACCATGCCTAAGAGAATGTAATTGGTATTCGAATAATCCCATTCAGTCCCGGGTTTAAACAAGAGTGGCGCACGATATGAATAGGCGACCAATTCACGCGGAGAGCGTGTCGCACGCGGATGTTCAAGCAGTGATGTGACAAAATCGTCTTGCGTGATGTAATCGGGAATCCCACTACTCATGTTCATGAGTTCTCGCAACGTGACTGCATGCCAATGATGATATCTTGGAAAAAATTTAGTGATGGGATCATCAATACTAAAGTGATACTGCGGTTCAGCTGCTAATTGCAACAGAATGGCTGAGACATAAGATTTCGTGATACTGCCCACGGCAAACAAACTATTGGCATCGATACGCGGCCCACTTGCCGGATAGGCATTAGCGCCCGCATAGACCGTCTCTGAGCGCTGCTGCTTCGTATCTAGGACAGTGAGCGCCACCCCTGAGATATGCTCTCTATGCCCTTCAGTGTGCAGGTATTGGCTCACCAGCCCCTGTAGTTGGGCATTAGGCGGCAGGGCATAGGCTGCAGGGGCGATCAGCAGGACAGCCAAGAGCACGTATCTTGCTAATTTCATTCACTTTTACCTATATTGTATAAATTTAATCCAATAATCTACCATAGCCAGCCAATAATGGGAACTACTTTCCTGCCGTGATAAATTGACAACATGATGAAAAGCAGGCATATTACGCCTCACTTTTATACATCAGATTCGAAGATTTTGGAGAGCACCCTTGGCTAATACTAAGCAAGCAAAGAAACGCGTTCGCCAAGCTGAAAAACATCGGCGACATAACGCTAGCATGCGTTCCATGCTACGCACCTACATCAAAAAAGTAACCGCTGCTATCGCGGCTGGCAACGAGCAAGTGGCGACTGAAGCCTTGCGTGATGCCACCCCCGTGATCGACAGAATGGCTGGCAAGGGCATTATTCACAAAAATAAAGCAGCTCGCCATAAAAGCCGTTTAACCGCTCATATCAAGAAGTTGAGTGGCAAAGAGGTTCACGCTAAAGCATAAGTTCGCATTAGCGATAGCCTGCCTCAGCGCAGGAAGGTGTTACTAAAAACCCCACATAAATAAATCGTGGGGTTTTTTTTTATGCGCTAAAAACTGCTATACTGCCTGGCCATGGGGTTCAAACCACCTCTTTGACCCCTTTTGCTCACCCCCCACTACAATAAGAAACGAGGAAGAGACACATGCTTAACCGCTTATTATCCGTCATTACCCTGATGATACTTTTCACCAGCACGCCACTCTGTGCCGCCATGAGCAACTGGCAGGTTGTGCCAGAAAGAAGCAGTGTCAATTTTAGCCTAACGCCATTGAATGGCGAGACACTCGCTGGTAGTTTTGACCGCTTGCAAGGCAACATCAAAATTGACCCACATGAACCGGAAAAAAATCGCGCGCATCTGGTCATTGACACACAAGCGTTAAGCGCCACGACACATGAGATGCAACAAACATTGGCTTCACCCCAATACTTAAATACCTCGACTTACCCCCATATCAATTTCCACGCCAAACAATTCATGTATGTGGGGAATAGCTCTTATTTGATGCGCGGCACGGTGACTGTACGCAAAAAGCAAATCCCCATCACCTTAGTCATGGTCTTGGATGAGCTAAACAAACAACGCGCCAACTTACGTGGCTCTGGTTTGATACAAGGATCCGCCCTCAGTTTATTGACAGCCCATCATAAATCTTCTGCAGCCGCATCTCCTCCGAACGTGCGCGTGGATTTCTCCATCGCATTAGTTCGCTAGGCTACGCGTCAAGCAAGCCGTCTGTATCCGCATCCCTGAGGGGCACCGTCTCCGAAGGGTGCAGGCTTTTTCGTGAACGTTTGCATGCCCGCTTGCGTACCCGGCTTTTGTTTTTCGTGCCCGTGCCCGTACACGTTCCTGTCTTTGGTTTTTATGTCTTCATGTGCTCATGGTGGGCACGCGGCCAAACCCGTTCGCCCTCGATGCGGCATCCCGTAAGGGTGCCGTCTCGAGGGGTGCCCACCATCTTATGATTTTTTATCAGATACAGAGCAGATTTTTCCACTACTGTTCTTTCCTAAGATGTGCTTAAGGTAGCTCACATATAATGGCGTGATTAATTATTGCTCAGCCGTGCTCTTGAACTAACTTATTTCAATTTAGTCATACAGTTACGAGCTAAGCATCATTCACTTATTATGTGGAGCCGAGTCTATGCAACCTCGTAAACCCAAGAGTCCTATTCAACCCATTGTGAGCCACGCACAACAAGCTTTGATGCAAGCACTGAAAAAAAATGATCAGCAAGCTGTGGAAAACATGATTAAAAATAAAGAAAAGTTACAGCTGGACCTTGCTACCAAAGTGGATGGCGCCTACCCGTTGACGCTTGCGATCATGAATATGAATACCAAGCTAGTACGACTATTACTGCAACACGGTGCACCGCTCAGCGGATTATTATTCTTCACCGCTATTTCAAAAAATGTGCCAGCAGATTTGTTAGAAGCCATGCTTGAACACATGGCGGCGTCACATCAGTCAATCACCCATTACGCCGGTGCCATGAACGGATTGGACAAGCTGTTACAACGCGTACCTGAATCCAAGCGAGAAAATGTGACCCAATTATTCAAGCAATATGGCATCAATATAGAATCTGCCAACAGTGTTTGTCATGATTTCACACCGTTACACGCAGCAGTACTATTACAACGCCCTGCTGAAATCATTGAAATGTTATTACGCTACGATGCGAATAATCATCGCTGCCATATCAAAGCGATCGACATCGCCAAAGCGATGGAAAACGAAGCATTAACTAATTTGCTAGAGGGTGAAGAAATACCCAATGGACAAAGTTGGATTATCAGTGCCGTTGAAACTGTCATGCCCAACGAGGCAGCCGCCTATGGAGAGATTGGTGGATTGTGTTATGCATTGGCGCTTAAACATGGTGAAGCATTTTTACTAAATCAGCATCACGAATTTAATAAACAGTTCAAAGACATTGCCAATATCGATGTCAATACACTCAATAGTTATATGAATAAAACTGAATGTGAAGTGTTGTCTTATGAAATGAGACGCAGTTCCCTAGCCGCTAAAATGTCATTGTTAAAAGATAAGCAAGATAGTGCATCCATACATCAGTTAGCTAAATTTACTGAGGATATGGACTACTTAAATGAATTTAAAAAAGCCAGTGAAAAAACCTTAGCACTCAATACGCTGATTAAAGATACGTTTAAAATTACATTGAAACCGCAGCTAAATCATAGCACGGAAAAAAATCATTTAAGCACTGTTGGTTGGGATAAAAAAAGTTTAGCGCACGGTGGTATTCGCGTAGGCCATTGT
Source organism: uncultured Coxiellaceae bacterium (assembly GCA_964648015.1). Lineage (GTDB taxonomy): Bacteria > Pseudomonadota > Gammaproteobacteria > DSM-16500 > DSM-16500 > Aquicella. The sequence continues at coordinate 109,840 of CAZYKO010000007.1, forward strand.
TGTACGGGTATGTATACCATCAAAGAATTGACAATACATTTAAAAGCACTCGCCCATTTTGCGGAACAAATCGATTACCCATTCTCCGTGCATCTTGATAACTGGGGACATGCTGTGAATCTTTGTTATGACAAAAAGACCAAGCAATTTATCTTTTTTGATGCCAACAAAATGCCTGCCAAAACATCGAGCGACCCTGAGATGGTGAGTAAATGGATCATGACTGCGATCATCCCACCCGTCAATGGAACCCCACATATCAGTGTCACCGCAAACGACACACTTTGCCTGCAAAGCCGATTTCTCGTGACCGGCGATAACATTCAACGCTTTAAGAATGACATACAAAAGGAATTATTCACACAAGTTGATTGGCAGACAGTACACAAACCAACGACCGACAAAGTCACGTCACTGGATAGCGTGGGCCATAGCTGGTTGTTAGTGAGTGTGCAGCAAAAAGAAAATGTTGAAGAAATGAAAGCGCTTATCGCTGCAGGTGCAAACCCGAATTTGGCGTATGCTCGAGATTATGACTACAACAGTACCCCACTCTTCTTTGCTGTAGAATATCAAAATATCGATGTAGTCGAGGCATTATTGAATGCTAAGCCTGAAGGTGCAAACCCCAATCAAAAAACTGTAAAAGGAATCTCGCCGCTCTACATGGCCGTACAGAAAAAAAATATCGCAATAGTCGATGCATTATTGAATGCTAATCCTCATGGTGCTGACCCCAATCAAATAAATGCGACGGGCATTTCACCGCTTTGCCTCGCCATCGAATTAGGTGATATAGCGATTGTCAAATTGTTACTGAATCAAATTAAGAACACGAAACAGGAAATAGCGAATGTAGCGCAAATAACAAAAGCCGCAACAGATTCAGATGATTTTGATCTTACCATGTTAGTGATTAACCAACTTAACGATGAGGCAGATGCACGACGACAACGCGAGAAAGAGGAGGCAGAGAAGGCGCGGCGCCAACTCATACCGGTGAGCCTATCTGAAGACAAAAGAAAAACAACGCGGCGTGAGGGGATATATCAATCAGTTAGAGATGATCAACATATTGGTATGGAGATCCCTACAGAAAAACCGTTAGAAACGTCGGTAACAACACGTCGTGAGGGGATTTTTAAACCACGCAAAGGTAATGAAACAACTGGCGTCGTGATACCTGAGCATATGCCCGAAACAGCTCAACCAAACAAGCGTCGCGAGGGTGTTTTTAAATTACGCGAAGATAACCAAGCGACCGGCGTCGTGATCCCTGCGGAAAAACCTGAAGCGAAAAAACCTTCTAGACGTTTAGAACTCAGCGATGACGCACATCGTTCTGCAAAGGAAAAACGCCGCAAGGAAACATCGACAAGCGAACCCTTGACCATCCCAACTGAAAAGGCTAAACGCAAACCGGATGTACAACATAGGGAGTTTGATCTCGATGTTGACGCGAAACAAAAATTGAAACAACAAAAGAAAGCTGAGAAGGTAACCGACGCAAAAACCATTGCGCCAGCGAAAAAGAAAGATATCAAACCTGGCACTTTAAGGAAAAACTCAGTGTTTGGCGCTGCACCAAAGAAAAAATCGGTGGAAACAAGCAAACCGGTGGTCGCTTCGAAAAAAACAGAGATGAGTAAAAAGTCTTAGTGAGCGAGTTGGATGACTAACGAGACCCGGGTGCCGTGCTGCGCACCTTTCGAGAGCCGCAGGAGGGAAATCTGGGATGAATTGTGTGCCCGCAATGACTAAAAATCATGCCCCGAGCCCGTCATCACGAGCGAGTGTCACGAGCGTGGTGATCCAGACGCGCGTTGACAGCTAACTCAAGATAAATTGCTAAAGTGCTATGGCAAGGACCTATGATGATATCTCCTCGTTTTTATTCACAAACAAAAACCGAAGTGAAGCCATTGTGATGCTTAGATGACAGCGATGTATGAATGTACCTGGCGACAGCCGACAACGCGGGCCTGGATTGCCACACTCGCTGCGCTCGTTCGCAATGACGACGTTTAGAGTTCACTGATCGTTACAATAGCCACACCCACACTCGCCCTCGAGACGGCATCCTGAGGGATGCCTCCTCAGGGCGAACGGGGATTGTAGCAACTGCCTCTGAAATTTAAATTTCAAGACAGTTGCTACCTTTACTAATAGATTTTATTTGTGGGTAAGGCCATGGAGCGCAACCCAACACCTCTTCTCAATCGCCGACTTGACCCAAGTTCGCCTGTATGACCACGCCATTGATGGTCTCGTGCGTAGCACAAAAATAGATGACATCCGCAATTTCTTGCGGTTGGATGAGCCGCTTTCCTATCACTACTTGTTCGAGTAAATAATTCATCGCTGCCACGTCCATCGTTTGCTTGAGCAAGTCGGTGTCCACTAACCCAGGACAAACACAGGCGGTATGAATGCCTTTGCCGATTAAATCTTGGCAAGTCGCTTTCATCAACCCGACCATAGCATGCTTTGAAATGATATAGGACGCACTGCCGGGCACCCCTTTCACAGCTAACGTGGAACCAATGTAGATAATGGCTGATGAGGGCGGCATGATGGGTAGCAAGATTTGATTCAGCGCCACACAAGCGACAACGTTCGTTTGTAGGGTTTGCTGTAACACATCTAGGTGGATATCATTGATGCTATCGCGCTGATAAAAAGCGGCATTGTGCACCAAGGCAATTTGCCCCGGTACTTTAATCGCCGCCAAGAGTTGTGGTGCAATAGCTTGAATGCTGCCACAAGAAGCTAAATCCACGGTAATATTCACCACACCTGGCAACCTACATGGGGTACGCGAGAGATTAATGGCGATCCAGCCCTGCGCTTGAAAGTGTGCGATCGTTTTTTCGCCGATGCCTTTACTGCCACCCGTAATAACGAGATATTTTTTCACACACATCCCCTCGCTTAAACTTTTTTCCAGCACGCTGAACCCGATTGTCCGGGACCCGAAAAGACTTTAATGACCACTTCAGTGATTTTATTCTTCTCTAACTCTTCTTGGTCAGCAAGAATTTGTTGTAAGTGCCAATTGGACAATTCTTCCACCGTCACATTCGTGATCGGCAAAATTTTGACATCACGCTTTAGGAAGATGATACGTTCATCATTGTAAAGCGCATGGTAATAATCGTCATGGTCTTCAATGCTGAGATATTTACTTTTACCGGGAAGTATCACAATCTCATCTAATAAAGAACACAAGTGATAGAGTTTTTCTTTGTAAAAACGATAATCAAAAGACAAGCCTTCATCATCAATTTCAGTTGTGAATGATGCGTAGAGGTTATAGTTATGTCCGTGTAGATTCTCGCGATAAGTATTGGAAAAAATCGTGAAGTGTCCCGCGGAAAACTTCATATCTTCTTTGAATAGCTCAATGGTGGATAAGCGTGTCATGGTTCTCCCCTTATCATGTCACCCCACGTCTCACTACGATGTGATTTTTTCTTATTTATGCCGACAAAATCTCGCATAGAAAGTACGTGGGGATGGTTTTAAATATCGTCTGACAACTCGTCTGTGGCTTCGTAGTTATCCAGGTATTGCATCGCTGCATTCGCAAGTGCCTCCAAACCTTGTTTTGCAAAACCTGAGATGACAAACACACGGCCCTGCCAGTTAAGAGCTGTGACAATCGTGTTTGCCATCTCATCGACTTGATCCGGCGGCAACAAATCACTTTTGTTTAGCACTAACCAACGTTCTTTCTGTAGCAACTCAGGACTAAATTTTTCTAATTCGTGTGTGATAGCTTGTACATTGGCGACAGGATCAGTGCCATCCACCGGTAACATATCGACCACATGGAATAACAAACGAGTACGCGATACGTGCTTCAAAAAGCGAATGCCTAAACCTGCACCCTCGGCCGCACCTTCGATGAGTCCTGGTAAATCGGCAATCACAAAGCTTTTAAAGTTAGCAACACGGACGACACCTAAATAAGGATAGAGTGTGGTGAAAGGATAATCAGCAATCTTGGGACGTGCCGCTGACATCGCACTAATGAGTGTCGATTTGCCTGCATTCGGCATCCCCACGAGACCCACATCTGCCAACACTTTGAGTTCTAAACGCAAATTGCGCTTTTCGCCATCTTGCCCAGGGATGGTACGTCTGGGTGCACGGTTAATACTACTTTTAAACTTGGCATTACCTACACCATGACGACCGCCCTCTGCCACACAAGCCGTTTGACCAGCTTTCGCAAGGTCAGCAATGACTTCATTTGTGTCATCATCATACACCACGGTACCCACTGGGACGCGTAGATATAAGTCATCGCCACTTTTGCCGGTGCAGTTACAACCACTGCCTTTCTCACCATCTTTGGCCTTATAGGTATGAATGTAGCGATAGTCGATGAGCGTATTGAGGCTCTCATCCGCCACCAAGTAGACACCACCACCATCACCGCCATTACCGCCATCTGGTCCACCAAAAGGCATAAACTTTAAGCGTAAAAAACTACAGGCGCCGTTACCACCTCGACCTGCTTCTACATAAATTTTTGCTTCATCGACAAATTTCATAGTGTTGTATCTGATTTACTGCGTAATGATAAGCATTATGGTCTTAGGCAACTCATGACAGGTCGGATGGTGTTAGCACATCACCCAACACTCACGCAACCGAACGCATTGTTACTGGTCGCATAGTGAGATTGCTAAGGAAGTTGACATCCTCCCCACCCTGAAGAGCGGGGATTCCTACCGCGTCTAGTGATGACTCACTAGCTCGCCTCGGTGGGTTCCTGCTGCTGACGGCATTACCGCACCGTTCACTTCACAGGCTAGCCGGGCATATCCTACCCTTTTTTTACTTTACTTACATGTGTATTGCCATTTATACACTCAATTCTCATCGCATTTGATAAAAAAGCCCCGCAATGCGAGGCTTTTTTAGAATTAAGCATGGCTTACGCTGCTGCGCTGCTGCTCTCGGCTTGAACTGGCTCGATACTTACACAACGTTTGCGTAATTTGCCTTTCACGCTAAACACAACACGACCCGCTTTTAACGCAAACAAGGTGTGATCTCTACCTAATCCAACATGGGTACCAGGATGGAAAGCGGTGCCACGTTGACGAACGATAATTTCGCCGGCATTCACTAACTGACCACCATAGCGCTTAATCCCTAGGTACTTTGGATTAGAATCGCGACCATTGCGTGTACTGCCGCCTGCTTTCTTATGTGCCATTGCAAAAACCCCTATCAATATCTAAATAATTCAGCAGGCCTTCATTAACCAGCTTGAATCTGTGTAATCTTTATTTCGGTGTAGTTTTGTCGATGACCTTGCCATTTCATGTGGTGCTTACGGCGACGAAACTTGATAATACGAATCTTTTTATGACGGCCTTGCGAGAGAACGGTGCCGGAAACCTGGCAACCATCTACATATGGCTGGCCAACTTTAAGCGACTTGCCTTCGCCAATCATCATAATTTTGTCGAAATTCACCATTGAGCCGGTATCGACATTGGGTAAGGTCTCAATCTTCAAGACATCACCTTCTTGAACACGGTATTGCTTACCGCCACTTAAAATTACTGCGTACATTGAAAACACTCCAGCGCTTTCCATTGATCACGGATACTAAAAAGAGCGTGAATTATATTTTATTCACCTTATAGCCGCAACTACTTTCATTGCCATCCGTCAGCAGACAACTAAGTCGTTTAATTTCTAGGGTTGGATGAAGGGGTATTTGCGTCTTAAATACACCCGACTGCGATACGCTACTAAATTATAACTATATGTGTTTAAATGAAAAAAACAATGCATGACCAGCGCATAACAACCTAGATTATCAGCATTATTTAGCATTTATTGCGAGGTATGGGTGATGAATAATAGATCAACATCGTTTTCTGCCGCACCATCGTCCAATCACAACACCAAAGAGCAAGCCGAAGAGATTGCCATTGAACCTATTGCCACCACAAGCTTGGATGGCCAATTCCCCTGCTTTGTTCGTCATGGCGAGGTGATTGAGGATCCTGCCAGCGTCAACACCGAAGCGGCAAAATACGCCATTATCGCGCGTAATGGCCTTCGTCATCTTACCTATGGTATCCCCTTCGTCGACTGCAAATTGGTCACCTGGGACAATTTTAGCGCCCTTTTTATTAGTCGCAACCCACTCTTGCTCTCTTCACTGCGCACCGAGATCCAACACATCTTCCAAAACATTGACGCCTGTCTTCATAGCTATGATTTAGACATACCGACGCAACATCGACTAGAAATCTTTATCAGCAACTTACTGACTGCCTACCCCTTCCTTGATCCAGAAGATGGCGAGCAGATCACCATGCCGCACCCAATCGCCAACACATGGCATATGGTCAACTATCAGTTTGAAAAAATTGATATTTCTCCTAAAACTGGCTTGTTGTCACGCTTACTTGAGGAAGAAGACCGGCTGTATGCCTATGGACTATCACCCCTGTCGCATCACGATGCTCAACCCATCTTACTCTTCATGGGCACCTCATACCCTTCAGGGCAAGGCGCAGACTTAAATTGGCTGTACAATTTCGCACCTAATCATTCTGTAGGGGAAAAGCATCATAGCGCAGATGTGGCTGAGTGGATCGCCCGCCACCACAACATCAAAGCCATTGGTCATAGCAAAGGGGGCACCATGGCAATGATTTACGCGGCAAATTACCCCGACGCCGTACGCCAAGCTGACTGCTTAAGCCCCACTGCGTTATCCAGCGCCACCCTACGCCGCCTACGCGCCGCCTGGGAAACACTTGAAACGCCTCCCAAAATCAACGTCTATGCACATCGTCATGACCCTGTTTACTACATTGATCGCAATTTTCTACCTAACACCACCATATACCGTTTTGGAGAAAAACAGGATGACGTTCACCCCCTTGCCGCACACGCCCATTATTTCGCTGGCAGAAAAAACACCGTCATTCGCCAGTATCAACACGTCGAATCTGACATGCGTTCATGGCGCCGCGATTTTTTAACCGACGTAAAATCCAGTTTCAATTGGGTCATGTTTCCACTCATGTATAGCAAATTGGTCTATAAACTCTGTGCGCGCAAGGTGAGGCGATTTTGTGAAAATCACACACTCGCTATTCATAGCTTTCTATTTGTAGGCAGTCTCATCGCGTTGGTGGCGCTCGCTACCACCGGTGTGCTAGCGCCGGTAACAGCACCACTTGCTGCGACCGTGAGCCCCATGATATTCAATACGTGCTTGAGTTTAGCGATCATCCTTGGTGCCGGCCTGACGACAGCGCTACTCCCAAAAACACTAGATATTGCCGAAAGGGGCATCACGACAACAGCATTTACGGGGACAACGGCAATTGCATTGTTATCATGCTTTTCACTCAGCGGCATTTACTCGCTGTTGAAATCGAGCGTAACATACGTCGCTCAAACCTTTGGCCATGAAGGTTCAGCACCTAAAGAAACGTCGCGTGATGGTGCAAACACTTCAGCGCGTCATCTATCACAACCTGGTTCAACGCTATCAATACTCAAACACGGGTCTATGCCACCCTCACCACAACCCAAACACGCAGCGCTACGTCGTAGCATGAGCCTGCCTAACCTTGTCGAGGTTGATGATATAGTGCTAGAAGATACAGCACACGTCTCCCATACTGTAGCTCAGCGCGCGGATGAGATGATGGTGACAGAGACACACATCCGCTGTCAGCCCAAATAGACACGCAAATGATAAACGCTACCCCTTGCGAGGACATAAACGTTCGCATGGGTTAAAGTATTCAGACAGAGCGTTCAACGAATTCGCGTGATATCACAGATTTTAAGAGCAAACTACATCTCATGTTTCATCGATATCTGCTGATTTGACGTCACATCTTCTGTGGGTTGGCTCGCGGGTTGATGGAACATGAACTTTGCCAAGATGGCGCGATCACCTTGATATGGGATCGGCTTTTGACTCGCGGTGATTTTAAAGCAGTTAAAACGACTGACGCTACATAGTCAATAAGGTATTTATGATAAGACGCCACTTACTCTATACAACCATCCTCATCGATTTCTTCATTAATCGCACACGATGTAGAAAATATTAATACATTCATTGCAGCATCTATCTCATGCACCAACTGATATTTTTTAGCTTTTTTGATAAAGTCTTGCGATTCTGCGAGATGTTTATGGCAAGTGATTGAACCTAGCGTATAAACATCAACAGGATATTCATAGATCGCAAATTTATTTAGAACGAAAGCAAATTTTTGCTGCCTTTCAATCATAGCGATAGTTAAGCAAACCAATTGTGTAGCATAGAGCGGTGACATTGTGCTTTAAACATTTTTGTCAATTGTTCACTCTTGTCAATAGCCGTGTGGTGATGTATTTCCTTTGACAAAATCCTTACTCACTGGCAACCTTCGTTCCACGAAGAAATTTAGGTTAAAAGATAAGGAAAATCTAGCCATGAAACCCACTATTAGTACGAATCCACCATCCGACGACATGCAGCAACTGAAAACAAAACTCATTTCGTTATTTGAAAAGTATCAAGCATCAAGACGGAACCTCATCACCAAACTCTTTAGAAACCAAGCATTAAGCCAAGCTAAATGCCGTATTGCACACGACACTATCAATCGCATCCTCACCTTTGAAGGTAATCATGCAGAACTGATTGCTTTGCTTATCTCTAAGCAAACAGACAATGGCGTCGCGAGTTTTGTTCATGATAAATTACATTATAATGTTTATGAAAAACGTGAAAGCCAGCATAAAAATTTCTTTGGGCAACCTCGTAAAATTGTGAGACGCGGTGAGTCCTCAAATAAAAGTCAACTTGCAGAAGTGTTTCATCAAGCCATTGCATTAGTCAAACAACAGGCAGCGACTGCTGGGTTAGAACAATCATTCTCCGTGGCTACGTATAATCGTTAGCATTTGAAACGCATGCGGTATTGCGATTGAAGATGACACTGTTGCAAACGCCTGGCAGATCGATTGGATGATGCACCGCAAGATGGGCCAGCGTAAAATGGCCCATCGTTTTTTAAGGTACAGATCAATCATAGAATTCGACAATTACCGCAAGTGCGTTCATTTTCATTTTTAGAGGATGATAATGGTGTTTTGCTATCGACCGATTGCGGTTGGTTCTCGGTTTTTTCACTAAAAAATGCGGAATGAACTTTTAGTGCACTATATTGCTTTAAATGTTGCGGTAAATATGCTTCGTGTGAGCTAAAGTCAAATTGATAATGGGTACGTTTTTTCAATTTTTGAGCAGACTTATGGTCACTGATAACATCATGTAAATGTTTATTCAGCTCAGTGATTTTACCAGAAAAATCCACAACGATATTAGCTGCGATCTTACAATTGAAATGCTGAAGTGAACTATGCTTAAGTACGCCTTCCTTATCTAGAGATGATAAAACATCAGATATATTTTGATAGCCATGCGCATCAACAATGCCTCTGACAATAAAGGTATTCTCGTCACTATCTAAAAAATATTCTGCTGTGCAAGATGCTTTTTGCAATCGCTCATCTAAGCCAGGATAATCATATTCAAAAATGAAAGCGTCATTATTTAACTGTAAAATAGCTTTTTCTATCTCATTTAATCTAAACCGCCGATTTGCATGACGAACTTTAGATTTTGTATTTGGCATGATGAGCTGATGCATTAATTGGAATGCTGATTGATCATCATTTGGCTCTTTTATATTAGCGCCATATACTGCATTGAAGGACTTAATGGATAACCGAGATAACTGAATAGAACAATCTACATAAGTACTCGGTTGCCAGCAATTATTCATGTTACCGCCAATTAAGGTGATACTGATTTTCTTAGAGGGAAAATCTCTGCTAATCATCTTCGCAAGATCGGCTGCATCTTTACACTTATCAAAATGGAAAAACGCCACGCCTTCTTTTCCTTTAATAAACCCACACACACATTCGCAAATATTCGTGGTGCTGAATCCTTGCAGATCATGCGACTCACTTTGAGGTATAAAGGTATAATGACCCATTTTCACATCGAGATACTTCGTCTTTTCCACAACTTCCGCTTTTAAGTTTTCTTTTCCTTCTTGTGTGCCATATGCAGTGAATTGTCTATTGAACATAGCGACCAACCTCTAAAAAAATACGCGTTCATTGAAGTTTATTCGAGGATTCTTAAACACACCTTAAGAAGCTCGGCGTTTTCAAAGAAATTATATCTACTAGACAAAAAAATACGATCTAATGGATTTCTAATAACCTAGTGGCAAATGGATCCATTGAATAATGCTGTTTGAGAAAATTGATGATAGGCGTTCAGAGTTCTCAGCGAAGGGTCAGCAGTATCCACGAACCGTTGTCTCACGCTATTCAGCTAAACGGATTGATTTATTTGAGTGATCCGATGCTTCGATGGATGCAATGAGAGGAGTGATTTGCTGAATCATATAGTTGGTCGTCGGTTGAAGGAGCTCAGACATATCATCCCAATGCTCAATTTCTTCACCTATACAAATAGCATACGCGCGTTTCATCACTGGTTGATAGATGTCGGGTAAACGGCTGAACGCCCAAGCTGCCGCGTCAGGTTTAGTACAGATGGTATCTGTCGCAACCGTTCTCCATATCCGTGCCGTGGTTAAGAGCACATTGCGCGTATCACTGTGTAATTCCGCGGGCAATCCAGCTAACGCAGACTTTGTAGCAGCTAAAAAATCTTCGTAGGGTACTTTGCAAAGGAGTTTATCTGGACTCGGTCCCAGTAATGTTCGATTAGCTAATAGCACTTGTGTGATGAGTAGGGCGAGATCTGGCATTACTTTGCTTGACCAAGGTGTCATATGAGCACTTTCAAATTGATCACGTAGCCATTCGCCATATTGAAAATCAAATTGCGGTGGATAGCGCCAGGGGTTTACAGCAGATTGAACGACGATTGTCATTTCGATGGGAGGTTTGGTGCTTTTTGCATATAGACCAGAGATGCTCAATAGATGAGATATTAACTGTGTTCGCTCTGCAACAGTCGTTTCTCGACCTACAACAACAAGTAAATCCAAATCACTAAATTTCTGCAACCCGCCCACGATAGCTGAGCCATACAGATAGATGGCTAATAGATCTTGTCCCAACAGGTGTTTGAGCACATGCACGCACTCAGAAATTTGTGCTGCTATTTCTTTAGGATGGTAAGCAGTCATAAGAATACTGCCTTAGGGTAAGAAAAACATAAGCCTACGATGAAAAATCACCGCAGGCTTCATGTCGTTTGTAGCAAGGGGTTGCTGTTTTAAGCAGCCGCTTCGTTTTCTTCACGATCAACTAATTGCACGATCGCCATAGGCGCATTGTCACCTTGACGGAAATTGCATTTTAAAATACGCAAGTAACCACCTGGACGTGCCTTATAAAAAGGACCGATATCGGCAAACAGTTTCTGTACGATTTCTTTATCACGTAAACGTGAATAAGCTAAACGACGACGATGTACCGTATCTTCTTTAGCAAGCGTAATCACAGGCTCCATAAAGCGACGAAGTTCCTTTGCTTTTACAACTGTCGTCTTGATGAGTTCGTGACGAAGCAAAGACACCATCATATTTTTAAACATCGCCTTACGATGGCTACTGTTTCGACCTAAATTTTTACCACTATTACGATGACGCATAACTAAACCCTTTTCAATTATTTGGCAACAATCTGAGAAGCCAAACGACCTCTCAAAAGATAATTACTTTTTAATATCGTCTTTATCGTGCCCAGATGAGGGCGCACGCCAGCCTTCAATTTTTGTACCTAAACCTAAGCCATGTGCAGCTAAGACATTTTTGATTTCTGTTAACGACTTTTTGCCCAAGTTGGGTGTCTTTAACAAATCTGCTTCGGTACGTTGAACTAAATCACCGATAAAGAAAATGTTTTCGGCTTTCAAGCAATTGGCAGAACGCACGGTTAACTCTAAATCATCGACTGGACGATAATAGATTGGGTTGACCGAATCTTCGCGAGCTGATTTTTCCTGAATCTGCGGTGCGGACTGTAGATCCACAAACGCAGCCAATTGTTGCTGCAGAATCGTTGCCGATCGTCGGATGGCTTCTTCTGGATCTAAGGTACCATTCGTTTCCAAATCGATAATCAACTTATCCAAGTCGGTACGTTGTTCTACACGTGCGTTTTCGACGGTGTAAGCCACACGGAGAATTGGACTAAAGCTAGCATCAATGTGTAAAGCACCAATCACAGCTTTGCCTTCAGTCTTTCGTGTACGGATGATCGCTGGTTGATAACCACGGCCTAACATCACTTTCAAAGTCATGTTAAGTGTGCCACTCTCATTTAAGTGAGCGATCACATGATTTGGGTTGATCACTTCAACGTCATGCTCTGGTTCAATATCACCCGCTAGTACAGGACCTGGACCCGTTTTGTTTAATTTCAGTGTCACTTCTTGGCGACCGTGCATTCGGATGGAAACACCTTTCAGATTGAGCAGAATCTCCACCACATCTTCTTGAACGCCCTGAATGGCACTGTACTCGTGCAGTACACCATCAATTTTCACTTCGACGATAGCAGCACCAGGCATGGAAGATAATAAAATACGACGTAAGGTATTACCTAAGGTATGCCCGAATCCACGCTCTAAAGGCTCTAAAGTGATCTTCGCATGAAAAGGCGAGATCGTCTCGACAGCAATTTCACGAGGTGTTAAAAATTCAAATGGATTATTTTGCATGTAACAACCTCTCTATCCCGGAAGTGACTTATTTAGAGTAAAGCTCAACAATTAACTGTTCATTAATATCTGGTGGCAAACGATCCCTATCGGGTGCGTTTTTGAATGTACCAGTAAAATTAGCGACATCTACTTCTAACCAGTCTAAACTTGGTCTTGCTGCAGCCAAGGTTAAAGCGGATTGTACGCGAATTTGCGTTCTTGAGGCTTCACGAACACTTACGATATCACCGGGTGAGAGCAAGTAAGATGGGATGTTAACAATCTTACCATTGACCATAATACAACGATGACTGACCAACTGTCTGGCTTCAGCACGTGTAGACCCAAATCCCATGCGATAAACAACGTTATCTAGGCGACGTTCCAGCAGCTTAAGTAGATTTTCACCGGTAGAACCCTTAATACGGGTGGCCTTTTGAAAGTAATTTTTGAATTGTCGTTCTAAAATGCCATAGATACGACGCACTTTTTGTTTTTCACGCAACTGGACGCCGTGCTCTGTTTCACGACCACGTCGAGCACCATGTTGACCAGGTGCTGTGTCAAGTTTGCATTTTGAATCTAAAGGTCTTACACCACTTGTTAGTGAAAGATCCGCTCTCTCCCGACGGGAAAGCTTTAATCGTGGACCTAAATACCGTGCCATGCATTATCTCCTGTTACACACGTCTTTTCTTTGGAGCTCGGCACCCGTTGAAAGGAATACCGGTTACGTCAGTGATTGAAATGATTTTTAAACCTGCAGCATGTAATGCTCGGATTGCGGACTCACGACCTGGGCCTGGACCACGAACACGAACCTGAACATTCTTCATATTCACATTATCAACAACTGCTTGTGCCGCTTTTTGTGCGGCTTCACCAGCTGCATAAGGTGTTGATTTACGCGAACCCCTGTAACCACAGTTAGCAGCACTGGTCCAAGCAATCGCATTACCTTGAACATCGGTGATCGTAACGATCGTGTTGTTAAAGGATGAATAAATGTGTGCTATACCATCGCTAATTTGTCTTTTTGCTTTTTTACGTGATTTTCCTGCTGTACTACCCGCTGCAGCTGGCTTAGCCGCTGCAGGTGCTGGTGCAGCTTTTTTTGCTACAGTCGTCGCAGTTGCGGATTGATCACCGGCCGTTTCGGTGCCGGCTGCGGCAGCGGTTACCTTATCTGGACCAGATTGTGATAATGGTGCTTTTGACATCGCTATTCTCTACCTTTTATTTACCTTTTCGTTTACCTTTGCGCGTACGAGCGTTCGTTCGGGTGCGCTGCCCACGAGCTGGTAAGCCGCGTTTATGACGCATACCGCGATAGGTGCCAAGCTCAACGAGACGTTTGATATTCATAGCTACTTCACGTCGCAAATCGCCTTCTACGCGGAACTTTGCAACTTCACCACGCAGTAGCTCAAGTTCAGCCTCAGTTAGATCTTTCACTTTTTTGGTGGTATCGATCTTAGCTGTGGTGCATATTCTTTGAGCACGATTACGCCCAACGCCATATATAGCAGTAAGCCCAATCACGATGTGCTTCTGCATTGGTATAATTACGCCTGCAATACGGGCAGCCATTAAATCACTCCTAAAAAATAATTTTCTGTACACTCATGTTGTTACCGACTCCTCAACCATAATATGGTCACACGAGGGGTCGTATCATAGCATGTTTTATGGGCTTCAGGTGGTATTTCACCGCTGAGGACCGCTAATTAACAAGCGATAAAAAACGAGTGAGTGTAATCATCAATCACAAAAAAATCAACCTTGTCTTTGCTTATGACGCTTTTCTTTGCAAATAACTCTAACGGTATTGTTTCTACGAATTATTTTACAATTGCGGCATATTTTCTTTACTGATGCGCCAACTTTCATTTTATCACCTCATTTCTATTTTTAATCCCCAGCCAGCGATGACGAAACTAGGGTCAAACCGCAGCAATGCTACGGCATGAATTTTTTTAACGTAGAGCGCCTGCGCCACCACGTAAATTTGCTTTTTTAAGCAAGGAATCATACTGGAATGACATCATATGGGCCTGAACTTGTGCCATAAAGTCCATCACCACGACGACAATAATCAGTAATGATGTGCCACCAAAGTAGAACGGCACATTCCAAGCTAAAATCAAAAACTCAGGCAATAAGCAGACGAGGGTAATATAGATCGCTCCAACCAACGTCAACCTGGTCATAATAGTGTCAATATAGCGTGCAGTTTGCTCGCCAGGGCGAATACCAGGGATGAAAGCACCTGATTTCTTCAAGTTATCCGCCGTTTCCTTTGGGTTAAAGACCAAAGCCGTGTAAAAAAAGCAAAAGAAAATGATGCCAGCACCAAAGAGCAACATATGTAAGGGCTGACCCTGTTGCAAGCTAACGCTCAGCGTAGACAACCATTCCATGCCTTTGCTATGACCAAACCATTGTGCAATGGTCGCTGGAAACAAAATCAAGCTGGATGCAAAAATGGGTGGAATCACACCAGCCATATTAATCTTTAACGGCAAATGAGTACTTTGGGCAGAATAAACGCGACCACCCTGCATACGACGTGCGTACTGAATGGTAATGCGTCGTTGCGCACGTTCCATAAAGACCACGAATGCCACTACACCTACCACCGCAGCAATCAACAATAAGAGAACAATGACTTGCAGCTGGCCTTCGCGCACTTGCTCTAGGGTTTTACCGACTGCCGCAGGTAAACCAGCCACGATACCGGCAAAAATGATCATTGAGATCCCGTTACCAATACCACGTTCTGTCACTTGTTCACCTAGCCACATTAAAAACATGGTGCCAGTCACCAACGTCAATGCCGTGGTGAAATAAAATGAAAATCCCGGTGTTAGTGCAATATCATTTGCCACCAGCATCTTAGACACACCAATGGCTTGAAATGCAGAAAGCGCAACCGTGCCATAGCGTGTGTATTTGTTAATAACTCTTTGACCCGACTCACCCTCTTTTCTCAGTTCAGACAAACTAGGCGAGATCACTGTCAACAACTGGACAATAATCGATGCTGAGATATAGGGCATGATGCCAAGCGCAAAAATACTAAAGCGCATCAAGGCGCCGCCAGAAAACATATTAAATAACCCAACAATATTATTTTGTTGGGCATTGAATAGTTCCTGTAAGCGCTGTGGATTTAGTCCAGGCACTGGTATATAAGAACCAACACGAAAAACAAAAATAGCAATAAGTACAAAAAGCAACCGATATTTTAGATCGGTTAATCCGCTGTAGTTGAAATTGACACCTTGTCTGCCTGTTGCTGCCATTTAGTCCTCGATTTTTCCCTTAGCTGCCAAGATCGCTTTACGCGCGCCTTCAGTGACTGATATACCGCGAACTGTAATTACGCGGGTCAGTTTACCTGAGGCAACAATTTTGACATCTTTAGTATTTGATCTAACAAGACCTGATGATTTCAGTGTTGAAAGATCGATGGTTTCTACTTCAATTTTTTCCAAATCAGACAGGTACACTTCTTGACGAGTGAGTGCTTGTCGTGATTTGAAACCAGACTTAGGTATACGACGTTGTAAAGGCATTTGACCACCTTCAAAGCCAACTTTGTGGTAGCCTCCAGCACGAGCCTTTTGACCCTTGTGACCTTTGCCACAGGTTTTGCCTTTGCCTGAGCCTATACCACGACCTAGTCGTTTAGACTGATGTTTAGAACCAGCAGCTGGATGTAAAGTATTGAGTTGCATCTTTACATTTTCCTCTTAATGATAGTATTGCGTTAATTCTCTGTTGCAATCTATAACGCTTATTGCAACTCATGCACAAACAGGATGCACAATGCCACCCTATTCATTACCCATCACAAAACCGGGTAATTGAAATATAGGTTACTTGTCCAACAGTTCTTCCATTGTTTTGCCACGTTTAGCTGCAAGCTGCTCTGGTGGCGTAATACTAGCCAACGCCCTTAAAGTCGCTCTCACTACGTTAACCGGATTTGTTGATCCACCGATTTTGGCTAACACGTTTTTGATACCTAAAACTTCAAACACTGCGCGCATTGCACCACCAGCGATAATACCGGTACCTTCAGAAGCAGGTTTCATGAACACACGGGTTGCGCCGTGCTTACCAATGACTTCATGATGCAAGGTGTCGCCTTTCAAAACCACATGACGCATATTTTTGCGTGCATTTTCTAATGATTTTTGAATAGCCGTTGGTACTTCTCTAGATTTACCACGACCAATGCCAATTCTACCTTTACCATCACCAACAACGGTGACCGCAGAAAAACTAAATATCTTTCCGCCCTTCACAACTTTTGCATTTCGAGCAACAGCGACGAGCTTTTCTGTATAGCCATCACCTTTTACATTTCGATCAATTGCCATATTTCACCTTTAGAATTCAAGTCCGACTTCACGCGCAGCATCTGCTAACGCTTTTATGCGACCGTGGTAAGGAAAGCCTGAACGATCAAATGATACTGCCGTTACACCTGCTTTAAGTGCACGTTCTGCGATCAATTTACCGACTTGCTTGGCTGCTTCAACGTTACCGGATGTCTTAATGTTTGCTCTTAGTTCTTTATCAAGCGTGGAAGCGCAAACAATAGTGCTAGCGCCATCGGCAGTTGTCACTTGTGCATACATGTGTTTCGGTGTTTTATAAACACTTAGGCGAACCGATCCGAGCGTACGTATGTGTGAACGTGTTCGCTTGGCTCTACGCAATCTTGTTTGTTTCTTGTTCATTACAATCTCACCCTGCTTGATTTGTATTGGCTATCTAGCTCTGATAGGAGAAGAACGGCTTTTATCTGGCTATTCACATCCTAACATATCAATCACATCTGAATTGAAAGCAATCTAAATGTCAGATTGCTTACCAGACTCAGTTTAATTATTTTTTCTTTGTTTCTTTTAGTTCAATGTGCTCGTCTGAATAACGTACACCTTTACCCTTGTAAGGTTCTGGTGGACGTATTGCTCGAATTTTCGATGCAACTGAACCAACTAACTGCTTATCAATGCCTTTAATCACAATCTCAGTCTGTGTTGGTGTTTCAATCTTCACACCTTCTGGCACATCAAAATCAGTTGGATGCGAGAAGCCAAGGCTAAGTGACAACACTTTACCTTTTGCTTGCGCTCTATAACCTACGCCAACCAAATTAAGCTTTCGTTCAAATCCGTGAGTCACACCATGTACGGTGTTTTGAATATTTGCACGGACTGTTCCAGCAATTGATCGATAGAGCTTGTTAGCAGCACCGGTAATGACAGTATCAGGATTATCATTCAATCTGACACACACTTCATTGTTATCTATAGTCACCTGTACAAAGGGGTGAATATCGATTGTCTCTTGGCCCTTAGGACCTTTGACAAACAAGGTGTCATTCTGCACTTTAATTTCGACACCAGCTGGAATCACTACAGGTTTTCTACCAATTCTTGACGTTGTCATACCAACTCCTACTCAACGGTACACAAAACTTCACCACCCACTTTTTGGGCACGTGCCGCTTTATCAGACATGACTCCCTTAGGAGTTGAAATGATGGAGATACCTAATCCGCCACGAACTGCGGAAATCTCATCATAGCCTCTATAAATACGCAATGCAGGACGACTGACTCGCTTGATTTTTTCAATCACAGGACGCCCTTGGAAATATTTGAGTACGACGCTAATATCTTTTTTATTACCAGTAGCGACTACTTCTAACTCTTCGATGTAGCCTTCTTCTTTTAAAACATTCAGCATGCTAACTTTCAATGACGAATGTGGCATTGTAATTTTAAGTATGCCCATCTTCTGAGCATTTCTAATGCAGGTTAGCATATCTGCGACCGGGTCTTGCATTGACATCTTATATACCTCTGTCTATTACGTTACCAACTTGACTTACGCATTCCAGGAACCATACCGCTAATTGTTGCTATTCTCATATGTAATCGACATAAACCTGTGAGGCGATTATAAGCACGTGGCCTACCGCAGAGCTTACAACGATTTCTTCTTCTCGTTGGGCTAGAATCGCGAGGCATGGCTTGCAATTTGTACATTGCATCAGTGCGCTCTTTGTCGCTCAGATTCATATTGATTACATCACTACGCAATTGATCACGCTTCGCTTTTAACTTGCTAACTAGCTTGACGCGATTTGCGTTACGGTTTCTAACTGATTTTTTTGCCATGTCATTAACTCACTTCTTTCTCTTTGAAAGGGAAATTAAATGCCTGTAATAGAGCAAATGCCTCTTTATTGGTTTTAGCAGAGGTGGTAATGGTGATATCCATCCCTCTAAGAGCATCAATCTTGTCATAGTCAATTTCTGGAAAAACAATCTGCTCTTTAATACCAAGGCTATAATTTCCTTGACCATCAAATGACCGAGCGCTGATACCGCGAAAATCTCTCACCCGTGGCAATGCAATCGTAATCAAGCGATCCAAAAACTCATACATCTTTTCATTACGTAGCGTCACTTTGCAACCAATTGGCCAACCAGCACGTATTTTAAAACCAGCGATGGATTTACGCGCCAATGTTGGCACAACTTTTTGACCAGCAATCTTTTCAAGATCACCGATGGCATTCATCAATATCTTTTTATCGTTTGCTGCTTCACCCACACCCATATTAATGGTTATCTTCTCGATATGTGGTACCTGCATCACGGACGAATACCCAAACTTTTCTTTAAGTTTTGGGACTATTTCTTTTTTATAAACATCGAGCAGCCTTGGCATAAGAACACCTTACTCTTTAACATCTACAAGTTCATTACTGGCCTTGGAATAGCGAACACGCTGGCCGTCTTTTAATACTCGAATGCCAACACGGCACCCTTTTTGTTTGGCTGAATCATACACCATGACGTTTGAGCGATGAATTGGCATAGGCTTCGTAATGATACCACCCTGCTCACCAGTGTTTGGATTCGCTTTAACATTCTTTTTGACAAGATTGATCCCTTCGACAAGGAGTTTTTCACCCTTATCAACGACGGTAAGTACGACGCCTTTTTTTCCCTTGTCTTTACCTGCGATGACAATCACTTCATCGCCTTTTTTAATCTTATTCATGATCGCTTCTCTTTTTGACTATCATGGATCACTAAACGCCTACAGCGCAAATTTAGAGCACCTCTGGAGCCAACGATATAATCTTCATAAAGTTTTCGCCGCGCAGTTCTCTCGTGATCGGGCCGAAAACACGTGTTCCAACCGGTTGCAGCTGAGCATTTAAGAGCACAACAGCGTTTTCATCAAAACGAATTGATGAACCATCTGGTCTTCTGACACCTTTTTTAGTTCTAACTATAACAGCATTTAGAACCTCGCCTTTTTTGACCTTGCCTCTTGGGATCGCTTCCTTAACGGAAACTTTAATAACATCACCAATTCCGGCATATCGGCGTCGGGTGCCACCTAATACTTTAATACACATGACACGACGTGCGCCGCTGTTATCAGCCACATCGAGCATTGTTCGCATCTGAATCATGCTTTACTCCAACTTCACTGTTCACGAGCTTTTGAGCCCGCCAATATTATCACGTTTACTTAAAAATTAAAGCTAAATACAACATTTTTTCACATTTTTTACTGGGAGAATACGCAATGTCAGAGTCAATTATTGTTGTTCTTCTCTTTTCAAAATATCGACCAGCATCCAACGCTTTGTCTTGGATAGTGGGCGGCTTTGCCTTATAGAGACAACGTCCCCAGTGCGACAAGTGTTTTCTTCGTCATGAGCATACATTTTTGAATAACGACGCACATACTTACCATATAAAGGATGCTTCACTTTACGCTCAACCTGAACAACAATGGTCTTATTCATTTTGTCGCTGATGACTTTACCAATCACCGTTTGCATAACTTTATCTTGGTCAGCGGTGTCTACAAGCTGATTTTGTTCCGTCATACCTTAACACCTTTCTCTTCTAAAATTGTTTTGATACGAGCGATATTTAACTTCACTTGTTTAAAAAGGTGACCTTTTGGTGGTTGGCCTGTCCCTTTTTGAAGTCGTAAGTTAAACAACTCTCTAAACAGGGCGAGCATCTCAGTTTTGAGCTCGTCTACACTTTTGTTTCGTAATTCTGTCGCTTTCATTACATTATCGTCCGCGTTACAAATTCAGTTCTAACTGGTAATTTAGCAGCAGCTAAAGTTAATGCCTCTCTTGCTAAATCTTCTGTGACACCCTCGATCTCAAACATGACGCGTCCTGGTTGCACCAAGGCTACCCAGTACTCGACATTACCCTTACCAGAACCCTGTCGCACTTCCAACGGCTTCTTAGTGATCGGCTTGTCAGGGAACAGTCTAATCCAAACCTTGCCACCACGTTTGATGTGTCTAGACATGGCACGTCGAGCAGCCTCGATTTGTCGAGCAGTGATTTGGCCTAGCTCAAGCGCTTTTAAACCAAATTCACCATAGCTAACTTTTGTCCCGCGTGTAGCAATACCACGATTGCGACCTTTAAATTGTTTGCGATATTTAGTGCGCTTTGGCTGCAACATGGGTTATTTCTCCTGCTTAGGGTTTTTTTCGGTGCTTTCTGGTTGTGCGGCTTTATCACCAAGTACTTCGCCTTTGAAGATCCAGACCTTAACACCAATAACACCATAAGTTGTAAATGCTTCTGCCAATGCATAATCAATATCTGCACGGAATGTTTGCAGAGGCACGCGTCCTTCGCGATACCATTCGGTACGTGCAATTTCAGAGCCGCCCAAACGACCACTGACACTGATCTTGATACCGAGCGCACCTGAGCGTAACGCGGTGGTTACCGCACGCTTCATCGCTCTTCTAAACATAATTCTGCGTTCTAGCTGTTGTGCAACTGATTCGGCAACCAACTTCGCATCGAGTTCAGGCTTACGCACTTCCTCAATACTGACGTGCACAGGCACGTTAACGATTTTGCTCACTTCATCGCGTAACAGCTCAACTTCCTTACCGCTTTTACCAATAATCACGCCTGGACGTGCTGTGTAAACTGTCACTCTAGCATTCCGTGCGGGGCGATCAATTTGAATTCTGGCAATACCAGCTTGGGCAAGCTTTTTACGCAAATAACCGCGAACTTCTAAATCCGCTAATAAAGTCTTCGAAAATTCTTTTGCAGACGCATACCATCTAGATGACCAGTCTTTAGTAATACCTAAACGTATACCAACTGGATTTACTTTTTGCCCCATGACCTCTTACTCCTCATCCGACAAAATGACTGTGATATGACAGGTGGGCTTCAATATACGAGATCCACGACCTTTAGCTCTTGCCATCATCCGCTTGTAGGCTGGACCCTGGTCTGCAAAAACTTTGGCTACTTTTAACTCGTCAATATCTGCGCCATTATTGTGCTCTGCATTTGCAATAGCAGAGTCTAAAACTTTTTTAATAATCGCAGCTGATTTTTTGCGGCTGAATTTTAATACATCTAATGCACGATCAATGGGTAACCCACGAATTTGATCGCACACGAGCCGACATTTTTGTGCTGACAATCTTGCAAATTTTAACTTGGCTGCAACTTCCATTCTCTAATCCTCTATTCGGATGCTTTCTCTTCTTCTTTACCTTTAACTTTTCGATCTCCCGAATGCCCACGAAATGTTCGTGTGGAAGCAAACTCACCTAGCTTATAGCCAACCATATTTTCGGAGATATAAACGGGCACATGTAACTTACCGTTGTGGACGGCAATCGTTAGACCTACCATTTCTGGCACAATCATTGAACGTCTGGACCAAGTCTTGATTGGTCGTTTGTCATTTGTAGAAACAGCTTTCTCAACCTTTTTGGTTAAGTGGAAGTCTACATATGGTCCTTTTTTAATCGAACGTGGCACGATCTCACCTCATCTTCACTAGGTTAACTAATTATTTCTTATTCGCATCCCGCATAATAAATTTCGCAGTACGTTTATTTCTTCGGGTTTTGAAACCTTTGGTAGGCACACCCCAAGGCGTGACTGGGTGACGACCACCCTTCGTTCTACCCTCACCACCACCATGCGGGTGATCGATTGGGTTCATCGCTGTACCTCTCACAGTTGGACGCGTACCACGATGTCTAGTCGCGCCAGCTTTTGCGAGCCTGCGTAAGTTATGTTCAGAATTACTGACTTCACCAACGGTAGCTCGACACTCAGAAAGAATTTTACGCATTTCACCCGATTTTAAACGGATGGTGGCATAAATCCCTTCACGAGCAATTAACTGTACGGACGCACCAGCACTTCGTGCAATTTTTGCACCGCCAGCCGGTTGCATTTCGATACAATGTACGGTGGAACCCACAGGAATGTTGCTCAATGGAAGACAGTTACCCGCTTTGATTGGCACATCTCTGCCTGAAGCGACTTCATCGCCCGCCTTCAAACCTTGAGGAGCGATAATATAACGTCTTTCACCATCCGCGTACAATAATAATGCGATATTCGCACTACGGTTTGGATCATATTCTAAACGTTCCACTTTAGCGACAACGCCATCTTTATTTCGTTTAAAATCAATGATCCGATATTTTTGTTTATGCCCACCACCAATATGTCGGCAAGTAATTCTACCCTGGTGGTTACGGCCGCCTGTTTTAGATTTTTTAACAACGAGCGCAGCAAAAGGTGCGCCTTTATGCAACTGATCGTTGGTAACTTTAACCGCAAAGCGTCGCCCTGGCGATGTTGGTGAAAGCTTAACAATGGCCATACTATCCTCTCTCGAAACCCATTCTCACATTGAGAACCATTTAAAAACCGCGCGCCATTATAATACGAAAACCGCTTATAGCAACTATAAGCGGTGTTACATTATTTTATTGCGCCCCAATTATGTCTATTTTTTGATCAGCACAAAGTGTCACATAAGCTTTCTTCCAGCTTTTACGTGTCCCAGCGAGGCCTTTAAACATCTTCGCTTTTGGCTTCACATTCACGATGTGCACTGCGTCAACTTTAGTGTTGAACAGAAATTCAACCGCGTCTTTGATTTCTGGTTTTGTTGCATTTTTAACCACTTTAAAGACATATCGGTTAGCTTTTTCGGTCGCAACGGCAGCTTTCTCTGATATATGCGGAGATAAAATAATCTTTAAAAGACGTTCTTGACTCATTGCAACAACCCCTCTATTTCTTTAAGCGCAGCTTCAGTGATCACAACTTTTTCAGCTCGAATTAGTGACACTGGGTCGCTCGCTGACGTGATGGCATCGAGAATTTCGACGTTATATAGATTACGTGATGAAAGGTACAGATTTTCATCTAGTTTGTCAGAAATAATCAATGTCGCACCACTAACCTTCATACTCTCAAGCTTTTTCAACAACGCTTTGGTCTTTGGCTCATCGATATCAAACGTATTTACAACAACCAATCTATCTTGGCGGATCAATTCAGAATAGATAGAACGAATAGCGCCCTTATACATCTTCTTATTGATTTTTTGCTTGTAACATCGTGGTCTAGCCGCGAACGTCACACCACCAGTACGCCAAATAGGACTTCTAATGGTACCTGCACGAGCACGGCCAGTACCTTTTTGTCGCCATGGTTTAGCGCCACCACCACTAACTTCAGCTCGAGTTTTTTGCGCTTTTGTACCAGCACGCCCTGCAGCCATGTAAGCTGTCACAACTTGGTGGATTAACGCCTCGTTAAAGTCACAAGCGAAAATTTCGTCGGCAACTTCTAATTTCTTTTTGGAATTTGATAATTTTATTTCCATTGCCCTATCCTCTCTTCTTTACGGCTGGGCGAATAACCACTTGTGATTTAGGCGCACCAGGCACAGCACCACTCACGAGCACGAGATTTCGCGCTAAGTCGATGCTGACGATCTTTTGTGACAATACTGTGCGTTGCACATCACCCAAATGACCAGACATTTTTTTGCCTTTGAAAACCTTACCAGGTGATTGGCGTTGACCAATAGAACCAGGCGCACGGTGAGACAAAGAGTTACCGTGAGAA
Organism: uncultured Coxiellaceae bacterium; assembly: GCA_964648015.1. GTDB lineage: Bacteria > Pseudomonadota > Gammaproteobacteria > DSM-16500 > DSM-16500 > Aquicella. The sequence continues at coordinate 134,579 of CAZYKO010000007.1, forward strand.
GCATCTTGGGTTCTAAAATGATGACGCTTTACCGCACCAGCATAACCTTTACCACGCGTCGTACCGACGACATCAACGAACTGACCTTCGCTGAATACATCCAGCTTAATTTCAGCACCGACTGTCAGGTCTTTTATCTGCTCAGCATCTTCAACGGTGAATTCGCGCAATCTATCACCCGGCTCAACACCAGCTTTCGCATAGTGACCAGCCTTAGGCTTAGATAAACGTGATCGCTTGCAATCACCTGTTGTTACCTGAATTGCCGTATAGCCATCACGCTCTTGCGTCTTAATTTGGGTAACACGGTTCGGCAAAACCTCAATCACAGTTACGGGGATAGAAATCCCGTCATCTGTAAACACGCGTGTCATCCCACATTTTCTTCCAAGCAAACCTATTGTCATTTTTCTCGCCTCACCTAGGCATCGTTATTAACTTTTACAACATGAGTGCGCCAGAGCGCACCAATATTAATCTTCTGCGTCCACACTTATCTGCACATCTACACCAGCTGCTAAATCTAATTTCATCAGTGCGTCAATCGTCTTATCTGTTGGACGATTGATATCTACGACACGTTTGTGCGTGCGTAACTCGTACTGATCTCGTGCATCTTTATCAGCATTTGGCGAGATACAGATGGTATATTTCTCAATACGTGTTGGCAGCGGGATGGGACCGCGGACTTGCGCCCCGGTCCTTTTAGCTGTTTCAACAATTTCACGTGTTGACTTATCGATCAATCGGTGGTCAAAAGACTTTAACCGAATACGAATTCTTTGACTCTTTCTTCCTATTGCCATAGCATTTTTACTCGACTACTTTAGAGACAACACCTGCACCGACCGTACGGCCACCTTCGCGAATTGCAAATCGCACACCATCTTCCATAGCAACTGGCGCGATCAGCTTCACAGTCATTTTGATATTATCGCCAGGCATTACCATTTCAACGCCTTCTGGCAATTGGCATTCACCGGTCACGTCCGTTGTACGGAAGTAGAATTGTGGTCTGTAGCCTTTGAAGAATGGTGTATGACGACCGCCTTCTTCTTTGGACAATACATAAACTTCTGCTTCGAAAGTTGTGTGCGGGTTGATGGTGCCGGGTTTTGCCAACACTTGTCCACGCTCAACGTCTTCACGTTTGGTACCACGTAATAACACACCTACGTTATCACCTGCACGGCCTTCGTCGAGTAATTTACGGAACATTTCAACGCCGGTGCAAATCGTTTTGGTGGTTGGCTTTAAGCCGACGATTTCTAATTCTTCACCCACTTTGACAATACCACGCTCAATTCTACCGGTGACCACTGTACCACGACCAGAAATCGAGAAAACATCTTCGATTGGTAACAAGAATGGTTGATCAATTGGACGCTCAGGAATTGGGATGTACTCGTCCATCACTTCAACGAGTTTCATGATGGAAGGAACACCAATTTCACTGCTATCGCCTTCTAAGGCTTTAAGTGCGCTACCAACAACCACAGGTGTTTTATCGCCTGGGAATTGATACTGGGTTAATAAGTCTCTCACTTCCATTTCAACTAATTCTAATAATTCTTTGTCGTCTACCATATCGGCTTTGTTTAAGTAAACAACGATGTATGGTACGCCAACCTGACGAGCAAGCAAGATGTGTTCACGTGTTTGCGGCATTGGACCATCAGCAGCAGAAACCACGAGAATCGCGCCGTCCATCTGAGCAGCACCGGTGATCATGTTCTTCACATAGTCAGCGTGTCCTGGGCAATCAACGTGTGCATAGTGGCGTTTATCAGACTGGTACTCAACGTGTGAGGTTGCAATCGTGATACCTCTAGCCTTTTCTTCTGGCGCATTATCAATTTGGTCGTAACCTTTTTTCTCACCACCAAATTTTTCAGCTAAAACGCTAGCTAATGCTGCCGTTAATGTTGTTTTACCGTGATCAACGTGACCAATTGTACCCACGTTTACGTGTGGCTTAGAACGCTCAAATACTTGCTTACTCATTAGTTATTCCTCTCTGTACAAATCTGCTTATTGTTGTCATCCCGATGTATCACATCATCGAGTTGATCCCTAAACGGATCATTTTTTACTCTTATCGATTATCTGCTCGGCAATATTAGCAGGGACTTCATTATATTTGGCGAACTCCATGGTATACGTTGCTCGACCTTGCGACATGGACCTTAAGTCGGTCGCATAACCAAACATTTCTGATAATGGCACCTCAGCGTGGATCAACTTGCCAGAAGGTGAATCATCAATACCTTGCAGTATCCCGCGACGTCTGTTCAGATCGCCCATGACGTCTCCCATGAATTCCTCAGGGGTCACCGCTTCAACTTTCATGACGGGTTCTAAAATAACAGGCTTCGCTCGTTTAGCACCATCCTTAAACGCCATCGAACCAGCAATTTTGAACGCCATTTCATTTGAGTCAACATCATGGTAGGAGCCATCATACAGGGTAACCTTCACGTCCACCACTGGATAACCAGCAATAACACCATTTTGTAGTTGTTCCTGGATACCTTTATCTACCGCTGGGATGTATTCACGTGGAATCACACCACCGACGATGGCATTCTCGAACTCATAACCTTTGCCAGCTTCTTGTGGTTCAATCTTAATCCAAACGTGTCCATATTGCCCACGACCACCCGACTGACGCACATATTTCCCTTCTTGTTCAACAGAGGCTCGAATGGTTTCACGATAAGCGACTTGAGGCTTACCGACGTTTGCTTCCACACTAAACTCACGCTTCATCCGGTCAACGATGATCTCGAGATGCAATTCACCCATCCCTTCGATAATTGTTTGACCTGACTCTTCGTCGGTATGAACACGGAAAGAAGGATCTTCCTGGGCTAACTTGCTAAGAGCAATACCCATTTTTTCTTGGTCAGCCTTCGTTTTCGGCTCTACCGCAACCGCAATCACTGGATCTGGGAAGATCATTTTTTCTAAAATGATGACTTTATTTTGATCAGTTAAAGTATCACCCGTGGTAACCTTCTTCAAACCGACAGCAGCAGCGATGTCGCCCGCACAGACTTCTTTAATTTCTGTACGATCATTGGCATGCATCTGCAAGATACGGCCAATACGCTCTTCACGGTCTTTAATGGGGTTGTATACAGTATCACCCGAACGCAACACGCCAGAGTAAACGCGGAAGTAGGTAAGCGTTCCCACATAAGGATCGGTCGCAATTTTAAATGCCAGCGCGGAAAATGGTTCATCATCTTTAGGATGACGCTCAGCTGGTGTACCAGCAGCATCATTCAAATGCCCTTTCACAGCAGGGACATCAATCGGTGATGGCAAATATTCGATGACCGCATCCAACATCGCTTGCACACCTTTGTTTTTAAATGCGGTGCCACACAGCATGGGGACGATTTCATTCTTTAATGTACGAATGCGAATACCTTGCTTCAGCTCTTCTCGAGTCAACTCACCGGTTTCTAAGTATTTGGTCATTAACTCTTCTGACGCTTCAGCAGCAGCTTCAACCAAACGCTCATGCCACTTTTTGCACTCGTCCAGCATATTTTCAGCGATATCGCGCTCTTCAAAGGTGATGCCTTGTTTTGCATCATCCCAATAAATCGCTTTCATTTTAACCAAATCGACCACGCCTTCGAATTGATCTTCGGCGCCGATTGGCAATTGAATTGGAATTGGATTCGCCGACAACTTGGTTCTAACTTGATCAACTACACGTAAGAAGTTTGCACCCACTCGGTCCATTTTATTTACAAAACCTAAACGTGGGACACCATAACGTGTCGCTTGGCGCCATACAGTTTCAGACTGTGGCTCAACCCCACCCACTGCACAAAATACGGCACATGCGCCGTCTAGTACGCGTAAGGAGCGTTCGACTTCAATGGTGAAGTCCACGTGTCCTGGGGTGTCAATAATATTAATACGGTGTTGCGGGAATTGCTTTGCCATGCCATACCAGTAACAGGTGGTCGCAGCGGAAGTGATGGTAATACCACGTTCCTGTTCCTGCTCCATCCAGTCCATGGTTGCAGTGCCTTCATGGACTTCCCCAATTTTATGGGAAACACCCGTGTAGAATAAAATACGCTCGGTAGTGGTTGTCTTACCTGCGTCAATATGGGCCATAATGCCAATATTTCGGTACCGGTCAATCGGTGTTGTTCGCGCCACGTTTCACCTCTACCAACGATAATGAGCAAACGCTTGGTTTGCTTTAGCCATACGATGTACATCATCACGCGTCTTCACAGACGCACCGCGACCCATGTAGGCATCATATAATTCTGCAGCTAGACGCAACGCCATGGTTTTCTCAGAGCGTGATTTTGCTGCATTAACGACCCAACGCATTGCTAGCGCCAGACCACGATCGGAAGCCACTTCAACAGGCACCTGATAGGTAGCACCACCGACACGTCTGGATTTAACTTCGACGGTTGGGGCCACATTACCTAGAGATTTATGTAAAGTGTCCATAATTTCATCATGTGTATGCGCACGGGCTTTAGGTTTAGCACCAGCGCCGCCGCCTTTTTCACCGTCATCGCCCGTCTTGTGTTCTTTCTTCAGGCGATCAGCTAATAAATTCAATGCATTATAAACGATTTTCTCAGCAATCGATTTCTTGCCAGCACGCATGACGACATTGATAAATTTTGCAACCTGATCACTACTATAAAGCGGATCGGGTAGTACCTCACGCTTGACTGCAGCTTTTCTTCTTGGCATTGCTTATTCCCACCTTATTCACTTAATCTCTTAACTAGCCCGAAACACGCTCTCTCGCGACCATAGCACTTCACTACTGCATTATTGCTTTGGTCTCTTAGCACCATACTTGGAACGACCTTGACGTCGGCTATCAACACCACTGGTGTCCAGAGAGCCACGCACAATGTGGTATCGAACACCGGGCAAATCCTTTACACGACCGCCACGGATGATGACAACAGAGTGCTCTTGTAAATTGTGACCTTCACCACCGATGTAGGCAGTGACTTCTTCGCCGTTCGTTAAACGAACACGAGCAACCTTACGTAAAGCTGAGTTCGGTTTTTTTGGAGTTGTTGTATAAACACGCGTACAGACGCCACGCTTCTGTGGACATTGGCTCAAAGCAGGCACTTTGGACTTACTTTTATCAAGTGACCTACCACTGCGTACTAACTGATTAATTGTTGGCATTATCTATCTCTCTAAGCCGTCGTTAAATAATAAAAAACCGCGCGCATCTCCCAAAAACTGACCACTCAAACCCCGGATCTTTTTTATAGGAGAGGCGCGATTCTAAAAAAGCACAACCTTTTATGTCAAGGATTTATTGATTTTATTTTACTTTTTCAATGTGCTGATCCACTGGTTCACGCCGTGGCAGCCCCTTCACCTGACGATCTTGGTGGTAGGCTAAACCCGTTCCAGCTGGGATGAGCCGCCCCACGATCACGTTTTCTTTCAACCCTCGAAGCTCGTCAAGCTTGCCACTGACGGCCGCTTCGGTCAACACCCGAGTGGTTTCCTGGAACGATGCCGCCGAGATAAAGGACTCGGTAGAGAGCGATGCCTTGGTAATACCCAGCAACATAGGCTCAACCCGCGCCGTAATTTTGCCATCTTTCTTCAAGCGAAGGTTGTCCACACGTAACTGACTCGCTTCCACCTGCTCACCCTTGATGTAATTTGCAGCATCACCCGGGTCGACGATCACAACTTTACGTAGCATCTGACGAATAATGACTTCAATGTGCTTGTCATTAATCTTCACACCCTGCAGACGGTAAACGTCTTGGATTTCGTTAACCAAGTAATTTGCTAGCGCATTAACACCCAACAAACGCAACACATCGTGTGGGTTCAGCGGTCCTTCTACCAGCATTTCACCGCGTTCCACATGCTCACCTTCGAACACATTGATATGACGCCATTTTGGGATCAACTCTTCATGTACATCACCCGTTGTGGCGGTAATCATGAGACGACGCTTACCTTTGGTTTCTTTACCGAAGCTTACGACCCCTGAGATTTCAGCCAAAATCGCTGAATCTTTTGGACGACGCGCTTCGAACAAGTCCGCCACCCGAGGTAGACCACCGGTGATGTCACGTGTCTTCGATGTTTCTTGTGGAATACGTGCCAATACGTCACCGACTTTTACCTTGGCGCCATCTTCAAAGTTGACAATCGCATCGGAAGGCAAAAAGTATTGCGCCACCAAATTGGTGCCCGCCAAGTATAGGTCCTCACCATTCTCATCGATCAATTTCATCATTGGTTTCAGCTCTTTACCGCTAGAACCACGTTGCTTTTGATCGGTCACCACAATACTGGCTAAACCAGTGAGTTCATCCGTTTGACGATGCATGGTAATACCGTCAATCAAATCCACGAACTTAATGCGACCCGCGACTTCAGTGATGACTGGATGGCTATGTGGATCCCAATTGGCTACCACCTGGCCTGCATCGACCTTAGCACCATCTTTCACATTAATTTCTGAACCATAAGGAATTTTGTAACGCTCGCGCTCACGACCGTGGTCATCTTGTACCGCAAAGGTACCCGAGCGTGAACCCACAATAAACTTGCCGTTTTCACGTTCAATTAATTTCACGTTGTGTAATTTAGCGCGACCAGGGAACTTAACCTGTACATTGTTGACAGCAGTCGTTCTAGAAGCCGCACCACCAATGTGGAAGGTTCTCATGGTTAACTGTGTACCCGGTTCACCGATCGACTGTGCAGCGATCACGCCGATTGCCTCACCGATATTCACACGATGGCCACGCGCCAAATCACGGCCGTAGCAGGCAGCGCAAATACCATAACGCGATTCACAGGTAATCGTTGTACGGACGAAGACTTGATCGATCGTCAGATCTTCTAACTTCTTAATCCAATTTTCATCTAACAATGTCCCTTGTGGAATAATGAGATCATTGCTCTTTGGATCATAAATATCTTGTACGGTCACACGCCCTAATACACGTTCATGTAATGGCTCAACGACGTCACCACCTTCGATCAATGGCGTCACTACGATACCATGAGTGGTGCCACAATCTTCTTCAGTGACAACCAAATCTTGTGCAACGTCGACCAAACGTCGGGTGAGGTAACCTGAGTTCGCGGTTTTTAACGCCGTATCAGCAAGACCTTTACGCGCACCGTGAGTAGAAATAAAGTACTGTAATACGTTTAAGCCTTCACGGAAGTTAGCCGTAATTGGTGTTTCGATAATCGTGCCGTCTGGCTTGGTCATCAAACCACGCATACCCGCTAACTGACGAATCTGAGCCGCTGAACCTCTAGCGCCTGAATCGGCCATCATATAAATCGAGTTGAATGACTCTTGCTTGACCTTATGACCTTCTTTATCTTTGACGTGCTCTGCTGAAAGTTCTTCCATCATCGCTTGCGCAACGAGATCGTTGGTACGTGACCAGATATCGACAACTTTATTGTAACGTTCACCCTGGGTCACAAGACCGGAAGAAAACTGCGCCTGAATCTTTTCAACTTCATCTTCCGCTTGTTCAATAATGCTGGATTTTTTCTTTGGTACGACCAAGTCGTTCACACCAATGGATAAACCGGAACGGGTAGCATAATAAAAGCCCGTATACATCAAGTGATCGGCAAAGATAACCGTGGCTTTTAAGCCAACTTGTCTATAAGAAGCATCAATCAAGCTGGAAATGGTCTTTTTGTTCATCGTGGTGTTCACGAGGTCAAAAGACAACCCCTTGGGCAATAGCTCGGATAAAATGGCACGTCCCACAGTAGTTTCAACGAAACGAATGGTTTCTTTAAAATCTTTTAATTCGGCATCATAAGGATATTCTTTGATACGCGCGCGAATTTTCGCGTGTAAGTCCACAAAACCACTTTCGTAAGCACGATGCACTTCTTCCACATCCGCAAAAATCATGCCTTCGCCCTTGGCGTTAATACGTGAGCGTGTGAGGTAATAGAGACCTAACACCACGTCTTGGGTTGGCACAATGATTGGCTCACCATTCGCGGGGGATAAAACGTTATTGGTAGACATCATCAATGAACGCGCTTCCAGCTGTGACTCTAAGGAGAGTGGCACGTGGACAGCCATTTGGTCACCGTCAAAGTCAGCATTATAAGCTGTACAAACAAGCGGATGGAGCTGGATGGCTTTACCTTCAATCAATACGGGTTCAAACGCTTGAATACCTAAACGGTGCAAGGTAGGTGCACGGTTTAACATGACCGGATGTTCACGGATCACTTCTTCTAATACGTCCCAAACCTCTGGCTCTTCGCGTTCAACCATTTTCTTTGCCGCTTTAATGGTAGAAGCGGAGCCTAGCATTTGTAAGCGGCTGTAAATAAACGGTTTAAACAATTCCAAAGCCATTTTCTTAGGCAAACCACACTGATGTAAACGTAGGGTAGGACCCACCACGATCACGGAACGACCGGAGTAATCTACACGTTTACCCAATAAGTTTTGACGGAATCGCCCTTGCTTACCTTTGATCATGTCTGCTAGAGATTTCAACGGACGCTTGTTTGATCCGGTGATCGCACGGCCACGACGGCCATTATCTAGCAACGCATCGACCGATTCTTGCAACATACGTTTTTCGTTACGCACAATGATGTCTGGTGCATTGAGATCCAACAAACGCTTCAAACGATTGTTGCGATTAATGACGCGACGATATAAGTCATTCAAATCGGAGGTGGCAAAACGACCGCCATCTAGGGGCACCAATGGACGTAAATCCGGTGGCAACACAGGTAACACGGTCAAAATCATCCATTCCGGCTTGTTGCCCGAAGATAAGAAAGCTTCCATTAACTTCAATCGTTTAGAAAGCTTTTTATGACGTGCTTCTGAAGACGTTTTCATTAACTCATCACGTATACGAGGTACTTCAACTTCTAAGTTGATACCGCGTAATAATTCTTGAATCGCATCAGCACCCATGCGTGCTTCAAATTCATCGCCGTATTCTTCGATAGCGTCGTAATACGCTTCTTCAGAGAGCAATTGACCTTTTTCAAGTTGTGTCATCCCTGGATCAATCACAACATAGGCTTCGAAATAGAGAACGCGTTCTAAATCGCGTAAGGTCATGTCTAACATTAAGCCGATACGAGAAGGCAGTGATCGCAAGAACCAAATATGCGCTACTGGACTGGCCAACTCGATGTGACCCATACGTTCACGTCGCACGCGCGAGAGTGTGACTTCGACGCCGCACTTTTCACAAACGACGCCACGATGTTTTAGTCGTTTGTATTTACCGCATAAACATTCGTAATCTTTGATGGGACCGAAAATTTTTGCACAAAAAAGACCATCGCGCTCTGGCTTGAAGGTTCGATAGTTAATCGTCTCTGGTTTCTTCACTTCGCCAAACGACCACGAGCGAATCATGTCCGGGGAAGCAAGACCAATACGAATCAAATCAAATTCTTGCGGTTGATTTTTCTGCTTTACCAGATTCAATAAATCTTTCAAGGTGAATCCCCCCAAATAAAAAAGTTCACCACACCAGCGCTATGCTTCCCGTTAATACGAGCTGATACATAGCAGGTGAGGGTAAGATATTGTTCACACCTACAAGCCTCGATGCATTGTTGCTAAGGCAGGAAAATGAAGCATGACCCTATATATAAATTATACAACCTCTGTCAATAGGGCCATTTTATAAGCCCCTTATCCCTTAGACCGCACTCAAACGCGCCAGTACCTGGATCAGGCACTGGCGCGATGCGTCCTATCAATCGAACTCGATATTAATAGCTAAGGAACGGATTTCTTTGATTAATACGTTAAATGCTTCCGGCATATTGGACTCCATGTAGTGGTCACTATCCACAATGTTTTTATACATCTTGGTTCGACCTGCCACGTCATCCGACTTCACCGTTAACATTTCTTGTAACGTATAAGCTGCACCGTATGCTTCAAGCGCCCAAACTTCCATCTCACCAAAGCGCTGACCACCAAATTGTGCTTTACCACCCAATGGTTGTTGCGTTACCAAGCTGTAAGAACCTGTAGAACGCGCATGCATCTTATCGTCAACCAAGTGATTGAGCTTCATCATATACATGTAACCCACTGTCACGGGTCGATCAAAGGCAACGCCTGTACGACCATCATGCAGCACGGCTTGTCCACCTTCCGGTAACTCAGCCAGTTTTAACATGATTTTGATTTCTTCTTCGCTCGCACCATCGAATACTGGGGTACCAAAAGGTACGCCTTCACGAAGGTTGTTAGCGAGTGTCACCACTTCATCATCGTTAAGACTCGTCAAACTTTCTTTGGTCTTACCCACACTATAGATGGTGTTTAAGAATTGGCGCATATTTTTTGCGGACTGATGCGAATCAATCATTTGGCCAATTTTACGTCCCAACGCTTTTGACGCCCAACCTAAGTGTGTTTCCAATACCTGCCCAACGTTCATACGTGACGGTACGCCTAATGGGTTGAGTACCACATCGACGGGTGTACCATCATTAAGGTATGGCATATCTTCCACTGGGACAATCATCGAGATAACACCTTTGTTACCATGACGACCGGCCATTTTATCACCTGGTTGCACGCGACGCTTGACCGCCATGTAAACTTTAACAATCTTCAGCACGCCTGGTGCGAGATCATCACTTTGCGTAATTTTAAGACGCTTTGCTTCGAAAGCTTTTTCAAAGTCCAGGCGAATCTTTTTCAATTGCTTGGAAGATGATTCAAGTTGCTTGCTAACGGTTGACTCTTTTAAGTGAATTTCAAACCACTTTTCACGTGGTACTTCGCTTAAATATTCTTGACTGATCTTGCTACCTTTTTTGAGCTTGTTCGGCCCACCTTCAGCAACGCGATTAATCAGCAATTTCTCGATACGTGAGAAAACATCATTTTCTTTGATACGCATTTCATCGCTTAAATCTTGTTTCGCCTTAGCAAGTTCATTTTTTTCAATTTCTAAGACGCGCGTATCTTTCTTAACGCCTTCGCGAATGAATACTTGTACATCGATCACCGTACCTTCCATGCCGGTTGGCACTCGCAAGGAAGTATCTTTCACATCAGATGCTTTTTCACCGAAAATAGCGCGTAGCAATTTTTCTTCTGGTGTTAACTGTGTCTCACCTTTAGGCGTAACTTTACCGACAAGAATATCACCTGAATTTACTTCGGCGCCGATGTAAACGATGCCGCACTCATCCAATTTAGACAGCGCACTTTCACTGACGTTTGGAATGTCGCCGGTGATTTCTTCAGGTCCCAACTTGGTATCACGTGCCACACATGTTAATTCTTCGATGTGAATACTCGTAAAGCGATCTTCTTGCACCACACGTTCAGAAATCAAGATGGAATCTTCAAAGTTGTAACCATTCCAAGGCATAAATGCGACGAGCAAGTTTTGCCCCAACGCTAATTCACCCGTATCAGTAGATTGACCATCTGCCAATACGTCACCTTTTTCAATGAGATCACCACGAGCAACGAGTGGACGTTGATTGATACAGGTGTCTTGGTTAGTACGGGTGTATTTGGTCAGCCCGTAAATATCAACACCGGTGCTACCTGGTTCCGCTTCGTCATCATTGGCACGTACAACCATACGCGAGGCATCTACATAATCAACAATACCACCACGCTTTGCGACAACCGTTACGCCGGAATCTTTTGCCACCAAATGCTCGATCCCTGTACCTACCAATGGTTTTTCAGTTTTCAAGGTAGGCACCGCTTGACGTTGCATGTTAGAACCCATCAATGCACGGTTCGCGTCATCGTGTTCTAAGAAGGGAATCAGCGCCGCGGCAACGGAAACGATTTGTTTAGGCGACACATCCATAAACTGGACGCGCTCTGCCGTTGAAAAAGTGAATTCATTTTTATGTCTTACAGGTACCAATGTGTCCGTTAATTTACGTTTTTCATCAACAGTTGCATTCGCCTGCGCAATGACATAATCACCTTCTTCGATGGCTGAGAGATAAACCACCTCATCAGTGACCTTGCTATTCACAACTTTACGATAGGGAGTTTCTAAAAATCCATATTCATTAGTACGCGCATATACTGCTAATGAGTTGATCAAACCAATGTTCGGTCCTTCTGGTGTTTCAATAGGACAAACACGACCATAGTGTGTAGGATGGACGTCGCGGACTTCAAAGCCTGCACGTTCACGTGATAGACCACCAGGCCCTAAAGCAGAGACACGACGCTTATGGGTAATTTCAGACAATGGATTGTTTTGATCCATGAACTGTGACAGCTGACTTGAACCAAAAAATTCTTTAATAGCTGCTGAAATTGGCTTAGCGTTGATAATGTCTTGCGGCATGATATTTTCAATATCTGGCAAGCTTAAACGTTCTTTCACAGCGCGTTCGACACGAACTAAACCAATGCGGAATTGGTTTTCAGTCATTTCACCCACACAACGAACACGACGGTTACCCAAGTGATCGATATCATCAACTGATTCTTCGCCATTGCGAATTTTGATTAATGTTTTTAAGACATCAATAATGTCATCTTTAGACAACACACCTGGACCGACAATTTCTTTTCTACCGACGCGACGATTCAACTTCATGCGGCCAACGTCTGAGAGATCATAACGTTCTGGCGTAAAGAATAGATTTTTGAACAGTGCATCAGCCGCTTCTTTGGTAGGTGGCTCGCCTGGGCGCATCATGCGATAGATTTCAACCAACGCTTCTTGTGCATTGGTGGTTGGATCAGCGCGCAAGGTATCAGATACGTAAGGGCCACGGTCGATATCGTTAATATAGAGCGTTTCAAAACGCTTGATGCCGGCTTCTACAAAAGCACGGAGCATGTCAGCGGAAATGATATCGTTAGCATTACCTAAAATTTCGCCTGTATTAGGATGAATAATAGTTTTAGCTAATACTTTACCTAAGATGTAATCGGAGGGTACTTCTAATTGCTTGATACCTGCTTTTTCTAAAGCAGCAATATGGCGTGCCGTGATACGACGGCCTTTTTCCACGATGACTTTTCCAGCCTTCTTCACTTCAAACGAGGCAATTTCACCACGCAGTCGTTCAGAGACTAAATGTAGAATAAATTTGTCACCATGAATATCATAAATATTATTTTCAAAAAAGGTGCTGAGTACTTCCTCAACAGTCATTCCCAATGCACGTAACAGAATGGTAACAGGTAGTTTACGGCGACGATCAATACGGGAATGAATACAATCTTTTGGATCAAACTCAAAGTCCAGCCAGGAGCCACGATAAGGGATCACTCGTGCGGAGAATAAGAGTTTACCTGAAGAGTGTGTTTTGCCTTTATCATGTTCAAAAAAGACACCAGGAGAACGATGCAACTGTGACACCACGACGCGCTCTGTGCCATTAATCACAAAGGTACCATGTTCGGTCATCAAAGGCACTTCGCCCATGTAGACTTCTTGTTCTTTAACGTCTTTTACGACTTGTGTGCCAGCCTCAGCTTCTCTATCATAATGAACTAATCGAAGTTTCACGCGCAACGGTGCCGCATAAGTCATACCGCGAACTTTACACTCGTTGACATTGAAGATAGGCTCGCCCAATCGATAGCTTACATACTCTAATGCTGCGTACCCTGACAAACTGGTAATTGGAAATACTGATGAAAAAACACCATGCAATCCGCTGGAGCCCAACTTATCAGACTCACCATTTGCCTCTAGAAACTTGCGGTAGGAATCCATCTGGATCGCAAGCAATGAAGGTACTTCAATAGCACTGAGAAGTTTGCCAAAATTTTTACGAATCCGCTTTTTCTCAGTATATGAGTAGACTGAACCCATCGTGTGATACCTCTGCGTCTGCGTGATCAACTATAAAGCGAAATACAAAAAAAGCCAGTGGTTAGCAACATCACCGGCCATGTGTACGTTATTCTTATCGCACTTTCGGCCATTTATAAGCATGCTAACCTCCAAAATGTACCAAATTAGCACATATACGTCATAAGCAAGCCTGCAATAACGCCAAAAGAGCTGTCCCGGACCGAGATCCGGGAACATTTCTGTGGTTTTGCAATTGTGACAGTGAAGAAGTAACTATTTAACTTCAACTGTTGCCCCTGCATCTTCTAACTTCTTCTTCAATTCGTCTACTTGTGCCTTAGCAACACCTTCTTTCACTGCTTTTGGTGCAGCTTCAACGAGATCTTTAGCTTCTTTCAAGCCAAGACCGGTGATTTCACGAACGGCTTTGATGACATTAATTTTGTTGTCGCCAACGGAAGCAAGAATCACATTGAATTCAGTCTTCTCTTCTTGGGCAGCAGCAGGTGCAGCGCCAGCAGGTGCAGCGACAGCCACAGCGGCAGCGGAAACACCAAACTTATCTTCCATAGACTTAATTAATTCAACAATATCCATCACGCTCATTTCGGAAATTGCATCTAATATTTCTACTTTGCTTACAGCCATTTTAAACACTCCAACTTAAGTATAGTTACTAATTTAAAAATGTATTACGCAGCCGATTGTTTCGCATCGCGAATTGCTGCGAGGGTTCGTACCAATTTGGTATGAGGTGCTGCCAGTGTACGCACCAGCTTGGTGACTGGGGCTTGCATAACCGACATTAATAGGGCAATTGCCTCATCACGCGTTGGCAAGCTTGCGAGAGTTTCCAAGCCTTCAGCGGGCAATAGCTGATTATCTAGCGCTAATGCTCTGACTTTAAGCTTTTCATTTTTCTTCACAAACTCTTTAATTAAACGCGCTGCGGCGCCTGGCTCTTCATTGGAAAAAGCCAAGAGTAACGGCCCAACTAATTCTGGTTGCATACAAGCAAATTTCGTACCTTCTAACGCTCTGCGTGCGAGGGTGTTACGCACCACACGCATGTAGACGCCAGATTCGCGCGCAGTCTTACGTAGCGCCGTTAACTGTTCGACAGTTAAGCCACTATATTCAGCCGTCACGAGGGACAACGCTTGTTTTGCAACTTCGGCAACCTCATTCACAATGGTTTTTTTGTCTTCTAACTTTAGTACCACTTTTAACCTCCACGTCGGACATTGCCATTTTTAGCTTGCCTAAGCTCTAAGTGAACTAGGCGTACCATTGTAAAACAGCAATACCATTCCATCGGCATCACCGTCTGCGTAGGCCAATTTTTGAGAGAGGGGAGCAATTATACACACATTATGGAAAAAGTGTGTATATTCTCTCCAAAACAACAAAGACTGATTAAGCTACCGCGCCTACGGTCTCTGACGGGCATAGCGTAAGCAAAGCCACGTCAAAACTCTTTACCCAATAAAGGGCATTTGAATCAATAACTTATATTCCTAGGCTTGAAATATCGAGTGATAAGCCCGGGCCCATGGTTGTTGATAAAGTTATTTTTTTAAAATACACACCTTTGGCCGTCGTAGGTTTTGCTTTCTTCAAAGCACCTAGCACTGCGTCTAAATTCTCGGACAAGGCTTTTGAATCGAAATCGATTTTGCCAATGGTGCAATGGACAACACCCGATTTGTCCGCACGATAGCGAACCTGACCCGCTTTAGCGTTTTTAACCGCTTTAGCAATATCAGTGGTGACGGTGCCATCTTTTGGATTTGGCATTAAACCGCGTGGGCCCAAGATTTGGCCTAATTGACCTACCACGCGCATTGCGTCTGGGGTAGCCAACAATACATCAAATTCGATTTTACCGGCTTTCACTTGTTCAGCCAGATCTTCAAGGCCAACTAAGTCGGCACCAGCTGCTGTCGCCGCATCGATGTTCGCAGAAGAAGTAAATACCGCCACGCGCGTTTTACGACCGGTACCATTAGGGAGCACGATAGCGCCACGAACCGCTTGATCTGATTTACGTGGATCTACGCCTAAATTAGCTGCTAAATCTACCGCTTCATTGAATTTCGCTTTTGGCAATTGTTTAAATAACTCAAGCGCTTCAGCCAAGCTATATAATTTACCTGGGGTAAGTACTTTGCTTACTTCTTGTTGCTTCTTAGATAATTTTGACATCTTATACACCCTCCACGTCTACACCCATACTGCGCGCACTACCTGCGATACAACGCACGGCAGCGTCCAAATCAGCAGCAGTGAGATCAGCCATTTTTAGTTTGGCAATTTCTTCGAGCTGTTTGCGATTAAGCTTACCCACTTTGCTCGTATTGGGGGTGCTGCTACCTTTGCTCAGTTTTGCAGCTTCTAAAATCAAGTAGGAAGCTGGGGGCGTTTTGGTGATGAAGGTGAAACTTCTATCTTCAAACACCGTAATCACAACTGGGAGTGGTTTGCCTTGCAAGTCAGGTGTTTGCGTTTTAGCATTGAACTGCTTACAAAAATCCATGATATTCACACCTTGTTGACCCAATGCAGGACCAACTGGCGGACTAGGATTTGCAGCGCCACCTTTGATTTGCAATTTAATAAATGCTTTTATCTTTTTACCAGCCATAAGTCACCTCTTTAATTGGGTACAATCGCCTTTAAGGCTCCCCGGTTTACACCACACTGACTATGGTTATAATCAGTATGTTCACAAAATAAGAAACCGCTGCCTGCAAATGCAAACAGCGGGTTTCTTTTAACCTTTTTCAACTTGGTCAAATTGCAATTCAACAGGCGTGGACCGACCGAAGATAAGCACCGCAACGCGCAGACGGCTTTTCTCGTAGTTAACTTCTTCAACAACACCATTAAAATCGGCAAATGGACCATCGGTAACTCGAACCACTTCACCGACTTCAAACAATACTTTAGGCTTAGGCTTTTCACTACTATCCTGCATACGCTGCAAGATAACCTCAGCTTCTTTGTGGCTGATGGGTGCCGGTTTATCGCTGGTACCACCAATAAATCCCATGACCTTTGGTGTGGAGCGTACTAGATGCCACGTTTGCTCATCCATCACCATCTCTACCAACACATAACCGGGAAAAAACTTGCGCTCGCTCTTACATTTCTGACCACCTCGAAGCTCCACCACTTCTTCAGTGGGCACAAGGATTTCGCCAAATTTATCTTCTAGTTTCTCCAAGCGAATGCGCTCTTTAAGAGCTTCCATTACGTACTTTTCAAAATTCGAATACGCGTGCACAACATACCAGCGCTTTTTTGGCAATGTCTGATCTGTTGTCATAAATGAATTCCTTCCTCAGTAGTATCGCTTTTTTTTCTTATAATTAGCCGCGTTGACCGGTGAGCCAGCCAATCAGCCAAACCAAGGTGCCGTCCAATCCCCACAAAATTAATGCAAGAATTGTGACCATCACACCAACCACGATTGTGGTTTGAACAACCTCATCACGCGTAGGCCACACGACCTTACGCATCTCCAGACGGGACTCATCAACAAACCGAATCGCCCACCGCCCTTTTTGGGTTCTGGAAGCAACAAACCCGGCAATCATCAAGACGAATAACCAACCTGCGGTTCGCAATGGCATGGAGAGGTCGCTATAATAATAGTTACCCACCAATCCAGCAAGCAATAAAGCGAATGCGAGCAGCCACTTGAGCCAGTCGAATCGCCCCTCATCCTGATTTTCTGCTTTTAAAGCCATTACATTAGCCTTTGATTTCACGCGCTGTTTCTCGCTTCGTTATGCATATTTTTCAGGCCAGGAGGGTCTCGAACCCCCAACCTACGGTTTTGGAGACCGTCGCTCTGCCAATTGAGCTACTGGCCTAACTGTAAAAAATCTATTCAACCACCTTTGAAACGACACCCGCACCTACTGTGCGACCACCTTCTCGAATAGCAAATCTCAAACCTTCTTCCATGGCGACTGGTGCAATTAATTGCACATTCATTTTAATGTTATCGCCAGGCATGATCATCTCCACACCCTCTGGCAAGACCACTTCACCGGTCACATCAGTCGTTCGGAAGTAAAACTGAGGTCTATAGCCTTTAAAGAATGGCGTATGTCTACCGCCCTCTTCTTTGGACAAAATATACACTTCAGCTTCAAACTTCGTGTGGGGCGTTATTGTGCCAGGTTTTGCCAACACTTGTCCACGTTCAACTTCTTCTCTTTTGGTACCACGAAGCAAAACACCCACATTATCACCGGCTCGACCTTCATCTAACAACTTGCGAAACATTTCCACACCGGTGCAAATTGTCTTAGCAGTCGCTTTCAAGCCGACAATTTCCAACTCTTCACCCACCTTGACGATACCGCGCTCTACTCTGCCCGTGACGACCGTGCCACGACCCGAAATAGAGAACACATCTTCAATAGGCAACAAAAAAGGCTGATCTATTGGGCGTTCAGGTAATGGAATGTATTCATCCATCACACCTACTAATTTAACTATGGAAGGAATACCAATCTCGCTCTGGTCACCTTCTAGCGCTTTGAGCGCACTACCAACCACAACAGGTGTCTTCTCACCTGGAAACTGGTACTGGGTCAACAAATCTCTCACTTCCATCTCAACCAGTTCTAACAATTCTTTATCATCCACCATATCAGCTTTGTTTAAATAAACAACGATATAGGGCACACCTACTTGTCGCGCCAACAAGATATGCTCTCTGGTTTGCGGCATCGGACCGTCGGCAGCAGAGACGACAAGAATAGCGCCGTCCATTTGCGCGGCACCGGTAATCATGTTTTTGACATAATCCGCGTGTCCAGGGCAATCAACATGTGCGTAGTGGCGTTTTTCGGATTGATACTCAACGTGCGAGGTGGCAATGGTAATACCACGGGCTTTTTCCTCTGGGGCGTTATCGATTTGGTCGTAGGCTCGCGCCTCACCACCAAATTTATCAGCCAAGGTTTTGGTCAATGCTGCGGTCAGTGTCGTTTTGCCGTGATCAACGTGTCCGATGGTACCAACGTTAACGTGCGGCTTCGTACGCTCAAATACTTGTTTGCTCATTGAGAACGCTCCTCCAAATTAATAGTAACGTTACACAAACAACCGAGACTAAAAACTTGAGATGAGAAATAACTGCCAAAGATTCCAGTCTTTAGTTCAGTACCCAGATCAATATACTCAAATAGATAAATCCTCTCTATCTATTAGACGCTTGCATGTAAAGCCCATAACCGGATTTGAACCGGTGACCTCTTCCTTACCAAGGAAGTGCTCTACCGACTGAGCTATATGGGCGCTCTCGCATGGAGCGGGCGATGGGAATCGAACCCACGCTATCAGCTTGGAAGGCTGAAGTTCTACCATTGAAC
>CAZYKO010000008.1:0-145346 GCA_964648015.1 uncultured Coxiellaceae bacterium
ACGTCAATGTTGATGACACGGGCAATGTGGCAACAACACTCGCCTCACTCACCCGTAATGCTGGTGAAGTCGTCAGCGGTAGTCCGTATGCGATCACTGCGGCAACATTCAATGCGCTGACTGGTTCCGCTTCTGGCAATTATAACGACCCAAGCTTTGTAGCCGGCGCAACGCTGACTGTGACACCAGCGTCACTGACAGCAACGATTCCAAATCAAAGTAAAATATATGGCTCTGCTGACCCAGCAGCCGCTGGCATCCCTGTCACACTCAATGGCGTCGTCAACGCCACGATCAATACTTGGAATGGTAGCGTAAACATCGATGACACGGGCAATGTGGCAACGACATTACTGACACTGACTCGCGTACCGGGTGAAACAGTCTTGGGCGGTCCATACCCTTATTTGACTGCCACTTATAATCCACTCACCGGGGCAGCCGCCAGCAATTATAGTGCGCCAGCCGCTGGATTGACTGGTAGCCCGACCCTCACGATTGATCCGAAGTCTCTCTCTGTCTCTGGATTAACTGCGGATACCAAGACGTATAATGCGAATACCGCTGCGACCTTAGATACGGTTGGCGCTACGTTGAATGGTGTTGTCGGTGCGGATGATGTAGTCCTGAATTCTAGTGGCTACATTGCCAACTTCGTCACTAAAAATGTAGGTAACAATATCAATGTGCTGGTTTCTAACCTCACAATCACTGGAACAGATGCCAGCAATTATACGTTGAATGCGCCCGCTACTGTCTTTGGCAATATTACCCCAGCCTCACTCAGCACCTTGGGCGTTAGCGCTGAGAATAAAGTATTTAATGGCAGCAGTACCGCTAACTTAAGTTTCGCCAACGCTCAATTGTTAGGTGTGTTCGCAGGTGACATTGTTACCTTCAACCCCATTAGTTATATCGCCAACTTTAGTTCTGTTGGTCCCGGGACAAATATCCCAGTCAATGTTGCCCAAATTGGCTTGGTCGGTAGTGATGCCTCAAACTATGCACTCAATTTGCCGACCGGATTAGTCGCAACGATTTCACCACCACCTAACACTAATCCCAATGGCTTTATCCCTGGTTCTGTCAATCCATCACAAGCTGTGCCAGCAGGGACAAATAACAATACGACCATAGGTGGGGCAAATGTGAATATCATCAACAGTCCATCTACCAATGGTCAGCTCATCTTCGCAGGTACGCCTAACACCACAGCAGTGGTGAATCCAACGGCGAATACGTTTGGCATCCCCGGCTTGAACGTAGGCGGCATTGTTAATCTTGCTACTACGCTGAGCAATAACCCAATGCTGACCCCAATGCCGCTCTTAACCTTTGCAGGGACTATTGCACCAATGGGTAGTAAAGTTATCAATGATTTCTTCGGTGCATTCTCTTACTTTAGCAATATGATGCTCGCACTATTTGCCACTGGCATGATCATGGCAACCCTTAGAAGACGTTCAGCTGATCAACTGTCCTTCCAGTTACGTGCAGCTTTGAACAATATCACTGGTTACTCACACATCTTAAAGAAAGATGTATTGGTCGCAAAAAATGCTGAGCAACAAGATTATATGAATGAAATTCTTTCTGGTTCTAATCAACTCTCACAAGAATTGGCACGCATCGAAGCCAATCGCTTAGGCGCACTCGATCAACAATCTCTCTACAACATACGTTCAGCGCTGATGAATATAAATGGCTATGCAAAAGTCCTCGAAGGAAGATTGACACCTGATCAACTTGGCTATCTGAATGAAATAAAAACAGGTGCTCAAGAAATCATGCGAATGATGAACGTTTAATCAATTGGTTTTTTTGATAAAGATAAGTGACTTGCCATCAAGCATATTCTTCGTTAAGTTACGCCGAATCCTGCAACATATAAAACGGGTCAATAATCAGAAAAATCGAGAGGTTTTGTTGTGCCAATACCGATTCAAGCTAAAGAAGATAGTCAGCGTCACACAATAAAAAACTGTAACCATCATCATCGATTTTTTAAAGTGGTGAAGGATGATGATGTGCTGGGTCAAAAATTTCATGCATTTAGTTGTGCACATAAATCACTTTCTTATCATCAACAATGGATGCGAGAAATCATGTATGGCGTGATAGGTTGTATGTCTAGTTATCCTGTCATCATTGCGATACAAGCGATTGGTCATGCTTATAATCACAAAAAACCCCATAAATGGTATGCAAAGCATCTTTTCGACTTTCCAGAAATAAGAATGTATGTTCGCTTTCACGCGCCCATCGTAGAAGAATTAGTATTTAGAGGGCTACTCTTACGTGGGTTACATCATACTTTGACTAAAGTCACCAACCTGAATGATACACAGATAGCAATCACTTCTTCCTTATGTAATAGCTTGCTCTTCAGTGCTGCGCATCCTAAAGGCGCGCGTTTGCATACCTTTATCGGTGGTTTAGCCATGACCGGGTTAACCTATGTTTTTGATGGTAGTTTAATCTCTGCGTTTGCTTGTCATGCCACCAATAACAATATTGTTGTCGCCACTCATATGATGACTAAACGATTCGGGAAGTAAGTCATCCACTGTTAACATGATGCCTAGGTATGTTTGATCGATATCATGACCGTTGTTTTTTCGCTAGAAACGTCGCAATGGCTTTAGGGAATTCATCTATATCAATGGGCTTAGACAGATAGCCATCACAGCCAGCAGCAATTGCCATCTCGCGGTCACCTTTCATGCCAAAGGCAGTGATGGCGACAATCGTAATATCATGGTAATTGGGGTCAGCTTTGATGACACGGGTTAAATCTAATCCACTTATGCCAGGCAATTGAATGTCCATCAAAATTAAATCCGGTTTGACTTGTTCCAAGACTTTGAGCGCCTCATCTGCGCTAGCAGCAACACGTAAATCATAGCCATAACCACCCAAGACAATTTTCTCAAGCTTGAGATGACTTGGATTGTCATCGATAATCAGAATCACTTCTCCTGCCATATTATTCTCCAGTTTCTCGTGCTGCAGATTTTATCAATGGTAAAATAGCGACAAAAGTACTCCCTTTTCCTAGCTCACTCTTGACACTTACTGAACCGCCCAATTCTTTGCAAATATGTTGCGTTAGGGCTAGGCCCAACCCCATGCCTTGATAGCGTTTGGAGTAACTTAAATTGAGTTGGCCGAAAATTTCAAATAATTTGCCTATATCTTCTTGACTGATGCCTATCCCTGTATCAGTCACAGATAATTTGAAATAATGAGTGTTATCTATCTCCGCGCGTACGCTAATATGACCCCCGTTTGGAGTGAACTTAATTGCATTAGACATATAGTTAAATAAAATTTGTTTGATTTTACCCGGATCCGTGTCAATCAGACATTGCAACTCAGGTGCAATGGATTGTTCAAATTGTATATGCTTTTCCGCCATTTCTAGTTGCATGGCGTGACACACATCTTGAATGATATTACCAAGCAATGTCGGGACTAACTGATAGTCCATTTTGCCAGCTTCAATTTTGGTAATATCCAATATGTCATTAATCAAGTGGAGTAAATGTCGTGAATTCACGACGATTTCTTTTAGATAATCTTGATGCTCTGGCGATACTGAACCAACCTTGCCGAGATACATGAGTTCACTAAAGCCAATGATGCTATTGAGTGGTGTGCGTAATTCGTGTGACATGTTTGCCAAAAACATTGTCTTTGCTTCATTAGCACGACGTAAAAATTGCGTTTGTTCTTCTAGCGCAAGATTTTTTATCTTTAATATTTCTTCTAAAGCGCGTTGTGCTATTTCAATTTGTTTACGATTAATGAATATACCAAATTGTATCCCGATCGACATTAATACACTTAATAAATGATAATGATGATGTTGTTTTTTATCATCATAAAAGCATAAGACCGCTATTACTTTACGTTGAAACATCACAGGGAAGGCAAAGCAATGCGTTAATGTCGTATCATATTCTTTTGCCTGTATTCTAGAAATAGGGTCTACATGAAAGTTTTCAATCCAATGCGGCGACTCCGTCACCCAAACATACCCAGCTATGCCTTCTTGTAGATTACAACTGATCTTTTCCTTGGGATAGCGGATATCGTTATTAAATAGCGCATAATGACGATCAATATAATGATTGGTTTTATCAACCAACCATAATTCACCCCCTTGCCAGTTAAAGATATTGCAAATAGTTTTGATGATATGGTCTGCGGCTTCATCAATTTCAATCGCTTCATTTAATATTTTGGTGATGCGATATTGAATGGCAATTTCTTTTTCTGCTATTTTTTGTTTAGTGATATCACTACTAATGACGGAGACGCCTGTCACATCATTCACATTTGCTTTGATGGGTGAAGCTGTCAACAATACATCTATCGTTTCACCATTTTTACGCATTCGTCGTGTATGAAATTGCGTAATCTGCTGGTTATGTTTAATCGCTTCAATGATATAAGCTGATTCATGATGGTTTTCCGCTGGATAGAGGATCGAGGAATTTTTACCGATGATTTCATGAGCTTCATAACCATATATCATTTCCGCCGCATGATTCCATGTCGTGATAATCCCATCTAAATCTTTACTATATATAGCATCGTTTGCATGTGCGATGATCGATGCGAATTCGATTAATTGATTTTGTATCGTTTGACGCTCTAATGCATAAGAGATAATTCGCGTTAAAATTTGTGCGTTCATTTTGCTGAGAATCAGATAATCCTGCGCACCACTTTTCAAGGCAGCGATTGCAAATGTATCTTCTACTGTTTCAGTCAACACAAAAATGGGAATACTGGGGTATGCCTGCGTCAGTTGCGTAATCGATGCCAATATTGTTGGTGTGAGCGTTTTAGTGATGATGAGCGTAGCATCGACGGATTTTGTTTTAAGTTGTGACAACGCCGTGTCAATACTCGACACTTTAGTGACATGATAATCAGTTAATCTAGACTGATGTAGATCATCTTCGAGCTGCGTCGATTCAAGCGTTCCATTATCAAACCATAAAATGTCTAAATGGTTATTCATCACCATTCCTTTGAAATTGGCCTGTGCAATTGCGAGGGGTAACTTAAAGAATGCGCGTCCTCGCCATTAACAGGCTCATCTGCTTGACTTTCATTTTCCATGAATGCTGCTTGTGTTGTCTATTTTTATGCATTGATTCGCTGAGAGAAGTTTATGAACGTATAAAAAAAGAACAGATACCAGCTAGGTGAATAAAATATGATATTTGTGAGGGTCTCTTTAATCTTAGACAGGAAATCAATGAGATAATGTGGTTAGGACTATCCACGATTGGCCATCGGTACTTGCGGGTAGGTTATTTGACAGGGAGTGAAAATGTCGCTCAAAACGTTCATACAGTTTTTACTTATCTTCACCATTATCTGGGCTGCGATGACCATATTTTCGCAGTCGAGTATTGCTGGCGTGCCTTTTGAGCAACTGAAACCATGGTTATTCGCGAGTATTATTGTGGCTGCCGTCATTTTGTTTTTGCTGTGGCGTCTTGGGGATGGTGCATTGGCATTGTCAACCATCGGTAAGAGTAAAGCCAAAATCTATATGGAAAAGCAGACTGGCGTTACCTTCAAAGATGTGGCTGGCATCGATGAAGTGAAAGGTGAATTAATTGAGATTGTCGAATTTCTTAAAAACCCAAGTCATTATCGTCGTCTAGGTGCGCATGTGCCTAAAGGCGTTTTATTAGTGGGCCCCCCTGGCACAGGTAAAACGTTACTTGCGCGCGCTGTCGCTGGTGAAGCCAGTGTCCCTTTTTTTTCTATCAACGGCTCAGAATTTGTGGAAATGTTTGTGGGCGTTGGCGCGGCGCGGGTGAGAGATTTATTTAAAGAAGCCCGCTTGGTCACGCCATCGATCGTATTTATTGATGAACTCGATGCCTTGGGTCGTAAGCGTGATTTTACCCTCGGGGGTAACGATGAAAAAGAACATACGCTGAATCAACTATTGTCAGAGATGGATGGGTTTTCACCTAACGAAAATGTCATTGTTTTGGCTGCAACCAATAGGCCGGAAATTCTTGATCCCGCATTGATGCGTGCTGGGCGCTTCGATCGTCAAGTATTGGTGGATCGACCAGATAAAGCCGATCGTTGCAAAATTCTATCGTTGTATATCAAAAAAATTCGTGCAGCCAAGGACATTGATATCACAGAAATTGCTAGTTTAACGACTGGCTTTACCGGCGCGGATTTAGCGTCTTTAGTTAATGAAGCCGCTTTGCTTGCGACACGTAGACAAGCAAGCGCTGTGACTATGGAAGATTTTCATACCGCATTAGAGCGCATCTTGGCTGGGCTTGAACACAAGCACCGGTTAATCAATCCAAAAGAACGTACAATTGCTGCTTATCATGAAATGGGTCATGCCTTATTGGCAATGGCGCAACCCGGTACTGGTCATTTGCAAAAGGTATCCATCGTTCAGCGTGGCATGGCCAGTGGTGGCTTCACTATGCAACGGGCCACAGACGATCGTCGTTTATTGACCCGCGCAGAGTTGGAGGCAAAAATCATGGTTATGCTCGGCGGGCAGGCCGCAGAACAATTAATTTTCGGACAGGTTTCTACTGGTGCGGCAGATGATTTGCCTAAGGTTTCAAGAATCGCGCGGGATATGGTCATGCGTTATGGCATGACTGATACGTTGGGTCATGTGGTGTATGAGACAGGTCGTGCAAGTTTTTTGCCGGGTATTCCATCGGGAGGGACGCGTCAATATAGTGAAAAGACAGCGCAAGAAATTGATAAAGCAGTCCATGACATTGTACAAACCGCTTTTGAGCGGGCGCTCAGTATGCTCAAAAAAAATCGCGATTGTTTAGAAGATGGTGCACAGCTATTAATGAAAAAAGAGAGCCTCGATGCGAAAGATCTGACTCTCATTCAACGAAAAATTAAAATTTAATAGACATCAGTCTCATCGTATTTAACTTTTAGGTTGCACTGTCGACACACTGTGATGCTGTGTTTCCAAATAATGGGTGAATTTTTCACTAAAAAATGTGGCGACATGTGGATCAGAAAACTTGCTGATCAGCGAATAAAATGGTGGTGTCACATCATCTATTGTCACAATGTGCGGGTTGTTGAAAAGTGCCATGATGTCATGTACGCAATCCACATCGTCATAGGTGCTGACATAAGCATAAAGACTTTTGGAAAATGAAGTCACTACATTGCTGAAGTAGTTTAAATAACTTTGATTTTTTTCGTCTTTAGGTATTTTGGCTTCCATTTCGCTTTCTAATTTGTGTGAAGATTTAAGTGCAAAATACTCATCACAGGTGGCCAGCATCAATGCGCGTAATTCAGCATATTTACCTTCAATGGCGGGATGCAGTGCTTTGTGATGTTTGTTATTGAAGATGAGATATTGTTTATCCGTGGTATGATATTCGATCATGAATTCATGTGCAGCCGATGGCGTGCGAGTGATAGCGACAAAACCATGGTGTTTTAAGTAGCAGCCCACTTGATCTTGTTTATCAAATATTTTTCGCGATTGTAACTCACCACCGCCACCACCACATGTCACTTGGCAAAAAGCATCCTCTCCCTGTAAATCATTATGGTAGTAAGCTAAGGTATGATCATGTGCTGCAAAAAACATCTTCGGTTGACATTTTTGCGCTTTAAAGATCGCTAACAATAACTCGTTATACGATTTAGTTTCTATCCCTAATTTTTTTTGAATTTCCCCCATTTGCTCATGCGTAAGGTAGTGATGTGCATCATAACCTGTAGGGAGTGCGCGTTTGCCGGTGGTGTAGGGTGGGTGATGTAGAGCAAAAATCGTTTGTCTATTGGCGGCTTGTGCATTTGAGAATGCAGTTTGCAACCATTCAGCTTGATTAGACTTTGTTAACTTGACCACCCCGTTTTGCCAATCAAGCCAATCTTTCGCGTAAGTATTAGAATTCAAGCAAAAGATTTGTGTATCACCGATAATCAATGAGTAAAATAAATAGGGCATGTTCCATTGATCTAAGGCGTCCAGTATGAGTTCTTCTTGTTCAAAAGCATGCTTTATACGGCTGACATCACCCAGGTAAGTGTGTGCGACTTGCGCCATTTCCAATTGTTCTGGGGCATAAGTAGCGTTTTTAAGCAGCCGCAAGCGATGACGATTGGCGTCGTGATTGCCTAAGATGAGAAAAAAGGGCACTTTGCGTAGTGACGTGAGTTGCTCGTCCGCATACATTTGGTTAAAACAAGTATTGAAGGCATCATCTGTTGGCGAACTAACACCATAATCGTAGATATTATCACCTAAAACCAAAACGAATGAAGGGGTGCTGCCATTTGATTGTAAGGCGAATTCATTCATGATTTCGGCAACATCTTTTTGTGATTTTTTACCACTGCCTTGGCAACCCATGACAAAAAACCGTATGGGTGTTTGTGCCTCACGTTTGAGTTTGTATATTCTTGCCCCTACTTCTTCTGCAGCCATGAGGGCTGTTTTTTCCACTGCGGTATTAGCATCGTTAGTGTCACCACTCGCTACTTTAGTCTCATTATCATATGTGTCAGAAATCATAAAAAACCTTCTTCTTGAGGGTGGAAAATTAGAAAACAGGCCACGTGCACACCAAGCGTATGGAAAAGCGTGGCACTAGCATTTAGGGTCTCTTGACATGGTTTCTAGTGCGCAAAACGAGGGTATGGAGACAAAATGCATCTAAACTTTAGGAGAATAACTATCCTATTTAATGTAAATTTACGTGCATTTTGTCTCGATGTTGCTCGATTTGCAGTTAGAATTGCCATTATCAACAGACCCGATGTTGATGAGCAACTTTCCTTAGAGCGTTGATGCAACGGTCGCGCGTCACATATCTGTTGCGTGAGTTGTCAGCGGTAAACAATTATCGCTGACAACTGCCTCTAGGTGAGGTTTGCCGAATTGTCGGTGCGATTTAAGCACGATTACAATGCGGCTTCCGTATAATCGGGTAGCGTGCCGACCGTAACGATTTTCATGGAATTAGTTCGTCCGTGCACGCCAATTAAATCACCTTTAGTGATAATGACGAGATCGCCATGTTTAAGAATATGACGTTGCTGTAATTCTGTGATAGCAGCACTATTTAATATACGACGATCGATGTGTGTGGCGTCAAATGGAATAGGATAGACACCACGAAATAATGTCATACGTCGTAAGGTGGCATCATGACGACTCAATCCATAGATAGGGATGGCTGAATTGACGCGAGACATGAGTAGTGGCGTCGTGCCGGATTCCGTTAATGCGATGATGCCGGTGATATCCAAGTGATTCGCTGTGTACATGGTTGCCATCGCTATCGCATCATCGACCAATCGTGTGTGATGATGGTCTGTTTGTCTTTTGAAGTCAGTCGCACTGTGATGCTTTTCCGCACTCAGGCAGATTCTATCCATGGCAGCAACCGCTTTATCTGGATAGAGGCCAACTGCTGTTTCACCCGACAGCATGACAGCATCAGTGCCATCTAACACAGCATTAGCAACGTCAGATACTTCAGCACGGGTTGGGATGGTGTTGTGAATCATGGATTCCAACATTTGTGTCGCAGTAATGACGGGTTTATTAGCCGCACTGCTTAGCTTGATAATACGTTTTTGTACGGCGGGTAACTCTGCATCACCAATTTCAACGCCAAGATCGCCACGTGCAATCATGATGGCATCGGATGCTTCAATGATCGCTTCAATATTAGCGATGGCTTCGGTTCGTTCAATTTTGGCAATGATGCCAGCATGTCCGCCCGCTTCGTCAAGTAGTGCGCGTGCTTGATGGATGTCGCTTGCATCGCGCGGGAATGAAATGGCGATGTAATCAGCATTCAGTCGTACCGCTTCTTTAAGATGCGCACGGTCACGTTCCGTTAATGCTTCGGCTGAAAGTCCACCACCTAAACGATTGATGCCCTTGTTATTGGAGAGCTCACCGCCGACGGTAACTTGGCAGAATATGGTTGTAGGCTCGACGTTGAGTACATTGAAAACGAGCCGACCATCGTCTAGCAACAAAGTATCACCAGCGCGTACGTCGCGTGGTAAATCTTTATAGCCTAGCGAGACAGTGTTTTCATCACCCGCATCTTTGTCGAGCAAGGTATCTAAAACGAAATGATCGCCTTCTTTAAGCATGATTTTTCCTTGCTTAAAGCGACCAATACGAATTTTAGGCCCTTGTAAATCGACCAGAATGGCCACGGTGATTTTATGCTTAGCAGCAATATCACGAACCATTTGAATGCGAGATTGATGTAAGCTGAGGTCGCCATGCGAAAAATTAGCACGGAAGACAACAGCACCAGCGAGTATAACGCGCTCAAGCATATTGGGGTCATCTAATGATGGCCCCAATGTGACAACGATTTTAGTTCGACGCAACGGATTCATGCGACCTTTTCATTTTTTAGTTGACGTTCTTCCAACGCGGTGATAACCGGAAGTTTTTTGCCTTCCAGGTAACTAAGAAATGCACCACCACCCGTGGAGATGTAGTCAATTTTATTATTGATATGATATTTCTCTATGGCCGCAAGTGTATCACCACCGCCTGCGACTTTAAAGGCTTTACTTTCAGCAATTGCTTTGGCAATTGCTTGTGTTCCTTTAGCAAAGGCATCTATTTCAAACGCACCTATAGGTCCATTCCATAAGATGGTTTTCGCTTTCTTGATCATAGACACAAATATCTTAATGGTATCTGGACCGACATCAAAAACTTTCTCATCATCATCAATTTGTGAGACTAATCGGATATAAGACTCTGCATTATCCGATAGTTTTTGAGCGACTACCACGTCGACCGGTAACGGCACTTCAGCGTTTCGTTTTTTGGCTTCTAACGTCAAGCGTTCAGCTTCATCGATCAGATCCGGTTCATATAAAGATTTGCCGACGGTGTAGCCTTCTGCTGCAAGAAATGTATTGGCAATCCCACCACCGATAATTAATGCATCGACTTTATGCACGAGAGAATCCAGCAAGGCTAATTTGGTGGAAACTTTGGAGCCACCGACAATAGCCAACACGGGATGTGCTGCGTTCTCCATGATTTTATCGAGTGCTTCAAGCTCTGACACTAATAGCGGCCCCAGGCACGGTTCTTTCGCGTATTTGATGATGCCATAAGTCGAGGACTCCATGCGATGTGAAGTAGCAAATGCGTCCATCACAAATACATCGCAAAGCGCCGCCATTTTTTTGGCGAGTTCGACATTGTTATCGGTTTCGCCATGATGAAAGCGCACATTTTCCAATAATACTAATGATGCTTCGCCCATATTCACGCCATCAATCCAATGATGGATGAGTGGTACTTCCATGTTTAACAACTTAGAGAGTTGTTTTGCGATTGGAGCGAGTGAGTAGGCTTCTTCATAGACTCCTTCCGTGGGGCGGCCTAAGTGCGACATCAGCATAACTTTGCCGCCTTCGCTCAGTGCCTTTTGTATTGTCGGAAGCGCAGCGCGTATACGAAGATCGCTCGTGATTTCTCCGTTTTTTAGCGGTACATTAAAGTCTTCCCGAATTAAGATCCGCTTCCCTTTCAGATCCAAATCAGACATTTTTGGAATTTGCATTCACTGCTCCTTAAATGAAAAGTGTTTTACAAGATTAACGATGATTATCTGAGAAATATTAAATCAACGTTAATGTTGCTGAATTTATTGCATAATAGTTCGAAAAACAATACTGTAACTGAAGAGGCTGGCGAGAAAGTCATCACATCTCTGTACTTCAAAGGGTTAGGCAACGCATTAAGCGTATGCTGTCACGCGCGATATGTCACGTGGTGATGAAGATACCATCCGTAAATAAATTTGTTGCGCGTCAGCACATGCTTAGTCGCAAGCCTTTGTCTAGCGTTTAATCAGGCGTCTTGACTGCTGCGGGTGTGTGACTGGCTAACCGCGTAGCTAGTGACATCTAACAATTCAAACCTTTGGTCCATTATGCAGCTAAAATTCATCAATCAACTCTTAAAGTGGGAAGCCGCAGGCGGTGTCATGCTCTTTTTTGCGGCAATTGTGGCATTGTGTTTCGCTAATTCTCCTTGGTACACATTTCATGACCGCTGGTCATCATTACTATTGTTTTGGGTGAATGATGGCTTGATGGCGATATTCTTTTTATTAGTGGGTCTGGAGCTCAAGAATCATTACTTGAGTGATGAGCATTTTACATTTTCTCAGGTGCTCTTACCAGCTGCTGCGGCACTCGGTGGGATGATCATCCCTGCAGTCATTTATGTAGCGATTACTTATCAGGATGGGGTGGCACTTCAAGGTTGGGCAACGCCAGTCGCCACTGATATCGCCTTTGCTTTAGGGGCGTTATCCCTCTTTGGTCGTCGCGTGCCGCGTGCCTTAAAAGTATTTCTGCTGTCATTGGCAATTATTGATGATATCGGCGCGATTTTGATCATTGTATTATTTTATTCCCACGGTTTAAATTATTGGATGATTGCGGAAGCAGCCTGTCTAACCTTGGTGCTTTTTAGTATGCAACGCTTACACGTCCGCTCACTTATACCTTATCTAATCATTGGGGCGTTACTCTGGCAACGTTTATTATTTTCTGGTGTGCACCCAACCATCAGTGGGGTGATTTTGGCACTTGCTATCCCCAGTGATGAGACAGCGTCCGCACCCGCCAGGCGCCTAGAAACGTTTTTAACGCCTTGGGTCACTTTCTTGATCATGCCAGTCTTCGCATTCACGAATATGGGGTTACCACTCGGTGATCTCGGTTTGGGCATCTTGTCGGATGCGGTGGTATTGGGCATTATAGTTGGACTATTTTTGGGCAAGCAGTTGGGCGTCTTTGGGTTTGCATGGCTCATGGTGCGATCTGGTTGGGCTAAGCTCCCTCGCTATGTCACTTGGGGTGAAATGTATGGTGTGGCATTATTATGTGGCATTGGTTTTACTATGAGCTTATTTCTTGGTACGCTTTCCTTCCAACATTTAGATGCCTATGCCATTTATTTGGCTAAAGTACGCTTCGGTGTGCTTGTGGGATCTATTCTCTCCGGACTCACTGGGATGCTCGTTTTGTATAATGTTTTTGCTCGTCATAGGAGTAGAGATCATTGATTGCTAATCACCTTCATGAAAAAAAGACCGGCTTACGCCGTATTGCGGCTTGGTCTATCCATGCATTTACGGCCAGTGGTGCTTTCGTTGGGTTGTTGGCACTTGTCGCCATTTATCATCATGATTTTCTAAAAGCTTTTTGGATGATGGGTGCAGCCATGTTTATTGATGCGGTTGATGGGATGCTCGCCCGCAAAATCAAAGTCAAAGAAATGGTGCCGGAAATTGATGGTGCGCTTCTAGATAATATTGTCGATTTTTTCACTTACACCCTGGTCCCATGTTTTTTCTTACTGGTGACTGATTTGTTGCCTGAGTACTGGTGCTGGCTGTGTGTGATGGTGATCACCTTTTCCTCTACATATCAGTTTACGCAAGTGGACGCCAAAACCAGTGATCATTTTTTTAAAGGCTTCCCTAGTTATTGGAACATCGCTGTCTTTTATGCTTATCTGTGGCAGTTAAGTCCGACCACCAACATGATTGTATTGATGTTACTGGCGCTCTTGAGTTTTGTGCCGATTAAATATGTTTATCCTTCGCGCTTAGACTATCTCACGGATAATCGCTATTTGCGTGCTGGTGTAGTGTTTTTAACCATGATCTGGGGTGCTGCGACCGCCGGCTTATTATGGTTGTATCCGGCTTCAAATCAGTTTTTAGTGTCGCTTTCTGTGGGATATTTATTGTTGTATCTCGCGATTAGTTTATATCGTACATGGATCCCATTGGTCAAAGTCAATTTTGTGGAAGAATGACGATGATGAAACAACAGCTGACACGTGTGTTGGTAACGGGTGGTGCTGGATTTATAGGCTCCCATACGGTTGACTATCTCTTAGCTTTAGGTAAAGAAGTGGTGGTGTTGGATAATCTTTCTTCGGGAAAACTAGGTCATCTAGATCGCCAGCATCGTGCATTGACCTTTATCGAGGGCGACATTTTGTCTTACCCAACGATGGCATCATTAGTAGCAGATTGTGATGCTGTTTTGCATTTAGCCGCGATCGCGTCTGTGCCGCATTCGATTGAGAATCCACTCTATACATTTCAAGTAAATACGCAAGGCTTATTACACGTGTTGCAAGCCGTTAACAAAGTGAATCCTACCGCTCGAGTCGTTTATGCTTCTAGTGCGGCGGTATATGGCGATGCTGAAAGATTACCGTGTTGTGATGAGACACCGTCTGCATCAGAACTACTCTCACCTTATGCAATGCAAAAAAAGCATGATGAAGATTATGCACAAATGTACGCGAAGTTATTTGGGGTCAAAAGCCTAGGATTGCGTTATTTCAATGTCTACGGTTCACGTCAAGATCCACATTCGCCTTATTCAGGTGTTATTAGCCATTTTGTGAAAGCTTATCACCAAGGCGAGCCACTTATAATTCATGGTGATGGTTTACAATCACGTGATTTCATTCATGTGAGTGATGTGGCAAAGGCAAATGTGCAAGCATTAATGAGTGATTATGTCGGTGTGATGAATATCGCAACGGGTGTGCCAAAAAACTTATTAGAAGTGATCGAAGCCATTGAGTCAGCCGGTAACAAGACAGCTGAACGTGAACATGCGGCACCGCGACAAGGCGACATTCGGTTATCTTATGGCACTATTGCTAAGGCCATGGCTTGCATTGGTTTTAAATATGGCGTCTCACTCGTTGATGGGATGCGTGAGTTGGTGCTTTGCCAGCAGTTCCCACGAGAAGCGCGGGAATTGCTTAGTTGTTAATATGATCAATTCTAAATGAATTTGAATTGATCACTTAAGCGGGCAATCGTGATTCTCCCCTTAAGCATCCCCCATCGCATAAGGTAAACCGAAACCGATGGTGCTTTGCCCTTCATGATAAATCGTTTATTATTGGGCCCAACTAGTTATTGTCCTGTGGAGTGTGTCATGCCTAGCGTCGTGAAAAGTGAAAAAGAAGCCTGCAATAAACGTCGATGTGAGATCACGCAAGCGGATCTACCACTTTCATGTCCGCCGCGCGATTTACGTGTTTGGGATGCACATCCGCGTGTCTATCTACCCATCGAAGACACTGGCCATTATTGTTGCCCTTATTGCGGCACCGAATATGTCTTAATAGATTACACCCCACCAGCCGTGTAAGTCGTGAATATGACACCGCGCAAGCTGATCATTGGCCCCGCTTGGGTGGGGGATATGGTCATGGCGCAAAGCTTATTCAAACTCTTAAAAGCGCAACAACCGCAGTGCGAGATCGATGTGCTGGCGCCACAGTGGACACGCGCGTTACTGAACCGCATGCCTCAAGTGAGTCACGCGATTGCGATGCCGTTAAATCATGGCGAGCTCGGGTTACGTACGCGTTATCAGCTCGCGCAAACATTACGTGATCGAGACTATGCACAAGCGATCGTGTTACCCAATTCTTTCAAGTCGGCACTGATGCCATGGTTTGCCGCTATTCCACAACGTACCGGTTGGCGCGGTGAGTGGCGCTATGGTTTGCTGAATGACATACGTCACTTAGATAAACAACGTTATCCGTTGATGATTGAGCAAATGATGGCGCTGGGCCTTTGTGCTGATATGCCGTTGCCTACCCCTTATCCTTATCCCGAACTCTTCGTGTGTGCCGAGTCACAAGCACGCACGCGCCAACAACTTCAGCTTGAGGAAGAGCAACGTCCCATATTAGCGTTAGGTGTGGGTGCCGCTTATGGTTCATCCAAGCGTTGGCCAGCAAGTGCATACGCTATTGTGGCGCAAGCCAAGTTGGCAGAAGGTTGGGCCGTGTGGTTATTCGGCTCTAAAGATGATCGGCCGATAGCTGCAGAAGTGATGCGTTTAACGCAGTCACGTTGTGTAGATGTGGCTGGTTTAACCGATTTGAGTGGGACCATCGATTTGTTAGCCTGTGCGGCTGGCGTCATCACGAATGACTCGGGATTGATGCATATAGCTTGCGCGTTAAAAAAGCCCGTGATTGCTATCTATGGTTCAACTAGCCCGCAATTCACCCCACCACTGTCACAGGCGGCAACTATTCTTAAGTTAGATCTGCCGTGTCAACCATGTTTCAAACGGGAGTGTCCGCTGACGCATCATGCTTGTATGCGGGATTTATCCCCGGCGCATGTGTTAGCGGCAATGACAACGTGGGGTGTTCAAGCAATAGCCTCTCAGGCTTAAACGGCGGGGCTTCAAACCAGTCAAAAAGGTTTTTTGCCTGACAGCAAAAACTTAGATTCCGGTGGAGAATGAACGCCACCTGAATTTTACGCCACCAAACGCTCACGCGATATGGTAGCGGTCTTAAACCTCTAAGGAATTTTGATAAGGTAAATTAGATGACTGATGCAGCATTACGTGTGTTGTTGATTAAAACATCGTCGATGGGAGACATTATTCACACGTTGCCTGCGCTGACTGATGCCGCTAATGCTTTTACCCATTTACACATTGATTGGGTGATTGAAGATACGTTCAGCGATATCGCACGTTGGCATCCTAGCGTGAATGCCGTGATTCCTATTGCTTTGCGACGTTGGCGCAA
Organism: uncultured Coxiellaceae bacterium; assembly: GCA_964648015.1. GTDB lineage: Bacteria > Pseudomonadota > Gammaproteobacteria > DSM-16500 > DSM-16500 > Aquicella. Next base: position 16,664 of record CAZYKO010000008.1, read on the forward strand.
AGGATTGCTATCGGCGAAGACACGGATGGAATGGCATGCTTTACGTCGGCATTTTGCTGAGCACGATTATGATGTGATTTTAGATGCGCAAGGGTTGGTAAAAAGCGCTTTTTTAACCAGGTTGGCACGCGGTTGCCGAGTCGGTCTGGATTGGCGCTCAGCACGTGAACCACTGGCATCACTGTTTTACCAGCGTCAGTGCCGCGTTAATTTTTACCAACATGCCGTGACACGGATGCGCCTCTTGTTTAGCCAAGCGTTGGGTTATCCTTTACCAACAACCGCACCCGATTTTTCACTCACGCGTGAAAACTATCCTGCAGCAACCACAGAAGCACCTTACATCGTGTTACTGCATGGTACGACTTGGGTGAGTAAACAATGGCCTGAGGCTTATTGGCTATCTCTGATTGGTTTGCTGGTACAAGCGGGTTACAGGATCAAGCTCAGTGGCGGGGATGATGCGGAAATGCAACGCGCCCTGCGCTTGGGTGCTGTGTCATCGGCGGTGGATGTGCTTCCTCGCTTAAACATTGCACAAATGGCTGCAGTGCTGGCGCATGCCCATGGGGCGGTCGCAGTGGACACAGGATTTGGCCACTTGGCGGCTGCATTACGCATACCCACGGTATCACTCTATGGGCCCACCAATCCTGCTTACACGGGGGCGCTAGGTGTCAAATCGCGGCATCTCGCATCGAACTTTGACTGTGCGCCCTGTTTAGCGAGAAAGTGTCACTATCGTCAGGAAACCGTGGTTCAACCCGCCTGTTTTGCGACAATCACACCGACACAAGTGTGGCAAACGTTGAGTGCGATGCTGTGTTAGCAGGGTAACAGACAAAAAAAGGGGCAGTTTAGTCCTTAAACTGCCCCTTTTTGCCTACCTAGGCTTCCTGGCCCGTCTGCCTTATTCCCTCGGCAGTAGACCTTCCATGATGGTGCATCAATTCCTTGATGCCTGTCCTTTTCCCTGTCATCTCATCCCTGAACACTTTCTAGATTAACAAATCGCTTCAAAAATGCTCAATGTCTTTATTTTCTACGTCTGATTGAAAATAAATTGACAATATGGGATCAGCTTTCTATCAAAGCGTTAGAAACGTTGATGTCATGATCGGGTGAGAATTCCCAATCACATTAGGGTAAAAGGCTTACAAGGTGGATGGATAAATGTGCAATCGTATATGATTGAAAAATACACAGTCATTCAGATGTAACGCTGTGATGTTAAAGCGCTCTGCGGGATTTATTTGTTCTTATTTAGATTTACGTAGACGTTTGGGGCGTTTACGGAAGAGTTGTTTGATTTTTGTGCCAACGTAGATACCCAAGACCGCTGCACCAAACACGACGATGCCGATATAGATAGGCAAAATGGCAAGGACCAACAAATGTTCATGGATGCCCATATGATGTGTACTTGCGATGATGGCAGCAATGGAGGTATGAAAACCATTATCAAGTAACAGGAAATAGTAGACCGCGTAACTGAATATCACGAGTGTGATGACGGTGGTTATATGATTAGATAAGGTTTTTTTCATCAATGTTGTTTTCTGACCTCTGGGTTGTGATCTACCACCTATAGTGTAAAGAAGTCACATTAAGAGAAAATTAATCTTGTTGAGATATCATCAATATTTCTCTGTGTATTGTAAAACGTAGTTATACATTTTGTGCTGAATGGGAGCCAATCTTTTCCCCAAACTGCACTTGTGCTTGCGCAGCAATTGCTTTAGACCAATGAATACGATCTTTTTCCGCCAGTAAAATGACGGTCGACCCCATTTTGAAAAAACCTAACTCAGCACCTTTCTCTAAGGTGATTGCATGATTGTGAGTGAGTATATGGTTGGCACGTATCGGTGTTTGCATCCAAACAGTTTGTATACTGCCAACAATTAATGCACCCACCATGACAATCACGATTTGTCCGGCGTCGGTGTCGAATACACACACTAAACGCTCATTACGACTGTACAGATTCGGGATGAGTGTCGAAGTCATCGTATTCACGGAGAACAAGCGACCTGGGATGTAAATTGATTGAATAAGCTTGCCGGTGAGGGGCATATGGACGCGGTGATAATTTGCTGGGGCTAAATAGAGTGTTGCAAAAGCACCATCATAAAATTTTTCTGCTAAATGTGTGTCACCGCCCAACAGATGCTCAAGATCAAAATAACTTTGTTTGGCCTGTACTAATTGATTTTTTCGGATATTCCCGATTTGGGAAACGCTCCCATCGACTGGACTGACAATGGCATGATCATCGGCAGCGATGGGGCGCCGGTCGCTGTCTAGTTGGCGGATGAAAAAATCATTAAAAGTCGGATAATCATCGGGATTTTTTAATCGGGCATCGGTCAAATCGATCTGATAATGCCGGATGAATTGCTGAATAAGGAAGTTTTTTAACCAAAGATGTGGTGAGTCCGCCAATCGCCCTACGAGGGCAGAGAGGAGATGTTGTGGGTAAAGATACTGTAAATAAACGAAAATTTTTTTTAACATAGTGGCGGTCAGTGGTTATAGTGTCGTGATTATAGACGAGACCTGGTTAGTTGAGAATAAGGAGGTAACATGCAATTCGGTTCACAGCGAAGCCTCAGGGAAATTTTGAATGAACAAACAAACATTTATCTGAATAGAGACAATTGGGTGCCACCTAACACGCAGGGCGCCATGCGGTTTTTTTTGACACGGATGACCTTGTTTGGCATGAATGGTAGCACCGGTCGCGATCGAGCCCGTGCGTATCAGCAAGCCGTCTTGAATACGAGCAATGAAAAAGAGTTATTGCGTCAAGTGTATCAGGACTTAAACATCGATGGTCAAAAGCGTACTTCATCATTGGGAACGTCACGCATCTATAGGCGCCGACTGATGGAAGGCGTTTGTAAGTACCTAGAAATTGATGAAAAAGTTGAGCATTCAGCGCAACAGCGTTATCAATCGATTGCCCAAGCATCCACCATACCTTATGGCACGCTTTGTTACCGCAATTATGACGCATTGCGTGATGAAGTGATGGCTTTGTATATCTATGAGCGCATGCAAAATTTAACCCGTACCCGGCATCAGTGGCTAATGCGCTGACAGTGCGGTCCTGACATTAGCGATGAATGACTTTGGCTGCAGATCGGCATGCAAGGTGCCGGCCCATTGTGCGTTAGGATTGATGAGAAGTAGGGTCGGAGAATGCATTAATTGGTAAGCATGGCCAGCGTTTTCATTCACACGTGCGGCATAGATATGTAATTGTGCTTGTAAGCGACGCACGGCAGCAAGTTCGCCGGTAACACCAATGACATCTTGATGATAAGCACGTAAATAAGTGCGTAGTGTCTCTGCCGTATCACGTGTCGGATCTAGAGAGATGAACACGATTTGTAAATTGGGATAAAGCGTATGCAAGGGTTCATAGACTTGTTGCAGCAATTGCAAGGTCGCGGGACAAATCGTTGTGCAATGCGTGAAACCAAAAAAGAGTAGTGTCCAGTGATGTCGTAGCTGTTGTTTGCTGAACGGCGTGTTGTCGGTGGTATGTAAGTTGAAAGGCGTGATCTCTCGCGGGACGCCAAACACCGTCATGTCGTTTGTCGTCAAGCTCGCCTGTTGTGGGTGAGCATGCCTATACACAAATAAGGATGACAGCAGTGCTGCACAAAAAAACACAATGCCCATGATAAGCTTTTGAGTAGATAACATCCATGTTCCTTACTGATCGACACGCCGTTGGTTAAAAGCAGTGATCATACGCTCAATTGATTAAGAGATGATGGTCCAACAGCAGCGCTATAAACAATACGGTTAAATACACTAATGAATACTGAAAGGTTTTGAGTGCGATACGCGGATCATCCACAGCGAATTGCAATTTTAAGGCATAAGCCATTAAACCAATGTCGAGTAGGATAGCCGTGGCGACATAGAACTTGCCACTCATGCCAATGACATAAGGTAAGAGGCTGCACACAACCGTGAGTAAACTATAAAACACAATATTTAATTTGGTATAGGGGATGCCATGGGTGACTGGCAACATCGGAATGGGCACTTGTTTGTAATCGTTGAAACGGTGCAAGCACAACGCCCAAAAATGTGCGGGCGTCCAGGTGAAGATGATTAAAACGAGCAGCCAACCTTGTGGGTCTAAATGTCCTGAGACTGCTGTCCAACCCAGTAAAGGTGGCATCGCACCGGAGAGACCGCCAATGACAATATTCTGTGAGGTGGCACGCTTGAGATACATGGAGTAAATGCCTGCATAACCAATCCCAGCGATAAAGGTGAGCACAGCAGTTAACGTGTTCACCTCTAGATATAAAATAACAAAACCTAACACACCGAGTGTCATCGCAAAAAAAGTAGCTGCTTTGATTGATACTTTACCGGTGGGTAACGGGCGATTTTTGGTGCGAGCCATGATCGCATCTACGCGATGATCAATGATGTGATTGACGGTGGCAGCTGAGCCTGACATCAGTGCAACCCCAATGGTTGCAGCGATCCATAGAGACCATGGAATGCTGGTTTGGGTGGCGAGATACATGCCAGCCCACATGGTGAGTAGCATTAGCAATACTACACGTGGTTTGCAAAGGATGTAATATTCGCGCCAATTAGCGTACATAGTGGTGATCTCGTGTGTGATACGTTTTAACCAGTATGGTCAGCGTGGTGAGGAGTATCGTGACAGCAACCCCATGATGCAGCAAGGCAAGCCATACGGGGCGTAACCACAAAATATTGAGCACGCCTAATGTGAATTGTATGCCAACGAGGATGAGAAGGGCGATGCCGAACCGTCGAAATAGAGGCCGTCTTAGTAATTGATGGGCAAAGATTAAGAAATAGCTCAAGGTAATCAGTGCACCGATACGGTGTAGCATGTGCATGGTAATTAAATCTTCGCCAAGTTTATGCCACTGTAAGGTGGGGAGCAATTGGCCGTTGCAATAGGGTAAGTCTATACAGGCTAAGCCAGCATAATGCGTGCTTACCCAGCCACCCAGCGTAATCTGCATGCAGATGATGACTAATGCCACCCAACAGGCCCACAGTGATGGTGTCGCACCTTGCTGTATTAATTTTAAGCGTTGATTGCGTGCGCTTAAGTAAAATACCCATAACAAGCTGAGTAGTGAGAGACCGGTGACTAAATGCGAGAGCACAATGACTGGTTTCAGTTGCGCTGTGACCGTCAGCATGCCCAAAATGACTTGCAATGCTAACAATGCGATCAGGCCGATGCTCATGATGCTACGTGGTCTATTGCGTAATGCCGGCGTGTACAACGTGGAGAAGGCTAACAGCAGCACCAATAATCCTTCAGTGCCCGCGAAATAACGGTGAGTCATTTCTGTCCAGGCTTTTTTGATGTTCACCGGGATTTGTGGAAAAGCGCGTGCAGCATCGCTTAATTGAGCGGCGGTGTGTGGCGCCGTCACGAAACCAAAACAATTAGGCCAATCAGGACAAGAGAGTCCTGCATCCGTGAGTCGCGTATAGGCGCCTAACATGATGACAAAGAAGGCGAGTATCGCTGCGATCAGCGCAAGCTTGGTATGGCGTGGACGATGACTTAAATTGAACCCGGTACGCATGTAAAAATGACCTCATTCGATGAACCACACGGGGCTTGTTATTGTTTGTGCTGCTTAAAATTTAAGATCAGAGATAATATCAACAAGCAGAGTGCTAAAGCAAACCATTGTAATGCATAGGCTTGATGCCTTTCTGGACGCATGGTAGTGACTTGCCAGTCGCTTCGATAAGCGGTTGGATGCGAGGATTCTATCTGTAAAACATAGGGATATAGCGGGTAGGCGAGCAATGGCACGAGTGCGTTTGGCAGTATCGTTTCCACGCGAATAGGAAAATGTTCAGGTGATGTGTCTAGCCAATGGCCGAGGGTGAGCGCGGTGGGCGTAGCCGTTAGCCAGCCAGTGAGTATTGTTTCACCAGCGACCTTTTTGATCACTGGCAAGTGACGGCGATCGGGTCCCGCGGGAATAAAGCCGCGATTAACGAGCAGACGTTCACGCATGCCGTTGATGTGAAATGGTGTGTAGACGTTATAACCCACTTGTCCATGAAAGACTTTATTATCTAATAGGATCGTATGGGCATCATCAAATTTGCCGCGTACACGAAGACGGTAAAAACGTGGATCTTGCTGTTGTCCTAATTGCGACACGGATAGTGTCACATGTCTGCGTTGCGCATAGGTTTGTAATAACACTTGTTTCTCATGTGCGCGTGCTAATTGCCAAAAACCGAGTTTGGAAAATATCACCATCAGTAACAAAGCAAAGAGATTTAGTTTCCAATGCGTGATGAAGGCTTGCGGTAATGGCATAGGGAAAATTAAAATAATACTCACAACAACGATAATAGGTTTCTCATCATAATGCTTATCAATGGTAATTACAAAGCGGCGTCGATACAGTTGATGGATCTTATTGTCAATGGCACGGCAACGATTGGCGATGGTGTTTCAGCGACACGTATCATAGGCAATGCGGTGATCAATGGGAGTTTGCAGGTGAATTTAGCAACATTTCATTTTTTAAAAATGAATGGCACGGCAACAATGTTAGCGGCCACGATCACTGATTTATTTAAAATGAATGGGACACTTCACATGACAGATTCGATCTGTGAAGGTGATATGGTGATTCATGGTGGTGCAGTGAACATGACACGTTGCCAAGTTCGTCATATACATGTGGATGTCATGTCATTTTGGCCGTGGTTATGGCGACCGACGATTCATTTAAATCATTTAACGCAAGTAAACGGTGATATTATTTTTAATAAGAACGCGGGACGCGTGATAGTGAAAGATAATGCACAAATATTAGGACGTGTGATTAATGGCGCAATCATTTATAAATAATATTTTGCGTTGACATTGAGGGATATTCAATTATAGTAAATGGACTCCTCCCAAAAATATTTTTATAAATAACGAGGGATGACATGCGAATATCAAGTTCTCTCATTGTTGATCATCGTAGTCTTAGCGCTGTAGATCTGCCATTGTTTTTAGGTGATAGCTGGGTGATGGTTGCGCCTGGCGCAAGTAGTACTTGTTCAGTAGGCAGTAGTTGTAGCTGTACATCCACCGCGGCGATAGCCCAACCCCGTTAAAATAATTCACCTCCGCATATAGAATTTCTTGTGTCCTCATTAGTGCATCAAGGCAGCATTGTCATTGCGTGTGCACCTATCAAAAAAAATTATTTTCTAACTGCGCATTTTTTCGTGCAGACATTATTTTGTTTGTGCGTCATACGATTCAATCATATTGATCTATCAATAAGGATTCATTGACATGGTATTTGATCAAGACACCGAGTCAAAACGTTTACAAAAAGCGGCGATTTATGCCAATGGCTATCATACATTCATTCCTTGGCAGCAGGCGGTTGCATTTCAAACGCATGCGACACGTACGCTAGGTCAGCTTGGCGCAGAGTCACCTGCTGCTTATTTTTTATTGAATACAGCTTATAGCAGACATAACCCGCAAAATGATTATTCGATACTGTCGTATCTCGATGATCGTGGCTTAATGATGATCTCTCGTAATGGCCAAGAAACATTGCGAGCGGATAAAACGTTGTCATTACCAACGAGTGTCCCCTTAGATTTACGGTTAGGGGATGCGATGACGAAACGACGCAGTCAACGAACCTACACGGGCGATGCATTCCCCATGGATTTTTTAGCCAGCATTATTCGCGCCGGTTGTGGCGTGTCTGCTTATACGACAGTGCGCTTGATGACTAAAGGCGAGGTGACACTCGCGTTGCGCACTGTACCGAGTGCTGGTGGTCTTTATCCGATAGAACTCTACCTTGTGTGTTTGAATGTCGATGGCATTCAAAGAGGTGTTTACCGGTATCACCCTTTAGAAGATGTATTGGTGCACGTCGCTGATGCAACGGGTGCCGATGACATCATGAAATCAATGACGATGACGGCAGATGACGTGAGTTGTCGTTATGCAAATGCTGTTCTCTTGTTGACAGCGAGGCCTTGGAAAACGCTGCGTAAATATGGTGATAGAGGATTGCGTTTTGTTTTTCACGAAGTGGGCGCAATGAGTCAGCAAATGCATTTGGCTGTGACTAGCTTAGGGTTGGGTAGTGTGGATTGTGCCCATATTTGTGATCATGAAATGCATCAGTGTTTAGGTTTTGATGGCGTATTTCAGTGTGTGCTGCATGCCATCGTTATCGGATCAGTTGCGTGATTTCATCAGAGCGATGTTTGATCAATACGCCACATTAAGTTGCTGGTATTGCGACAGAAATTTCGAGTAATCATTGTAATACATAGAAGGAAATCATCATGGCATCCACAAAACATTTACGTATCAAGCCACATTACTCTTTAGTTGCCCATGATGAAAATACAGTAGAACTACGTGCTGGTGTATGGAATCCCTATAGTCATACCTTAGTTGATGAAGATAAGACAGGTTCTTTGCTAAAAATATTACAATGTTTGAATGGATCGCTCTCGGTGAGTGATATTGCGAATAATTTAAATATATCTAGGACGCAGATAGAATCCTTGCTAGATCACTTGCAACGTTTAGGCGTGCTAACGTCAACAGCAACGTCGGCCTTTCAGCATTATGTTGATACACTCAATCCAGTGCTGTGTCATCAAGGGACACTATCTTCATTGCAGCAAAATTTACCAATCTTATTGATTGGCCCGACGCAACTCACGCAACAAGTTCAAGCTTTTTTATCGCAATATGCAACTGAACAATCAATTACCCTAGTTGCGAATGGCGATGCATTGGTGATGCAGTTAGAAAGCAACAATGATGAATGGATGCATGACGATTTACTATTTGCTGATAAACTACAACAGTATCATGAATGGCGTCATCATTTTGTTATCTTCGTACAATATCCGCCACAGCCGCTAAGTGCATTCAGATTCAATCGCATTGCCCAACATTTAGAAATTCCCTGGCTCTATGCCACTATCGATGGCCCATACATTTTTATTGGGCCACAGTTTGTACCGCCTGCGGGCCCATGTTTTGAATGTTTTGAAACCAGGCTGATGATGAATTTACGCGAAAGCGCGAATTATCAGCAATACAAAAATGCGCTGTCTTTAGGTCGCGTTCATCATCCATCCTCTCTCATCGAACCAGCATTAGTAGGGCTGGTGGCGGCACACGTGGCACTAGAGGCATTAAATTTTATTTTAACCAGTGCCGCATTCACACGTAACAAAGTGTTAGCCATTTATTTGCCAACGATGGAAATCATTTACCATGAAGTATTTAGAGTTGCTAATTGTACAAGTTGCGGTGCGACGATGCATCGCGATGAACAACAATTATATTTTACTTTATAACGATGGCTAAAATCGCGTGCTAAGGATCGCTTATGAATCTCTATAGTCGTACCAATGAACAGCAAATCAATCATACGCTGTTGATGACACTGGCGCGCATGCTCAGTCCGTTGTGTGGGTTGAATCCACATATTAACCTGGTCACGCGAGAAAAGTATGGACCCAAGCTGATTATTGCTGGCGCTGAATTAACGGGGGTGCATTTATTACAAGGTGTTCAGGATAAGCATAAACCTGGTGTGCATCATATCGGTGGCGTAGGGACGTCTTTAAATGAAGTGTTGATTAAAGTTGTTGGTGAGACGCTTGAGCGTTATGCACAGCTCACGGCATTCAATACGCTTAGTTTCGAGTCGCGATTTACAAGTTATCAAGAAATGCTGCGGCGTGGCGATAGCGTATTACCCCTTGAGAAATTAACACAATTTAACGCGTGGCAATATGATGCGATGGATTTTCCTTTCCAACGCTTTGATGAATATGCGCCCCTCACCTGGATACGCGCTTACTCACTCACTAGGCAACACGGCATCTGGGTGCCTGCACAATTATTGCTGGTAGGGTATCAACTGAGGGTGGCTGACGGAGAGCCATGGCTATGCGCCGCAGTCACCACCGGTACGGCGACACATCGCACACCACATGCGGCGTTACGCAATGCATTGCTAGAACTCACACAAATCGATGCAGCGATGGGACATTGGTATACCAAAACAGTGGCGCAACGCATCATTTTTGATTCTAGTTTAGAATTGCTGGCAAGCTATTTGGATCCCATTCATGGCAATGTATGTCCGTATCCAGAGTTTTATCATTTACAGAGTGTAGACTTAAACCATTTTAATATTGCTTGTGTGCTGAGAAATGCACATACACCTAAGGTTGTGGTTGGGTTGGGCGCGGATACACAATTAATTTCGGCGATGCGAAAAGCTTATTTGGAGGCAGCAGGTGTAGCATCATTGGCACGTTTAGTTCTGATTGATGAGCAAGTCACTCAGCAGTTACATGAGGCAAGTCGTATTCTTGATTTAGATACGAATGTTGCTTACTACGCTAATGATCCTGACAACGCCTGTTTCAATGCTAACTTTAACGCGACTCACACAGTCGAAGCACGTGCCTTAATTGCAATGGCTACGCGTCAATCAGTCAATGATAATCAGTTATTAATTAATACTTATCGCGCCAGCAATAAAGAATTGATCTTCTTAAATTTAACGACGAATGAAGCCAGACAAATAGGATTTAGTGTTGCAAGAGTGTGGTCCCCAGATACTTTGAGCCTCTGCTTGCCAGGGGCGGCGCCACTCAAACATGCGCGTTTCAATGCTTATGGGGGTGTTTGTCATGATGAACCTCATCCCTATCCATGATGCATATACACAGGATTATGCAGTAGCGGCGTTTACACTGTTAGCCGTTGGTAATCATGCTTTTACTGAGTTTATTTATCATCGCAGGTATCTGAGCCGTTACATTGCATTTCTCAACTTGAGTACAGCGATAAAATTATTGCTGGTCACATGGGGCGCCATTCTTTTTAAACATGGTATTTTTCAAACTCTACACTATTCATTTTGGTCGCTCATGTGTGTCTTGATGGGTGGGCTGATGGGCTACCTGCTCTTTAAGATTGAGCAATATTCGGTGACCACTGTGAATAGGCGAATGCTGGCGATGCCGAAAAAAAACGGCTATAGGCGGCATATTGCGTTACATCGTCACGATGCTGGTCGGCAGTATCGTACGATGAAAATCAATAGACATACACTCATGGCATTGTTATTGAGTGCAATTTGTGAAGAATTACTTTTTCGTGACTATATACTGTCTATGGTGATTCAGCATTTTTCCTTGTTACCCGCCAGTGTCATGATGATGCTCATCGCGATTTTATTTGCTTGCATGCATGTAAATGAAGGACTTCTGCAAGTGATTTTGAAATGCAATTTCGCACTAGTGATGACATGTTTAGTGTTGCTTACTCAAGAAACGATGACGGTGTTGAGTGCCCATCTCTTTTTTAATTTTTATACTTGGCATTATGTAAAAACATGTCACCAATGCCCTGTCTCTCGTCTCACGCCAGTGACAGATTGCGGTTAATGCCTATGCGCGTGATGCACCTGGGATTAACATGGTTAGTGCTATTGATAGTTATTCAAGTGTATTACTTGCACATCAAGAAATTTATTTTTGCACAAGCGCCCCCATGGGCTCGTGTTTTCGGTTTGACGCATCGTTATCCGGTGACTGCTGCAGCCGGTGTACTGCAGTTTATTGTCATTGCCTGTACGCACATGTTGCTGAGTGCGAGTCTATGTCGTTATTTAGGTATAAATCCGCTGAGCTCACTGTCGCTATCACTGATATCAGGCATGTGGTGTGTGGTCATTGGTATAGGGTGTGTCACGGTTACAACACTCTTATGTCAGTTGGGCATGTTATTAGCCAGTACATTTTTTTCTGCAGCTGTCCCTGTGAATGCGGCGGAATGGTGGCGTATCGCACGTGCCGGCTGGATGCGCCATCACCAGCATAACATGGCGATACTGCCACGCAGCATAGCGCTGCTGATGGTATGCCTACAATTGACTGCAGAAGAGATTATTTTTCGCGTCATTATGCTCCAACTTTTTAGTGAGGCAGGCTCAGTGATAGCGATAATTCTTTCAACAACATTTTTTATGTACATGCAAATATTTCATATGCCTTCGTTTGCGAGTGCGATGTTTCCTGTGTTGGGCGCGTTGGTGCTGGGCTGTGTGAATGCGGTGTTATATGAGCTGACCCATTCAGTGACAGCACTCATTATTATTCACATGAGTTATTTTATTGTTGCCGTTTTGATATAACGAGGTTACTGCCATGCATTTCGGTTTATCATTTCTTCCTGACGCTTGCCCTCAAACTAAATTACCCACTGCGTATTTTAGTGAAGCCTTGGCATTAGCCGACATGGCGGAGGTGGCTGGGTTTTCATTTATCAAAATGACACAGCATTATCTGCACCCTTATGGTGGTTATTGCCCTGATCCAGTGACATTTTTAGCTGCTGTGGCAGCTCGCACACAACGTATTCGTTTAATGACGGGTTGTCTTTTGCCAGCATTTCAGCATCCGTTACATCTCGCTGCACATACAGCGATGTTGGACGCGTTGAGCCACGGCCGAGCAGAAATAGGTTTTGCGCGCGCATACCTACCTTATGAATTTACAGCATTTGGTATTCCTATTGATGAAAGCCGTGAACGCTTTGCAAGCGCCATCGAGGCAGTGATTCAATTGTGGACGCGTTCACCGGTCACACGTGAATCACCATTTTATCGATTTGCAGATGCGATAAGTTATCCACCTGTGACGCAAAAACCCCATCCACCGATATGGGGCGCTGCGGTCAATGCCAGACAAAGTTTTGCTTGGCTAGGTGAGCAGGGCTTTGATTTGCTGGTGACCGCATCAGGAACGCTCACAACACTTAGAGAGCGTCTCATGATTTATCGCGAGAGTTACAGAGAGGCTGGCCATGAAAAAAAACGGTTGCCTAGAATTGCGATTAGTATGCCGACGCTGATCAGGTCTACAGATGAACATGCGTGTCGATGGGGGGATCACTATTTACAAAAATTCATCAACGTGTGGGCAAATGCTGCAGCAGATTGGTCGTACATCCGTTCAACGAGTTACCCTGGTTATGCGGGCTTGGCACATATGATTCAACGCAATACGCCTGCCGTTATGCGAGATCAGCGTCAAGTGTTGGTGGGTTCACCAGCGACGGTGATTGACAACATCAATTTTATGCATCAGCTACTGGGTGTTGATCATTTTTTGCTGCAAATCGAATTTGGTGCTCAGCCGTTTGCCTCAGCGATGCAAACATTGATGCTCTTCATAGAGGAAGTAATGCCTAAGCTAAGGATGGAGCGAGGGACAGCACAGTAACGCAGGCGAGCACGTATCCTTGGTGACGACATACCATGGCACTTCAGGTGGGCAAGCAAACAGAAAAGTCCTAGTCACAATTGTGCCAGTCAACTTTGCACGGTGTGATTAGGCGCGTGTTTCGCGCCGTAATCCACCAGCAACATCTCTAGTTGACGCGTACGCCACCGAGGTTGCCTAAAAGCCCGAAGCTTTGCAGTAACCACAATACCACCAGGATCACTACGACAATGTTTAAAATCTTTTTGATAGAGCCGGCCATAGGAATGTATGTATTAATGAGCCACATGATGACGCCAATAATGACCAAAGTTACGATAATTGGTATGATAGACATGTATATCTCCTTGATAATTAGGGGGCAAACTCCTAGTTCTACACAAAGCTAATCTAGCAAGTTTTCATCTAAAACTCTATCCAAACCGTATTGAAGATACCAACAGGCGTGCTGCGTTTTTTGATGCATTCCACTGAATATCACCCTATACTATGCGTCGAAGCTAGATGGCCTTAATTTATAGGTAACATGCCAATGGTGCTTGTCACTAAGTTGATAGTAGCTTTCATACTTGTCATGATTTTGGTGTCATTGGCGAGCGCTTTTTATTATTTGCTCATAGATCGTCATCATTCTGATCGCATGATCAAGGCTTTGAGTTGGCGTATTGGATTATCCCTTTTCTTGTTTTTGCTATTAATGATCGCTTTTACATTAGGTTGGATTAAGCCTCATCCACTGGGTTAAGGAGCACATAATGGGTTTGAGAAACTTCGGCTCGTTATTAATTTTATTACTGATTTTCATCATGATTTTTGGTACACAACGTTTACGCACGCTAGGTGATGATTTGGCGGTAGCCATACGTAGTTTTCGTAAAGGGATGCAAGACGATACCGAGCACAGGGACGATCAAAAAGCATGAGCTTCAGCATTAGTGAAATCATGGTTATTATGTTGATCGCATTGTTAGTGATTAAGCCGGAGCAATTACCTGATGTGGCTTTTTCCTTAGGCCGCTTTGTACAATCGCTACGTGAGATGATGACAAAAATGAAAGCTGAAGTGAATCATTTCATCGAGCCAAACGAAAAAACAGATGAACAAAAGCGTGAACCATAGTCATGCCGTGCAATTGTTCAGCGAGTTACGTTCACGTCTAGTTTATTCGCTCATGTATTTATTAGTATTGTTTTTGATACTACTTTATTTTGCGAATCATCTTTATCATTTTCTGGCTTTGCCATTGTTAAAGTTTCTTCCGCAAGGTCATCTGATTGCAACACAAGTCGTCTCACCCTTTTTTGTACCATGCCAACTGGCATTTGTTAGTGCGCTCTTATTAACAGTGCCATTTATGATGTACCAATTGTGGCATTTCATCGCGCCGGCATTATACAAGCATGAACGTCGTGTTATTTGGCCCTTTGTGTGTATTAGTGTTGTCTTATTTTATTTAGGGTTTGCGTTTGCCTATTTAGTCATCTTTCCTTTGTTATTTCACTTTCTCACGCAAGTGACACCCACTGGTGTGCTATTAACACCGGATATCAGTGCGTATTTCGATTTTACATTAAAATTATTGATTATTTTTGGTTGCTTGTTTGAAATACCAATGCTGATGTTATTATTGGTTTGCTTAAGCGTGGTCACGCAACAACAATTGCAACAATCACGTTCATATGCGTTAGTCGGTGCATTTGTGATAGGCATGTTATTAGCACCTCCCGATGTATTATCGCAAACTATATTAGCCGTGCCCATCTACTTACTTTATGAGGGTGGATTGTTGTTATCTGCTTGTGCACTTCGTATTGGGAAAAAATAATTTACTTTACAAATTGATTTGATGATGGCTAGTATCGCGCCGCAAGTTAAATTTTTGGAGTGAAAAAATGAATAAATATATTTATATATTTAGCACCATGATTTTCTTACTGACAACAGGTGCAGCGCAAGCAATGAATTGTGAACTCACGCACCAACAAAAACCATTCAGACAGGTCGTGTTGTATAAAAAGGGCAATGAAGGTGGTGTACGTTGTGACTATGGGCGTGATGAATTTGATTTCAAACATTCCTATGAATTGTCGGGGCTTTTTGTGCCTGTGAGTGGTCCTTGGCTAAGTTCTCCAGAGCCATGGTTGATCTATTGTCGGTCTATCGATGCGACAGCATGTCAATTCAATGCGAAACATGCTGCATAAGTCAGCGGAGTTTTTTGTCTGATAACAACGCAGGCGATAATCGTCTGCGTTCGTTTTCTCTTTTAGGTAACTACATGGTATATGGTAGCAGTCAAAAAGGTTTTTTGCCCGATGGCAAAAACTTAGATTGATGTCAAGAATGAGCACCACCTGAATTTTACGTCACCAAACGCTCACCCGTCATAGTGGCGGTCTGAAACCTCTAAGGAATTTTGATAAAACATCTTGGCAAGTTCATCACAGTATGTTTAGTATGATCACCTACTATTTACATTCATAGGAATCTCAAATGCTTAAATACATGAAGCGACTCGTGATGACTGGATTCTTAATCATGCCACTTGCAGCACATGCGGCTATCTGTAAGCAAATCTACAAAGATAGACCCTTTAGGCAAGCGATAATATTTAGTATCGCTGGTCACGGTGGGGTACGTTGCAACTATAGTAAACATCAAATCAATTTTCATCACTCGTATCAAGTGTATGGTCCGTTCGCGCCAATCAGCGGTCCTTGGGAGGTTTCCTCAGAAACCGGTTTAATCTATTGCCGCAGTAACAACGCTGCTGAGTGTCAATTCGCAACACAAAGTTATTCTTAACAGCGGTTATACATAGCGTCTCGTTACTCTTAAATCAAGGACGCAAACGTACGGCATGCGTGTTTGCTTGGTTAGCTAATATTGCTTTAGATTAAATTCCAATATAGGCTTATCACTTGACGCCTCTTTGAATACCGCATGATGGGTCAGTTGGCCCAATGCGCTAATTGATTTAGTGCTAGCATGCTGTTCAGCCATGTGGATTATAAGGACTCATCGCGTGACGGATGAAATCGATGTAAAACGCCGTTGTTTTCTACGCAATGCAACCACCGCTGTGGGTGGTATTGGTTTAGCAGTGGCTGCTGTGCCATTTATTTCTTACTGGATGCCAAGTAAAGACACACAAGCGGCTGGTAAGCCCATCAAAGTCGATATCAGTGCACTGAAACCTCGTGAACAGTTAACTGTACCTTGGCGTGGTATGCCCATCTGGTTTATTCGCCGTGATAGTGCCATGTTAGACACCTTGCCTAAGCTTACAGATAAATTACGTGATCCGCTCTCATCGCAAAATCAACAACCAGCCTATTGCAAGAATTTACATCGTTCTATTAAGCCCGAATTTTTTGTGGCCATTGGCATTTGTACGCATTTAGGATGTGTCCCTACCTATCGTCCTGATGTCGCGAGTGTTTCACCGGCATGGCTAGGTGGTTTTTATTGTCCATGTCATGGCTCGAGCTATGACTTAGCTGGCCGAGTTTATCAAAATGTGCCAGCACCGTTGAATCTTAAAATTCCACGTCATATGTATGTGAGTGAAACAGAAATCATGATCGGTGAAGATAAAGAGGGTGTGCAAGGCAATATCGCTATCAGTTAATCTTTTTGTCAACGCTGTGAGTGTTATCAGGAACAGGAACCATACTATCGATGAATGATCATTCGGACGAGCCATCCCATAAACGTCGCATTTTTGCATGGATTGATCAGCGCTATCCAGTGAGTGATTTTTTAGATAAACATGTCACTGGCTATTATGCGCCTAAAAATTTCAACTTTTGGTACTATTTTGGCTCTTTGTTGTTACTCGTCTTTGTGATGCAAATCTTAAGTGGTATTTGGTTAGTCATGGAGTACACGCCGACGGGTGGTGAAGCATTCGCTTCTGTGCAACATATCATGCGTGATGTCAACTTTGGTTGGTTGTTGCGTTTAATGCATACGACGGGTGCATCCGCATTTTTTGTCTTGGTATATCTCCATATGTACCGTGCCTTGATTTATGGTTCTTACCAAAAGCCGCGTGAATTATTGTGGTTATTTGGCATGGTGATTTACATGCTATTGTTACTCGAGGCATTCACCGGTTATGTGCTACCTTGGGGACAAATGTCTTATTGGGGTGCTGCAGTGATTACGTCATTTGCTAGCGCTATTCCAGCGATTGGTGATGTGCTTCTAGTGTGGTTACGCGGTGATTACAATGTCTCTGGGGTGACACTGCATCGTTTTTTTGCCTTGCACGTGATCGCTGTGCCGTTGGTATTGACGGCTATCATTTTCTTTCACCTAGTGTCACTCCATCGTGTTGGCTCTAATAATCCGGATGGCATCGATATTAAAAAACGCTTAGATGAACATGGTCATCCCTTAGATGGTATTCCATTTCACCCCTATTATACGGTGAAAGATTTAGTGGGTGTGGTCGTCTTTCTTTTTGTGTTTGCTTGTGTGTTGTTTTATCGGCCTACTTTTGGTGGTTTGTTCCTCGAGCCAGATAATTTCATCCCGGCGAATCCATTACAAACACCTGCTGAGATCGCCCCTGTATGGTATATGACGCCTTTTTACGCGATGCTACGTGCGGTACCAAATAAATTTTTAGGCTTACTGACGATGGCATCAGCCATCGCTATTATGTTTGTATTGCCCTGGCTTGATCGCAGTCCAGTGCGCTCCATCCGTTACAAAGGACGACTTTCAAAGATTGCATTAGCCGTATTTGTAATTTCATTTATCGGACTAGGTTATCTGGGTCATGAAGGCGTGTCGCCCCTACGTACCAACTTAGCGCGTCTTTTCACACTAGGCTATTTTGCTTTCTTTTTGCTGATGCCGATATATACGGCTAGAGAAACCACACTGCCTTTGCCAGAACGGGTGACATAACATGCGCTATTACGTTGCACTGATCCTGATGTTTTTTTCTTCACTGCTTTGGGCGATTGAACCACCACCAGGATTAGTGTTAGCCAAGGCACCTATTGATCAAATGGATATCGCATCCATCAAACGTGGTGGTAAACAATTTGCGGAAAAGTGTATGGTCTGTCATACCATGACATATTTACGCTATGATGCTATCGCACAATCGGTAGGGGTGACGTACGATCGCATGCCCATCAATGTGACTGTTTGGCCTAATGGTGTGAAGCCGCCAGATCTATCTTCTGAAGCAGACATCCGCGGTGTAGACTGGATATATACCTATTTACACAGCTTTTATCAGGATCCCAAACGACCCACGGGTGCGAATAATTTATTAGTGCCTGGCACAGCGATGTCAGCAATACTTTCACCATTGCAAGGCGAGCAAATATTAGTGGATAAACCACTCTATGATAGACGTGGTCATGTGCAATGGTATGATTTGCTGCGCCCTATCAAAGAAGGGAGTATGACACCGGAGCAATTTGATGCGACTGTCGCTGATATTGTTAATTTCTTAGCATATGCATCACAACCCTATTATATACAGCAGCATCGATTAGGTCGTTGGGTGTTATTGTTTTTGGCATTTATGTTTGTATTAACGATGCTTCTCAAGCGTGAATATTGGAAAGAGATTAAAAAATATAAAAATGATCACACGCATTAAGCAGTCAGTCATAATTTAGCGCTACGGAGATTTGCTCGTGTTACGCACGCCTATTGGCATCACCATATGCATTTTTAGTATGCTCAAGCTCACGCTATGTTTTGCCGAGGACAAACCGGTGTCTTATGAATCCCTACGTGCTTACATTCACCAACAATGGTCAACGCTTACGCGTGATACCAGTAAGTGCCGCTCATATGCTGATTTGAAAATTAAAACCAATGATACGTTGTTCTTTCCACCTGCGTTCCTAGCGTTACCTTCGCTAAAAAAATTGCAAA
Source organism: uncultured Coxiellaceae bacterium (assembly GCA_964648015.1). GTDB lineage: Bacteria > Pseudomonadota > Gammaproteobacteria > DSM-16500 > DSM-16500 > Aquicella. Next base: position 35,922 of record CAZYKO010000008.1, read on the forward strand.
CAAATTGTGCGATTACACTCAAATTATTTCCGCGTGAGTACCTCTATAAAAATCATACGACACTTGATCTAGAAAGTTTACATGGTTTGCTGTATTTGCCGCATCCGTATGTGGTGCCGGGCGGCATGTTCAATGAAATGTATGGGTGGGATAGTTATTTTATCATACGCGGATTGCTGCAAGATCAGCAATTGACATTAGCAAAGGGTATGGTCGAGAATTTATTTTTTGAAATTGTACATTACGGCCATATTCTGAATGCCAATCGCATTTATTATTTATCGCGATCGCAGCCACCATTTCTGACGAGTATGATCTTAAGTGTGTATGAGGCAATGCAAGCGACAGGTCAGGCAGATTTGCATTGGTTGGCGCGTGCTTATCGCATCGCTCGCGAAGATTATGCATATTGGACGGAAACCCCTCACTTAGTCACTGAGTATGGGTTGTCACGTTTTTATGACATGCAAGCAGTACCAGCGATGGAATTGTTGGATGCGCCCGATCATTATTATCAACAAGCGGCCAATTATTTTTATCATCATCCCGCACAAGGCGTTGGCATGATGGCGCAACTTGTTGAAACGAATTTCGCAGGCGAGCTTTATACAGTGACAAGAACATCTCCCGCCGCAACTATCGCTCAGCCAGCGCATATAGGTTTGTCTAAACGCTTTTACCGTAATGACCGCGCGTTACGTGAATCAGGCACCGATATTAGTTTTCGTTTTGGCGCCTATGGTGCGCATACCACGGAATTTTTGCCGGTTGATTTAAATAGCTTGCTCTACAAAGTGGAAAAAGATTTAGCATGGATGGCGCATACATTGAAGAAAAAATCGGAAGCTGCGCTTTGGGAGATGCGTGCTGCTGAGCGTCGTGATCGCATCAATCACTTTTTATGGCATCCCGATCGTGGTTTATATTTTGATTATCATTTTGTACAACATCAATCCTCAGATTATGTGTATCTCAGCACTTTTTATCCTTTGTGGGTTGGGTTGGCCACCTCAGCACAAGCGCGTGCCGTACACGAACATCTGGCGGATTTTGAACGTCCTGGCGGATTGTTGACGAGTCTTACGCCTTCCGGTGCGCAATGGGATTATCCTTACGGCTGGGCGCCGTTACAACTCATTGCGATCGAAGGATTGCGACGTTATGGCTATGATGCGGATGCAGATCGCATATCACGCGCATTTTTAGACACAGTCAATACACAGTTTATGCAGGATGGGACCTTACGTGAAAAATATGATGTCTTGCATCGCAATGCACGTACCCATATCCGTGTGGGGTATCGAAGCAACGAAGTAGGTTTTGGCTGGACGAATGGCGTGGTGCTCTGTTTGTTAAACGACCTTAAAAGTTGAATCAGTCTATCCCCACCTGGTTGAGTGGGGATAGGCTTTCATCTTAGTAGGGCTTCACGACCACTTTGGTGCCCACATTCACGAAGTTGTAACGCAACCATTCAGCATCAGCCACATGCATACGTACACAGCCATGACTTAGGTTGGCATCACCGACTTCATTTTCAGCCGTACCATGTAATGCTTGGCCGCCGTGGAAATACATACAGTAGGGCATCGGCGCGCCACCGTTCGGTTTTGGGAAAATATGGGATTTGCAATCCGGTGCGCCCAGTGAGCTGACACGGAAGGTGCCAACGCTAGTACGGCAACCACGTTGGGTGTCTGGACAAAAGTCTCGACCTGACGTAGCAACACCTGCTTTAGCCAACGTGCCATCCGCATTATAAGCACCCCACGCATGTGCTCGTGGATCTACTACGACGACTTTTTCATTCGTGGCGATGGTGCTGGGTAAGCGTGCTTGGTATTCCGCAGGGTTATACGGTCTGTAGCGACGACTTGAGCTTTGATCTGAACCCGAATAATATGAGCACGAACAAAGCGCTGTTGAGGATAAGCATAACAAAAGCAGTTTTAAACGCGTTCCGTTGCGCATGACAACACTCCTTTTATGTTTTTATACCTCCATTCTATCCCTATCAAACTGTTTTGGCTGCATGGGAAAGCCCTAGATGTTCGAAAAAATGTGCGCTTTGTGTGTGGTTGTTATCAAATTACTCAAATTGTTGGTGGTACACATGCGTTTTATAACAAGTCTCTTTTTACCCCTATTCATATTTTTGTTCAGTTGCGCCGCAGATGCTCAACTTACAAACGTTCCCTTTGAAAATATCTTTCTCAACCCTAATGGCGTGATCACAGCGAGCTATGCCTTTGGCCCACATCAAATTATTTTCTGTTATGAGAACAACTTGCAAGAAGTGGGGGTTGTGACCTGGCCATATCAGGGGAAAATGTACAGTTCTACGCTAGAGCTATTTTTAAAAACGCAATCCAATATTCAGGGAAGCTTTGCGGATGCGAAAGGGGTGCTGACCGTCACTAATAACACCCCTAATTTATTGATTGTGAGTTGTTTATACGGATTTTAGATACCTATGCAGGTCCAGCTTGTGGTAATTTTCACTATGACTTTGTTTAAAAGGTGCTGTTATTTACCATGGACTGGACTTCTTCTACCCCCTATCTGTTGACGCCACTCGCCAAACGCTATGTGCTTTCACTCATCCTGACCGCCATGACGGCATTGATCGCCTATCAGTATAGTGATGCACCTTACGCGCAATGGCTGGTCGTGACAGCGCTATGTTTGGCGTTAGTTCCCCTGCAAATAGCACAGCACTACCGACTATATGCAGTGGCGCTCCCTGGGCTACTCTTGGCACTGCTCGTTTGTGGCGCTACATTGTTAGCCCATCACCCCTTGATGATGGGTGGGTATTTGGTGGGCGTCACCTTGGTAGGTGTGTATTGGGCTGAACGTTATCCCGCCTACGCACGCGGGGCGCTTCTCATCTGCGTATTGCTCGTGTTCGCTGCTTATGAGTTTCCGTTAGGAAGTTTGCCGAATAGGCCGTTCTATATTCTGATTGGCACCTTGATTGCGCTTTGTTGGCGCGCAGTCCTCTATGTGCATGTCTTGCCGTGCATGATTCATTCGCAGTTGAAATTAGTTTTGTTTCGCACCCAGCGATTAACGAGTGATATTTTTGCTTGTTTACTTGAACCTGAGTACAGTGACACGCTCTATCTTTATGAACGTCGTATTCATGTATCTAAGGATTTGGTGTTGCAATCAATGGTGCAATTACGTGATCTGCAACGTCAGCAACAATTGGGTGCCGTACAACAAGACCGTTTACAAGCGCAAATAGATAAGCTAGATGAGGTCATCAGTCGTATATTCGCTTGTGCTCAATTGCGTTATCGTGTTACTGATCCCAGTGTTTTTGCCGTGTGTCAACCTGAGTTGTCACGCATAACGCTGTCATTACAGCAGCTTTATACACAGCTGATGCAAAGAGTGACATCGCCGGGCGATGCGCTGAATGCAACAGCATTAGATGCTGCTGTGGCCCAACTCGATGAGAGTTACCAAAATGTATTGCAAGTGAGTGCACCTGAACCTTTAGTATTCCTCTTGTTTATGACGGATTTGCGTACCTTAGGTATCGCATTGGAGCAACTATATGCCTTACTTTAACGCGTATCTATGGCGTCATGCGCTTAGCATCAGCGTGGCAGTCTTGATTGCTTTTGTGACGAACTATTTTTATTCCTTCAGTCATGGCAGTTGGATGGTGCTAGCCACTTTATTGGTGAGTCAAATCACACGCGGTACACCCTTGCGACAGGGGGTGTTAGCGCTTATCGCGATATGTGCGGGGCTCGTCGTTGGCGATGTACTACTTGTCGTTGTGAGTGACCCGTTGTTGCGGTTATCTGCCATTTCGTTAATTTTCATCATCATTGGTATGTTTTTCTTTAACGAGACAACCCCAATCGCCACACCACTTAACTGTGCCAGCATTTTTTTTCTCGTCTGTTTATTTACGGTGTTCTCGATGCCGGGGAGTGAGCTGGGGCAACGTGTGGTGGATGTCGGTGTCGGCACCTTGATTGGCATGGCGTGTGTGCAACTCATCTTACCCCCTTCGGTGGTCGATGAGTTTCGTGCTGGCGTAGTCCCTATACTTTCTGCCCTCACGGCGATGTCTCAAACATTGGTGTCTTGCTATGCCGTGGATCAAGCAACGATGAATATTAATGGTGCTAGATGTAACGTAGAAAAAGTGTTAGAACAGCGTGCTTATCCCACGTGGGCATATGAAATCGGATTTAATCCAGGGTTACGCGCTGGGTTCAGATTCTTTTTGGTGCATTTAGAGCGCTTGATTGAGGGGATGTTTGCGTTGAGCGATCTTGTACAACAACCGATACATCTCAAAGATGAGGCATTACGTGTTGCGATACACGAGTCATTACAGTGCAATCATGAATTGTTTGTATTACTTGAGCATTACTTCGCTGAAAACACCTATCCGGTGTTAACTCATGATTTAACCACAGATATTGCTACATTGGAAAATTGTCTTCAACAAGTCGTGCCACCGCAATTGGCGCTGCTGGATGTCTCTCCCGATTATGTCATACTGACGGCTTTAGTGCGGCAAATCAAAGATAATCGACAGCGCCTCATACAGTTGATCGATACGCTGCCGAGACAGGATGTGACCAAACAAAAGGAGTGAGTCGCGCTACGTTGCCATGTTAGTCTAGATGTGACGGAAGAAACAGCACACACGGTTGCGCCTTATGTATCAAGACATCTTGCATCAAGGAGCTGTGGCATGAAGCCTACTATCTATAATTTGATCATTTGTTTCTTAAGCTTAGCATTCGTAACGTCCAATGCGTTCGCCAATGACCACTTTGGTGTTTGTTATTATGGTAATCAGACCGTGGACCATATTGTGTGTACAGGCCCCACGGTGGTGAATGAAGTGACAGTGAAGACGAATATGAATGTGGCGGGTTCGCTACGTGCAAATAAATGCACGGTGGGTACACTGACCATCAACGGATCAGTTACGATGAATGATTCCACCATTAAAGGTGCAACCACTATTGTGGGTGAGTTGAATGCGACCGGGGTTAAATTTAATGATAATGTGAGTATCACGGCTAAGCAAGCTCGCTTAAATCATGTCACGATTAATGGTTCCATCACGATGATTTCCACTGATCCAAAACCGGTACTGTTGGTGCAATGTGGGACATTGATCACCGGTTCAGTCATCTTTAAAGGCACCAAAGGTTGGGTGCAAATGTCTAATGACGCATTAGTGCAAGGTAAAGTTGAAAATGCAACCATCGAATTTGTGAGTCGTCAGTGTGATTGATGCGATGTGAGGCTCAAGCGTTTAGGGACTTTCTTCATAATAGAAGCTCGATGAATGCACGCGTTAGCAGTATCGTATCGCACGTCACTGTTTTAACTTGTATACAACTTGTTTTATACGCTGATAGACAGCGCTCTCCAGAATTGCAATAATAAGCCCTTTTTCAACTCGCTATCATATCCGTTTTTTAAGGGGTTTTCCTATGTTAAAAAAATCTTTTGCATTTATTCTCGTAGGCGCATTTGTTGCAGGCAGCAGTTACGCTCATCCAAAACATATATTCATGAACGACCACATGAGAAAAGCAGCATTGACCGCTCAACACCAGACTCAAAATTCACCATCTAAATTTACGGGCACCTGGGCAGGCATGTGCAGTTCGTCTCAAGAAAATGCGGAAATTAAATTTAAAATTATTGAAGATGATTTTGATTTCCAAGTACAATCTCTCAATCAAGAAGGATTTGGCGTAACAGAATATTACACTTTTGATGAAATCAAATCAGAAACGACAACAGATAAAGATGGCTATGAATCCAGTACCAGCAAACTCACGCGAGTAGATGCAAATACAATTAGACTGGATAGCTCTTTCGTATTAGGTGATCAAGGGTCAGCATCAGGTGATGGGGCAGAATTTCTATCTGGGGCTGATACTGTTACCCTCACTGTGAACAACAATCAATTAACTCTAAATATCACTGGTGTAGAATTTGGAAACAATAATAAAACTAAAGAAGAAAAATGTGTTCTGAAACGAATTGGTTAAGGTACTCAACCATCGTGAAGCTGAACTCGCCTTGATGAGACACTGCTTGAAGGGCGAGTTCACTCGCATTGCTTTTTTTAATAGATGAGACGCAGAAAACCCTCAACTGACGCGTTATTTGCCTAAGTAGGGTGAGCAGCTCACCAGCTTTGCCTAACTCGTATGAGCCATCTCCTCTTTCAACTCGTTACTGGCGGTACGCTTTGCGTTAGCGTGGGATAAATCACGGGTTCACTTTAGTTGGGGTGGCCAACTGATTCAACAGCATAAAATAGTCGGGATAATGATCAGTGACGCGCGTCGGCTGTTCAATCACAATGTCTGGTACTTTCACGCCTAGCACAGCCAGCGCCATGAGTGAGCGATAATCTTTGATATCAATCGTTCCGCCGTGTGGCATGCCAGGATGGATCTTGATCCAGTCATCACCCACCTCAAGTTTGACGCCCAATTTTTTTAATTGCGCACTGATCATTTGTAAACGCTGTTGTGCTTTAGCAGTGATCGGTCCTTGGTGCTTTATATGCGTCGTTGTTTTGGCAAAGGGTGCTAACGTGACGAGATTGACAAACACATCCCCAAATGCAGGTAAAGTGAGTTCAATGCCTTGCAGCATGGCAGGTCCGATGACCGTAATTGCATGTGGCTGTTCGAATACTTGACAGCCCATTTTTTCTAGCGCTGATAAAAAATAGGTTTGCGGTAACATGGCTTGTTGACGCTTGCAACCCACAACGGTGATTTCACTATGCGTCATCGCAGCGGCACTAAAAAAATTGGCTGCGTAAGTCATATCGGCTTCTATTGTATATTCACGGGCACGATAAAATTGGGGCACTGATACGCTGAATTGCCCTTGATGAACACGATGCACAAACACCCCAAAATCAGCCATCATTTGACACGTCATGTAGATATAGGGTTGGCTATGAATATCTAATACCGTGACATTAAAAGGCAAGCGTGCAAAGGGCGCCATGATTAATAGTGTTGCAATGAGACGGCTTTTTATCGATGCATCAAAGATGATATCGCCACCTTCCAGTGCGCTCGCGCCCACGAGTGTGAAGGGAATATGCGTAGAATCACTTGGGATTAATTGGGCGCCCTGACGACATAGTAACCCTAAGACGTATTCAAGTGATTTTTGGTGAAGTGGGTGAGCGCCATCAAAATAATATACGCCTGGTGCCGCCGCGCAAGCGATGATTAATGAGGTGGCAATCGACAGCGAGTGATTGCACCATATCGTCGCTTGCTTTTTGGGGAACTGACCATTACCACCGGCGACCATACATTGCCGTGTTTTGTCATCGAGCTGAATCACGATCCCCAATTGGCGTAGAGCGCTGATCAATGTCAAAATATCAATGCTTAATGGGAGGCCATGAATTTCGGATATACCATCAGCAAGCGCAGCGATCAATAATGCGCGTTGGGCGATGCTCGTGGATCCGGGGGCAGTCACACGTGCTTGAACAGGACCGGCAACGGGTTGAATGATCTGTGGCATGCTAACTTCCTTGTAGAAATGGCGGCGCATGTATTTGCTGCGTCAGCACACAATATAATATGATTTTGACGTTCAATAAAGTTACGCAGTGAAACGAGGGCAGATGTGATGACAAAAGCTCAAATGACGATTGATGTCGCAGAAGCACTTTGTAGGCAGGGGCGCATCGCCGAGGCTAAAGCGATATGCCAGGTTTTGTTAGCGGCCCATGCTGATGATATCAGTGCGTTACATCTCATGGCACTCATCTTGTGTGAAGAAAAAGCATTTGCTGACGCGACCACTTATTTGCAAGAAGCCATACGTTTACAACCCGAGGAACCATTGCTCTATTTGCATTTGGCGAACGCGCTTAAAGCAAGCGGTTTGTACTCACAAGCAGCTGAGGCGTTGCAAATGGTCATCCGCTTGCAACCGGATGCCGCTGCTTACAATAATTTGGGTTCGGTTTATTTTGCGCAGGCGAAACTGCATGAAGCGGTTGATATGTTTGAAGAAGCCCTTAAGTTGCAACCACATTATGCTGATGCATACTACAATTTAGGTCTGGTACTCTCGAAACTCAATCGACGTCAAGAAGCGATGCATGCGTACGAAGCGTTAATTGCTTTAATCTCCACGCATCCAGGTGCTCATTTTCAATTAGGTGTACTCTTGATGCAAGTGGGGCGTTATCAAGATGCTATCTCTCATTTTGCAGCCATCACCGAGTTGCAGTCTTTTTATGGTGAGGCGCAAACGAATGTAGCGAATTGTTATTTTCGTCTTGGGGAACTGAAGGCTGCAGCAAAACATTATGAATCAGCGTTGGCCAAGCACCCGCAAGATCCTGATTTGTTGTTTAACTTAGGGGTCATTGCACAACAACAAGGACGCTTAGCAGAGGCAAAATCATACTATGAATGCGTGCTTGCCAACGATGCCAAGCACAGCGCAGCACATAATAACTTAGCGGTGATTCATCTTGCCTTGCGACAAACAGCGTCGGCGTTGCAGCATTTTCAGCAAGCGTTAGTGTTGGATCCTATGAACCAAGCGCTACAACATAGTGTGCAAATACTCAAGCAGGCGTCACCAGTCAGCGCATCGCCCCCCGCGTATGTATCACAATTGTTTGATGCTTATGCGGATCATTACGAGGCGCATATGCGTCAGGATCTTGATTATCACGTACCAGAGCAATTGTATGCACTTGTGGGTCGTTACCGCGAGTTGTCACAACTGGCGATCCTAGATTTAGGTTGTGGTACAGGATTGGGTGGCATGTATTTTAGCCAAGCAGCTAAAACTTTAATCGGGGTGGATTTATCTGCCAACATGTTGGTCATTGCCGAGCGCAAAGGTTGTTACACTGAGCTGCATCATTGCGATATACAAACCTATCTAGATACACAGTGTGATGTCTTCGATTTGGTCTTAGCGGCAGATGTGTTGGTGTATTTTGGTGAGTTAGATGCGTTGTTCGCGGGTGTGGCGCGTGTGCTTAAAACAGATGGTTTATTCGCATTCACGACAGAAGTGACCACTGGTACGACTTATCAATTAGGAACGACGGGACGCTTCGCGCATCAACGCGCTTACTTAGAACGGTTGGCAACACAGCACCAGTTTGAGATCTTGAGTTATGAAACGCAAATCTTACGACAACAAGATGGGGTACCTGTTGCTGGGCATCTCTTTCTGTTGAAACGCATCAGCTAAAGCGAGGTCATGGCACGTTCTTACGCATGATCGTGCCTAGTAGTCGCCACACCCTTGTGATAGATTTAAATTTTTAAGCGCAATCGATCGTGTGCAAGGGGCCAGTCAGATGAAGCGATGCATTTGTTTGGGGATGCTCATCCTTTCCACGTTATGGTTAGTCAGTTGTGCCAGCGACCTTTATCCCCGCACCGATCTCACCCACGAAAAATGGCCCGCCCAAGTGGTTGTCACCCCTACTGGTTGGGAACGTGGCGCTGATCGTTGGTTTCAGACAGCGGATCCTTTTGTACGTGATAGCAAAAATACCGATCTCGCTGATCCACGCGCGATACGTACCATGCAAGTGCCGGTCACGGATATTTGTAAATTACGCGTGAATGGTGACTTTCATGTGCAATTGTTTAGTACGGAAGGTCCTACAACGTTGTTTTTGCATGGACCAGCAGGCGCACTGGCGGCGATTCAAGTGCATCAATTGAAGGGTGGGGTCTTAAATCTGTCACAAACGAGTGATGCGTCTGCTGCCACCAAGCGTGTGATTATACGTATCGGCGTGCATTGTCTGACGAGTATCGAGCAGTTGGGTGGTGGGTTAATTGAAGCAGCAGGGCTAAATGGGCATCGGCTGAAAGTACATATTGCGCCCACAGGTTGCGGTAACATTTATCTAACCGGCAACTTAGATTTGGCAGAAATTGTTCACGAAGGTCAGCGTGGTAAGGTGACGGTGTTTAATACGGAAACACCCGATTTAGTGATCAAGACCACCGGTGGTGGCTCGGTGAATTTAAATGGCAAAATTGGCGTGCATCAAATTTTGCATTCCGGTGAGAATGACATCAATATTATTGGCGCCGATACGAGCAGTCTGAAAATATATGCGGATGGCAGTGGTAAGATTGGTGTGCAAGGGGTGATGGATCTTAAAGAAGTGGTGGCTAAAGATAATACTTGTGTCGATGTGTACTACGTAAGCAGTAACTATGTTATTGCATCTTCTTATGATAATGCGCGTATTGGTTTAGCAGGTAAGACACGTGAGTTGCGAGTGGATGCTTGTGATAATTCTAGTTTTGAAGGACGGTATCTGCGTGCGTACAATGCTTATATACGCGCCGGCGGTGCTGCGCATGTGAATGTCATGGCGACGCACGATATTTTTGCCTCAGCGAGCGGTACCAGCAGTATTTATTATTTTGGTTCTGACCACCATTTATCAAAATTTGTGAGTGGGAGTGCAACCATTGTGCCTATTGGTTTTGATGGTTGCCCCACCTGTCATTATTAGCGAAAAAATTTAACCCATTCGCCCTCGATGCGGCATACCTCGCGACAGCGCGCTTCGAGCCCTTCGAGACGGCCGCTAGGCGGCCTCCTCAGGGCGAACGGTTTAAGGGTGAAAGTTTAAAGGGTGTGACATAGATTATTAGGGTCACCCAATTTTTTGGTTGAAGCCTGCTTGGGCTGCAAAAAAAATTAACCCGTTCGTCCTCGATGCGGCCGCATAGCGGCCGTCTCGAAGGGTAAGCGGGTTTCATGCGGTCAACATTAACTATAGGTATAAACCATCGAATCAAAAGCACTACCTAATTGGCCGCCGATGAGTTTGAAGAAATTATTCGACACTTCGTATTCTTTGTAACGACTCGTGTTAAATTCTTTAGTCATCACATCGATGAGATTGCCTAAACCGTCGACCAAGCCAAGTTTTAACGCGGCTGTACCGGACCAAAAATCGCCAGTAAACAAAGCGGCCGGGTCGCCATGTAATTTTCCTTTGCGCCCTTCGATGACTGCTTGCGCAAAATGCTGATGAACTTCACTCATGACTTCGTGAATTTTTTTCAAATCATCCGGGTTTTGTGGCAAGAAGGCATCTAAGCGGTCTTTGTTATCCCCTGACGTGTACACGCGTCTTTCAATGCCCACTTTTTTTATTAAATCGACAAAACCAAAACCTTTCATGATCACGCCCACGGAACCGGTGAGGGTGCTCGGGTTAACATAAATTTTATCCCCAGCAACAGCGACAAAGTATGCACCAGAAGTGAGCATGTCTTCGCCTACGATGATCACTTTTTTATGATACTTTTTTTTGTAAGTCACGATAGCATCATGAATGATCGATGCTTGCACGGGTGTGCCACCGGGGGAATTAATGTCAATGATTAAACCTTCAGCATTCTTGTCACTGAGCGCATCTTTCAACACGGGAATTAATTCTTGCGAAGAAAAATCTCTACCAGGTGCAATGGTGCCATCTAAGCGAATGAGTGCGACATATTTCCCACCGACAGCACTAGTCAAGCTCGAGTTACTTGTATAACTAAAGACATTGTAGAGTGCAAAAGCAATTAGTGCGAACCACGCAAAGCAGCGCAGATTTCGCCACCGACGTTCCGCGCGTTTTTCTTTGAGTAAATCGCGAACGAGTTCAGTGTTAATATCATTCTGCTGGATATCTGGCATAATTTATGTTCCCATAGTTTTAATCGTGTACAAGTGCCGTTATGTCACCTATCAACACCTTAAGTATATCTTTTACATCATCGCGAAAGGAGCCCACGTGCGAAGCGTACAATCTACCTTGTTTGCTTTACTCATCGCAAGTAGCAACGCATACGCTGAGTCGTCGTTTAATTTAACACGCGGTGTTTCTCCTATCAGCCGTGATGTTTACGATTTGCACATGACTATCTTTTACATTTGTGTGGTGATTGCGCTTGGTGTGTTTGGTGCTATGTTTTACGCCATCATTTACCATCGAAAATCAAAAGGAGCAACACCAGCACAATTTCATTCACATCCTTTATTAGAAATCACGTGGACCATTGTGCCCATTATTATTTTAGTGTTGATGGCGATCCCGGCAACGCAAGTGTTACTCAATATGAATAATGAAGACAAAGATGATTTGACGATCAAAATCACTGGTTATCAATGGAAGTGGCATTATGAATATGTAGAAGAGGGTGTCAGTTTTTTTAGTAACCTCTCGACACCGCTTGCGCAAATGCAAAATAAAGCACCTAAAGGTGAACATTATTTACGTGAAGTAGATAATCCGTTGGTGCTACCTATACATAAAAAAATTCGCTTCTTAATTACATCCAATGATGTAAATCATGCGTGGTGGGTCCCCGATTTTGGTATCAAGCGTGATGCCCTGGCTGGTTTTATTAATGAGGCATGGACTATCATCTCCAAGCCAGGCACTTATCGCGGCCAGTGCGCGGAATTGTGCGGCATCAATCATGCGTTCATGCCTATTGTGGTTGTGGCGATGAGTGAGCAGGGTTACAAAGATTTTATTGCCAAGAAAAAAGGCTTAGCAACTGAGGGCGATCAAGAAACCAATAAAGCATGGACAATGGCAGAATTATTGGCGCGCGGTAAAGAAGTGTATGCACGCGTGTGTTCAGTCTGTCATCAACCCACGGGAATGGGGCAGCCACCGACCTTTCCTGCATTGAAAGGGAGTAAGATAGCAACAGGTCCACTGGTGGATCATGTGAATATCGTCATGAATGGCAAGAATGGCACAGCGATGCAAGCATTCAAATCGCAATTGAGTGATGTAGAGCTAGCAGCCATTATTAGTTATGAACGTAATGCTTTTGGTAATCACACGGGTGATGCCATTCAGCCCGTGCATATCAAAGCGCTGCGTGAAGGTAAATCATTTGATGAGGCGATGCGTATTAAGCCTGGTAATACGCAGGCACCAGCGACATTGCCCGTGACAAAACCAGCGGTGACTCAAGACGCTGCGGCACCGGTAGACTCACCAGCGGCACCTGTCACGACAAGTACGCCACCTGTGATCGCACCATCAACATCAACAACGACGCCAGCATCAGCAACCGCGCAGCCAACGACGACGCCAGCACCGGCGGCAAAAGTTGAGGTCGCCATATTGCAAGCTGCGATGGCGCGTGGTGAAGATATCTATCTTTCTCGTTGCGGCGTCTGTCATCGTCCCGATGGCGCTGGCGTGCCACCAACTTTTCCAGCACTCAAAGGCAGTCCCATTGCAACCGGACCTGCTGCCGCACATATTGATCGCGTCTTACATGGTAAACGCAACACGGCAATGCAAGCATTTCTAGATCAATTAAGTGATCAAGAGCTGGCCGATGTCATCACCTATGAGCGCAATGCGTTTGGCAACAATACTGGCAGTATCGTCACGCCGGAAGACATCAAGGCGGCTCGGGTCGCCACGCCGCAGTAAACAAGGAGATAAATGATGGTTAACGAACACTCGGTGATTGATCACGAGCATGCAACACCGGCGCATCATACTTGGCGTCATGGCTGGTGGAAATTTCTCTCCGGCTGGCTATTCACGACCAATCACAAAGACATTGGTACGCTCTATTTGTTATTCAGTTTACTCATGCTGTTCGTCGGCGGTTCGATGGCACTCTTGATCCGCTTACAATTATTTCAACCCGGTGCGCGCTTTTTTGATCCCAATACCTACAATGAATTAGTGACCATGCATGGCTTGATCATGATATTTGGTGTCATCATGCCGGCGTTTGTAGGTCTAGCGAATTGGATGGTACCGCTCATGATTGGTGCGCCGGATATGGCATTACCACGGCTCAACAATTGGAGTTTTTGGATTTTACCTTTTGCTTTCACGTTAATGTTTATCTCGCTCATGGTGCCCGGTTCGGGTCCAAATTTTGGTTGGACGATGTATGCGCCCTTATCCACACTCTATGGGCCACCCAGTACCGATTATTTGATTGTGGCGATTCACTTACTAGGTATTTCCTCAGTATTGGGTGCGATTAATATCATCGCCACCATCACCAACTTACGCGCACCGGGGCTCACCTGGGGTAAATTACCACTGTTTGTCTGGACATGGTTGATCACGGCATTTTTGTTAATTGGCGCGATGCCAGTCTTAGCAGGTGTGGTCACTATGGTGTTGTTTGATCGCCATTTCGGCACCACATTTTTCAATGCAGCGGGTGGGGGCGATCCCATTATGTACCAACATTTGTTTTGGTTTTTTGGTCACCCCGAAGTTTATATTATGATTTTACCGGCGTTTGGTATTGTCTCAGAAGTCATCCCGACATTTGCTCGCAAGAAATTATTTGGTTATGCATTCATGGTGGGTGCGGTGGCGGCAATTGCCTTCCTTTCGTATATCGTTTGGGGGCATCATATGTTCACGGCGGGTATGGCGGTCGGCACACAGCTCTATTTTATGTATGCAACGATGCTGATTGCGGTGCCGACGGGTATCAAAGTTTTTAATTGGGTGGCGACCATGTGGCGTGGCGCGCTCACCTTTGAAACACCGATGTTATTCGCAATCGCCTTCGTCATCCTCTTCACCATTGGTGGATTTTCCGGGCTGATGCTTGCCATTGTACCTGCGGATTATCAATATCAAGATACATATTTTGTGGTAGCGCATTTCCATTATGTGTTAGTCGCCGGGGCATTTCTTGGTATTGTGAGCGGCGTTTACTATTGGCTACCTAAGTGGACGGGTCGTTATTACAACGAACATTTGGGGCAGTGGCATTTTTGGTTGACGATGATTGGTGTGAATTTAACCTTCTTCCCCATGCATTTTCTTGGCTTAACGGGTATGCCGCGGCGTATTGCCGATTATGCATTACAGTACACCGCGTTTAATCAAGCGTGTACCATTGGTGCGTTCATCTTCGGGTTTGCGCAATTGCTATTTCTCTACAATATTATTGCCACGCTTTGCGGTCGTGGGCAGACAGCCGATGCCAGGGTGTGGGAGGGTGCGCGCGGTTTAGAGTGGACCTTGAGCTCGCCACCACCGTATCATAGCTTTAGCACGCCACCGTCTGCGGAGACGATTGCGGCAGAACAAGCACCACCACTTGCGCCCACATTGAGTTATCAAGGATGAAGGCTTATGTCTGCTAAACCCTCGCATCATCGCATCATTGTTATCACGGGTATTGTCGCTGTCATCATGTTTGGCTTTTGCTTTGCCATGGTGCCGCTCTATAATTTACTCTGTCAACGCATTGGCATTAATACGTCCATTGCCGGCGCTAAGTTGATTACCCCAGCTACATCACGTGAGCTTAGTCAACAAGTGGATTTAAGCCGTGATATCACTGTGCAATTCACTACGACTAATCATAATGGCATGCCATGGGATTTTTATCCGCAAGTAAAAAGCGTGCACGTGCATCCTGGCGAAACCACTAAAGTATTATTCATTGCTAAAAACCCCACTGCTAACAACATGATTGCGCAAGCGATTCCTAGCATGACGCCCCCACAAGCGGTGCAACATTTTCATAAAGTGCAATGTTTTTGCTTTGATCAGCAACCATTGAAAGCGGGTGAGCATCAAGAAATGGCCATGGTCTTTCAAATCGATAAGCAACTCCCGAAGGATATCCATGTGTTGACGCTTGCCTATACCTTATACGATGTGACACCCACACAAGCGGATAAAGGATAACACATGAGTCCAAAATATCAGCCGGTGAAGTATTATTATATTGCTAAGCCTTCTTATTGGCCGATCATGGGATCCGTGGGATTGTTCTTGAGTGTGCTTGGGTTTGTCCAGCTCTTGCATCAGGGTGTCTATGGCCCCTATTTATTGGGTTTTGGCATTTTCATGCTGCTGACCACCATGATTGGCTGGTTTAGTTATGTGATCCGGGAAAGTGTGACGGGCTTACATAGTGAGCAAATGGATCAAACCTATCGTTGGGCGATGTTGTGGTTTATCGTATCGGAAATCTCATTGTTTACTGTCTTTTTTATTGCACTGTTTTATGTACGAATTTTTATCTTGCCAGAAATAGCTGGCACCCCTTACCCCTTGGCGAAAGCCTTGCTAATGGCTAAAAGCGGGGCAACCCATCACTATTTATGGCCACATTTTCAGTATACGTGGCCCTTATTACAGAATCCGAATCCTACGCTTTATGTGGGACCGCGCGAAGTCATGAATACCTGGGGCATTCCCGCGTTGAATACGCTGATTTTGCTGAGCAGTGCCTTAACGTTGACTTGGGCGCATTGGGGTCTAGTCAAAGAAAAGCATCAGCAATTGTTGATCGGTTTGGTAATCACTATTCTTTTGGGTCTTACTTTTGAAGCGTTGCAAATACACGAATACGTTTTAGCTTATGAGGAATTTGGACTTACCCTCGGCAGTGGCATCTATGGTTCTACCTTCTTTGCCTTGACGGGATTACATGCGATGCACGTCAGCATTGGTCTTATCATGCTCATGGTCATTTTACTAAGAACGCTACGTGGGCATTTTTCAGCTGAGCATCATTTTGCGTTTGCGGCGGTGTCTTGGTATTGGCATTTTGTCGATGTTGTTTGGTTATTTTTATTTGTTTTTGTATACTGGCTCTAATATGCCTTGGTTAATAAACGCAGCACAATTAGATAAGTTCAGAAAAAACCAGAAAAACGTAATTGTTCTGGATGCCACCTATTTTCTGCCATTTGAAAATAAGGATGCGAAACAACAGTACGCGGCCAATCACATGCTTGGCGCGAGGTTTCTGGATCTCGATCATTTTTCTGACCACACTACCAGCTTGCCGCACATGTTGACACGCGATGAAGCACAAATTCGTGAGCAAGTGGGTGCGCTTGGTATCACTAATGATCACAAGCTTATTTTTTACGATAACAGTCCTTACCATACCAGTTGCCGCGCCATTTGGATGTTTCAAGTCTTTGGCCATAATCCGAACCAATTGTATTTATTGGACGGTGGACTCCCAGCATGGGAACAGTATGGTGGCAAGCTAGAATCAGGCGATCCACGGGTGGTGGGTACTAAGATGTACGAGGTAAAATACAAGCCGCAATTGGTACGCACCTTGATGCAAATGAAAAATAATCTCCATCATCCGCGGGAGCAAGTGATTGATATGCGGCACGCGGTGCGTTACGCGGGTGGCAAAGAACCACGCGCGGGTATGCGCTTCGGTCATATGCCTGGCAGTTATTGTTTTCCCTTTATGACCATGTTTGAGGCGGATGGCCGCTTAAAACCGTTGGAAAAAATCCGCAAACAGCTGCTGGGCATTGGGGTGAGTTTGACCGACCCCATCGTAACGACCTGTGGTTCTGGCATTACCGCAGCCATCTTGAATTATGTGTTAGATTTGCTGGGTGCGCCGCAACATGCGCTATATGATGGTTCCTGGACCGAATGGGGACCAGACACACTCTATACGGGTGAGGTCAGCCTCGATGAGCGTCCGGTGATCACCAGTTTGGATGACGTACGCTATTTTTAATGTGTTCTTGCGGTTTTAACGCCAAATATCGCTTTACCACACGCGCAAAATTGCCAATAATACGCCATCTCGAGATATACGCTCCCTTCGTCTAGTGGCCTAGGACATCGCCCTCTCACGGCGGTAACAGGGGTTCGAGTCCCCTAGGGAGCGCCAATTTAATCAAATAGAGTCGATTGGCTTATAAGTGTCTGAAGGTATTGAAAAATACAAATATCACTCTAAAAAATCAAAGGGTGATAAAAAGTAAACTTGGTATCAGCAATCTGCTAAAAGCCCCCCGCATAACCCTAATAATTGATTATAATATTCTTATGCAGCATAAATTATTCCATAAAGAAATTTACCAACTGAGTCCTGAAATGCAACAGCAACAAGCAATGGACTTTGGTGGTTATACGGGTCAAAAAATCTGGCGGGAGCTTGCGACGCAATCGCTAACAAGCATCTACCTAATGGGCATTCATTTGTCAATGCTGTGTATACAAAACAAAGTTGTCGAAAATGATAGTAAGCTGTATGGTTATGCGCATAGTGCCGGAATGCTGTTGTCAGCAGAGAAGGAAAAGAAGATTTCGCAGTTTAATAAAACGTCATATATGGCACTTAAAGATCATGATCGCGAAAGTTTTTTGTTTTTAATTTTACATGCAGATGACACGCAATCTATCACAAGCTTATTAACCCATCAAAGCCCTGATAATCTCGCTCAAATTAAAAAAGATTTGAGTCAATCCTATGCCAATATCCTAGCCTCGGTAGAGTCACTTTATTCTACCCCAAAAGAATTTACAGAAGATAAAAATAAATTAGGTAACAACTTTAAATTCTCTAATGATTTTATTTCCCAGTATGCTGATATTCAGATGGAAAAAGAGAGACAATCCGAGGATCTTGATAAATTTCATGACTTCATTAATGAGTTATACAAGAAATTACCTAGTGATAAATGGAGAAAAGCATTACAAAATCCCACTGAATCTAAGAAAAAATTAGTAGATGCTAAAGTGTTAGCTTTTGAAGATTTACGTCGAAATATTTTTAAGTGTTTAGATGAGATTGAGCGTGGAAAATTGAGTTTTGAGGACGCTAAAGATGCTTTGATGATGCCTATTAACAGTGTGATTGAAAAATCCACTAAAAAACATGATCAACAAGCTTTACCATTCTTCTTTAAACCCTTCCAGAAAGCAGAAAGTTCATTATCAAAAAAATTAACAGAATTTATAACTGAACATTATCCAAATCATAAAGATACCCATAAATTCAAAAAATAGTTTGAGCCAACCATGTCCTTGCACATACCCTTAGATCATCCTACCTTCGCGTTAAAACCAAAGATTCAGGAAGTGAGCAAACACTTTTTGGGCACATTTGGTTTTAGTTATTTTCAATATCTTCGGTGTTACGCTAATGGTGCGATTGGTTTGCTCGCCAATGACACCCGCTTGCTGGAATACTTTCCCGAGGTTGATAACGCGCCGGTGGTTTTTTCTTCTTTTGATCATGCGCATGAAAATGCACATGCGTATTGGTTTTTATGGGACGAAGCATTGCCCGAATCACCCGTCCAATTGGCGAGAGAAAAATTTAACATACAGCATGGCATCACCTTGGTTAGGCGATCAAAAAATTATTACGATATGATTGCGGTGGCGCTTCCCAAAGAACAAACGAATCCGGGCTCCTTTTATCTTAATAAACTTAAAGCAATTGAACAATTTGTAAATCAGTTTGATACCGATCACAAAGATTTAATCGAGTTGATGAGTAAATATCCGATCGCGCTGCCGCCAGCTTATCGTGATGCTAACTTAGAAACGATTTGTTTACCCAAAGGCAAGATAGCTGTCGCCGGCAAAGTTGAGATGACTTATATCACTGCCCAAGAGTTAGCTTGTTTGAGGTGGTTTATTCAGGGTGTCCCATACAAAAAAATTGCCCAAGCGCTCGATATTTCTTCACGTACAGTGGAGACATACCTGCAGCGGATCAGGCAGAGATCCGGGTGGACGACACGCTTAGAATTGCAACGTATGCTGTCACTTTGTTCGGCGCTATAATTTTTTGTCCGTGTCAGTGACGGACAGATATCTGTTTTTTCGCCAGCTACAATCCACCTCACTTTATCATTTGGTAGGAGATGAGTACTATGAAAATGCTGGAAAAAAAGCCTGCGGAAAAGTTATTCAAACAATTTTGTGAAGGTTACAATCACCGTGACTTAGCCGGTTTGCTCAAACTTTTTACTGTAGATATTAATATGTGGGGTTCTGGTATAGACGAATATCGCGTTGGTTTAAAGCAAGTTGAAGAGCAACTGCAGCGCGATTGGCTTCAATCGGAAAAAAGTGACATTACGGTCGTCTCCTTTGTCCCGACAGTAGCCGATGCGCCATGGGCAGCAGCCGTTTGTCATGCAACAGTGACAATTGATGGTCAGGCGCATTTCTTCGAACATTTACGTGGCACGATTGTGATAGCAAAAGAAAATGGTACATGGAAAATATCTCACATGCATACATCATTTCCCGATGTTCGGAATGCCGAAAATGAATCCTTCCCTGTGAATGGTTAATATGAGCTGATGATGTAGAGGCTGGCTTCATGCTAAGAATGCCAGTCTCATTTGTTCAGTAAAGGCCTTATGTATTTCGTTTGAGATGACGCCTTTAAGCCTGAAGTCAGGGAATAATTGGCTTAGCGTCACATGGGCAGCTTCTCCTAAAATTGAACATTAATGCATCAAATAATCTGAAATTGATTGATAACTAGAAAGATATTGATATGATGATATCAATTAGTAAATCTTATGAGCTGGGTGGTGTAATGAATATAAGAGACTTGAAATATCTAGTTGCCTTGGCAGATCATGGCCATTTTGGAAAAGCAGCCGAGTCCTGTTTTGTCAGTCAACCAGCACTCAGCATGCAAATAATGAAGCTCGAAGAGAGTTTAGGGATCAGATTGTTAGAGCGCACGAATAAATCAGTGTTATTCACAGAGCCTGGCATTCTGATTGTAGATCGTGTGCGACAGATATTAAATCAAATAGAAGAAGTAAGAGAAATTGCTAAATCAGCAAAAGACCCGTATAGCGGTGAGTTAAAGATCGGTGTCTTCCCAACCTTAGCTCCTTATTTATTACCCCTTATTGTGCCAAAACTCACAAAAGAATATCCCAAACTATCATTTTATCTTGTAGAAGAGCAGACCTCCCTTCTTATTGAAAAATTAAAACAAGGTAACATACATGCCGCAATTTTGTCTCTTCCAGTTCTAGAAAAAAGTTTTAGTAGTGCTTTGTTGTTTGAAGAGGAATTTTTGCTGGCTATACCTACTTCACATCCCTTAGCAAAATTGAAAGCTGTTAATCAACAAGACCTCGATAATAAAAATTTATTACTGCTTGAAGAAGGGCATTGTATGCGTGATCAAGCACTTTCTTTATGCCAAAAAATGCAGGCTCACGAAACCCAAAATTTTAGGGGGACGAGTTTAGAAACATTGCGCCATATGGTTACGGCAGGGGTTGGCATCACTCTCATGCCAGCACTTGCGTGTAGTTCAAGCGATACTATTTCCTATGTGCCATTTGGTTCACCTAAGCCCATGCGTTCCATAGGCCTATATTGGCGAACCACTACAACAAAGCAAGCGTTACTAGAATCTATCGTTACTAAAATAAAATCTATCTTGAAAAAACAAAAAACTATAAAAGTGGCGTAATAGAATCGTGGCTAATTGATTACGCCACAAACCATTCTAGCAACGCCACCTCTCAGTTAATAGTACAAATCAGAATCATTGTCTCCTGCATCATGTCGAATCAACCACTTTTTTTACCCAATGGGAGGTTTGTTATCGTCTAAATTGTTGGTGTCATCAGTTTGTACTGATTTAACATGATGCATCTTCCATCGTTATAACGTTCTTACTAATGAATGTTCAGATTGATTTTCTTCTGAAGCAATCTCAGTAGCGCACAACTCAGGAAATTGCTTACTAAGTTTCTGATAAACATCTTCCTTTTTAATTGATAACGGAATGCTTTCCGTATAACTCCCTTCTTGATAGTCTACCCCAACAAGAGAGGCTACAACCATAACCTCGTGAAAGCTATGGTTTCCTCCAGCTGCTAAAAATGCAAAACTAATCATGGCATATTCTTTTAATTGTTCAGCGTTTAAATCTCCATATAGTTTTGCGCCTAACATGAGTGAACCCGTATGTCCTGATGGGCCACAGACTATAGGGATTTGTTTTTCTACTGCCGATTTGAAAAAAGTTGCTTTATAATCTGGCGTATATTTTTCCATCGCCCGTATATGCTCTACATCAGCTTGCCCGAGCATTTTTTTATAAACAGGATTTCTGGAAATGCCTAGTTGTGTTGTTGATTTAAAATTTTCTTCTTTTGCTTCTACACGACGCCGATTTTCTTTGCTGAAAAGAGAGCTTGGAAATAGCTGGCTGACAAATTCTATCTTTTCATTTTTTTTCTCCAGGTGATCATAAATGCGGTGTATAAAAATGCAATGCACTTGCATCACACTTGCTAAGTCAGAATTTTCACTATTTAAAACTGAGAAAATTTTATCCAAGACTTCAGCGGGAGTGACTTCTTGCTTACTTTCAACACAGCTACCAAAATAAGGTTCTCGAAGTTCAGCGATGATATTAGGATTGCTTGTAATTAAATCCATTACAGTATTTTTATTGGATTCAATAAATTTTAAAATTGCGGATGAAATTTTATTGACAGAAGCAAGTTGCTTCCCATGTTTTAATAACTCAATAGCTAACTTGGATTCAAAAAACTCCCTATATCGTATTCGCAACTCGTTATGTAAGTCGTATTTTAATTGATCTTGTTTTATCGATCTCATCATGGCCACACCTCGTTAGAATATTTAGGTTTGTGTGCGATCGTAGCCAGTGATGATAGATAAGGAAAATCAATTGATATTATTAAAGTGATAAGTAAAAATTATCGATAATATTGGAGGTATTCATAGCTCATCTCAAGATCTCACCCCGCTTGTTTGATACATTTTTCGGCATTCAAAACATGTAGTTCTAAATATCGATTTATGATTTAACTAAATTTTATTTGCTTACTTGTATGTATTTAAGTTGACGCAACGTCGCGCTGAATGGCGATTTGGATGTCAGCAGTCTAAAAATAAATGATTTAGTGGAAATGCTGTGATTGACGTGGTATTTAGTGCAGTTTAATGCGTTTGCATGGGGCATATCATCAAATACATAGCTTAGGAAACCTCGATGAAAGCAAAAAAAATTATTTGTATATGTGTAACTTTACTGACGATTGGCTGCATGACACTAGCACAAGCGAATCCTGATCCAGGACAACCACTGTCGCCGTTTCGTATTGCGGAGAATCTCTATTATGTTGGTAATAGCTATGTTGCGAATTATTTAGTTGTCACCAAGGAAGGTAACATCTTAATCAATAGCGACTATGAAAGTGATGTGCCGATGATCAAAGCGAATATCGAAAAGCTTGGATTTAACTATGCGGATACCAAAGTGCTGCTAATTAGTCATGCGCATGCGGATCATAGCGGCGGTAGTGCGCTGATTAAGGCAGAAACTGGAGCTAAGTACATGGTCATGGATACGGATGTGTCTGTCGTCGAATCAGGCGGCAAAACAGATTTTCAATATGGGAATAGCAGCGATCCAGATAATTTTTATCCGCCGACACAAGTGGATCGTATATTGCATGATGGCGATCAAGTAAAACTGGGTAATAGCGTGTTGGTGGCGCATCATACCGGTGGCCATACTAAAGGATGTACCACTTGGACGATGCATGTGCGTGAGAAGGGTAAGCGTTACCACGTTGTTATCGTCGGTGGTCCTTATGTTAATCCTGGGTATAAACTGGTAAATAATACTGCTTATCCAACGATCGCCCAAGATTACAAACATACATTCCGTGTACTTAAATCATTGCCGTGCGATATATTTTTAGGTGCCCACGGGATGTATTTTGATTTAGAGAAGAAAATCGCACGCATGAAGGATGCTAAGGTAAATCCTTTCATAGATCCAACGGGCTATCAACAATTCGTCGCACGCAAAGAAAAAGATTTTTACGATGAATTTGCCAAGCAAACACATGCATAGACTTACGCTGATATCAGTTTGGCATGTCAATATCTTATAATTGTAAAACTGAGTGTGAAGTGTCAGGAAAATACTGGCAGTAACGTATCAGAAAGTGTTAAGTACTAGTGACGATACTGCCAATGTATTAATTATTATAAAGTTAACTAAATTATCTCAGTATAACTTTTTTTGTGATGACAAGTGGTTTTGACAATTTAATAGCTCAATGTCTTATTCGAATTCAACAATGTATTTGTGATTTCATCAATTGAAGCGGCAATCTTAGCGCCATTTCTCAGATTTTTTTCATCTAATCCAGCTAGCCGTGCGCACATGGGGCAAACCATCACTTTACCACCCTTAGAGGTAAAATGATTATACATGTCAGCCAGGGTGGGGCCATCTGAGAAGCCAAATACGAGATTATTCGGCTGGCGCTTGTCTGCAATACGCACTGCCTCAAGATTTAAGAATATCGTTACTTCCGCACCTTTTTCTTGTAGGCCATTAGCAATTTTGAATGCCATCTGTGCGGCATGTAAATTATCAGAAGAAGTTCCTAATTGTATAAAAATCTTTTCGGATTTATGTGTGGCGGTCTCAGCACAGAAGCCGAGTGGTGTCATTAGTATAGCGATCAATACGAATGATAGCGTCATGACCTGTTTTAAACGGTTGAAAATAAACATAATTATAGATCCTTCTATTGAATGTTTATCAAAGAGATGCAGCAATTAATCCAGCTAAAACGCAAGCCTGGTAAAAGCATCGTTCATTGTATCATTAAATATAAATGAGTTTAATCAAGTTTATGTTTGAGGCATCCACCTCATGTTATAATTGAAGCGTTACTTTATCGGTAGATCGCTGTATGAGCATGTTCACATTAAGATTAATGACATATGGAGATGTTATCATGATGACAGGAGCAATAATGAAGTACAGTATTAGCACCTTGGTGATTTCTATATTTTCATGTTTACTAATTAATTCAGTATATGCTCAAGCAAACCATGGCCCAGGTCGTGGGCCTGTTGCGTTGAACTGTGCAGATGAAATTACAAAATTATGTGCGGGCAAAAAGCATATGCATGGCGAAATTCGCAGTTGTCTTGAGGCACATAAGGCACAAGTTTCAGACAAATGCAAACATGCCCTTGAAACAACTGGTTGGGGACGAAAACATCATCAACAATAGATGTTTTGATGATGTTGTAAATTTTCATCAGGATTCATGGCGAAGAGTTTGATTTTAAATATCATTGAAGTGCAAATTCATCGTGAACTGTTATTCGTATAGTGAGCCTGGTGGTGTCACGTCAGGTTCACTATTCTACGGATTTAATTATTGGTGTCGCTGTTCCAGTGGGTATCCCAGTGTTTAATACCGAAAATGCTGCTTCTTTTAGGGAGTATAGCTATGTTAAGCATCTGGAAGTGAAGCTTTATAAGATGGGAAAGGTTTTAGTGTTGCGAAAAAATGCTGAATTTACGAATTTTGATTAAACCTCAGATAACTGACATTTAAAATCATTGCCTCAAAACATGTTGGGGCACAATATATGATGATGTTGCAAAGTATCAGCGCATTCTGCTTTAAAATATTTAATACAAGACATGTAGGGCAAATACCTATAGGTAACCTTCAAGTATTACGTTAATCTTTAGATTTATGGAGGTTTTTAACCATGGATGCAGGTAAAGATTCATCGGGTGTTACATGTCCCTTGTGGTTGTCTAAAGATGATATTCCTAATGAAGGCCCTCTTCGCAATAACATCAACACCGACATTTGTATTATCGGTGGTGGTATTACTGGATTAACGACAGCTTACTTGTTGGGAGAGTCGGGCAAAAAAGTCGTGGTTTTAGAAGATGGTAACCTAGCGAGTGGTGAATCGGGACGAACGTCTGCACATTTATGCAACGTGCTCGATGAGCGCTATGTTTCATTGGAAAAAATGTATGTAGAGTCAAACGTAAAGCGTGTTGCAGAAAGCCATACAGAGGCAATTAATACTATTGAAAGAATTGTGGCGATGAACAACATTGAATGTGATTTTAAACGGGTCGACGGCTATTTGTTTTTGGATGAAGAAACACCGCTAGAGAGCTTGGTCAATGAGCATGCAGCGGCAAAAAAAGCGGGTATAGATGTCGAATTGTCACATCATGAGATGGTGGGTAGCATGAAGCTTGGCTCACATTTGCGCTTTGCCAATCAAGCGAGATTCCATCCCGTTAAATATCTTGCAGGTCTTGCAAAAGCGATTGTCTTGCAAGGTAATAAGATCTTTACTCAAACCCATGCAAGTGATTTGAAATTGGGAAAAAAAATAAAAATTCGTACAGCAGATCATTATGTGGTAACCGCAGACTTTTTGGTGATTGCAACGAATGCCCCCATTTTCGATAAGGCATTTGTCTTTACAAAGCAACAAGCAAACAGAACTTATGTCATTGGTGTTGAGGTGGATCCGAATGGAATTGAAGACGCATTATATTGGGATACTAAAAATCCATTTCATTATATCCGCTTTCAAAAACAAGATGATAAGACCATCGCTATCATCGGGGGGGAAGACCATCGCACGGGCATTCAAGTGAATCCCAATGAAATTTTTACTAAGTTGACAGACTGGAGCAGAAATTTAATCCCTCATCTTGGCGCCATTCAATACTATTGGTCAGGACAAATTATGCAGCCTGCGGATTGCTTGGCCTATATTGGTCTTAATCCAACCGACGATAAAAATATTTATTTGGCAACCGGGGATGCTGGTAACGGGCTGACACACGGCACAATCGCAGGTCTATTGTTGAGAGATCAAATACTTGGGAAAGATAATCCATGGTCTGAGATTTATCTTCCTACGCGTAAGCCTTTTAAAAATTTGACTGCATTGGCTAAATCCAATATCACTGGCGCCGCGAGCTTAATTCAATATGTAACGCCTGGAACCGTTAAATCAGTCGACGAAATTGAAAATGGCAACGGCGAAATCATACGCGATGGGTTTTCTAAACATGCAGTGTATCGCGACAAAGGAGGACAGATACATCAATGTACCGCAATCTGCAATCATATGGGTGGCATTGTGAGTTGGAATGCACTAGAAAAGAGTTGGGATTGTCCTTTACATGGGTCACGCTTCACTCCATTGGGTGACGTATTGAACGCACCAGCCAATAAGGTATTAGAAAGTACGGACGTAAAAAAATAATCAACCTTGCAACCCGGATGGCGCGCTACGTCATTCGGGTCGAACAACTACCGAATTAAAATCTACGTGAATTCTGTCTCGTCTCAGCATCACTGACCTCTGCTTTAGAGGCATTGTTGTTGTTAACTGCAATGTCTTCAGATTCAAGCAATTCAATCAGTGTGAGCGTAATGCCTGCTTTACTGAATAAGTCATTTATTAATTCGAGACCTGCTTGAGGGATCATGGGGTCACCAGGACGGAATAAGCCACCAGTGACCACTGGGGCTTCATTGGGGGCATTCAGATCTGACGTTAAAGTCATTTCAACTTGTGGTAATTTCAACCGCTTGTGTGAAGAGCCGTTACCTATTTCTTCTATTGTGCCACCTAGCTTGATGAACAACGACAGAATTTTTGTATAGCGTAAACCGTCTTCTTGGTTCAATACTTTTTTAAGTAACTCTTTTTTACTGCGTTTGAGTTTACGAAAATTTATGACGAAATCGGTATTGAGATAAGTAGTAAGCTGGCTTTCTTTTTGAACGGACGCCGTTTGTGATGTTTGGTTTTGACTACTTAATGGTTCCGGCAATAATTTTTCCTTACGTTTCGCTGCAACTTCATCCTCAAATTGTTGTTGCTTTTGCATTTGATCTTGTTTAAAAAGGCGGGCTTCATGAGATGCAGCAAGTAATTTATTTTCTTCAGCGATAATCATGGTCTGTAGTTGTTTTTCTTGGCTAGCGACTAACTTCTGTTCTGTTTCATTCAGCTTAGTAAGAAATTCATCTAAGTTTTTCAATGATTTGTCTAACATGAAATCTATGGTTTGTTCTGTGTTTGAGTCTTCAGCTAGATTCTCTGGGATCTCGCTTGGCCATAAATGAGCCATGATTGACTGCAGTTCACGGTATTCATCATCGAGAGCATCTTTTAATGGTTTAATTTTTTTAACCATGTTTTTCACATTGAGAAATTGCGCTTGGAGTTGCATCAGTTTTTTATCAATCTCTAATTTACATAGATTATATCGGCTGACTCGTTTTTTTCGTGTACGTAAATAGTTTAAATGCGCATTAATCACTGGATATAATTTTTCAAATTGCAATAACGTTGATGCAATATTGTCTACGTTTAAAATCATCTTACCGTTATTTATCAATTGCGTTTTTACTAAATCTTTTGTTACAAAATTTAAGAATACACGGCATTTTTCCGTGAACACGGATTCGATCACATCTCCTTCGATGAGCCCATCCAATTCACTGAGTTGCCCATAAATAAAACCTCGTAGTGCTTCCCAATTCAAACATAAGTTATGTGAAATTTCATTTTCAATTACGATCACCATAGATTTAAACGCTTCATATGCGGATGCTAGTTGTAGAAATGCGAGATCACGTAAAGACCGGATTGTCGTTTCATCAAGTATGTGTTGGTTACCAGGGTTAACACCGGTGGTATTTTCAATAAGTTTTGCCAAACAATATTTTTGACTGAGTGCAAGTCCTAATAATGTATGAATTTGGATGTAGTCAAACTCACTGAGTGATGGAGATTTAAGTAGGTTGATAATTTTTCTCAAGGTGCCATCGCGGTCACTAAGCATTTTTTTCGTTGCTTCGGTGATCGCACGGATGTTTGCCACTTGTAAAATATTTTTAGCATTGGCATGATATTTTTTTAAAAGTGTGGGTCCTAAGACATAAGAAAGAAACGCACTGTTATCTTTTAATGTGTCTTGTTGTGGTTGTTTGGCGCGATAGTCAATGATGGTTTTTAATTCTGTAATTATTAAAGCCTTGAATACTTGCGGGTCAAATTTGGTTTTATCATTTTCGTTATGGGCAGTTCTAGTTTCCATCATTACATCTCTATAAGTATAGTAGTTATTTTGAGTGGAATTTTATTGGATTATGCTGAGATTTTGTTAACACAGACTTAACGTGCAATTTTATTTTTGCAATCGACTCTCAAAGCGACTATTACAGTGGTTTCTGGTGCGGAATATTGAGGCATAAAAAAACCCCGCTTGGATGCATCTACCTTTTTCAAGGGTTGATCAAATAATGATCATAAGCCGATGCATTCGAGTAGGGCTTAACTATATTATGGCATATTGGACTAAAAAAAACCACTTAAATTGTAAAAATTTCTACTAAAAAAAGTAAATTGATGATTAAATATTCAAAAGTGGTGGCGGTTAAGTGATGGAAAGGTCAAAAATAGAACAACCACGAACGACGTCGAGATGCATAAACGTTGATTGCTGTGATTAACTCGATTATTCAATGGGATAGCGAATAAAACGCTATAACACGCTGCTTTTTCTCACTTATTAGGCTCAAGAGATCCCTTTTCAGGAGTATGACATGACTGAGTTTGCAAATTTATTTCAACCTTATCAGCTAAGCCCCCACCTAACCGTGCCCAATCGCATCGTCATGGCCCCGATGACACGTGCCATGGCAACAGAGGACTTCGTCCCCACCGTGGCCATGGCGACGTATTACGCGAAACGAGCGGCTGCTGGCTTGATTATTACAGAGGGTACCATCATTAGCCGCGATGCCACTGGCTATCGTGCCGTACCTGGTATTTACAATGCAGCCCAGATCGAACATTGGCGCGTCGTGACCGATGCGGTTCATGCTAATGGTGGGAGAATTTTCATGCAGCTCTGGCACGTCGGTCGTGTCTCTCATCCTGATTTTCTGCAAGGCGCGCAACCGGTAGGGCCATCGGCAACTCACATGCAGGGTCGCCTCAATCGCAGCGATGGCTTGATCTTTGGCGAATGCCGAGCACTCGATCTTCATGAAGTCCAGGCGATCATTGCACAGTTTGCACAAGCAGCAAAAAATGCATTAGCAGCCGGTTTTGATGGTGTTGAGTTGCATGGGGCGAATGGTTATCTCATCGATCAATTTTTACATTATGACACCAATCATCGCGATGATGTTTATGGCGGTCGCGTGCGCGATCGTACGCGTTTTGCAATAGAAGTCGTAAAAGCCGTGGGCGATGCCATCGGCTACGAACGGATAGGTTTGCGCTTATCGCCAGGCGCATATCTTAATGAAATCGTGGGTGATGCTCGGGACGCGGCGGTGTTTAGTGATTTGCTGCAACAATTAAATCAACTGCCAATTGCCTATGTGCATACGGGCAACTTCGATGATACTAAAACGTTTGCTGCATTGGGTGAGATGACGATGACCGCATTTCTGCGCAAGCACTATCATGGCACATTGATCGCTTGCGGTAGTTATACACCAGGGAGTGCTGAGATGCATATCGCCCGCGGTGATTTTGATTTGATTGCGTTCGGGCGTCCGTTTATTGCCAATCCAGATTTCATCGCGCGCGTGCAATCTGGGGAAGCACTGCAAGCCTATGATGTCAGCATGTTAAAGACGCTCAATTAATTATCGCGTAACGCTTCCACGGGTGTGATTCTGGACGCACGCCAAGCAGGATAGAGCGTTGCCATGGCACTTAAGGCGAGTGCAATGAGGCCGATGTGCCAAATATCAGGCCATTGTAATTCCGAGGGTAAATAATCAACGAAATATACATCGGCTGAGACGAGTTGCAGGTGTAAGAGATGTTGCAAGAAAATCGATACTGTCGGCACATAATGCGCGAGTGTCACACCGCCGATGATGCCAAGTAGGGTGCCGCCGAGACCAATCGCCACACCTTGTACCACAAAAATGGCGAGAATCACGCGCGGGGTCGCACCCATGGTGCGCAGAATGGCGATATCCGCACGCTTGTTTTTCACGATCATCACCATGGTGCAAATCAAATTGAAGACAGCGACGGCAATGATCATGATGAAAATGAAAAACATCATGGTTTTAGTGATGCGAATATTTTCGAAGAATTCGCCGAGTTGCTCCGTCCAATTGCCCACACGCTCAGTCGCAGGCATTTGTAATTGTAAGTTGTGTGCGACGCTGGGCGCGGCATAAACATCTTTGATATTCACATGCAGCGCGCTTACCGCATTGCCCATCACAAAGAGTTGTTGTGCATCAGCTAAATGCACAAATGCATAGTGGCTATCAAAACCCATGGCACCACCACCCATGTGAGAAATACCGACGACATGGAAACGTTTCATGCGCGACATAATGTGTTTGGGGACGAGCCCGCGATGCATATCGAGTTTGCGATGGTTGGTGGCAGGCGTGGCCACGGTGATTTCATCACCCACATTTACGTTCAAGCGATTGGCGAGCGTTTCGCCAAGAATGATGCCGTATTGCCCGGGGACTAAATCGTCTAATGATCCTTTTTGCATGCTGGTGGCGAGCACTGACACTTGTTTTTCTTGTGCCGGTAAGACGCCACTTAGCATCGCGGGTGCTGTCATACCGCTGCTGCTCAATAAGGTTTCGCCGGAGGCAAATGGTGCGATCGCGGTGACCTGCGGTGATCTGCGTGCAATGTCTTCAATGGCGTGCCAATTTTCCACACGGCCGAGATAACTGCCGATAGTGATCGGGGACACCATCCCGAATAATTGTTTTTTGATTTCGCGATCAAAACCGTTTAACACGGATAACACTGTGATCAATACGACGACGCCTAAGGCAATCCCCAGCATGGAAATGAGCGAGATGAGGGAAATGAATTGATTGCGCATTTTGGCGCGGGTGTAACGCAATCCGATGAAGAGGCTAAGAGGCTTGTACATATCGTTTGCTATCGGCTTTTGTTAAGATGCGAAATTGGATTCCATTCTAGCAGAGTGTCGAAATGATTTCTCTTATTAAAGCGTTCCAGCAACATGATCCAGCGGCAAAGAGTCAGTGGGAAATCGTTTTACTGTATCCTGGCTTCAAAGCGATCGTCTTGCATCGGTTGGCCCATGCTTGTCATCACCATCGTGTCCCTTTTTTACCGCGAATGATTGCGGAATTTGCTCGATTAATCACCGGCATTGAAATTCACCCGGCAGCGACGATCGGCAAAAATTTAGTCATCGATCATGGGATGGGTGTGGTGATTGGTGAGACCGCTATTATTGGTGATGATGTATTGATTTATCACGGCGTCACCTTGGGTGGCACTCAACGCTCAGCGGGTAAGCGTCATCCCACAATTGAAGATGGCGTGGTGATTGGTGCGGGCAGCAAAGTGTTGGGCGATATCGTGATCGGTGAAAAAGCACGTATCGGTGCTAATTCAGTGGTGACGTGTGACATTCCCGCCAATGTGGTGGCCGTGGGGATCCCCGCCAAAGTGTTAAACAAAAAAAGCGGTGCGTCGCGTGATTGGCCGCCTGAATATTATATTTGAAGGATTGAAACATGCGAATTTATGACAACATCATGGAGACCATTGGTGCGACACCATTAATTAGGATGCAGCGGATTGGCAAAGGTTTGCCTGCTGATGTGGTGCTGAAGTGTGAATTTTTTAATCCCTTAGGATCGGTGAAAGATCGTATTGGGCGCAGCATGATTGAGCAAGCAGAGCGTGAAGGCAAGTTGCTGCCAGGGATGTCGGTGCTAGAGCCGACCAGTGGCAATACGGGGGTGGCGTTGGCATTTGTGTGCGCGGCGAAGGGCTATCCGCTGACGTTGGTGATGCCAGAATCGATGTCACTCGAGCGTCGTACCTTGCTGCTATTGTTGGGTGCGCAAGTGGTCTTGACGCCAGCGGTGCTGGGCATGCGTGGTGCGATTGCCAAGGCGCGTGAATTGAGTGAGGGGAACCCGGATATTTTTGTGGCGAGCCAATTTGATAATAGCGCGAATCCCAAAGCGCATCGTGAAGCGACGGCCTTAGAAATTTGGGACGACACCGATGGTCGCGTCGATATCGTCGTATGTGGGGTAGGGACGGGTGGTACAGCAACGGGTGTGGGTGAGGTGTTGAAAGCGAAGAAGCCCAGTGTGCAATTGGTGGCGGTGGAACCTGCCGAGTCGCCGGTGATTTCGGGTGGTGCCCCAGGTGTGCATAAAATTCAAGGTATCGGTGCGGGCTTTATTCCACATAATTTGCGTGTGGATTTGGTGGATGCGGTGGAACGGGTGACGAGTGATGAAGCGATTGCGATGTCACGACGTTTGATTCGCGAAGAAGGCATTCCCGTGGGCATGAGTGCAGGCGCTGCCTTGTGTGCGGCATTGCGTGTGGCTGCCTGTGAAGAGAATCGTGGCAAGTTAATCGTGGTCATCATTCCCAGCGGTACCGAACGTTACCTGTCGACCATCCTTGCGGCAGAAGAGCGTGATGCGGCGAGTAGGCTGCCGGTGAGTGAGGTGGCAGAGGTGTTTATGGCGTGAGGGGGGTGGGTGGTCGTGCAATTTGTTGTCATTGCATATTGAGATAGTGTTGGGTTGCACATGCGTTCAACCTAACCTATCTGACAGTCGATGCGGCCTCATGTGTGAAAAAATTAACGTAGCGTTGAGCCATCTCATCGCACCGTCATGGCGAGGCTGCATCGCAGCCGTGGCCATCCACAGCGCGTGGTCAGCAACCACAAGTGGATATTCGTACAGCGCGATGATGATAACACGCAAAGGCGCTACCTCGAGTTGTTGGGTAAGGGGAGTGGACTGCCACACGCGCCCTTCGAGGGGTGCAAGTCCGGCTTTTGTATTTGCGCGGTCATGCGTTCATGGTGTGCACGACCGCGATGCGATCTTTGCACACCCTACTTAACTCCGTCCTACATCGAGAGGTGCCCTCGATAACCCCGTTCGTCCTCGATGCGGGATGACAAACAGCGCTGCAAGACAGTACTTATGGGTAAGGCCATGACTTCACCTAGGCTACTATTTTATGATTTTTGGCGTGTACAGAGAAAAAGTTAGCACTAAGAAGCGCCTCTTAAGATTTTCATCAGAATGACCACCTATACTTAACCTTTATCTTAATGTTTCTTGATTTCTAGCAAATAAATCAATCAGTTGGAGTGCGCGCAGCTATGGGTAATACCCCTTCAAAAGCAACAGAGAAACCCGACACGCGAGGTCGTACAAATCCGGCACAGCCGCCAATAATGGATGTTCAGGTTGGATTTTTAACACAACAAATTGGGGTGTATTCTTTTACCGAAGATGAAAAGCAAGAAGGTATTTTCGAAAAGATTGATTGGCAAAAAGATCAAAAAGATATTAGTGACTACACAAAAGCACGTGAAGCTAAGGTTGAGGGCTTCTTAAAAAAATATGCGACTGAGCTTGAAAATTTACCATCAGCAAACATTGACAAACCAACAGAGAATGCGAATTTTTTCCGTGAACTTTTCGTGCGATTTATTCATGATTTTAATAGCAAGAATGAAAAAGTCATAGACGCGGCAACATTAGCGCTGCGGACAACACATCCCCAGAAAGCTGCCATTAAAATAAATGCGCTATTTGGCAAATTTGGTGCCGAACTCTACCAACTTGCCTTGGAAGAAGAAGCCAACAGTAATGAATACATGAATGCTGTGTACAATAAATCCAAGCAAGTGGTTAAAAGTGAAGATGGTGACGGTAAAGAATGGGCAGAGCGTCCAGTGATCATTATCGCCGGCCCCTCTGCTAGTGGCAAAAGCTTTGCTCGTGATACCGTTATTAAAAAAGTTGTGCCGACACTGATACAAACTGAAAAAAAAGCGGAGATACCGAATCAGGTGGTTTCGATAGATGGTGGCGTTGCGCGTGAAGTCTCACAAATGAGAAAATTAGCCATCTTAGCTGCCAATAATAAAGGTTATCCTGGTATCAAAGATTTACACAATAAAAGTAACGCCTTAGCAACAGTTAAAGATAGAATTTATAATCACGCCGTGCGCAAAACCAAACACGGTATTGTGGTGCCAGAAACATTCTCCGCTTATATGAAACCGAATGACAGTTCTAAGCGTATGCTTATAGAGCTTTGTCAGCTCAAGAACGCTAAAACCGTTTTCACTTGTGTGAAAGGCAAAAACGACAAATACTTTCGAAAAACCGTTGGCGTGATGGGTTCATCTCGTGCGTGGAAAACGGCGTGGAAGCAAGGCACTGCTCAGACGTCAATTAAGGAAAATATTAGCGCAAATAGGCAAGTGCTTGATTTAAATGACGCAAAAACATGTGAATCCAAAGCCTATGGCGCCGGCGGTTTTTACCCGGGTGTCGTTGGGTCTGCATTAGCAGAACGCTGGTTTGCGGAAAACCGAAGTAAAAGTCCCCGCATGACAATCATCAATGATCTGATGCCGGTGAAGGTTGCAGAAAATGGCCAATGGGTGTTTTCTGATGACGGTGATGCAAAGCTTGTATCGATGCGCGCTGTTGAGGAATACAATAATTACGTAAAATCTTTTAATAAAGACGATACAGTATTTGGATTGGGTGTGCATATCCCAACAAATGATTATATGCAGATTATAAAGCTTCCCGATCTGAGCGTACCACAACAAAAGAAACGTATCATTGATCGTCACCTCGAATTAAAACGTGATGAAATTAAAAAGAAGGAAAAAAATACGCAGCCACTCATCGAAGAATCTGCCTTTGATCACTATCAATCGGCTATAAAACAATTGAAAGATGTCATAGTTAAACTGCCGGATTCACTTGATGGCAAAACAGAAAATCCAACTAAGCTTGCTTTAAGTCAAGTTTTTGGTTTATTAAGAACAGCAGATTTAAATAAATCAGAAGATGTTGATAAATGTCTTCATGATATTGTCGTCTTCATGCAAGATAAAGCGCGTCCATTACCACCTGAAGTTGTCACAGCACTACAAAATATTTATGATCCATTACACTCGCTTTATAGCATGCGTCGTGCTAATGGTGATGCAGCCTCTGCTGCATCGCTAGCGTCTACCTCATTGAGTAAACTCTACGGTAAAATTGCTAACTATGAACCGGTAGATTCAAGTAGTGGTAAAGCGCCATTCATACCACCCAATTGGCTAGATAAACATAAAAATGCTTCAAAAATAGACTTAGAAGCCAAGGAACTGATTAGAATATTACAGGGATCAGATTTTGATTATACGACGACGTATCAAAATGGCGAGAAACAAGTCTTCATTAAAGATCTACGCCAAACGCGAGTTGAAGATTTAAATCCAATTCACAGTCAGGAAGCTAGAATCCAAGCGTTGCGCTATCTGCGTGGGATGTTACTCATCAATGAGCATACGCCTAAAAATGCCACGTTTGATCATGGGAAATTTCTTGAGGATGTCAAAGCAGCCTACAAAAGTTATGAAGAAAAAACTGCGCTTTTACCAGCAGCCACGGTAGCATTTACGCAGGAACTACTGCATACATTTCAACAAATATACGCAAGCCATTTTAAGGTTAAGGATGTTAAAAACGCGTGTAAGCCAATGAGTATGGCTAAAGATCTCGCAATTTTATTAGAAGGGCCACCCCCTGATGTTTGCACGATATCCGCAAATAAAGGGCAAATTACCATTGAAAGAGCCTCCACGGCTAAGGTGGGTCAGGAATATTACGCTGATACTTTTATCGTGAATCAATCGCGTTGGCTCCCCAATGCCGTCAAATTAGCGGGTTTTGCTGATCCTTCCGATCCTAACAACTGGCTACAACCTTTTATTGATAATAATGTAGATGCATTGAGCAAAGCAGGCATCCCGGCGCCATCTTCCGCGCGTTGGTTACCCCTCCCTGCTAACAATCAACACATTGAAACCTTTGTGGGCAACGTAGATGAAAAGGGTCAGTTGCTCCATGGTCACAGTACGCACTTCATCCGTATGGGTGCAACCAGTGCTTATGAAATAGTAGATAGAGAGGCAATGGATGATTTTTCTAAAAAGCAATTAAAAGAGTTATTCAAAAATAATGTATATGCCGCTATCGCTGCTTACAAGAAAAAGCATCTAGCATTAGGCAAGAAAGATCCATTTGATTTTCATTTTAATTATCAAACTCTATTGACACCGCATCGTGGCGAACGTTTTGCTCCGCACACTGACAACAATGACAGATTCGTTAATGCTGCTAAAGAAGCCATGTGGGAATTAGAAACAGAAGTACAAACACAAACGAATTCAATGCTAGCTAACGTGAATCTGCACTTCTATCAAACCAATGCGCCTATTAATAATGTCTCGAGCTGGGTGTCAGCCACTGCAATTGATAGTGATAATAAGCAACGCAAGGAAAAGTTGGAACGAATCGCTGTTTATTTACAAGGCATTGATCTTGACGCTCTAAAGAAAAAAGATCCGGCGCTGGCGCTTGAAGTAGCCACACGACGAAATGCCGTAGACGTATTACGCGCTATACTCAACAAAGAGGGGCAGTTTGGCAAGTTAGCTCCTTACCAACGCAATGTGATGATAGCAGCGTTAGAGTTTTTGATGGAAGGCAGTCAAGCACTCACCTTAGCTGGCTGCAAAAGTGCACGCGATCGCACAGCGGTATTTGCCGCCGCGGTCAAAACCATGCAAGAAAATCCACAAGCGATGTATGATTGGGACATTTTAAATGCAGGCATCATCCACAGCTTAAAACAAGGTCAACATTTCCGCGCGATGATGCATCACTGTGCGATAGCTAAAGTAAATGCAGTGCATGAAGATTTCATGGTGCAATTGCCAATACAAACGCAAGAAGATATAGAAAAGCACAAAGCCTTTACCAAGAGCATGAAACCATTAGACGAGACGAGATTAAAAGTAATCTCTGATCTCAATGACATCGTGGCAGAAAAGAAATTGGTGGAAAAAGCAGAAAATAAATCTGAGGTAAATGAATTTGACGAAGCAGTGGTACAGCCTTTAGTGGTTAATGGTCTATATGTTCACCGACCGCGTTTTATAAATGCTAAGATCGCCATCTTATTGCAAGGTAAAGAAGTAGATAAAGCTTTAGTTACGCGCATTAATGCCACCGTTATTGATGATAAAACCACTGATTTCAAAAGTTTTCAAAAATTATTAGCCCAAGCCGTGGGCTCTATAGACAAAAAGGTTAGTGAGGCCATCTATCAACATAACCTACAACTGCATTATCAGCATCAAATCTTAAATCCAGTATTAGTTGAATTACTGATTCAACATCAGGTTAGTCTTAACGTAAGTAAATCCTGGTTCGGAAGAAATCCCTCAGTGACTGATGTTATTCAGCGATTAAATGGGATTGTTTTAAATAATAGCACGATGAATGATGGCGATCTCCGCGAGCTGCTAATCACCATTGGCTTTGAACCCACGGCGGTGGAAATCAATGCCATCCAGGCGTGCAATAAACAACTCAAGGGCGAGTTAGATAGAGATAAACCAGCCGATAGAAAAGCTTTCTTGCAAAATCACAAACAAAAACGCTTACAAGAGAATGAGATCCTTCTTTTATTAAATGAAATCCATAAACTGGAAAGAGGTGATAAGGATCAGCGCACTGAAACAAACTTACTTCGTTTAGTGCTTAAGCTAAATGCAGCGCAATTGCAGCCCAAATATCGTGATTATCTAGCGCTGAATTATGAAGTTAGGG
This sequence comes from uncultured Coxiellaceae bacterium, assembly GCA_964648015.1. Lineage (GTDB taxonomy): Bacteria > Pseudomonadota > Gammaproteobacteria > DSM-16500 > DSM-16500 > Aquicella. The sequence goes on from CAZYKO010000008.1 coordinate 74,307, forward strand.
ATGAGATTAAAAAAGTCATCAATCGTTACGCATCGCGTTTGACAATTACAGCGAGCGAAATTACTGATATAGATTTTTTAGAGCTTAGCGGCTTTAATGACAAATTCATTGTAGCGATGGAAGCTTTGAATCTCAAATTGCAATACCATGAGAACATTGAATTCTTTAAGAGACATGCAGATGAGTGGCATCGCTATCAAAGTTTGCATCAACATTATATTCGGCTCTATGCCAGCACGTTAACGAGGATGGCGGTATCAGCACTGGCAAATTTGAAACTCGACGATATGAAAAACCCAAACTCTTATGAGCAAGGGAAGGATCGTCGCAGTCTTAATGAATACTTTGTATTTAATCAAAAATTACCAGAATATATAAAGCAGGCGATTCTAAAAGAAGATAATTTGGAAACGCGTAATCTAATCATAGAACAATGGATTGCGATTGCAGATGAATGTCTTAACAGAAACAATTTTATTGTGGCACAAGGCATCTATACAGCCTTAGAGACAGGGCCTGTTAGTAGGCTGTTAAATGTAGATACAGACCACCATTCCTACCCAGGATTATCTACTAAGGCAAGTGAGCAGTTGAGCCAGTTGCGCGAATTGTTCGCCAATCCAAAAGAAACCAGAGAGAAGATTAAAGCTCGGGTACGAAATGCACCTCGATTAGAAAATTTCGCCACTGACGCAGGCCTTTGGTTTGCTAGTCTAAATGAAAGTGGAAGCAAAGATACATCAAAGGTTGATGGATCAATTGCGTCTATCCATGAGAATTTAAAACAGTATATTGACAGCTATGCAAAACAGGCCAGCTCAGGAATCGACCTCTCACCACTGCTGATGAAAAGATTCTATCAGGATCCCCACGTGAATGAGGTGATCGGCTGGCAAAATGCTACTGCTTCAGTTAAAGAGAAAGCTAAAGAATTATTAAAAGAAAGTGACCGACTTCAATACGAACGCGCTAATAATTTAAAATTTAAAGATGATATTAAACCTAGCGCTGTGACTAAGGTGCTTGGTCACTCCCTACCTAGCCAATCCACTCGTGTTGAGAGGAAGCTGGTAGTGGACCCAGCGATTTCGCCACCCAAGAAACCTATTGAGCATGGGGAAAAAGAAAATGCTAGTAATCCGATTGTGCCGCTTGATGACCTGAGTGATGTTGATTTTGAATCTGCGGACGAAAAAACACCGCTTGTTAGAGGAAAGGATAAGAACATCAAGCAAAAGGTAGTTCCTAAGCCAATAACATTGACTCCACCAAAGCCAGCAAGTACACGTGTGCCAATGGAATCAACACGGCCACGAACCGAAACACCAGATCCATCCTCTTCCTTGTCTGAGAATGAGGCACATCAATCGCGACCGGCTAATCGCCACATGGCGCCCAGCAACCAAACTGAATCGAACACGACACGTGCAGCTGGCACAATACAAGCGCATTTGGAGGCAATCAAAAAATTTGCTGCCTATGCAAAAAGTAGTGTCGCAGTGATCAATGCGGCAGCGGGACCGACAGCCGATGCACGACGCGCTCAAATGGTACGTGATTGTGAGATGAGTCTTGTGCGTCTGGCCAATTACTTTGGTCAAATACCAGAAAATTCTGACATAAGAATAGAGGTAAATAAACTCAGATCAGATCTTAATGATACCCTGGGGTTATTACGACACCCTCATCAACCTCCTGCCGCACAGCCAGGCATTGTTCATTTTTTTGCTGAAGCTAAAATCGTGGAGAATAATACTGAGGCGATCAAGGAATGTATTGAGGAAATGTCTCAGCATCAGATCAATACTGACGATGAGCCTGCCACAATCAGCGTGCACCAATCTGCGGTGAAACCTATCTTGGCGACACCGCGCAACCAAAACGGTCGCACTACCGACTTCACCGTCAAAGCAAACAATCTGGCACGCGTGACCCATACAGTCATCAACACGCACAGCAACACGACAGCTCCCCAGCAAAGCGGCGCGAGGGAAGGAACGCATGTCATTAGCGTACAACATTATGTCAGAGAGGTATTTACCTCAGAATGTCACATCAAACCGACCGCACCCTTAGAAAAAACCACCGTGAAAAAAGGCTGGTTTTTCAAGCCCGCCGTCAAACTGCCGCATGATGATATTTTAGTCGCTGGGCGTCTTTTCATCGAAAACCATTTACGTTCGGACCCGAAGATCAGCTTCGGTGCAAACGGTGAATGGGTTGGACCCGACATCAGGTTAGCGGGGAATTTTTCTAAAGACTTGCTAGAATCCATCATGTTGCATTTGATTGTGAATAAACATCAGGACCATGTTGTGTTGAGTAAAGCATTGTCGCGTCTGCTTGGTCAATTCAAACCAACGCCGGCACAAATCAATGAATATCGTCAAAGGATGCTAACGCTATACGAAGACACCCCGGTGCTCGCCTATGATCGTGAAGGGGCACGCGAGTTAGCAAAGGCAGCAACACGCCCTGCCGCCAATGAACCAGTGCCCGCTAGGAGAAATTCATACACCAGCTCCTAAGCCAGACGTATGGGGTCATGCATGACTTATGGATTTATTTAACAAAACTTGCTTAAGTTCATTTATTGTTTATAACTATTTTCATCATAAGAAAATGAACGCATTGATCGTATTAAACCAGTGTGATCTCGTTTGAAAAACTGTGCTACAGCGGTAGGTTTTGCAGTATTTAATACTTTTGCTAGCAAAAAAATGAGTGATCTTGTTTTGGAGTAATCTGATGTGATTCATACTTATGTTTCAGTCTCTGTATCACAGGATTCTTATAAGTCCATAAGTCATGCATGACCCCAACATGTGAAGAAAATCGCGGCAAGTTAATCGTGGTCATCATTCCCAGCGGCATGGAGCGCTATTTGTCGACTATGCTTGCGGCAGAAGAGCGTGATGCGGCGAGTAGGCTGCCGGTGAGTGTGCCAGAGGTGTTTATGGCGTGAGGGGGCATGGATGTTACATGTAAATACACTCAGCTTAGCTACAATTTAAATCTCGGATTTGCTGGTGGTGTGTTGACAGGGTTCGTAGCATCGACTCCTTTTCTAATTTCAGTCGTATTAACTACTTTTCTAAACATACCCAGAGAAGGGTAAGACGGCACTGTGGCTTGAGTAACCTGTTCAACGGATGGACCCTTATAGTACTGGGAGACTAGATCGAAGACTGTTTTAGAAACATTATATCCATTTATATTTTTAGTTTTACTAAAATTTTCAGTGAAAGATTTTTTATTCAGTGCTTTTCCTAATGCATTTTCCTGGCTGATTAAATCATCTATCAATTTATTTTTCAATGTATGATCATTCGCGCTATTCACGATTTGTAAAAATGCAATACCTAATTCCTTATGATGCTTTGCAATTAATTTTTCCACATCTGAACCCACATTAACTGAAGGTGACATGCGAGTTAATAAATGAATAGCGGCAACGAAATTATGATTATTTAATGCCAAGGATAAAGGGGTTTTATCGAATAAATTTGACATATTGCAAAAGTAATTGATTTCATCTTGTTTGGTCATTGTTTTCGAGGCATTTTCGAGTAGTATTTCAAGCATGTCGTTGCGTTGATATTTAACTGCATAGTGCAGTAATGTTTCATCACTCTCTGATTTAACCGTCATATCAACTTTTCGTTCTAATAGGTAGTTGAATAATTTATTATCTCCATGTTGAATGGCGAACTGAATCGGCGTCTTGCCAGAAATAGATATTTTGTTATTTAATTGATCATTTGTTAATTGTCGGCATAATAACAAAACTACATCCGGATGATAATGTTGAAAAGCCTCAGCTAGAGTGCTGTCTGCATACAGAGAAGTATCTGCGTGAATTTTTTCACGTTCAATGAGATATTTAAGTGCTGTAATATCATGCTTGCCTACTGTTTGGATTGCATATGTGCAGGTTCCATCGCTTTCTGATATCAATGATCCACTTGGTACCGGAACATTTTCGTTAATTTTCTTTTCAGATAGTTTATCAAGATTACTTTGTTGTAGCTCGCTCAACTTCTGACAAATATTCTGATATTCTGGTGAATTTAACAGTTTAGGCGATGCCGCTATTTGAATGTTGTATAGGTCATTTTCATTATATCTTTGCGAATATAGTTGGTTTGCTATATCATAAGCAACATCATAATTAAGTTGATAGCCTTTTTCTTTACCAAGTATGTTGTCATCAATGTTGGTGTTGATAACTACCCATTTACCTTTTTCTTTATTGTAGTGTATGCCTATTTGATGATTGGGAGATGATAGGCTTATGACTAAGTCATCACTATGATTTTTTATGATTTCTTCTAATTTTGCAAAGTATACCTTTAATTCTTTGTAACCCATTAATAGAGATTCGTTATGAATCATCGAAATAGATGCATTGCTTTTTGTGCTTCTAGGCCCATTTTCTGATGTGTTTAATTTTACATATTTGGAAATTTCTTCTATGTGTGACTTTGTTAATTCTCTGCCAAATATATTTCTGTAATTTTCAGGGTTTTGATAAAGCAGGATGCCTTTTATAAAATCGGGGATTTCTAGTAATAAATTTTCATCTTCTGTTAACCTGTCGCTAGATTGAGTATGGTGAAATTTCGCTTTTTTTTCCCGAGCTTCTTGAATTTTTTGCGAAATGTTCTCCGTATTTAGTAACATTTCCACTTTTTTAAAAAACCGACTTCTTTCTGGTTCCCCTGATATAAATGACTGTATCCAGGCCGAAGTAAAGCCGGCGCAGATGCCACCCTCAATATTTGCGCCATAACCTAACTCTGTGATTTTCATTATAAGTTTTTTATGAAGTTTCATTATTGCATGTCTCACCCAGCACTATTTAACAACAAGTATAGTACAAAAATTTAGATTATCTAGTTGATCCCCCCCCCTATCTAGGCCATCTACCTGCTATCGCTGGTACGTCGACGTTTCCGCCGGAAAGTACAACACCGATGCGTTTGTCGCGAAAATAATCCGGATTTTCTAATATCACCGCGAGTGCTATCGCGGCCGAGGGTTCCACCACTAATTTCATGCGCTCCCAAATTAATTTCATTGCGAGCAAAATGGTTTTTTCTTTCACTGTCATCATCTTGTGCACATGTTTCAACATGATCGGAAAAGTAATTTCGCCAACCGTGACGAGTAAGCCGTCACAAATGCCACTTGCTTTGGTATTATTCACGCGTATTTTTTGTTGAAATGATTGCGTGGCATCATCAGCAGTATCTGGTTCTGCGCCAATCACTTGGATGTGAGGCGCGAGCGCATGTAAAGCAATACTCATGCCAGCGATTAATCCGCCACCGCCGACCGGCACCACGACCATTTGCAAGTTGTCTGTTTGTTCGAGCAATTCTAATGCCACGGTGCCTTGTCCAGCGATAATGCGCACATCATCATAAGGTGGCACCACGGTGGCGCCCGTCGTGCTGACGACTTCTTGTAAGGTTGCTAATCTAGCCACAATACCCGGTTTACTAAATGTGATATGCGCGCCGTAGTGGGTAACCGCACGTTGTTTCACTTGAGGTGAATCATTGGGCATCACAATATAGGCAGGTATACCAAGGTTTTTGGCAGCTAGAGCTAACGCTGCACCATGATTGCCGGACGAATGGGTCGCTACCCCATGTTGCATTTTGCTGGCCGAGAGTGATAACACCGCATTCGTGGCGCCGCGAATTTTAAACGCGCCGGTTTTTTGTAAATTTTCACATTTAAAAAACAAATCGGCCCGTGTGATCCGATTAATCGTCTCACTGGTCATCACAGGCGTTTCACGTATATAGGGCCGGATGCGCGCGGCTGCCTGCTTAATGTCATCTATCGATGGTTTCATACCTTCAGTTTACACCACCCTTTCTAAACTAGGCGTGGCCTTAAGCTTTCAGTTATACTGAGCTAATCTATTGTTTTTACTATCGAGGGAACGATGGTCACTTGGGAATGGATTCACCAAATACTCGTTTTTTTTCAACATGCTGTCTCTGTTACTGGCATACTTATCATCTTGTGCGGTGTTGGCCTTGCGTTAACGCGATATTTAACCTACTTAAGCAAAGGCTGTATGCCCGATCAGGAAACGTGCATTAACGATTTTCGTCTCAGTTTGGGTCGCACTTTGCTCTTGGGTCTGGAATGTATCGTCGCGGCAGACCTCATTGGCTCGACCACCACGCCGGATTATTATTCAGTGGGGTTGTTAGCCATCATCGTTGTGGTGCGTACCGTCCTTAGCTTTTCCATTAATCGTGAAATCATGTCATTAACCAAGGAATGAGTCAGTGAATCATCATCCCCTCTTATCGCACACAGCATTTTTTACGCATTTATTGCGGAACATCGCGATTGGCTGGGGTGTGATTTTGGCTTCACTCTTTATCGGCATGCTCGGTTATCACTTGTTTGAAAAAATGCCGTGGGTGGATGCATTCGTGAATGCTTCGATGATCTTATCTGGCATGGGGCCCATGGGTGAATTGCATACCGTTGCCGGCAAAATATTTGCAGGTTGTTATGCGCTCTTTAGCGGCTTGATGTTTATTTTAATCTTAGGTGTGATCTTCGCGCCGGTCATCAGACGTTTTTTTGTGAAGATACATTTAGATACGAAATAGTTTAAGCGCTGTTACAGGGTGGCCGCCAAAACTGCTGTCATTCCCGCGCCCCTCTGTCATTCCCGCGCAGGCGGGAACCCATTTCTCACCGCTACAACTATCGAGCGTTAGGGATGGGTTCCCGCCTGCGCGGGAATGACAGAGGGGCGCGGGAATGACAGAGGGGCGCGGGAATGACAGCAGTTTTATAGCGGGGGTCACAGCATTTTTGGCGCGGATCACAGCATTGGGGTTGCGAACCACTACCTTACAAATAGCGTCGTCTGTCTTGTATGCCAAAGCCGATCAGTGGTAGCGGCATTTGTTTGCTAAGGGCCATCACTTTGATGACTTCGCCCATTTCTGAGGGGAAGGTCAACACTTTCACTGCTTGATGCAATTCAAACTGTGCCACAGGCGGCAATGTTTGCTCCGCTGCATGCACCAACTCGGTCAATCCACAAGCGAGTAAAAACCCTGCTTGAGTCACATAACCTGCGAGTTCGCAGCCAGCAGCATGCGCTGTTTCAATCACGCTCGTGAAATCCACATGCGCGGTAATGTCTTGTAAACCAGGCAATATCAGCGGATCAGCGTGGCGATGATGCTGATAAAAACAGGTGAGTGTGCCTTGATCACGATCGGGATGATAATACTCTGCGCGTCCATAGCCATAATCAGCGAATAAAATCACGCCGGCCTGTAAAGTATCACAGAGTTGTTGCACGAACGCCGGTAACCCCAGGTTAATGTCCGACGTATATTCCCGCGGCAAGTCTAGCTCAGATTGTAGTGCTTGCACGGCAGTCTTTAAGCCTTCGCTCTTCGGTTCCCCTAGTTGCCAAACGAATGCTTCACCCTCATCATGCACGAAACATTCTTGGATGATGCCATCTTTTAAACAAAAACGATTCACGGGCAATGCATCCAACACTTCATTGGCAATCATCACGCCGCAAAAATTTTTAGGGAGTGTCGTGAGCCACTCGATACGATCGAAGGCCGCACAGTGTGCTTGCAAAAAGGCTGCTTGTTGTTCGCGCAAGCCAAGATTTGGCTCATAGATACAATACCGTTCAACGGGTGAAGTCTTTTCGAGGGCTGCGATTAAATCCTGTGCAAGTCGCCCGCTACCGGCGCCAAGTTCTAAGATGTTTGCACTGCCTAAGGCAGCAAAAATTTGTGCACATTGCACGGCAAGACACTGCGCGAAAATAGGGGAAAGCTCGGGCGCTGTGACAAAGTCTCCCTGCGCGCCAATGCGAAACGTGCTGGCATTGTAGTAACCCAGGGTGGGGTGATAGAGTGCTTGGTGCATAAAATCAGCAAAACTCAACTTCCCGTCTTGCTTATCGATACATTGGCGAATATAGTCGCGGAGCATTTGACTGCGAGCGTTGGCTTCAGCGTTTGGTAGGGGCAGATTGCTTAAAGTTGTCATATAATAGCGTGCCGAGTAGGAAAAATTTTATGCAAAAACAATCATCAACGCAGGTGGCACTCATCACCGGTGCGGCAAGACGTATTGGCGCAGCCATCGCGAGACAGCTGCATGCTGCGGGTATGAATGTGATCATTCACTATCACACGTCGCGCGCAGCAGCTGAAAAATTGTGTGCTGAGTTGAACCACGAGCGCCCGAATTCTAGCATAGCGCTGGCCGCGGCGTTAACTGAATTTGCGAGCGTTAAACCCTTGATTGCGCAAGCTGTTGATTGTTGGGGGAGATTGGATGTACTCATCAATAATGCTTCCTGCTTTTACCCAACGCCTTTAAATGAAGACATCAGCCTTGCTGCTTGGGATGAATTAATCAATTGTAATCTGCGTGCGCCGTTTTTCTTAGCACAAGCTGCCGCAGCGCATTTGCGTCAACATGCTGGCTCGATCATTAACATTACCGACATACACGCGGCGTCACCGATGCGTGATTATTCGGTGTATTGCATTGCAAAAAGCGGCCTGGTGATGATGACCAAGTCACTGGCAAAAGAATTGGGACCCGCCATTCGGGTCAATGCGGTCGCCCCGGGGGCTATTATCTGGCCGGAAGGTGAAAATGTATTGGATGAAACGGCGAAGCAGAAAATCATTCAGCGTACGGCGTTATTGCGTCATGGCGTGCCGGCAGATATCGCCAAAGCAGTGTTATTTCTGGTGCGTGATGCAGATTATATGACCGGACAAGTGCTCAATGTGGATGGTGGACGTACCTTATTTATATAACGACCAAGGTTGAGAAGGGTTGGCATGAATATTTTTAGCGAAAAATTGAAAACAGCTTATCGAGCGAGAGTATATCCAAATTACTGGGATTTTTTGGCGTTATTGCTCGTGTTGGCTGTGATCATGTTTTTTGCTTGGAATGCGGAACAAATGACAACACCCTATCGGGTGGGTCAGGAAATTCCTATTTCCTTAAATGCGTCGGCGCTGCCATTTTACGCGGCGCGTACGGTGATGCGTATGTTGATTGCGCTGGTTTTTTCTTTTCTCTTTACCTTTATTTTTGGCACCTTGGCGGCAAAAAATGCGCGCGCTGAAAAGCTGATCATTCCCATGATCGATGTGTTGCAGTCCGTACCGATTCTCGGTTTTTTAACGATCGCGACTACCACGTTTATTGCGATGTTCCCCGGCAGTTGGATGGGGCCTGAATGCGCAGCTATTTTTGCGATTTTCACCTCGCAAGCGTGGAATATGGCGTTTAGTTTTTACCAAACCGTGCGTTCTGTGCCGGCAGAATTGCAAGAAGCGGCGCGTATGTTTCATTTGTCGACATGGCAACGCTTTTGGCGTATTGAAGTGCCTTATTCGATGCCGGGCTTGTTATGGAACACCATGATGTCGATGTCAGGCGGTTGGTTTTTTGTGGTGGCTTCCGAAGCGATTACCGTGTCGAATCAAAGTATCCTCTTACCTGGTATCGGTTCCTATATCGCCACTGCGATTAAAGCAGCGGATATGCATGCCATTGTTTATGCAGTCCTTGCCATGTTCATTGTCATCATTATTTATGATCAACTTTTATTTAGGCCACTGGTCGCTTGGTCAGATAAATTCAAAAGTGAAAAGCAAGGTGCGGAAAAACCAGAATCTTGGGTAATCAATCTCTTCAGACGTACACGTTTAATGCGTGTTTTGGGGCCTAAGCTCACGCGTATGAACGATGCCTTCATTAATATGAAACTGTTTCGTTCTTCACCCAAGCGCATTCTCATAGCTGAAAGTGGCTCAGTCATCGATCGCGTGTATGAGTATTTATGGTATGTCATCACCTTTAGTATTGGAGCGCTCGCGATCATTTTTGTGACGCATTATTTTATGGAAAATATTTCATTACAAGAAGTACGCCATGTCTTTGTATTGGGTTTAATCACCACGGTACGTGTGTTTGTGCTGATTTTCTTGTGCTCATTGATCTGGGTGCCCGTGGGGGTTTGGGTTGGTTTGAAGCCACGCGCGGCGCAAATTGTGCAACCGATTGCGCAAATTCTTGCGGCCTTTCCGGCTAATTTGTTTTACCCCTTTATTGTCATGTTGATCGTCAGCTATCACTTAAATGCGAATATTTTTCTAACGCCACTCATGATTTTGGGGGCGCAATGGTACATTTTGTTTAATGTCATTGCGGGGGCATCCACCATTCCCAAGGACTTGCTGCAAGTCACAGATAATTTCGGTGCCGTGGGGTGGTTGCGCTGGCGTAGCCTTATTTTGCCTGCTATTGCGCCATATTACATCACGGGTGCAATCACGGCAGCGGGTGGTGCATGGAATGCGAGTATCGTCGCTGAAGTCGCGAGCTGGGGAAGCACGACGATTACAGCAAAAGGATTGGGTGCGTATATTTCCGTTTACACGCGCTTGGGTGATTTCTCCCGTATCGGTCTTGGGATTGGTATGATGTGTGTGTTAGTCCTCATATACAATCGTCTATTTTGGCGCCCGCTTTATGCTTATGCCATCAATCGTTTTTCACTGGAGTAGGTTGCGATGTCACAGCCAATCATTGAACTAGTTAATGTCAACCAATCATTCAAAAAGGGTGATCGCCAAGAATTATTAGTGTTAGATGACATTAATTTGAAATTATATGCGGGTGAAGTCGTTGCGATTTTGGGTAAATCAGGCTCAGGCAAATCGACGTTGTTGCGCATCATCGCTGGCTTAATTCGACCCAGTGCAGGTGAGGTCTTTTATCGCGGCAATGCGGTGCGCGGCCCAGTGCGTGGGATTTCGATGGTGTTTCAAACATTTGCGCTGTTGCCTTGGCTCACCGTGTTGCAAAACGTGGAATTAGGTTTAGAAGCCTTGGGTGTACAACCTAGTGAGCGCCGTGAACGCTCATTAAAAGCCATTGATATGATCGGGCTCGATGGTTTTGAATCAGCGCTTCCCAAAGAATTGTCAGGTGGCATGCGACAACGGGTGGGTTTTGCGCGCGCATTGGTTGTTGATCCAGATATTTTATTGATGGATGAACCTTTCTCAGCATTAGATGTGTTGACTGGGGATAATCTCAAAAATGATTTACTGGATTTATGGAAGAGTAAAAAAACTGGCTTAAACAGTATCTTTTTTGTCACCCACAGCATTGAAGAAGCCATTACGGTTGCGGATCGCATTATTATTTTCAATAGTACGCCCGGTTCTATCCGTTCAGATTTGAAAATTCCATTGCCTTATCCGCGTAGTGATTTAGATCCACGTTTCCGCAATCAAGTGGATCGCATCTACACATTAATGACAACATCACCTCACGATGAAGGCTCGACGTTGGGTGAGAAACGCCCCACTAAATTCACACCCATTGATATTGGTTATCGCTTACCAGAAGCGAGCGTCGCTGAAGTCACTGGCTTGCTCGAGTTACTCAATTCGCCCGAACATCAAGGTAAAATGGATTTGCCTGTGCTTGCGGATACGTTAACGCTCGATATTGACGACTTATTTCCACTCACTGAATTATTAGAAATTCTACATTTCGCCAAAGTCTCTGAAGGTGATATTACAATTACAAGTGAAGGTAAATCATTTGTTGATGCTGATATTTTAGAGCGTAAAAAAATATTTTCTATTCATTTGAAGAAATATGTACCACTCGCACGCTATATCTATGATCAATTGATTCGCCATCCTCGTCACCGTGCATTAGAAGAAAATTATTTGTCATTATTAGAAGATTATCTCTCGGAAGCAGAAGCTGAGCGCGTATTGCGAACCGTCATTGAATGGGGACGTTATGCGGAATTATTTGCCTACGATTATAATTCGGGTGTGTTAAGTTTGGAAAATCCGCATTAAAAATAGGCGCGGGCACGCGGATGCGGGTATTTGCCGTCAGGCTAAAATCCTTTTTCACTCAGCCGCGGGTGCGCTGGATGCAATCGCAATATTGCTAAGCTTCGCCAATTGTCGCAAATGATACGCTAGGGTTTCGGCTGAAAAGATAAACCCATCTACATAGAGCCGTATTTCAGGTGGTCGTATCATCGCCCATTGTTGTAAGGTGGTGCGCATCGCTTCTATGGGGAGAGTTGGCATTTGGGCGCTGCTGGCATCTTGTTCTGAGACCACATTAAACAAAATGTTCAGCGCGCTTAACACCGCCTCATTAAACGGCTGCACACTGTCTATAGGCAACGGCGTGTTGGCACTCTCCTTGATTTGCGTCATGGCATGATGCATGAAATCAATGGCGCGTAAGATTTCTTTTTCATGCTGTAACAATCGCACGCATGACTGTGCATCAAAAGTTTCGCCTAGTGGTTCCCTGCCCGCTTCTTTCGCTAATTGCCGTTGCTTGGTGAGTAATTTGATGATGCGCTCATCCAAATCTTGAGAAGAAATATTTTCTGCATTCGTGTCCTGATGGATGATGCAAGCATTATAATAATCGCGCAAATAAGTGAGACATAGGGATTGGGTGCGACGTAAATGAGTGCGTGCGTGGATTGGTAAGACGAATTGCGATACCAGCATGGCAATCATAATGCCGATACTGATTTCTGTGAGACGTTCGATGGCATAAGCAATCGTTGGATCGGGGCTAAGCATAATGAGTGTGGTCGTGGCTGCACCTAGTGTGCCAGCATACATCAACTGATCATTGCTGGTTGCAATATAACTGAAGAAAAATGCGGACAAACCAATCGTGATAGCAGCGATAAGTTCGCTTTGTGCTGAAGTCATGCTGAGGATGCCGACGATAGCAAACAGACAGCCAACGAGGGTGCCTAAGAGTCGCAAGTAGGCTTTATTGAAGACGCTGCCCACGTAGAGCTGCCCGCACATGACCACAATGATACTGATGACAATCCATTGATCAGTTGGGAAACTGACCACTTTCGTAAGGGCGACGCCGATGAGGCAGGCAATCGTCGTTTTAATGCTATGAATCACTCTTTCTGTATCAATGTATTTGCTTAGCATCGCATAACCTGCTATAAACTGTTGATTGGATTGTGAATGCTCTGATCTACGTTTTTGGCCGCCGATGAGCACGAGTTTCATCGCATCAAGGTACGGCACCAACGACGGTCTCCGGTTGTGAGACGGGCAATGGTACTGCGCAAATCTCTGCTAGATGGCTCTATCCTAGCAAAAAACTGGCAGTATCCATATGAGAAAAGAGGAAACATCAGCTTTCTTTCACAAATCTGATGATAATAGTTGCCGCCGCTACATTTATTTAATAGAATAGCGACCGTTACTGCGGGGTGGAGCAGTCTGGTAGCTCGTCGGGCTCATAACCCGAAGGTCGTAGGTTCAAATCCTGCCCCCGCTACCAAATTAAGTAGAAAAAAATAAAAGACCCCTTATGGGGTTTTTTATTTTCAGTAGATCTAAAGCGCATACGAACAATAACCAAAGCAGCCAAAGGTTCGGGAATGAGAAAAGTTGATCCCGCTTTACATGAACGACTTGAAACATTGATACAGTCCATGGGCTGCGAGTTAGTGGGCGTTGAGCTCTTACCGGAAGGCAAGCAACTGATTTTCCGGGTATACATTGACAAAGCACCGTCGCTTACCATTGACGATTGTTCGCGGGTGAGTTATCAAGTAGGTGCGATGTTGGATGTAGACGGGACGATCGAAGGGCGCTATAGGTTGGAGGTTTCTTCTCCAGGCATTAATAGGCCGTTGTTTGAGATTAAGCATTATCAGCAGTTTATCAGCAAGTGCATCAGTGTTAAGTTGCACCTGCCTGTCAACCAGCGCCGAAATTTCAAAGGCGTGCTACTACGGGTTGATGGCGATGACATATATCTTCTTGTCGAAGGTATGGAACATGAGCTAAGAGTGCCGTTTTCTGCCATTGAAAAGGCAAATTTGATTGGGGATCTTAAATTTTAGTTTAACCATCACTGGACGTTAGCGTGTTGGATGATGCATGAGGTCGCGCTATGAACAAAGAAATCTTATTAGTAGTTGAGGCTGTATCCAACGAAAAAGGTGTGGATAGAGAGGTTATTTTTCAAGCCATCGAAGCTGCTTTGGAAACGGCAACCAAAAAGAAAGCCGAGCAAGAAATTGATGTCAAAGTTGAAATTAATCGCAAAACAGGTGACTACACGACAACACGCCACTGGCGTGTGATTGCTGACGCCAATGAAGAGGAAGAAGGTGATGATGGCTTGACCATCTTGACCTTGTCACAGGCACAATTACGTCAACCTACCGTCAACGTTGGTGAAACGATCACTGAACCGATGGAATCCGTCGAGTTTGGTCGTATTGCGGCGCAAAAAGCCAAGCAAGTCATCATTCAAAAAGTGTTAGAAGCCGAACGTGCACAGATTGTGAACGCTTACCGAGAAAAAATTGGTCAGCTGATCATGGGGACCGTGAAAAAAGTGACCCGTGATTTCATTGTGCTTGATTTGGGCAATAATGCTGAGTCTATTTTACCCCGTCACGAAATGATCCCTCATGAAGCGATGCGCATTGGCGATCGTGTTCGTGCCTATTTGTATGAAATTCAGTCTGATAGTAGCAAGAGTCCACAAATATTGTTGAGCCGTACCCGGCCTGAAATGCTCATTGAACTTTTTAAAATTGAAGTGCCCGAAATCGGTGAAGAATTGATCGATGTGAAGGCTGCTGCACGTGATCCAGGCTCCCGAGCAAAAATTGCCGTCAAAACCAATGACGGCCGTATCGATCCTATCGGTGCCTGTGTGGGCATGCGCGGTTCGCGGGTGCAAGCGGTGTCGGGTGAATTAGGTGGTGAACGTATTGATATCGTCTTATGGGATGACAATCCCGCGCAATTAGTGATTAATGCAATGTCACCAGCCGAAGTGGCCAGTATTGTGGTCGATGAAGATACCCATACGATGGACATTGCGGTGAAAGCGGATCAGCTGTCACAAGCTATCGGTCGACATGGTCAAAATGTTCGCTTAGCGAGTGATTTAACCGGTTGGACATTAAATGTCATGACCGAAGAAGAGGCGCAAGCGAAATCTGCCGAAGAAGGCGAAAAAGTATTCAAACTGTTCCAAGAAAAACTGGGCGTGGATCAGCAAGTGGCTGAAATTTTGACAAACGAAGGCTTTTCTTCATTGGAAGAAATTGCTTATGTCCCAGTACAAGAGTTATTAGAAATCGACGGTTTCGATCAAACAATCGTGAATGACTTGCGTGAGCGCGCTAAAGCTGCTTTATTAACGCAAGCGATTGCAGAGGAACAAGCGCTGGAAGTGGAACCTGCTCAAGATTTGTTAGAAATGGAAGGCATGGATAAACACACAGCCTATGTTCTAGCGAGTCATGGCATCGTTACCCGTGAAGATCTGGCTGAGCAGTCTGTCGATGATCTGTTAGAAATTCCGGAATTTGATGAAGAAAAAGCAGCTAAACTCATCATGACCGCGCGCAAAATTTGGTTTGATGATGAAGCGGGGCAGGTTTAAAAAGATTGCTTCCTGAATCATCTCACAAAAAAAACTCTATCCTCTACACCCTGGTTTATCTATCATACCGGGGTGCAGAACGTGGTAACACTCAAAAAAAAGCATCATTAGCCAACGGCAAAGTGGCATTGGGGGGCAAGTTAGGTGGTTAGAAAGATAATTAAAGATACCGAAAAAGAAGGCGTATCAGTTCAGCAATTTGCCGAAGAAATTGGCGTTGATGCGGCTCGCTTGCTTCGGCAACTAAATGATGCTGGCATCAACCACATCAATCATGTGGCTGATCTGGTAAGCGAAGACGAAAAACAAAAGCTGTTGCGTTACTTGCAACAACATCACGGCGCTAAACAAGATGGCGCACCCGAGAAAATTGTTTTACGCCGTGCAAAGACCAGCGAAATCAAGCTGGGTGGTTCGCATGGTGGCGGTAAAACGGTGAGCATCCAAGTGCGTAAAAAACGTACTTATGTGAAACGTGGTGCTGCGGAAGAAGATAACAAGGTAAAACTGGAAGACATCAATGCGGCTCCCGAAGCGACAGTGGCGACACCTGATATAGCACTGGCACCCGCTGTAGAAGCGGTTGTTGAAACACCGGTATTAGATGTGGTTGCAGCACCTGAAACGGCGAGTGTGGCGGCACCTCAGGCTGAGGCTTCTGCATCGCAAGAAGTCACGTTCACTGAAGAAGTGGTGGCAGAAGCGCCCGCTGAAGAATCCGCTGACGATAAAGCCAAGGCGGCTCTTGCTGCCAAACGTAAAGAAAAGCATCGTCTCCCTGGTCAAGGTGAAGAAGTTGAAAGTGTTGAACGGCCTAAGAAGAAGCGTAAGTCGCGCGATAGTAGTCGAGCGGTCGAGCCAAACTTTGAATCTTTATTGGCCAGAGGCGCAGATTTAAGCCGTGTCCTGAAAGTAGCGGACGAAGATCTATCTGATTTAGCGTTGCGTAAGGGTGGCAAATCACGCTTTGGTATGCATGGCAAAGTGAAAACCCAAGCGTTTACCCGACCGACGGCACCCATGGTGCATGATGTTGCTATCCCTGAAACGATTCACTTAGGTGAACTCGCGCAGCGCATGTCTGTCAAAGCGGCTGAAGTCATCAAATCAATGATGAAGCTCGGCATGATGGCAACAATTAACCAAGTGCTTGATCAAGAAACCGCAATCTTAGTCGTGGAAGAAATGGGCCATAAAGCGCGGCCTGTAAGTGCCGATGCGATTGAAGAAGCATTAGAAAAGTCGACAGCGGTGCATGGGGACGCTGCACCAAGACCACCCGTGATCACCATTATGGGTCACGTTGATCATGGTAAAACCACGCTGTTAGATTATATTCGTACCACTAAAGTGGCTGCCTCTGAAGCAGGTGGCATTACTCAGCATATTGGTGCGTATCACGTACAAACCCCTAAAGGCACGATTACCTTCTTAGACACCCCCGGTCACGCGGCATTTACTGCGATGCGTGCACGTGGTGCGAAATTGACTGACATCGTTATTCTCGTGGTGGCGGCAGATGATGGCGTCATGCCACAAACCGTGGAAGCCATTCAGCATGCTAAAGCTGCGAATGTACCCATTGTCATCGCCGTCAATAAGATGGATAAGCCTGGTGTGGATCCGGATCGCGTCAAAACCGAACTGTCTAAGTACAACATCATTCCTGAAGAGTGGGGTGGTGACGTGATGTTTGTCCCGATCTCTGCGAAAACTGGGATGGGCATAGACAATCTGTTGGATTCCGTGTTGGTACAAGCAGAAGTCTTAGAATTGAAAGCAGTCGTCGATTGTCCTGCACGTGGTGTGGTGATTGAATCCCGTGTGGATCGTGGACGCGGTGCGGTGATGAGTGTACTCATACAGCAAGGTACCTTGCGCAAAGGCGACATCATTCTCGCGGGTCTTGAGTATGGCCGGATTCGTGCTTTATTTGACGAGACGGGTAAAGCGATTAATGCTGCGGGTCCTTCTATTCCTGTCGAAGTATTGGGACTGTCAGGAGTACCGCAAGCTGGAGATGATTTTGTCATTGCGCCAGACGAGCGACGTGCGCGTGAAGTGGCGATTTTCCGTCAAGCTAAGCATCGCGAAGCGAAGTTGGCACGCTCTGCACCTAAGCTAGAAGATTTATTACAGCGTATTGAAGATGAGAAAAAGACTGTCACCACGCTTAACATCGTCATCAAGGCAGATGTACTTGGTTCAGTTGAAGCCATGACGCAAGCATTGCGTGAGTTATCAAATGATGAAGTGAAAGTTAACATTATCTCGAGTGGTATCGGTGGTATTAATGAGAGTGATGTCAACTTGGCGATTGCTTCTAGTGCGATCATCATTGCCTTCAACGTACGCGCAAATACCGAAGCACGCAAATTGATGGAAGTGAACCATGTGGATGTGCACTATCACAACATCATTTACGATGTCATTAATCAAGTGAAGAAAGCGATCAATGGTGTGTTAGCACCTGTGATCCAAGAAAAAATTGTTGGTCTCGCGCAAGTGCGTGAAGTATTCCGTTCCTCTAAGACGGGCGCCGTCGCTGGTTGTATGGTGTTAGAAGGCTTAGTGAAACGTAATTTTCCGATTCGCGTCTTGCGGGATAACGTGGTGATTTTCGAAGGCTCATTAGAATCCTTAAGACGATTCAAAGATGATGTCGCAGAAGTTCGCGCCGGCACTGAGTGTGGTATTGCGGTGAAAAATTACAACGATATTAAATCGGGCGATCAAATCGAAGTCTTTGAGAAAATCGAAATTAAGCGAGAAATTTGAGCATGAAGAAACGAGGCTTCGATCGCACGCAACGCGTGGCTGATCTGATCCAAAAAACACTCGCCCAAATGCTTTTGCAAGACATGACGGATGATCGCTTTCACTTAGTGACAGTGACCAGTGTGAACATGTCACGTGATTTGAGTTACGCTAAAGTCTATGTGAGCGTGTTGGAAGAAGAAGCAGATAAGATCAAGCAAACGGTGGATGCACTTAATCGTTCAGCTAAATCGCTGCGTTATCACTTGGCACAAAGCGTGGATTTGCGCATTGCACCGGAATTGAAATTTGTGTATGACGAATCCACCGCGCGCGGTTTTAAGATATCGAACTTGATCGATGCCGCGATGAAAGACGATAAGAAAAAATAGTCATCACACTTTTGACACTGACACACAAAACGGAACCACTTTATGCGTAGGCAAGTGAACGGCATATTGCTACTTGATAAACCAGCTGAAATGACCTCTAATGGCGCTTTGCAACGTGTGAAGCGCTTGTTTAATGCGAAAAAAGCGGGTCATACGGGTAGCTTAGATCCTATCGCGACTGGCATGTTGCCTATTTGCTTTGGCGAAGCCACAAAATTTTCGCAATTCCTGTTAGATTCTGACAAATCCTACCATGTAGTCGCCAAACTCGGTGTGCAAACCACTACTGGCGATACTGAAGGTGAAGTGGTTGAAGTCAAACCTATTGTTGGGGTGACAGATGAACGTGTCACGGCAGTGATGCAGGGCTTCATGGGTGATATTCAACAAATTCCGCCTATGTATTCTGCCATTAAGCACCAAGGGAAACCTTTATACGAATTAGCACGCCGCGGGATTCAAATCGAACGCAAACCACGTCATGTGCACATCTTTGATATTGAACTGCTCGATCTCACCACTGATGAATTAACCTTTCGTGTACATTGCAGCAAAGGCACCTATATACGCACCTTAGTGGAAGATATTGCTGCTCAATTAGGTTGTGGCGCCCATGTAGTTGAGTTGCGTCGTATTGCCGTGACGCCTTATGGTGATGCGAGGATGTATACCTTGCCAGCACTAGAAAAAATTTATCAAGAAGCTGGTTTGGACGCACTAGATAGTTGTCTGTTGCCTGTCGAAACAGCGGTGCAATTGTTTCCTACCGTACAATTATCCACGGCAGCTGCGTTTTATCTACGCATGGGCCAGCCGATTCGAACCACCTTACCGGTTAACAGCGTGCTGGTTCGATTGGTGTCAGAAGATGCGAGATTTTTAGGCATTGGTGAAGTGATGTCAGATGGCCGCGTTAAACCACATCGCCTTGTATCGCAACAAATTGCGAGCTGATGCCCGGGTTTGAGTGTGCTCGCTTGCGATGACCTACGCACCCGTCATTGTCATGGCCTTACCCACAAATAATATCCCGATTATTAGTCAATGTAGGTGGGCAAAGCGCAGCGTGCCCACCTTATGATTTTTACATTGTCTAGCGAAATAAATGGTGGGCACGCTGCGCTTTGCCCACCCTACAACCCCCGTTCGCCCTCGATGCGGCACGAAGCGCCTCTTCAGGGTATTCGGGTACAGTGTGCTCGCTCGCACTCCCGGGCGATAAGTGTTTAAGCGAGAGGGCGTTTAAGCAGCCGTTCGAGAATCCGTAATGGTGAACGCGATGCGTCTACCATCGCTGCTACAGGTAAGTAAAAAGTTTGTTCCAGTAAATGTTGGCCGCTCATTGCTGCATGGGAAACGTGATCTGTTTGCACAATCCACGTACTGCCTGGCGCAAAGCGCACCTCTTGTTGTTCGCAATCTTGCTGGTACACTTCGTCGGCTTTCATGAGGTCGTGCATGTGCAACATATAATGATCATAAAGGGTGCGATAACTTTTGGTGATACGGAGTAAACGCATGGCTGCTAAAGACCCTGGTATGGGTTTTTTGATCTTATGTAAAAAAGTGTTTGCCACACGTTCAAAGGGTTCGCCGATGCGCCACACACGTTCAGCGGTGGGATGGATGTTGCAAAACACGCGTAATATACGTTTACCTTGATTGGGCGCAGAAGGAAATGCATCCACGTGTAGGCGTTTATCGTCTTTGCGATACGAGGTGACACGCCCCGCAATTTCCACGGGTCTAAAGCTGGTACGTGCCAACATCAAATGCCGCATATAAGCGGGGAGTAGTGATTGCACCAAACCCACGGCATGCCAGGAAAATCTGTCGAGCATCGCTTTCAATTGTTGTCGTTCTTTATCTGTCATGTGTTGCACACCCCAGAGTTTATGACGCTCGGGATGATAACTGACATTTTTTGCATGCCGATCTAAGATCTGGGGATTCAGAAATTGCTGTTCTTCCGGACGTAATTGAAAGGCGAGCTGGGGAAAGTGCAAAATCTGGCCTTCTTCTAGACTGCTCAAGGCGCGTGTTTGTGTTTCGCTGTCAAACAGTTCATTCCATTGTGGTGTTAAAATGTTTTGTAACATAGGTGACTTCTATTTAATTGACGAAAGGGCATATTTTACGTTTAGGTGGGGATAATAACAATCTAAGCAATGATAGAGGTATGCAGACATACACAATGGATGCAGCTCATCGAACCACATCCATCATGGGTGATGCTGTTTAATTCAATGGTTCGGCTAACTCAACCATGAATGCTACCCCGAGCTTGGCAAAATTGGTCATATGGGACAATGATATTTTATCCATGGTATCACGCGTCGTATGGATGGCAGGATTATCGCTGCCCATTTTCGCTTCGAAAGGCATGGCGGCATTAAATCCTTCATCTGTCCATGACGCATGATCACTGCAAGCATAACCGCAGCGCGTGCGTTTCACCGGTTGTTGTACATAAGTATTTGCTAATTTCTCAACAAAATCGGTTAAGGATTTGTTGACATGATCGGTCATTAACCAAAGGGTTGGATCGTTGTGATAAGTAAAACCAGTCATATCAAATTGTAGCACGGCATCGACAGGGATCTTTTTGTCTATAAAATCGGAGACGACGTCTTGCGAACCTACCAAGCCTTCTTCTTCTGCGGCATACCAAATGAAGTAGAGGGGTTTTTTGAAATGCATGCCATTGTTCAACAATACCCGTAACGTTTCTAAAGAGGTCGCGGTACCTGAGCCATCATCATCTGCGCCTGGTTGGCGTGTTTTACCCATCACGATGGTGTCCATATGTGCGCCAATCACGATGCCTGGTCCATCGCCGTCGCCAACTTTTGCCACTACCGACGGTTGCTTGTAACCACTCGTTTTAACGAGGGTCACGTTGACATCATTACGAACGTTATTTCTAGCTAAAGTTTCCACGGTGGTTTTGAGCCATTCAGCTGTCATTTTGCCATTCGTTGAGTTGGCATAACGATTTTCAAAGTTAGTGAGCGCGACGATGTCATTCCAAATGTTTTGTGGATTAATTTGCTTTAACAGTGGGTTGACAGTTGCTTCGTAGCGGATCGCATAGGATGCATGAGACAGTGATGGTTGTGGTCTGCTTTGCTTGACTAAGAAGGCATGGACATGCGTTTTATTTTGCAATTGGATATTATGTTTGGTTACCGAAGCGGTCACGTCTTTAAACCCACCGCAAGCGTCAGGCGCATGCTTGGCATGCATCAGTGCTGGAATACTGTTCATACCCAATGAGATGAGTGAGAGTTCTTCAGTTTTGGCTAAGGTAGTGTAGGGCGCGTGTACTTGTTGCAATAAACAGTTGGGCGCGATGATAATTCGGGATGCCGGCGTGTTGGCATAAGCGCAGCTGGCCATGGCAGTCAGTGCAGCGGCTAATAAAGTCGTGCGATGTGAAAATTTGGTGGACATACATGTCTCCTGTGACAATGATTAATAGGTCGGTGCGATAGGTTCAGCCAATTCAACGGCAAATGCACTGGCGAGTTTGGCATAATCCGTCATATGACGGAGCGAGAGTTTATCCATGGTGTCTTGCGTCGTGTGCATCGCTTTGTTGGTATTTTCATAAGCAGCCTCCGCGGCGATGGCAGCAGGATAACCATTTTTATCCCATGTGGCGTGGTCACTGCATGCATAACCACATTCGGAATGTTTCACGGGTTGTTTAACATACGTCTTGATTAATTGCTCAATAAAGTTTGTTAAATCCTCATCAACATAATCCGTCATGACCCACATGCTGGGATCATTTTTATATGCATAACCCGTCATGTCAAAATGTAAGACAGCATCGACGGGTATTTTTTTCTTTTTAAATTCGTTGACCACGAATTTTGAACCCACCAATCCTTCTTCTTCGGCAGCATACCAAATGAAGTAAATCGGTTTCTTGAATTTCATGCCGCTCGCCAACAGGTTACGTGCGGTTTCTAAGGTCGTCACGCTGCCTGAGCCATCGTCATCAGCGCCTGGTTGGCGTTGTGAAAACATGACGATAGTATCCATATGTGCGCTGATCACGATGCCTGGTAGATCGGTATTGCCTACTTTTACGACCACGGAGGGTTGTTGGTAGCCATTGGTTTTGACGAATGAGACATGCACGTCGTCACGATGGTATTGTTCGGCAAGTGTTTCGATTTGTGTTTTGAACCACTCGGCAGCAGCTTTGCCTTCAGCTGACTTTGCATGGCGATTTTTAAAAGCGGTGAGCGTGCTTAAGTTGTCCCACATTTGTGTAGGGTTTAAGTCTTTGAGTAGTGTGGCCACAGCGTCGGGATATTGAATATGATATTCCACGTGATGTGGCGTGTGCGTTGCTTGTGCTTGTTGCTTTAAAAACTGCTGTGCACGATCTGCGTTGTGAATGCCAAATTGCTCAGCTTCTTCTGTGACATCCAAAAATCCGCCACATCGCGTGCTGTGGTTGGTTTTTGCTTGGATCAGTTGACTGAGGCCTGTTTCACTGATGCGTAGTAATTCTAACTCGGCAATGCTCGCTAAGCGCGTGTAACCTGAGGTGAGTTGTGTCACCAAGCAAGGTGGTGCAAGCACATATTGGGCTTTAGCGCCAAGGCTGATGCTGCATAACAGTGCCATGGCGATCGATTGTTTCCATATTCGTATCATAGACATAGTCTCCATTGAGTCCTCTAGATTTTTATAGCATTATTTTTTGTGCGGCGACATCTTTGAGAAAGGTGGGTTGGATCTTGGGTGACGGATTTCCGGGTTACGCGCTTCACTCAGGCGACGACGTTAACCATCGCCCTCGATGCGGTCGATTCGAAGGATGCGCCTTACCCACAAATAATATTCCGAATACTGTCCTCCCGGCCATTAACACTGTCCTCGTCGCCACCAACACTGTCCTTCCCAGCAAAATCACTGTCCTCGTCGCCACCAACACTGTCCTTCCCAGCAAAATCACTGTCATCATCGCCACCAACACTGTCATCCCCAGCAAAATCACTGTCATCCCCGCGCAGGCGGGGACCCATCGCATCTGTTCCATTGTTTATCGTCATGAAAAATGGGTCCCCGCCTGCGCGGGGATGACAGTGATTTTGCTGGGGGTGATGACAGTGATTTTGCTGGGGGTGATGACAGTGATTTTGCTGGGGGTGATGACAGTGATTTTGCTGGGGATGACAGCGTTAATGGCCGGGAGGACAAGACAAAACGCTGAAGCTGTACTTGTGGGTGAAGCCATGGCTTCACCCGGTTACGGTTTTTTGCAAAAAATCGAAGGGGGGCTTACGAAGCGCTGTGGCGATGAATTTCGTTTTGTAACTCAGAGCGACTTAAGCCGCCTAACACAAATTTCACTTCTTGCATGGTGCGTGCATTCGTGGGGCCAATCAAGAAAGCGGGGGTGCCATCAATACCCAGTTGATTTGCCAGCGATTCATTATGTCGCAATTGTTTAGATACTGATTCGCTATACATATCTTTTTTCAGTTGCGTGGTATCTATGTCGTGGGATGTCGCTGCTTCCATGATGAATTGTTCAGTGAGCGGTTGACTCGCGGTCATGAGTGTATGGTGTAGTGATTGATATTTGCCTTGCTTATTGGCTGCGAGTGCCGCGCGTGCCGCTAACTCGGACGATTTGCCACGAATGGGGAGTTCTTTATAAACCACGCGCACTTGCGAATTGCTGCCCATGATTTGCCGCAAGATGGGATCCATTTCAACGCAGTGTCCACAACGATAATCGAAAAATTCAACAACAGTCACTTTGCCTTTGGGATTGCCAGCGACAGGATCGCCACTTTGGTGGAATAAGTTTTTTACCAACTCGGCATGTGCCGTCACACTGAAAATTACCAATGCTATGCCTGTGAACCAAAAACGCAATACGTTTTTTAACATCCGATTCTCCTTGCCGCTAGTAAAGGAATACCCATGAGGTGCTATAGCAGCTCATGGGTATCAGTGGGTGGTTCGTCTGTTTATGACTTCGCTTTGTCTATAGCTTTTTGCAATTGTGTTTGATCCATTTGTCCAGGCACATAGCTGATCGACTTGCTGTCACTGGCATCTGTCTTACCAATAAAGAAGGCTGGCGTACCAAACAGTTTTAATTTTTGTGCTAATTCGACATTGTTTTTCAGCTGGCCATTGACTACAGCGTCATTCATGTCTTTCTTCAATTGATCCAGATTGACGCCGGTATTTTTAGCTGTTTCAAAGATGACAGCTTGGGTCAGCGGTTTATTGGAGCCTAACAGGGCATGGCTAAATTCATAATATTTGCCTTGTTTGTTGGCAGCCAAAGCAGCGCGTGCCGCCATGTCAGACATTTGGCCACGGATGGGGAATTCTTTGAAGACCACACGCACATCGGGGTTGGCTTTGATGATGGCAGCGATCGTCGGTGCCATATCGATGCAATGTGGACATTGATAGTCAAAGAATTCGACGATGGAGATTTTGCCATTTGGGTTGCCAGCAACTGGGTCGTTCGCTTGACGGAAGAGTGGGGTTGCAAAGACGGCAACATTTTCTTGCGTCTTTTTCACGGTGGCTTCAGCTTGTTCATATTGTTTACGCTGGAAATTTTGCACCGCTTCAACAATAACTTCTGGTTTATTCAGCAGATACTGATGTACGACTTCTTCAATTTTGCTGCGTTCTGCTGGGCTGATATTGGTGGTGGTATCAGCTGCAAAAGATTGGGTGGTTAGTGTGAGAAGTGCTGCTGACAATGCAGTTTTTACAAAACGTACCATCGAAAAATCTCCTTTAAAAACTTTTAAGTAATCGTAGACATAGTCAGGGATCATAACAAACCGTTGGCCGATGATAAAGACTTGTCACCTGGCACACTGCTATCCCAGAGTGGGATGCGTAAGGTTAGCGGGAACCGCTGGCTGGTTATTATACTCGTTTCAAGTTTGCGTGGACAACCAGCTAGCAATTTTTTCTTGGCGTGCCTGTTGCAATGCGCTAGCAAGTGCACCGTGTGTTAATCCTTGCGCGAGTAATGCTTGCACATCCACTGATTTGGCTATATCTGCGGCAGCGATGAGATAATGACTATCAAAATCGCATTGCGTCGCTTGCGCAATAGCCTGGCAGGCGGCGAGAAATGCCAGATAACGATCGTTTCTGCGGTAAATATCTAGACGGCTAAAAAAATGTGTGAGTTCATTGGCCGTTAAATGTTTGGCATTTAAAGCGGTGATGTAATGTGACGCGGTGAGTTGCGCGAGCTCTGTGTATGCATTAGGAAGACGGTAACGGTTGCAGAGCGCGCGTAAATTTTGTTTATCCTCACCTAGGTTGTGACACAATGCCGCAAAGCGCACGATTGTTTCTGCGCCCATCCTCGCTGCTTGGCGCAATGCATGCATGCCACCGCTATCCATTTGAATGGCGGGAAACAAAATGGGCAGTGCATTGCACGCGTGCAGTAATTCAAAAAATTTTTCGGGATGTGCTTCGCCGAGTGCGCGTTCCAATTCTTTCCACACACGTTCCGCGACGAGTGCGTCCACTTCACCTTTATCGACCATGCTTTGCATCAATTGCAAGGTGTCAGCATCGACAACAAAACCTAAGTCGCCATAACGTGCGAAGAAGCGCGCAACGCGCAGGATGCGCACTGGGTCTTCAGCAAAAGCGGGTGAAACGTGGTGTAAGCGTCTCGCCGCCAAATCTGCTTGCCCGCCATAAGGATCAACGATCGTGTTGTTGTCGAGGTCTAGCGCCATGGCGTTGATAGTCAAATCTCGACGCGCCAAATCTTCTTCGAGGGTGACTTGCGTGGAAGTGTCGAAAGTGAATCCTTTATAGCCAGGCCCTACTTTGCGCTCCATACGCGCCAACGCGTATTCTTCATTGGTCTTAGGATGGAGGAAAACCGGAAATTCTTTGCCTACCTGCTTATACCCTAGTTGTAACATGTCAGCGACGCTCGCCCCCACGACCACATAGTCTTTTTCTTTGACGGGTAAGCCGAGTAATTTATCGCGTACAGCGCCTCCGAC
The DNA here is from genome assembly GCA_964648015.1 of uncultured Coxiellaceae bacterium. Classification (GTDB taxonomy): domain Bacteria; phylum Pseudomonadota; class Gammaproteobacteria; order DSM-16500; family DSM-16500; genus Aquicella. Next base: position 101,041 of record CAZYKO010000008.1, read on the forward strand.
GAGGTAAATTTTCATGTACTATATATTCCTTCTTAGATAGCAGCGAACGATATGCAAAATACAACAGAAAAAGAACAACAGCCAGAAGCCGTGGGGCTTATTATTTCCTATTTTGGCAATAGTGTCGCAGTTGAAGCCCAAGATGGGCAAGTATTTCAGTGCCATCTCAAGCGTAACCAGCCACTCCCCGTGGTGGGTGACAGAGTGCGCTTTGTGCCAGATCCTACACACCGCGGCACGGTGATCAGTATTGAACCACGTACGTCTGTGCTCACGCGCGGGGATAAACGCGGCAAAGCGCGTCCTATCGCGGCGAATGTGGATGCCATTTTGATCGTCATGGCGCCGCCCCCCATTTTTTCTGAACATTTAGTGGATCGTTATTTGATCGCGGCGGAATTGTTACACATCGAACCCATTTTAGTCTTGAACAAAATTGATTTGCTGGATGCGGATGGCTTGGTTGCTGCGCGTGAACGTTTGGCGCCGTATGCGCAAGTGCCTTATCAGGTGATCTTTTCTACGGCCGTGGGCCAATCGGGTTTGCAGTCATTGAGCGATGTGCTTAAAAAACGAACAGCTGTCTTAGTGGGTCCTTCAGGGGTGGGTAAGTCTTCTATCATCGCTGGTTTGGGCAGTGAGGAAACGATACGTATTGGTGAAGTCTCCGCCAAAGGCAGTGGTAAACACACCACGACGGCCACGCGACTCTATCATTTACCGGATGGTGGCCAGCTTATCGATTCGCCCGGCGTGCGTGAATTCAATTTATGGCCAGTCAGTGAACAAGAATTATTGGGGGGCTTTAAAGAAATAAGTGCGTATGCGCGTGGCTGTCGTTTCCGTGATTGTAGGCACATGGCTGAGCCAGGTTGTGCTGTGCAAGCAGCGGTTGAGAGTGCTAAAATCAGCCCCCTTCGTTATGCAAGCTTTAAAGAGTTGATGAATGAATTCGGCAGCCCACAAAAAAGATAGTCACCATCCGTTGTCAACGGTCCCTCGTCATCGTCGCAGTTTTGTACGGCGTGATGGACGCCTCACAGCGGGTCAAGCCCGTGCGGTCGCGGCCTTGGCGCCCAAGATATTGTTGCAACCCAAAGAGCAGGCAACCATGCTGCACTACGAGACAGTGTTTGGTCGTATCGCGCCAACATATCTAGAAATTGGGTTTGGCACGGGACAATCATTATTGGCTTGTGCTGCAGCACGCCCCGATATCAATCTCATGGGCGTTGAGACGCATTTACCCGGCATTGGTGCCTTGTGTTTAGGGATCGAAGCGGCGCAGCTTGGTAATATTCGTATCATCAATACTGATGTGGTGGATGTATTACGTGATCATCTTGCGGATAGTAGTTTAGCTGGCGTACAAATATTTTTTCCGGATCCATGGCCCAAGCGTCGTCATCATACACGCCGACTCATCCAACCGGATTTTATTCAGTTGGTGGTGAGCAAGTTACAAATCGGTGGCACCTTGCATTTAGCGACGGATTGGGAAGATTATGCGTGTCATATGATGAAAGTGCTCTCTGCGGAAAAAGCATTGCGTAACCTTGCAGGTGTTGATCAATATGCTGCGCGCTCTGAGTTTCGTCCGATCTTGAGTAAATTCGAACGTCGTGCCATTCGCGAAGGCCGTGCAATTTGGGAATTACAATTTACTCGGGTGTAGGCTTTTTCGTGAACGTTTGCGAGCCCGGCGCTTGTTTTTCGTGTACGTACCCGTTCCCGTGCCCGGCTTTTGCTTTTATGCCTTCATGTATTCATGGTGGGCACGCTGCCAATCCCGTTCGCCCCGAGGAAGCGCGTAGCGCTGTCTCGAGGGGTGCCCACCCTACCTTTACTAATAATTGGGATGTTATTTGTGGGTAAGGTCATGGGTGGAGCGCATAGGATAAATTCGTAGAACATTGAAACAAACAAAAGCCGGGCACGCGTACGATGAAGAGCGAATGTAATCCGGTAACAAACCGGGATTAACCGAAGTGAAGATTAAAAGCTAGACAATAGCAGTGCAAAAAATTAAGCTTGTATGCCTTTTCTGGTCTCAAGGAGAAACCCATGGCTAAAAGGATATTCCAGCGCTCATTACTCAGCACCGTGGTCATCACCAGCTTGATCGTGCAGCCAGCTTATGCGGTTCTCCCGGGTTTTTATCTTGGTTTCGCTACTGGCCCTGCCACCAACTCTGGTAATGAACAATTTGTACAAGGTAATTGTATTCCAGACACCCCTGGTGGACCATCACCAGCTACGTGTACCCAAATCAATGTGCTCGCAAAACCAAAGTCTTCACAATGGGGGCAACGTATTTTTATTGGTTATAAATACAATAATTATGCGGGGGTGGAGTTTGGCGGCAACCTATTTTCTAAAACGCGCTATGACACGGGCAATCAAACGCCTTGTACCAATCCTTCTGTACGTGTCAAAGACGCGGATTTAATGGTACGTGGTTCTTTCGATATACAAGGCTTTGAAGCGTTCATTGAGGGTGGGGTGAGTTATGTTTACAGCACAGTTTCTGGCGCATTTAGTGGACCATTTATCCCGCCACCTGAAGCCGTAAACCAAAACATCCAGTGCGGTAAAAACACATATACTGCTGCTTGGAAACCCATCTACGGCATCGGTGCGAGTTACGCCCTCAACCAAAGTTTTGTCATATCATTGAGTGCGATTCGTTTACAAGTCGGCGGCCAAGTCAAAAATCTTGATTTTTATTCCTTGGGACTGGCTTACGCATTTGTGAATGTGTATTGCGGCCAATTCTTGTGTTGATGCATGGGTGTTGATTGTTGTCATTTGATTGGTGGCACGCCCGCGTTGCGGTCTTTGCCCACCCTACGATATATTTTACGGTATATTTTCATGAATAATTTTTCGTTACGGTAATTACCGTAGGGTGGGCAAAGACCGCAACGCGGGCGTGCCCACCATGAAGACTCATAGAAATAGACTCACTAAATTATTTAAGAATTTTTTACCCAATGCGGTGGGCCGTAAGTGTGTCGTCTCTGCAGTCAATAAACCTTTTTGTTTTGCCAACTGCAAAGTATCGCTAATTTTCTCTAAGGCCACGCCCGTGCGTTCGCTAAACAAGTCAATGGGTACGCCATCCGTTAATCGCAGTGCATTGAGCATAAATTCAAAAATGGCATCCTCATCGCTGATCATATTTGGTTTCAGATCACGACGTTTGCTCGCGTCTAAATAATCACGGGGTTGTTTGCGTTGTGCATAGCGCACGATATGCGTCGGGTGTGTGAGTTTGCTGTGTGCACCTGCGCCTAGTCCTAGATAATCACCAAACGCCCAATAATTGCGATTATGTTTGCATTGCCGACCGTCGCGTGCATACGCAGATACTTCATATTGCGCTAAGCCAGCGTGTCGCAGTCGCTCCATGCCGGCTACTTGCATGTCCCAGATGAGGTCGTCCGCTGGTAGCGTGGGTGTATGACGATAAAATACGGTATTGGGTTCGATGGTGAGTTGGTACCAAGATAAATGCGGTGGTTGTAATTGCAGTGCATCGTCTAAATCGGCCAGTGCGTCTTCTAAGGATTGATCAGGCAAGCCATACATCAAATCAACATTGAAGTTATCGAAACCGGCTGCCTGTGCCAGTGTGATCGCTTTCAGTGCATGCGCGCGATCGTGAATGCGTCCTAGACGTTTTAATTTATCGTCTTGCAAACTCTGTATGCCTAAGGACAAACGATTCACGCCAGCTGTTCTAAAGTCGTGAAAACGCGCTTGATCAACGGTGCCGGGATTCGCTTCTAAGGTGATTTCAATATCGGCTGCGAAGTCAAAGCGCGTGGCCATACCATCCAAAATTTGCCCAATCGCTTGACCAGAAAAAAGGCTCGGTGTGCCACCACCAAAAAAAATACTGACGAGTGGGCGATCACCACATTGCGGGAGATGATGATCGCATTCATCGAGGAGCGCTGCCACATAGGCAGCTTCCGGCAAATTCCCTTTCACAGCATGTGAGTTGAAATCACAATAGGGGCATTTTTGAATACACCATGGTAAATGGATGTATAAGCTGAGTGGCGGTAATTTGTTAAAATTTGGCATACATACTTTTATGTTTTCGCGTTAGAATAGCCAGCTCATTAAGCCAGAGCATTGACAAAGGAGTATACCATGACTAAACGCGTAAAAGTTGCTGTGACAGGCGCCGCGGGCCAAATTGGCTACGCACTTATTTTTAGGATTGCCTCGGGGCAAATGTTTGGTCCGGATACTGAAGTTGAGTTAAGTTTGCTCGAGCTAGAACAAATATTGCCGTCGCTACAAGGCGTCAAAATGGAATTGGAAGATTGCGCATTTCCATTGTTGAAAAATGTGACGGTGACGTCTGATGTCAATGTGGCGATGAAAGATGTCAATTGGGCTGTCTTAGTGGGATCCGTGCCGCGCAAAGCTGGCATGGAACGCGCCGATTTGCTCAACATCAATGGCAAAATCTTTACCGGGCAGGGCCGTGCAATTAATGAACATGCTGCTAGCGATGTACGCGTTTTTGTGGTGGGTAATCCGTGCAATACCAACTGTTTGATTGCGATGCACAATGCACCGGATGTACCGCGTGATCGTTTTTATGCCATGACGATGCTCGATGAATTGCGTGCGCGTTCACAGTTGGCGATTAAGGCCGGTGTGGATGTGACGGCGGTGAGTGAAATGATTATTTGGGGCAATCACTCAGCCACGCAATATCCTGACATCTATAATGCAAAAATTAATTTACGACCAGCGACCGACGTCATTACCGATCTCAACTGGTTACAAAATGAATTTATACCCATGATTCAACAGCGTGGTGCCAATGTGATTAAAGCGCGTGGTGCTTCTTCCGCAGCATCCGCGGCGAATGGTGCTTTGCAAACAGTGTATCATCTTAGTCATGACACTGTGGCTGGCGAATTATTTTCCGTCGCACGTTGTTCGCAAGGTGAGTATGGTATTGATGAAGGATTGATTTTCTCATTCCCATGTCGCACCGAGAATGGCCGCCTTCAAGTCGTGACGGGTATCCCGCAGAATGAATTTGGCAAACAAAAAATTCAATTAACATTAGACGAATTACGCAAAGAGCGCGATACGGTGAAAGAATTGGGATTGATCTAAGTCATTGTGAACTGAGCTATCCTGATGACATATTTCCTGGGTGCCGCGCTGAGGTATCCCTACAAATTGCGTCGCATGTCATCTTTGAGGGGTAATACGTTTTTTTTGCTCCCTAAAGAAAGGATAGGAACTCTAACCTTTCGCCCTTCGAGATGGCGCAAGTGCGCCGCATCAAGGGCGAACGGTTTAAATGTTTGCGAGGTCAGAACTTAATTTGTGGGAATACCTCAGCGCGCTTTACCCAACACCTATTAAAAGAATTTGGATTTTTGATCTAAGGTTGTCTGCAAATTCTCCACATCATGTTCGCCATAATGCTGCTTCAAGACATCCAGTGCGCTGCGATCATCCTCGTCATCGAATTGACGGTCATTTGGTGTGCTCACTATGCTCGTAGTTACGGGTAATGTGACTGTCGTGACTTTCAATGCGGGCACAATCGTTGGTGCACTCGGGGGGGTACTTTTAGAGGCAAGAAAGCGATTGATCGAAGACGTTAAGCCAACATTCGGCGTGTTTGGTAAACTGGGTGATGGTAGCGAGTTGGGCGTTGAGCTTGCTGGTGTTGCTTGTTCGCTATTGGGTTCCGTGCACACAACATCGTTGTCAGTGAATGAGGCTTCACCCGACACGCTCGAAGGCACGTTACCACTCTCTGGCATCGCATTGCCCGTGAGGTGTACAGGCAAATTGAATGCTGAGGTGAAAGCGATGATCTTGTTACTACTCGTGTTCTGCGCCATGTCATTTGCCATCTCGCTGTTATCCAGGGTTACCTGTTTAATTTTGTTTTCAAGCTGTAACTTAGATTTTTGAAATGTCTTAAGTTTTTGCTGAAAGGCGCTGATGTTGATTGCATTGGTTTCTGTAGCTAGCTGTGTCGTTAGCGATTTTATTTCCGCTTCGACGGCTTTCAATGCTTTTTCGTGAGGGAGCACATCTTTTTTAGTTTTCTTAAATTTAGTTTGTTTCATATGGTTCGTTCTCATTAATTGATTATTGTGTCATTCAAGCGCGAGTGTTATTTTCTATTGTGCTTTGGTTTATAAGATGACTTCTTCGCTTGTACACTAGTAACATTTGCTTCTTGCGTATTCTTTTTTGCTGGCGCAAATAAACGCATCGCGCCATAGATCAATACACCGGTCGCAATCAAGCCACTGGCGATGGCACCAATAGAAATAGATGATGTCTGGCTGGTGGTGACATAGCCTGCGTCGGGCTTGGCAAGGAATTTTGCGGAATCAAACGTCTTAAATGCATCACAATTAATGGTGTTCGCTTTGATCACATCCGCCACGGCACTAGCTTCTTCTTTTTCACTGTTGGAACGTTCGCCGCCTAAGTCAAGGACATCGAGATCAATATTAGGAAAACAAATTTTGGTGGTCGCATAGTCATGCATAAACCCCGTCACAAGTGCGACTTCATCACTTTGTTGCTGTTCAGCAACCTGTTGGGCTTGTTCTAAACTTTTATACTCACGACCGGTATTGAATTTAACCGTCTGTCCGTCACTCATTTGTGTGAATTTTTGTGCGGCGTTAGGCACATAACTGATGGCAATATTGCTGGGGTGATCACTTTGTAAATTGATTTGTCCACTGGCTTGTAATACGCGGGTCGCACCGAATTGTACTAGCAATTTCTTTTGTAAAAAGTTGAGATCATCAAAGTTATCAGGAATGCCATCAGCAAAGTGTGTGTTTACCAAGTGGCTGAGTTGTGCTTGTTGCGGTGATTCGCTGGATAAATTTTCTGAAATGACGGGTAATTTTTTCTTCTGGCTGGTGAGTCTTTTAGCTATCTTATGTTGACTCTCTGCAACTTGGTTAAATTCATTTTCGTATCTACCTAATCTTGACTCAGATTGGGCATATGCGAGTGCTTGAGATAAGTTAGGAGAAGTGTGACGTTGTTTGATATTGACGACGACGATCGGCATGTTGCTATCCTCAGTTGTGTTGTTATAAGCGTGATCATACGCCAACAAACTTAAGGCAAAATTAGAGCAAAATGTTTCATGCGCTATCGTGGATCAATTAATAATCAGATATGAATGGCACCGCTGATGACGATGGGTAGCATCATCAGCAGATGTGTATTTTATGCCCAAATAGCAATAATGGCCATGGCGATAATGCCGAGCGTGAGGAACGCATATTCGATCAAACCCTGGGTTTCACCGATGCGTTGGTGGAAGCGAATATGGTGTAAGGCAGAGATGTAAATGAAAGTACCGGCAGCAAAGGCATTGAAAATGCCCGCAGCCAGTTTGCCACCCGAGGATGCAGTGTAAAATGTCATCCAGGTCCCCAGCGCAATACCGATGGGTGTCATTAATGAAAATAAGCCTAACAAGATAATAATGCGTTTCATCGACAAGTGATAACGCAAGAGCGTCATACACAGTGCAAAACTGGCAGAACCCTTATGCGCAATGATAGCGATGAAAAGCACGGTGGCTTCTGCGAGATTGCCAATCCCTAATGCGGCACCCTCGGTGAGCGAATGAATGATGAGTATGAGGGCTAAAATGTAGGGAATAGTGGTTGCTGGACTTAGTAAGGTGGTTGACAGTGATAACCGCTCCAGTAGCAAGAGTAAAAGGAAGCCACTGACACAAACCGCTTCGGCGATGGGATAGGTCGTCTGCGGATAAAGATGACTAAAGATAGTCACGGCGCTGGGTAGCATGTGAAAAAACGCGACGCCTAAAAAAATCCCGCTCGCTAGCGCTTCGCCCAGTTCAAGCGAGTCATCACGTTTCACTTTGTCTTTATCGCGTAAGGGGTAGATTACGGTCACGATGCTGGCGAGGAAGATGAGCAGGGCAGCAATTATTTTATAATCAATAAGGGTCACAAATGAATCCTGATATTCTTTTTAATGGAATGCACCGCCCAATGATAACTGTTTATTGCGATCAGTTTAACTATGCGAAGTCTTTTTATTTACGCCGAGATCCCTTATGATGCTGCGTCATAGTACTATTTAGAACAGTATTTATTTTTATCAAATAAGATAAAAACGATACAAAATGATTAAGAATTGACCAATATGCATCCTACAATGATACAAAATATTACGATTTGGGCGCTTCCGATACTATTCGCGATTAGCTTGCATGAAGTGGCGCATGGTTGGGTGGCCTCATGGTTTGGGGATCAAACTGCACGCTTTAGCGGGCGCTTGAGCCTGAATCCGTTGAATCACATTGATTTGGTCGGGACCATCATTGTCCCGTTGTTTATGTTATTGACCACAAATTTTGTTTTTGGTTGGGCAAAGCCTGTGCCCGTCGATCCCAGAAATATGCGTAACCCACGGCGGGATATGTTGTTTGTGGCTCTCGCGGGGCCACTCGCCAATCTGTTGATGGCGCTGGCTTGGGGTGGTTTGGCGAAGCTAGGCTTGACGCTGGACATGCAAGGCAACGAATGGCTAGGGATGCCACTGATGTTGATGGGGCGTGCGGGGATCATGATTAATGTCGTATTGGCCGTGCTTAACTTATTGCCATTGCCGCCACTCGATGGTGGTAAAGTGTTGATGAGTGCGCTGCCACCACGCACCGCTTATCAATTGCGTGTGCTAGAACCGTATGCGTTCCTTATCTTGGTGTTATTAATGTTTTCAGGCGTGTTATCACACATCATGTTGCCACCCATCGCCTTCTTAATCGATGGTATCGCGACATTATGTCAGTTGCCTATGAGCTTGTTTCTTTGATGCTGTTGGATAGCCAATTCATACTTAAATGAGAGTTTTTGTTAACACTCACTTTCGCTTCGTCGGTATGGGCGTGGTGTTTGCTCTGATTTTATTTTCGGCTGTCTCTTTTGATAGTTTTTCTAAAGCGGCGTCATATACGGTTGCACCTCTTTTTTGTCGTTGCGTGTGGGGTGCATTGGGATTTATCTCTGCCACTAATTGTTGCACCTTTTCTTGTATCGGGCGCAAAGTTTCTTTCACCGCCAGTGGGGCGTCATTCACCAACTTTTGTATGGCTGTCACGGTCGTATTTAAGAAACGATTAGGCGTTTCAAGGGACTTTTGAATTTGCGGATCCATCCAGCCTAGTTGCTTCACGAGCTTAGAAAACTTTCCTAGATCATTGTGACAATGTTTGAATGCCGTTAACAGCGTCGCTTGTCCTAGACCATCATTCAAAAAATTCATTAAACTTTCGGGTGTATTGATGTGTGCCATACGATCATTAAGCGTTCTGTAGTGTTTCAGGTATCCAAGTAATTCGGCAATTTGTTGACGAACACCTTCCTTATCATTGCTATGCATGGTGTTAGCAAGTGTTTGGCGTACTTTTTCTTCTAATGTTGTGAGCAGGCTAGTCATGGTCATATTAAACTGTATGACGCTTTGCTGTAGTTTGTCCATGGTGTTAACCGAGCTTTTAGACGCTTGCAGCAATGCTTCATTGCGAGTTGTCTCATCAGCTGTAGGTGCTTGTGGCAGAATCCGTCCGTAGCGTGGTGGAGGTAATGCTGACTTTGAAAAAAAAGTTGAGCGTGCCTGCGTAAATACATCGACCGCAATATAATTGCCTGAGGCGCGTAAGGCATCTTCCAATCGCTTGAAGCGGTCCAGCGCATAGCTATATGCTTTAGGGTCTGTCTGTTTCTTTTTTTTGATTTTCTCTAGATAAGTCATCACATTCTTATTTAATTGTGTCACGTAAGCTGCCGATGTTTCATAATTAGCTAATGCGCGATTCAATTTACTCACAAGATCAGTTACTTTTGCTTGTAGTTTTTTTTCTTCTTCAACCGTGTAAGTGAGATCAGTGTGGACTGTGCCATATGTGAATTCAGTTTTCTTGCGCGCAGCTTCAAAGCCATCGTTGATTTCTTTGGTGTTCGTACCGACAAGTTTAGAAGTCGTTGGCGCGGGTACGTGTTCATTGTGAATATTTACCTCAGCAGTTATAGGTGGTTCATTTTTTTTGACTTGATCGTAAGATTTGTCATTGACTTCAACCTGTACTGGCTCAGCAGCATGATGATCGGGGCGACGTTGCATCGGTTGATAGGGAGAGTTTTCATCAGGCATGCTCTGCGCAGGTTCGGGAGGCGTGTTGACCGGTGCTTTGTTTGTGGGTTGGTTGATAGCTTGCTGAGTCGAATTTTCGAGTGCAACCTTCGCCTCAATTTTCGGTGTTAAAGTTTTTAATGTTTTGATGAGATGTTTGATATGTTTATTGACGGTAGGCTCGCCAAATGAGTACGCATGATGGCGTTCAGTCTTTTTTAACTCACGTCGTTGACCTTCAAGATAAGCAATCATCTTGTCTGGCGTTGCCGTTTTGTCGGCTGCCATTGTATTGAGTGATTCTAAAATCGCGCGTATCTTTTTACCACGGGCTTCATCGATGGGGTCATCCATATTTTTTGATTTGGCATTACCGTAATCCCTTAATGCATTGACCGCTACAGTGAGTTTATCTAGGGGTTCATAACGATTTTGAAGTGCCTTGATCATCCTACTTGCAAGCGTCGAGCTATCTAGAGGTTTTCTCGAATTAATTTCAGCGTTTTGATGGGCGATGGCTCTTTTCATTTGTTCAAGGTCAGCCTTCTCAGCGTTTCCCTCATATGTTTTTGATAAATCCACCGCAAACAATTCAAGTCGTGGTAAACGTTGTACTGGCATAATGAGTCTATCTGCCACGCCCTTTACATCATCGTCCCGTCTATATTTTAATTTTAAATGCTCTCCTACATAATCAAACATTTCTTGGTAATTTTGAATGCATTTTTCTATCGTGGCGACATACTCCGGGTTCATCGCTAGCTTATATAAGTCGTTATATCCATGAATTGTTGGGATACTCATTGCAGCCAACTTACGATAAGGAGAAAAATAGGTTAATAACCGTGTCCGTTGTTCTTCGGTGAGTGGATGACGGCAGTTTTCAAAAATAACGTTATCTGGCTTGAGCTTTCCATCTTTATCGAAAAAGAAATCACTAAGGGCACGCATGTCCGCACGAAAAGATGCTTCTGTGGCATTGATTTCATGGATAGTCTTTTTAATATGGATTTGAACTTTTTCTATTTTATTGCATTCATCAAGAGTGGTAATAGCTGTTTCAATCATTTTTTTCATTTCGGGTGTTGTATTTGCGTTCTTGATAGTGTCGAGGAATATAATTTTTGTATCTAATGATTTTAAATGGCTGAGGTTGTTGATGATGTATTCCTTCAGTTTTTCGATATCGGGATTTTTCTCAAGGAATAAATTAAAGTTAATTGTAAATAGTGCTTGATAAGTGCGTTGATGTTCTGCCTGGTAATTATCAGCAATGTTGCTTTGATTAGTTATGGTGACTACTTTTTCAAATTTTGACAACAATTCTCTGTGCACTGAATTTTCTGGGAGTAAAATTTCCAGTTCTTTATATAATTCAGCAAGTTTTTGCTGGTCAGTGTTACGATAGAAATTGACTTCAGGTAGAGAAAATAATCGCTTTAGTGGAAAGATGTATTTTTCAATGCCTGCGCTAGCCGCGATATGCTCTAGCATCGTCATTTTTATCGCATACAAATCAGTGGCTGCGCTACATTGATGATGCATCACAAAGCCATGGTCTACCCACATGGGGGCTAATATCATATACTCGTCCTTAAACGAGAGCTGTCCCTCGGGAAGGTATTGTGCTTTACCGAAGTCAGCAAGAATAGGCGCTCCCTCATTGGTACATAAAATATTTCTATGTGCGATATCAAGGTGTAATATCCGTTGCTTGTGCAAGACATCCATGCCATTCATCAAATTAATAAAATCATCAGATATTTTCTTAGCAGGGTCGTCCAAAGCTTGTGACTCATTCTCTCTTTCTAATCGTGTTTTTGCACTCAAACTACCCGTCTCAAGTCGACAAAAGATGACTTCCTCAGTCCCAATTTGTCCGCGGCAACCCAACATATGGCTAGGATTTTTCTTTGCATTTTCATCCAGTTGTTCAAATAAAGCATGCGTAATGTCAGCTTCATGCTGAAATTCTAGCATTTGCGGGAGGTCTGCTTCTTTGCCTAACGCATTTTTCATGAATTTAACGGCGATTTTGTCATCATCGTCTCGAATCAATCCTAGTTGACGAAATTTCTCTAGCTGTGTTGTGTCGGTCACCTGATATAACTTAACAATGCCATACTGACCCGATCCAAGCTCACCGGATTCAAGGTCAACTTCTCCAAGCTTGTTTAGTATCTTTAACTGGGTAGCATCAATTTCAATGGGCGCTATCTTTGGCATCAGATGTTTCCTCCCGGCAAGTACATGGCATTTTTCAGTGCGGGATTTTCTTGATAGAGCCTATAGAAGCGATCTTGGCGTTGTTTGAGAGCATCTATGTCTTTTTGAATGCTAGTGACACAGTACTGGATTGCTGATGTTAATAACCGTTTTTCAACACTGTTAGCAGGTAGTGTTGTTGCTTGCTGCTTAGCAGTAGCAAGTGCATCCGCTATGCGTTGCATCTTGGCGTGCAGGTTCGCATCGCTAATCTTCGCATCACGCATGGCGACATATTTTTCTATAGACGTCGCTGCTGCTTTGAAACTCGCGGTCTTATCTAAGAGTGATATCAGATATGTGGCCACTGGCTCTGGTGCATCTACATTTTTGAGGTAATCGATGAGTTTGTCTGCTTCATCGATGCTGTAAACAAACACACAACAACGGGACGATTGACCCGGGATAAAAACCTTCTCGTCTACCTTAGGTAGCACAAGAGATAATGGCATTGCATCTCCTTCATTATCAGTTGGTGGGCATGTCCGCGATGCGGTCTTTGCCCATCCTACGATTAATCAAAACGTTATTAACAACCTCTAACTATTGGTGGGTACGTCGCCAAACCCGTTCGCCCCGAGGAAGCGTCCTTGATGCGGCACAGAGTGCCGTCTCGAAGGGCGCTGTCTCGAGGGGTGCCCACCATGAGGGCTAGACACCTCTCAGTTCAGTATAGGTGCTATTGATGAGCAAAGGATTAAATGCTGGGAATGTATCTAGTGTGATGAAAATTAGATAAAAAAAACCCCGCACAAGGCGGGGTTTTTATAAGGAGCAGGGATTTCAGGCATGTTGAGACCGCTAATAGCGATGACGCACCCTAAAATCCTGTGACGCTTAAGCTTACATCATGCCGCCCATGCCACCCATGTCGCCATGTCCGCCACCCATTGCTGGTGCTTCTTCTTTAGGCAATTCGGTGATCATGCACTCGGTGGTGATCATGAGACCAGCCACGGAAGCAGCTTGTTGCAATGCGGTACGTGTCACTTTAGCTGGGTCTAAGATACCCATTTCTAACATGTCACCGTATTCGCCGCTGGCTGCGTTGAAGCCGAAGTTGTTTTTGCCTTCAGCCACTTTGTTTAACACGACGGATGCTTCATAACCCGCATTGGTCACGATCTGGCGTAATGGGGCTTCCATCGCACGGCTTAACAATTGAATGCCGACGGTTTGCGCTTCATTGTCGCCTTTTTCTTTAGCAAGTGCTTGCATCACGCGTACGAGAGCGACGCCACCACCAGGTACCACGCCTTCTTCAACAGCTGCACGTGTTGCGTGTAACGCATCTTCAACGCGGGCTTTCTTTTCTTTCATTTCGATTTCAGAAGCCGCACCTACTTTGATCACAGCCACACCGCCAGCGAGTTTAGCAATACGCTCTTGCAGTTTTTCGCGATCGTAGTCAGAGGTGGTTTCTTGAATGCGTGCACGTAATTGTTTAATACGTTCAGCAATTTCGTTTTTCTCGCCAGCACCGTCGATCACCGTGGAGTTGTCTTTGGTGATTTGAACGCGTTTAGCTGAACCTAAATCTTTCAAGGTGGTGGATTCTAAAGTACGACCCACTTCTTCAGCAATCACTTGTGCTTTCGTTAAGATAGCAATGTCTTGCAACATTTCTTTACGACGATCACCAAAGCCTGGGGCTTTTACTGCGCAAACGCGCACGATGCCACGCATATGGTTGACCACGAGTGTTGCTAATGCTTCACCTTCGACATCTTCAGCGATGATTAACAATGGACGACCTGATTTAGCCACTGCTTCTAACACTGGGAGTAAATCGCGGATGGAAGAAATTTTCTTATCCGTGATTAAGATGTAAGGATTTTCGAGGTCAGCAGACATATTTTGCTGGTTGGTGACGAAGTAAGGGGAGAGATAGCCACGATCAAACTGCATACCTTCTACGACAGCGAGTTCGTTGTCTAAACCAGAACCTTCTTCCACGGTGATCACACCTTCTTTGCCCACTTTGCCCATCGCGTCAGCAATGATGCGGCCAATGGCTTCATCAGAGTTAGCGGAGATGGTGCCGACTTGCGCGATGGCTTTGTCGTCTTTGCAAGGCACGGAAAGTTTTTTCAATTGTTCAACGGAAACGGTGACTGCTTTATCGATGCCGCGTTTCAAATCCATTGGGTTGAAGCCAGCAACAACAGCTTTCAAGCCTTCCACTAAGATTTGTCGTGCTAATACGGTGGCAGTCGTGGTGCCATCGCCTGCTTGGTCAGAAGTTTGTGACGCCACTTCTTTCACCATCTGCGCACCCATATTTTCGAACTTGTCTTTGAGTTCGATTTCTTTAGCAACAGTCACGCCGTCTTTGGTGACAAGTGGCGCACCAAATGAACGATCGATAACCGCATTGCGGCCGCGTGGGCCCATGGTCACTTGTACGGCATCAGCTAATGCTTTCACGCCGGCTAACATGCGCTGACGCGCGCCTTCACTAAATGATAATTCTTTAGCAGCCATATTTAAAATCCTCAATTAATTCGTAATTTCGTAATAAAGATCAATAAGATTACTCGAGCACGCCCATGACATCTTCTTCGCGCATGACGAGGAATTCTTTGTTGTCGAGTTTGATGTTGGTGCCAGCATATTTGCCGAACAACACTTCGTCACCGATCTTCACTTGTAATGGGTGAATTTTGCCATCAATGTATTTACCGGTGCCGATTGCAATCACTTTGCCTTTCATTGGCTTATCTTTGTCAGCGGTGTCAGGGATGACAATGCCGCCAACCGACTTTGATTCTGCTGCTTCTGGTTCAACTACCAGACGGTCGTATAAAGGACGAACCTTTAGCGCATTTGCGGACATAATTACTCTCCTTTCTATTTAGTGAACTAAACTTTACTTTAGAAGTTTGTCAGCCTTCACATAGAGGGCTAGGTACAGGCTATATATAGGGACGATCATCCCTGCTTCAAGGGGGAAGTTAAAAAAAGGATGTGGCCAGCGTGTTAAAAAACACCAGTCCCCGCCCAGTAGGCGGGAACTGCTTTCTTGTTTATATGATCAATTCGAAATGAATTCGAATTGATCACTTAAGGTGGAGAAACGCGATTCTCCCCCTTAAGTATCCCCCATCGCGTAAGGAAAGCGGTAATCGCTGGTGTTACACCAGTCCCCGCCCAGTAGGCGGGAACTGCTTTCTTGTTTATATGATCAATCCGAAATGAATTCGAATTGATCACTTAAGGTGGAGAAACGCGATTCTCCCCCTTAAGCATCCCCCATCGCGTAAGGTAAGCAAACATCGCTGATGTTAAAATATACTCATCCGTACCCACTAGATGAGGTCAAAAAATGAGCATCATCAAGGAGCCGATCGCTGAGCTCGTGTGGGACAGTAAATACCGCTATCGCTACCGTGGGGTGGTGCTCGATCAAACCATCGAAGACACGTGGCGTCGCGTCGCGCAGGCGGTGGCGCATGCCGAGAAGAAAGCAGTGCGTACGCATTGGCAAGATGCTTTTTATCGTATTTTAGAGGGATTTAAGTTTCTGCCTGGCGGACGAATTTTAGCGGGCGCTGGCACCAAGCATGATGTGACCTTATTCAATTGTTTTGTGATGAATATACCGGAAGATTCTTTGACCGGTATTTTTGTGGCATTGAAAGAAGGGGCGCTCACGCTGCAACAAGGTGGTGGTATCGGTTACGATTTTTCTGTGTTGCGTCCTAAGGGCGCGTTGGTGAAAAAAACCGGCGTGACTGCCTCAGGCCCCGTGTCGTTTATGCGCATCTGGGATACGATGTGTGCGACCCTGTTATCGACGGGCGCTCGACGTGGCGCAATGATGGGCGTGTTACGCTGCGATCATCCCGATATCCAAGATTTTATTACCGCTAAACGTGAAGCTGGCGAGCTGCGACATTTCAACGTCTCGGTGATGGTGACCAATGATTTTATGGCAGCTGTCGAAGCCGATCAGGACTGGCCGCTGGTATTTCCAATTGCACGCGCTGACATCTATGAGCATGAAGTCGTTTATAAAAATTGGCGCGGGGAAAATAATGTGCCGTGCCGTGTGTATGCGCGTGTGCGTGCCCGCGAACTGTGGCAGCAAATCATTCATTCGGCTTATGACTATGCAGAACCTGGTGTGTTATTTGCCGATACCATCAATCATAAAAATAATCTTTGGTACAGAGAATATATTGGTGCGACGAATCCTTGTGGCGAAATTCCGTTACCAGCTTATGGCGCGTGTAATTTAGGCTCGCTAAATTTAACGCAGTTCGTGCGTGCCCCTTTTACTGAGCATGCGTCACTGGATTTTGTTGCCTTAGAGGAAACGGCACAAATAGCGACACGCTTTTTAGATAATGTCATTGATATTTCGCGTTACCCGTTGCCAGCACAGAGCCGCGAAGCGAAGGGCACACGACGCATAGGTCTTGGCATCACGGGACTCGCGGATGCTTGCGTGATGTTAGGTTTACCTTATGGCAGTGAAGCATCGATTACGTTTGCCGCGGAACTAATGCAACGTGTGGCAACCGTCACCTGGGAGACGTCTATTGCGTTAGCGCGTGAGAAGGGGCCTTTCCCTTTTTTCCAACCTGACTATTTGCAAGGCGAATTTGTGCGCGAATTGCCTCAGGATTTGCAATCCGCATTACGCGAGTATGGCGTGCGAAACAGTCATCATAATGCGATTGCACCGACGGGAACGATTAGTTTGCTTGCCAATAATGTGTCGAATGGTATCGAGCCAATTTTTAAAGCGCACTACAATCGTCATGTGCGTGGTAATGATGGTGAGACATTAACTTACGCGGTGAGTGATTATGCGTACCAATTGTGGCGTGCTGAAGAACATGACGGATTGCCAAAAGCGTGGCGGGATATTGATACATTATCACCGGATGCCCATTTGCTCATGCAAGCTGCTGTGCAACCGTATATTGATAATGCGATTTCTAAAACGATTAATCTACCAAGAGACTTTCCTTTTATTGAATTAGCAGAGGTCTACAGCAAAGCCTATGCACTGGGATTGAAAGGCTGTACGGTGTTTAGGCCCAATCCTGTGACAGGCTCGGTACTGGATGTGCCTGAAGAACATTGCTGTCAGTTTGAGGGTGATCTCAATGAGAAATAAGGCATCACTTAATCAGTAAAAATAAAACTTCTTGTTCTTCCACTTTATAAATTAAACGCATGTGATCGAATTGCTCGCAATACAAACCAGTCATGCCATCGATGCGTTTCACACCAGGGGGACGTGGATTGATCGCGAGCGCTTCAATGAGTTTGAGGATGACTTTTTGATGCTTGGCAGCAAGTGAGCGAATTTGTCGTTCTGCCGTGGGCGCGATTGAAATGTGATAGGGTTTGGTCACGTGGCGTTAACCTATGCTACGAATTAATTCTTCTAGAGAGATGGTGCCTTGGTGTCGCGCTTCTTTCAATGCTTCAACGGCTTCATGTAAATCACTGCGATTTTGCGACGCTTGTAGCAGTAACAAATCTTCGAGGGGCACGATGGCGGCGACTTCTTTGCCGCGGCGGGTTAAAATGACGCGTTCTTTATTGTGTGACACGCGGTTGACTAACTCTGAAAACTCTTCCTTGGCATCGATGGTGCTAATCGTGATGGTAGACATAATGTATTTCCAATATACATGTGAAAAGAAACCCGAACTCGCCATGAGTTCGGGTTAATGCCAGTACATACTTAATTAAGCATGACAGGTTTGACCATTTTCCATATTGTCTGTGTAAGCACCGGTGGCAGCTAAGCTGTTCAACTTGGCGCGCTTCTGGAATGCTTGTTGTGCGGCTGGGATATTGTTGGCTTGGCCTTTCCAGGTTTTCATGCAATTGTCTTGCAATGCACGCGCATAAGAGTAGCTCAAGTTCCAGGGTAATGGGCCGAGTTTGTTCATCGCATTCAAGTGCGCGGTGGCTTGTTCTGGTGTTTGACCGCCAGATAAGAAGTTGATGGTTGGCACGGTCGCTGGCACGGTTTGACGTAACACACGAACGGTTGCTTCGGCGACTTGGCTCACACTAGCTTTCTGCGCACAGTTTTTGCCACTGATGACCATGCTGGGTTTCAAGACAATGTATTCTAATTTGACTTTGTGATGATACAACGCATCGAATACGGCATGTAACACTTCCAGCGTAACTTCTTCACAACGTTCAATAGTGTGATCGCCATCGATTAATACTTCTGGCTCTACAATTGGGACGATGCCTTGCGCTTGGCAAATGGCTGCATAGCGCGCTAATACTTCGGCGTTGGTGTGGATGGCTAAACGGCTTGGGGTGTCGTTAGAAATATTGTAAACCGCACGCCATTTAGCAAATGAAGCACCTTTGGCTTTGTAATCAATTAAACGTTCCGCGAGGCCGTCTAAGCCCATGGTAACGCTTTCATTGTTGGTATAAGGAATGCTGGTTAAGCCTTTGTCGACTTTAATGCCGGTGGCCACACCGAGTTGTTGCAACATGTCGGAGAATGGCGTGCCTTTGCTGGTTTTTTGGTTCAAAGTTTCTTCGAATAAAATAACGCCCGCGATGAAGGTGTTGAAACCTTCAGTGGTCATCAAGGTTTCGCGATAAGCGCGACGGTTATCTTCATTGGAGGTGATGCCGACTGCTTCAAAACGTTTGGTAATGGTAGGTGTACTTTCGTCAGCAGCCAAAATGCCTTTGCCTTTAGTGGCCAGCTTTTTGATTGTAGCGGCTAATTCATTGGTATATTGCATATTATTTTCCTTCTAGTCGAGGTTTTTGTCACGATCGATTGCGCAAAAGGGTAGCACAATTTCACGCTCGAATCGAGATGAGATGCACGTGATGATACCCCTCGAGACAGCGCTACGCGCTTCCTCGGGGTGCGCGGGTGATGTCGTCCACACTCTCAAATCCGTGCGCCCCGAGGAGGCAGCCCGAAGGGATGCTGTCTCGAGAGGTACAATGCATTTGCTCATCCTACGATATGCATGTTAGTTAATAAGCTTTTGCAAAAATGACTTCTTGTGCACTAGGCTCACCGCTAAAGATACATTTGCCAGGCGCTGACTTGTTATCAAACGGGATGCAGCGAATCGTAACGCTTAAATCTTGTTTGAGTTTCGCTTCTAAATCTGTATCACCCGCCCAATGCGCGCGCGCAAAGCCACCTTCACCTTTGAAGAACGCATAGAAGTCGTCTTTGTTGGTGATGGTCACAGTGTTTTGTTGTTGGAAGGCGCGTGCACGTGCGAGTAAGTTTGCTTGCATCTCATCCAGTTGTGCGATGATGGATTCAAGAAATGTTGCGCGTGGCATTATGACGCGATCTTTATATTCTTTATCGCGTCTACCCATGAAGACACTGGCGTTACTTACTTCCTTGTTGCCAATTTCTAGGCGAATCGGAATACCTTTTTTCACCCAGCTCCAAGATTTCTCGCCACCACTGATGTCGCGCGTATCAATTTCAACACCCAGGGCTTGTCCGTGATAAGAGAGATCCTTTAATGCGTTTGCCAATTGATCGCAATAATCGAGAATCGTAGCGCGGTCTTCTTCTTTATGAATGATGGGTAAAATCACGACGTGAGATGTTGCGATTCTAGGTGGCAATACTAAGCCATTGTCATCACTATGTGTCATGATCATGCCGCCAATCATGCGTGTGGAGACGCCCCAAGAAGTGGTCCAAGCAAATTCTTCATTGCCTGCTGCGCTTAAAAACTTGATGTTAAAGCCACGTGAAAAGTGTTGTCCTAAAAAGTGTGACGTGCCTGATTGTAGCGCTTTCTTATCTTGCATCATTGCTTCAATAGTGTAGGTGTGCTCAGCACCGGGGAAACGTTCACTCTCGGTTTTCTCCCCTTTGATCACTGGCATGGCTAAATAATTTTCGACAAAATCCGCATACACATCGAGCATTTTTAGTGACAGTGCCATGGCTTCTTCAGCTGTGGCATGCGCGGTATGTCCTTCTTGCCATAAAAATTCGGTAGTACGTAAAAACATGCGGGTACGCATTTCCCAACGCATGACATTGGCCCACTGGTTAATGCACAAAGGCAAATCGCGGTAGGATTGAATCCATCGCGAAAAAGCATCGCCAATGATGGTTTCTGAGGTAGGACGTATGATGTAGGGTTCTTCCAGTGGGCCACTGGGTACTAATTTGCCTTCTTCATTTTTAGCAAGACGATGATGCGTGACCACGGCACATTCTTTGGCAAAGCCTTCCACATGCTCAGCTTCTTTTTGCATAAAGCTCAATGGGATCAGCAAGGGGAAATACATATTCTTATGACCTAGGGCTTTGAATTTTTGGTTCAAGGTGGTTTGGATGTTTTCCCAAATACCATAGCCCCACGGTTTGATGATCATGCAGCCGCGTACGGGCGAATTCTCAGCTAAATCTGCCGCTTTAATAATTTGTTGATACCACTCCGCATAGTTTTGCGCTCTTGTCGGCGTTATCGCCGTCTTGGTTGTTTTATTTGCACTCATTTAACACTTGCTCCACATGACCAGGGACTTTTACTTTGCGCCAGATGGCGCGTATCACGCCTTTTTCATCGATGAGAAACGTTGAACGTGTGATGCCAAAAAATGTGTTGCCGAAAAGACTCTTTTTATCGATTACCCCATAAGCTTCACAGACATCGCCATTTTCATCGGCGAGTAATGGGAAAGATAACGCATATTTTGCTTTGAAGTTGCCATGCTTTTTGACACCATCTCTAGAAATCCCAAAGACTTCAGTGTCGCGTTGCTTAAATTGTGGCGAATGATCACGAAAATCACAGGCTTCTTTGGTGCAACCGGGGGTGTTATCTTTAGGGTAAAAAAATAACACGACCTTTTTGCCACGCAAGTCGCTCAGTGTGATTTTTTTGTTTTCATCAGACAATAGACAAAAGTCAGGTGCTGTATCACCAATTTGCAGCGTCATTTGCATCACCTCATCAAAAAGATGAGGGCAAGAATACCATTGTTGCGGGGTGAATGACTAGAAATGTGGCATCAAGCGGGGTGGGGGTTTAACCGTAGCCTGGGAGGAGCCATGTCCTTACCCACAAGTAATATCCCGAACGCTGTCATCCCAGCATTTAGGAATGCTTGCGTTCGTATGACGCTTCACGACACAAACGCTGTCATCCCCGCCAAAAACGCTGTCATCCCCGCGAAGGCGGGGACCCATTCCTCACCACTACAACCGTTGAACGTTAGGGATGGGTCCCCGCCTTCGCGGGGATGACAGCGTTTTTGGCGGGGATGACAGCGTTTTTGGCAGGGATAACAGCGCTGAGATAGTACTTGTGGGTAAGGCCATGGGTGGCGCGCGTAACGCGTTACCCAGGCTACATTTAGTTTAGTAGTGATCAGAGGATAAAGCGCCCCCAATGGCTGCACCGCCGACTGCGCCCACGATGGTGCCTGCGGCACTACCGCCGGTGATAGCATTACCGGCAACACCGCCGATCACGCCACCTGTGGCAACGCCTAGACCAGTGTTAGAACAACCTGTGATGATGCAAGCAGCTAAGAAACTGAGAAAAATAGATTTTACGATGCGTGTCGTATCCATGATGTCGTCCTCGTCCTTATTATTATGACATCTCTATTTTAACAATTATTTGAGCCACGTGGTGCGATACGACCCTTGGCCGTCTGAACTGAGCGTTTTCCATAACCAAGGAAGCGTTGTGTTTACAGTTTGTTCGAATTTCCACGGTGGATTGATGATGGCTAAACCACAACCGTTCAAATGATTCACCAGATCAGGATAGATGCATAATTCGACGACAAAGACTTCCTGCGGGATATGTGCTTTTAATGCACGATAAAAGCGTTCAACATAGGCTTTTTCTTTAATCGGGTACCAAATAGCGTAAGTCCCCATGGGAAAACGTTTCAGTGCCATGTTTAATGATTGCGCAATTCGGCTGAACTCGTCCGGATTTTCATAAGGTGGATCAATCAAGATGAGGCCACGACGTTCTCGTGGTGGGAGAAAAGCTTTAAGTCCTAAAAAGCCATCGAGATGATGAATGGCCACATGTCTGTCATGTTTAAATGTGTCGCGTAAACTCGAATATTCTTGCGGTTGTAATTCACAAGCGACGATCGTGTCTTTGGGGCGACCCAGATAGCGGGCGATGAGTGGCGAACCCGGGTAATAGCGCAGCGAGGCAAATTTGGCGTGGGTCAGTTCATTGTTGATGCGGTGCACGCAATCTAAATATGTTTTGACGAGAGGTGGTGGGTTGTCTGCTTGGATGATTTTTTCAATGCCACCCATGTATTCATGACTTTTTTTCGCAAACTCTGAAAACAAATCATAATAGCCGATGCCCGCGTGGGTATCGATGTAACAATAAGGCGTATCTTTATTTTGAAAAGCTTGTAACAAACCGATGAGCAAAACATGTTTGATCACATCAGCAAAATTTCCCGCATGATAGGCATGACGATAATTCATGGTATAGGTTAATCCCAGAGCGGATAGTGTTCGAGTTTTATTTCTTCGTTAAAAAATAACTTAGCATTCTTAGCAAAAGATTCGGTGT
This sequence comes from uncultured Coxiellaceae bacterium, assembly GCA_964648015.1. Taxonomy (GTDB): domain Bacteria; phylum Pseudomonadota; class Gammaproteobacteria; order DSM-16500; family DSM-16500; genus Aquicella. The sequence goes on from CAZYKO010000008.1 coordinate 124,059, forward strand.
AATCCGAGACATAAAAATGTTTTGCGCTGTTACCGTTGCTATTCAGTAAATTAAATTTTTCTAATTTTGCTTTGACGGCTTGCGCAACAATGTCGGAAGCATCGATAATTTCAATCGGTTTTTTGCAGTGATCAATGATGCGATTTTTAATGACCGGGTAATGCGTGCAAGCCAACACTAATGCATCGATGTTTTGTAAGTCTGGCTGTGCAAGATACACATCGAGTAAGGCATCGATCACGTGATGGTTGCCAAATTCTTCGATCGCAGAAGCGAGTAGATTGGTTGCGTGCGACGTAATGTTAATGCCTAAATTCAACTCATCAATTTTTTTCTTATAAATATGTGAGTTCACTGTTTGGCGTGTGCCAATCAGGCCAATACGTTTTTTGGCGTGTACATGTTTAATTTGCTGCACGATAGGATCGATCACATTCATCACAATGGATTTGCTCGCCACATATTCTTTCACCAAATCATAAGCGGCGGCGGAAGCGGAGTTACACGCAATGAGTATCAATTTGCATTCTTGCTGTAACAGCATATGCGCAATTTTAATGGCATAGGCTTGAATGGCGGCAGTCGATTTATCCCCATAAGGCATATGAGCCGTATCACCAAAGTAAATGATGTTTTCTTTGGGCAAGTGTTTGACCACCGCATGAGCAACGGTGAGGCCACCAATGCCGCTGTCGAAGATACCGATGGGTTGTGAGGAAGCGTGATTTGCTTTCATAAGGTCAGTATATCTTATTCTTGAGTGACTTCGTGGTTAGGGTGACGTTTTGCCTCGCATTATAGCCAAACGCTCAAGAATGGAAAGCGGTTGCCGTCGTCGTTGCCACCAGGATCCTAACTGGGTAGAGAATGTTATCGTGTTGTCGAACATAAAAAATGAACTTTAAAACCAATATAGAGCATATAATCATCTATTATTGCAAGGCAGTGCAACCCTTATGAAATAAATTGTATAATATAAATGAGCATTTTTATTCATCTCTTAGCTAAACAAAAGGAGTTGTGAAATGAAGAAAGTGACAGGAATCATTCTTGCTGCCATGTTAATGAGCGTTGCTTTAACCGGTTGCTACACCAAATCTTGCGAATCACCATGCCACGTGTACAAAGGTGAAGGCTAGACCTCTTCCTAAGCAATCTCAAAGGGCATCATGGCGATGCCCTTTTTTTCATCAAAATTCCTTGATGGCATAAAATTCAGGTGGAGCCCACCTCATGAATTTTACATTGTCTGGCGAAGGAAATGGTGGACACGCTGCCAAACCCGTTCCCCACGATGCGGCACGAAGTGCCGTCTCAAGGGGTGCCCACCCTACAACCCCCGTTCGCCCCGAGGAAGCGTCCTCGAAGCGGCACGAAGTGCCGTCTCGAAGGGCGCTGTCTCGAGAGGTCGCCCACCCTACAACTCCCGTTCGCCCCGAGGAAGCGTCCTGAGGAGACACGAAGTGTCGTCTCGAAGGGCGCTGTCTCGAGGGGTCGCCCTTAATGAGAGATGAGAGACAACGCTGAGAGACAGTACTTGTGGGTAAGGCCATGGATCGCGCCCGCTTAGCGGGCACCGCTGCACAGGTTCATGATGTCATTTTTTATTTCTTTTAGATAATCTCTTCCAGCCCATAGATTAAACGATCTAACGTTAACACTTTTTCACAAGCCAGACAGATGCCCGGCATAAAACATAAACGGTCAATGGTGTCATGTCGCATGCTTAAGGTTTCACCTAAACTGCCAAAAATAATTTCTTGATGTGCGAGTGCGCCTGGTAGTCGTAGTGAGTGAATCGCAACCCCATGATGACGCGCGCCGCGCGCACCTGGCACTGTCTCGCGTGTTTCTTTTTCGGTAGGTGGATTTTTCACTGATGCAATGGCGTCACCCAAAATCTCAGCTGTGCGAATGGCGGTGCCAGAAGGACTGTCGACTTTACCATCATGATGCATTTCAATCACTTCTACATGTGGCATGTAACGCGCGATCTCTTTAGCGTACTTCATCATTAATACAGCACCCAAAGAGAAATTGGGCGCGATGATGCCGCCTAATTTAGCCTTCGCTGCTTGTGCTTGTAATAGTGCAACCTCATCTAAGGTTAAACCCGAAGTACCAATCACAGGATGTACGCCTGATTCGATAATGATTTCTGTATTTTTGAAAACAGAATCGGGATGCGTGAAGTCAATTACCACTTGCGCGCCGCTATCGATGAGTACTTTTTTAAGATCATACTCACGTGCAGCTTGACCGACTAATTCGAATGAGGGGTGTAGGGAAAGTGATTTTACAATCATTTGTCCCATGCGCCCGAATGCGCCATTGACGAGGACTTTGATAGGCATAGGCAATCCTTATGTCATTTGCTGATGAAGAGTGCTTGAGTTTAGCAGTCCGCGATCTGCTGATGCAACCTGCGATGAACTGAGTCTTAAAACTTCATTTTAATATTGAGATGTTCTATGCTTGACGTTCTTGTATCGCATCACAAGGAGTGTGTCATGCGCATGGGTCGTCTTCCCATTTTGCAATCTATTGCTAGATCACCAAGCATCTCGCTCGTTGATAAAAGTATTGGTGTGAGCGTCATTCAGCGCGCAGTCATTGGAGCGTGTCTCTTCTACGCGACGCAATGTATCGCATTACCATTCACCATTGTGCCTACACCTGGCACAACGTTACCGACGTTGATCAATCCCGGTCAAACGATCACTGCACTTTACACAGTGACGAATAATACCGCGGGCGTGCGTGCACACAACTACGTGAAATACTTACCGCCTAACGTGACGCAAGTTACCCAAGATGTTGCCTATCCTGATTTGTGTGGCGCATCATTTGATTTGGCACCTGGGGCAAGTTGCCAATTGGAATTGCAAATTTCCGGTGCAGTGAATGGATTAGATCCCAATCCACATCATCACTTATTTGTGTGCTTGCCCGGTGGTGCGACTTGTGCGGGCACACCCTATGCATTACATGTGTTAGCGGGTCCTTGGTCTAATACATTCTTTAATGCATCACCTGGTTTTATGCATCAACAATCAGCCCCCTTGCATGTGCCCGCGTTGGATGATGTTTCTCTCTACGCGATCGCAACAATTGGCACGAATGTGTATGTCGGTGGCGCAGATGGGGCGAATCGTGGTGCGCTATGGGCGTTACGCAACGGTACTTGGACAACACAATACACCGTCAGTACGAATAGTAGTGTGATTGAGGGTATCGCGAGTGCCAACAATGATCTCTTGTATTTTGTGGTACACGATGCCACCACTGGCTGGGTGTATCGTTTCATTCCCAGCAATGGCATTGGCACCGATTTAGGTTTATCGGGCGCAAAGCAATTGCATACCACGGTGTTTGATAATGGCATTTTATATGTGGGTGGCACCGATACGTCTGATGTTGGACAAGTCTGGTCATACGCGAGTGGCGCTTTTACGGCATTGAATCCGCCTAGCTTGGGCATTATTCATGCCATGACGGTCACCCCCACGGATCATGTGTTGTATATCACGGGCGTGGATGCATCACACCAAGCACATGTACTGTCATATCTGGGAGGCGTTTGGACGGACACATCGCTGCCTACAACGATACTCTCTGTCGATGCCTTGGTGAGCGCACCTGACGGTGCTGTGTATGCAGGCGGATACGATGTGAATTATCAAGCCGTGGTGATGCGTTATCAGCAACATCAATGGACGACGCTCGCGGCGCCGGACGGTGAGTATGTGAATGGATTGGTACTCAGCAATGATGGCACCTTGTTTGCAACGGGTGTGGATAATCAATTCCATGCGCAAGTTTGGTCCTATCGCGGTGGTACTTGGACCACGACACAGTTGGTACGTGCGGGTTTAGTCGAGGGACTGGCATTAGATAGTACCGGCCAGCTGTATGCCGCAGGCGTTGATTTGCAAAACCATGATTATGTGTGGTCATACCGCAATCGTTCATAACAGAGGATGATGTATGAAACAGCTAAGATTGCTTGGCGTGATTTGTATGATGTGGCAAATGCAGGCGTTGGCCCTCAATTGTAATTTACCTTGTGGTGCCGAAGAGTTGATCACGTGCGCAGCACAAAATGTTGGGATGACTGCTGAGGATTTTTTTAATAAAGTGTTGTTCGATACAAGAAACTTGGATGGCTTTTGTAAAAATCCATTACCAGGTGGCGCAACCGGTCAACAAGTTGCTTATTACAATACTTATTGTAATGTCGCCGTGAATAGTTATTACACTTATGCAAACTTCATCAATGCAGCCAAAAATTTTCCATCGTTTGGTTGTGCGCCTAATAGTGCCAAGATTGATCGCTATAAAGAATTATCCAATTTCTTAACCACGATAGCCCAAGAAACCACTTCCACCGTTTACGGTTACACAAATGATGGCTTATATTTTCGCTATGAAAATGGGGCATTACTCGGGCCAATATTTGATACGCCGACCGTGTACTTTCCCAATAGTCAATTGTTCGTTGCCACCGATGGCGCTAGTCCGCGATTAACGAACACCGTCTATTTGTGGGCGGTGGATACGAGTCCTGCGGTAGCGGGGCAAATGGGCTATACCCTGAATCAAAGTCCCATTTACGTGGCTTATCAGGGTGGGCAAAGTGTCAATGCTTTCATTGCTGGAAATTTGCCTGGTTTCAGTGCGGTGCAATTGAATGATAGTCATATTTTAAGCCCAGGCTTATGGGTAGGTATGGGACCCAAACAACTCACCGGGGATTCCATGTTTTTGTATTATGGTTGGTACAATAATAAATTAGCACCAGGCAATCCAATCACTACCTCAAACTTTAGTGCGTTCGTGAATAATTATTTGGTTGACGGTTTAGTTGCTTTCAATGGTGCGTTTTGGTATTGGATTGATCGTATCAACGGTCAAACTGCTTTGGGCTATAGACCCATACATCAAATTGTGACGGATCCTAATAAACCTGTTTGTCATGATATTGCGACAGTCACTCGTATGGTGAATGGTGGTTGCAATAACTACGAGCAGCGTGTGACGTATTATCGTTACTTCAATAATAAATTTAACATACCAACCGTGCCTTATATTGATTCGGTACACAATCTGAATAGTATGGAATGTACCGTCGCCTTACAAAATTTTTGCCAAGTGGCATCGTAGCAACAGGGTGCATGAGGGGCTATCGTGCGTCTCATGCACCTATCTCAGTTTGCATTAGCCTGTTGCGCGTGGCAGCCAATAGATATGTGTATCATCCATGATCGATGTGATGGGGTATGCGTATAAGCGCGTTAAATTTTCTGCGGTGAGTACCGTGTGCGTTGGGCCATGCATATGCGTGCCGTCATTAAACAATAACAACACATGGTCACAAAAGCGTTGTGCTAAATTGATATCGTGTAAAGACATCATGACACTGGCGTGATCAAGACGTGTGAGCCGTTTAAAGTGATTGAGCATCGTCAATTGGTGATTGATATCAAGATGATTAGTAGGTTCATCTAGTAAATAAACTTGTGGGTTTTGTGCGAGCAATGCGGCAATGGCAAGACGTTTTTTTTCACCACCGGATAGTTGTGTAATTTTTTTATCTGCGAGGGTGAGCATATCCGTGTGTTGTAATGCGTCACGCACCATGGCGTGATCATTGGCACTGTCGGGTTGATAAAAAGCGCGGTGCGGGTAGCGACTGGTAAGACAAAACTCAACAACACTTTGTGCGAAGGGTGCGTGCCATTCTTGAAACAATAAACCAATGTGTTGTGCGATGTGTTTTGCGCTTAATGTGTGAAGCGGTTGCTGTTGGCAAAGAATCTCTCCTGATGCGAGCGGATGTAATCCTGCTATGGTGTGTAACAAGGTAGATTTACCACTGCCATTAGGACCGAGTATGCCCCACATCTCACCAGGATGCATACTGAACGTGAGTCCCTGACAGATGTATCGTGCACCACGGGTGATGCTGAGCTCAAGAGCTTGCAAACTCATCGTTGCAAGAGGCCAATAAAAATCGGGATGCCGATCAGCGTCATGACTAAGCCGACGGGTAATTGTTGTGGGGCGAGCAGGGTGCGAGCTAATGTATCGGCACAAGTGAGTAATGCGCCACCCATCAGCATGCAAACTGGTAGCATCACACGATGGTCGTGTCCGGCGAGTCGCCGAGCGAGATGTGGCACAATTAAACCAACAAAGCCAATACACCCGGCGAGGGTCACGGCGGTCGCCGTCATGATGGCGCTTAAGAGGTACAAAAGGACTTTGCAGCGTTTGACGGCTAAGCCGAGCATTTGCGCTTCTTGTTCACCACGATTCAGCAAATTAAGTCCGGGGGCGAGCCCCACACAGATGAGTGAGCCGATAAGTAATACCCAGATGCCTGTCCATGGAAAGTTGGCATCATTCAGATCCCCCGATAACCAGAAGAGCATGCTGTGCAAGTTTTTGTCTGGGCTCATCAAGAGTACGATGCTAATGCCCGCGGAAAAAGCGAAAGCGATAGCCACACCCGAGAGTACCAATAAGGGTGCCTGCCAGCGGTGCTTGCGCATCATGGCAAAAACAAGCAACATGCTAAGGCCGCTGCCTAACCACGCAGCACCGACGAGGCTACCTGCGCTTGCGCCCAATAGCATGGCACAAAGCGTCATCAGTGCTGCACCACCGGAGATGCCGAGCAGATAAGGATCTGCGAGTGGGTTTTGTAGCAGCAATTGCATGAGTGCGCCTGATAAGGCAAGCAGGCTGCCAGTGACAAATGCTGTCGCAGTGCGCGGGAGTCGTAATTTATAAAGAATCGTATTAAATTCATTACTTTTGCCAAACAAAAGTTGATCGATGGGGATAGAAGTACTACCTTTAGACAAGGAAAAGAAGAGACTCATGATGCTAAATGCGAGCATCAATAGCAGACAGTGTGCCCGACAACGCGTCGCTAGCTTAAGTGATGATTGCATGTCTGTGTTTTCGTGAGTAAAAAGGTTGCTGAACTGGTCGGATTATAGGTGACAAACAGTGATAGATAAAGCGGGTTATAGATATGGTGTTGGTATCATTCTGGTCAATAAAAATCGACAGATTTTTTTTGCCAAACGCATTGGCATGTTAGCTTGGCAGTTTCCTCAGGGTGGGATGAAAGCGAATGAAACGCCTGAAGAAACCATGTACCGCGAATTAAAAGAAGAAGTCGGATTGAATCCTGAGGATGTGCAAATATTGGGATGTACGCGTCGGTGGTTGCGCTACCGATTGCCAACCCGGTTAGTACGTCACCACGCCAAGCCGCTCTGCATTGGTCAGAAACAGAAATGGTTTTTGTTACGCTTAGTGAGCGACGATAGCAACATTAACTTATATGCCAATGACGATCCTGAGTTTGACTCTTGGGCATGGGTGTCCTATTGGTATCCACTGCGTCAGGTGGTGACCTTTAAACGGCGTGTCTATGTGATGGCACTCAAAGAATTCGCCAAAATTGTCTTATCCAAGCGTTTTTGGCAGGAGCAACAACCATAGTGTATTGATAAAAAAGTGAGTAAAGGCCATGCTTACCATCCTCCGCCATATCGTCCAAGAAGTCACAAGCGCGCAAAATTTTAATGAAGCGTTGGAGATTATGGTTAGTCGGAGTGCCAGTGCACTCAACACAGAGGCTTGCTCAATTTTTTTGATGGACCGTCACCACAGCGAATATGTATTGGTCGCGACCCAAGGTTTAAATCCTAAATCAGTGTTGCATACCCGCATTCCGCTCAATAAAGGTTTAATTGGTTTAGTGGGAGAGCGTGAAGAACCGATCAACCTCGACGATGCCACCACCCATCCACGATTTTTGCATGTGAAAGACGTGGGCGAAGAGTGTTATCACGCATTTTTGGGCACGCCGGTCATTTATCACCGCCAAGTGTTGGGCGTCTTGATTGTGCAACAACGCGAACCACGTCGTTATGATGAATCTGAAGAAGCATTTTTAGTCACACTCGCCACTCAGCTGGCGGCGATCATCGCCCATGCCGAGTCAACGGGCGCGCTGACAGAATTATTACAAATTTCCAAAGAGCGACGGCACGAGTTAGTGTACACCGGTGTCCCCGGGGCGCCGGGGGTGGGTATTGGCACGGGTGTGGTGGTCGTCGTGCCTGATGATTTAGATACCGTGCCCGATAGAGAGCCCGGCGATATCGATGAAGAAATCGCCAATTTAAATTTAGCTTTTGACACCGTGCGCGAAGATTTGCGTTTATTAGAAGAACGCTTATTTCCGACGTTGCCTGCTGAGGAGCGTGCACTTTTTGATGTGTATCAGCGTATTGTTGATAGCGCAGATATGGGTAAAGAAATTATTGATCACATTAAGCTGGGTAACTGGGCACCAGGCGCGTTACGCAGTGTGATTCACGCGCATGTGCGATTGCTCGAGAGTTTGGATAATGAGTATATGCGTGAGCGCGCTGAAGATATTCGTGATCTCGGGCGCCGACTACTCATGTGTTTACAGAAGCAGCGTCGCACGATGCCGAACTATACGGAGCGCACCATTCTTATTGGTGAAAATTTAACAGCGACGGCATTAGCCGAAGTGCCGGAAGGCTGTTTGGCAGCAATCATTTCTGCCAAAGGATCTGCCAATTCGCATGTGGCCATTCTCGCGCGGGCGATGCGTGTACCTACGGTGATGGGGGTAGGGGAAGCACCTATCCATGAGTTGCAAGATAAAGAAATCATTGTGGATGGTTACTATGGCCAAATCTATGTATCGCCAAGCGCTTCATTGCGTACGGAGTTTGAGCGCCTGATCCAGGCGGAAGCACAACTAGATGCCAAACTCGATGAGATGCGTGGTGAAGAATCAGTGACGACCGATGGTCACCCCATGAATTTATTGGTGAATACAGGATTGGGCGCTGATATTAGTATTGCTTTATCTGTGGGCGCCGAGGGTGTGGGTTTGTTTCGTACCGAGATCCCGTTTTTGATGCGCGACCGCTTCCCCTCCAGCGAAGAACAACGCATCATTTATAGACAGTTATTGGCTTCTTTTGCGCCTAGGCCAGTTATCATTCGCACCTTAGATGTGGGCGGCGATAAGCCATTGCCTTATTTTCCCATCCAGGAAGATAATCCCTTTTTGGGGTGGCGTGGGATACGCATCACCTTGGATCATCCGGAAATTTTTCTCGCGCAGATTCGTGCTATGATGCGTGCCAGCGAGGGCCTCAATAACATGCGCATTATGTTGCCGATGGTGACAGATGTGACCGAGGTCGATGAAGCGTTACGCTTGCTGCGCAAAGCTTACACAGAGGTGCGCGGTGAGGGTTGCGATATCGAAATGCCGCAAATTGGTGTCATGATTGAAGTGCCGTCGGCTGTGTATCAGGCACGTGCTTTGGCTAAGCGTGTAGACTTTCTCTCTGTAGGAAGCAATGATCTCACCCAATACTTGCTAGCGGTAGATCGCAACAACCCACGTGTGGCCAACCTTTATGATTCGTTACATCCTGCTGTGTTACGCGCATTGATTCAAGTGGTAGAGATGGGGCATCAAGAAGGCAAGCATGTCAGCATTTGTGGGGAGATGGCGGGTGATCCCGCAGCTGTCTTATTGTTGCTAGCGATGGGCTTTGATTCGTTGAGCTTAAATGCGTCATCGGTGAGTCGTGTCAAATGGGTGATACGGCATACGACCATGACCAAAGCGGCGAAATTGTTACACGAAGTGATGACGATGGAGAGTGCTGTCATGATCCGCTGTCATATGGAGCTCGCTTTAGAGCGAGCGGGAATGGGTAATTTGATTCGTGCGGGGAGATAACAGATGTTGATGCATCCACAATTTGATCGGGTAGCTTTCCACCTATTCACCTGGCCGGTGTATTGGTATGGCTTGATGTATCTGGTGGGCTTTATGGGCGCTTGGGGTGTGCTCTCGTTGCGCATCCGCTATTCTGCGCGTGGCTTCAATCAAGAGCAAATTGGCGACATCATTTTTTATGGCGCGATGGGGGCGGTGTTAGGTGGCCGTATCGGTTATATGGTGTTTTATGCCTGGCCAAATTTAGTGGCCAACCCGTTGCTGTTGTTTCAAACGTGGCTCGGCGGGATGTCTTTCCACGGCGGTGCGATTGGCGCGGTCATCGCACTCATGCTTTGTGCGCGCAAGATGGGTAAGACCCCACTCGCATTGCTAGATTTTGTGACACCGGCTGTGCCAATTGGCTTGGGCGCTGGACGTATCGGTAATTTTATCAATGGCGAATTGTGGGGCCGGGTGAGTGATCAACCTTGGGCAATGGTTTTCCCGCAGGTCGATGCCTACCCGCGACATCCTTCGCAGTTATACGAATTTGGCTTGGAGGGTATTTTACTCTTCACCATCCTATGGACATTTTCACGTCAATCGCGGCCACTCGGTGCGGTGTCAGGCTTATTCGCCATTTGCTATGGCTTGTTTAGATCTTTTGCGGAACTTTTTCGCGAACCCGATCAACAAATTGGTTACATCAGTGGTTTTTTCACTGAGGGGCAGTTATTGTCCGTGCCATTAATTTTAGTGGGCGTGGTGTTAATGGTTCGTGCCTATACCCGCCATTCTAGTGATGAGGTGTGTACATGAAGCAATACTTAGATTATCTGCAACATATTTTAAGCCATGGTGTGCGTAAAGAAGATCGCACAGGCGTTGGCATTCTCAGTTCTTTTGGGTATCAAATGCGCTTTGATTTGAGCGCGGGTTTCCCTTTGGTGACCACCAAGCAATTGCATACCAAGAGTATTATTCATGAATTGTTATGGTTTTTGCGTGGCGACACGAATATTGCCTATCTCAATGAACATGGCGTCAAGATTTGGAATGATTGGGCCGATGATGCTGGGGATTTAGGCCCAGTGTATGGTAAACAATGGCGGGCATGGCAAACGGCTGATGGTCGCCCTATCGATCAAATGACACGCGTGATTGAAGAAATCAAACACAACCCTGATTCGCGACGCTTAATTGTGAATGCATGGAATGTGGGTGAATTAGAAAAGATGGCATTGCCGCCCTGTCACTTGTTGTTTCAGTTTTACGTCGCTAATGGCAAATTGTCGTGCCAACTCTATCAACGCTCAGCGGATTCATTTTTGGGTGTGCCATTTAACATTGCTTCTTACTCACTGCTCACGCACATGGTGGCGCAGCAATGTGATCTTGCACCAGGTGAGTTTGTGTGGACGGGTGGCGATTGTCATATTTACGCTAATCATGTGGAGCAAGTGCGTTTACAGTTGACGCGTACGCCGCATCCGCTGCCAAGTTTACGCTTTAAGCGCCGTCCACCGTCTTTATTCGATTATCAATTTGACGATATTGAAATTGTTGATTACGTGGCGCATCCGCATATCAAAGGCGCGATCGCGGTATAGGGAGCAGAGGTCATCGCGGGCGTGGCGATCCAGTTGCTACAACCCCCGTTCGCCCCGTCCCTCTCCGGGCGCCTCGCAATTCGTGGGGATACGTCAGCGCGCAATGACGTGTGTTGAGGTCATCGCTCGAGACGAACGATTGGATAATTAGCCTAATATTTACACAGATATTTGTTCTTTCAAAACTCTCTACGTCGTTCGCAACGGTCCCAATGATAATTGCTTTGATTCAGGGGGACTTCGGCGTTTTGAATTTCTGCTTGGCGGATGTTGCTCGTCTTACCATTGAAGATGATATTGCTGCGCATTTGTCGGCATTCAGTGCTGGTATTGTCATAGATATCGGCAGGGACGCAGGCATTGAGTAAACAAATGATGGGAAGTAGGAGGATGCGTCTATCCATGAGGTACGCTCCATAAAGTGGTGTGACTCTTCTATCATAACAGGGTCTCAAGCTTCATGGCGAGATTGTGCCCAGTCTCTGTCCCACAATGGGCATATCAAGCTTGACTCTAAGGTCGGCATGGCTCGGGGATGGTCGCTGTTTCAGTGCTTGAGCCCAGATGTCGGCACCTAAAAATGGGTTGCCAGGGGGACTTAGGGTGGCAGAGGGAGTGACTTCTGGTCAGGCCCTGAGCTATAGTCTTTACTGTGCTAGAGAATTTCCCCAAAAGGTTGCAAAGCGCTAGCAGAGCGCTTATCCTCCTATTGATTTGGAGAATTTTAGTGCAAAGGATTGTTTGTGTTTTTTAAGCCATAAGGGCTGATATTTGTAGGTTTATAATGACGAAGTGGAACAAGAAAAAAGATCAATTTGCAAAAAGAGAAGCTGAGAAATACGAGAACCCGATTCCCAGCAGAGAATTTATTTTAGACTATCTTGGTGAGCGTGGTCGACCAGCGACCTATGACCATATCCAAGAAGAACTCGGATTACACGATCCCGAACATCAAGAAGCGTTGCGCCGGCGTTTGATCGCCATGGTGCGCGATGGTCAGTTGCTTAAAAACCGTAAAGGTGCTTATGGGCCTCTAGATAAGATGGAGCTCATTGCCGGTCGGGTCATTGGTCACAAAGACGGGTTTGGATTTTTAGAACCTGATATAGAAGGTGACGATTTATTCCTGAGTCCGCGCCAAATGCGTAATGTGTTTCATGGTGATCGTGTGCTCGCTCGTGTTTCCAATATCGACACACGTGGTCGTCGTGAAGCCCTCATTGTTGAAGTGATAGAGCGTAATACACAGCAAGTCGTTGGACGCTTACGCGTTGAGTCCGGTGTTGCCTACGTGGAACCCACCAATCATCGCATCACGCAACAAGTGATTATTGCTCCCGATGGTATTAAAGACGCGAAAGCGGGCCAAATGGTTGTGGTGGGTGTGATCGCCCAGCCAACGGTACGCTCCCCCGCGATGGGTGAGGTGGTGGAAGTGTTAGGTGACCATATGGCACCCGGCATGGAAATTAAAGTAGCGATTCGCAGTCATGACTTGCCCTATGTTTGGCCTGACGATGTAGAAGCGGATGCTGCTCGATTTGCCCCGCAAGTGCCTGCAGCGGATTGTGAAGGGCGCTTAGATTTACGTGATTTACCGTTTGTTACTATCGATGGGGAAGATGCCAAAGATTTTGATGATGCGGTGTTGTGTGTGCCACGTCCTAAAGGTGGTTGGACACTCTATGTCGCCATTGCGGATGTCAGTCACTATGTCAAACCTGGGTCACCACTCGATAGCGAAGCATACAAGCGCGGGAACTCTGTTTACTTTCCCGGTCGTGTGATCCCAATGCTGCCAGAATCCCTATCGAATAATTTATGTTCCTTGAATCCTAAAGTGGATCGCTTGGTGATGGTTTGTGAAATGACTATCCATCCCACGGGTCGCATCACGCGTTATCGCTTTAGTGAAGCGGTGATTCATTCCAATGCGCGGCTCACATACAACCAAGTGCGTGCGATGATGGAAAAGAATGATAAACGCATGCGTGAACGTTTTGCGGATGTCGTGCCGCACTTAACATCTTTGTACGAACTCTTTCGTGTGTTGCATAAAGCACGTCAAGCGCGTGGCGCCATTGATTTTGATTTACCGGAAACAAAAATTGTCTTTGGTTCGAATCGCAAGATTGAAAAGATCGTTCCCTATGAACGCTTCGATTCGCATCGTGTGATTGAAGAATGCATGTTATGTGCGAATATCTGTGCAGCGCGTTTCTTAGAAAAAAATAAGCAACCGGGTTTGTACCGTGTGCACGAAGGACCGACAGAAGAAAAATTACGTGATTTACAACGTTTCCTACAAGAAATCGCATTAAAAATGCCAACCCATCGTGATCCATTGCCGGCAGATTATGCGCATATCTTGCGGGTTATCCAAGATCGTCCCGATGCACATATGATTCAAACAGTTTTGTTGCGTTCGATGAGTCAAGCCGTGTATAGCCCCGATAACAAGGGACATTTTGGCTTAGCCTATGATGCTTATGCGCATTTTACCTCGCCTATTCGCCGTTATCCTGATCTCTTAGTGCATCGTGCCATTAAACAAATCTTGTCAGGCAAAAAAGTCAGTATTGATGAGGGTGTTTTCAAACGCCATGGGGAACATTGCTCCATGACAGAACGTCGTGCAGACGATGCGACCAATGAAGTCACCGATTGGTTGAAGTGTGAATTCATGCTGGATAAAGTCGGGCAGGAATATCAAGGTGTCATTTCAGGTGTGATGAATTTCGGCATTTTTGTGGAATTGACTGATATTTATGTCGAAGGCTTGGCGCATATTAGTACACTGCCTGAAGATTATTATCAATTCGATCCGATTAAACATGCGTTAACAGGCGAACGGTCAGGTCGGCGCTTTAGACTAGGCGATCCGGTGAAGGTGCGTGTCGCACGCGTGGATTTGGATCAACGCGAAATTGATTTTGTCTTAGCTGAGGTCGCTGATCAACCGGCGAGTCCTAAGCGGGCTCGTAGTGGTCGTAAGCCTACGCGCGATAAAGACGCTGCCAAGGGTGGTAAAAAACCATCGCGACGTGGTGGCAACGGCAAAAAATCCAAGGCACGCAAAAAGCGTTCTTAACTGTCAGTTTGACGCTGTCTCACATTCCCCGCCGGTGTCGCGAAGTGCGTGATGCCTGCGGGCGTTAAAGAATAAAAGTTGGAAACCCAAGTATGTCAACTAACCAGATTCGTGTTTTTGGGCTACATGCCGTTGAATCCTTATTGCGTCATCAACCAGAACGTATGCTGCGCTTGCTGGTGCAACAAAAAAGAAATGATGAAAAAATAGATGCGGTCATTGCTTTGGCAAAAGCACAAGGCATTGCCATCGAAACCATGACGCGCCAAGCATTAGATAAAATCACCAAAGAGGGCACGCATCAGGGCGTGGTCGCTGAATGTCTACCGCCGCGTGTCTACAGCGAACAACAGATTGAATCATTGATTGCTAACTTATCCGCGCCTGCATTTGTGTTAGTGCTCGATGGCGTACAGGATCCACACAATTTAGGGGCATGCTTTCGTTCAGCAGAAGCCGCTGGCGTGAATTTGATTATTGCGCCTAAAGATAAATCCGTTGGATTAACCCCTACTGTTAGTAAGGTAGCCTGTGGGGCGACTGAAATTGTACCCTTTGTGCAGGTGACCAACTTAGTTCGCACGTTGGATAAACTTAAATCACTAGGTTTGTGGATTTATGGCGCAGCCGCAGAAGCCAAGACAGCGATCTATCAAGCGGATTTCACTGGACCCGTGGCGATCGTCTTAGGTGCAGAAGGGACTGGGTTACGTCGGCTTACCCAAGAACATTGTGATGTGTTAGTGAAAATTCCCATGTTAGGGTCGGTGTCCAGTCTCAATGTGTCTGTGGCCGCAGGGATCTTTCTCTTTGAAGTCGTTAGGCAGCGTGGTCAGGTGAATGACTGGCGTGATATGACTTAGTCGAATTTTACACAACAATATCTGTCTCTAACAGTGAGTCGGCGTAGGATGAGCATACTCTCTTCACGCCGGCGCTTCACGATTGGGTTACGTAGTATTTAGGAAATGATCGATCTGTACCTAAGCTAATCGTGTTTGTATGCAACAAATGTCTTTTACTTACTCTTCTATATAGAAAATTGACCAACATCTTTACAAGTCGTCGCTCGTAAAAAATATTTTATATTTCTCTTAATAATAATCGCATAGTTATTGATAGAATTCTTTCCTTATGTTCATAATAATAACAAGAGAGCGATGCGATGAAGTATGAAATTCACACACAAACGGATCAAGGTACGTCAGTGCTCATTGATGTGCCTTTTGGTAAACGCTATTTATCTGCCCCTGATCAACTCGTCGATCAGCAAGGGCAAAAAGGTGGCACGTGTTGGTACTATTCGAATAACTTAATGCGTCCAAGATACGGCAAAGCATTTCCAATCTCATTTCCGCCACGCCAAGCGGAACATATGATTTCTACATTCCGTAAAAAGATCACGCGGGTAAGTTTTTGTGATCATTATATTAACGAATTAGTAGAGGCTTTTGGCCCCTTCATAGACAAGACAAAGGTGAAACAAACACTTTTACCCAATTTAGAGAAAATCATCAAAGACGCTACAACACAAATTGTTGTAAGGGATCTGTTGGAATCCTTTCTGGCTCAATCGACAGTTGATGATTTTGACACCTACGGCAAAACATATTCACACAATGAAACTATCTCGGCTTATAAATGGATTTTGGAAAAATTTAACTACGACATCAATAACCTCGAGAAATTGTTAGATGCTTCCATGCCTGCTGATTGGTCTCAAGAGAAGAAGCAAAATACCATCCTTAGTAATTTCTGGGTTGAAGTAAAAAAACAATTAACGCAGCATTACAACTTCAAACTTTTGGACTGGCAGAAGGACCATGGTGTTGATGCGTTAATGAAGCAGTTAATGCAGCATGGACCAATTAAAGTAATTGGTACTTTCGGTAGTGCTTTTTACAAAGAACCCGCCTATGCCTTAGGTAAAATGTTTGGTAAATGGCAGGTATATGCTTGGAAACCAGATATGCATCATCTGGGTAAAATCGTGCAGATTCATGCAGTGGTGATTATTGGTATGGAAAAAATTCAGCAACAAGGTTATCTGTATTATCTTGACCCTAATGTGCCAATTACCGCATCTGGCCCAAATAGTATTTTCAAAATTTCCTATGAGCGTTTTCTAGCGAGTTTGTATACCGCTTATGGCTCTCCAAAGCATGTAAATCCCACTGATGCATATGGTTATCAGATGGATCATGAAAAATTGAGCTATTTGCATGATTTCTATACCAGCCATCAGACATTCCGTCAGCAAGACACCATCGATGACGTGACACCTCAACCGGCATTACCGCCAGCTGCGCCCCATCGCACACTTAAACACTTAACGCCTGCAGACTTAGTGCAATTGAGTGTTCAGCCTAAGTCAAACAAGCATTTAACGCCTGCGGATTTAGCGCAATTAAGTGCACAACCTAAGCCTAATAAGCATTTAACCCCGGCGGATTTGTTTCAACATGGGATTCAACCCAAACCAAATAGAGACTTAACACCGGGTGATTTATATCGGTATGGTCGGTTGTTTGCGGCATCATCAGCTGCATCTCATCCTAAGCCAATCAATAAAGCAGCGCGTGAGTTAACACCAGCAGATCTTCCAGCGTTGTTGGTGCGATAACGGCGTTGGGGGTGCTTTGCTCGCTCGTGATGACGAACTCGGTGCGTGACATGTCGTCATTGCATATGGGGTTGCAGGATGGCCACCCCTCGAGACAGCGCCCTTCGAGCCCTTCGAGACGGCACTACGTGCCTCCTCAGGGTGCGCGGGTCTATGCCTTCTCAGGGCGAACGGGAAGGTAGGATGGCCACCCCTCGAGACGGTATTCCTGAAGGATGCCGCATCGAGGGCGAATGAGAATGTAGGGGCGCTACGCCCATGCTACGGCGTCGAGGGATGGTGCGCCATGAATGTGATCTTACACATTGAAACGGAAATGCATAATATCGCCGTCTTGCACGATATATTCTTTACCTTCTAAGCGCCATTTGCCAGCTTCTTTGGCACCTTGTTCACCACCGCAACGGATGAAATCATCATAGCCAATCACTTCTGCGCGAATGAATCCTTTTTCAAAATCCGTGTGAATCACGGCTGCTGCTTGTGGTGCAGTCGCGCCATGGTGGACGGTCCAGGCGCGTACTTCTTTGACGCCCGCAGTGAAATAGGTTTCCAATCCTAACAGTTTGTAACCAGCGTGGATTAAGCGATCAAGACCAGGTTCTGTCAAATTGAGTTCGGCAAGAAAAACTTTTTTCTCTTCATCATCAAGCTCAGCAATTTCCGCTTCAATCGCAGCGCAGATCGTGATCACTTGGGCTTTTTCGAGTGACGCGATACGCTTCACTTCTTCTAGTAAAGGATTGTCTCTAAAACCATCTTCAGCCACATTAGCGGCATAGAGTGTGGGTTTTAAAGTCAGTAAATGCAGCGATTGTAAAAATGGTTGTTCTTCTTTGGTGAAGTCTAAGGCGCGTGCCGGTTTGCCCGTATCTAATTGTTTCTTGATGCGCTCGAGCAACGCTAGTTCCGCTAGCGCGGCTTTATCGCCTGATTTACCTGCTTTTTGCGTGCGTAATATGACGCGATCCACTGTTTCTAAATCCGCGAGCGCAAGCTCAGTGTTGATCACATCGATATCTTCCGCTGGCGAAATTTTGCCAGCGACATGGGTCACATCATCATTTTCAAAGCATCGCACGACGTGGACGATGGCATCGGTTTCGCGAATATGTGATAAAAATTTATTGCCTAAGCCTTCACCCTGTGCGGCACCTTTGACTAAGCCAGCGATATCCACAAATTCCACCGTGGTTGGCAGGATTTTTTGCGGGTTCACAATGGCAGCAATTTTATCTAAGCGCGGATCAGGAACGGAAACAATCCCTACATTGGGTTCAATGGTGCAGAAGGGATAATTTTGCGCAGCCACACCTGCTTTAGTGAGACAATTAAATAAAGTAGATTTACCTACGTTAGGCAAGCCAACAATGCCACATTTTAAAGCCATCATCATTCTCCTAAAGCTGTGTGTTGATTTTTAGTTGTTTGCCCGCGCGACGAGCAGCAAAGTTGCTGTTTAAGTGGGCGTAGAGTGCAATTGGTGCATTGCTTTTTGCATTTCACCTTGCAGGATAAGCGGCATGACGTCCTGCACAGTGGCGATCGCTTGATCAATGCTTTTTCTATCCGCCTTTGAAGGGCGATCCAGTACATAATCTACGACATCGTGGCTATTCTTCGGTCGCCCGACACCGATGCGTAAACGATAAAATTGTTTTGTGTTGAGATGGCGCATAATGTCTTTGAGGCCATTATGCCCACCATGACCGCCATCAAATTTTAATTTGACTGCGCCTACTGGCAGGTCTATTTCATCATGTGCGACTAAGAGTGCCTCGGGAGGCAGTTTTAAATAATTTAGGCAAGCACGTACGGCTTGACCGCTATGATTCATATAGGTAGTGGGGATGAGTAGATGGCACAAGTGATCTTGCGTTTTAAATGAGCCATACAAACCGTGATATTTGCTTTCTGGTCGTAATTGCACATTCAGCTGGCTCAAAATTTCATCAATGAACCAAGCGCCTGCATTGTGACGTGTATCAGCATATTCTTTGCCAGGATTGGCCAGGCCAACGATGAGCTGAATGGGTGACACGCGATGCTCCTAGAATCTCATAATTTTATCCCGCCACAAGTGTGACGGGACAAAATGAATGTGCCAAAACGAACTATTTGCAGCAATTCCCGCGCTACTATTTGCCGTCGGATTGCTCACCTTCACCTTTTTGTGCCATTGCTGGTACTTCAGCAGGTGCCACAGGCGCTTCGGTTGCAATCGGTTCTTCTTCGATGCGTGGCATGTGAATAGACACAATCGGCTTATCGTCTTCTTGTGCGAGCGCTAAGGATTCAACGCCTTTTGGCAGTTTCAAGTCAGAGATATGCAAGATATCGTTCAATGTCATGCCAGAGATATCGACTTCGATAAATTCTGGGAGGTTGTCTGGTAAGCAAGCGATCTCAAGATCAGTTTCGATATGAGAAACCAAACCGCCATCTTTCACACCCTGGGCTTTATCAGCGCCAATGAAGTGTAACGGCACATGCATGTGTAATTTTTCATCAGCACGTACACGTTGGAAATCGACATGCATCACGATAGGCTTGTAAGGGTGACGTTGCACGTCTTTGAGAATGACGCGTTCGCTGTCTGTACCCGTTTTCAAGGTCAAGATGTGGGAATAAAATGCTTCATTTTCCAACGCCTTAGCCATTTTGTTGTGTTCGATCGTTAAGGAAACCGGCTCTTTTCCACCACCATAAATCACGCCTGGTACTTTCTTAGCATGACGTAGGCGGCGGCTCGCACCTTTCCCTATCTCGTGGCGAACGACGGCTTCGATTTCAAATTTATTGTTCTGTGCCATGGTCAATAACTCCACATAAATATAAGTATTTAAATTAGTTAATCCCTCATGCCGCGACCAGCATGAAGTTCGCATATTTTACACAGAAATGGAGAATAAGCCAGTCTTTGCTGCAGCGCTCTATTCCACAAACATGCGGCTTAAAGAACCAGCACCACTAATGCGGCGAATGGCTTCAGCGATCATGTGGCTCAAGCTTAAGCAGCGGATGCGTGGTGACAATTTGGCTTCATCCGAGAGTGGAATGGTGTCGGTGACGACGATTTCATCTAGCAGAGAGGTGTTGATATTGTGTAAGGCTTTACCAGAGAAGACGGGATGGGTGATGTAGGCAGCCACTTTGGCGGCGCCATGATCTTTCAGCGCTTCTACTGCACGACAGAGGGTGCTTGCTGTGTCGGCGATGTCATCGACGATGAGGCAATCGCGATCTTTCACGTCACCAATGATGTGCATGACTTGCGCTTCGTTTTGTCTAGGACGGCGTTTATCAATGATAGCGAGATCGGCACCTGGTATGCGTTTAGCAATAGCACGTGCGCGGATCACGCCACCGACGTCTGGTGAGACAACCATGATGTTTTTAAAGCCACGTTGATGGATGTCATCGAGCATAATCGGTGTGCTATATAAGTTGTCCACAGGCATGTAAAAAAAACCTTGGATTTGATCAGCATGTAAATCAACAGTGACCAAGCGTGTGATACCCACGGCCGCCATCATATCGGCGACAATTTTAGCGGTGATAGGTACACGTGCTGAGCGCACACGGCGATCTTGTCGCGCGTAACCAAAATAAGGCACCACAGCAGTAATTTTAGCGGCAGAAGCGCGTCGTAACGCATCAGCCATGAGCAAAAGTTCCATTAAATTATCGTTGGTAGGGGCGCAAGTCGATTGGATGACGAAGATATCACGACCACGCACATTTTCTTGGATTTCGATCATGGTCTCGCCATCGCTGAAGCGGCCAATCATCGCTTTGCCAATGGGCAGGTTTAAGTGCTCAGCAACATGTTGGGTGAGTTCTTTGCTTGCATTACCACTAAAAACCATAATTTCTGGCACGGCGCTTTCCTTCGTTCGTTGTTTAAGGCAAAGAGTTTGACATCCCCCTCGACCTGAAGAGTTAGGATTCCTACGGTGGTAGTGATGACTTACACTAACTCACTTCGGTGGGTTCCTGCTACTGACGGTAATACTGCGCCGTTCACCTCACAGGCTACCTGGGCATGTCCGGCCCTTGGTTTTTGTTTACGTTATTATTTTTCTGATTTGGCTGGGGTGCTAGGATTCGAACCTAGGAATGCCGGGATCAAAACCCGGTGCCTTACCGCTTGGCTACACCCCAA
>CAZYKO010000009.1:0-39742 GCA_964648015.1 uncultured Coxiellaceae bacterium
GCGGGGATGACAGTGCGGTGCGGGGATGACAATGTGGTGGCGGGGATGACAATGTAGTAGCGGGGATGACAATGTTCGGAATATTATTTGTGGGTAAGGTCATGGTCTCGAGGTGCTCGCTCATGATGACGAGGTTGAGATGTCGCACGCAGCTGTGCTTTTAATTTCATCACCCGCGCATACGCTTCATCAATACGTTGTAACGGAATTTTGCCTGCATGCACTTCTTCTGCAATCATCGCGATTAAAGCTTCAGGTGATTGTTGCGCTGACACTAACTGATTACCGAACACCAACATATCTGCACCAGCATTCAATGCTAAACGCACAGCCTCCCGCGTTGTGTAGTGTGCCGTGATGGCTTTCATTTGCAAATCATCGGTGATCACAATGCCTTGATAATGTAGCTTGGTACGCAACAAATCGGTCGTCATCGCTTTAGACAAGCTCGCAGGTAAACCGGTTTTATCCAAGCCTTTGTGTACCACATGCGAGGTCATCACCATCGCGTAAGGCGACGGGTGTGCTAACAATTGTTGATAGGGAATCAATTCTTTGGGCTGCCAAGTGTCGCTCACATCCACAAAGCCTTGATGCGTATCGCCATTGGAGCTACCGTGTCCGGGAAAATGTTTATAGGCATACACAATGTGATGTTGCTGTAATGCTTGCGCAAAAAGTTCTGCATACTGCGCGACGCGTTGTGGATCACTTGAAAAACTGCGTTGCAGTCGAGCCACGATTGGATTATCAGGGTTCACATCCACATCCAGCACAGGTGCGTAATTCATATTGATGCCCACCGCTGCCAGTGTTTGTGCCATACGCTGCGCTTGTTCGCGCGCTTTAGAAATGGATAATTGGCCAATCTTTGCCGCAGCGTCAGTCGCTGGAAAACCGTATGAGGCTTTAAGACGATTCACCCGCCCACCTTCATAATCGACACTGATCAACAATGGATACGCATCGTTTGCATGCGCAATGGCGGCATTATGTGCTGCGCGTTGCAATTGCTGATTCATGGTCTTCAATTGCTTTGGGCTTTTGATATTATGCTCAAAGGTTTTGGTAGCAAAGTCATAGTCAAACAAAATGACGCCACCAATCGCCTGCGTGGCGATGGCATGCATGATCGGATCATCGGGCTTTAACTCGCTGCCTTTGAATCCCACAATAAGTAATTGACCAATTTTTTGTTGTAATGACAAATGCTCAGTACTTGCTGCTCGCGTCATAAAGATGCCTTGCCAAATTAAAAGAAACACAAAGATTAACCATCGCGTTCGTTGCATTATATCACCTATCAAGACTAAACTGATCGTCATTATACACTGACAGTAGTACGACTATGTTAGCCAATACACAAGCTATTAGACGCATTGCCAACGACCGTCGCTTCATCACCATTTTGTTACTTGGATTTTCTTCCGGTTTACCTGCCTCATTGACCGCAAGCACCTTACAAGCTTGGTTTACCGATGCTGGCATCAATTTACAAACGATCGGTATCATTACACTGTTAGTTCTACCTTACAGTTTACGTTTTCTGTGGTCGCCGGTTTTTGATTATTTCCAAATCCCCGGTTTCGATCGCCGACGCGGGTGGTTACTCGTCACGCAATTGGGGTTAATGGCAACCATCACCTGGATGGCGTTGATCACGCCCACACAATCGATAGCGCAAATCCCCACCCTCCTCATCGCAGGCTTCATCACTGCGTTGTTATCTGCCTCACAAGACATTGTGATTAACGCCTACCAAGCCGAAATTTTACCGAGCCATGAACGTGGATTAGGTGCGTCCATTTATGTCACCGGCTGGCGCATCGGCGCGATTATCTCGGGTGCTGTCGCCTTAGTGTTAGCCAATGAAATCGGTTGGCAACAAACCTATTTGTTTATGGCCACTTTAATATGTATAGGTATCACCGGCACCTTGATTGCACCGAGTGCTGCAGAAACAACACACCTCGCGGCAAATTTAATTGAAGCACTCGTTGCACCTATCCATGATTTCTTTCAGCGCTTTGGCTTCAAGTCAGCATCACTGTTTATGTTGTTGATCATGAGTTATAAGTTTGGCGACGCGCTAGCCCTGGCACTCAATACCACTTTTTTGATGCGTCATATTGGCTTTGATCTCAGCACCATCGGCTACATCAATAAAACCGTCAGCTTAATTGCCGCATTATCCGGTGGTGTCGTGGCGGGTGTTGCCATGACGCGCATCTCACTTTATCGTGCATTGTTACTCTTTGGCTTCATTCAAGGTGTGGCAAACTTTAGCTATGTGGCCCTCGCTTATTATGGCAAGAGCTATGGTTTATTGGCGTTTTCCGCCTTCACCGAAAATTTTTGTAGTGGCATGGGGACGATTGCACTCATGGCATTGCTGATGTCGCTCTGCAATAAAAAATATACAGCCACACAGTTTGCTTTATTCAGCGCGATCGCATTCTTGGCGCGCACCATTGTAGGACCCGTTGCTGCCATCATGGTTAGCGCTTTAGGATGGTCATCTTTCTTTGCTTGGTGCTTTTTGTTTTCGATGCCAACGCTATTATTTGTGTATGCAAACCGCGAAGTGATACAAGGGCTCAAGCGTTAAGCGTCCTTATTCATCGAGGCGCACACTCACTTCGCCGCAATGAAAGCGGTTGAGTTGTCCTCTGTGGTCCCGCAGAAGCAACTCCCCGTGTTCATTCACGCCACAAGCAACACCCATATGCGTGGTGTGAGGCGTCCGGATAACAACATTTTTCCCAGCCAAAGCATCATATTGTTGCCAATCAGCTAAAAAAGCATCGAAACCCGCGTCAGCGTAACGTGGTAAAGCCGACAATAACGCGTTTAATAGTGATCCGGCCAATGCATTACGCTGCACGTTGTGGCCAAGCACCGCCGCTAGATCAATCGCCTGGTCGGCCCATTCACTTTGCGCCATCCCACTCAAATTGATGCCTACACCGATGACAACCGATTGCTGCGCCGTGCCAACTCGCACACTATCAATCAAGATGCCAGCAAGTTTGCGACCCTCACAATAAATATCGTTAGGCCACTTCAAACGCAAACCAGTCACGCCATACCCTTCGAGTAATTTCACTAAGACGACACCTACCGCAAGACTAAGCGTGGCGAGTCTAGGTGGCGTTGTTTGAAAATGCCATAGCAACGACCCATAGAGATTGATCCCTCGGGGTGAATACCATGTTTTAGCGCTGCGACCGCGCCCTGCGGTTTGTTCTTCCGCAAAACAAGCAAGCACGGCTCGTGACCCTGTTTTTGCCTGGGCAAGCAAATAATCATTCGTTGAATCGACGCTATCTAGGAGAATGAGTTGATCCAAACGTTGCTGGTGATGAACGTCCAGTACAGCGAGAATTTTCGTGCACACGAGGCGTTCAATGAGAGGGGATGATTGTTTCATCGTTAAGCAGTGCCGCCATAAAACGGCCTAGTATACCTGAGATAACTGCCGAATAGGCACAGACATTTAGCTTTTGCACAACAAACACTCAGGCAGTGTGTCTGAGTGTTTGTAAGATTAGTTTGAAAACGGATTCAACCGCTTATGCACTCGTTCAGCGCCTAACCAACGACGATCGGGCAATTTAAATAACCCGCTTCACAGAGATATAGTTGACCGGCTAACTTACGCCAATAGCCATGATTCAAATCAGGTCGACTGGTTGGATTGATCGTATGAAGCTTAGCCAAGTTTCCTTTGTCGTTATAGTAAACAAATTCAATGTGAGCTTCATGCGTTTCAGTGGGAAAATAGGCGACGCCTTTGATGAAATGAAATGTAGACGCTTCACCTTGATCGAGATCAGTATTGGTCATATCTTCAACCACAAACTCGCGATTGAGAGGAGAACAGCTCAAGTGATGCGTTTCATTCATCAAACAATCGATACGTTCTGGTGGGTAATAAGTTACCTGTCCCGCCAGTCCTAAGCTTGTTAATCCTAATGTCATTGCAACCACGCTCACGACAAGAATAATGATTCTCATGTGTTGATCTCCTTTGATTAAAAAATAAATGGTCCGGCTGGAGGTTAGCCCCTCTCAGATGGGCTGTCAACCAACCGCTAGGTAAACACTTTTTGTCATCATTCATTAACAAAAAATGTTATTTTTTCTCCAAGCTTGGTAATATTGCGAAATCCAATAGAATTAATTAAATATGAAAAACTATTTAATAACCAAAAGGGACCTGGCATGAATACAGCATTACTGCTTCTAGAATATCAAAATGACTACTTTCCAAACGGTAGAATCTCACTGGAAAAGAGCATAGAAGCTAGCGCCAAAGCTCAAACCGTTCTACATGCTTTTAGAGAAAAAAAACTCCCTATTGTTCATGTACAACACATTTCTACGCATCCTGATGCCGCTTATTTACTACCTTGCACAAAGGGTGCTGAGTTTCACACGAATGTGCAACCTACAAAAGGCGAAACCATCGTTAAGAAACATTATCCCAACAGCTTTAAAGATACCAATCTACTGAGTTACTTAAACAAAAATAAAATTAAACACTTGGTGATCTGCGGGATGATGACACATATGACCGTTGATTCCACTGTGCGTGCGGCATACGATCTTGGATTCAGTTGTACCGTGTTACATGATGCATGCGCAGCGAGACAATTAGAATTCAATCACAATAGCATCTCCATGATGAACGTACACCAGGCATTTATCGCCGCACTTGCACAAATGTACGCTACCACTGTGACCACAGATGATTATCTTCATCGCATTGGTGGTCGTGTTGCCGTTTTAAGTTAATGGATGCTACTAATGAATCAATGGGAATCTCGCTATCAGCCACCTGATCCGCTTCTTTGGCGCGGACGCACCGACATACCTCATGATTCTTGCTTTTATCAGCGCATGCGCTTGCTCAATTTATTGAAGGAATCGCCGGCACAATCCGCTCCCATCACATTTGCCATCATTGGCTTTAAATGTGATGAGGGCGTGCAACGAGATCAAGGCCGTACGGGTGCATGCGAAGGACCCACGGCGATCCGTCAACGCTTGGCAAAGCTCCCCATACAAAAATCTAACATCGATTGTTACGATGTGGGCGATATTGTCTGCAGCGATCATGATCTAGAAGCGAGTCAAGCAGCGTTAGCGGAAGTGATTGCGCGCTTATTGATGGCGAAGATACGACCCATTGTGATCGGTGGCGGTCACGAAGTCGCTTGGGCACAGTATCAAGGGATTAACAAAGTTTTTCCCAACCCCAAACGCTTAGGCATCCTCAACTTTGATGCCCACTTTAACTTGCGTCCCCTCGATGAGGATAAGCACGGTAGTGCCACCACCAGCTTTTATCAAGTCGCCGCCGCTCATCAAGCAGACAATCGCACCTTAGATTACAATTGCCTAGGCATCCAACATGCTGGCAATATTCGTCAATCGTTTGATATCGCAAAGAAATGCAAAGTGAAACTCATTTTGGCTGATGAGGTGCATCAAGGGTTACAAGAAAAATGCTTTGATTTTGTCGATCGCATCATTGATGAAAATGAAATTATCTATACCAGCTTAGCCTTGGATGTATTTGCCCCAGCGTTTGCGCCGGGTGTCAGCAACATTCAACCCTTGGGTCTGAATCCATGGCATATCATCCCACTGATTCGTCAAGTCGCCGCTTCCGCCAAAGTCATTAGTTATGACATTGCTGAATATGTACCACGTTTTGATATCGATCACCGCACTGCCAAATTGGCAGCCACATTAATTTATGAAATCATCCATCATCACAATGAGCATCTTAAACCCTAGTCACCATGCACCTTAGTCCAAAGCGTTATCAAAAACACCTCTTGGACTGGTTTCAACAACATGGACGCAAACACTTACCTTGGCAAGAAGACAAGACGCCGTATCGTGTCTGGGTATCGGAAGTGATGCTACAACAAACACAGGTAAACACCGTCCTTGCCTATTACCAGCGCTTCATGACGAGCTTCCCCAGCGTCGCTGATCTAGCTGCTGCCAGTGAAGATCAAGTGTTACATCATTGGGCTGGGCTCGGTTATTACAGTCGCGCACGCAACCTACACAAATCCGCACAGTTAATCATGACCCAGTATGGCGGACAATTTCCAAACACATTAGAAACGTTACAGCAATTGCCTGGCATTGGTCGCTCGACCGCTGGTGCCATTTTAGCGATTGCTTATCAGCAACGTGCCACGATTTTAGATGGCAACGTCAAACGCGTACTGAGTCGATTTTTGGGGTTCCGCGCACCGATTAATGAAACCAGTGCCGAAAAAACTTTATGGGCAATGGCAGAGAAATATACCCCCACCTCACAAGTGGACGATTATACGCAAGCGATCATGGATCTTGGTGCCACCTGCTGCACACGTAGCCAACCGCAATGCATGCGTTGTCCGCTGGCTAAACATTGCGTCGCTTATCGTCGAGATTGTGTGAGTGACATACCCGCCAAAAAAGCCAAGCGCGCACTGCCTACCCGTGAATGCACCTTACTCATTCTGCAGCATCAGCGGCAATTGCTATTGTATAAACGCCCTACACAAGGCATCTGGGGTGGATTGTGGAGTTTTCCTGAACTTGCTGGCAAGGTCGCAGCAGATACGCTACAGCAACAATGTAGGGAATTGTTTAACCTCAAACAGGTGCAAGCCATCCCTTTAGCATCCTTCAAACATAGTTTCACCCATTTTCACCTGATCATTCATCCGGTGATTATTCATTGTCGCGCGAGAAAGAAAGCTCACACCAGCACACAAAAGTGGTATGACCTGGATGCGCCCACTACCATTGGCTTACCCAAACCGATCGCCAACTTAGTGAAGCAGATTCAACGAGCAGACTGACATGATGATGTGCCATGGGCACGATCGCGGCACCCATGGCATGACCATTAACTATAAATCATTATCTGACGCGATAAGAAGCCATATCGCTGAGTTGACCCATCATTATTGGGGTAAAGGCGATTGCCATATAGCCATTTGGTAGCGGGTCATATTGGCAGACCGTTTTACCACCATAAGTGCCTTGCTCGGCCTCACCCGATAATTCTGGTAGCGCTTCGCGTGCTTTAACGAGTGCATCTTGCGGGGAATCAGCATCGCTCATGGGTACGAGCAGACCAAAGGCCCATTTCACATTGGTATCGAAATTACCAACTTGTACGGCCACATAAAACCCATTGCGATCATCTCGTTCAACCATTCTCAATCCCGCAGCTTTGATCGCATCTACGCTTGGGCAGCGAAGTGGTTTATTTACACTAAGCGCAAAAGCATTCGCAGAGAGGGCAATAGATATGCAGAATGGTATAGCAGCAAATTTGAAATTCTTCATGAGATTTAACCTTTTTCTACCTTGAAAGTTATTAACAAACCAAAAGCATGGTATGCTATGCCACCTAAGCTTGTCAAAAAGAACGCAGCATCTTTTTTAATCGATAGCCTAAGATATAAACAACGAGGGCCGTGAATATGAGCGATATGATCTATTGTTCGAAATTATGCAAAGAAGCGCCCGCGCTTACCAAAGCGCCACTGCCTGGAGAACTTGGCAAAAAAATTCACGCACACATTTCACAAGAAGCCTGGCAACAGTGGATAAATCACCAAACCATGCTCATCAATGAATATCGTTTGAGCATGATTGATCCTAAAGCACGCAAAATGTTAATGGAAGAAATGCAAAAATTTTTGTTTGGGGAAGGCAGTGATAAACCGCCAGGTTACACTGAGCGCTAAACGTATTCGCAAAATGGACGAAGTCAAAAAGATGGTCACGAACAAAAAAGATAATTGACTGAAAAATTATGTCACTAGCGTGCATGTTCTGCTTGACTCATCACGCGACAATCGGTTTAATAAGCGTCTTCTTGAAAGCTGGCCAGATAGCTCAGTAGGTAGAGCAGAGGACTGAAAATCCTTGTGTCGACAGTTCGATTCTGTCTCTGGCCACAGCACACTCACACTACCTGACACTTATCCAATCCCACACTTCTTAAGACATGCTCGGTTGGCTGTTTGTCACATTGTTATCCACATCACCTTCTAGTTTACTTGGCGAATCTTTGGTCTCAACATCAGGATGCTTCTTGCGATCCGGAGACGCGTTTTTGGGTGGCGTCACACTAGGCACAGACGATGCTGTTACTGTCGCAGTGGCCAACGGTTTAAATAAGCCAGTTTGACTCACAACGATAGTTTCAAGTTCCATGGACACATTACGTGTTGAATGCTGAGTGATAGCGATCTCTTTGCGACGACGCTGCGTTTCTGGCGATGAACCGGAATTCACCACATGCACTTGAGTAACCTCTTTATCAGGCATGCTCACCTTGTCACTGATATTGTGTATGGAGACGCTCACGCCCAAGGTTTTCTCTTCCGAGGATGTTGAACTTAGATTAGCAATTTTCGTTGGACTTTTGTTTGCTAATGAATTTAGCCGTGCCTCAGCTTTGGCCGTCGCACGTAACGAAATGACGTATTCAATATAAGCACGATAAGAAACAAAATGATGCGGAATATTGTTTGAGGCAATATACAATTTAAATGCCTGGTAATCTGAAAAAGTGAGCGGCACTTGCCCATGGTGTTTGGCTTCGGCGTATGTATTATAAATAATGACATTGTTTCCATGGAACATTGGGAAAAAATCATGGGCACGCAACCTTGAATAAAGGGCTACTTGATTAGCCTTTGTGCTATAACCTAAATGTTCATTATAAAAGGTACCGCTTTGAGGTGTTACTACGAACTGTTTGCGCTCACTATCTATTACAATATCACCGGCACTAACAACTTTACACACATATGCTGACGTTTGTAGGGCCGCCAGCACAGTGTCCTTGCAACCATAAAATTGTGCTACAGAATTAATATTGATGTTCGTTGGGTATTTTATAGCTGCATCGGTATTCGCTGCTTTTGCTTTTTCTAACTCGCTTAGGGAGTCTGGATCGAGCTTATGCTTCTGCAATAGTTCACGCACTTTTTCTTCGTCCAACGCGAGAAAATGATGAGCGATGCCCATACGCAACTCTAATTGACGTTGGCCATTCACCACCGTATCAACGATCACATAACTAGTGGTAAACATCTTAGCGATGCTGTCAGTTGTTGATACCTTGTCTTCTATCCAGTCAGAGATTTGATTTAAATAATACATACCATTGATCTTGACTAATTTGATATGTTGGACAGTCTGGTATCTTGCAAATTTCATTAACGCTGCTACTGCATTAACATTACCTTTAGTTTTTGTTTGGTCCTGATTAGGTACCGCGATCAAATCGTCGATTTCTTTCAAATTGATGGGATCAGCTGCGTTTACTCGATAAACATGTGGATACCGTGTAATCTGATCAGCTTTTGTTTCTTTTGCTAGCGGAGCGCTCGTGGCTAAGTCGTGCGTGATATTGACCGTACTTATAGTGCTTACAGCCGAGGAGACTTCCACCGACATGGGCTGGGATCCACTCACTACTTCCTCTTTAGACGGATTGCTGGATGTCTCCACAGATCTATGTTTGTGACGCTTGGTATCGTGATGACTTTCAGAGACTACCGGGGTTGACTCAGCCTGAACGGGGTCATTCTGTACGGACGTTTCAACTGTTACAGACGTTTCTACTGGTACACACGTTTCTACACCATGCGCATCATTTTGACGTTTCACGCCTTGTGTCACTACATCTCGATCGATAACTCGTTGAGATTGATGCTTCTTTGGGCTGGATCGTGATTCCATCGCTACCTCGTTTTAAATGATTCGTTTAAAGTCACAATTGGCCGTAACTCATTGTAATAGTGTGATTTCACTCACCACGCTCCCTCAAAACCTTATGTACTTATTTATGCACCTATCTGGTACTAAGTGTAGTCTCTGTTCCTTAAGGAAATATGAAAAATAGCGCTAAACATTAGTACCCCTCTAACTATGACAAAACTCGTGTCATGCCACCCCACCCCCCCCCGATAACCCCATGGAATATATGCTTTTTCGTGAACGTTACGAGCCCGCCTGCGTACCCGGCTTTTGCTTTTCGTACCCATTCCCGTTCACGAAAAAGCCTGTACGCATCGAGAATGAATGGGGGTTGTACGGTGGGCACGCTGCGCTTTGCCCACCATTTCTCAATAATCGGGATATTATTTGGGGGCAAGGCCATGACTGCACCCAGGCTACTATTTTATGATTTTTGGCGTATACAGAGTTAGCAGCAACCAGACACAGGAACATAATGAGCAGCATAATTAGCCATGGACTTCCTGCGTATTTATCCGATAATTTAGTATGAAGAATTAAGGATATTTTTAAGGCTTCTAGAAAAGGATTTATTGTGAGCAAATTTCGCTTAATTGTGCTCGTGCTATTCATCTTTCTAATTTTTATGGGCGTCGGTGCTTTATGGTATTGGCGCGAGCACGCTAAGACACCACCCATCAACATTAAAATTGGCGCCTTATTGCCTTCGTTGACGGGAGATTTAGTCGCCAATCGCGAAAAAATGATCAACGGCATGACGCTTGCCAAGGAATATCTGACCGCTAAATATAAAGGCCGTCTTCATATTGAGCTCGTTTACGAAGACGGTTGTTTTTCCAAAGAAACCATACCAGCAGTACAGAAATTTGTGCATGAAGGCGTAGCTATCATTGGTGCCTCCTTTTGCCTTTTTGGCCATATACCCATTCTGCCGATGACGGAAGGCAACAAAATTATCACCTTCAACACCGCTGCCAATCCTGATAAGACCTTAAACTTACACTATGCTTTTTCTACCAATGTGGAGGTGAAAGACGAAGCTAAAAAGCTTTCAGAGTTTGCTTATGACAAGCTAGGTGCCAGACGCGCCGTCACGATGTTTTTAGATACGCCATTTGGCTATGATTACGATAAGTATTTTACGCGAGATTTCACCAGTCGAGGCGGACAAGTTGTGGGAAGCTTTCCTAACGCGCCAGATAATAAACAATTTGACAAGATGATCCCACAAATTAAAGCATTGAACCCTGATGTCATCATCACCGCCCACTTTGGCGTACCACTTGCTATATTCATCCGTGATATACGGCGTGCAAACATTACTGCACCCATTGTCGGCAATTATGAAACAGAAGATCGGACCGTATTAGAGTATGCCGGGCCGGCTGCTGAAGGTGTCATCTTTTCTTCCTCTGAGCTGGATGAAATGACCCCCAAGATGAAAGAGTTCGAAAATCGCTATATACGCAAATTTGGTGAAAAACCCAGCGTCTTGGTAACGAATAGTTACGATGATATCGTCTTGTCAGTGGAAAGTTATATCAAATGCAACGGCGATAGAGATTGTATTGCTGATGATCTGCATCAAGTCAAAAATTATCAAGGCGTGAGTGGCATCATCACCATTAATCCAAGCGGTGCAACCAGCAAGCCAACTATTTTCAAGATTATTAGAAACAATACATTCATGCGCTATCAGGAGTAGACAATGCTATCATGAAAATTAAAACATGGTTGCGCATTATTATTCTTTTATCTGTAGCCGTTGTCACAGGTGTGGCCATCGTTTTTATCACTCAAAATATATACCTCAGTGAGACAATCGCAAAAACATTACTGGCGAGTGAAATAGTCAAAGTCGTTAACCAGCGAGAAAATATCGCTAATGATTATGTTAACAATCGTCAAAATGAAACAATTATTCAGTGGCAGATGATGTATGATGTAACAGCTAGACTATTGCAATCTAACTTATTTAATGGAGATGTAGAACAAGCCATCTTGGAAGACATGCGTGAAAACAATGTGCAAGCTAATCAGCTGTTTAGCGAATTGATCATCCTGCATCATGATAAGCAAATGCATAAAAAAGATCCTGTCACCATACAATCTTTGGAAACAGCTCTCAAAAGTCAGTTGCTGGAGAAAGGAGATTCTATTATCGTTGGGGCTTATCGACTCAATGAAATCAGTCAACAAAATAGTAAAAATCTTTTAAAACAATCCAACACATACACTCTTATCTCTATCAGCATCCTTATAACCATGATTGTCCTCATTATATTGCTGCTAAGAATAAAAATATTAGGTCCATTACTCTCCCTGACAGAAGGCATGATGGTAATCGCATCAGGTGATTTAGATTTTAAATTAGCCACGACTAAGACCGAAGAAATTGACCAAGTCATTTTGACTTTTAATGACATGGCTGCCAACTTAAAAGCAAGAACGACTGCACAACAAATCACAACGGATAAGTTAGAAAAATCCAATAAAGAACTCAAACAATTCGCCTATATAGCCTCACATGATTTACAGGAACCCTTGCGAAGAATATGTAGCTACCTGCAGTTGATTCAACGACATTACAAAGAAAATATCGACAAAGAGGTAAATGAATTTATTGAATTTGCTGTTGATGGCACTAAAAGATTACAAACATTGATCGATGATTTACTATTGTTTTCACGTGTTCAAACCAAAGAAATTCAATTTAGCGCTGTTAATTTAGAAGACACGTTAAAAAACACTTTAGAAAACCTACAACTAGCAATAGATGAAAATAAAGCCATCATCACAAGTGATCCACTCCCAATTGTTAATGCTAGCGCGACACAAATGGTCATGCTTTTCCAAAACTTACTGAGCAATGCCATCAAGTTTCATGATGATAAACCACCAGTGATTCACATTTCTGCACAACGTCGTGACCATGCATGGTTATTCGGTGTACATGACCATGGCATAGGGATAGATCCAAAAGACCAGGATAAACTATTTGTAATCTTTAAGCGTCTGGTTGGAAATGAATATCCTGGCACCGGGATAGGTCTTGCTGTATGTAAAAGCATTCTTGATAGACATAATGGTAAAATCTGGGTGGAATCAGCCTTAGGCAAAGGTGCTACATTTTATTTTACCCTTCCTGCATGAGGTCAATGCGCAGCGTGCCAATTTATCAAAAATACTCAGAGGATTGATAAATGTGAGATAAGCGATGTAAACATATACCATAATGGAATTGAAATAGTATATGATAATGATATGTATTATATGGAATAATTGGCATGGATGACACTAGACCGCTACGCATTCTGTACGCCGAAGATAATCTTGGTGATATTCGTCTAACCCAAGAAGCATTCAAACATATCGATTTACCTATAAAATTAGACATTGTCATGGATGGCGTTGAAGCCATGGAATTTCTTCGTAAAGAAGGTAAAAATAAAAATGCAATCACACCTGACTTGATCTTATTAGACTTAAATATGCCTAGGAAAGATGGCAGAGAATTACTGAGAGAAATCAAGGAAGATCTGCAATTACAAAGAATTCCAGTCGTTATTTTAACCATTTCAAAATCAGAGCAAGATATAGAACACGCATATTTGGCTCACGCGAACAGCTATATCATTAAGCCACTGGACTTTCACAATTTTCAAGATGCCATTAAAACATTAGTAAAATATTGGTTTACCATTGTCACAACACCCCCGAAGCATGAATAGACCATAGTGTATTTTACTCTGTGACATAAGGATATGCTGTACCATCACAGTCCACCTGCAATTAACACAACAACTAAATAAGCATTCATCTGCTTCAGTCATCATGAT
Organism: uncultured Coxiellaceae bacterium; assembly: GCA_964648015.1. GTDB lineage: Bacteria > Pseudomonadota > Gammaproteobacteria > DSM-16500 > DSM-16500 > Aquicella. The sequence continues at coordinate 13,635 of CAZYKO010000009.1, forward strand.
TGACCGCTCAGGAGGTTGACTTTCATTTATGCTGCTCAAGGGTTTAACTGGGGAATCTTAACTTGTTTTTTTTCTGATGATTGATATCACGTCATCTATAGGCATCGGTCTATAAAAATAATAGCCTTGCAGCTGATCGCACCCCAAGTCCATAAGAATCGTCATCTGCTCTTCTGTTTCAACGCCTTCTGCCACTATTGTGCATTTGAGCGCATGCGCAAGTAAAATCACTGCCCTAACAATGGATAGATTAGGCTCTTCATTAATGTTATCAATGAATTGCCTATCCAGCTTGATTGTATTCGGTTGAAAATATTTAAGATAGCTCATGGATGAATAGCCACTGCCAAAGTCATCAAAACTAACTTTACAACCCAGCTGCTTAAGTTGATTCAAAACATTAATACTATTGTGCTCAGATAGCATCAATATGTTTTCGGTCACTTCAAATTCTAATTGATCACCACGAAGTCGATATTCACGCATCTGTTTTTTAATAAATGCGACAACGTCATAGTGATTCCTAAATTGTATAATCGAGAGATTAATGGACACCGGCACATTGAGCTTCCCTGAACTGATATCTTTAAAAACTCTTTGCATCATTAATTCACTGATAGGGACTATTAATCCTGCTTCCTCCGCTTTATTGAGAAATGCTGAAGGATAAAGCAACCCTCTTTCAGGATGCAACCAGCGTATTAACGCTTCTAGCCCAACGATGTCACCTGTTTTTAAATCAACCTTAGGCTGATAATAAACGATAAACTGATCTGAATTCATAGCGAGCTTCATCTCCCTATTCAGGGAAAGCTCTTCCTTAACATAGAGCTCCTCAAATTTTCGGTAAAATTTGAAACAATTACCACCAGCAGACTTGGCTATTTCCGTTGCGATATCAGCAGTTTTGAGTAATGCGGTAAAATCACGGGCATCCTTAGGATAAAGACTGATACCAATTCTTGCCGTAATAAAAATGATAATGTTGTTAATTGATATGGGTTTACTCACCATCTCCAAGATCTTTGCGGCATGTCCTGCGACCTGATCCTGATTCCAATCACGAAATATGGTTGTGACAAATTTATCTGCACCAATATTAGCAAGTAAATCATTTTGATCTAATAATGAATCACGAAATCTATTTGCAACAAGCTTAACAACTTCATTAGCTAATTGATACCCATAAACTTCATTGATAATTTTAAGATTGTCTATATCGATCAACATAAAGATAAATGGTTGCTTTGGATGAACTGAAATGATGTGATCGATATGCTTATGAATTTCTTGTATATTCATCAATCCAGTGAGTTTATCGCGCGTTCGATATTGATTAATTTCTAATTCGGCTGATTTCGAAAATCTGAATTCCGCTAACCTTGTCGCTATCATGACCAAGGCTTCAATGATCTTAAAATCCTTTTCCTCATTATAAACAGAATAAAAAGTCAATGCGCCAATACACTTGTCATTAAAAATTACGGGGATACCTACTGCTGTTTGGCATGCATTTTTGAAATAATTGGAAATCCACACATTAACACCATGATGATAGACATCGTGCGCGAAGTCAGCATTATTCATCACGGCTGCGTTTCTACCCGGCACTAGGATGTTATCGCACATATAATCTTTTTTAGACGCATGAGCCTCACAAATAAGCACATTATCACTATCGTTCAAAACCCACAATTCTGCATGGCACCAGTTAAAGGCGTTAACAATTAATTGTAATATGGCGATATCACTTACTTTTATCTCTGCAAATCTTTTAAATATTTCATGCCCGTCAAATAATACTTTGGAAATCATCTTTCCTTTAGTAAGGTCTGTCACATCTGTCGCGATACCTATGATGGATGTCACTTTTCCATTCGCGTCTTTAAGCGCAAATCCTCTATCATAGATATGACGTATAGAACCATTTGGCCTGATGATTGCATATTCAGTCGTGACCGCTGAAGTGCCTTTCAGGCTAAGTTTATTAATAAATATGTCCTCTACCTTAGCGCGATCTTCGGGAACAATGGTTTCTAACCACGACCTGGGATTCTGATACAAAGTCTCAACGGATCTTTGCCAGATTTTGGCATAACCAGGACTCACATATAAAACCTTATCTAATTTGGGGCTGACCTGCCAAAATACTTCGTCTATACGTTGAGTAATTTCATATAATAAGTATTCACTATTTTTCAAAGCGTGCAGTGTTTCTGAACTCAAGAATGGCTGTTGATGCATTTTTTTTATGCGTTTTCGAAGCTTCAATTTCAAGTGATATGTTTCATAGATTAACGCAAGTTCAGTGATAAGCACATTCATAATGATACTGTCATATTGATTGAATTCACATCCATCCAGCTTATGAGCGACATAAATAAAACCATACAATGTATGTGCTTTGTAAATCGCTGCAGCAAGGAATCCATTGATTTTCATCGTGACACGTTTATTAATTACTGTGCTAATTGCGGCATGATCTAATTTTTTTACCGTTGCATTCATATGCAAGGGATGCGTCGCAACATATTCAATCGCAATATCATTTTTACCTACTGTCGTTAGCACACAAAATTGCGTCCCGATAATCTTGCAAATTGAATCACAGATCAATTGATGTAAATGTTCGGGATCTTTGAGCCTCTCAACCTCATCATACAGCGCTATGACTTGCTTGATACGATGACTGAGATCACGTAATTGAACTTTGGTTAAATATTCGGTTTTATGACCTGTTTTATGTGTCACAATATTTACCTTCATCAAGGTCGAATACAGTCTATTTCAGTATAACGGTTCCTTATCATTGTTTGTGCAGGTAAATTTTATAATCACAATAATTCAATAAGTTAGCAAATTCGAACGCAACACGTTCACACTGCGTCACCCCCATGAGAATATTTAAACATGCCTAGCATTGGTAAAAGTCGCATCGATTAATCTCTATTTGCCCATGGGATGAAGCACTGTAATTTTGGGGTGCAAGTTGAAACGCTACTTTACACACCCAGGCAGGCGTGCTGAAATGTCTTTGTGATTAAGGAGCAGAGCACTCATGGATCTGACGCATGCAAAAAAATGGTTTTGCATTATTTTCATTGTGTTAATGACATTCACGGATTGGCTGTATATTTTTGCACTCTCCAGCCAGTCAGATTACATTACACCACTTGTCATCGTCGTCCCTTTTCTCATCCCATTGTGTTTGTTTATGACGTTATTTGTCAGTGTCGGATTGTATTTATTAACCTGGTGGGGATTTTTTTATGGATATATCCTAGTACTCACCTCAGCCTTTATGGCCATTCTTTGTTATGCCGAGATTCCACGCGAAGTGCTGTTAGACTTGTGGTATTTACTTATTCTACTCTTCGTCAATCTCTTGATTTTGTCTTACCTATATACCTATAGACATCAATACATACATACAAAGCGAATATAATTCAGTAACGCAAAACCTGTATATGTGACAGGTATATACTTACACCCACGCTTCAACAAAAACATGGTCACACGCGCGGCAAATCTAGCGGACATTAAACCGGGCCCCATCGGTGACCAAAACGCCGAATGCACCAAATGTCTATACTGAATATCTCGTGCGTGATAATACTGCCGTGCATGCCGGGCAAAAGCGCGCTTAGAAGCGGCATAGGGATAAAGTTGTTTGATCCCAAAACAGGGATGACATTCAATCTCAGAACCCACACCCCAGATTTCTAAGGGCAACAAGCGTGGCTTTGCCACTTGCTTAAATAATTCAATAATCGCCACAAACGAATCGCAATTGGCTTGTTGAGTCTGCTCATATTTAGTGCCATGACATAATAACAAAATATCGGCCGTGCTCAACGGTGTGGCCAACTTTGAATAATCATCATAAGTGTAATCACTTCCATACTTCAGCGCAGTAACACTGGCACCCTCGTTTTCGAGTAAACATTTCATCTGGCTGCCCAAAGCACCACTCGCGCCGGTCATGACCACACGTTTACCACGTAACTGATAGGCTGTCCCCAACACAACATCTAACACTTTGACATAAGAACTAAAATATCGACGTGGGTAAACATGATGTAATGCGTGATAATAAGCACACACGAGAGGACCACCACGATGACGTGGCAACTTCTCATAGGTGACATGCCGGCTATCTTGCCCCCGCTGCCATAGGACACAAGTAAAAATGACACCCTGGATGAATAAGGCTAACAGCACTGCCGGCCATGGAAAAAAACATAGACAAAATAGAATACCTAAACTTTGAAAAACGCATTCCACCACTAAATGCTGTGTCATGTTTTGCCGTGCAAACTGCGTTTTCACTTTAAGATCAGGAGAGTAAAATCGATGATGCGCCATATGTAAGGCACCTAAACGTTTCAACCATGGCTGCTTTGCATGAAAACAACAATGTAACAAATAGTGAATGAGGTCGAATATGACAGTACCTATAAAGAATGCTAGGAGCGCTTGCACGCCAATAAGAACGATGGAGAGAAGCATGTTGGGCCTCACGATACACAAAAGGAACGGTTGATGCTTTGATGTTATCAATAGTTCAAAACCCTAAACAACCTTTTTCTTGGTCCACATAGTTATTTGCAGGCGCTCAATCTCGGCAGTTAGGTAAAATTTATATAACCCTATTCAGTCATCTAGCCCTTTCAAAAGTTCGCATCTTGACGTGTAATAAGGATAGAATTGGTTAAGGAGCAATAGCCCATGGCATTAAACTTACAGAAAAAATATTTACTTCGTTGGTGTGGATGGTTCTTCTTCATTAATGTCGTGCTTTTTTGGCTCATTGGCTTACGCTATTTCGTCACATTACACCAACTCAGCCAACAACTCGATGCATCTTCCTGGATGCAAAACATTGCGATTATCAGCCAAACGATCATTATTTATTTAGGTCATTTTGCTTCACTCGCTTTAATACCTAGCTTGTTGATCTGGGCATTGATCTTTGTACTCCCCTTTCGCACACCTATCGTCACCATCGCTATCCTCTTCGCGAGCTTTTCGTTAATGCTCCTGATCATCGATACGGTGATTTATACGATGTTTCGCTTTCATTTCGGTGATGTACTGAATCAATTTATCTTGCATGGTTTTCAAGAAAAAACATTCACTCTCTCCGCTGCAGAAATCATTGCGACCATTATTTTTATCGTCCTTATCCTTGCGCTTGAAACATTTATTGCCGTGAAATTATGGCGTGTGATACGTATCAGCGCTTGGGGGAAATGGGGAAAGCAGACGACCATTGCGTTATGCACCCTGATCATCAGCGCCTATATCCTGATTGTTGTGAACACATATCAGATGAATAATGTCGTAGTGTTGCGCATCTTACCTTTTTACCGTCAAGCAGTCATGTTAATCCAAAGTGCTAATCGACAATCATTCCCACCTATTCAGATGGCGCGACTGCATATACCAACATTGCTCGCCCATCATCAAACACGCCAACCACTCAATCTAGTTTTAATTGTCATCGATACCTGGCGTTTTGATATGCTCAACCAGGAAGTCACCCCCAATTTGTATCAATTTGCACAGCATGCCTGGCGCTTTAGTCATCATTACAGCGGTGGTAATGCCACTGCACCAGGTATTTTTTCATTGTTTTATGGGCTACCTGCTAGTTACTGGCCGAGCGTCGAAAGCCAACAACAAGGCCCTCTATTAATCAATGCGCTACTCGATGCGCATTACCAAATGGGTATTTTTGCGAGCGCATCCCTAAAACTCCCAGATTTCAAGCATACGGTTTTTAGCGCGATTCACCCCTTAGCCAACTACACAGAAGGCGAATCGCCGTATGATCGTGATAAAACCATCACGCAAAAATTCAGGCAATTCATCGCGCGCGCCAAAAAGAAACCTGAACCGTTCTTCAGTTTTGTCTTCTATGATGCCGCGCATAACTATTGTGATTTTAACGAGAGCCTGACCCCTTTTCAGCCAAGCGTGCCGTCGTGCAAACGCTTTATGTTGAACAATACGACTGACCCGGTTCCCTATCTAAACCGCTATAAAAACGCATTACATTTAATTGATACGCAAATCAGGGAAGTCCTTGCCGAATTAACCGCACAACATTTGCTAGAACGCACCGTTGTGATTGTGACTGGCGATCACGGTGAAGAATTTAATGATAACCACTTAGGTTATTGGGGACACGCAAGCAACTTTACCGAATACCAAGTACGCACCCCGCTCATTGTCTATTGGCCTGGTGAAAAAGAGATGAGTTTTGACCATGTGACCAGTCATTTTGACGTCGTGCCCACACTGATGAATAAGTTATTCGCTGATCACTCGCCAATCAATGCCTATAGTACAGGCAAATTACTCGCCGACAACAGTCAACGACCCTATTTGATTGTTGGGAGTTATACTGATCTTGGGATCATCGAACCTGATCGCATCACAACCTTTTTGCGTGAAGGCACAGTCGAAGTCGAGCGACCTGACGGCCATTTGCTAGCGCATGCCACCCCTTCATCACGCGTCATGCGTCATGTCATTGATGAGACAAAGCGCTTTTATTAGTTTATAGCGGGCGTATACCTCGCCCGCCTAATCAAAAATGTCTTTTGCCTGACGACAAAAACTTAGATTCAGGTGGAGAATGAACGCCACCTGAATTTTTCGCCACCAAACGCTCACGCGCTATGGTGGCGGTCTGAAACCTCTAAGGAGTTTTGATCAACATAGCTTTTTACCATTGGGTACAGGCGACATCGTCGTAATCAGCACAGTATCCAATGTGGCGTCTGGCACGCCAATGAGTAAAAATTCCGAGATAAAACCCGCGATATTTTTCTCACCTAAGTTAATGCAGCCGATCACTTGCTTACCTACCAACATCTCTGGGGTGTAATGCACCGTGATTTGTGCCGATGTTTTTTTAATGCCGACCTCATCACCAAAATCCACCCATACCTTATAAGCTGGTTGGATAGCCCGCGTGAATTGCTCGATTTTAATCACGGTACCCACCCGTAAATCGACATTTAAAAACGATTCAAAGGAAATCGTCATCATTCACCTCATTTTTTGATCAATGGCTTAACGTTTGGGGACTGTAGCGCACTTTCGCGCCTGGCACAATTATGCTATATCTAAAGTGATAAAAACGTCATAGGGTAGCATCATGAGAAATCTAAGGTTGAACTGGCTAAAACATTTTATGCTTGGGTGTCTCTGCTTGTTGATAATCAGTTGCTCATCCAAAGTTACGCAAGAAAATTTTGCGCGCATCAAAAACAACATGTCCATGCAAGAAGTCATCGCGATTCTGGGTGAACCCACGAGCGCCGAAGGCATCATGATTGCCGGCATCTCCGGCACTTCTGCCGTTTGGAAAACACAAAATAGTGAAATTGATATTCAATTCCTGAATGATAAAGTCACGGTTAAGAGCTTCAATACGATTAAAGAAGAAGATCCACACAAAGGCATGCATCATTAATTCAATCGATAGGATGCGGCCTTGGTGGCCGCATCTCATCTGTGTCCCAACCTACTACTTGCTTATCATCAACTCACCGTAAACAGAGAGGATTCACCGCGATACGGTTTGATTTGGCGACCCAACAGGGATTTGTAATCGCCTTCATGCACAATGCGATATATGCCAGGTGGTGTCGTCGTTGGTGTGCGCCAGACAATCGTAATTAAATTATTGGCGATCCCCTTACGTTGCCAATGGTAGGCTGTATCCCAATCATCATCGGTACGAATAGTACGCCATACCCCTTGGACCCATTGTTGCACCGCTAAATAGCTGCCGCCAATTCGGTAGTTGTTTTTAGGATGGCCACCCCAAAAGCTCACTTCCACTGTCTCACCCGGATGATAATTGCTCTGCACATCTCGCGCGACATCACCAAAGCTGTGTTGCAGCGGCGCCGTATCAAAAAACACGCCAGGCTGCAAATCGCGTTGTGACTGCGATAAATCTGGTGGTTGTGGCCCTGGTGCCACTGGACGTCCCGCCACTAATGCCCGCGTCAGATTGACAAAACTTTGTTGTAATGCCGCTTGGGTCCATGGTCCAAAGTGCGTAGATGCTCCTTCATAGCGCTGCAATTGATACTCTTCATTAGTTGCCACATACCCGGCATAGGCATTCGATAGGGCTGCCAACACCACGTGCTGCGTTGTTTGCTGCGGTAGTTGTGCGCGTACTGCTTCACGAATACGTCGACCCGTCATCGTCGTTAATTCAAATGGGGCAGCGACAATCACGACATCACCGAGCTTAATCACTTGAAAGGGTAGAATATTGGGCGTCCACGGATGTGGTGTCATGGTGCCAGTAGACAATGCGATGGGTTTCACACCCTGGCACGTGGTACGCGATAATTCACAAATCACATGAGGCAGTACTTTTTTGACCGAATCACACGTCACGCCTTGTCGCCCAACGCCTTCACCATCTTGTGTGCCGGCAAACATCGAGACGCCAATGCCCGCTGGGCAAGTCATTTGCGTTTTACCATCGGTGTATGCCGGCTCGACCACGACTTCATCCATTTTGATAAATTGATGACGATAATCCACATCGCCCGCAAGCGTTTCATTGGCCGCGTTGAAGAGTGAGCGCGCTTTTTCATATTGCGGCTGACCCGCAGCGGCAATGGCTGCCAAACCGGCTAAGCCTTCGCCACCTTCATGACCATAACGATTGGGGCTGACATCACCGGCATTGGCTTGCGCAAAAGCAGCGATGACGGTTGGATGACCATCGGGTTGACGATAATCTTGCTCAAATAAATATTCAGCATACCCTTTATTATCGCCTGTGATGAGGTGATTTTTGTTATTCATCGAGACACCGTGAATAGGGAACCAATTGATCATACCAATGGGGGCACCCTGTAAATCTTCGAAGCGTAACAAGGTCATCTGCGTATCTACGTCATGCGCATAGTGTTGAATCTCATGACGTGGGTTTAATTCATAAGCACTGGGGGAGCGATTAAAGCTGATGCCTTCTAACTCACCCGATGCCACCTTAATGCGTCCTGGCACCATATGGGCTTGTGCCTGTGAGATGGCTGCGACAATGCCATCGATAATCGTATTAAAATTTTCACGACTAAAACCAAGCGTCGTGAGATTATAAAAAACATAGGTAGAGTAACCGCCCGGACCGCTATGCGTATGCGTGGCCGTAATCAACACATTGGCGTCATCGTAGCGATCACCATAAAGCGCTTGTAATTTTTTGACGACGCCTTCTTTAATCCCCTGAAACACGTGACCCAAATCCACATTCACCAATACCACACGTTTGTGATTAGTGGGTGACTCGATCACAAATGCGCGTGCCCAAAGGCGTTGGTAAATACCAGCCGTCTGCTGCATGATCATGCCATAACCCATCATGCCTTCTTCTGCTGCGGGACCAGTAATATCGTAACGACCCGCACCGAGTTGAAATACATCGTTATTATTGATTTTATTGGCGGCGTTCACTTGCGCGAAAGCACACGTGGTACTTAACAACGAAGCTGAACAGAATAAATAAAAGACTTTAAGTCGAAACGATAACCGCATGTGACAATCTCCATATTGTAATCGGTATATCGTACCGAAATGAGATAGAAACACAACGGTCCGGCGAACGGGTTTAATTTTTGCGGGATTTTTTCGTGCCCATCTACATGCTCATCGTGTGTGAAGTCATAGGGTATCACCAACCAAATTTTGATAAAAAAAAAGAATGTCTGTGAGCAGACAGACATTCTGCAATGGTGGACAAATGACTAGCTAGTAATGTCGGCCGGCGTACCATCCAGCACCGCCGCCGTGCCATCCCATGCCGCCACGCCACCACCCACTCCATGTTCGTTGATGGTAATCGACGCGATCACACGTCGTGCAACCAAAATAACCTGCGTCATAATAATCGTAAGGTGAATAGTAATAATGCGCATTCGGGACATATTGTCCAGTCGAGGGATAATAATAATCTTCTGGGATATAGCCCGCCGTGTAATAGTAATCACCAGGATAATAATAATGACCAGGTCTTGTTTCGCGGTCTGATAAACAACCACTTAAGATGACAATACTTGAGAGTACAACCATTCCTTGTAAAATGAGTTTCACGCCCTGTACTCCAACTTTTAGCATTCCATTACTGCTATTATAAAACTTTTTCGGCGTGTATAGGGCGTTGAATAGACTGAATAATTTTCAATGATAATAGAAACAATGGGTTAGAAAGTTATGCTAACTTGCTGAGCCTACAGTTAAAAATTCGTGACACAAGTGATGACAGCACCTCATTCCGGCAAAGTGAAATAAAATGCGGCACCAGCATCTGGACAATTCTCAACCCAAATCTTGCCGCCATGCGCGGTGATAATACTGCGACAAATCGCTAAACCTAAACCCAAACCACTCTCAGCTGTTGAGGTACGCCCTCGATAAAATTTTTCAAAGAGCTTGTCTAACTCATCAATGGCAACGCCAGGCCCACGATCTTTCACCCCAACAATCACATGGCCTTGCGCTTCTTGCACAATAATATCAATCGCCCCATCTTTGGGTGAGACTTTGAGTGCATTATCCAACAGATTAACCAACACTTCATGTAAGAGTGTTTCGTCATAGGGAACCAATGGTAAATCGTCTGCAATATGTAAATGAATTTTGTGCGCCGTATATTTTTTATTTTCTTTGATCACACGCAAAATTAAATCACGTATTGGTTTTTTTTCTTTTTGCAATTGAATCGCTTCGGTATCAAGATATGTCATTTGTAAAATATTACTAATAATACGATTGAGTTGTACCGCTTCTGCATAAATATGCTGGCCGAGTGAATAGATCGTATCAGGTTTTAAATGATCGTGGGTTTCTATCAATACCGCAGCATGATCAATGATCGCAAGCAAAGGCGCGTGTAGATCGTAAGTGATTGACTGCAATAAGGCATTGCGTACATGATCACGTTCGATTTGCAATTCATGTGCTTTCGCATATTCCTGAATACGATCTACTTCGATGGCGAGCGCGATTTGATTTGCACACGCTTCGAGTAAATGCATTTGTTCTGGTGAAAATAAACGATCGACATGTAACGGTTTCACTCGCAAAACACCGACCGTGCTATTTGCTGCCAACATTGGCACGTATAACGCATCCGAAAATGGTAGTGTATCCGTACCCAAGCCTGCAAACTGGCCAATATCATAGACCCATTGCGCGACACTTTGCTCCTTGACGCTGAGTTGATATTTGTCTTTATGCTTTTCCCTTAACATGATGCGCGCATCTTGAGGCAAAAACACCATGAGCTGACATGAGAAGACTTCTTCTAAGAAGTGTTCTGCCACATCTAAAATAGCATCCACACCGCGCGTACTCGCCAGTTTACGGCTTAATGCATGCATGGTTTCTGCACGCTTCACCGCCAAACGTGCAGCGCGCGCTTGTTGCCTGCCCAACACAGTGAGGTGACTGATAATATACGCCACCGACAACATAATGATGAATGTAAGAAAATATTCGAAACTTTGCACACGCAAATTGGTCAGTGGCGGCATAAACAAATAGTAATAGGCGAGCACACTGATGACGGAAGCAAAAAGTGCCGGCCCCATCTCCCCAAACAAAGACACGATGGTGACAGACAAGAGATATAGCATGATAAATGTACTAGGATAAAGTGATGGCCATAGCTGAGCCAGCGCACTGATTAAAAATGTTAAACCCAATGCCACCACATATACTTTCCATGGCGTCTTGCGCTTGAATGTCACGTCATTTACCTTGACGACCGACTCGGTAAACACCGAGACAACATACACATCAATTTCACCACTCGCTCGCACCAATTCATCTGCAAGATTACGATATAAAAAATCCGCCAAGCGAGAACGAGATTTTTTGGCAATGATAATTTGCGTCACGTTTTGTTCACGTGCAAAACTCATAATCTCATCGACAATATCAAAACCATTCAAGATGCGCGTTTCAGCCCCAAGTTGCTCAGCTAAACGTAAATTTTGTATGGCTAAATTGCGTTTTTGTTCATCAGCATTTAAGCGTACTGTATCCACATATACAGCTAGCCATTCAGCTTGATATTTAGTCGCAATACGTCGCGCGGTACGAATCAGTTTCACCGATTCTAAGTCTGATCCTACGCAAACAAGTATTTTATCACGCGTGCGCCAAACTTGTTTAATGCCTTCTCCTTGGCGATACAAATGTACCTCAGCACTGACGTGTTCTGCGGTGACACGTAACGCCAGTTCACGCAATGCAATTAAATTACCTTTACGAAAAAAATTTTCTGCTGCAAGCTCAGCTTGTAATGGATAGTAAACCTTACCCTCTTGTAGACGCTTGATTAAATCTTCCGGTGGCAAGTCAACCAATTCGATGGTATCGGCTATCTCTAACATTGAATCCGGCACGGTTTCTTTTATTTTCGTGTGAATAATACCGGAGACCACATCATTCAAACTTTCGATGTGCTGCACATTTAATGTCGTGTACACATCAATACCACGGTCTAATAATTCTTTGATATCGCGCCAACGTCGACCATGCCGAACACCGGGTACATTTTTATGTGCCATTTCATCAATGAGTATGATCGCTGGATTACGCCGCAGGGCTGCGTCTAAATCGAATTCTTTAAATGTTTGTCCGTGATACTCTACCTTTTGTCGCGGCAACATTTCTAAATCGTCTAGCAAAAATTCAATTTCATGACGCCCATGGGTTTCAACGACGCCAATGACAACATCTAATCCTTGCGCACGCTTTGCCAGTGCATCGTTTAACATGTTATACGTTTTCCCCACCCCTGGGGCTGCCCCTAAATAAATTTTTAACTTGCCACGTTTTGCTTTTTGCTCTTCCTCCATGGCGCGGCGTAAAAATTTTTCCGGTTTGGGTCGTCGCTCTGGCATTAGCGTTTCCTATGTGTCGTAGTGAGTTCATCTAGCGCAAGGTTCAACAATAAAACATTCACACGTGGCGCGCCCAATAAGCCCAACTCGCGTGGTTGAATCTGTTGCGTAATAAGTTGGATCAACGCATCACGCGAGATATGCCGGGCTTTGGCAATGCGATTTACTTGATAGTAAGCCGCTTCTGGGGTGATATCCGGATCAAGACCACTCGCGGATGCCGTGACCAAATCAACCGGCAACAATGAATGCGTGTCTTGATCGGCTTGTTGCCAATGCTGAACTCGCGCCCGAATCAGCGTCAGTAATTGCGGATTGGTCGGCCCTAAATTCGAAGCACCGGACACACCTGCATTAGCGACGAGCGTTGTGGCGCTGGGTCGTCCCCAAAAATAAGCTGCCGAGGTGAAAGATTGTCCGATCAGCAGAGAACCAATGGGGACACCATTTTTATTTAACAGACTGCCATTGGCCGCCCAAGGAAATAGTAACTGAGCCACTAAGGTGATGCTTAAGGGATAAATCACACCGGTCATTAAAGTCAGCATGAGAAATAACCGTAAGGCACAACGCAGCGTATTTCCGTAGCTTTCAGCCATAAGCATATCCTGTTCACACGATATTGAATAAATTGAGTAATACGTCAATCAACTTAATACCCACAAATGGCACGAGCAATCCACCAACACCGTAAATCACGGCATTTCTGCGCAATAAGCGCTCTGCCGACACACGTTCGTAGCTCACGCCACGTAACGCCAATGGAATTAAGCAAATAATGATAATGGCATTAAAAATAACAGCCGATAAAATGGCACTTTGTGGCGTCGCTAGTTGCATAATGTTTAAAGATTTCAGTGCTGGATAGATAGGCAAACACGCGGCTGGTAAAATAGCAAAATATTTTGAGACATCATTGGCTAAACTAAATGTCGTGAGTGCGCCGCGCGTCATCAGTAATTGCTTACCAATTTCGACGACTTCAATGAGCTTGGTAGGATTGGAATCTAAGTCAACTAAATTACCCGCTTCCTTGGCCGCCTGCGTACCGGTATTCATCGCCACTGCAACATCAGCTTGCGCGAGCGCCGGCGCATCATTGGTACCATCACCCGTCATTGCCACTAAATGACCACGGGCTTGCAAACTACGTATCAATTTGAGTTTATCTTCGGGTGTCGCATTCGCCAAAAAATCATCTACACCTGCCTCAGCAGCAATCGCTGCCGCCGTGAGAGGATTATCACCGGTCACCATGATAGTTTTAATGCCCATTTGCCGTAACTGGGCAAAGCGCTCGCGAATGCCCCCTTTGATGATATCCTTGAGATTGATCACGCCCAACACTTTGCTGCCTTCAGCGACCACCAATGGTGTCGCCCCATGACGCGCAATCTCATCAATCATTTTGCGTAACGATTTGGGAAATACGCCACCTTGTTCAGCGATGTACTTGGCGATAGCTTCCTCAGCACCTTTACGAATTTGACGATTAGGCAGATTCGCACCACTCATACGCGTTTGCGCGGTGAATGGGACAAAAGTAGCGCCAAGCGCTTCGATGTCACGGCCGCGTAAACCGTATTTTTCTTTCGCTAAAATAACAATACTGCGTCCTTCGGGTGTTTCATCCGCCAATGACGACAATTGTGCCGCATCGGCAAGCGCGTCTAAGCTCACGCCATCCACAGGCATGAAGGCCACCGCTTGGCGATTCCCCAAGGTAATGGTGCCGGTTTTATCCAGCAGCAATGTATCAATATCACCAGCGGCTTCAACCGCATGACCTGAGGTAGCGACGACATTCGCCGCAATCATTCGATCCATGCCAGCAATACCAATCGCCGATAACAAGGCACCGATTGTCGTCGGGGCCAAGCAAACAAATAAGGCGATGAGAATCGTTAAGGTCAATAAGGGTGACAGTGGCGTGCTAGTGCTGTAAATAAAAAACGGCAACAACGTCGCACACACTAAAATAAAAACGATGGTTAAGGCGGCTAATAAAATCGTGAGCGCTAATTCATTGGGCGTTTTTTGTCGTTTCGCACCCTCAACTAAATTGATCATGTGATCTAAAAACGTTTCACCAGGATTTGACTGTATGCAGATAATCAGCCAATCGGAAATCACTTGTGTGCCGCCTGTTACTGAACTACGATCACCACCACTTTCTCGAATGACTGGCGCACTTTCACCCGTGATGGCACTTTCATTCACAGAAGCAATGCCTTCAATCACTTCCCCATCACTGGGAATAAAATCCCCTGCTTCGACTAATACATAATCCCCGATGCTAAGTGCAATCGATGGCACGAGTTGAACAGTTGCCGTACGTGAAGGTGTCTCTATTTTTTTTGCTTGAATTTGTCTACGCGTCGAACGTAACGCTTGCGCCTGCGCTTTCCCACGCCCTTCTGCCATTGCTTCTGAAAAATTCGCAAACAAAATTGTAAACCATAACCACAAGGTCACCGTAAGAATAAATCCCAGTGCAGTCGCATCCGGTGACAACGCAGTGAGAATAACTAAGCCACTTGCAAATAAGGTGGCTACATAAATACAAAACATGACGGGGTTACGCACTTGATGATTGGGTGCTAATTTAATGAAGGCATCACGCATCGCGATGGCAATGATCTGATTATTCCACACATTTTGTTTGTTACTCATGACTGCTCCATGCGATGAAATGTTCCGCAATCGGCCCCAATGACAGCGCGGGAAAAAATGTGAGCGCGCTCATGATGATAATGATAGCGACTAACAATACGATGAAAAGTGGTGTATGCGTTGCCAATGTGCCCGTCCCGGTCGGCAGGACTTTTTTACGCGCTAACGATCCCGCCAACGCCAATACGGGTAGCAGTATCCAGTAGCGGCCTAGTAACATCGCCAACCCACCTAAGCAGTTATAAAAAGGTGTATTCGCATTGAGACCAGCAAAAGCGCTGCCATTGTTATTCACCATACTCGTGAAGGCATATAAAATTTCAGTAAAACCATGTGGCAAGGGATTCGCAACGGATGATTGACCGGCGTGGGTGAGCACAGCCAGTGCGGTCGCAATGAGCACCACCATGGGCACTACCAGAATCACGAACGAAGCCATTTTCATTTCATAGGGTTCAATTTTTTTGCCTAAATATTCCGGCGTACGCCCGACCATCAACCCAGCGACAAAGACAGTTAAAATCACATACATGATGAGGCCATACAAACCTGATCCGACGCCGCCGAAGACCACCTCTCCTAAGTGCATGAGCCATAAAGGGACGAGACCACCCAAGGGCGTGAAGGAATCGAGGGCAGCATTCGTGGACCCATTGGCACTGGCAGCGGTGCTAGTAGCCCATAACGTTGCACCAATCAAGCCAAAGCGGACCTCCTTGCCTTCCATGTTCGCGCCAGCGGCGACACCCGCTGGACGATGTGCTGAGAGTGATGAAAAGATGGGACTGTCGTATTGTTCCGCATAAAAGCTAGCAACATACATCGGCAGCAGTAAACATGTCATCGCAATGATCAATGCCCAACCTTGACGACGATCATTCACCATCACACCAAACGCATAACAAAAAGCGGTTGGTAATAATAAAATTGCCACGAGCTCGAGAAAATTACTGAGTGGCGTTGGATTTTCAAAGGGATGAGCAGCATTCGCATTAAAAAAACCACCCCCATTCGTGCCCAGTTGCTTAATCGCCACTTGGGAAGCCACAGGACCCATCGGGATTGCTTGCTTGCAAGCTGACGTGGTGTTGACCGCCTCTTGCGTATTCAAACACTCGACGGTTTGTGTGGGTGAGAAATTTTGCACCACGCCTTGAGAAACAAGCAACACCGACAATATCACTGCCAAGGGTAACAGGATGTAAATGACACTACGCACCATATCGACCCAAAAATTGCCAATATTGGATGTTTCATGGCGTTTGAGGCCACGGATAAGCGCCACCGCCACAGACATGCCCGTGGCGGCGGATAAAAAATTTTGCACTGTCAGCACCAACATTTGTGTCAAATAACTGACGCTGCGCTCGGGAACATAAGCTTGCCAATCAGTGTTGGATGCAAAACTAATCGCCATATTAAAAGCGAGATCGGGAGAAGTCGCACGCACTGCCGTTGGATTCACCGGGAAATAACTTTGCAAACGTGCTACGCCATAGGTAACGAGGATACCGATGAGGTTGAAACATAACACAGCGATAAGATATTTTTTCCATCCCATCTCATTCGCCGGATTAATACCACAGCGTTGCAAGAAGAAATTTTCTATTGGGCCGCCAAAACGTTTCATCCACGCCGTGGGACGTTCGTACACTTGGGCGATGTACCAACCGAGTGGCCGCACCAAGAGCATTATCACCAAGAGGAATAACAATCCTTGCAACAAACTATTGGCTGACATCACAGGCATCCTTTGCCGTCATCAACAATCCTTAGTACGTACCCTTATTACTTTGCACAGGGTGTATGACACTTGCGGTGATGTCCTAAGGCTAGTTTAGCGTCGCCGTGCTAAAGGCATGAACGCGCTAAAATAGTTCCGGTTTGAATAACACCACAAACAGATAGATTAGCAAGCTGAAAGCAATGACACCAGCGATGATATAAAGAATCACTCTTCACTCCGTGACAGCATATCAAAGAGTTTAAGCAGACCGATTGAGAGTCCGAAAAAAATGAGAATGATGGAAAGATAAAATACATCAGCCATGATGCCTATCTTACCTGAACGCGACAGCTGTCGTCACCTATCCTTCAACGCTGGCGCATCCACTGCTTGGATGAGCGCGAGCACTTGTGCATAGGTCGCACGTGTCGCAGCCACGATGCCATCTACAAGTGTCTTCTCACGATTGAAACAATAAGCTTCGCCAAATTTATTGGTCGCAATGCCACCTGCCTCAGTCACGAGTAGCACGCCTGCGGCAATATCCCACTCATTCTTAGGACCCAAACTAAATGTTGCGTCTGCTAATCCCGCGGCAACTAAGGCGAGTTTATATGCAATCGATCCTAGTGCTTTGATCTCACTGTGCTCGGTAAATGCAGCCCATTCACCACGTGCCACTTCTGAACGTGAGGCGAGCAATTGCAGTTTTTCACGCGGCGATGGCTGACACCGAATCGCTTGCCCATTTAAATAAGCACCTTGACTTTGCTGTGCCCAAAACATTTGATCAGTGAGTGGGTTGTATACCACAGCCAACACCGGGATACCGTGTTCGGCGAGGGCTACCGATATCGCAAACTCAGGCAACCCTTTGATAAATTCTTTGGTGCCATCAATAGGATCCACAATCCAGATACAACGTTTTTGCAGCCGTGCTTTATCATCAACACACTCTTCAGATAGCCAGCCCGCTTCAGGGACTGCAGCGCTCAATTTTTTCTTGAGCAATTGATTGGCGAGCAAATCCGCTTCTGTGACTAATTCATGTGAAGACTTGCGTTGGATACTAAATCCTTTTTTCTGTAGTGCCACAATCGCGGCACCTGCTTCGCGTACGACATCAAGTATGGGATCCATTTCTCTCATTTATGTATTCACCTCTGGTTGCTGCAGCCGTGCGGTTAAGCGCAAGGCTTTCTGTTGCTTGCGTCGCGTACGCAAAGCGTTGTCTATACATCGCAATGGATAAATCAACTTCCACAAACGCGATTTATGTAAATCGTATAACTCATCTGCTTGTTGTTGCTGGCGATGCAGCAAACGATCGATGTAAGCATAGAGTGGCGCAGTGGCAACATAGTTCGCGAACAATTGCTGCCATTGATCATCGTCAAACCGGCATTCATCGCGTGCGACGGCATCCAACCAAGTGTAGAGTTCGAGGCAGAGTGGCACCGCTCGTATCGCGGGATGCTGCGCTAACTCGGCTATGCCATGCGAATAATGATGTAAGCGACGATCAACAAAACCATCACTAAAAACTTTTAAATTGTCCGCATTCATTGCTGTTGTCAATTGCAGTTGGCGATGAATACGCTGCAATGCCGATGTCGGATCAGCCATGAGCGTTTCATAACTCACGATCACACACGACTTTCCCTGTGTGTCCCTGCAGGCAGCAATCAATGTGGTCAACCACAATAACAATCCATGCTCTAAATCATTTCCGGTAATTTTTTGATAGGAAGTGGCGACAGAGAGCGGATGACGCAACGCAATAATGTAATGCTCAGATAACGCCTGCGACGCAAAGAGATCTTGCCAGAAAGGCAGTATCTTTGCCGTGCGCGGATCTTTGAAACACCAAGCAGCTGTGCTCGCCAATCTTTTCTGCAACAAGCGTTCCGCTTGTAGACGTATCTCACCGAACTTAGCGTCACGAAATTGTGCTGGCGCAAGACATTGCACATGATCCCAGCGCAAGTCTAAGAGTTGCAGCACACGCTCATTGATACCAAAGACCACATCATAATCTTCGTAAAAGCCTTTAGGGTTAATCCCATTTGCTGGAATGAGTTCACTCCCCAATGCCACCCCCAGCGCATTCAATCCGCGCGCCATGACACTGGTGCCACTGCGCGGCGGACCCAAGACGAGGAAGATATTTTTTTGCTGACGCTCACTCAAAGGATATAACCTAATAATTGCAACTCATGCGTGAGTTTCGCAATGATTTGCGATAATGCCATGGTGGACGTATCTATAACAATTTCTGGCTGACTCGGTGCTTCATACTGATCACTCACACCAGTGAATTGTTGAATTTCACCCGAACGCGCTTTTTTGTATAACCCTTTACGATCACGCTTTTCACAGACAGTTAATGGCGTACTCACATACACTTCTACAAAGCCACCCACCGCACTAATCATCTCGCGTACTTCTGCCCGTGGTTTTGCATGGGGCGATACCAACGCACAGATGACAATACCACCGTGTTTAGTAATCTCTTTAGCCACAAAACCCACGCGTAACACATTGGCTGCTCTATCTTCTGCACTAAAGCCCAAACCATAGGATAAGTGCGTCCGTATTTCATCACCGTCTAACAAACTAATTTTACGTCCAGTTAATTCACGTAATTTAATTAACAACGCATTTGCCAAAGTGGATTTGCCTGAACTGGGTAAGCCAGTCAAAAATAATGTCAGTCCCATTTCATGTTTAGGTGGATAGGCTTGACGCAATTCATTGATGACGGCTGGATATGAAAACCATTCGGGGATATCTCGTTGTTGCTGCAGGCGCTCGCGTAACTCCGTGCCTGATAATGTTACCGGTGTATCATCCGTGGGAAAATCATTTACCGCATAATAGGTTTGATGCTTAGGACTATAGACCATCTCAGGAAATGGTACGATTTCAATGCCCAATTCCGCTTGGTGTGCTAATGCGGCCTCTTGTGCCGCATAGGGCGCATAAAAATCCTGACCTGCCGCATTTTTACCGGGTCCCGCATGATCGCGACCTACGATAAAATGTGTGCAGCCATAATTTCTACGAATCAGTGCATGCCACACGGCTTCTCGCGGACCTGCCATGCGCATTGCTAACGGCAATAGGCTCAAACAAGCTTGGCCAGGTGCATAGGTTTTTAAAATATGTTCATAACAACGCACCCGTAAAAAATAATCGATATCACCCGGCTTAGTCATCCCCACCACTGGGTGTATCAACAATTTGGCTTGAGTCATTTCCGCTGCGCGTTGTGTTAACACTTGATGGGCACGATGCAGTGGATTTCTTGTTTGAAAAGCGACAACTTTTTCCCAGCCCCACGATTGGAATAAAGCACGCAATTCCGCCGGTGTATGTCGTAGATGGCCAAAATCATAGTGATGCGGTAATGCAATTTTAATGAGCTCGCCACTGACATAACATTCTTTGGTGTGATTGTAGAGATAAGCCACCCCAGGATGCGTCACATCATCCGTACCAAACACGGCAAGCGCTTCTTGTTGCTTTTCAACCGCCCACCATTCGCGTACATGCAATATGGCAAGGAGTAAACCTTCCGCATCACGCAGCGCGATGACATCATTGGATGAAAGTTTTTCAGCCACTTTATGCGCGATATCTAAGGTGATGGGTATGGGCCAGAGCGCCCCAGAAGCCAAACGCTGCTGCGTCAACACGGATTGATAATCGGCCTGACTCATGAACGTCGTTAAGGGTGCGAAACCCCCATTTAACAGTAGCTCAACATCGCAGCGCTGGCGCGCAGTGAGCGTTATCGTGAGCGTAGGAAATCCTTGTGAACTACTGTCATCCGTTTCAATCCCCGTGGATTGCACCACGTGCAGTTGTGTCTGACGAACACTTTGCGGCTTGTTCTGTGATTCCATATGTCATCCTTGTACGTTCCGATGTCTCCGACAATGTTTGATGCGACAGCAACGCTCGGGAGACTTGCAAACATTGTTGGCGTATCTCCGGTACTGCAGCACTTTCCCACGCATATGCCTTACTGGGTGGCCCTAAAGTATAAAAGATCGTGGAAATATTACCACCCGCATCTTTCAATGCACCAGTGGCGCATACGTCGATGCCTAACTTTAATGGGTCAACGCGCGCCAATCCTCGTGCGCAAAGATGTTTGATCAGGGTTGAGCATTGAGTGATGTTGAGTGCCGGTCCCATGCAATTGATGAGCCACTTCACTGGCAGTGACATGCTCTCACCGCTATGACGCAAAGCAAGATGCGCGAAAGCGTCTTTAACTGCTAGCACACGACCCGCAAACACATGCAATTGACCACGCTGCGTTAAATTGTCCAATAGCGCCGCTAGCGTTGTATGTACACGATGGCGATGGATATTCCAATAAGGCATCAGGTGACGTAAAAATCGTTTCCTCTCGGAAGGCGTAGCTTGTTGCCAGAGCATGGGCACATGCTTACGTAAGGCTTGAATCACCGTACGCCAAT
Organism: uncultured Coxiellaceae bacterium; assembly: GCA_964648015.1. Classification (GTDB taxonomy): domain Bacteria; phylum Pseudomonadota; class Gammaproteobacteria; order DSM-16500; family DSM-16500; genus Aquicella. The sequence continues at coordinate 35,477 of CAZYKO010000009.1, forward strand.
CTCCGCCGGCATGCATGTGCTGAGCGCAGAGATCACGCACGGCAGCACTTAAGGCACGCATACTGCGAGGTAACTGCTGCGCATCAATGTTGAAGGGTTCTTGCCGCTCGCTGTGCGGCAATGGTCGCAAGCCGTGGCGCGAAACAGCATAGATGGGGCCACGATGCTGTTGATGATGGAGTGTAAGAACCGCATCGATCATACTGAGTCCAGTGCCAACGATTAACACGGGATCATCCGCTGGGATTTGTGTTGGGGCGGCATAATGCCACGGATTTGCAATGACTTGTTGCGCCGGGTCGATGGGAAAAGGAAATGCGGCGGGAGAAGGATTACCCGTGGCAAGCACCACCTTGTCGACATTCATCTGCGAGTGGTCGGCACAGTGCAGCGTCACTTGATGTTCGCCTGGCGTGATATCAATGACTTCGGCGCTGATGAAGTGCAGTTGTGTCGTTGCATTAGCTTGGCTGAGTTCTTGTAACTGGGCCTGTAAATAGTGACGATATAACAATCGCGGCACAAATTGCTCACGCACATCGCCCTGCACACCATAACGCAGACAAAGTTCAGGATGCGCTTGTAACCACGCAACAAAATGATTGGGTTCTTCTTCAAACGCACTCATATCTTTTGCGCGTACATTCAGCAAGTGAAATGAAAATGGTGTGTCATACGCATAACCACTGCCGAATTGGCCGGAACGTTCACATAAATAAATGTTTAAGGGACGACCCTGGGCGAGACGATGCAAGGTGAGCGCCATGGCTGTCCCTGAAAACCCCGCACCAACAATGCCAATTGTGAGCTTATGCATGGAGAGCTTCTCTTTAAAATTTAGAACCACCTAATTGTTTGCTACACCTAGACTCGTCATGGATATGCCACCCGACGCACGTTAACAGACACCATCCTCACGCAAGCGTGTGGTGAACTACTCCGTGGTAAATGATGAGCCACACCCACAGGTGGTTTTAGCATTTGGATTACGAATAATAAACTGTTCACCTTCGATATCCACTTTGTAATCGATTTCGGCACCCGCTAAATACTGGAAACTTAATGGATCAACCAGCAACTTCACTTCACCACTCGCAATAGCACTGGTCACCGCTTTGCTGACGACCGTGTCATCATCTTGGATGTCTTCATCGAAACTAAAACCGTACTGAAAACCTGAACACCCACCACCCGTCACGTAGACGCGCAAGTTCAATTTGGGATTGCCTTCTTCTTGAATGAGTTCCCAGACTTTTGCTGCGGCATTATCGGTAAAAATTAATGATTCTGACATGCGACCCTCGTGACCCAATGATTAAGAAGGCGCTAATTATAACAGAAAAAAAGCGCCATACTGCTAGATTTGGCTTGAAGCGGCGCCAGCAATCACAGCTGTTTTTTCTTTGAACTTCGGGCAGCATCGATAGTTTTGTATACTTTATGATCAGACATGGACGCACAACCTTCCCATCACACGGTATAATGAAAATAAAACCAGGAGGGTTCCCCCATGCGTAAAAGTACTCGCACCAAAAGCAAAACCGTTCCTCGATTAAAAAATGGCCACGATCATCACTTGAGCGACAGAGTGCACAAGATTTATCTGCACTCACTCAGCAACCTCAAGCATCATCGTTATGAATATTCAGGCGTGTTGTTAGCACTCAGTTTTTTATCCGGCTTGATGCTTTGGCACAAGCTTAGAAAATAAGTTAGACTCATCATCACGACTTTGGCCATATGAGTTGGTGGGCGCGCTGCCAAACCCGTTCGCCCCGAGGAAGCGTCCTTGATGCGACACGAAGTGTCGTCTCGAAGGGCGCTGTCTAGAGGGGTGCCCACCCAACGGTCCCGTTGACGAGTGCCTACGTTGTCACCCCTTAATGTTCGGGATCCATGTCTAATGTGCGATGATGTGCAGGGTGAGAAATAGGTCCCCGCCTTCGCGGGGATGACAGCTTTATCGCGGGGATGACAGCGTTTATCGCGGGGATGACAGCGTTTATCGCGAGGATGACAGCGTTTATCGCGAGGATGACAGCGTTTATCGCAACGTGGGCGTGCCACCACGACGCTCACATTAAACAGGCAATACTTGGCCACACGTGAGTCAAATTCACTTTGATGATTGGAGGAAACGCCGGTGCTTTGGGTAAAATCATTACATATTATTTTTATGGTGACGTGGTTTAGCGGTTTATTTTATTTACCAAGATTGTTTGTTTATCACGCGATGGCCACTGATGCGCCCAGCATTGAACGTTTCAAAATCATGGAACGCAAACTCTATTTTGGTATTACAACACCCAGCGCTGTGTTGACGCTGATCTTTGGCTTCTGGCTGCTCAGCTACAATTTACACGGTTACATGTACATGAAGTGGATGCACTACAAACTCAGTTTTGTTTTTCTGACCGTGCTTTATCATCTCTACTTAGGCAAATGCTATTTCAATTTCCGCGCTGATCGTAACACCTACAGCCATGTTTTTTATCGCATCTTAAATGAAGTCCCTGTCATCTTTCTTGTGGCCATTGTCATCTTGGTCGTGGTGCAACCCTTTGGCACAATCTATGGCTAAGTCATAAACGCGATTTAGGACCATTCAATTTTTTAATCGTTGTCGGCGGCATAGAGGTTGCCGACATCTTGGGTGCCGCGAATAAAGTAGCTGACTTCGCTTGACTCAGAGGTAGACGTTTATCACCTTCATAATCATCAATGATTGTCGGCGCAAATGCTGATCGCACGCTGGGAGCCTGCTGAGAGACCGGTGCTTCGATGGTCACCTTGGGTTGATAATCTTCTTGCACCGTACGCAAGGCTTGCACCACCGTCTTGGGATTGGCGCGTATAATGGGTGCTTGCTCTTGGGCACGCCGTATAAACGCATCTATTTTTTCAAACACCCCGTCCATTTCTTTCGCCAGTATAATGCGTAATGGCAAACGCTTCTCCGGTGGTACTAACCAATTCGGAATGTAATGCAGGTATGTCGTATGCCGTAGACGAATTGCTTCGCGCAAAAAATCGTGAATCGTGTCGCCATACTGCGCCAAAAATAATTGCACCGATGGACGTTGCACCAGCCGCTCCAGTGTTTGCACATCACGGCTTAAATTGATTTTTATTAACATGAGTAACAGCAAATTTTCTTGTAAACTTTTTGCCAATAGAGGCCAATCCGTCGCTTCACCCGGTGCATTCATTTTCTCGATGATCTTATCTAGCACTTTTGATAAAGCATCTTTAGTCATAAGACGACCATAATAGAAAATATCCACCCCAGTATTTATGGTTGGCAGCGGCTGCTTGATCATGCGAGCGAGCACAATAAAATATTGGAATGTGGCTGCAAACACCGCCTCTTCGATGAACGCATTGTCGATGCCGGTGAGCGCACGGATCATGCCACGCCAGAAAAAGGTCGCGCCAGTAAAAGCCAGCCCTAAACCCAGCGAGTAAGGTTGCACTTTAAGAAAATATTCTTCCCGTTGTTCAATCGACAACTGTGGGAGATTGTATTCCAATAAACATTCACCATATGCCAGCGAAAAAACGAATGGCGACACATATTCCCCGAGTGGTAAACGCTTGAAAACATACGCGGTGGCAATCTTGCTAAAATAAAATAACGGGCTTAATGCATCGGCTTGCACGCCATTGCCATCACCTTTAGGCAACGCCATCGCATCACTATTATTCACTTCTTTGCTAAGTGATCTAGCAATACAAACATTATAAATTGTGTTGTCCAACAACATACACGTGGACAGCCGCACCATATAACCCCATGCGAGCCAATCGAGTGCCGCTTCAGCACGCGAGTCTTTCATGTCTGGAAATGTATTGAGTAAGGTGAATTTCAATAGTAATTCATAAGTCAACACAGTCCCCATGTACAGGACAATATTGCCAGCCACACCTTGCTGTAAAACGCGACGTGTCTCTGGTAATGTTGTCATTGCTTCGCGCGTACTCGGTGCATAACTATGTTGGATGCCAGCCTTCACACCATGCGACCAGGCGCGCACAGTGCCAGTGAGTTGTTGGTTATCGCGTAAGTAATGATATGCATCTTGTAGTTGTGATGCTGTCTGTGAGATGAATGTTGTCATCGCATCCCATGATGAACGGATCCAACCAAATTGAATCATGCCCCCTCCTCTAGTGCCCGCATATCAGCAGTTCACGCACAATACGCGGGAACTGCTTTCTTGTTTATATGCCCCCATCGCGTAAGGTCAGCGGGAAGCGATGCCCGCG
>CAZYKO010000009.1:39842-82826 GCA_964648015.1 uncultured Coxiellaceae bacterium
CCCCCATCGCGTAAGGTCAGCGGGAAGCGATGCCCGCGTATATTAAGGGAGTCGCAGAGAATAGCAATTTCTTTTTGATGCAGTGGTATCCGTTATTGAATCTCAACAAGGATATCCGTGGATCAATCCCTATGATGGCGCCAATAAATATTCTAACGCCGCGGTGATCGTTGGATAGTTGAAGATGAATCCCCATGCCATGAGTTTACGCGGCATGACTGCCTGGCCTCGCAACAATAAACATTGCGCCATTTCTTTGCCTAGCATGAGTTCCAAAGCAAATGCCGGCATCCTGAACAGTGCGGGTTTATGCATCGTCTCAGCAATCGCCTGTGTGAGGGTAAATTGAGAAACGGGATTGGGTGCCACACAATTAACCGGGCCACTCACCTCTTTTTTCGCAAGTAAAAAATTGATGGCCCGGATCAAATCGTCGATGACAATCCAACTAAAGGGTTGATGCCCGGTGCCCAGTTTGCCGCCCACATAAAGACGAAATGGCAGGAGTAATTGCGGTAATGCACCACCATCTTTTGCCAGCACCACACCAAAACGTAACAACACAACACGAACACCTTGTTGTTGTGCGACTTCCGTTGCTTGCTCCCATTGCCGTGCGACGTCGGCGAGAAAATCTGTAGGGGGTACGGCATCACGCATTGATTCTTCGTCGAATGGTTTGTCTAACGCTCTGCCATCATTTGCTTGCAACCCGTAGACGCCAATCGCACTGGCGTTGAACAATGGTGGCGCTTCGGTCCCTAAGCGCGCCAGTTGCTGCGCCAATTGCCGTGTGCTCTCAACACGACTCGCCATGATTTCCGCCTTGCGGGCCGCTGTCCAACGACGCTCACCGATATTGGCACCCGCAAGATTCACCACCACTTCAGCCGCTTTCAGCATGTCAGGGGTTAATGTTTGCCAAGTCTCTGCCTGCACGCGATCAGCAAATACCTTTTTGATCGTCGCGCGGTCGCGCCCCACCACCATGACTTGTTTGCCCTGCGCTAACCAATTTTCTGCTAAATGACGTCCAACTAAGCCTGTGCCGCCGGCAATAATTCGCATGAGTTCCCCTCACTTAAGTCCGCAAACACTGCTGCTGCCGCTGCCAACGTTTGCGCAATTTCAACATCACCATGCGCCGCTGAGATGAAGCCTGCTTCAAAAGCGGATGGCGCAAAATACACCCCTTTGGCTAACATCGCATGAAAAAATTGTTTGAAGCGCGCGATGTCACATTGTTTCACGTCTGCTTCCGTTCTAAGCATGCTAGCATGAGTGAAGAAAAATCCAAACATCGCCCCGACCGCATGCGCATGAAATGGAATGCCCGCATCTTTAGCGTGTTGCATTAACCCTTGCACTAAGGTTTGTGCGCGCGCAGTTAAGTTGTCATAAAATCCAGGTTCACTGATGAGTTCAAGCGTGGCAAGTCCCGCGGTCATGGCCACTGGATTACCAGAGAGTGTCCCCGCTTGATAGACAGGACCCGTGGGTGCGATCGCTTGCATGATTTCGGCTCGACCACCAAATGCGCCGACAGGAAAGCCACCACCAATGATTTTACCTAAGACCGTGATATCTGGCGTGATAGCATACAAAGCTTGTGCACCACCTAATGCCACGCGAAAACCTGTCATCACTTCATCAAAAATTAGCAAACTGTTGTAACGATCACACAACGCACGCAATCCCGCTAAAAAGCCTGGTGCGGGTAACACACAATTCATATTGCCCGCCACAGGTTCGACAATGATACAAGCAATGTCATCACCGTATTGTGCAAACAATGCTTCCGTTGCCGCCAAATTATTATACTCAGCAATTAATGTATCTTGCGCTGTGCTTGTGGGCACACCAGCTGAATTAGGCACACCTAAAGTCAACGCACCCGAACCTGCCGCCACCAACAACATGTCCGCATGACCATGATAACAACCAGCGAATTTGACGATTTTGTCACGCCCGGTAAAACCACGTGCCAAACGAATCGCACTCATGGTTGCCTCAGTACCTGAATTCACAAAGCGTACCATCGCCATCGAAGGCACCAGCTCACGTACTTTTTCTGCCAATTGCACTTCGACTGCCGTTGGGGCACCAAAACCAAAACCATCTTCTAAGGCCGCGATCACTTTTTGCTTAATCTGCGGATGCGCATGTCCTGCAATTAAAGGACCCCATGAGCACACATAATCGATATATTCGCGACCATCGACGTCGACAAGATAAGCGCCATGACCGCGTTTGATAAATACGGGTTCGCCGCCAGTGCCACCAAATGCTCGGACTGGAGAATTCACGCCACCTGGAATGACCTGTCGCGCGGCATGATAGAGTTGTGATGATTTCGTTGTCATTGCTAGGATGCCCCCTCAGATGCTTAGTGAATCCTCAACAGGATTCGTTATAATACTCGCTTTGCGCAAGCAGCTTTGTTTATTAATTGACCAGCAAGACGCGCCATGTCATTTAGTCGAGAGATGATATCATGCCTTACAAAAGATATATGTGTTTACTATGTGGTTTTATTTATGATGAGGAAAAAGGTTGGCCAGACGATGGCATCGCACCTGGCACCCGCTGGGAAGATGTCCCCCCAGCTTGGCAATGCCCTGAATGCGGCGCCACTAAAGATGATTTTGAGATGATTGCGTTATAAGACCTTAAACCCTGAACATTCACGCCAAGGGATTTCCTCCACCGTTACCTCTGTGACGGTGGCCGCTGGCGGTCCGCGATGCAACCAAGTCTGTAGGCGAGTAATTCGATCGCGCTCCCCACAAGCTAACACTTCGACACGTCCGTCAGCTAAGTTACGCACCCATCCACTCAGCCCCAATAGATCAGCTTCTTTTTTTGTGCTCGCACGAAAAAACACCCCTTGCACTGCGCCACTGACAAAGCAATGAATAGTAACTAGCGTCATATTAAATTCCTAAAAATAACCATGGGATGATGACTCATAGAACCACGCACGACAACTGGCAGCTCAGCCTTATGCCTAGGCGATAGCGCAGCATACGCATCTTCACTCGCGATAAAAAATGTACGCTCGCCAAACGTATCTAATGCTTTTTCTTCGGCAATAAAAGAAGGCATTTCTTCGTGTGGCATATGAATTAAATATTTAATAGCCAAACCATCCGGCGCTTCTTTATAAAAAACTAATCGCGCATGGGCATTGCTACGCGCGCTTTCTGCTTGTTGCACAAAGCTATTAGCACGATCGAGATAAACGGCAATAGGCTCAATCACCGTGCCGTACAACCAGATAAAAGTCAGCGCCGCGAGTCCTAACACCCATATGGGGCGTTGCCTAGAAGAAACAGCAACCATGCCAACCAGCAAAACACTTTGTAACAACCCTAACGATAAAATAATCACCCCTGCGGGCAAATGACTTTGTCTTAACAAGCCGGACGGGTGCTTAAGCCCAATGACAAACACCAGACTCAATAGTATCGGCAAAGCACCTAGCAGCCATAAAGTGACGGTACGATAGACTTTAAAATAAGTTTCTGTTCGTGGTAGAGCGAGCGGGTAAGCAGCCAACAGTGCTAAAGCTGGTGCCATCGGTAACACATAATGGACTTTTTTGTCATCAGGGATACTCATCCCCACCAGGATGACCAACACCCAGGCGATCAGTTTCATCACCAGAGAATCTTTGATTGCACGACGATGCCAATACAAACCGACGCAGACAACAGCAGCCAGTGGGTAAGCTACCGCATAACTAGCCACGCTATCCGAGAAATAAAAATACATCGGTAAATAATAATTATTGATGCGTCCCATGGCTTGAAAATGTAGAACGGTTTTGACAAATGCACTACCGCCAGCCACATAGGCGAGCACTAACAACGCAAACGATGCAACGACCAACAATAATCCTGCACAATACAACAAACGCCATGCCAACGCATATTGACGACCCACGAGATAGTACGCAAAGCCAACGCCGGTTGGCATAATCAACCCGATGGGTCCCCGGTAAGCAAAGCCTAAAAGCAATAAGGCGTATCCTAGGACTGGCACACGCGATTGACTTGTTGCATCAACGCGTAACAAGACATAAAAGACGATTGTGGTCACCATCGTCAGTGACATATCGAGAGAAATGCTGCGTGCGCTCTTTACAAAAGTCACGGTGAGTAGCAGGCAAAAAATACTGGCGATTCCCCAAACTTTGTCCCGTGAGGCAGCGATCAAATAAGTCATCAACAGTGTTACGCTGGCAGCCAACGCCGTAGGTAACACGGCAGTGCATTTATTCAAACCATGCCCACAGATAGCTGCGGCATATATGAGTAATGTAGATAAGACCGGATAGTCGGGATAAGGTTGGTGATAAGTGGTGGGAAAAACCGTTGCGCCATGTCGCCACATTTCGAGCGCAAACAAATAAAAACGCGAATCAAAGCCGATGACTTCTTGTTGGCTTAAACCAAACGTAAAGAGCCACAGGCTGCCAAAAAATATAACGATCAATTCGCTTAACGTCATCCTTGTCGAGGTTGATGAAGGCACCATCAATGCTCCTTTGCGGTCAATGTCTTTACCATAGCGCAATACTAGATTTTATCTGGCAGAGATGGGCAACGTCGGTTACGAAAAACCACGTTGGCGCATCCAGCAAAAACACTTAGGAGCTTAGCACAAACACTAAACAGCTGCGATACACACGCATCAAGCTAGTCATCACCATAAATAATGGTTAAGATAATGCGCAAAACCCACTAGGAATACTATGCAGAAATATTTGCTCGCCCCATCCCTACTTTCCGCTAACTTTGCCAAGTTAGGGGAAGATGCCGCCGCCGTGCTTGCCGCTGGCTGCGATATGCTCCATCTCGACGTGATGGATAATCATTACGTCCCAAATCTCACTGTTGGCCCATTGGTATGCACTGCCTTGCGCAATGACGGCATCAAAGCACCGATTGATGTGCACTTAATGACGCAACCCGTGGATAGACTCATCGTTGAATTTGCGGAAGCTGGGGCCAGCAATATCACCATTCATCCTGAAGCCACGCAACACTTAGATCGCAGTTTGGCTTTAATTCGCGATCAGGGTTGTCGTGTCGGTCTGGCGTTGAATCCTGCCACACCCCTCGCCTACCTTGATCACGTACTGGATAAATTGGATTTGATTTTAGTGATGTCAGTCAATCCAGGTTTTGGTGGACAAGCGTTCATCCCTTCATCGCTAGACAAAATAAAGCAAATCCGTGAACGCATTGATGACGCTAAATTGGATATTCGCTTAGCAGTAGATGGTGGCATCAAAACTGACAATATCCAACAAGTCGCGCGCGCGGGTGCTGATATGTTTATCGCCGGCTCCGCGATCTTTCATCATGCCAATTACGCTGAAGTGGTGCGCCAAATGCGTGCTGAACTCGCTCATGCCAGAGGAGAATCCACATGAATCCACCCCGCGCCCACGCTGGCTTACATCATGTCGCTCTATATGTAGCCGACCTGGCAGCTTGCACGCGTTTTTACACTGACCTCCTCGGGATGCGCATCATGTGGCAACCCGATGCTGATAATATTTATCTCACGTCTGGCACGGATAATTTAGCCTTGCATCGTGCCACCGGCGAGATGGCTGCTCGTCCACAACAAAGCTTAGATCATATCGGTTTCTTTCTGACGGAGCGAGATGATGTGGATGCCTGGCATCAATTCTTAGTGGCTCAAGGCTGTGACATTAAAGCAGCACCTAAGGATCATCGTGATGGCACACGCAGTTTTTATTGCGCGGATCCTGCGGGCACTATCGTGCAAATGATTTACTACCCGCATGTGCAACGCCAAATAGAAGCCGTTGCTTAGCTCAGCAACTCAGTATGTATGTGTTCATGGTGGGCTTCACCGCGTTCGCCCTTGATGCGGCACGAAGTGCCGTCTCGAAGGGTGTGCGCCCTTGATGCGGCCGCGTAGCGCTAAGTATCCCCACAAATTAATTTCTAGCTCGCAAAAAATTAAACCGTTCGCCCTTGATGCGGCCGCCTAGCGGCCGTCTCGAGGTGTGCCCACCCTACGACACTATCCTCTTGAATTGACCTAGGGAGTTTTCGTGATAGCGCGTTAACGATGACCTCTCTGTCGTCATAGCGAGGAGCCCTACGGGCGACGTGGCTATCCATACCGCGTGGTCGACAATGACAGGTTACCGCTCGTACAACGCTGTGATCAGAACACACAAATGCGCCATCTCGGGTTTGTTGACAAAAAAAGCTGGATCACCACTGTTTCACACCGCTATCGGTACCCATCAGTACAATATTAGCCGTACGCTTAGCAAACAGGCCACTATCCACGACGCCTTCGATGCTCTTCAGAACTTGCTCCATTTTTAATGGTTCTAGCAACCGCAAATTGAATACATCTAAAATCACATTCCCATTGTCCGTCACAACGCCTTCACGATACACAGGATCACCACCTAAAATGACTATCTGTCGGGCCACATAGCTACGTGCAATAGGTAAGACTTCCACGGCGATCGGAAAATCACCGAGTAAATCGACGCGCTTACTCTCATCAACAATGCACACAAATTGTTTCGCTACCGTCGCAATAATTTTTTCTCGTGTGAGTGCACCGCCACCACCCTTGATCATTTGTTTGGCGGGATTAATTTCATCTGCCCCATCCACATACAGGGGCAATTCTCCCACAGCATTCAAATCAAAAAGAGGAATGCCTGCGGCTTTTAATTTAGCCGCGGTCGCATCGGAACTTGCTACCGCGCCTTCCAAATTTTGACGTATGGTTTTCAATGCGGTGATGAAATAATCCACTGTAGAGCCGGTGCCGACGCCAACGATTGAATCCTGCTGCACAAATCGTAATGCGGCTTCCGCTGCCGCTTGCTTTTGCATTTGCTTATCCATAAGGTTCCTTATTAGAGAATATAACTACTTAAGTCTTCATCTTTGACTAGATGTTGCAATCGCTCATTCACATAAGCGGCATCGATGACTAGTTCCTGGCCCGACATATCGGATGCTTGATAAGACAAATCTTCAAGTAAACGCTCCAGTACCGTATGCAAACGTCTGGCACCGATATTTTCTACGCGCTCATTCACATGCCAAGCGATTTCCGCAATACGTCGTACACCATCGGCCACGAAATTAATTTTCACGCCTTCGGTGCTGAGGAGTGCTGTGTATTGCTCCGTCAAGGACGCTTCAGGTTCCGTCAAGATGCTAACAAAATCATCCGTACTTAATGATTTTAATTCGACACGAATGGGGAGTCGACCTTGTAATTCAGGAATCAAATCAGATGGCTTCGCATAGTGAAAAGCACCCGAGGCGACAAATAAAATATGATCGGTTCGCACCATGCCATATTTAGTCGAAACGGTAGAGCCTTCAATGAGGGGTAACAAATCTCGTTGCACGCCTTCACGCGACACATCTGCGCCCGCATATTCAGAACGTTTCGCAATTTTATCAATTTCATCTAAAAACACGATGCCACTTTGCTCAACGCTGTCAATGGCGCGTGTTTTGATTTCTTCATCATCAATTAACTTCGTGGCTTCTTCTTCACGCAAAATTTTACGGGCATCGGCCACTTTGAGTTTACGCATTTTTTTGCGATCAGCGCCTAAATTTTGGAACATGCTTTGCAATTGATTGGTCATCTCTTCCATGCCCGGTGGTGACATGATTTCAACGCCTACTTGCGCCATCGCAATTTCAATTTCGATTTCCTTGTCATCCAACTCACCTTCGCGCAATTTGTTACGAAAGAGTTGTCGTGTTGCCGTATCTTCTTGCGTGGTATCGTGTGGTTCACCGGCAAAGCTGCCACGCGCTGGTGGCAACAATGCGTTTAAGATGCGCTCTTCCGCTGCTTCTTCCGCGACAGAACGGACTTTAGCCAATTCTTTTTCACGCACAATTTTAATCGCCATATCGACCAAGTCACGAATGATGGATTCCACATCGCGACCCACATAACCGACTTCGGTAAATTTGGTCGCTTCTACTTTGATGAACGGTGCATCGGCGAGTTTCGCCAAGCGTCTGGCAATTTCTGTTTTGCCGACACCGGTGGGACCAATCATTAAAATATTTTTTGGCATGATTTCATCACGCAATGGTGTCGGTAATTGCATACGACGCCAACGGTTACGTAACGCAACCGCAACGGCACGTTTTGCTTCCGCTTGACCAATGATATGTTTATCTAGCTCACTCACAATCTCGCGCGGCGTTGGTGTTACAGGCATGGCATTAGACATAGGGTACTCACTCATTCATTATTGTTATTTATGATTTCGCTAAGGTTTCAATAGTGAAATTATAATTTGTATAAATACACGTCTCAGCAGCAATCGTTAATGATTTTTCCACAATCGTTTTTGGATCCAGCTCAGTATTTTCCAATAGCGCTTGTGCGGCAGATTTCGCATACGGACCACCCGAACCAATGGCCACCAAATTATTTTCTGGTTCAATTACATCACCATTACCAGAGATGATCAAAGAAGCTTTGAGATCGGCCACAATCAACATGGCTTCTAGACGTCTTAACATCTTATCGGTACGCCAGTCTTTGGCGAGTTCGACCGCAGCACGGACTAAATTGCCTTGATGGGTTTCTAATTTTGATTCGAAACGTTCGAATAAGGTGAATGCATCAGCGGTACCGCCAGCAAATCCCGCTAAAATTTTATTGTTGTACAGTCGACGGACTTTACGGGCGTTGCCTTTCATGATGGTGTTTCCCAGGGTGACTTGACCATCGCCACCAATCGCAACGACATCACCACGGCGCACCGACACAATCGTGGTGCCATGTAGGGTTATAGACAAGGTAACACTCTCCTATTGTATGTGAGCAATAGGCTTTATATAGGGGCGCTTCCCCACTTTACAAGACCTGGTTTAGTCCTATAATGAGGTCCATTGATGCAACCCCTTGACTAATAGTGAGTATCACCACCATGCGTTTGGATAACAGAGCAAATAATAATCTCCGCCCCATACAAATCACCCGTGACTATTTGCAACACGCAGAAGGCTCTGTACTCATCGCATTCGGCCACACTAAAGTCATTTGCTCAGCAAGCTTCATGACAGGCGTGCCGCCTTTTCTCAAAGGTAGCGGCCAAGGTTGGGTGACAGCAGAATATGGCATGTTGCCACGATCGACGCATACTCGTATGCAACGCGAAGCTGCCAAAGGCAAGCAAACTGGACGTACCCAGGAAATTCAACGCCTCATTGGTCGCTCGTTACGTGCTGCGGTTGATTTGCAAGCGTTGGGGGAAAACACCCTCACCATTGATTGCGATGTGATTCAAGCCGATGGCGGCACGCGCACCGCCTCCATCACGGGTGGCTGCATCGCTTTACATTTAGCAATTGAGAAGTTGATCGCAGACAATCAATTAGCCACCAACCCTTTCAAACAATTCGTGGCATCCATCTCGGTAGGCATGCGACAAGGCGAAGCACTCTTGGATTTAGATTATAGTGAAGACGTGAATGCTGACACGGATATGAATGTGGTGATGACTGAGAACGGTGAATTCATCGAAATTCAAGGCACCGCAGAAAAACAAACTTTTACACAACCAGATTTGGATCGCATGCTGGGCTTGGCTAAAGAAGGAATTGCGAGTTTAGTGCAATTGCAAAAAGGCGTGTGAGAAGTACCGGATTGCGATGGATCCCGGGTTACGCGATTAATCCATCGCCCTAACCACAAGCACTGTCTCTCCGCATTGAAGGGGATGCCGTCTCGAGGAGCACCCACCCTACAAACCCCGTTCGCCCCGAGGAGGCATCCCTAAGGATGCCGTCTCGAGGGGTCGCACTCGATGCGGGATGACAGACAGCGCTGAGACAGTAAAGCTTCGCGCTGCACCCAGGGTAGCGCTTTAACGCTTACGTCGTGGCTTGTTGGCGTTGGCACCCCTAAGTTCATCAAGCTGCAACTGGATGGCAAGCTCGCGGTCGCGGTGCATTTGCTCTAAATAGGTCTCGCGATTAGTACCGACAGGAATGCGATATCCCGTCTTATTTAATTCGCTAGACCATCTTGTTAGTAACTCCGCATCCGTACTACTTCCTTCTCTTAACGCCTCAAAGAATTGCTGGGTTGCGCGGATGAGCTCAGACGTGTTTGCCACTGTATTGGCATTGGATGTTCGTACATTCGTAGGCTTAGGCACCACCGGTGATGATGACTTCGTTGCTGTCGGCTGTTGTTCGACAGTAGAAAACAATGGTTCTGCGCTCCGCTTCACTGCTGGTGGCACACTAGACTTCACTGATGATGATGGCGGTGTGGTTACTTTTGGGTTCACTACCGCTGGCGGTATAGTTACCTTTGGGTTCATTACCGGTGGCGGTGTTGTCGCCTTCGGCTGCTGGATAGTTACTTTTGGCGGTTGCGGCGGGGGCACGGTTACCTTTGGGTTCACTGCCAGTGGCGGTGTTGTCGCCTTCGGCTGCTGGATAGTTACTTTTGGCGGTTGCGACATGGGTGATGATGGGGAGGTGGTTACCTTTGGCGCCACTACCGGCGCTGGATTTGTTGTTGCCTTCGGCGCAAAGTTCACTGTTGGTATAGACGCTGGTGCAGAAGCTTTTACAGATGGGTTAACATTAGCTTGTTTCACCGCAGGGTTAGGAATTTCAATCTTGGGTGCAGGCCCCACGACTTCATTGTTATAATGAGGACCTTCTTTAGTTGAAACCAATTCCAACTGAATCACTGGCGGATTTTTGTAAGCCTTTTTCCACGCAGCCACGATCTGATCTGTATTTGCTAAACCTACGATCTTCGTTTTAAGTTCGCTCTCGGTCATGGGTTTTAAATTCCCATTTTCATCGCTAATGCCGCGCTGGTCTAACTGGTACTTAGTTACTACGTCCAGCGATAGGAACCCATGGTCAATCAGCGCATCAAGCATGTAGGGTCGCGAAACATTCTTTACATGTATTTTAAGATTCACGCCAAAATAACGTGCCAACTGCGCTAATTCTAAATCGCCTGCCAAATAACCTTCAGCATTAGGACCTTTGGCTTCCATGGCCGTTAAAAAGTTTTTACAACCTTCTTGCCGCCACCAATTTTCTAAGGCAATAGATGGGTTCGGCTGACTTTTTAATGCAATAAACTTTTGTTTGATGAAAGGATGACGCAAGAAAATATCATCACCACTTTCTCTACCTTGCACAAACATATCAAAAGCACCTGATAAGACGTTCCAGGTAGCATCGGGATAAAAGGCATCCTTACGCGCCAAATCAATCGCCAACTTGCGTAAGTGTGGCCCGAGATCCTCTTGGCATGTTTTCGGATGTTGCTTTTTATATTTGATCAATTCTTCTTTAAGCTGTTCCCAGGTGAATTCAGACAGATTTTTTCCTAACGAATATCTTAACGCCGTTTTCAGCATTTCAATAAACGCTGCGAGTTTTTGCTCAGGATTTTCAATCGCGAGATGATTCAACACTTGCGGCTCACACAAACCCAATAGAAAAGCATTAAACGCGCAGTTATTGCCCTTATTGCTCGCTGTTTCAATTCTTGTCTGCATAATAAATCACCACTTCTCCGTCTATTGATCGTTTCACTATATCTTAATGATAGTATTATATTGTTAAAATTGCGTTAATATGGCCACTAGATTTCTCTATTGCCTCTGTACACGACAAAAAAAATCATAACTATGCTAAACGTAGGGTGGGCAAAGCGCAGCGTGCCCACCATTTTATGGCTGTACCATCGCCAATTTGAAGAGGTGGGCACGCTGCGCTTTGCCCACCCTACGTTTATTTTTGTCGTGTACAGCGCTCTATTGCACTTTAATTATTCGCTTATTTCGAGCTGCCAGGCTTAGGTCTATCTGCGACTTCAGGCACAGACGCCACAGCGGGTTCTTTGGGTGGTTGAAATAAGCCAAAGCGGCTGTTAGCAATAGAGGGTTGTATCCCTGCGTTATGTGCAATGGCTTGACGCACTTGATCAAATGCATGTGGCAGCGAGAGATCCTCTGGCAAGATTTCCATCCGATCCACCACCACTTCTTTCAAAAAAGGTTCATGTACTTCATGCAGATGCGCCTTACTAATATCATGCACAATGGTATCCAGTGCGCTTTCAAACTGCTGATAATTGTGCTGATAGTTGTCTTTGTTCACCCCATTTTCCCAGGCAAATGTTGCGAGCGCTTGGGTGATAGAACGCGGCATCGGCCGTCCATCACGATCACAATACCAAAACTGAAAAGGCTTTTGCTGCACATCGACTTTGAGTACGGATTGTTGCTTACCTCGCTGGTACAGCAAATAATGATCTTCACTAGCTAATACAGGCGAGTTTTGACACGCCTGCCATAATTGATTCAAGGCTGCTGTCAGTGCTTCCGGCCCTTCCACCACCGTGTGCTTGGGTAATCCTTCTAGTGACATAGGTGTCAACCTCTTCTGAGTACACTATCTAATAGTTTACTTAAGCGCCCTTAAGATACCCTTAAGTCGGGCTATCCTGCGCATTATTTGCCCTGAAAACGACAAATCCACCCTACCTGGAACCTGGCGACGATGGATGACGGCTTGGGTCTTCTAAAGAATGGTCCTGGTCTTCATTGGACAGCGCCCTCTCTGTTTGCTGTGATGATGCATAGACAACCACCTCGGGAGTCACGACGTGACTATCAGAGATCATCGTCAAATCGTTAGCACTCATCTTGCGCCTTAAATTAGCCAGGGTAGAGCCCGCTTTCTTTTTGAAACTGCCGCGACCTTCCTCTTTCACTGCGCCGCCGCGGCCAGACATCTTTGGTTTTGGCGCATGATGCACCACTCCACGCGCTTGCTTTAAATCGGATATTGCACCACCCAACGCACCACCTATTGTCGCAAAGAAAGTGGAAATACCAGCAACCATCGCACCAAAGCCCAGCACGGTTGCCAGTGTACCTTTCAACCCGACCACAGCACCAATCGCACCCGCAGCAAGGGGCGCCGCCGCAATACCACCACTAAAGACGACAGCAGCAACAACACCTGTGGCAATCAATGCCACACCCAAACCAATACCCACACCAATCAACACATTTCTTAAACGATGATTTGGATGAGTCAAATCTATTTCTTTTCGCAACGCTGCATAGCTTTTGCCATGGCGTGGATGATAGGTAGATTCGTCGGAAACTAGGGTTGTCTTAGTATCAATCTGCTCCAGAACGTCTGGTTTTTTCTTGACTTTGATGGTCCTCGTCAAACTGGCGTGTAAGCCGTAGACATCTTCACTCACCAAATCATGTTTGACTAAACCGTTTTCCAGACGAACGATACTTTCACACACCACCACTGCCAATGGCTCATTGTTTTTCGGCTTAATCAATCCTGGGCCATGAAATTCTGGCGCTTCATAGCCATACACGGGATAACTTTCAAGGAAAGTGACACTGCCATCCGCATTGCTAATGTAATGATACTGACGCACATCAAAAATTGGTTTATAAGCAAAGTCAGCTTTGGTCATGACATCGTGTAATAAGGCCGTCTGACTCACATTCATATAGCCATTTTGATGGGCCATCAACTGAAAATACTCACGCAGCTTGGGGTCAATATGACTCAAATGCGTCGCAAACACTGTTGCGATGCTCTCTTCAGTACAATCCGCTGAAGTCCAACCAGCGCAGGCGCGTTTCCCATCAAAGTAATATTCGCTAGGTGTGTCCCCATCAAAAGACCTGAACCAATCTTTATGGGTATTCGCCATGGAAACATGTTGTGTAGGATCTGTCTCAGGATCATTAAACTTTTGCGCATGCTTCGCAAACGTTGCTTGCCTGGTAGGTAATGCTACTTCTTGTTCTTTGCCGCGTTCGGTTTTCATTCTATTGCCCTCGTATTAACTTAACTATACGAGGGTCAACTTAAGATGGGCTTAATAACCTAAATTTTTAGTAAATATAGCTGTGCGAGAGACGCTAAAGGGCAATGTCATAGTGCAGGGTGAGCGGTGCATGATCAGAGAAACGTTGCGCCTTATAAATTTGTGCATCTTTTACACGATTTCCCAAGCCTTGGCTCACGACTTGATAATCTATACGCCATCCGACGTTTTTCTCCCAGGCACGACCGCGATTTGACCACCACGTGTATTCATCCGGCCCGGGATTCACTTGACGAAAAGCATCCACACAACCTAATTCATCAAATACATGATCCAGCCATGCTCGCTCTTCCGGCAGAAAGCCAGAATTCTTTTGATTGCCACGCCAATTTTTAAGATCAATGGGTTTGTGTGCAATATTAAAATCACCGCAAATAATGAAATCTTGTCCCGCGGCTATCTGGGCACGCAAGTGATTCGCGTAATGCGTCAGAAATTCGAATTTGATTCCTTGGCGTTCATCACCTGAGGTCCCCGATGGCATGTATAAAGAGGCAATCGTGAGCTTACCAAGATCGAGTGCGACATAGCGCCCCTCTTGATCAGCGACTTCCCAACCCAAGCCTTTAACCACCTGATCCGGTTGATGGCGCGTATAAATGCCAACGCCACTGTAGCCTTTTTTTTGCGCAAAATGAAAATGCGCCTCATAACCTGGCAAGTGACAATCCAGTGCGACAAGATCCGCTGCTTGCGCGCGAATTTCTTGCATGCAGATGACATCGGCTTGCTGCTCACGCAACCACTCGAACAAACCCTTACGCTGTGCGGCGCGTATCCCATTGATATTGATCGTTATAATTTTCAGCATTATTGATCCAAAAGTTTTCCCATAAAGCGCTCTACTTTATCAGGTAACCGAGTCTTTAAGTGATCCTTAATACGCCCTTTCGCGTGTTTTAATTCTTGCACAGTAATTAGACGACCAATCTCATTAGCATCAAGGCGCACCACCGGCTGCGCTATTTGACCCTCAATAACAATCGGAATTTCCCAATGTGTTTTGATTTGTGCGGCACTCGCGATCTTGAATTGCAAATTCACCCTGTCCTCTGGCAGATTTAACACCCCTTCCCCTTGCGTACTAAAGCTCGCTGCTTTGATTAACAAATTATCGGTGCGCGCTTCTCCGTTTTTCACTAAAAACGAACCCGTGAAACGATTAAACACCGTACGGTTATGATTCGTCGATGGCGTAAAAGAAGATTTATTCACGATGGCGTCAGCATATTGGATCAAATCATCGAGATTAGCACCTTCAATCGCACCATTTTTTAACACGACATTCAAGGTGCCATTCAAATGTCGAAGCAGTTCATCGCGTGATTTACCCTCTGTAGTGGCATGCATAATCATATGCGCTTCACCTGAAAGACTGACGAGTGCATTGCCGCCATGGATATCTTGCATGAGTGGCTGCATTTGTAGCCCTGCCAACTGCACCGTCCAAAACCATTTTGGATTTGATGAGAACTGACTACCATGTGCCGAACCATTTAAGCTGCCGTCATATAGCTTAGCGGTGATCGGTTGCAACATGAGCACTTGGCTGTTCCAGTGTAGGCCTACCCGAAGATTTTTCGCATGGATGGATAGCAGCTGTACGGATGAGGCACGTACACTCCCTTCTAAAGCATCAATACCATGGAGCAACTGCATCAAACTCACAGCAACGTGTACACGATTTAATGTTAAAAAGGGCTTGTCTTGCGTGGGTGCTTTTAAGCTCATCTGCGGCACCTTCACCCCCAACTGCGGGTAAAATGACCATTTGAGATTGCCGGCAATCTCCAGTTGGTAACCGGTTTTTTTCTGCACGGCATCAACTAATACGGGTTTATATTGATTGGGATCGACAAAATAAATTAAGACACCCACTGCAGCAAGCGTCACCACCCCTAAGAGGAGCAATACTGAAAACATGATACGTATGAACTTCATGCTAATCATCCCATGTTATGGCGCGTTGTATTTATCTAAACTGATTTATTCACTCAGCATGCACTCGTCTGATAGTTCTAACGCATTTTACCTATTTAATCTAGGGTCTACTGATAATTGCAATGGTAGCTTAGCGCTGGCGAGAGAGGTTAACGAACATTGAGCGGGTGATGGGAATCGAACCCACACTAAGAGCTTGGGAAGCTCCCGTTCTACCATTGAACTACACCCGCAATACAATCATTGCATGCGTGCCTATTCTATGCGAATCGTTGTGGAGATCAATCGAAACTTGCAAACAAAAAGGTTTTTTGCCTGACAGCAAAAACATAGACTCAGGTGGAGAATGAACGCCACTTGAATCTTAAGCCACCCAACGCTCACGCGCTATGGTGGCGATCTCAAACCGCTATGGCATTTTGATCAAAAAGCGAAATAGTCGATAGCGTGAGCAAAAAAAAGCCCGGACAAATGCCGGGCTTTTTGCGGATACACTGCGGGGTTTAGCAATCGCTCGTGTCGATGCCTACTTCTTTAGCCGCGCTTGAAATGGCTGCCGTCTCATAACCTAAATCGGTTGCAGCCTTCATCACACCACAAGCACCTTCTTGGAAGTCAGTCCTGCTGGTCCAATAGTTCATATTTGCATGAACCATCACATCAAACGCTTTCTTCACATCCCAACCTTCTGCAGTCCCGATCAGATAGAAGAAGCGATTGTAAACACCGCTGCTATAATGCACATCTAAACCATCATAGTAATCATCCGCGGTATCGATGGAGCACCAGTTACCAGGTGTTTTGCCTTCACAATCTTTACTTGGTTTGTCCATGTAACGTAAGGCACGATCTTTGCTCTTGAAAATTTCTGGGCCAATTTGCCAGCTATTTTTACCGTACGCATACACTTCTGCCGCTTGAGCCGCCATATCCGAGAATGATTCATTCATACCACCCGATTGCCCGGAATAAGATAGGTCAGAATGTTGCTCGGTAAAACCATGGCTAATTTCATGTGCAGCGACGCCTAAGGAGGTCAATGGGTAAAACATACGTACACCATCACCAAAGGTCATTTTGCTGCCATCCCAATAAGCATTATCAATGGGATCGTGAACGATCATGTTCAACATCATGGGTTTGCCATTTTGCGTCAGGACTGGCACATCATACCAATCACGGTACATATGCTTGATCACCGCGCCACCAAACAAAGCATCATTATCAGGTGAGTAGCCACCATTCACTGCGTGTTCTTCACCATCCCAATAAACTTTGTTATGTTCATCGTCAGTTTGCTTACAAGGGTAAGATTCCACTTTTTTACCGCGATAGCTTTTCACTGTCACTTCATCATTTTTCAAATAACACAGATTCATTTCTGCATCGCGTGACACTTCTAACTTGGCCAAGTGATCTTTTAAGCCATCATAAATCACTTTACCCATTTTTTTGTTACCACCAAAACCACCGCCATTTTCTACGACGGTTGAAGTGTCTTCTTCTGTTTTAATGTTATCCCATTGTTCATAAGGCTTGAGTGTCACCGCATCCATGATGATCACAGGCTTGGCAGGCATTAGACCTTCTTTAGCCGCATCCACGAAGAAAGTAACCATGTAAGCCCAATGCGCTTTTTTATCTTTGCCTACATAGACAATTAATTGGCTTTTTTGATCATGAATTTTCGCCGGCATGCCTAACGTGTGCTCATAGTTGTTCACTGCCGTCGACAATGCTTTTTGCGCTTGCGCTGGCGTAAATACAACAGCTGGTGTATGGGCTAAATCAGCTTGTAAATCACGATAAATCGTGCCATTCATCGAGCCTTGTTGCTGGTGAGCAGCGGCTAACGCACTGGTGAGTGATGGCGAGGTTTTAACACCATGAGGAATATGTACGATGCCTTCTGCACCAAATACAGGATGACCCATATATGTTTCTTGCATGCGTACATGAACTGTACCATTTTGACCCACAGTACGTTTGGTTTCGTGTAATTGAATACCTTGTGTAGCAGCGCTTTTGGTCGGCGCAACAATGAGAGCTTGTAATGCATTCAATGGCTGATGTCTCAAATTCATCGGTTGTGCTGCAACACCTGCTTGGCTAATCATGAGTGGCAAAAGCGCCATACTCGATAATGCCAGAGTTTTATACCTATTCATTTAATTCTCCTTCAAAGTTTATACTGATTATTCTCTATTAGGCTTACTACGGTCGAGCAATATGGAAATGCGTTTTTTGAAAAACAAATTGGAAAAACTAGTGATGGGTCGCTTTATATCAATGAACACGGAGAAAGATTTTCGATTAATTAATCTTATAAATTAATGCGATTTCATTTAAAAGTAAAGTAATATTAACAATGGCAACCGCTGCCTATCTCGCTATCATATGAATGACATTCAAGAGATGTCATCGCGGGTTTTCGCTATGCAAGTCATGTGCTGTTATCAGCTGATATAACTAAGCACGCTGTGAGTGACACCACGCAATAGTACACGTATCAGTGATGACGATAGTTCTCTAAGGGAGCATGGATGATGGCCATTCAGAATAAGGAAATTGCGGATCAATTTACCAAGCTTGCCACACTCTTGGAAATAGACGGTGCTAATCCATTTCGTGTACGTGCTTATAGAAACGCGGCTCGCATCATCAGTGGCTTGAGCACAAACGTGGCGGACTTCTTAACCAACGGCGAAAATTTACAATCACTCCCGGGCATTGGCAAAGATTTAGCTGAAAAAATCACTACACTCGTCAACACACGACAACTTCCTCTCTTAAAAGAACTCGAAGCACGCTTACCACCCATCCTAATCACACTGAGCAACATAGAAGGCTTGGGACCTAAACGAATCCAACAACTCTATCAGCAACTGCGCATCAAAACTGCAAACGATCTTTTAAAAGCCATCGATAGTGGGCGCTTACAAGCTTTACCTGGATTCGGTGAAAAAATTGCCTCTGTCATTCGCAACAGTCTCATGCAATTGCAGTCGAATACTCCTCGAATGTTGTTAGCCGATGCGGAAAAAATTAGCACGGCATTGTTAGCTTATTTGCAAAAAATACCTGCCATCCAGCAAATCACATGTGCGGGTAGTTACAGAAGACGCAAAGCAACGGTAGGCGATTTAGATATATTAGTGACGGCCAAAGAAGGTGAGAAAGTCATTAACCGTTTTGTGCAATATGAGGACGTCGCACGCGTGATCTCTCAAGGTAGCACACGCTCGACTGTGATTTTACACGCTGGGATACAAGTCGACTTGCGGGTCGTGCCGGAAGAAAGTTATGGCGCGGCATTACTTTATTTCACCGGTTCCAAAGATCACAACATCGCTTTGCGTAAACTTGCGCAAAAGAAAAAATTAAAGCTAAATGAATATGGTCTATATCGTGGTAAGCGCTCTCTTGCTGGTCGCACCGAAGCTGACATGTACGCGCAATTTGGTTTATCCTACATTGATCCTGAATTACGTGAAGATCGTGGAGAAATAGCGGCAGCAGAACGACATGAGTTGCCAAAGCTGATACAACTCAAAGACATACGCGGCGATTGTCATTGTCACACGAATGCCTCTGACGGCAGTGCGACACTCGATATGATGGCACGCACAGCACAAACTGCAGGATACGATTATTTAGCCATTACCGATCACTCGGCGCGCTTACGTATCGCGAATGGCTTAGACAAAAAACGATTACTGCAACAACTACGTGCGATCGATAAATTAAATGCGCGTATGAAAAATTTCGTCATCCTCAAATCTGCAGAGATCGATATTTTAGAAGATGGTTCACTCGATATCGATGATGAGGTACTGCAAAATTTAGACTTAACAGTTTGCGCCATCCATTCGCATTTTCATTTGTCTGAAAAAAAACAAACGGCGCGGATTATTCGCGCCATGGATAATCCCTACTTCAATATATTTGCGCACCCCACCTGTAGACTGATCAATCGACGTCAACCGATTGCGCTCGACATGAATAAAATTTTACACGCTGCCAAAACACGGGGTTGCGCGCTTGAAATTAATTCACAACCTGAACGCATGGACATCGACGATATCTATTGTCGTGCTGCCAAAGAAGTGGGCGTAAAGCTCGTCATTTCCACCGACGCGCATCGTCCACACCAATTGGATGACATGCGCTTCGGCGTAGACCAAGCACGACGCGGTTGGCTTACCAAACAGGATGTGTTAAACACGCGACCCCTAAACACATTTTTGAAATTGCTGCGCCGCAAATAGCGAACGGGAGAAATGGGGCACACAAATGTCGCGCCGCAGGGCATTGTTAGACCCTCCCCGGCGTTTGTGGTATAACTCTTCGACTTCAATACACCCATAGCAGCAAGACAGGTGACAACTATGCTAAAACAAATACGTCAAACCATTGTCAGTCAGCTTTGGCAAAAATTCCATCAAGCATCCCCGCAAGTCCAAGCTATCACCCATGCACTGAGCCAACAAGGCATCACTGAACCATTACTCGATCATTTTGCCATCATCGATTTACCGGGTCCGCACTCTGGTATTCCTACGCTCACCGAATTATTCACCACACTCGGTTTTGAAGTACGCGGTGAAGGTTACCTTGCCGCCAAGCAGAATGGGTTTCGCTGGTTAGCTGAATGTGACAGCGATGATGCAAATGCCACTGCCGTGTTACCGCAAATCGTCGTCGCTGATTTTCGGCCCGAAGAAATGCCAGCTGACGTCCGCAACATCGTTACTCACTATGCCGCTCAAGCACGTCCTCTGCCACTAGCAGAAATCCAACAGCATCTCGCCGCGGCAACGGCTGGTCATCCTGAAGCCATCGCGTCTTTGAACACGCTGATACAAACCTATTTGAACGGTCGAGATTGGCCACTACCCACCTACCAAGAATATTGTCTTGTGAAAGCATTCAACGAATTACTCGCTTGGGTACTTATCTTTGGTCGACGTCCCAACCATTTCACCTTTTCCGTTCACTTACTCAATGCCTTCCCAGATTTGGCGGCCTTTAATGCCTTCATCAAACACACCGTTGGTTTGCCACTCAATCAAGATGGGGGAGAAATCAAGGGCGATGCTCGAGCCATGATCGCCCAAAGTTCCACCTTAGGCGCACCGATGACAGTCTCTTTAGCGGGTGGCAACATTAGCGTTGCGGACACTTTCATGGAATTCGTCTGGCGTTTTGCCTACGATAGCGATCATCAACCGGTACGTTGGACGGATTACTTCAACGGTTTCATTCCACAACATGCTGACCACGTGATTGAATCATTGTATACCGATGACGATGTGGCGGCTTAAACCTGCTTACGTAGCCAGTTGAGGATATCATCGCACACATCACGCACAGAGCGTTTATCCGTCTTGACGGTAAAATCGGCAATTTCTTCGTAGATGGGTTCACGCTCTTCCCACAATTCAATTAGCACTTCTTGCGGATTCCCACCTTGTAATAAGGGTCGCTTCTTATCGCGCTTCAAACGGTCCAGCTGCGTTTCCAATGATACTTCCATGTAAATGACGGTGCCACGCTGACGCAGATAGTCACGTACTTCAGGGGTCTCCACACAGCCACCCCCCGTCGATAAGACGATATTTTGTAAACTGCTCAACTCATCAATAACTTTCATTTCACGTTGTCGGTAACCGCTGATGCCTTCCAAGTCGAAGACCCAACTCAGACTCACGCCAGTTTTATTTTCAATTTCCTCATCGGAGTCATAAAACTCTTTATCGAGTTGTTTGGCCAAATAGCGTCCGACACTGGTCTTGCCAGCACCCATAGGCCCGATGAGGAATATATTTTTCTTGCCATCATGTTTCATACAGTAGTGACCATTTTAGCAACAGGAACCTTCATCCGATTATGCAATAATTTTTGGTGTGACAAAAATCAACAATTCACGTTTATTCAAGCGACGATGGTGCTGTTTAAATAATAAACCAAGAAGCGGCACTTGGCTAATGAAAGGGACACGCTCTTCACTATTTTCCTGATTTGCTTCATAAATCCCCCCAAGCACAATGGTTTGCCCTGCGCGCGCTAAGACCGTGGTCGTGATTTTTCGTGTACTAATTGTAGGCACCCCTTGCACTAAATGCCCAGTAGGCCGATCTTGATTGATACTTAATGCCAATAATATCTTTTGCCCAGGTAACACTTGCGGCGTCACTTTCAATCCTAGAACAGCTTTTTTGAATTGCACACCAGTCCCGCCACCTTCGCTAATTTCTTGATAGGGGACTTCTTCCCCAGCTTCAATAGCGGCAGGTTGTTGATTGGTTGTAAACAATCGCGGACTAGAAATCAACTCCGCTTGACCGGCTGTTTCCAAGGCTGACAATTTGACGTCGAGCAAGCTGCCATCCGCTAGCTTGGCGACCGCGAGACTATAACGATTTAAAACACCACCCGCGTTTGCCGCATCAACCAGACGTGTATGCGTATCTTGTGCTGGCGCTTGCGCAAAGAAATGCAACCCTAAAGCGCGTTCTCGATCTTGGTCGATACTGACCAAGCGCGCCTCAATCACAATTTGTGCCACTGGGACATCTAAGCGTTGGATGATGCGCTCAATCTGCGCTAAGCGCGGCGTATGGTCTTCAACGCATAACACATTACTGCGCGAATCAACCTGCAACTGACCCTGAGGTGATAAGATCGACTGCTTTGTCTGTTGCAATAAATGTGCGATGTCACTCGCTTTCGCATATTTGATCGGCCAGATTTTCATTGTCAGGGGCAGCAGCGCTTCACGTGTTTGCTGAAAATGTAATAACGCTTGTTGGCGTTGCAGCAATTCTTCTTCGGGCGCAATAAAAAAAATATTACCCAACTGCCATTGTGCCAACCCATGCGTTCGCAATAAAACCGTGATCGCTTGTAATGGGTCTTGATGATGCAATGAAAGTTGCACATCACCTTTCACACTTGGACTGATCACGACATCGCGTTTTGCTAGTTGTGCTAAAGTTTGAATGGCAAGTGACAGACTCACTTGATGTAACTCGACTGTCTTGAACCTTGTTGTGGTAGCCGAAGTCGAATGACAAACGCAGCCAAGCAAACTAAAAAAAATAACCCAACGTATGACTAAGAACATGTGCTGCCTCTTCGATAAAGTTTAAGAACGCAACCTCAAAGTCCATGTGGTATGCGGCGCTCGGGGTAATGTCACCATCACGCGGTCAGGCGCAACCAGCATGACCACTCCGCCCTCCTTGCCCAACACACTGCCATGACTCACATGGATGATCGTGGCATTCGGCAACGCGATCAGTGCTTCCTGTGTCGATCCTTGTCCCACATATCCCACCATTTGCATTTGGTTAATGGACATCTGCTTCAATGGCCAAGCGAGGTGCACACCCATTGGCGTTTGCGTACAAAAAAAATGTGAGTGCGATTGAAACTGTCGTGACGCATGCTGCAGGTGAGACGGAGAGATTTGTATCGGGAGCAATTTTAACTCGAGTGATAGTCGCAATAATGCTTGCGCTGCAACCTGAAACGACACATGCGTTAAGATCACGCCATAGGATCGCTGATTGAGTGCTTGCAACAGGTTAAGACACTGAAAATAATTTCCCGTCAAACTCAAGTGAAATACTAAGCCTTCACCTTGTAATGCTGTCAGCGCCATGTCATACCGAAGCAGCCATCCATCCAAATCATGTAAGAAATGTTGCTTGATGACATCGTCACTCAGCCGTATCCAGTGTGCTGTCGGGTGCGTGCCAGCCGCAACTGGCACTACGACTTGCGCACGGTGTCGCAACGCCTGGCGACGATCGAGCAAGTGCCTATAGCTGATGATGTCGGGCCATAAGTAAATCGTGGCCACCCACAACCAGAGTAAATATCCCAAGCTCGCGAGCCATAGCCAACGATAACGATCAGTGATCATCGTTATCCCCCCGCCGCTGAGCTGCCATGTAAGCAACGCTCGTCATACGCACATCAAAATGCATGAAGGTGGCCTGTTTATTGAAAGCGACATGTGTCCATTGCCTGTCAAAGCCCAATGCATACTGCTGCCACTGCACCATCAACATACGCAGCGCGTCCATCGATGTGCTGAGACCTTCGATGGCATATTGATGCGGCGTCAGATGCAACGCACTCACACAGAGACCTTCAGGCTGCCACGAGCCGAGTAATGCGAGCAGCGCTGCCAACTGTTGCCGTTGTTCTCGCCATTGATTCACCGCATCGCGCCACTTGCTATCTATGCGATGTAAGGGATGCAGCGGATGTGCCTGAATGGCCACTTGCCATTGCGTCACCTGTCGGGTTAAGCGTTGATTGAAATACGACAACATGATATGGGCACTCATCAACAGCAGCCATGACAGCAGCAGACTTCCCACTAAGCACTTTTTAATCAATGCTTGGCGATAATCCGCCCGTACTTCACGCCATGCCAGTAAATTTATCGATACCATCGTGGCACCTGACGCATGGCCAATCCACATGCCACCAACCCATGATGCATGGCGAACGTGTCAGGCACGCTCAGCCCAGACACTCGTGACATGCGTAAAAAAGGATTAACGGTATATGCGCAAAATGGCGATGCACTGAGGGCGGTTTGCACCATCTCGCCATACGCCTCATTGACACACAAGATTATGTCATTATCCAAATATGCGGTGGCGTATTGGGTGCGATGTTGGCTGTAGCATGCCAAGATGGTGCTGACATCGGCAGCCGTCATCAGCTCGCGATGCTGTTGAAATAACACTTGATTGTCATTGAAGCTGATCAGTGACACTTGCTGGTGACCCGCATAAAGCAATGTATCAGTATGCTTTTTTCCACGCGGCACCAAACAATAACGCACGACGCGCATCAATGCATAGACATCGATATCTACAGCAACGACACGTAAGCCCGCAGTACGCACACACTGCAAATAAGGCATGAGATGCGCATGGCGTGTTGCCACCACGTGTACTGTCGTCTCATCACCCGCAGAGGCGGTTCTCACAAAATCCAGATACAATTCATTCTGTTGCTGTAGCGCATCTATAGAAAAATGCGCACGAATCATTGCTTGCACTGCCTCATCGGAAAGCGCATCTGGCAAATGAAACGTGTGGGTACGCACTAGACGCATCGGCACACTAACAGCAACTGCCGTATCGTGTAATTGATAATGCGCGATCATGTCTGTGAGTGCCGCGCCCGCTTGCGTCCAATAATGCTTCGCAAGCACGTCACGATACGAAACCATGGGAAGTGGGTGCTCCATCGCGAATAGCCATTGAAACCGAGTTCGTTGGCGCCGCAACATGGTGACGCGTATCGCGTCCGGGGCTAGCTCAATCCCCAAAAGTGGCGCATGTTGATATAGATTTTTTAACACAGCTGACGCCTCATAAGTAATAGATCTACGATCAGTGAAATACCCACCTAGCAATGCGGGGCGATCAAATAGGGCAAACGGGAATCATAGGGAATGTTAAGCCGTCACAGAGGAAGGCGATGGGTATGTCGTCGCAAGCTTGAAATGATAAATTAAATTTGGTGACGCAGGGTGGTGTGGCGTGATAAACAAGAAGCTGTGACGAATAAAAGCTGATACAATAGTAGGAATAGTCGATGGTGGACGTTTGCACGGAAGCGGAACATGCTAATATACTTTATGCCTCACAAATTGCAAGATTTTTTATAAGCCATGAAACTCGTATTTAAGATATTTCGCTACCTCTTTGCGCTATCAATCTTTGTTGGCATCATCCTCTTCTTGGCGGCTATTTATTACATCGAATACGAACTGCCAGACATTGATGCCCTAAATACCGTACGCTTACAAACCCCTTTACAACTATTCACCATCGATAAAAAACTCATTGCAACCTTTGGTGAAAAACGCCGTATCCCATTGCCATATAATGAAATCCCGAAGCCGCTCATTCAAGCGGTACTTGCCACCGAAGACCAACGCTACTTTCAACATAACGGCGTAGATATCAATGGGTTAGGACGCGCAGCGATTCAGCTCATTTTGACTGGGCGTAAATCACAAGGCGGCAGTACCATCACCATGCAGGTGGCCAGAAGCTTTTACTTAAGCCCAGATAAAACCTTTGCACGTAAAGTGCGAGAAATTTTGTTAGCAATTAAAATAGAAAACAAATTATCTAAAGAAAAAATCCTCGAACTCTATCTCAATAAAGTTTTTCTCGGCAATCGCGCCTACGGTGTCGAAGCTGCCGCACAAATTTATTATGGCAAACATTTAAATCAGCTCACGCTAGACCAATACGCGATGCTGGCCGGCTTGCCTAAAGCGCCATCGCTACTGAACCCATTGGCCAATGCGCGCGCCGCACGCAAACGCCGCGATCACGTACTAAGTCGTATGCATGAGCAAGGGTATATCGACGACGATCTTTACATACGGGCATTAGGCGAACCTATTGATGCCAGTTACCATGACTTAACGGTAGAAGTGAAAGCACCTTATGCCGCCGAACTCGTGCGAGAGCAACTCGAGCAAATGTACGGCGAAAACATTTACACCGACGGCTTCAAAGTTTACACCACCATCGACAGCCGCTTACAAGATATCGCCACCGGTGCGGTCCGTGACAACCTCATCGCTTATGATCAACGCCATGGCTACCGCGGCCCGACGGATAACCTCGGTATTCCCTCTCTCGACGACATGCAAAGCTGGGAAAAAATTCTAAAAAAAATGCCGGTGTATAGCGGCGTTGAACCTGCCGCCGTTGTCGAGATGACATCGCGCTCCATCACCGTGTTACGACGTAATGGTGAATTAAAAATTATTCCCTGGCCCGGCTTAGCATGGGCACGCAAGCAAGTCAGCGCGGATTATTTAGGACCCATGCCGAAGCAAGCGAGCGACATTGTGCAACTCGGTGATTTAGTACGCGTTCGCGCGGTAGGCAACGATGGCGAATTTCAACTGGTGCAATTACCCAATGCGGAAGGCAGTTTAGTCGCGCTGAACCCACATGATGGCGCCATTCTCGCCATGGTAGGTGGCTTCAATTATGAACTGAGCAAATTCAATCGCGCGACCCATGCGAATCGCCAACCAGGCTCCAGCTTTAAACCCTTTGTTTATTCAGCAGGCTTTGAGAAAGGTTACACCTTGGCCACCGTGATTAACGATGCACCCATCGTCATTGAAAACGTCGACAATAGTCTCTGGCGTCCACAGAATGACACCCATAAATTTTATGGGCCCACGCGTTTACGCGATGCCATCATCGAGTCACGTAACCTCGTGACCATCCGCTTGCTAGCATTGATTGGCGTGCCCTACACAGTGAACTATGTGAAAAAATTCGGGTTCGTCCCACAACAGTTACCCCCAGGACTGTCACTAGCACTGGGTACAGCCACTGTGACGCCGTTACAAATGGCACAAGCCTATGCCGTG
Source organism: uncultured Coxiellaceae bacterium (assembly GCA_964648015.1). Taxonomy (GTDB): domain Bacteria; phylum Pseudomonadota; class Gammaproteobacteria; order DSM-16500; family DSM-16500; genus Aquicella. The sequence continues at coordinate 67,186 of CAZYKO010000009.1, forward strand.
TTTGCCAATAGTGGCATGAAGGTGACGCCATTCATCATTGATAATGTTACGAACGCACAGAATGATGTCATCTACCAAGCCAAGCCGTTGGTGGTGTGCACGAATAATTGTGACAGCAAGACGCCTGTCGCACCGCGGGTGCTGACGGCACAAAATGCTTATTTGATCACTTCTGCCCTACAAGATGTTATTCAACGTGGTACGGCAAAACGCGCTAAAGATTTGGGACGTAATGATTTAGCTGGTAAAACAGGTACCACTCAAAACCAAGTCGATGCGTGGTTCGCAGGCTACAACCCAGATTTGGTTGCTGTTGCCTGGGTGGGTTTCGACCAACCGCAATCGCTACACGAATGGGGTGCACAAGCCGCGCTACCCATTTGGATGCAATTTATGGAAGAATCACTAAAGGGTAAACCGCAGCATCCTTTTGAACAACCTCAAGGGGTTGTCAGCGTGCGCATCGATCCGGAAACGGGCAAACGTGTATCTGCGAATGCTTCACACGCCATTTTTGAATACTTCATGCTGCCTTATGTTCCAGGCAATGAGAATGGCACACAAACCGCTTACGATGATAGTGGCAATAGCAGTAGCGAAAATACAGAATCGTTATATTAGGACTCGACAAATACTGTTAGCCATCTGACAGTCGCGACTCACTAGTCAATAATGGTTTTTTGCCAGACGGCAACAACATAGATTCAGGTGGAGAATAAACGTCACTTGAATCTTAAGCCACCAAATGCTCAAGCGCTATGGTGGCGGTCTCAAACCTCTAAGGCATTTTAATGACAAACACCATCGTTGATACCGACGCCCAAGCCTAACAAAATCTCCCGACTTGCCGCATCCATCTGCACATTGGTAATCGTCGTATAAGCCAACTCATGACGATAATTGAAGTGATTGCGCATGTCATCGAAATGGCGATCCGCATCTGCTTGTCCAAGCAACTGTGTACGCATCATCGCTGTCATCACTAAAGGATTAAAAATCCCTAACACAATATCCTGCCAATGATGATGTTGACCAGCAAATTGCAATTGCTGCGTCGGAAGTTGCGGCATGCCCGTGCTTGTCACTGGTAGCATTTTTTTTTCGACCGCCAGACGATAGATGGCATCGATGCCACGCATTTTACTTTGCTGAGCGTACCCCGCAATGTGTGGTGTCGCAATCACTGCTTGCGCCAGTAGTGCTTGATCGATATGAGGCTCATGTTCCCACACATCTAAACACGCATGGAGATGTTGCCCATAGTGCAATAAGTCTTGTGTATTGATCACAGCGCCACGTGATGTATTGATTAGCACGCAACCCTTTTTTTGACGCTGCAAAAAATGTTGATCGATGAAATGGTAAGTAGGATAGGCACCGCGTCGTGTTAACGGCACATGCAATGTGATGAGATCGACATCGTTGATCTCTGCCAATGGTGTTGACGTAAATCCTGCTTCATTTTCTGCGCGTAAAGGATCACACAAGAGCACCTCAATGCCTAACTGCGCAAAATGTGCTGCCACACATTTACCTACACACCCCACACCGATGATGGCAGCACGCAGGGATTGCTGCGGGAGCAAACGTTTATGTTGCAACGCAGCGAGCACTGAGACTACATAATCCGCCACCGGTGGCGCATTAAAGCCATGGGCAGTACACCAAGTGATCCCAGCTGATGTTAAGTAGTCGCTATCGAGATGATCGGCACCCGCGGTAATACTGCCAACAAATTTCACCGTCGTCCCACGCAGTAATGCTTCATTCACACGTGTGATAGAACGTACCAGCAACACATCCGCATCGATCAAGTCGTCGCGATGAATCTCACGTCCAGGCTTAAGAACCAAGTCCCCAACGCTGCCAGCATATTGCTGGATAAAAGGGATATGTGCATCAGCAACAATTTTCATATATAACTCGATAGAATACCTAGAAAAATAACAAAGCCAACCCAATGGTTATTGAGAAAAGCCGCAAAGCAGTGCTGCGGCGCACGCGCTCGGATGAGCCACTGCTGGTAAATAAATAAGACCGCTACGATGAGAAGTGCAAACATAAAGCGATGTGGTAATTGAAACAGCCACCCAACGATGCCCATCACCAATAGAAAACTGAGTTGCAAGAGTGCGATGATGGCACGATCATGCTGCGCAAATAAAATCGCGGTTGATTTGACCCCGATATTAACATCGTCAGCACGATCCACCATGGCATACATCGTGTCATAGATCACAGGCCAGATCGCCGCTGCCAAGAATAATACCCAAGCTGCCTGGCTAACGCTCCCCGTCTCAGCAGCAAAAGCCATGGGGATGCCCCAAGCAAACGCTAAACCCAACCCTACTTGCGGCAGATGGGTCACTCTCTTTAAATAGGGATATAGCAAGGTGAGGACCGCGCCAATAAATGCTAAAACGATAGTTAATAGGTTACAGTGTAGCACCAACAGAAACGCCATGAGCGATAGTGTCGCTGCCAAGCATAATGCATAAGAAGGGGGGATCGTGCCTCGCGCCAACGGTCGATCTTGCGTGCGAGTAACATGACCATCAAACGATCGATCAGCAAAATCATTTAAAATGCAGCCGGTGGAACGCATCAGAATGACGCCAGCAATAAAAACCAGCAAGATCACCGTATCCGGTCGCCCAGCACTTGCTAGCCAAAGTGCCCACATCGTTGGCCATAGCAGCAAAAGAATGCCAATGGGCTTATCCAGGCGCATCAGGTAAACATATTGGCGTAATTGTTGTCGTGTCAGCATGCTTGCATTATAACGTCCGTCAAAGTACTGAGATAGCTTTGCGCGATGTGTGCACGCGAAGATCGCACAATTGGATTTGATCTGTTAAAATTAACGCCACAAAAAATCACTAAACACCAAAATACGAGCAAATAAATGACAATCGTTTCCGCAGCCATGACCCTCATATTCGTCATGGATCCGTTGGGCAATATACCCTTATTCCTATCGGTACTAAAGCACATCGAAGTCAAAAAACGCAAATGGATCATCCTGCGCGAATCTATGATCGCTTTTGTCATCCTGACTGTCTTTCTCTTGTTTGGCCAGTATCTACTTGAAGGAATGCATATTTCACAACCGGCACTCGCCATCTCCGGGGGCATCATCCTATTCCTGATCGCCATCCGCATGATCTTTCCAGTCAGTGATGAGGGCAAATCCCGCCAAGTCAGTGACCCTTTTATTGTGCCACTCGCCGTACCACTCATCGCTGGACCCTCCACGATGACCTTGGTCATGGTGCTTGCGCATCAAGCACCGCATGCCATGTTCAGTCTATTCGTTGCACTAACGACCGCCTGTATCGTCACCACACTCATCTTGGTCTTTGCCAATGTCTTGAGTAAACTCTTGGGCCAACGTGGATTAATCGCTATCGAACGCTTGATGGGGATGATTCTTACCACCATGGCAGTACAAATGTTTTTAAACGGATTCGAGCAATTTTTACACACATGCAAACCCTAGCTGTTGTATCCCTTTGTCAGACACGTGATGCAGACGCTGCTGCCTTCGCTGGTAGAGCTGGCTTAACACTCATTGCACCCGAACAAAAAGACACTGCGCCCTATGATTATCTGCTGATTTACACGACCAACGAGATAGGCGTGTTAAAAAAAGGCGATAAACACTTATTTAGTATCGATTTTTTATCCGCCGCCTTTAGGCACCGTTGTCAACAGAGTGGCTTACGCAAAGAATATATCGCACGCGCTATGGGCGTGAGCCCTAGTGAGCGCCCTTGGATTGTTGATGCGACCGCCGGTTTAGGACGCGATAGTTTTATGTTGGCACGGCTGGGCTTTCACGTCACCATGCTGGAGCGGTCTGCTGTCATTCATTGTTTACTGGAAGATGCACTCACACGTGCCAAGGCCGATCCAGCAAACGCTATATATGCTGAACGTTTAAACTTGATTCATATCGATGCAGTTCACTGGCTACGCCAACTACCTGACGACGAACGCCCGCGTGTGATCACTCTCGACCCCATGTTCCCCAAGCGCCAGAAAACTGCAGCAGTGAAAAAAGACATAAGCCTCCTCCAAGCAGTCGTGGGTGTGGAGGAAAGCTTTGAGGAATTATTCGAATTGTCTTTAGCTTGTGCAACCCATCGAGTTGTGATAAAAAGACCACGACTCGCATCATACGTCATGGACCGAAAACCCCATTTTCAGCTGATGGGCAAAAGCAGCCGCTTCGACATTTACATAGTGTAGGCATATGGAATATATACAAATTTTCTTTCAATATTTACTCCACCTCGATCACTATCTCACTCAATTTGTTGCTCACTATGGTGTCTGGACATATGCGATACTCTTTCTCATCATCTTTTGTGAAACAGGCTTAGTCGTCACACCATTTTTACCGGGTGACTCCCTGTTATTTGCAGCTGGTAGCATTGCTGCCAATAGTCACGATGCACTACAGATAGAAATCTTACTCCCACTACTCATCGCTGCATCAATACTCGGCAATAAGGTCAACTATCTGATTGGTAAAGCCATTGGACCACGTGTGTTTGCGGCTCAAAGCAGCTGGCTATTAAATCGTAAACACTTACTTGAAGCGCATCAGTTTTACGAAAAACATGGTGGCAAGACCATCATCATGGCGCGATTCATTCCTATCATTCGGACCTTTGCACCCTTTGTTGCCGGCGTCGGTTATATGAGTCTCAGCCAATTCACTCTCTTTAATATTGTCAGTGCCTGCTTATGGATTGGCACCCTGGTCACCGCCGGCTATTGTTTTGGCGCACTACCCATCATTAAAGAAAATTTTAATTTAGTCATCTATATCATCATCATCGTCTCTTTATTACCCCCTATCGGTGCTTACTTTTGTCGTAAATTCACCGATCCGACCCGTTCGTCTGTCAATAAATGACGCCAACATCGGCTATTTTGTATGTATCTGGACAAAATAGCCGAGATCATGCAAAATGCTCATCCATTTGCATAAGATAGGAGCCAGTGGCTGTTATGGATATGCGTAAAATTAAGAAACTGATCGAACTCATTCAAAGTACAGGTGTGGCGGAAATTGAAATTCGCGAAGGCGAAGAGTCAGTCCGTATCACACGTGAAGTCAACACCACCCAAATGCTGGTCGCGCAACCACCGGTTGCATCGGCACCCGTGGCAACCGCCCCAGCAGCAACGGCGGCTGCGGCACCTCCAACACCCACACCTGCCCATGAAGCGCACCACACCGTTAAAGCACCCATGGTCGGTACGGTTTATATCACACCCACACCAGGGGCGAAGCCCTTTGTTGAAATTGGGCAACAAGTCAAAGTCGGCGATGTCATCTGTTTGATTGAAGCGATGAAAATGTTCAATCAAATCGAAGCCGATAAAGCCGGCACGCTGAGCGCTCGGTTAGTCGATAACGGTACACCGGTTGAATTTAATCAACCTCTCTTTACCATCGAGTAATGACCATGCCGTGTGAAGGAACAAGATCATGTTAGATAAAGTACTCATCGCCAATCGTGGAGAAATTGCCTTACGTATTCTACGCGCGTGTAAAGAATTAGGCATCAAGACCGTTGCAGCTCATTCGACTGTTGACCGTGACTTATTACATGTACGGCTTGCGGATGAATCGGTTTGCATTGGGCCACACACGCCTGCGCAAAGCTATCTTAATATCCCAGCGATCATCAGTGCCGCTGAAATTACGGATGCTGTCGCCATCCATCCAGGTTATGGCTTCTTATCTGAAAATGCTGATTTTGCCGAACAAGTTGAAAAAAGCGGCTTTACCTTCATTGGACCCAGTGCGGATACGATTCGTCAGATGGGTGATAAAGTGGCTGCCATTAAATTCATGCGTCAAATTGGCATCCCTTGCGTACCTGGCTCCAATGGTCCCATCGGTGACGATGATGATGAAACACTGAAGTTAGCACGGCAGATTGGTTACCCCGTCATTATCAAAGCCTCTGGTGGCGGTGGTGGTCGCGGCATGCGCGTTGTGCACACCGAATCCCATTTGATCAATGCCATTGCCCTGACGCGCAGTGAAGCCAAAGCGGCATTTAACAATGACCAAGTCTATATAGAAAAATATTTACAAACCCCGAGACACATCGAAATTCAGGTGCTCGGCGATGGACATGGCAATGCCATCTACCTAGGTGAACGCGATTGCTCTGTTCAACGCCGCCACCAAAAAATCATTGAAGAAGCGCCAGCACCCGGCATTAGTCCTGAGAAACGGCATGAGATAGGTGAGCTATGTGCCAAAGCATGCAGAGACATGAAATATCGTGGTGTAGGGACAATGGAATTTCTTTATGAAGATCAACAATTCTACTTCATTGAAATGAATACTCGTATTCAAGTCGAGCATCCAGTCACCGAGTTGATCACAGGCATTGATTTGGTCAAAGAGCAATTGCGTATCGCCTCTGGTCAAAAATTGGGCATAAAACAAGAAGACATCCATATCAAGGGTCATGCCATCGAGTGCCGCATTAATGCCGAGGATCCACGTAATTTTACGCCATCACCTGGTACAATCAGCTATTTCCATGCCCCAGGCGGCCCAGGGATACGCGTCGACTCTCACATTTATGGCAGTTATAAGGTGCCCCCTTATTACGACTCATTGATCGCCAAAATTATTTCTTTTGGTGAAACGCGTGAAGTGGCATTGGCAAGAATGCGTAATGCGTTAGAAGAAACGGTGATTGAGGGGATACGTACCAACATCCCGCTTCATCAAGACATCTTGCGCGGCAGTTCTTTCCAAAAAGGATTGGTCAATATTCACTACTTAGAAAAATGGCTGAACCTCTAAATCAGCACAAAAATAATTGCTGGGCACATCATTTTTTCTGTGTCTAAAAGCGGTTTTTTGTGTGTTTTTGACCATATTTTAAGCAGTTTTGAATGTGATCAATTTTTCTAACCCCATAATATTATGTTAATATTTCGGGAGTAAGATGAGCAATAAGTGACAAAAAATGGCGATTGTAGCGAAATTTAAAAAAATAATTGATCTAACATAGAACAATGGTTAAAATACCTGCTCTATCGTGAACAATCCCGGCCAAATCACCGAGGAAAAAATATGACTATGAATATAGAAAATGAAATATCAGAAAACATCCTTGAAGCAGGTTCCTCTGCTTTCGAGTTAACACAAAAAAACCAACCGTTGCATGATAGCGTTCGGCAGGCACTGGATAATTACTTATCACAATTGAATGGCCAAACACCAAGCAACTTGTATGAGAAGATTTTGGCCCAGGTGGAAGCCCCACTCATGGAAGCGGTGATGGAATACACGAAAAATAATCAATCTCGTGCAGCCATCGTCCTAGGGTTGAGCCGTGGTACGCTCCGCAAGAAACTCAAACAGTACGGGATGCTGGATTAATTCTTAGCGATTAAAGGAGGGGCTTAGCCCCTTAGGCAGTGTGTTTAGGGTGGTGCTTAAAGACACCACCTGAACGCTAGCCAAGCAATGCAAAGCGATTGATCGCCGTCGTTGCCCCCTAAATAGCCTTTAGCAAACGCCACGTACGCATGCAACGTTATGACTTGAGCGCGGCACATATCTCGAACCCCAGCGTCACCATCATGTCTGCGGATGCAATCACACTCGAGATACACGATCCTGCGACGTCAATGAAGCATGATCTTCTGGTTTGTGCTAAACGCAATGAATGCTATGCTGCAAAGCGGGTTAGCAAGTGAATGCTCATCAACCATCAGCTGTATTGGAGTAAGTTGCTGAAGGTAAGCGGTTGATATCGGATTTCCAGGGCATATTGCTATCACCGGTACAGGAAAGGATTTTCTGATAAGGATAGTTAAGAATGATTGCCACACAAACGCCACACACTGCAAAAGAAAGGGTCAATTACTTGCAAGATGCCAATGCGCTCTTAAATAACGATGATACGCTCCGACATCAACTCAAACATTTTTCACAAGACAAACAACAATTCCTTCCCTCACGTGCGATGATGCATGATGCGCAAGCCGGGCTTAATCCTATTGTCGACGCCAGTGCATATTTATTCTCTGTGCTCGGCAAGTTAAAAAACCTAAAAGCCTATCGTCAACTCAATAAACTACAAAAAGAACTCATCACTGAGATCAATCATTTTCAAGAGACGATTAAAAACCATGGTTATAACCCCGAGTATGTGGTCGTGTGTCGTTTTGTGATATGCGCCACCTTTGACGATATCTTGAGTGATACGCGTTGGGGGAGCCAAGGCCACTGGCAACATTACTCATTACTTGCCAGTTACAACCAAGATGCGCAATACCAAGAAAAATTCTTCACTATCATGGAACGTGCGATCAAAGAACCGTCACTCTATATCGACTTAATGGAATTGATGTATATCTGCCTTAGCATGGGCTACAAAGGCCAATACCGCGCCACAGAACATAACCAATATCAACTAGAACAAATCACCCATCACCTCTATAAACACATCCGCGCCTATAGAGGTAACTTTAGTAAAACATTATCGCCGATGCCAATTCATGCACCGCGCTTAAGCCTGAGTGCTGCGCCCAAACAAAATTCCTCATCAATTTACATTTTTTTCGTGACAGCCTGCATCATCATGACTATCTTCATAAGCTTGGGTTATTTAATGGACGTCATATCGAATGAAGCGTATCAACCTCTTATCGACATTGGACAATCGGTTTCTCAACAATAACATCTATCAAGCATCCGCCATCTCCATCGGCATCACACTCGTCCTCGCCATCGCCATTTGGTTTGGGGGGCCCTATCTCTCCTGGGAAAACCACACACCACTCATTCAACCCGAAAAACGACTTTATGTCATTTGTGCCTTATGGTTGTTGTGGTTGTTAAAGTTTCTACTGATCGATTTGGCTCAGCCTAACCCATTACAAAACGCTGATCAGCGTACACGCAAGCGACTTGAACTTCTTCTGCAACGTTTTCGCGGGGCGATGACTTTTCTCAAAAAGACGACCATTACCAAATACGGACACGCCGTTTCACTCAACAGCCTGCCTTGGCATTTATTGATCGGGCCTGAGAATGCTGGCAAAACGAATCTCTTGGCAAACGCCGGGGTTAATTATGTACTCCATAAGCAATTCAATCAGCAAAGCGGCATACCATCCTCAGAAACATGTGATTGGTGGGTCACTAAAGAACTCAGCATCATCGATGTGCCCGGCTGTTATCTCAATGAAATCACCACAGGAAAATCAGCACAACAAACGCCCATCGTGTCAGCCGTCTTATGGGAATGTCTGTTACGGCTCATCAGAAAGCAGCGCGGCAAACAAGGCATAGACGGTCTCATTATCGCGTTGCCATTACCAGAGATGATTTATCAAAAAGATGCTAAGCAGTTACAAGCGCTGCTACAACAAATTCTGACACGCGTTCAAGAAATCAAAAAATATATCAACTCCAAAATGCATTGTCATATCATCGTGACCAAATGTGACTTACTGCCGGGATTTTCACAGTTTTTTGCTGAGACAGGTAGCGATGAAATCAACCAAGCGTGGGGTATCAATCTACATTCGGCAAAAAATGATATTGCTACCGATGAACTCTTTACCCTACGTTTTAATGCGTTAATCAAAAAATTAAATGAACAATTACTCTGGCGTATGCATCAAGAACGTAATCCGCAGGCACGTCCAGATATTAAAGACTTTCCCTTACAAATAGAAAAAATGAAAGAATGCTTGCTGGAGTTCGTAAAAAAAATATCTACGAATGCTCATCAGCTCACGCTACAGGGTGTTTACCTCGTGAGCGCCTTACAGCCACCGGCAACACAGCAAAATATCTTAGAAACCAGCAGTCACGAAAATAATACCACCCAACGTGGGGTACAACTTTTTAGCGAACCCAGTACCTCATCTCGTGCTTACTTTATCAAGCAAGTAATCAGCAAAGGCTTACATCAAGTTAACATTGAACGCGGACAAACGCATGTGACGACATCATGGCGCTTACACGCTAGTTATGCGATCGCTGTCGCTTTAGTTGGTAGCTGTATTTATTTTCTTGGTAAAAATTTTAACGCTGGCTTAGATAAAACTCGTGCCATACAAGCAGAACTCACTAATTACCAATTGGCCATTCAACGTACGCACGATCCTGATGAGCACCTCACCAAAACCTTAGCGTTACTCAACACACTCGAAGCTGAAGCACAACAAACTCGCAACCTCCATTCACGCTTACTACATTTTTTAAACTATTATTCTGATCAGTCATTACAACGTGTTGCGTTAGCTTATCATGACGCACTACAAAACATTTTACTGCCACAGATTGGCAATTATCTTGCTGCATACTTAAAATTTCCTGTGAATAACGACCCTAACACTGAGTATGCCGTGTTAGCCGCGTATCTCATGTTAAGCGATCCTAGCAAAGTCGATACACAAACATTTTTTGCAACCGTTGGCAAAATACTGCCCAAAACCTTATCTAAAGAAGATAGAACACAATTAGTCAAACATGTCGCTTTAGGACTGCGTAGCCATTCACGCCCCATCTCCTTGAATGAAACACTCATCACATCAACACGTAACTATTTGCGATCCATGCCACCACTTCCATTGAGCTACACCATTCTTAACAACATGAACCAACACCAACTAAGCTATGGTATCAACTTAGGCATCAACGCTTCCAACACGTCGATATTCCATAGTCGACAGTCGCAACCCAAGTTATCGGCGTTATATTTAGGCAAAAATCTACCCACCATTATCGCTACGGATACGATGACAGCCGCACAAGAAGCCCTCATGGGAAATTGGGTATTGGGCAATAGTGCTATCGTATCGCGAGAAACAACAACGGTACCGGCGTTAACCGACGCATTACGTGAAGCCTACATTAAGCGCTATACCTCATTATGGGAGAATTTGTTAGCGAGCGTACAACTCAGCGTCCCTGATGACTTAGAAAAAATCGATACGATGATTGTCGATTTAGTTAGCACACACTCACCTATGTTACAATTACTTAAAACGATTCATGAAAATACTAATTTCGATGCAATAAACAACTCGAGTATCAAACTCTCACATTTGAATAGCCTGATGGCAAAGAGAAACGAAGCGCAAAATCAACTCTATCAAGTGTTTGCCGGTTTACAAAATACCCATCAATACCTACAACACATTCTTACCGCCAGCAACGAGAAAAAAGCTGCTTTTGAAGCCGTATCGCAACGCATGCAACAAAGCAAAGTACCAGATGCCTTAACGCAATTGCGCATCATCGCCACCAATAGTCCTGAACCCGTGCAACAATGGTTAGAAACCATCGTGAACCAAGTTTGGCGAATACTCATGCATGATGCCAGCCAATACCTAGATACATCATGGCAGACAAAAGTCGTCAAACCCTATCAAGAAGATATTGCTGATCGTTATCCGTTCGACAAACACAGTGATCGTGAAGTGGCATTACACAAGTTTATTGCTTTCTTTGGTAACCCAGGCACACTTCTCAATTTTTATTCGAAGTATCTTCAAGCTTTAGTGGATACGTCATCGCCAGAGTGGCAGTGGCGCAGTCTAGATGATCATGTGATGCCATTTAATCGTGATATTTTAAAGCAAATACAATATTCCATGCGCATACATGAAAGCTTTTTCCCTAAAGGTGACAACCAATTTAATTTTCAGTTTTCATTAAAGCCTTATGAATTTGACCAGCAAGTGGCGAGTGTTAGATTGAACATTAATGATAAACAATATGTAGATGACAAGACCACCTTGAATAATCGACATCATTTACACTGGCTGAATGATCATGGGATCAAAGTCACCTCCGTGCAATTCACCATGGACAATCAACAAACGATTATCCATAGTTATCCTGGCGATTGGGGACTCTATAAACTGATCAGTAAATCTTTAGAAAATGCGCTCACGAAAAAACAAATGGTGTTGAACTTATCTATCAATCAACATTCAGTGAAATATTTGCTAACAACAGAAGGTCCCTCTAACCCGTTTCTATCATTAAATTTGGAACATTATCATTTACCCGAGCATTTACTTACATAGCAAAAATACGATAAAGGAATCAGAAGATGCTAAAGACAGAAAATATTGATTATCGCGATGGTGACACTACGCTGAAAGGCTACTGCGCCTATGATGATCGCAGCCAAACAAAAAGACCTGGTGTGCTCGTCATTCATGATTGGACCGGTCGCAATACTTTCGTCGAAGAAAAAGCCAAGCAATTAGCTGAGCAAGGTTATGTGGGATTTGCCGTCGATATGTATGGTGATGGCAAAACTGGCCAAACCAAAGAAGAAAAAAGTGCACTGATGACACCACTCATTCAAAATCGCCAACTGCTGCTAAGCAGAATTGTTGCTGCATTAACAACATTGAAGAATATGTCAATGGTGGACACCAACCAACTCGCTGCCATAGGTTTTTGCTTTGGTGGGTTGTGTGCGCTCGATCTCGCACGCAGCGGCGCCGCCATTCAAGGTGTTGTCAGTTTTCATGGTGAGCTCTCACCCCCACCGACACCACCGCAAGCAAAAATTAAAGCAGCCTTGCTTGTCTTACATGGCTATGATGATCCGATGGTGTCCCCTGCCAAAGTCAATGCCTTTGCCGAAGAAATGACACGCGCCAAAGCTGATTGGCAAATCAACATGTATGGTCACACAATGCACGCATTTACGAATCCGGAAGCGAATGACCCCGGTTTTGGCACGGTATATCAACCTACAACTAATGCGCGCGCTTTTAAAGCGATGGCATTGTTTTTTAATGAAATATTCAATGCTGATTCTGTATAAAATAAACTCTACTTATAAAAAGCTTGAAGCCAATGGATTTTTTTGTTAGATAAAAATAAATAAGTATAAGTATAAGTATAAAACGAGGAGTCACCACGATGGCTGTTACGCGTACGAGGCAAGTCGCGATATTTATCAATGGTACCCTCGCCGTGAGTAAGCACGAGGACGAATCACTAAGTGTACTCAACCGTTTGGCCACTTGGCTGATGTACAATGATAAAAACTACATTAATCAGTTAGCCGAGCATTGTGAGTGCCCCCACAAACTCTGCCTTGATGGTCCTGGTACCGATCTTGCTTCACAGCCTTGGACGGTCAGTACCCTATTCCACACCATCGGTGGCGCTATTTACGGACATGTAGGAAATAACGGCATTCAAGCGACACTAACTAAGTTAGAAAATTTTCTGATAGCGCAGTCTGCTGCTGCGCAAGAACAACAAGAAATCTTAGAAGTGCATGCGTTTAGCTGGAGTCGTGGTGGCATTGTCGGTTCACTGTTAAAACAAACCATCAAAAAGTTAAATTTAGATATCGCAACGATTGACCTAACCCTCATTGATCCTGTGGCTGGTGGGCCTTTTGACCGTATCAAATTACCCTTTTTATTTGGCGACGAACCTGAAACGAACATCAATGTACGTACATACTATTCTCACTCAGGCAATACAAATGTATGGGACGACGCCGTCACGCATTTACCCAGATTTATGCGTGCGAATAACATATTTTTTAGCGCCTTTAAAGATCCCACGAGCAATAAGCGCAGCAGAGGGCACAAAAACTACGAGCATCATCAAGAAGTATTGATGGTGCCCGCGAATCATCAAGGCATCAATGGCATCGCACGCAATGAAAGAGAAGCCTTAGCGGGTCAAGCTGTCTTAGCTCACATTTTGACCCGTTCAACTTTACCCTTTGATAAAGAATGGCAATCTGCCGCTATCAAGACGGGTCTTAAAGCACAATGCACCTTGCGTGAGTTAAATGTGAAAATACAAGAAGACCGTAAAATGCTCTCCACTCGCAGTTGGGTGCATAGCCTGTGGGGCAGCACGATGCGTAATATGCGCTCTATCATTGATGTGGATATGCTTGGCGCTACAACCAAAACGATCACCCATACGACACAAATCCCGACGTCAGAAAATCATTGTAAATAAAGCCAAATCAAACAATGCTTTGACAATATAATGTGCAACCGCATAGTAGCCTGGATGTAGGGCGAAGCGCTTAACCCGGGGATAAGTCGTGCCGACCTTCACAAAATCCTTCGCCTTCGATGCGTCACACAGTTGAGTAGGGTAGGCACCCCGTTCGCCCTCGCTGCGGCACGAAGTGCCTTCTCGAGGGGTGCCCACCCTACACTCCCCGTTGTTCCGCCCTCAAAGGGTGTAGAGCGCATGACGTGTTTTTGTCGTACCCAGCACATAACGAGCCTCTATCTGCTTGATTTAAGCCTACCCTAATATAACCCTGTTAGGATAATGCATTATGAGATGAACTTCTTAATATTGAATAGGTACTCATTTATGCAAAGCAACACCAGGTTAGAGTCGACAACCAGCGCATCACACATGGATGTCACTAAAAAAGCTCAGGCGTTAGCGAATGCTGAGACCCTTATAAAAGGGTCCATGATGAGACTAATACAACTTAAGAATAAGATTGATCGCATGCAAACCGACAAATGGGATGCGAAAGACATTCTTGAGCTGCTAGAGACACTACCTAAGTATCATAATAATAAAATTGCTGAGTTTTATACAAATAAAGAATTTAATGCTCAACAATTTTTATCTAGCAAAATCTACGTGCAATTGAAAGACTTGTTACAAGCACAAATCCAAGAATATCTTGAAATATCACAAGCATTAAAAATCACACCTATTGATGATAGTATCACTGCTGTCCTTATTATTGTTAAAATGCAAACTCAGAGACATCTTGACGATAAAAAAGGTGATTATATCGCGGATTTCTTTGATAAAACCCTTCTCGCACAGATCAAAGACACTTTAACCCCATTCATTAGTGAGTACCATGAACATTTTTGTGACTATATCTGTTATGATAAAAATTATCTTCATATAACATTTAACATTGAAAAGTTCATGCTTCATAAAGCAGAAGAGAGAGAAAAAACAGACAAACAATATGATACCCCATACAACACAACAGAAATAGTTTCTCAGCGGTTGAAAGACCTTGGCGTGATTGTGGTCGAACAAAATCAACAGAAAGAAAATTCAAAACCTCTAAAACAGCTAAAAGATTTTTTAATGTTTTATCATGGCATGACACGATATTATCTAGATACAAATAAAAAATATCGAGAAACACATGCGGCATACAAACATTACCAAGCATGTTATGAGAAGTTACAACATAAATTTTCGTATTATTTTAAGCAGCTAGAATTGATTGCTATTCATAAGGATGAACATCGAGATGCTCATATCATCATTCAAAGCTGCCTTGATGAGTGTAAAATATTTTCTCAGACCTTTCATACGATGTGGCGTGAAAAACCGTATACATTACCCTCATTAACTGACATTGAAAAACTCTATCAAACTGCGGTGGGTTTATTTGATAGACAAATAGCTGTTATCCAAAGCTCGCATGGTAAAATCATGCCCATGGTAAAATTCGTTACAGAGTATAAGGAAAGCCGCAACCTCATCGCCCAAAAATTAATTCAATTAAAAAGTGATATTAATCAGAATATAGAAACATATAAAGACTCAACAAGTTTCACAGAGCTCACAAAAAAGCTCACAC
>CAZYKO010000009.1:82926-105305 GCA_964648015.1 uncultured Coxiellaceae bacterium
AATCCCTGATTAGTGCCATGGGTGGTACGTTGGAAATCCCTGGCAATGGTAGCTCTCATCGTCGCGTCAAGTTTTTAAGTTTAATGACTGATATTGAAGATACCAAAGACGATGAAGCATTATCTGACGATGAAACATTATCTGATGATGAAACTGAACAAAAGACAACAACACCCCAAACATTCGTCAGCGGCATCTTCAAACCTCACGGCAAATCTCATCATGGCGCAACACAACCACAGCTTAATGTTAAAAATTTGCGGGAACTTTTCTTAGAAATGGGGATTACCGTTGAGTTTATTGATAGCGTTTTAGAGGGGGGTCATGTGCCAAACACCACACAACTCCCTATGCAAAACACTAAAGGCATATAAGCGTGCGATGTGCGTGAACGTGACCACTTATGCATCGTTTACGTTATCATCGCAACCTTACTTCGATAGACTTTTCACATCAGGATTTTTCGAATATGCCTCAAGTATTTCTTCCATCAATTGATCCACAATACTTAAGGTCGTCCCTTCTTCGATAATGCCCTGTTGCTCCTTGAGCACCGACAGACGCGCTTCAATCAAACTTTTGACGGAACCCGATGGAAAGAGATTGGCTAATAAGCGCCGCGCTTCTTTTGGACCTAGTCGTTGATATAATTTGTTACGCAAGCGCGCATCTTCTGCAGTGGTACTGAATGACCACAATTCAATGGGGCCCAAGGTACTCGTTAACAATTGCGTATTGCTACCCTGCTTAGTAGAAAACAACGCTAAAAAGGTTGCACCACCTTCTCGCGGTCCATGCACCCGCGTTTTCAGCGCAATACGTGCGGTATCAGATAAACCGAAAATTTCAGTAGAGCGTTTAATCGCTTGTTCAGGCCCTGCATCCATAATGAAAATCGAGGTACCGAACTCCACCATGACAGGATCAAAGTCATCCAGAGATTGTGAAATCAATGCAATTTGCACATTCCATTTTCGACCTTCACGCATATCGATGATCACTTGATCGCGTACCGCGCGTGCTTTTGATGTACGATGGAATTCGTCATAGACGATGCGCTTCGCGTCTTCGCGAATTTCTGAAATACGCGTGCGATGATAATCTCTATAGGCATCAGGAATATCGCCCAAAGCATCCTCGGTGAGGTAGTAGTGACGCGCCAACGCATAACGCGCAATCATATACATCACTGCCGTTTGTCTATCCGCTGCATCACCCCCACTTTTAGCCACTTCATCTAAATCGAGTGACACCACCCGCGCATCACCAATATCGAACTTGGTAATGTTTGATAAAATAGGATACTCACGTACCGCACTCGATATCATTCGGCTAAAGGCTTGAATCAGTGGTTCGCCCGTGGGTGCACGTACCTGGCCGTATAAATCTTCGATCACTTGGGTACGACAGATGGCCGCGGCATCTGCCAACAATGGCATTGCATAGCGCTGCGCCAACATGGCTTGATGGTGAAACCCTGCCAAGAATAATGCATCGGTGACTTCCCACCAGGTGGTTTTATCATCAAACACAAAACCAATTTCTGACAAGATATCATCGACCAAGGGCTCTATACCCTGAGTGAAGGGATGTGCCTTCCCAGCATCAGCTAAATATTTATACATTTCATCGACCACTAAGCCCGCCATGTCCGAGATACCATCATAAGGCCTCTCGGCACCCAATGGTGTCGCCAACAAGGTCACAAAATTCACCAAGAAGCTACGTTCTTGGGGCGAGGGATAACGACATCCCAATTGTGTGTCAAAGGGGTTAATCGAATAATCTGGGGTCATACGTAACCGGTGATAAGCCACCAAATGACGTTGATCGGGTGGTAATGCCTCCTTGAGTAGAGAGATCAACCCACTACTCGAAGGACCAATATCCACAATCGCGATACGCGGTAGACGCATAATGCCACCGGACAAACATAACGCCAAATTGATGGCATTCGATAACACCGATTTACCCGAACCAGGACGGGCATACATGAGATCGATCCAAGTGGTTTGTTGTGCTGAACCCGGCTGATAGGGCCATGGCTTGCCGTCAGGCGAGCGCAAAAGTAACGCGCCGTACTCCCAAGAAGAAGCTGGTCGAGTGAAGGGTAGCATATACACGGCATCGGAAAGCGGCGCAACGGAAGGCGTCGCCACACTATTAGCGCTAAAACCCAACAAGCTTGAAGCAATCCCAGCAAATGCGTCACCCGAGACTTCTGACACTTCACAAGTTCCCCAACCCTCAACCGCTTTGGCAAGTTCCGCTGAACGTGTGCGCAGTAAACGTATATTCCCTTCCGGTGCCCAGGTAGATAAGCTCACTTGGAGCTTGACCACCGCATCATCCGTATTCACTTCAATGTCTGATAACAATTTTGCGGCATCATGCACCAAGCCATTTTGCGCAGAAGTGAAACTTAAGATCGCAGCCATCACCGATTTAAAACGGATCGTCGCAAGACCTCCACTTTCAATGAGGAATGACATGCGCCATGGTACGCGCGTCGGCAGAGTACGCACAAATAATGACATGAACGTTTTGAGTTCTTGCGGGAAGAGATCGATAAAGATTGAAGAATAAATCCGGTCACCCACGCGCACAGTACGTAAATCTTTCACTTCTGCATCGCGAGGAAAAATTTGTCTTGCTAAAGGCGGATACATTAACCCCGATAACTCCCCTGCGCTAGGACTCGCTTCATGCAGCGGTATCTTGTCGCCAGGCAACACCGCACGCCAATCTTTGCTCGTAAAATCAGGGTCAGCTGCATGACGCATGGCGTAGACTGAATCATGCACTTTGAGTAAAACACTTAACACATTGAGCGCATTTAAATCGGTGACGACAGAGCGCACAAACGAAGCATGCTCTTCCCGTAAATCAGGGATGGCGGCAATAAGATTTTGTCCATTTTTAAATGGGGGAATCTTATGTTCACGAATAAAATTGAGTTTATCTTTGTTGGCACGTTTTAATTGTTCACCGCTTAATGAGTAAGGTCGTGTCCATAAAACAAAATAAAGTTCTTCATGGGCACAATAGCGGGAAATATAATTGGCACGTTCCACGAACAAATCGTCTAATTCTAATTTGAGTCTTTTTGCAGTGGCACGGGCGGGTGATAAGATTTCTTCAATTTCTGGCTTAACCGCTTCACGGTCATAGCCGAAGTACACTTGCAAGACATGACCAGGACGTTTCATGGTGGCTTGTAAGCTTTGCGTGAGGCCTTGGTGGATGTTGTCGAATTCTTCTTGTCCCATCAAACGGGTCACACCCAAGACACGAATAACCGAGATGAGCGACCCATCGCGCGCGACCAGCGTATATTCATCGTCGGCGGTCTCTAAGTCGCAATAGGATTCAACACTTTGTTTAAGCTCAGTGCTAAACCAAGCGAGGATGGCATCGATACTATCTAGGAAAGGATCTATAAAAGTACGGTCGCGCATGTCTAATCCTTGTAAAATGCGACTGCTTAGTCTTTTTCAGCTGCTATTTTTTCTGCTTCTAACTCTTCTATGGCAGCGGCAGCCCAAGCATCTAATTGGATTTTGAATTTAGTGTGCGCAGGTAGTAAGCGCATTTCTTTGAGTAGATGAACTGGTTTATCTGGCTCACGCGCCTGATATTCGATGACCATTTGTCCAAAAATGCTAGGATTACTTGTACCAGAACCAAATTTATTTTCCACGATTTGACTGCGGAATTTGAGGCTACGATAGATGGCTTGGGCACTGTCTTGATAGCCGGTATTATTCCCTATGGCACAAAATAATACATGACAAAAGCTGTTAAGATCCGCCTGGGACATTTCGGGTAAATAAATTAATTGACCACCACCCATTTCATCAAAGCCAACGGCTTGCAAAAATAAACATTGAGAACAAAAGCAGCAAGCCGTGATCAGATTGATAAATTTATTATTGAGATAATTGCCATCGATGTTAACAACTTCTTGATACTCTCGAGCTTGAAAACCACAATACTGACAGGTGTAATCATCACGCTCATACACTCGCTTCGCGACTGGCAGGAATGCTTTATCCGCTTTACGCCGAATAAAATTGCGCCAACCATTCAAATTCACTGCCAGTTGAAGTTCATGCATCGCTGTCATCCCAATGACCACTGCCGTCAGTTAACGGTTCATCATTACTTAGTAGGAATCCCAAATGACGTAATACCAGATACGCCAGCTACTTTACCACTGGATCCGAACAGTGTAGAACCCGACACTTTGAATACGGTTGGAATAAAGATCAACGCAGCACCAACGAATAAGAGTGCAATCGGTTGACCAATTGGAATTTGTGTTGGGTTATCTTTGTGTGCTTTAAACTTGACGATCGCACCTACCGCAAACGCCATACCAGCAACATAGGAAGCTGCGGTAACGAGCTTGGCTAAATTTGCGACGTTAGAGGTAACTTGTGCGGCAACGGAACCGATACCCGATATCGCAAAAGCAGATGTCCCCAAGACTAAACAGAAAAGTGCGAGTGCACCTAATATCACTTTTTTCATTGCTATCTCCTTTTTTGAAAATAAACCGCAATATTACCCGCACAAGAGATAGTTAGCGACATGCAAGCATTGCTGCAACGAGCTATCCCATTTGCGCATACTGCAATAGGCGGATGCTAAGTAAACACGATTCCTATCTGCCAATCCCTACGATTTTACCGCTAAAAAAATCCTAAAGCTTCAAAATTTTGCATTTAGCGCTATTTAGTCACTGGCGCGAAATTAATGTTTAAGATTGAACGTAGGACAAATCACCCTGAAGCGCATCATCCACCAACGCACCGTCAATTTCTTTTGCTGGATGACGACGCAAAAAACGCGTCTTATCCACTTCTACATTTCACAGTCGCGCCAGCGACGCAACCCACTTCACTGATAGAAAGAGATGATTTAGAGATTGATTTCAATACCCAGGGTGGCCAGAATGACTTGAACAAATTGAAAGATATTGATACAAAAGATACCGCCAATGATATGTGTCAATCCCTTGGCAAACATACTTTGATGTGATTGCCCGCTACCTTTACTCAGGATAATTAAACCACGAATAAAGGCAATAACACCGACTAATTGTACAATGATGAACGCATCACTCAAAAATTCGGTGAATTGATCTTTTTGTTGTAGATAACTGTATGGATTAGGATCGGTCCAGAAGGTTGCCATACCCACTTGCACAGCGGTGGGCAAATATAGCAACATGGCACCCATTGAAATCATCAGGATAGGACCAAACACACTGTGCTCGTGAGACATCATCGTCCGTGACTCACCCACGTGCTTTAATTTCATAATCCCACTAATAATCATGTACATGCCGATGACAAAACCAAACGCTGTCACCATTTTCATGAGTTCTGGCACTTGTTGCGCAATATTTTGTAACATCGTTTGCGCGTCAGGCGGGGTGACAGTCACTTGTTGGGCATAAGCCGGGAACGAGGTTAACACGCTTACCACGAGCGTTACGAAGCACAATAGTCTACTTCTCACTAATGACAACATGTAATTACCTCATTAAAATATTGACCACTTTTTAAATTCATCCGCTATGCGGCTGTATCTAGTCACCATTCCCGTAGGATAGCGACACGATCCGCCCACCCATGGCGATCTGGACCACACCATCATAGGGGTCTATCTTAGCCACGCGCCCAACGCCTCGGATCATATCCCCTTCAGCCACTGTCACCGTATCACCTGTTTCAGATCGCAGCCAGGCCCGACCGGGGATGATCGCTTGTACATTATAGGGTATTTTTGCAGAAACTGCTGCCTGGGGAATTGGCTCTCGTGGCGCGACCGGACGAGTGGTGTTCATCGACACTTTGTCATCAGTTCTAGCACGGATAAGCTGTTGAGTGAGTTGATTAATTTCCGTCTCCAGTGCCCCAACACGCTCCGTTAAGGTTTGTACTTGCTGGCCAAGATTTTTATTTTGCTCGTTGTAACGATTAATTCCATTCACATAATCGTTTTGTAACTGATTGAATCGCTGTTCATTTTGCACAGCGATGGCGTTGATTTGCTTATCAATTTGCGAGGGTTGCCCTAGCCCATTGGGGACAGCTTGCTGTACTTGGTTTACCTCTTGCTGTCCTTGGTTTGTATAAGCATTCATATCAGGCGTCGTGGTCGTCACCGTCGTTGTCACTTGGGGCAATTGCACCACTTGCTGTTGTGGTTGCGTCATCACAGGCTGTTGTGGTTGCGCCATCGCAGGTTGCTGTGGTGGCATCATCGCTGGTTGTTGTGATGGCATCATACCTGGCTGTTGCGGTTGCGCCATCACAGGCTGTTGCGGTTGCGCTATCGCAGGTTGCTGTGGTGGCATCATACCTGGCTGCTGCGGTTGTGGCATCACAGGCTGTTGCGGTTGCGCTATCGCAGGTTGCTGTGGTGGCATCATCACTGGTTGTTGTGGCTGTGCCGCGGGTACAGGACGAGTCACTATCGTGACTTGTGGCGTAGTCGCAATCGGTGGTGGTGCCACACTCACAACCGGTTGCGCGGGTGGTGTTAACGTTTTAGGGGGCGCACCGGCTGATGTCGTCGCAGCGAACTCCGTACTCGGTGCTTGCTGGGAGACAGGCGCGATCATCTTGTACACCACGAACACTAAGGCAATGAAGACAACCAAGCTGATGAGCATTCGCTTAGATCCGGAGAGACGCGACATCATATCGCCAGCAGTCGGTTTAGGCACAGCGCCAGTCGGGTCAGTCGATTTGGGCGATGTGTCCGCCTCATAATTCACTTCTTCATCAGAAAAGTGATATTCGCCGTCTTCTAATCCTTGATGCTTGTCATCTCGATCATTCAACATGTTGCGCTGCCTCAGTCTATGTTACATCACTCATGAATAATATACCCAGTCCAACGCCAGAATCTATAGTGACTGTAGGTGGTAAATTGATATAGTTTTGCGTAGCTTGACCGAGTGTCGTACCCACTTGACCCAGCGCAACTGCCAACTTGCTACCCGGACTTAACTCTGGATGGGTTGTACTCGTACCAAAGATACCCGTTGTCGTTGTCGAGGATGATGTTTGAATCGCTTGTGAATAGCCTTGCGCAAACGCAGTTGCAAATGCAGCACCAAAGCGCAATAGATAATGATAATTCACATCAGTCGCTAACACGGTACGCGCAGTATCAGGATCAATCGCAAAAGCTTTCACACTCTTAGTCTTATCCCACTGATCCATATTCATGATCGTAAAGTTGAGGCTCACGCGATCGAGTGCACCTGCGACGGTTTGTGCTAAGGTCAATTTACCTAGTAATTTAGCACCTTTATATGGACCTTCGACAATGGTGACGAGTACTGGCGTGTCAGGGTAATCACTATTCACTGCGGTATCTAACACACCAAAGAGAATCGTACCCGCTTTGATCAGCGGTTTGCCCCCAGACACGGTTGTCGTTGTGGTGGTCGTCGTCGAACCCTTGGTCTCCGTTTCTGTTTTGCGATTACGCTTCGCCAAATCACTTTCAGCAGAGCCAGCCCTAAATTGCATCGTGGGTGGTTGCCATGCGTTGACTAATTGCGCCGCTTGTGCAGACATGGCTGCCGTGAGCGCATCAATGCGTGCTTGTCTGTCTTGTGCAGATTCCGCGACATTTTGTACCGCTGCCGCAGCAAACTCATTAGCTGTGGTGACAGGTTGCGCGGTTGGCGCACCCTGCACACTTTTCTGCAATTGCGCAAAGGCTTCAGTACCAGGACCTGAAACCACCCCTGCCGCGGTCGGCGCCTTCGATGTAGTCGCTTGATACTCTTGCATAATGCGAGCAGCCTGATCTGGCGTTAAGATACCGGCTTGTACTGCACGTTTTAATTCATCAGCATATTGCGCATTGGTCGCATTATTGCCTTGCAATGCGCTTAAACGACCGGCTTCATCGCGTAAGCCTTTGACAATGCGATAATCTTCAATTTTCAATTTACCAATGTCTGGCGTTAATTTTTTTTGCTTCACCAATTCATTCACCGCTGCTGTGTAATCTGCTAAAGTGACGTTGGCTTCTATCATACTCCTAAGTAAATCAGCGACTTGCTTGGTAATCTTACCATCACGTAATAACTCGCTGAGTTCATTGTAAGCTGCCGCTTCAGCATCACGTAGTAATTGTTCGATAGTGCCATTTGCACCAATCGCTGCTTTCTGCGCTTTAAATTCATCTAAAATTTTGGCAGCGACTTTGGGTGTAATGCGACCAGCAGCAATCATTTCCTGCAGTGTATTCGCATACATATCCACTGGCACCATACGATTTTCTAAATCGATCAGGGCTTTTTCAACATCCGCAGTAATTTGTCCCGCACGCGCCAATACATGTAGGCTCGCAATACTCTGCGCAATAATTTCTTTAGCACGTTGTTGCGTATATTGCGCCAACAATTGACGCGCCAATTCCGGACTGAGTCGGCCTTCTTTGACGGCGCGCTGTAACATGGCGGCATAATCTGAGGGAGACATGCCATTTTTTTGTGCATTTAACAATTCATTCGCCAAATTCAAGGGTAGATCACCGGCTTGAATGAGGCCATCCATCACTTTCCCACTATCTGCTAACTGCTTTTCGGCATATTGTTTACGATAGGTTTCGAGTAATTGTCGTGCTTGTTCAGGTTTTAATTTACCTTCTTTCACCAAGCGATCGAGTTCTGCAGCAAAATCACTGACAGGGACATTTTGATTAGCAAGCGATTTCAAACGTTCGGCAACTTCTGGTGTCACATTCGCTTTGCTCACCCAATCATCTAAATCGGTTTTAATGTTGGCTGACTTATCTGAACAAATGATGCAACCACCTGCTTGTTGGCTACCATAATTAACCATCGTAGGTATGGCGCTGGCACCTGTGGCCTTGGCTTGTGTGGCTGCCTGTTGATTTTGAATCTCCAGCTGTCGTTGGTACTCTGGCGAAGTACGACCCCCTTGGATAGACGTTACCCCTTGCGGCGCAGTTGCCACGATTGAGGGTCCGGTGGTTGCACCAGTGCCTGTCAAATAGCGTGTCCCTAAATAAACGAGTAAAATCGCCCCAATCACTGCGCCAAATAAGACGAATACACGCGCTCGCGCATCCAAGCGCGAGAAAAAATTTAACTTAGAAAAATCGAACGCCATTAAAAACCCTCAATCTTAAGTTCAACCGGCTCACCATAACGCGACACCAATACCGAAGAAGTACGGGGCAATTCATACGCCTGCATCCCATCAGGACTAGACATTTTTCCAAACCAACCTGGCGATAGCACCGTCAAACGCGTGCGCAAATACATTCTTTCCCCTAACAACCAAGCTTGACTCTCTGTGGAACCCTGTATGTTTAGGAAGCGACTCCCCGGGGGCGAAATGCCATCTAGCACCCCTAGCAAAAGTTGGTTGGCGCCTAGTGGCAGCGTCGTGCCCAGTGGTAATTCTTTTGTATTCGGACCAATGCCTGAGACATGTAAATCGACACGATAATCCACCACACGCTGACCTGCGACCAATTCAAGCGTAATCGGAGTGGGCAATCCTGCTAAGCGGATCACCATATTGCCATCGCTATAAGCAGCGACTGCTTGTAAGAAGATAATGTTATTTTTACCGTCCCATTGGATATTGACGGATTTTGGATTGCCAATATCGAATGCCGCAATGGGCCATGGCGAACCTGTGGAATCCACAAAAACCAGCGAGGACACATAACCCTGTGCTAAACGAATCACGGGTGGCGTCGCCCCGGGTGCAAGGTTCACAATGATCGTGGAAGAGACCGGCTTAGGCGGAATCGTTGGTGCAATTGCAGCGGCACGCTGCGCCATATCAATTTGCTGATGCAAAGCCACTACTTGCTCGGGTAATAATGGCATGTTTTGACGCATCATTTGATTGAATGCGATTGACGATTCTTCTGAGGGTTGCGGACTATTCGGTGGAATAGAATTCAACATCACTTGTTGGCTTTGTTCGTAGCTCAAGGGTGCGCGCAGCAATGGTCTACGTTGTGTGGGCGTTGGTTGCGCCACAGGCGCCGTGTTATCAGGCACCGGGGCTTGCGTGTAACCATTGCTTTGCAACCATGTTTTGAATTGATCCGCAGACATTTGCTGATTCGGGTCTATAACGGGTGCGGGGGCCGTCGTCACTTGCGCAGCAACAGCGGAAATTGCCATGAGAGATAAACAAACGAACAACACGCCGCTTCTCAAATGAGACAATGACGCAACTTTTAAAGCAGAAGACGCCAAGTTGCAGAAAAGTGTCGCTAACATACTGGTAGTCGCTGTCTTTCTCATACCTTTCCTGTCGCTCGATTCCCTGTGTCGGTCTTCACCACGATGTTATCAATTGCGACACCGGATAAATTATTTAATGTGGACACTCTCACAATTAACAAACTAAGCGTAATCGTCCTTGACGGAGGTGGATTATAGCCGGCATAACTTAGCGTGTACGGTATCTCAACAATCCAGCCATATCTACCAGCAGTGAGACCTTGATTAATGAGGCTAGGCGCACCGGCTGGTGTTCCGCTTACAAAAACTTTATTAGCTTGAACATTATTATAGTTTGCGTAGATATTCAATTGATTTAAAAATACCCTCCAACCATCATCAGTAAAGAATTGCTTTGCATTTGCTAACTGATCATTGTAATTGAGAAAATCTAAGGTGAAAGACCTCGAGAGTGCATTGACAACCCATTGGTTAAGATCGGCAAGGGAAATGTAGGGTTGATCTAATGAAACAGAGGGTTGAATGCGCCACTCGCCATCCACAGCAAACATAATGGGTTTCGGTTTATTGAGGTGAATGTAGATAGAAACCGCGAGTAACAAACCAATACTGAGCAACATACCCATGATCACTATCACCACGCGCATAAAACTATCACGGTAGAAATCATCGCGTAATATACTGGTTTCTAATTCTTCTTCAGTCATGATGCCCTCATCATCCACTTGTTTAAATGTCACTCGCTACACAGTCAAGTCAATCAGCTGACTAAACAGAGTATCTCATTGCAAAAAAATTTTCATCCTGACGGTGTGAGTTGTAATTGTGGTGGTTGTGTGGATGCGATAGGGGCAGAAATAAGTTGTACAATGCCAACACCTTGATCACTTTGTAAAGTGGGTTGTCGTTGCACAATGACCGAGACATTATAATTGTTCACAAATTTCGAAGCAGGGGTTTGATCATAAGGGGGTTGCCAAAATGTCACCAACACCGGCATTTCAAACTTCCAAGCATAAGCACCGCCTAAAATGCCTTGTGTAATTAACTTGGGCTTATCGGTGACTTGCGCGATGATGATTAATCTTTTATTTGCTAACGCTGGGAGATTATTACTCGCAATTAAAGCTTTCATAAAATTTGTCCAACCATAGCTGGTGAAATATTTTTGTGAGCTTTGTAAGTTAGCACGATAACTCACATAGTTGTATGACATGGCTGCCTGTACTGCGCTGACCGTCCATGATGACACTTCATCCGTGCTCATATTGGGTTGATCTGCAGGAATGATTTTTTTCAACCGACCAATGCTATCGGTCGCGAAAAATATGGGTTGCGTTGGATGTCCCCACAAAAACATGATGACGCCAATCAGTGTGCCAATAATAGCCAAGCTCAATGTAAAGCAAGCTAACATCATTCTGTACAAGCGCTGATAAAACATATTACGGGCAAAGATAAGCACTAACGGATCGTTATGATTCATCCTTATTCCTCAGCAGTGTCAGCGTGTAACCTCGTGGATCGCAGTTGCATTAAGGTAACGCACACACCAACTTAAATGATCTGTGACTGTGGCACAATAGGTATGCGGGATCGTCGTTTTGTCAGATCTCACCACATGCTTTGACTCGACAAGCCGCCTAAACCTGTACCATCACAAATTGGTCAATGCCAATGCCTTGCGGATTGGTACTCGTGGGAACACGCACAATGGTAATCACCACATAAAAGTTACGCTGCACCGGTCCACTCGCATAATAATACGTGACTAAAAAAGGTATCTGTACGCGCCATGTATAGCCACGACCAGGCAGCGGTCCTTGATTTGAGATCACCGGTGTACCCGAAACCACACCATTCACTAAAATTCGGTTAGCAATAATGGTGTCAAGGAGTCGTTCGACGGAATTCACATACACTTGCCAACCGGCACTCGTAAAATAGGGTTTTACTTCTGCTAATTGTTGTTTGTAGAAGTTGTAATCGAAGGTATACGCTAAGGTAGCTGCTTTACTCGCCCAGCGAATAATCGTTTCGGGTAACAAATTTGGCTCGGTATAAGGGATAAGTGCCAATTGCTTACTCGGATCATCCTTTTGGTAAGCAGTGAACACCGGCAATGGGCGATGTGTCATCTGATACATGACAAGCCCCACGGTAGCAATCAATAGCACCATCAATCCCATCACGCCGATGAGCACGTGGTGGTAGTGATCGCGATAGAAGCTATTTTCTTTAGGGATATATTTTTCTCTTGCCTCAGCAAAAGCTGTCATCTAATACACCTTATTCGTTTGCAACCCCGCCCTTTAGGCTTGAGACGATATTGCTGCCAAATGCCTTGCTGGATGATACTTACCTGCTTCAAACTTATTTCGCCACCGTCGCTCTGGGCATCGCCAAAATTTTACCCTCGGTGGTATTACCATAAAATCGTTGCGTGGGCTGAGCTAAGAGCAGATAGATGATGATCGCGATTAAGAATAATATAATCACAACCGCGCCAATCGTCCAGCGCAGTATTTTGCGAAACTGATCACGATAAAAATCGCTCTGTAATCGCGCGAGCTCATGTCGTGGCGCAATCATCCGTACTCCTTATCAAAATTTCTCAGAGGTTTAAGACCGTCACCATAGCGCGTGAACGTTTGGTGGCGTCAAATTCAAGTGGCGATCACTCTCCACCTGAATCTAAGTTTTTGCCTGACGGCAAAAAACCTTTTTGGCTGGCTTATCACTGCAACCATCATGTGCACTGATTAGCGTCGCGTTGAAGCGATGACATTTTCAGGACAATGCCGCACATGCATGCAGCATATTGTCTGTCTAAACTAGACATATAATCTCTCGAGTGTAATCTCAATACGATAATTATCACTCCCCTCCCAATTAGGCGTATTCCCTGCCACTAAATGGGTACCACCATAACCACAAGCATAAATGATGCGTGAATCCACCCCATTTTCGATGAGATATTTAGCAACACTGCGTGCTTGTTGATCGGAGAGAGCGATATCTAGGCGTCTTGACCCACTATCATTGGTAAAACCAGCCACCTTCACCATCATTTTGTTGAACTTGTTAATATATTCCGTGACCAAATTCATCGTAGGATAGGCGCCCTGCTTAATGCTTGCGGTCATCGTACTAAATATGCGATACGAAGGTAACACAATGAGGATTTGATCACCCAAAACCACGACATTGACGCCACGATTTTTTAAGCGATCTTCAAGGGTCGTATTGGCATCAATATATGCGCCATAACTCGCTCCCATGATTAAACCGATAGCGGTACCGGGTAAAAATCCTGCCGCTGCTGAATAAGTACTACCTAAAATAGCACCCAGTGAGCCGCCGAGTATGGCACCTTTGGTCGTTTGTGTGAGATTGTCAAACGCATCCACATAACTACCATCTGCTGCCACTAAATTTTTGGCATTCTGGACACCAAGATCAATATTGTCTTCAGCAACTCGAGAAACATTTGAGGAGGCACAACCGACAAGAAATAGGGATAGTAGGACTAATAAAGTGAAATATTGCGCCGTACGCTTGGCGAAAAAAATATTATTCACGTCACTAAGCATCTTCTGCTAAAATTCCTCTTCCTGACCCTTTGTCTTCAGAGAAGATACATAATCACATAACTCACCAGCAATAGCCACAACTTCCTCACTCGGCAATAATACGGTTTCCATCGGTGGCGGATAATTCGTCGCGAGTGACATATCTTTGAGGATTTCCATCGCCATGGGATTTGCTTGCGACGAAGAACGACCCATCAACCTTTCCAACAATTCTAATCTGTCTTTGGCGATATTTTTAACGACCAATGGCTCACTAAATTGTACAAATGTATCTGCACCCACTAACATTTTTACCGGCTCATCTAGGTTCACACGACTAAAGATGTTTAATGAACCTTCTTCCATCTCTTCCTCTTCCATCGTTTCATGCTCACCAGCAACCTCATGGCGATTATGGAAGGCAAGTAGTGCCGAGAGTGCACGCTCAATAGGATTGGCCTCAGGTAATGACGCGATGGAATCAGCAATGACTTGAATTTCCTCGCCTTCGTCTTGTGGCAAACTGAAAAGCTCTTCTTCTTTCAGCACTTCGTCAAAATGACTCAGACGCTCTTCCAGATCAACCAACACACGACCCAAAGGTGGCTCGACTTTTAAAAATTGATTAAGGCGCATCCGTTCTGCCGGCGGTGGATTGGCATAAAACATTTTGGCGCGAATAATTTTTGATTTGAAAAATATATGTGCCTCACCCTCACGCTGTTCTTTCAAATCCAACAGATCCACACGTTGACGTTTTTCAGAAGAGGCACTGCGGCTATCCATGTAATTATTTAAGAGACTGCCCGCTTGCGTTTGGAATGAATCAACTTTAGTGACATAAGATTCCCCTGCTGTTTTTTGGAAAAATTCCCACGTCTCTAATGGATCTTCTAATTTCATACAAATTTTTATGTTGGTGTTAGCGCCAATAGATGCAGCTTCTTCTTTAGAGGCTTTTTGAAATGCCGGCAAATCTTGGCCCGCAAAGATGACAGAGAAGCCGAGTGAGCGCGCTTGCGCAGGCACCACAGCAAAACCTTTGACCGCGTAGTAGCCATACTCATCCAAGATACACATATAAGGTGTTGGTGCATTCGTTGGTTTACGCACAATCACTTCGCGGTACGTACCTTCCACAGATTCACCTAAACCCGCAGCCATCATCGCTTTCAAAGAAGCGATAATCACTTTACCCAAGTTGGATAATTCATCTGGTGATTTTTCTAACGCAGGTAAGAGTACGACAAGAATACGCCGATTTAACACCACATCTTTGAGATCGACTTCTGCTAAGTTAGTTCGAATAATATGACCGTAGGTATCTGCCAACGAACCGAACACACGGGTTAACTGCATGGTGATAAAACCATGCTGTTCTAACACTTGCGAACCTTGCTTACCTTTTTTTGAGGGATCGTAACCAGGCAAGTTTTTTAAGTAGTTACGTATAGGCTCTAAAATGAGATCAGGTGCATCAGCCAAACTCACCGGTTCTTGATAATCGCGCGGAAACATTTTATCCATCGCGATTGCTTCCAGACGCGGCAATTCGAAATAGTTACGGATGGTGTTGGCATCTAATAAAATTTTACCTTTATCCCGCATATATACCAACACTTTCATCAACGCTTCAACGAACACGATCGCACGGCCTTTCCACATATCACTATCAGAACTCTGAGAGCCTGAATCCATTAAGCTCACGACTAGCTGCGACAACATGCTCGATGAACCATTACAAAATGGGTTCATCGTATTTGATAAACGTTTTTCTTGCGCACCGACAACATCGCGTGCACCCGTCATAAAGTTGATCAGGAGTAAGTCATCTTCACGACCCATACTGCGGCATAATGAGAATACGGATGCAAAGAGTGAGTTATCACCTTTACCATCCACATACAGAAAGCCACTCCCCTGCACCAACGCATTGTAAGAGAGTGAGACGAGCGCTACCGTTTTACCACTACCGGTCGAGCCAAACATCAACGTATGGGTACGCATATCGTCATTGTTAAACCATAATTCGTCATTATCCATGCGACGATTACCAAAAAAGCTAATACCCCGCGCTTTACGTGGCTTATTCGAACCAGGCAATGGGTCATTATAATCGAGGGCTTTGGAACGTTCCGGCATTCTAAAGGGTAAATTCGAACGACGTGTGTATGCATACAAAAAGAGACAAATACCAATAAACGTAATGAATTCCCCAATTGGCGCTAACAAAAAAGAGGCGATCGCAAAAGCAAACATCAACACCGCGCTATTAACGGGGTCTTTGAAAAAATCAACGATCTTCATCCCCAGCGTGCGGGTGTCCCGCAGCAGCAGCTGGGGCGAGAGCTCATGTTGTTCTTCTAAACCGCGAATACGCATCCGATTTCCTCTCCCGCTATGGCTCTATGCCGACTGGGATACCTGCTATCCCATGTTGCAAGCTTAACTCACATCCTCGGTGGTAATCACTACTTCCGTGAGTGCCACTTCTAATGCTTTCGTCGCTTCATCTATCACGGGTACATGTAACGGGTAACCCGCTTCTTTTTCAGCGACCCAATGTGCAAAAATACCGGCGACTTCAATGAATGGGGTTTGTCTACCTACTGTGTTCAAGGTATACCACAAGCGGCGATCTACCGGTTTCAACCACAAGAAATCTGCTGACGCTTGCACACCATCTTCACGCGCGCCAACCAACATAGAGGCCATCACGGTCAGTACATAGGCGTGTGATTGTACGACGCGTTGCACCGCTTTGGTGTTCCAATGTTTTTTGAGTAACTCATCAACGCCTGCAAAATTGAGTTTTTTAACCGATGACGCACTTAACTGTGCTAATAAATTTTGGGCAGGCTTTGTATCGGCATTCATGCGGGCGGCAAAAACGGCGAAGAGTGCCTTGATGTGCATGGGCAATTTGTCCGGTCCACGCCACAATGGCCCTAGCTGTAAAGCAAATATTTTATTTGCCTCCCCGCGTCTAAGCACAATATCCACGCGTTCGCGCTCTCTACGGCTTGCCCCTTCTTGACGTTGACCACGCACCTCTTCAAGTAATCGATAACGTTTACAGAATTGAATAGGCGTCATTGCCATCGCCCAAGGGCCCTTGTCGATGTCAACTTTCAATAGGTCTAAGTTGATCACTGGTGATATTTGTGGCCAGTTCACTGCTTCCAATTTGGCTAAGTTCTTCATGTTGTATATGTTTTTATAAACGCGCGTGCTATTACCAAAATAAACAACAATGGCAAGGAGACTGAGGATAATGACGTAGGGGTAACGCAGATAATTACCCACCGCATCACCCACCGCCACCATTTGATTGAGTGTGACCGCCCCAGGACTGATCAGCAATTTCATGATCCCAATCCGCAATTGCTCAAAATGGCCGCCCATTGCCCAGTTCAGTAAATCTGCTTCGTAGAGCTTAATGGTGAGATATAAAGTAACGATTTGATTTTTGAATACGAACCAAATGGCGCCAACCGCCATGAAAATGGCCGCTGTCCCCCACAAAATATTTGTGGAAGAGTCACCTTGATTGGGTTGTTGCGCACCTGCCGCCATGGCTAATCCTCGCTTCGCTTTTTGATGAACCCCAAGCAAACGCCCGCCGGTTGCGAGAGAATGCATCCGTCACTGCTAAGACGGCGGTCAAAGACCAGCTCAATTGACCAAGCCCCAAGGATCAGATCGAGGCTTGTCATTCACTTTCTATTATAGAGCATTAAGAGGTGGTTTTTTGATCAATTCTGCTGAGAATAGCCCAATCCCTTAATCAATATTCTTCTTCTTGTTTCTGTTGCTTTTCTTTGATTTCATCCAACGTTTTACAGTCTATACAAAGGGTTGCTGTAGGACGCGCTTCAAGACGTCGTAGGCCAATCTCTACACCACAGACTTCGCAGTAACCATAATCTTTTTCGCGGATTAACTCTAACGATTCTTCTATTTTTTTCAACAACTTCCTTTCACGATCACGGGTACGCAATTCGAGGCGGAAGTCTTCTTCTTGGCTGGCACGATCATTAGGATCTGGATAATTGATGGCTTCCTCTTTCATGTGGCTCACAATCTTATCACCACCTTCAAGAATACGCTGACGCAATGCCATGAGAATTTTTTGGAAATGCTCTGCCATTTTCGGGCCCATATAATCTTCAGTTTTTTTCTGCTTGTAAGGCGAAATACCAAGCACTTCTAAACTGGGCTCTAAAATGTCTTTTTCTTTAGCTGCCATAATACGTTCTCCTACCCTGAGAGTAATTGTAGTCCAAGTTTGACAGCTATACCAAAAAAAAACCCATCCTGGCAATAAAAAAAACAATTTTTTGTGCTTTAAGGGGGAAACAGTAAGGTTACAGGCGGGTTAACGGCGCTGGGTAGCATGTCACAACGCACCCGATTAACTGGCCACGCGGCCGATGGTGGCACGATCGCGCCCACTTAAATCGGTTAAGGTTTGAATCTCCGTATAATGTTCGCCCATAAAAATATCGCGCACTTTAGGACCCTGCAAAAAACCATGTTCGATCAACAGGTGACCGCCTGGTTGCAAATAAACTGGGGCAGCCTGGCAAATCTCCATGATCGACTGTAAACCATCATCACCCGCCACCAGTGCATTATAGGGCTCAAAACCAAGTTCAGGTCCGTAGATTTCCCATTCCTGCTCGCTGATATACGGTGGATTGCTCACGATCGCATCCAATTGGATGTGCGGCAGTGCTTGGCACCAGTGACCAGATAAAAATTCGATGTGATCAAGTTGCAATTGTGCGGCATTTTGCTTCGCCACGGTCATCGCACTTTCACTAATATCTGTGGCATAGATTTGCCATTTGGGGCGTTCGTGCGCGAGAGTGAGTGCGATGGTGCCGCAACCCGTCCCTAAATCAGCCACTTTCAAATGTTCGCCCTGAGGTAAACGGGCGAGTAGTGTTTCTACGAGTAACTCCGTTTCTGGACGTGGTATCAATGTATCCTGTGTGACTCTAAAATTAAGTGACCAAAATTCGCGTTGACCGGTGATATAGGCAACCGGTTCCTTGTTCAAACGCCGGTAAATTAATTCTGCATACAGTCCGACTTGTTGCGGTGTCAGCATGGTTTCCGGCCAAGCATGCAAGTAACTCCGTGGCTTGTTTAAGACATACGCCAACAATATCTCAGCATCTAACGAAGGATTATCACTCATTGTCATTAAACGTTGTGTCGCGTGACGCAAGGATTCACGAATTGTCATGATGCACCTCAATCTCCAAGCGAAGCAATTAAGTCAGCCATATATTCTTGGCTCAACGCATCAATCACTGGCCCTAATTCGCCTTCCATAATTTGTGGAAGTTGATACAGGGTGAGATTAATACGATGATCCGTCAATCGACCTTGAGGAAAATTGTATGTACGGATTCGTTCCGAACGATCACCCGTCCCCACCAAACTACGTCTCGTTTCTGCTTGTTGACGTTGTTGCTTATCGCGTTCAGCCGCCAATATTCTCGCTTTGAGTAAAGACATGGCACGCGCGCGATTTTTATGTTGCGAACGTTCGTCTTGGCATTCCACCACCGTACCTGTAGGCAAGTGGGTGATGCGAATCGCGGAATCAGTCTTTTGTACGTGTTGACCACCTGCCCCCGAAGAACGAAAAGTATCAATGCGCAAATCTGCAGGATTGATATCGATCGATTCGATTTCTTCGAGCTCTGGCAACACAGCGACGGTGCACGTCGATGTGTGAATACGACCCTGCGCTTCCGTTTCAGGCACACGTTGCACACGATGGACGCCCGATTCGAATTTGAAAAGCGAATAAGCACCATGACCAATAATCCGCATGATGATTTCTTTGTAGCCACCGTGTTCGCCTAAACTTTCACTGATGATTTCCAATTTGAATCCTTGCGCTTCCGCATAACGGGTGTACATGCGTGATAAATCACCGGAAAAAATCGCCGCCTCATCACCACCAGTCCCCGCGCGAATTTCTAAAAAGATATTGTTGTCATCATAAGGATCGGTAGGCAAGAGTGCGCTCAATAATGCTTTTTCTAATTGCGCTAGATTTTCTTCAATCTGTTTAATTTCTTGTTTCGCTAATTGTAATAATTCGTCATCGGATTCTTCCAACAAGACTTTTGCTTCGTCTAATTGTTGCAAATTTTGTTGATACGCATGATAAGCCTCAACATGGGGCTCTATCTGAGCAAATTCTTTGGAAAGATCGCGGTAGCGATTCAAATCGTTCGTCACTTTTGGATCTGACAAAGCGCTTTTGATTTCTTCGTAGCGACCCACGAGATGTTGTAATTTTATTAATAAAGATGGTTTCATAATGTCTTTCGTTAATTGAGATAATCCGAATCCGGAATAGAAAATAAGTGTTTGGCAAATTGCAATAAATCATGGTGGCCATTGGCACCCGCTTGCCGTAATTTCACGCTGGGCGCGTGCAACAATTTGTTAGTAAACGCATGTGCGAACGCTTCCAATACGCGCGCCGGATCCCCGCCCTGATGTAATTGACGTCGCGCTTTAATCAACTCAGCATCACAAATCGCTTCCACTTGACCGCGATAACTGCGAATCGTGTGCGCCACTTGCTGCAGCGATTGCATCTCAGTCATGAATGCCAGGCTCCTTTGGCGGATCATTTCGTGCGCTTTGGTCGCCGCATGCTCACGTCCACGACGATTGCTTTCGATGATACATTTTAAATCATCAATACAAAACAATTTTACTTGTGGGACATGGGCCACTTCAGGGGCGATATCGCGTGGCACCGCAATGTCAATCATGAGCAGAGGCCGATCCGCGCGTGTACACATTACCTCGCGTATCAGCGCTTGATCGATCAATGGTATGGCGCTCCCCGTTGCCGAAAACACTAGATCTGCGCTGCGCAGCGCCAGGGCAAGATCATTTAAACCATAGACATGGCTACCGAATTGCGCTGCCAAACACGCCGCCTTTTCTGTACAGCGATTGACTATCGTCATGGTAGGGGTAACTTGCGCTTTCAAGTACCGCAGCAATAATGCCGTGGTATCCCCTGCGCCAATCAATATCACGTTAGCATCGGCAATGGTGGGTAACATCTGTTGCGCAAAATGCACGGCAGCGGACGCAACCGAGACTGGACAAGCACCAATCGCTGTTGAGGTGCGAATTTCTTTGGCAATAGAAAAAATTTCTTGGAAGAGACGGTGAAAAGCCGCATCAATGGCACCTAGTGCACAACTTTCGGAGAATGCGGCTTTGACTTGGCCTAAGATTTGTGGCTCGCCCAAAATCATCGAATCTAGCCCGCAGGCCACACTCATCATGTGCGCCACGGCTTCTTCATCACGATAGACGTAAATGGCTGCTGCTATTTCTGTTGGCGTGAGTGTCGTCTGCGTGCAAAACCATTGCTGAATTGCATCAACGTCTTGCCCTGTGCAATACAGTTCAGAACGATTGCAGGTCGATAACAAGACGGCTTCTTGTGCCAGTCCGCGATTTAGCAAGTCTTGCAAATAGAGGGCTAACTTATCGGCGACGAAATAAACCTTCTCGCGAAGTGCCACTGGCGCCGTTTTATGGTTGATCCCAACAACAAAGATAGACATGCTTATTGCCAAATTATAGTTTTGGGCATATTTTATGCTTAAATGGAAGTGAAAAACAAAGGATATCTATGCGCTTACCTCTAATTGGCTCCTTATGCATCACACTACTGCTTACTATTCTCTCAAGCTGTACAACATTCAGACCACCAGGTGCGCCACCACAGCAAATTTCCTGGCAAACACGTGAGTCGGCACTAGCAAAAATTAATCAATGGCACTTGAATGGCAAGTTGGCCGTGCGTACACCACGCGACTCAGGCAGTGCCACCATTGATTGGGCACAACACCAAGATCGCTATCTGATTTCACTCTACGGACCCCTAGGCACCGGTGGCATGACACTGAGCGGTCGCCAAGGCCACATTGTCTTGAAAACACATGATGGCAAACGCTATACGGCCGATAGTCCAGAAAGCTTACTTGCCGAACATTGGGGATTCAAATTGCCCGTTTCAAACTTGCGTTATTGGGTACGTGGGATGCCTGTCCCGGGGATCGCCGCACAAACCCATACAGACCGCTATGGACGTTTAAGTGCACTCGATCAAGCTGGCTGGCATATTCGCTATGATGATTACCAAACGGTGCAAGGTGTAGATTTGCCAAGCAAAGTATCCATTACGGATGGTCATCTCACCACGAAGTTAGTGATCTATACTTGGGACCTCAATGGAAAATCCTAATGAGCAAGACAGCCACAAACGTTTTTCCTGAAAAAATGCGCAAGTCTTAATCAGTCACAACGCGTGAGGCGTGAGAAGACGCCTCAACGCAACTCTTTGAAAAAAATAATCTACTAATTTTACAATCGCCCATTGACAGTGAAGTCCTCTCTCAGCAAAATAGCGCTTCCTAGAAACACATTGGGGTGTAGCCAAGCGGTAAGGCACCGGGTTTTGATCCCGGCATTCCTAGGTT
>CAZYKO010000010.1:0-99085 GCA_964648015.1 uncultured Coxiellaceae bacterium
GAGTTGGGAGCGCACCCTTCGAGACGGCACTGCGTGCCGCATCAAGGGCGAACGGATAGAGTTGGGAGCGCACCCTTCGAGACGGCACTGCGTGCCGCATCAAGGGCGAACGGTTAGTGTTGGGAGCGCACCCTTCGAGACGGCATTGTGTGCCGCATCAAGGGCGAACGGTTAGTGTTTGGAGTGCACCCTTCGAGACGGCACTGCGTCAAAAACTCTGTCATCCCAGCGAAGGCGCACTAGCATCCGGTAAAACACTGTCATCCCGGCATTTAGCGCAGTCTTGCGAGTTTAACGAGCTTAGGTGCGCTTAATGTCCGGGACCCATCGCTAACGTTCCATGGTTTATCGTCATGAGAAATGGGTCCCCGCCTGCGCGGGGATGACAGACAAATCGCTGTCGCTGTACTTTTGGGTAAAGCCATGGGTGTCGTGCATAGGTAGTTGTGGTGCGAAGCATGTAACCCGGGAACACATCGGGCACGAAAAAGGCCTATCGCAAACGTGGGTTTTTCTGCGGTTGTTGTATCATGATCACATCTTGTTGAGCAGCTTTGAGTACATTGGCACATGCTGGGCTAAAGAGTGGCCCGTGTAATGACGCTAATGCGGTGGTGATCGTTGTCGTTAATTGTGTTTGCAACGCAATGAGTTCACGATGAACCTCACCACCCTTCGAAGCATAAGCATCGAGGTCATCTAGATTTTTTTTCATTTGGTTAAATTCAGTCAAACAAGTGTTTTGCCATTTTTTACGTGCTGGACTGGCTTGTTCATGTAGTGCTTTCAAACCGTTATTGAGCCGCGTGAGTATATCTCGCAGTACAGCAATGGTTTGCTGATCGTGCGCGTACTCCTGTTTCTGTGCCAAGGGTGGAAAATATGCTTGTTTGATACGTTCAACATCATGCGCAATCACTTCTAAACGCTGATGTAATTGTTCTTCATCTTCTTCTGAGAGTAAATTGCGATAACGGTGTAAACGTTCGATGGTTGTCGTGATATTTTGCAGTGCATGTTCGTACATTTGGATGGTAGCATTCAGACGCGTGACCGTTTCAATCTCTCTACTATCGGTTCTAGCCACTTGAAGTCGCAGCTCAGCAAGGCCACGTCGAATCTCTGTGTTGATCTTTTCACTCAACGTATCAATAAGATCCGAACACTCATGCATTAACTGATGCTGCACTGACATCACCATGACATACACCTCGCTTAGTTTAAGTATAGTCAATTCTACCGCGACTACCTTAAGCGCGTTGATGTCACTAATCTAATGAATGTATGCGTATTTTTTTGAACTAAGTTTAGGGTCTGCTGATAGTTGGTTGCTCGTGCAAAAAACAAGGGCATTTTGGCCGATGTTACTCGTTTTTCGCTAGCATTGGCATTGCCCAACAGATCTTAAAGGAATGACTTCCCATAAGCTAAGGCAGGCAAACCTAAGTGCTTAGCAATGGTTTGGCCGATATCGGCAAAACTGTCGCGTTTACCTATCGCACCGGCAGGAATCCCCGGTCCAAATGCAATAACAGGCACACACTCGCGCGTATGATCTGAACCCGCCCAAGTCGGGTCACAACCATGATCCGCTGTAATAATGGCGATATCACCAGGCTTTAAAATTTGCTCAAAGGCAGGCAACCAACTGTCAAAATCTTCTAAGGCTTTGGCATAGCCAATAACATCACGTCGATGCCCATACACCATGTCGAAATCAACCAGATTGACGAAAGTAATGCTTTTGTCAGGTGCGATCCGAGCTTCGTCAATGAATGTTTTAAATAGTGATTCATTGCCACTCGCCTTGACCATTTTGCTAATCCCTTGGTGGGCATAAATATCTGCTACTTTACCGATAGCGATCACGCTACCACCGTGTTTTACCAAGTCATCCAACAAGGTAGGCGCGTGGGGTGGGGTTGCATAATCACGACGGTTACCCGTTCGTTGGTATTGACCTTTCTCACCCACAAATGGACGTGCAATCACCCGCCCAATGTTATATTGATCAACCAACTTGCGCGCAATTTCACAAATCTCGTAAAGTCGCGCCAAACCGAACGATTCTTCATGCGCCGCAATTTGAAATACACTGTCTGCTGACGTATAGACGATGGGTTTGCCCGATTGTTGATGCGCTTCACCTAATTCTTCAAGTATGACCGTACCCGAGGCATGTTTATTGCCCAACACACCGGGGATTTTCGCGCGTTCAATGAATTCTGCTAGGAGTGATTCGGGGAAACTAGGATAATTAGGAGGGAAATAACCCCATTCGAATAAAACGGGTACACCCGCCATTTCCCAGTGACCGCTTTGAGTATCTTTGCCCAAGCTTAATTCCTGGGCACACCCATAAGCACCGACGATTTTCGCATGTGGATCTAGACCCGGCACTATTTTTCCTGCGCTCACCTGTGCGGCACCGTTTAACCCCCAGCGTGTCAGATTTGGCAACGAGAGGGGACCACGACGCACCCCTGGCTTATCCGCTTTGCCTTGTGCGCAATAGTCCGCAATATGACCCAATGTATTCGCACCAGCATCACCATACTTAGCTGCATCATCCGTGGCACCTAAACCAAACGAGTCGAGCATGATGATAAAAGCACGTGACATAGCAGTCTCCTAAGCGTGAGGAAGGTTTTGGCTTCGGTTTACCCGGCCATGAAGCCGGGTGCAAGTGCTTGTGACAACCTAAAGGCTGACATCAGAAGGCACTAAGGTCTCTGTATCGAGTTTACTTTTTTTTTGTTCTGCAGGCGATGGTGCTGTTGCAGGTAGCGCTTTGCAATATGTCTCGCGCATGAATACTGTGGTCAGCAACGCAATCACAAACGCGACTGGAATGATCAACATCGCTAAATTAAAATCTCGTGCCGTAT
This sequence comes from uncultured Coxiellaceae bacterium, assembly GCA_964648015.1. Lineage (GTDB taxonomy): Bacteria > Pseudomonadota > Gammaproteobacteria > DSM-16500 > DSM-16500 > Aquicella. Next base: position 2,889 of record CAZYKO010000010.1, read on the forward strand.
AAACCACCACGCCATTCACCATTTGATGGGAGCCATGTTGCTCCATGAGCCAACCAAAAAACGGTTGGAAGACGAAGCCACTGACCATGATGCAAACAGAATCAATCGCCACAGCAGTGCTGGTGAGGTAAATGGGATTGAGTTCGGCAATGAGGGGGTAAGACAATACTTGTGAACTGGTGACAAAGCCGATGAGGAAGAATAAGGCAATAATAGACGTCAAAGATAACTGAGATGCATACATCAACACAAAAATGACGCCTAAGGATAAGACCGCGCCGATGACCATCGGTATCACGCGTCTTTCGATTTTATCGGAGAGCCAGCCAAAGATCGGTGAGCCAAAAATCACGCCCACAAAAAACATTGTGGTTGCATACGACGCCTGCACCACACTGATATGACGCACTTCGGCTAAGTAGTGAATGCCCCACAAGGCGCCCAATAAGAAGACCGGTAAGTTCATCAAGGAAGTGTAGAGACCGCCCAACCAATTTTGTGGGTTGAGTGCAGCCAATTTAATACAGCGCCATAAACCTAAACGTTCTAAGTGCTCTTTATCTACCGCGGCTTCTTGCAACGCATCGGGCGGACGATCCTGCACAATCAAGGCAATGGCGATGAAAATGACGACACCTAAGGCTGCATCTAGCAGTACCGCATGACGCCAACCATGCACATACTCGATTAACAAGGTAAATGGGGTTTGCGCGACTAGACCACCTAACATGGCCAAAACGACCACGATACCTGTGACCGTAGCCATCTGCTGTGGTGGGAACCAGCGAGAAGCGATACGGATGCAACTTAAGAAACAGAATGAAGCCCCAATCCCTACCAGAAAACGCCCAAAAGCCGCTAGTGCGTAGTGATCGGCGATACCGAAAATGAAGGTCCCCAAGGTACAGAGCGCTACTGCGCCTAGCAGTAACCTTTTGGTAGAATAGCGATCAAGCAGGATGCCGGCGGGGAATAAAAATAAGGCATTCGCATAAAAATACATGGAAGCTAACTGCCCCAACTGCACGGCGTCTAATCCAAAATCCTTCATTAATGACACATCGATGGAATTGAATAGATTCAGTTGTATGAATTCATAAAAGAAAAATAAAGCGGCGGTGAGGGTCACTACCCAGGCAAGCGTCGTATGGGTAGTCTTTTGATGACTGTGAATGTCGTGCATAGGAAGTACCACTCTTTATGTTGTAGGACTTTTGGGTAGGGGGATTATACATTATTTTTAGCTTTGTAGAGCCCCAATCACAAAGGTTTTTTCCCGTGGAGGGCTCTATTGATGTCAAGCGCGCGGGCATTTGGACTGCAAGCTTAAGGTATGCTGAAGAGATGAGACACTAATGCCTGTATTCTCTGTATATGACAAAAAACGTGTCATGCCACCCTCAACCCCGTTCACCCTCGATGCGTACAGGTTTTTTCGTGACCACCTGCATATCCGCCTTTTGCTTTTCGTGTCCGTACCCGTACCCGCTTGCTAATCCGGCTTTTGTTTTTATGTCTTCCTATGTTCATGGTGGGCACGCTGCCAAACCCGTTCGCCCTCGATGCGGCACACAGTGCCGTCTCGAAGGGCGCTGTTTCGAGGGGTTCTCTCCCGGGTTACGCGCTTCGCGCTCCACCCAGGCTACGCTATGATTTTTGTTGTATACAGAGGCACGAATATTTAAGCTAATTCTCGCATAATTTCATGCACAAGGTTTGAACTACCAATACGGAATGACGCCGGCGTGACCCAGCCCTTCCCCATGATAATATCCGCTAATTCTACATATTGCGCTGCTTCTTGTAAGGTCTTGATGCCACCCGCCACCTTCAAGCCTAATGGCCGTTGTAAACGTGGTTGCACATTGCGAATCACGAGCAACAATGTCGCCGCCGCCTCTAGGGTAGCACCCGTGGGCACTTTACCTGTGGACGTCTTCACAAAATCAGCGCCAGCCGCAAAGACTTCATAGCAGGCATCCGCAATACAATCCGCTTTACCTAATAAACCTGTTTCCAATATCACTTTTAACGTTGCATGACTGCCACAAGCCGCTTTACAGGTTTCAACAAACTTCAACGCATAATGACGGTCACCAGAGACATATTGCTTGTAGGGGAACACGGCATCAATTTCTTGTGCCCCATCTTCTAGTGCATCATTGATTTCAATGAGGACTTTTTCGAGGGCGGTATCACCATCAGGGAAATTCACCACTGTCGCTACTTTGATCGGCGTGCCCGTGAGTTGGGTAGCGACCAAACTCACAAACTTTGGATAGACACACACTGCAGCCACATGACCGTAATCCGTCTGCGCTTGTTCGCAAAGTTGGCCGATTTCCGCGGGGGTATCCTGTTCATTTAAGCTAGTGAGATCCACCAAGCTTAAAATGCGAGTGATGAGAGGGGGATTTTTTTCGACCGGTTTTAACGCTTTGACAAACGTCATAGCCGCTTCAGACCATTCCATGGAATCTCCTTTTTACTACCTAAACGTCGAGAGAAATATCATGCGCCCATCGATTATCGACAGGCGCATGCTGAATTACACTTCGATTTCACCAATGTGTTTAAGAAATTCTGGCACAAGCTTAGTCAATTTACGCGCCGCAATTTCACCATAGCGAATGGTTGTCTCATGATCGACTTTTTCCTCACCCATACCCACCGCTGGGTTGGTGATTGCCGCAATACAAGCAACCCGCATGCCACAATGACGTGCCAGGATCACTTCTGGCACCACTGACATGCCCACAGCATCTGCACCCCATTGCTTATACGCGCGTATTTCCGCTGGCGTTTCAAAACTTGGGCCGAGAGTCGCAATGTAGACACCTTTATGTAAAGGGATGTTGAGACGTCCAGCTGCTTCCTGCATGATCGTCTGCAACCCACTGTCATAAGCATTTTCTAAATCCACAAAGCGTGGCCCAATACTTTCATCATTGGCACCTACCAGTGGATTACCAGGATGGAAATTGATGTGATCGGAAATCATCATCAAATCACCAGGCAATGCTTCTGGCAGCATTGAACCAGCCGCCGCGGTAATCAAAAAAGTATGACAACCGAGGTTTTTGACGATACGCACCAAGGTACGTATCGCTTCGTAATCCACACCTTCATACAGATGTAAACGACCGCGCAGACAAACAACAGGCACCTCATTGAGATAACCCATCACCAACAGCGAGGCATGCCCCGCAACCGCGCCTGATTGCAAGCCGGGAATCGCTTGATAAGGGATGGTCACTGGGTTGGTAATTTGCTCAGCAAGTGAGGACAACCCTGATCCCAGAATCATGCCAACTTTAGGCGTAAAACCCCGTGGGGCATAACGCTGTACGACCTGCATTACTTCGGCCATTGAGGACATCGTTCAATTCTCCAATTTAGGTGCTACTTGGCTTTCATCCAAGCAACAGCAACGTCTAGCATTCTATTTGAGAAGCCCCATTCATTGTCATACCAGGCTAAAATTTTAACCAGATTGCCAATGACTTTGGTACCAACTGTGTCGAATATAGCCGAGGCCGGATTATGATTGAAATCCATCGACACCAATGGCTCGTCATTATACGCTAACACACCTTTTAAGGGACCCTGCGCTGCTTTACGTACAATCTCGTTCACTTCTTCAACTGTTGTATTACGCTTAGCTTGGAAGGTGAGATCGACCACTGAGACATTAATGGTCGGTACACGTACCGCAAAACCGTCGAGCTTACCATTGAGTTCCGGCAAAACCAAACCTACCGCTGCTGCGGCACCAGTTTTCGTCGGGATAATGGATTGAGTCGCTGAGCGTGCACGACGCAAGTCGCTGTGGTACACATCTAATAACACTTGATCGTTGGTAAATGCATGCACAGTATTCATCAAACCAGACACCAAACCGATGGTTTCGTGTAATGGTTTCACCACGGTGGCTAAGCAATTGGTTGTGCAAGATGCATTAGAAATGACCGTGTCACTTGCCTTTAACACATTATCATTCACACCATAAACAATAGTCGCATCCACGCCTGAAGCTGGTGCTGAGATGATCACTTTTTTCGCGCCAGCTTCTAAATGTTGTGCCGCTTTTTCTTTGCTGGTGAACAAACCGGTACACTCAAATACCACATCGATGTTTAATTCTTTCCATGGCAATTTTTTGGGATCACGTTCAGCGAAGACACGGATCTTTTCACCATTCACCAACATGTCATTACCGGCAGCGGAAACCGCGCCTAAAAATTTACCATGCGTACTATCGTGACGTGTCAGATGTACATTGGTATTGATATCACCTAAATCATTGATCGCGACGATTTCAATTTCTGGATGTAATTTTTTTTCAAAATGCGCACGTAAAATATTTCGTCCGATGCGCCCATAACCATTAATCGCAATACGTATCGTCATGTCTTGTGCCTCCTTTTATGTGACTTCTAGTAAATAAAAAAACTTTCTTCTAAACTTTTTTCTATCGCTAATGAATGAATGCCGCTTGATGGCTTAGCCGGATGCCACTTTTTTGGCCGTGCCTTGCGTTGCTGATGCCGTCAACACTTTTTCAGTGACCGCTACAATATGCTCGACTGTAAATCCTGTTTCTTTAAAAACATCGGGCGCAGGTGCGGAGTAACCAAAGCGGTCCAACCCAATAATGTGCCCTTCTTTGCCAACGAATTGATACCAGTAAGCACTGACACCTGCTTCGACCACCACACGCGCGGTCACGCAGGCGGGTAATACTGCTTCACGATACGCCTCGGACTGCGCTAAAAAGACATCAGTCGATGGCATGGAAACCACTCGGACATAGATGCCCGCCGCTTTTAATTGTGCCGCTGCTGCCACGGCTAATGCCACTTCTGACCCTGTCGCAATGATAATCGCATGTGGCAATTGCGCCGATGCATGATCGACCAATACGTACCCACCACGGGCAATATCTGCTAATTGCTTGTCATCGCGCGCTTGAAACGCTAACGCTTGTCGGGACAAGACGAGTGCCGTGGGGCCATGATGCTCGATCGCCATGCGCCAAGCCACAGCGGTTTCCACGGTATCACAAGGTCGCCACAAAGACAGTTGCGGCATCAAACGTAAAGAAGAAAGCTGTTCAATCGGTTGATGCGTAGGACCATCTTCCCCGAGACCGATGGAATCATGGGTGTAGATATAAATCACGCGTTGGCGCATGAGTGCGGCGAGTCGTATCGCGTTACGCGCGTAATCAGAGAAAGTCAAGAATGTGCCGCCAAACGGCAAAAGACCTTGATGCAAAGCGATGCCATTCATGATGGCTGACATACCAAATTCACGCACACCATAATGAAGGTAACGACCCGCTGGTGTTGAACGGGTAAACGCTTCCACCCCATCCCAATTGGTGAGATTGGATTCCGTCAAATCGGCAGACCCACCCATCAGTTCAGGCAGGATGGCAGCATAGTAATTGATACATTGTTGCGACGCTTTACGGGTGGCGAGCGCCTGTTGTTTTTCATTCGCTGCATATATTGCCCCCTCCGCTTGTGTAGACCAATTCGTTGGAAGTTCGCCGCGCATGCGGCGACACAATTGCTGCGCAAGTTCTGGATATGCTGCTTGATAACGCGCAAAAAGTGCTTCCCATGCTTGGGACAATGCCGCACCAAGCGCACGCGCATCCCAGTCCGCATAAATCTCGTCAGGAATTTCAAATGGCGCATGTGGCCATTGCAGCGCTGCACGAACGGCGGCGACTTCTTTGTCACCCAAAGCAGCGCCATGGGTACTAGCCTTCCCAGCCATATTCGGTGACCCAAAACCAATGGTGGTTTGGCAACAAATCAAGGTTGGACGCGTGGTTTCCGCTTGTGCGGCTAAAATCGCTTCGCGAATGGCGTCACTATCATGACCATTCACTTTAGGAATCACGTGCCAATGATAGGCATCGAAGCGCAGCGGGGTATTGTCACTAAACCAATTTTTAACATCCCCATCGATGGATATGCCATTATCATCGTAAAAAACGATCAGCTTCCCGAGCCCCAGGGTGCCGGCCAACGAACAGACTTCATGTGAAATACCTTCCATCAAGTCACCATCACCCACGAAACAATAAGTGAAGTGATCGATGATGGGAAAATCGGGGCGATTAAATTGGGCGGCTAAATGTTTTTCAGCGATGGCCATGCCTACTGCATTCCCCAAGCCTTGGCCAAGCGGGCCAGTGGTTGTTTCCACGCCGGGTGTTTCACCGAATTCAGGATGACCCGGTGTTTTAGAATGCAATTGGCGAAAGTGTTTCAGCTCATCAATGCTTAAGGCATAACCCGTTAAGTGTAAGAGCGCGTAGAGTAGCATCGAGCCATGACCATTGGATAAGACAAAACGATCACGGTTGATCCAGTTAGGTTGTTCCGGATGGTGGTGCAAGAAATCGTGCCATAAAACTTCAGCGATATCCGCCATCCCCATCGGCATGCCTGGATGCCCAGAGTTTGCACGTTGAACCGCATCAATACTTAAAAATCGAATGGCGTTTGCTCTATCTTGTCGCGCAGACTGTGGCATGGCTCAAAACCCTTTTGGCTGAAAATGCTCTGCGCATCTTACCTGAAAATTGCCACTATCTCAAAAAGTTAGGAACCAATCATCGCCTGGGTGTCATGTGTCGCGCGGCACCTAAGGACACCGTTGCTGCGCTTTGCCCATCGTCCGGCACCCGTTCACCTCGAGAACATATATCTCCGTTCGCCCTCGATGCGGCACGCAGTGCCGTCTCGAGGGGTACAAGCTTCTTCGTGAACGTTTGCGAGCCCGCCTGCGTGCCCGGCTTTTGTTTTTATGTCTCCATGTGTTCATGGTGGGCACACTGCCAAACCCGCTCGCCCTCGATTCGGCATCCCCCAGGATGCCGTCTCGAGGGGTGCTCACCCTACCTTTAGCGCCCACGTGTTGTGGCAGTGTATTGTGACATTGCGTGGTGAAAGGAAAGGACGCAGACAGGCACGCAAACGTTCACGGTGGCAACGTAAGGTCATGCTCATCTTCTCGTGCCGTCATGACTGGCTATCATTTCTTCGCCATAAAATTGCATCAATTGTTGTTTCAGTTGTGCAATCGGCGCGTGCTGTGCCCATGGATCTTTTAAATCCACAGTCCATGCGCCAGTTTTCAAGTTAGCCAAAATATAATAAGGCTGGCTAGTGTAATAGTCCGGCTCGAGTCTATTGGCAATCGTTTTTGACGGCACTAAGCGCACCCGGCGTTCGCGCGGATATTTCGCCAGCAACCAATCCCCTAACAAAATTGCGCGTTGCTTATTGTGAATAATGGAACGCTCGGCATCATCACGCAGGGTAAGCAAGCCCGTGCTCGCATCGATTTGATAGGCACCCAACCGTTGTCGCACAACGTTTTGTACATTGATATGATCAGTTTCAATCTCGCCGATGGTATCGCCTGTCTCTATAAAGATCGGCGCATTGTCAGCCGAGATTGTTGTCGCCTGAGACAAATATGGCACGAGGGATTGGCCATCAATAGGTTGTGAAAAAGGCGCTAAGTGCAAATAATCGAGTAGCGTCGGCGCAATATCCATTAACATATGTCGCCCAGCGATACGTTGCGTTGGCACAGAGACACCGTAACCTTTGAATGCTAAGAGAACGTGATATTGTTTTAAACTCAACACATCAGTCCCTTGGCCATAACACGTATTTAAAGCGTAATCATTACGCTTCGCTGGATCCGAACCAGGCGCACTACTTAACTTGTACACAGACACTTGTTTTATTTTTTTTGCATCACCCATGTAATGCGATTTATCAATGAATCGATCTCCAGGCAAACCCAATGTCGTCCCATGGTCAGAGAGCAATACTACCAAGGCGTGCTGCAAAATGCCTGCACGTTTTAAGTCCGCCAATAAACGCCCCATTTGCAAATCAACAGCCGCCACGCTGCTTTGGTACTGCTGCGCCTGCCATGGATCACTAGCATGTCCTGCGTGTGCCCATGTAAAAGGCCAGTGACTCAAACAAAAGTGCACAGCGAGGAAAAGTGGTTTGTCAGGACGTCCTGCCAATCCTAATTTGATTAAATGTAAAAATCGATCCGGTGCGTAGGTGATGCTTGCAGCGCGATTGGCGTAGTTGAAGGGGAAGATGATACGTCCAATAGGTAAATTGATGAGTAAGTTACTCAAAGGAAAATCGGCTAAGCCACCGACAATAAAATCACCCAAACCCATTTTCGGGCCAATCACACGATCAAAGCCATAATCTTCAGTAACATTGCTAAAGCGCTTTTCATCGGTCGCGTAGATAGTTTCATAACCCGCTTGTTGCAAATGATGCGCCAGTGTTTCACGTTGTAAAACCGGCATCGGATTCGCCAAATTATTGCGTGCATGATTATGGCGTGGGTATTGTGCCGTGAGAATGCTCGCCCACGCCGGAAAGGTTCGTGCCAATGGGGTGTAAGCTTCAGTGACCGTGCTACCTGTCGCCAAGAAGTGACTGATATGTGGTGTCTTGAGTTGTTGGGCGCCAAAGAAGCCTGTGTAATCAGGTCGCAAGGAATCAAGACCGATGAGAATAATATTTGGTTGACGATGAAATTGGGGTTTTTGCTTGAACCACACATAACATTTATCAATGAGGTATGGTGCTGTCATTATGATCATGAGTGAGATAAAAACCCAGGCACTACGGCGATATTGCCCGCTACGCCACACATGAACATAGGCAAAAGTGATGCAGAGCAGTAAACAACCAGTGCTCAACCAAGCAATACGATCAATCCATGCTGCTGAGACGAAGTGCCCATCTAACAATTGCGCGAAAAAAGATTCGGGGCAGCAATAGTGATTTAACGTGAGAATGGCTGTGAGTGTCAGCAAATAAATCACAATGCCTGACGCATAACGTGGCGCCCTGAAGATTGCCGCGACCGATTGGCTCACGAACCAAACGGCATATACCAGCAAGCCATAACACAACAATTGGATGAAAATGAAACTGAGCACCGGCAAAGCAATCGCCACACTCCCCAATTGCTCTGCCATCGATTGCTGCACAATAGTATCGAGTAATTCAGCCACTTGATAATGCATTGCAAAAAAGGTCAGCTGGGCAAGAATGAAGATGGCTGTCAAAGCAATCAGCATCCACAGTAAATTTGGAGTTCTTTTTGATTGCTTATTGATCACAAACACCTCATCGGCTTAATGACGTCTTAAGCTAGAGTACTGAGAAAGTCGCCTCAATGGCAAGCGCAGCAAACTGGTTCGTTCTGAGTGGATGACAATTCACTCATGCCCGTCAAAACCTTCCATAAAGAGAGTCTTGTATTATTTTTGATCTACTTCTATTCGGCAAACATAGTTGCTTAGCGTATACTATCATATAATTTTTTGCACAAATTATATAAAAACGAGTAAAATCGCCTACAAATAAACACAACTTAGAGATACTGCCATGCTCACACACCTAAACATCTCATTCGATCCCGAAGACTCAGAACTCGGGAAAAAATCGGCCTACGATCCCAGCTATAACCCCGAGAAGTTATTTGCCATTCCAAGACAGGTAAAACGTGACGAGCTCAATATCGACATGTCGACGACACTACCCTTTCATGGTTATGATCATTGGAATCACTATGAAGTGTCGTGGCTCAATGCCAAAGGGAAACCCATGGTCGCGATCGCAAAGATTGTGTACCCTTGCACTTCACCTAACATCATCGAATCCAAATCCATGAAGCTCTATTTTAATTCTCTCAACAACACCAAGTTTTTGAGTGATGAATGTGTGGCTGCGACCATTAAAGCCGATTTGGAAAGTAAAGTAGGCAGTCAAGTGCATGTGACACTCACGCGCTTACAACACTGTGAAAATGACATCGTCCACCGCAGCTTTAAAGGCAAATGTATCGATGACTTAGATATTCCTTGCGATGTTTATGAAGTCGAACCCGCTTTTTTAATCACCGACGCTGAAAATGTTGATGATGAAATCCTCTATTCAGACTTGTTGAAATCTAATTGTCTGGTAACGAATCAACCCGACTGGGGCAGCGTGCAGATTATCTATAGCGGCAAAAAAATCAATGAAGCAGGCTTGTTACAGTATCTGGTATCGTTTAGAAATCATAATGAATTTCATGAACAATGCATCGAGCGAATTTTTATGGATATTAAAACACGCTGCAAACCCACCAAACTCACCGTTCGTGGTAAATATACCCGTCGTGGTGGGTTGGACATCAACCCCACACGTTCTACAGAAGCGATCATTCATCCCCATGATGTACGACTATACCGTCAATGAGGTAACCTGGATAAAACACATGGTAGCCTGGGTGAAGTGTCTGACATGTTATCCGGGAAGAATTGTAACGCTTAGATTTATTAACAATGAATGGACACACTATGGAAGACAATGAATTTCTCTTTACCTCAGAATCGGTCTCCGAAGGACATCCGGATAAAATCGCCGATCAAGTCTCTGATGCCATCTTAGATGCGATGCTTCGTGCCGATCCCGAGGCACGCGTGGCCTGTGAAACAGTGGTCAAAACGGGCATGGTGTTTGTCGGCGGTGAAATCACAAGCGAAGCATGCATTGATATCGAAAACATTGTGCGCGGTGTCATCCGTGATATTGGCTACACCAGTTCTAGCATTGGCTTTGATGCAGATTCTTGCGCCGTGATCACTGCCATCGGTAAACAATCCCCCGATATTGCCGCTGGTGTCAGCAAAGCCACGGCAAGTGAACAAGGCGCCGGTGATCAAGGCTTGATGTTTGGTTATGCCAGCAATGAAACTGATGTGCTGATGCCAGCGCCCATCACTTATGCGCATCTATTGATGCGCCGCCAAGCAGAATGTCGCAAATCGGGTAAGCTCCCCTGGCTGCGTCCCGATGCCAAATCACAAATTACTTTCAGATATGTCGACCAGCAACCGGTAAGCATCAGCAATATTGTGCTATCAACACAACACAACCCCGATATCAGTCAGAAAGAAATTCATGCAGCAGTCATTGAAGAAATTATCAAACCCTGTCTACCTGCCGAGTGGTTGCAAGATACGCATTATTTTATTAACCCCACTGGGCGCTTCGTGATCGGTGGCCCACAAGGTGATTGTGGTTTAACGGGGCGTAAAATTATTGTGGATACTTATGGTGGCATGGCACGCCATGGCGGCGGGTGTTTTTCAGGTAAGGACCCGTCTAAGGTAGATCGCTCCGCGGCATATGCCGCACGATATGTGGCCAAAAACATTGTTGCCGCGCAACTCGCTGATCGCTGTGAAATTCAGCTGTCTTACGCGATTGGTGTGGCCCAGCCTACCGCCATTAACGTTGAGACCTTTGGCACAGGCAAAATCTCGAATCAAGCGCTGGTGAAACTGATCAAGCAACATATCGATTTGCGGCCTTTTGCAATTATTGAGCGTCTCGGATTGAAAAAAGTCATTTATAGACCCACAGCGTGTTATGGACACTTCGGGCGCACTGATATAGATTTGCCATGGGAACACACTGATCTTGCGGCGCGTTTACAAGCGTAGTGCATGTGGGTGATCGTGCAACCACACATGGTCACACCTGATGAATTTTTTTCATGCTGCACAAAAGGCCTGAACAAACCATTACTATCTTTAAATGAAGGAATCACTATGACACGCACTCTGTTACTCACTGTATTGTTTACCCTAGTTAGTGGGTCAGCTTTTGCGGAAAAATGTCCTACCGTCGATGATATTAAGCATAATCGATTACGCGGTTGGCAATTGCACGATACCGATGATGGCCCAGTTTCATCAGCAAAACGTATCGCTCAATATCGCGAGCAAATTAAGCAATTTGCCTTAGCTGAATGGGAAAACGTGAACAACAAAGACAACCTAATGCACTGTTACTATCTGGATGCCGATGGCTCCAATCTGAATGCTTTTTTAGCCAAAAAAGATTTTCATCCTCTAGATGAAACCAAATTTTGGTACACGGTCACTGGTTCGTTACAATGTACCGCAGGTATGGATAAATGCCAGTTCAAATCACTGGTGAATGGTGAACGTCACTTGGCAGCTAAAAAAACCTTAAAGTTGAAGGGGTAAGATGCACATCTAATTAAAAGTGAGCTGCTAAGCAGTCGGCTACGCCAGCCAACTGATTTCGTGGCGTTGTAAGATTGGGAGGATAACAATATAAACGCCAACTTAAGGCAGCTACACTTTGATGATCTCCGGTGAATCCCCCATAATTTTGCGTTGAAAACATTGCCTGGGTATCAAAAAGAGTAAAGGTAGCAGATGACCTACTGATGAAGGTGTTATTATTAGAGCTTGCTGCTACTTCCCCCCAAAAATGAATCACACGGTAGGCCACTGAGTAGTTTGTCGCGGTCGGCGTTAAAGAATAAATACATGCAGAATAAGCAGACAGATAATCTCTACCCACTCTTGTATACATAATTTTACCAATCTCCATGGTAATAAAGGGCGTGAAATTTGGCGGACATTTTTTCGTCGTAGAAAAATTTTGGTTTGTATTGTTAGCCACTGATGGCATGCCGATATACCCACCCTCTATCAATAAAATGCGTGCGGGACGACCCGTACTGACTTGCACAGAGCGTGAATCAGGTGTTGTAGCAGCAAAGACTGGAATGCCACATATGAGTGGGAAAACACACAATTTAAACAACCATGGCCTCATAATTATCTATTTCCTCATTACCAGTATGGATTAGTACCCACTGAACAATCACCCGCGATCGCATTATTTCCCGTAGTCGTTTGATTTCTCGGGGGTGTGATGGAGGGTGGATAACAATATAGGTGCCAATGGATATATCGAGGCGACTGATAATTTACAAGATCATAATCAGAAGGTATAAATTCCATAAAATTTGGTAACGGTGTCGTCGGCGAATAGGCACCCGCATTTGAAGACAGACTAAAACCACTAAAAAGATTATGGTACATGTAATAGTATTGATGTGTAGTAAGATATGTGACCACGTATTTATTCGAAAAAGACGCCAATGATTGCACACAGGCGCCAAAAGCCACAGCAATGGTCGTTGCTAAAGGTAAATTTGGGGAAAGCGAGTCTATGCGACTAAAATCTAAGGTCATATATGGTGTAAATGTCGCTGGACATGCGTAGTTGGTGACAAAGATATGTGATGATGTCGTGGTATCCGCTGCAAAAAAAAATCCAGAATCCACCAATACCACCGAGGCAGATGTCGCCGTACTCGGTGAAAGAGAAGTTGAATCTACAGCACTTGCCCATACAAAGGAACACGGACAGAGAAGCACCCACATCAGACAATTTGCTATATAGGATAACTGACGACACATTTAGAAGGGCACTCCCAAGTTACCCAGAGGTAGATTCAGACCATAGCAACCAATAGCATTTACGGACGCAGCAACGGATTGATCATAGGGTAAGGCTAAACTATTAGGATAACAATAGACAAACCACTTCAAACCACCTACAGACGTATAGTTAGGTTGATTACTTGCCTGATGCGCCGTAGGCTTAGTGTTTCGTCCAAAACCGGAAATTAGTATAGAACTTGAAACTGTAAAGATACTGGAACCCGTGTAAACGTTTTGTGTAATTTGTGCTGCCGCAACATTGTAACGTTTGGTAACGAGATATTGTACCGTATAATTATTAGCATTGGTTGTCAAACCATTTACGCATACACCAAAACCAGAAATGGAATGAAAGGGCGAAGTCGTTACACTCAGGATACTGGTAGATAAAATTTTTGACATAGATATCGCCACAAAAGGTCGATGTGTGGCTGGGCATTTTCTATTATTGGTAACAAATGATTGTTGAGGTGTAGTAGTAACAGTCGGCCAATTGACATAGCCGGAGTCTAGCAAAAATATATTCTGCATCACTGGACTAGTAATCGGCCCAATCACAGTAGAACCACTGGTAGCCGCTCGTAGCGTCGTCACGCTCATCACAAGCAGTAGATACAATCCATACCCTAACCACCGGCGGCTAAGCATCGTTGGCTTCCTTAACGAGGTAGCATGCTCCATTATACCTGAATGATAATGTAAGATGCGATAGCTCTCCCCTCAACTAAGACACTCGACCCACCCGCAAGACTTTGCTAATCTCCGTCACGCGAAGTCGAAGGTGACGGGAAGACGGTGCGCCTCATTGAGGTAAAGCCGACGCTGCCCCCGCAACGGTAATCTTCATTAGAACTGATTCAATCAAGTCTAAAGCAGCCATTCACATCACTGTGCGTAAACGCATGGGAAGGCGTGAATACCTCAGCCTGCGAAGAAAGCCCGGAGACCGGCCAACGACTGCATTTACTCACTCGTTGTAGCGGAGGGCTTACATGAGAAGACGCAACGGTCTCTTATTGTCTTTAATTTTTTCATCCGGCGCATTATGCGCCACAGCGGCAGATACACGTATCCCCACTGTCGTGGTCACTGCGGATCAACATCCTCATACTGCCATCAGTGGCACATTGCCCACCTTGATCAGCAAAGCGCAATTCACCCACACCGGCGTTGCCACGCTCGCTGATGCCTTACGGGAAATTGGTGGTTTGCAATTACAAGAAACCAGCAATGGTGGTCAAGCAGCATTAAGCATGCGTGGTTTTGGCGTCAATGCAAGTAGTAATACGCTGGTGATGGTCAATGGCATCCCACTCAGTAACCCAGATCTCGCGCCACCTGATATAAACACGATCCCATTGGACCAGGTCGCACTGATTGAAGTCATCGCCGGCAGTGAAAGCGTGCTCTACGGTGACCAAGCGGTGGGCGGCATCGTCAATATCATGACAGAACCGGTGACCGGCAACAGCGTCACGGGTACGTGTAGTGCTGGCAGTTTTAATACCTATGATTGCTCTGGCACGCTCACCCATACACGACAACAATGGACCATCAATCAATTTTTAGAAAACAAACGCAGTGATAATTATCGTGAACATAATCAGTTTCACCTCACACAGTGGCTCGGCCATATTGCCCACCAGCAACACGGTGCGTTGTTACGCTTTGACTACCAAGTTGCCAAAGAATCATTACAATATCCCGGCGGCTTGAGCGCCGAACAAGTACACGCGAATCGGCGCCAGGCGAATAATGACCGCGATTACTTCAACGATTGGCATGGGCAATGGCACGCTAAACTGCAACAAGCAGTCGCTGAGCGTTGGCAACTCAGCATGGATCTCTCCCATAGAGAAATGCACGGACACGGCGTGCTGTATGCAGATTTTGAACAGTCGCGACAAATCAATATTCTCGTATCACAACTGCGCATGAAATGGATGGACGGTCAATTGTTAATGGGTATGGACACTGACACTGATCGTTATCATCTGCAAAGTAAGTATGGCAAGACGAGTGATCGACAAGAGAAATATAGTGTGTTTGCGCTGTTGAATCAGTCACTGGATGCGCGCACGATCCTTTCGGCGGGCATGCGTGGCGCATTACAGCATGCTTATTTGTTGGAATTCGGCGATAACAACTTGCGCAATAGTGCATTCGCAAGCACCCTGGGCATTGTGCATCACTATCGTCCCTACCTGTCCGTGTATATACGCCGGGCCGAAAGTTACCGTTTCCCTAAAGCCGATGAGAATGCCTCCACACCGCCAGCCACACCAGGTCTACGCACGCAACGCGGCGTGTCCCTTGAGTCGGGTGGCGAATGGCATCGCGCAGGTTCGTATGCGAAGCTAGGTGTCTATCAACTCAAGTTGCGCGATGAAATCACTTTCGATCCGCAACAAACACCCACGGCACCCTTTGGGACCAATAGAAATTTGTCCCCAACCACACGCTGGGGAGGTAGTTTAGCGCTTAAACAAACTCTGACAGCAGACACGATCTTTAGCATGCAATACAACTATGTGAATGCGCGCTTTCAAAATGGTCCGAATGCACAAAAACGCATTCCCCTAGTCGCAGAAAACATATTACGTGCGAGCATCACACAGCGCCTCAATGATCATTTCAATCTTTATGTGGAAGGGATAGTCACCGGGAGTCAGTATGGGGCGAATGATGATGCAAATATTGCGGGAAAATTCGGCGGTTACACGGTTTATAACGCGAATTTGAGTTATGACACCGAGCATTTACACCTGGCTTTAAGACTCAACAATGTGAGCAATAAATATTACTATTTTTATACGGTATACCAGAGGAGCATTCCTGCGACATTTTATTATCCAGCCCCTGGGCGTAGTGTGTTATTGACGGCAAGTGTTAGCGTGGCATGATGAGTTCGGCCGTTTGATACACCACGTAGGGTGGGCAAAGCACAGCGTGCCCACCATTTCCTTCACCAGACAATGTAAAGATCATAAAATGGTGGGCACGCTGTGCTTTGCCCATCCTACGACAACTCATCAACAACAAATCTATCCTCACAGACTATTTTCCTGTAAATTTTCCTAATCCCTTTCTACTGCGGCGAGCGAGTTTGATGAATACCGAATCTCATGCCTCTTTTCTCAACGAACATCCTGCGCGCCTCTTATTGGCATCAACGCACCAAGTATCAGAACCTTTCATAGATCATGGGTTTTGCAAACAATTAAGTGATGTTTTAAGTCGCCAACATCTGCATCACGCACAGGTGACCACCACGCTTTCGCCCACGTTACGCCATTATTTTTTGGCTGCCTATCTACACTATTTGAAAAAAGACACCACACAAAAACGCTTGCGCCACGCCATTCTCCTACATTTCGATGATATACATGCGTTTGCAACCTTGTTAGCTGAAGCGCGTGGCGAGCCATTATTGAATGCGCTCAATCAAAGCCAGCAGACAATTATCTTTGCCGGTGATGCACAGGTGGTGAGTGAGTTAAGCCTTGAAATACAAAGCATCATCAATCACCCACAATGTCGTTTCATTGCATTTGCGCCCTGCCACAGCACGCTATCTCTACCCGGGTTCGCATCACTCACACTACCAGCACCTCAAGCGACGGATCGTTTGTTACTGTTAAAAGCCGTATGCACAACACTGGAACAGTATCATCAAGTCTTCATTCCGGATGAATTACTCCAGCCAGCATACGAACTAACGATGCGCTTCATCGACCCAGTGCAAACATTAGATAAAACCCTTGCATTACTCGACAGTTGCGCTGCACGCGTGAGTGCCAGTGCACACGGCGAGCTCCGCGCCGTACTCACGATGACCGCGTTGCTCGATGTCATCGCTGATTGGACACACGTGCCAGTTGCGCGCTTGAAATCCACGGCAATCAATCCCAACCAACTGGTGGAATCATTGCAAAAAGTTATTTTTGGGCAAGAGATGGCGTTGCAATTGATCGCGCACGAGCTCGAGCGTAAACATGCAACACTCAAAAAAGTGTGTGGCGTTGCCAATAGTTTTATTTTTGCAGGGCCACCACATACGGGTAAAAAATCCCTCGCCGCTGCCCTCGTTCAAGTCTTATTTGAACAACCGATGCTGTTATATGTGGCGACACTCACCCCCACTGATGAAGGTGTAGATACACTCTATTTCACCCAATACCAGAGCAAACAACGATTTTCCCTCCATGAAATCTTGTCGACCACGCCACATGCCGTCATCCTCCTCGAACATCTTGAAAAAGCAAATGCTAAATTGATGCTCGATATACAACAAATATTGCAATCGGGTTACCTGACGCGGCCTATGCATCAACACTACCACTTCACGCAAGCGACCATCATCATGACGACGACCCTAGGTTGCGAGCGCTTGGCGGAACTCAGTCATGCCTATCTTAGTGATGAAGAATCATTAGACATGGATTTAATGCAACTAGTCATGAATGAACGCCAAAAAGAAGACGATAATTTTCTTGCGCAATTGTACTCACCACAAGAAATGGCCAGTGAAATGATGTTAGAAATCGCAAAATCTATTCCCTTCACCCTGTGCCAATGCAGCATGGTCATTCCTATCTTGCCACTCAGCCCATTTGCAATTGAAAGCATTTTACGTCGGGAGCTCGATGCGCTGGATCAACAACTCAGCAATAAGCATGGCTTCAGTTTGGCTTTTGCGCCAGAAATTATGCGATTTTTAGTCGATGAAACACTCACGCAACAGGATGAAGACACGCTCGCCATCAACACCAACCCAACGCTCAATTACATGCGACGCATTATAGAGCAAGCGATCGTCAGTCAACACAAACAACCCACGCATAGTAATCGGTTATTTCTACGTTTGAATGAAACCGGACAAATGCTTACCTATGAATGGCTCTCAGAACTTTCGGCGGTTCGGTAGCATACGACGCAAAATTTCATCTTTAAGAATGTAATGATGAAAAAATGCCGCCAATATATGTATGGTGATCAAAAAAGCTAACACAATCGCGATGGTATTGTGTACGGCAAACCCGGTCATCGACAGCGCTTTACTTTTAGCAACGGGCAATAACCATTCCCAACCACCTAAATGTGGTGGACGCCCGGCCGCTGAAGCACCAATCCAACCCGCTAAGGGCATCACGATGAGACACAGATATAATAAATCATGCACAGAATGCGCCGCTAAACGCTCAATCGCGCCCGAATTAGGTGGCAGCATGGGCTTCGTATTGATAAGCGCCCAGCCTATGCGCAAGATCATCAGGAATAAAATCGACACCCCAGTGACTTTGTGAACGTTGTATGCAACTCCCTTCCACGCTTCGGGTATATTCTCTAAGAAAAATCCAAAACATAGCATCAGTAGTACTAATACAGCGATAAACCAGTGAAAAAATTTGCTGACACTGCCGTAAGATGTGAGGGTATTTTTGTAACTCATGTGAGATATCCTGGCAAAGGTACAATCCTAAAAACAATCATGCCAGCATAAGCTGGCATGATTTTCAGTGCAATACAATTTGCACACGACAATTAGCTAGATTACGGGTTGCCTGGGGTGTAGGTGAACGTAGCGCAGTTACCACTCTCAGCCCATTTACCACCCGTACCTGCTGTCACAGGTAAGTTTTCTTTGATGAGATTACACACGCCACTAGGGGTTGTACCAGCAAATGTGATGGTTAAAGCTGAGCCTGCGCCAGATACAGTAATCGCTTGGCCCCATGATGTTTTAAAGCCAGACGCTGGCAAGATCGTTTGTAGTTTTGATGTGGTCACCACGCTAAAGGAACCGCTTGCCTGCGATAAGCTGTCTGCTGCACCAGCAATAGCTTGCAGTTGTGACACTGCTGCGTTAGCTTGTTGAGAGGTGCTAGCGGATTGGTAGTAACGTACGGAAAGCACGATAACCATCGCCGCAACGGCTAATACCAACATGATTTCAAGCAAGGTAACACCGCGTGTTGATCGAATATATCTATCCATAGAAAAACTCCCTATCCTTGTTATACATCGGCCGAATGTGTAGGAAAATTGCGAACAATTCACCTATCATTATCTAATTCTTCCCTGTTCTTTAGCAAGAAAAATATCGGGCCTCCATGAGACCCGATAACAAGGATAGCAATTAATCAATTAGTTATGCTTGTAAGTGACTGTGCCACAACCTGCTGAAATGGTATAGTTCGAATTCGCCTTCACATTCTGTGTCAATATCGCACACACACCAGATGGCGTGCTGGGTAATGTCAGGGTAATCGTACTCGCTGTGCCTGTAACCGTGATCGCGCCACCCCATGGCACAGACATTCCCGCAGCAGGTAACACCGCCTTTAAGGTAGATGTCGTAATCGTCGAGTAGCTACCACTCGCTTGTGATAAAGAATCGGATGCAGCAGTAACGCTTTGGATCAACTGCATTGTGGCGTTCGCTTGTTGCGAGGTGTTAGCTGCTTGATAATAACGAATGGAAAGCACAATGATCATCGCGGCTACCGCAAGTACCAACATGATTTCCAGCAATGTGACACCCTGCGCCTTTCTAGCAAATAGCTTCATGAATAACCCCTTCTGTTTTTTTGTATCAATTTTGAGTCAATTGCAAGGAAATATTATGTTATCTTTATGACGGGCTTAGCAAGTAGAATAACGGCCAAAGAGCGCAAGCTGTTAGATCAATTGTTAAACACCATTCATGAGGTGACACCTAATGATGCATGAACACACACTACCACCACCAATCATTCTCGAACCATCTCAACCCGCCCATGCCAGCATTATCTGGCTACATGGACTCGGTGCCGATGGCAATGATTTCGTCCCCATCGTCCCAGCGCTACAATTACCGAAGGAACTCGCCGTACGCTTCATTTTTCCTCACGCGCCGATCATGCCCATCACGATTAATCAGGGATACAAGATGCGCGCCTGGTTCGATATCAAAGAAATTTCTCCCCGAGTCACCATTGATGAAGCTGGCATCAGCCAATCGATGCAATATGTGAACACCTTGATAGAAGGTGAAATTGCACGCGGCATCCCAAGTGAACATATCATCCTCGCAGGGTTTTCTCAGGGCGCTGTCATTGCCATGCAGACAGGGCTTTGTTATCAACGTTCATTGGCGGGCATCATTGCACTCTCTGGCTTTATGCCGCACTTAGATCAACTACTTCAGCAGGTGAATCCAGCAAACGGACAAATACCTATATTTATGGCACATGGGTGTGATGATACGCTGGTGCCCATGATGTTAGGCAAAAGCAGTTATGAAATACTCAAGCACCATGGTTATGACATCACCTGGCATGAATACCCAATGGCGCATGGGGTGTGTCCCGAAGAGACGCACGCCATTGGCCAATGGATCCAGCAAGTGCTGAATCCGGTGAAGTGACGCTAGCAAGCATTACACCCTCATCCATAAATAAAGGTGATACCTAAAGACCATAAGTCGTAGGTGCCGGTGCTATTATTGCCGACTGCTCGTGCCCATTCCGCATGACCTGCGACATTGGGGCTAATGTAATACGCCGCACCTACCGCCATATACACATTGAAATAGGTATGCACACCAGCAGAAACGGGGCTCACGACATTCCATTCATCAAAAACGATGTGGCTGCTAATTTGTGACACGCCGAGCTTCGCGAATGGCTCAAACGAACCTAAAGGTAAGATACCGCGCATCGCCAAATCAAGCGCACTAGGTTTGGCAGTAGCAATGCTATCTCCCACATTATTCTTCACGGAGCTATTGGTATAGCGCGTGTACCCGATCTCCAAACCAAAATATGGCATGAATTTGTAACCCACATCGACATTCCATGAGATACCAGACGTAGAAGTAGAATAACTCGCCTGCGAAAACTTGGCATAACCACCATTGCCCTCTATGTACCAACCCCAAGGCACAGACAGACAGCCACCGGGCCCTAGGGTTGCCCAACATTCATCCGCTAAGGTGGGTGATGCGCCCATCATAGCAGCAAGGCCAATGAACGTTGCACACAATAACCGTTTCCCTTGCATGACTCTATCTCCTTAAATCAACATAATGTCGGGCAGCGTGGGAACTTGCCCGGGATCAAATGGTCGAATGATATCACGGTTTTCTTGATGATCATGACTGGATCGCAATACCACCACGGCGTTACCCAAACATTTATTTTGTCTCAACAATGCCATCAATCTTTTTAACATACGATCACTTTGTGCAACAGCATTTTCATAAGCATCTTTCTGGCCTGCATTATAAGGCAATTTATCATTGAACCAATAAAACGGTGTATCAATCATGTTAAATTGCACCGCCAAAAAAAATGGATGATCACGTTCCTTGCGCAAGACATGGTTTATTTGCTTAAGAAAATCCTTAGGTGCATAGGTGTGTGCTGAAGCATGGTTCGCGTAATTGTAGGGAAACAACATTTTACCCAATGCTGAGGGTGCAATTAAATTGGATAAAGGAAAGTCATTCATTTGACTGATGAAGTAATCCGCGACCGTGCCAGGTGGCCCAACGACACGATCGAAACGGTAACGTTCGGCAATATCGTTATAGCGACGATCATCTGTCGCATAAATTGTCCTATAGCCCGCTTGCTTGAACGCTTTCTCGATACTGTTAAATCCTAGAAAATCGGGATGCGTCGCATCAAAGCTCACAAAAATCACATTCGGTTGTGAAGGAATCGTGACGGGATGATGTTTTCTAATTCTAAACAATGATGCTTGCGTTAAAAACAAAAGAATAAAGAGAAATAACAACATAAAACCATCACGGACTGAATGCTGCTTCTTGACAATATTCACACACATAATGACAAAAGCGAGCAGCATAGCCATCACAACATAACATCCGGTGGCAAGGCAAATCTTCCATAGCGCATTGTCTGTCAAACAACCGACAAATAAATACTCACGTATCATAAAAGAAAAAATGGAATGAGTAGAATAATGCGCGTTTAAAGCAAGAATAGCCAAGATACTCTCTAACCATAAGGCTAATGCAAATATATAAGCGCCCAAGGTGTGCAAATTAAAATGTTGAATGATGGTGATATTGAGATACCAAAGCACATAGAGATAGGCCAGATATAAAAGGATTTGTGAAGAAATTAATTGCAGAACGGGGCCGATCGCGGCACGAATCGAGACGAGGTCAATCGTCAAAAAATCTTGATAAATCGCTGGGGCGCCGACGTGGTACATGACGATGCCCCAACAAAGTAATTGCAAAAAAATGAATATAAGTGTGAGCACGCCTAATAATTTAAAGAGGTCGATGCCCTGCCGAATCCCTAGCATATCACCCTATCTCTATTGCAATAATGCGATATCCGCCACTCGTAAAAAAAGCGCACGCAATTGTTTCAATAACAGCAAACGATTCTCACGCCGCAATTTATCATCTGTCATCACCATCACATGATCAAAAAAATCATCCACCGGTTGACGCAAGTCCGCCAGGGCAATCAATCCTTCAGTGTACTGACCCGCATCACACAATGCGCGCAACTGCTGACTTTTACTATCAATTTTGGCGGCGAGTATTTTTTCAGCCTCGTGCTCAAAATAAGTCGCATCAATGGCAGTCGCTTCAATATGATTAGATTTCTCTAAAATATTACTCACGCGTTTGTTAGCAATACTGAGCGCTTCGGCTTCAGCTAACTGTTTAAAACTCATCACCGCATGAATACGTTGGTGCAAATCTAAAGGATTGGCAACACCCAAAGCCGCGACCGCTGCAAATACATCAGCCCCAATACCTTTCTCTAAATAATATGCACGCAAACGTTCTTGCAGAAAGTTTAAAATTTGCGGCACAGCCTCGGTATTGTCTAATGGCTGCTCGTAATTCTTCACTGCCGCCTGCAAGACATCACTTAAATCGAGTGATATCTGCTTTTCAATGAGTAGGCGTAACACCCCCAAAGCAGCACGACGCAACCCAAAAGGATCTTTATCCCCGGTGGGTAATTGATGTATGCCAAAACTGCCCGTCAATAGATCGATACGATCGGCGATTGCCAGTGCTTGGGCCACGGCATTGCTAGGCAATTCATCGCCGGCGAATCGCGGTAAATAGTGTTCACGCATCGCGATCGCCACATTCTCGGTTTCACAGCCACGCGCGTAGTAAGATCCCATCACGCCTTGCAATTCCGGAAATTCATTCACCATATTCGTGGTCAAATCGGTCTTAGCTAACCAGCCAGCGCGCTCAGCATCCGCCGTATTCGCATCTATCCTCTGTGCGATAAAAGCGGCAAGGCGACTTAAACGCGCGGCCTTGTCATATAAGGTGCCCAACTTCGCTTGAAACACCACAGCCCGCAGACGTTCAAGACGTGCAGACAATGGTTCTTTTTGGTCGGCAGCAAAGAAAAAAGCAGCATCAGATAATCGCGCATGCAGCACACGTTCATTACCATGCGTCACTCGTTGAGGTTCATGACTTTCGATATTGCTCACGACGATAAAGTGGGGCAAGAGTTCGCCATGTTTATCCGCCACTGGAAAATAGCGCTGGTGGGCTTCCATCGAAGAAATCAATACTTCTTTAGGGAGCGTTAAAAATGCGGGATCAAATTGTCCCTGCAATACCACGGGCCATTCGACCAAACCAGTCACTTCATCGAGTAGTGCGTCTGTCATTAACACAGTCGCATCTTGGCCAAATTGTTGCTGCACGAGTAGTTGCGCACCCTCACGAATATGCGCTCGTCGGGCATTGAAATCTGTAATCACATAACCTTCTGTCTGCAACAATGACGCATAATTAGCCGCGTGCGGTATGGTGATCCAATCCGGCGCCATAAAGCGGTGACCACGGGTGACTCGACCGGCTTCACAGCCCAATATAGTCGCCTTCACAATTTGATCCCCGTATAACAAGATCACGGCATGCACAGGACGCACAAATAGTTCATCACTCTCACCCCAATGCATGCGCTTAGGAATGGGCAATGCTGCCAAGGCTTGCGCCACGATAGTGGGTAATAAATCCACGACGGATTTTCCGCTGACGTGTTGACGGTAACCCACCCATTCACCTTGTGCTTGCTTGATGGTGATCAGTTCTTTAGGGGTCACCCCACAGGAGCGCGCAAACCCTTCACACGCCTTAGACGGTTGACCATTCGCATCAAACGCAGCCGCGAGCGCTGGACCCTTACGCTCAATCTCTTGATCGGGTTGACGCTCTGTAAGATTAATCACTTGTACCGCCAAACGCCTTGGCGTCGCGAATGTTTGTATCTTTTCAAAGCTCAAATCTGCTTTTTCTAAGCGCGTCTTAATTTCTTGACCAAAAGCAGTAGATAGTGCCAGTAGCGCCTTGGGGGGCAGCTCCTCAGAATGTACTTCAACTAAAAAATCTTCTTTTTTCATGGATGCTTACCTTGTAACAAGGGAAAACCCAGCGCTTCGCGGGCTTGATAGTAACTTTCAGCGACCGCTTTGGCTAAGCGGCGAATTTTTAGAATATGGTGTTGACGCTCAGTGACAGAGATAGCGTGCCGCGCGTCGAGTAAATTAAAAGCGTGTGATGCTTTCAGCACCATTTCATAAGCGGGCAGCGGTAAGTTGACTTCAATCAACCGTTGACTCTCACGTTCGTAAAAATGGAAATGCTCAAAAAGCACCTCGGTATTAGCTTCTTCAAAATTATATCTAGACAATTCAACTTCAGATTGGTGGCATACGTCTTTATAGGTCACCACCCCTTGTGGCCCTTTGCTCCACACTAAGTCATAAAAGCTATCGACACCTTGGATACACATCGCCAAACGCTCAAGGCCATACGTAATTTCACCGGTCACGGGTTTGCATTCCAAGCCACCGACTTGCTGGAAATAAGTGAACTGCGTCACTTCCATCCCATTCAACCAGACTTCCCAACCCAAACCCCATGCACCAAGTGTGGGTGATTCCCAATTGTCTTCCACAAAACGCACATCATCGACGAGCATGTCGATGCCTATCGCGCGCATAGAGGCAAGATATAAATCTTGGATGTCCTTGGGCGAAGGCTTTAATACCACTTGGAATTGATGATGACGTTGCACACGATTTGGGTTATCGCCATAGCGACCATCGGTAGGACGCCGGCTCGGTTGCACATAGGCCGCACGCCATGGTTCAGGACCAATTGCGCCTAAGAAACTCGCCGTATGAAAGGTGCCCGCGCCTACCTCCATATCGATGGGTTGCATGATGACGCAACCTTGCTGACCCCAAAAATCTTGGAGAGCGGCAATGAGGCCTTGAAATGTCTGTATATCAAAACGTTTAGTGCTTGAAGACTGATCCATGTAATAATCGCCAAAATAGTTAGGTTGTCAGTACAAAAATTGTTGCATCATCAAAAGTAAAGCGGGTGATTATAGCACTCTTGCCACTGATTAGGAGGGCTAATCGCCATCAGTTAACGGGAGATCTTAAATGACAGGTGAACAGTTTGACCAGAAAAAGCTGCCGCAGTTTACACAAATAAACCCGGCAACGATTGTCCCTCAGCTTGAGAAACACCTCACACACCATCGCAACACGCTTAAAAAATTGCTGGCACAAGACACACCCTATACCTGGGCTAATTTAATGCAACCGATGGCCATGATGCACGATGAACTTCATCATTTTTGGGCACCCATTGGTCATCTACATGGGGTTCTAGAGACGGAAGCGTTGCGCGAAGCCTATAATGCAGCGTTACCACTAATGACGGCTTATTACACAGAGTTATCGCAAAACGAAGCCCTTTATCAAGCAATCGCCGCTATTGCTGCCAGCCCAGACTTTAAACAACTGTCCGCTGATAAACGTAAAATCATCGAAAATGAATTGCGCGATTTCAAACTGGCCGGCATCCATTTACCCGCTGACAAAAAAGCACGCATGGCAGCTTTGCAGCAACAGATGAGTCAGTTGGTCACCAAATTTTCGGAAAACCTATTGGATGCCACCGGCGCTTTTACTTATCACACTGAAGACATTAAAGCATTGAGCGGCTTACCCGAACAAGCGCTGCAACTCGCCATCGATAATGCCAAGCGTCGCAACTTACCAGGTTATGTCATCACTTTGGACTTTCCGTCTTACTCAACAGCGATGCGTTTTATCGCCAATCGCCCGTTGCGTCAAAAATTGTATGAAGCCTACACGACTCGCGCTTCTGACCAAGGCCCACATGCCGGTCGCTATGATAATACCGCCATCATGGATGATATCCTGCGCGTAAGGCACGAGATGGCACAATTGGTTGGTTTCGATAATTTTGCGACTTACTCCCTTGCCACCAAAATGGCGAAAACCCCAGAGGAAGTATTGTCATTTTTGCAGCAATTGGTGCAAAAAAGCCGAGCCATGGCAAAACACGAGTACGCTGAAGTCGTTGCTTTTGCTCATGACACAGATCAGATCGACGATTTCAGTGCTTGGGATTTAGCTTACTACGCCGAAAAACTCGGCGAGAAAAAATTTCACTTTTCTCCAGAAGAATTACGTCCCTACTTCCCTATCGATAAGGTGCTAGCAGGCATGTTCTCCCTGGTGCACAAACTCTATGGCATTACCATCCGCGAACAAACCGATGTCGACATCTGGCACCCCGATGTGCGTTTCTTCGCCATTTATGACGCGAAAAATAACTTACGCGCTGGTTTTTATACCGATTTGTATGCGCGACCACACAAACGCGATGGTGCATGGATGGATGATTGCCGTACACGTCACGTGTTGCCAAACGGTCAAGTAGAATTACCGGTCGCCTTCTTAACCTGCAACTTCATGCCGCCCGTTGGCGATCAACCGGCGTTGCTCACCCATGATGATGTCGTGACTGTGTTCCATGAATTTGGACATTGTCTGCATCATATGCTGACGAAAGTAGATGAAGCCGCCGTCGCTGGCATCAACGGCGTGCCATGGGATGCTGTTGAGTTACCGAGTCAATTCATGGAAAACTTTTGCTGGGAAAAAGCCTCGTTAGATATGATCGCTCAGCATTATCAAACGCACGAACCGTTGCCAGACGACTTGTATCAAAAAATGCTCGCTGCTAAACATTACCAAACCGGCTTACAAATGGTACGCCAACTCGAATTCTCTTTGTTCGATTTTCGCATGCATCTTGAATTCGACCCCAATAAATTAAGCAATGCGCCTGCCGGCAGTTACGTCTATGCCACATTAAATGACGTGCGTAAACAAACGGCCGTGGCTAAAGCACCCGACTGGAATCGCTTCCCCAATAGCTTCTCGCATGTCTTTGCCGGTGGTTATGCTGCCGGGTATTACAGTTATAAATGGGCAGAAGTGTTATCCGCTGATGCTTATGCCCAATTCGAAGAGCATGGCATTTTTGATGCGAAAACGGGCCGCGCCTTCTTAGAAAATATTTTGGAAGTGGGTGGCGTACGCGATCCGATGGATGCTTTTATCGCATTTAGGGGACGTAAACCTAGCATTGATGCTTTGTTACGACACAATGGTATTACGGAGGAAAGTCCACAATGAAACCAACAGCAGTGACGCAACCCCGCGCCCTTTATTATCTGTTTTTGACCGAAATGTGGGAACGTTTCGGTTTCTACATTGTGCAAGGCTTATTAGTCTTGTACATGACCCAATATTTTGGATTTACCGACAACCAGAGTTATACGATCTTAGGTGTATTCACAGCGCTCGCTTACATTTCACCCTTGGTAGGCGGCTATCTTGCCAATAAGCGTTTAGGCTTTAAGTTAGCGATTCGCATTGGGGGCGCATTATTAATCGCGGGCTATGTCTTACTCGCCTTACCCTTTGCTAAACTGTTGCTCTATCCAGCGCTGGCTACCATTATCGTCGGTAATGGTCTCTTCAAACCGAACATCTCCAGTTTATTGGGTGCACAATACCATCCGGATGATGCGAACCGTGATGCCGGCTTCACCATTTTCTACATCGGCATTAACATCGGTGCTTTTCTGGCAGGCTTAAGCGCAGGTTACATCAAACTTTATTTTGGCTGGCAAATGAGCTTTGCCGTCGCGGCAGCCGGATTGCTTGTTGGCCTTACCACCTTCGTGTTCGGTTCAAAAGCCATCATTGATCGTCCCAGTGAAAAAAAAGCCTCCCCGCAATTCTTTTACTTATTCGGGCCGGTTTGTTTGTTACTCATTGCTGGCATCGCCTTGTTACTCAGAGTCGACACCCTCGCAGTGTGGTTGTTACCTTGCGTCGGCGTCATCTTATTGGGCTATCTCTTGCGCGTGTCCATGCAACAAGATGCGGTTTACAAGCCACGCATGCTGCTGTTAATCATTCTCATCTTAGCTTCCATCGTTTATTGGATGTTGTTTCTACAACTTTTCTCCTCCGCGAACTTATACGTAGAGCGTGCCGTAGATAAAAACCTCTTTGGCATACCACTCACCACGACATTTTTCTGGGGCTCGGAAAGTATCTTCATCATTTTATTGGGGCCACTCTTTGCCATGTTGTGGCAATCGTTAAGTAACAGTAATCGCAATCCTTCGGCGCTAGGCAAATTTGCCCTTGGTATTTTGTTTGCTGGCTTCGGTTTTGTCGTGTTGGCAGTGAGCACGTACTACCCCAATGCCATCGGCCAAGTGCATGCCTTGTGGGTTTTTGGCGCATATTTATTGATCACCATTGGTGAACTGTTACTCTCCCCCATCGGATTATCCGCCGTCACGACCTTGGCACCCGCAAACCTGGTCGGGCTCATGATGGGTGTGTGGTTTGTGGCCACCGGTTTTGGTGGGATTTTCTCAGGGATGATCGCTAAATTTGCGAGTGTCCCGGCCAATGTGACACGAACGGATGCGGTCCTTAGCATTTATAGGCAAGCATTCATAAGTTATGCCTTGATCGCCTTCAGCGTTGTTCTGTTTCTATGGGCCTTACATCTTTACACCCGGCGCTATTTTCGTGATCAATTACCTTAGGCAGTATTGCGAGGTCGCCTTGAGAGCGATTATGATAGGCGACCAGTCTTTAGGAGTAACCTATGAGTGAATATGGCTTAAATGAAATTAGAGGTGGGATGAAATTGATCATTGATGGCGACCCATGTGTCGTTGTTGATAATGAATTTGTCAAACCTGGTAAAGGTCAAGCGTTCAACCGTCTCAAATATCGCAACCTGAAAACAGGTCGTGTCATCGAGCGCACCTACAAATCCGGTGATAGTATTCCCGTCGCCGATGTCGTGGAAATAGATGCTCAATTCCTATACACGGATGGCAATGAATGGCATTTCATGGCGAATGAAAGCTTCGAACAATACTCGCTCCATGAAGCAGAAGTCACCGATGCCAAGCCATGGCTCAAAGAACAAATAGAATGCAAACTCACCTTGTGGAATGGCACGCCTATTTTGGTCGTGGCACCTACTTTTGTCTCACTCAAAATCGTTGAGACAGATCCAGGGTTGAAAGGCGACACGTCAGGTGGTGGTAACAAGCCAGCTAAATTAGAAAGTGGTGCTGTTGTACGTGTGCCTTTGTTTGTACAAGAAGGTGAAGTGATCAAAGTTGACACCCGCACGGGTTCCTATGTCTCACGTGCCAAAGAATAAGCAAGCCTGCTGGCGGCCATCAGCGCCGCTAGCCAACTTGCAGCAACGTGCAGCGATTTTAAAGAAAATACGCGATTTCTTTCATGAACGGGGTGTATTGGAAGTTGAAACACCCCAATTGTGTCATACGTCTGTCACCGATCCATTTATTGCTAGCATCCCTGTGATGGTTGAACAGCCCTCACGTCAAACGCAACATTATTATCTACAAACGTCGCCTGAGTATGCCATGAAGCGTTTATTGGCAGCGGGCAGCGGCGCGATCTATCAAATAGCTAAAGTATTCCGCCAAGGGGAAGTAGGACGCTATCACAACCCTGAATTCACGATGCTAGAGTGGTATCGTCCTGGCTTTGACCATCATGCCCTCATGACGGAGATGGATGCCTTACTGCAGGTTACCCTCAAGCTGCCAGCTGCAGAACGCATTAGCTATGCCAGTTTATTTTCTCTACACCTCAATATCGACGTGCATCACGCCAGTCACGCGGCGCTCCAAGATTGCGCCCGAGCACAGGGTTTAGTCTTGGGGAGTGACATCGATGATCGTGATACGTGGCTCCAATTACTCATGGCGCATTGTATAGAACCACACCTTGGCCATGAGCGTCCGTGCTTCATTTACGATTTCCCCGCTTCACAAGCAGCGCTGGCCAAAATACAAGCCACCACACCACCTGTCGCTTCACGCTTTGAGGTGTATATCAAAGGTATCGAATTGGCCAACGGCTTTCATGAATTACAAGATGCGAATGAACAGCGACGTCGCTTTGAAGCCAATTGTGTCCAACGAAAAACCTTAGGCTTAGCAACGCTGCCCATCGATGAGTATTTTTTAAGCGCATTGACGCATGGCTTACCCGATTGTGCTGGTGTCGCATTAGGGATAGACCGTTTGCTCATGATTGCAACAGAGAGCAACGCCATTGCAGATGTCATCAGTTTCGATTTCCCGCGAGTGTGAATCCCACCCCCAACCCGTTCGCCCCGAGGAGGCTGCCCGTAGGGCGGCCGTCTCGAGGGGTCACGAAAAACAAAGGCCGAGTACAGGTTGTTGAGATGGCATCCCCAATCAGTCCTTGCAGTTTATTAGGGAACGTGGTTAGATAACAAACATAAGTGATTCTATCATTACCAATCTAAAAATCCTTTTCACTCAACGCAGTTTCTCCCTAGGTCGAGTTGGCAATGATACACGTGGTTACACACAAGCCAGCTATCTAGGTCTATTTTCCTTGGGAATGCATGATCTACATGGCTTGCATTACAAAAAACGAGGAAAGTATGTCATTTGAACAACTAGAGTTACATCCAAATATTTTGAAAGCCATTGAAGCCTGTGGCTATACCAAATCTACACCGGTCCAAGCCAAAGCCATTCCAGTCATATTAAGCGGCCAAGATTTAGTCGCATGCGCACAGACCGGTACCGGCAAGACTGCTGCTTTTGTCTTACCCGCCTTAAACCGTCTCGCGTCAGAAAAACCCTCCAAGAAAACGCGAATCTTAATCCTGACACCTACCCGCGAATTGGCCACACAAATCACCAAAGCCGTGACTAAGTATGGCAAGTTCAGCCAATTCAGTTTAGTGAATTTAGTGGGTGGCATGCCATATCACCAGCAAATTAGAGATCTCTCACGGGGTGCCGACATTGTAGTCGCAACACCAGGACGATTATTGGATCACATGGAACAAAAGCGTGTTGATTTACATAGCGTTGAAATGCTTGTCCTTGATGAAGCAGATCGCATGCTAGATATGGGGTTTATTGAAGATGTCGAATACATCGCGAACCTGACACCAAAAACGCGTCAAACATTACTCTTTAGCGCCACCTTAGACAAAAATCTACAAAATGTCGTACGTCATTTACTTAAAAATCCAGTACGCATTGATTTATCCAGCGAAAAGTTGTCTGCGCCGCAAATTAAACAAACATTATACAAAACACCAAATGCACACTATAAAACGCGTTTGCTGCAACACTTGATGACTGAGCAAAACATTTTCAAAGCCATCATCTTTTCCGCCACCAAGATTAATGCGGATAAACTCGCGATTTCATTACGCGATGCAGGTTTTGCTGCCGCTGCCCTGCACGGTGATTTAAAACAAAATGTACGTAATCGTACCTTAGATGACTTTCGTCGCGGTAAAACACAAATTTTGGTCGCCACTGATGTGGCAGCACGTGGTATCGATATCGGTGACTTAACCCATGTCATCAATTATGACTTACCGCGCTTCTGTGAAGATTATGTACATCGTATTGGCAGAACAGGTCGTGCCGGTAAAGAAGGCGTTGCCATTTCCTTCGTATCACCAACAGATATGCGTCATTTACAACGCATCGAACGATACATTGGGCTACATCTCAAATTTGTTAGTAATGTCGATGTACCAAACACCCCTGTCCAACGCGTAGAAGCTAGCAGCGAGAGCCGCGGTGAATATCGTGACTATGGCTATGATCAAGAAGGTGGTGAGAGAAGAAGAAGCGGTTCGTCAAAGAAAAGATTTAGTGATGATGCCCCACGCGATAGGTCATATGCACGTGACAAATCTACAAAGCGGGATAAATTCCCGTCTCGCGATAAATCAACATCACGTGATAAATTCCCATCTCGCGACAAATCAGCCACTCGCGATAAATTTCCATCTCGCGATAAGTCAGCCACACGTGATAAATTCCCGTCTCGCGACAAATCAGCCACACGCGATAAATTCCCATCTCGCGATAAGTCAGCCCCACGCGATTCGCTTCCACCACGAGAAAAATCAGCCACTCGCGACAAATCGGCAAAGCGTGATAAATTTCCATCACGGGATAAATTTCCGTCTCGCGATAAATTTGCTGGTCGCAAAACGGATGCGTTTGATATGCCTCGCAAAAAACGTGTACGCGAAGATGAAGAAGCAATCGGCTTAAACAGAGATGACGAGACACCCCGTAAAATCAAGGTGCATTACAAACCTTCGGATGAAGGGCGTTTCAAAAAGGATGCTGGGCGATCACGTTCAAGCAGAGTGAGCAGCAAAAAAGATGGCAAACCAGGGTTTGGTGAGAAAAAATCTTATGGTGAAAAATCTTTTGGTAAAAAAGGAAAGGCGCCGGCACGTAAGACGAATCGTTCGGAACGCAGCCGATCAAAAACGGATAGATAAAGTATCATCATGAACCAAAAGGGTGGGTGACGCCAATTGACGTGTCATCCACCCTTTTTTTTACTACCAAACCATCACGCGATAATTACTGATGGAAATCTCTTGGCCTGCATAACCAATATTGCAACTTGAGCCAACGATTTTGCCTGGATGTGTGCCTGTCGCATAATCAGCTTGGCAAATATACAATGGATGGCCATTTTCATAGCCGCCAACAACTGCATAAGGTGGTACGTGGCCATTCGCATCCCAAACCCAATGGTAGGGTGACCAACTACGTAATACCTGATATTGACTGAGCGGAATCTCCGCGCCAGCATAAGTGATATTGCACATATTGCCTACAATTTTGCCTGGATGTCTGCCACCATTGTAATAGCCTCTGCAAACATACAGCGGACGACCATCTTCATTACCACCGATAACCACATTGGATGGTAGGTAATTATACGAAGAGGTACTGTACCAGTTGAAATGAGGACGATAGGGCGGTGGTGGTGGCGGATTCACATGGTGATGATCTGAGGAAACGGCAGCAACCACTAAACCAGCCGTAATGAGTCCACCCATAAAGGCAGCCACAGCACTACCTGATGAATCATGGTGATGATGACTGTGTGTAACATGACTACTGTATCCCGACGAGTCCGACGGTGTCACATGGCTGCTATAACCAGAGGAATGAGATGATGTCACATGACTGCTATAGCCAGACGCACTATAGGCCACAGTGTTGCTGAGTAACAAAACTATTGAGCTTAATACGAACATATTTTTATGCATAACGTCCCCGTGTGTTTTTATTATCTGGTGGAGAACCACAAATACTGAACATATTTGCTGAAAATAGCAATAGTTTGAACTCTGAAATTAAAACTTTAGATTTAATAAAGCACAGAGCAAACAGTTTTTATGCAATAACATGGATCGTTTGCATAATCATGTGCCATGAATGTGATCAAATGATGGATATTGTCAACACGAGGAAGTGCGCGAGTGGTAATTAATAGTTCACGATCACGCGGTATGCATAGCCACGTCGCCCTCAGGCAATGTCCATACATGATGATGAAGGGTTGTTGGCAAAGCGCGGACGTACTCACCATCTTGTGGCTGTACTCACTTTAAATTAAAAAGGTGGGCACGCTCGCGCTTTGCCCACCCTACATTTGGCTCACAACATAAAAATAAAAAAAGCCGAGCTCACACTCCTCGAGACAACACTTCATGCCTCCTCAGGCGGGCTCGCAAACGTTCACGAAAAGCTCGTAAAAATTAAAACCGTTAGCCCCGAGGAGGCCGCCTAGCGGCCGTCTCGAGGGGCGCCTCCTCGAGAGGGTGGGTCCGACTTTAGCTATCCCCTAATCCTTAATGGCTACAATTCACATCGTAAACATATTCATAACCATTGATGGGTGGTGCTTCGCTCAGTGTGAAAGTCCAAACTTCTTCCAATTGCCCGGTCTTAATCAAATTGCTTTGCAATGATCCACTATATTCATGCGATGCATTGGCCACGATATGCAGATAAGGGCAACGACTCGTTGGCATGAGTAATACTTCGCGTGTGCGACCACGCTTGCTCGTCGCATGCACACC
This sequence comes from uncultured Coxiellaceae bacterium, assembly GCA_964648015.1. Classification (GTDB taxonomy): domain Bacteria; phylum Pseudomonadota; class Gammaproteobacteria; order DSM-16500; family DSM-16500; genus Aquicella. The sequence goes on from CAZYKO010000010.1 coordinate 37,649, forward strand.
TAATCGTATATTTTTAGGGCCATGTTGATAGGTATGCTCTACACAAGATTGACCATTAGCAACGCGTATTGTTTTTCGCGGCACATCAAAAAAATCTGTGCTAACAAAAGATGCTTGGAACTTTTCCTCAGATGTATTCCCTTCCACCTGCAAACATACACGCACATGCTGTGGATTGCTGGCATGCGCCAGTAATGACATTGCCATTAATGTTGACGCTATCATCAGTTGTAAGCTACGCATCATGACTCCTCATTGGCAGCAGGCGCTGCTAGGTTGCAAAAGGACTGTCACTCTAGCTAATAACTGACATGCTCACAAGTTAAAAGAAAATTATTCGTTGTTGCATAGGGTGTTAATGTGAAACTCCAATGTTCATTAGGAGATTGCGTACCCTGATAATCGCTCGTGATCCATGACCGCCCTTGATGACGCAGATAATAACAACTTCTATCCAATGAAATTGTGATATCTGTTCCTGTGCGACCTACCTGATGCAAACGTACGCCAAGTTTGACATTTTTAGGGCCATGATTGTAATCATGCATCACGCAACTTTGACCATTCTCGGTATATTGGGTCACTTTATAGCTATCAAAAAAATCTGAGCTACTGAATTGAGCATTAAAATCATAACCCGTCACATTGCCTTGAACGGTTAAACAAATAAAAATACGTTGTTTAAACGAAGCAAACACATTGGTTGATAAACTAAGAGCGACTAATAGAAATATCAGTTTATTGACACGCATAATGACCCATCCTTTGTTATGAAAAATTCCTGACAACTGCAATGCGATGCAGCATCACATGCAGTCTATACTTCTTTCAAAATCAATTGCCATTGCTTTTTACTAATCGGCGTAATTGACAGACGGTTGCCTTTACGCAGAATTAACAGATCACTTAATTGTGGCTGTTGTTTCAACGCTTCCAAAGTGATTAAACGAGGAAATTTCTCAACGAGTTTGACATCCACCATATACCACAGCGGTTTTTCTGGTGTGCTGCGTGGATCGTAATGATCCGATTCAGGATGCCAAGCGGTAAAATCTGGGTAACCCGCTTTAACAACTTCTATGATACCGGCAATACCGGGCGGATTGCAGCTCGAGTGATAAAAAAATGCTTGATCACCGACCTGAATATCATGCTGTAGCATGTTACGCACTTGATAATTGCGTACCCCGTCCCAATGCTCGGTTTGCTTGGGACGGTTGCTCAAATCATCGATACTGAAGCAAGTGGGCTCTGATTTAAATAACCAGTACGACATAAAAATTAAAACTTTTTCATTGATATAAAAAAGTCTTCATTAGTATTGGTGCCTTTCATTTTATCAATGAGGAATTCCACCGCACCTTCTTCCATGGGTTGTAAGAGTTTACGTAGAATCCACATTCTCTGTAGATCGTCTTTAGGCACAAATTTTTCATCACGACGCGTGCCACTACGATTAATATTGATCGCAGGGTAAATACGGCGTTCAGCAATACGGCGATCCAAATGAATTTCCATATTACCGGTACCTTTAAATTCTTCGTAAATCACATCATCCATCTTTGAACCGGTTTCCACTAACGACGTGGCAATGATAGTGAGACTACCACCTTCTTCGATGTTACGTGCTGCACCAAAGAAGCGCTTAGGACGTTGCAATGCATTGGAATCCACACCACCTGTCAAAACCTTGCCGGACGCAGGGACCACCGTGTTATAAGCACGCGCTAGACGTGTAATCGAATCCAGCAAGATCACCACATCGCGTTTATGCTCGACGAGGCGTTTCGCTTTTTCAATCACCATTTCCGCCACTTGCACGTGACGATTCGCTGGCTCATCAAAGGTACTCGCAATCACTTCGCCGCGCACTGAACGGGACATTTCTGTCACTTCTTCCGGACGTTCGTCGATCAGTAACACCATCAAATAGCATTCAGGATGATTGTTGGCAATAGAATGCGCGATGTTTTGTAACATCATGGTTTTACCAGCCTTAGGTGGCGATACGATTAAACCACGTTGTCCTTTACCGAAAGGAGAAATTAAATCGATGACGCGCGCAGTAATGTCTTCGGTACTGCCATTCCCACATTCCATTTTAAGACGTTTATCAGCAAAAAGTGGGGTTAAGTTTTCAAACAACACTTTATTTTTCGCATTTTCAGGCGCTTCAAAATTAATGGCGTCTACTTTGAGTAACGCAAAATAACGCTCACCTTCTTTAGGCGGACGAATTTTTCCAGAAATGGTATCACCGGTGCGCAAATTGAAACGACGGATTTGACTCGGCGACACATAAATGTCATCCGGGCCAGCAAGATAAGACCCTTCCGCAGAGCGCAGGAAGCCAAAGCCATCTTGCAGAATTTCAAGTACACCATCTCCGTAAATATCCTCGCCACTGTTTGAGTGTTTTTTGAGAATGGAAAATATAATGACCTGTTTGGGTGAGCGGGCCATGTTTTCCAGCCCATATTGTTCAGCCATAACAACTAATTCAGCTGCACTTTTTTTCTTAAGCTCAGTTAAATTCATAATGATGTAGACCCTAAATAAAAAGAATATTGTTTGATTTTTATATAATGGGAGCGATACGAACACTGTCACAATGTTGGGTGACGACATGCCTGATAACCGCAAACATAAACTTGGAGTAAACGAAGGGTAAACTGGGGTTATCTTGGCAGTCAAAAATATCACTAATTTATGAGAATATCTACTCCCTATAAATGAGACTCGTCAACGCTGAGTGAGACCAACAACCAGATTCGTTTCCAACACATGGGAGGCCCAGCATGACTATAGCTAGTATAGCCACAGCTTTTTGATAGGGAGTACACTTGGGGAAACGACTGTTGTAACGTTGACAGCTTAGGTGAAGCATAGGGGATTACAAAAGCAAATACAAGTACTATTTTTGCCTACATCCGCCTGAAATTAGGGTGAAATACGCATCAGTGATTCCTTCGAGAAACCTCAATGACGATCGGCGCTTCTTCCTCCTCAAGCCGTCTTCTTCACCATTTGAACTTTTTTGACACAGACCCGCGACCTCTTTGATAGGGTAATTGACGCCGTAAGTATGGCGCCTACCACCCTATCGTTTCAGTGCCTATAGATGTTTGTCTATAAACGCGGTCAAATCGGCCTTGCTGAGCAAACCAACTTGTGTCGCTTTCACCTGACCATCTTTAAACAGAATGAGTGTCGGAATACCCCGCACACCGAACTTAGGAGGGGTCACTGGGTTATGATCAACGTCTAACTTCACAAATTTTACTTTTTCCCCAAAGTGCTCTGCCACCTCATCCAAGATGGGCGCTAGCGCTTTACATGGACCGCACCAGGTCGCCCAAAAATCAACCACTACGGGCACTTGGGACGAGATGACTTCTTTTTCAAAAGAATCATCGCTAACTGCATGGAGTTTACTCATAGTCATACCTTCTCTGTCATCGTTATAAATAGGGCTAGTCACCCATTTGAAAAGAATTTCATGTAATTTGCAAGCTGTGAACGTTGCAGGTCATCCCTCAGTGTGTTGGTTTGTTTTCACTGGAATCAATAACAAGGCACCTACAATAAAGAAAATCAACATGGTTGCCATGCCCACGCGCTGACTATCGAACTTAAGGGTGGCGAGCCCTAGCAACCAGGGGCCAAGAAATGCGGTGATGCGGCCAGAAAGTGCGTATAAACCAAACATTTCCGCAGGTACTTTGCCTTCCGTGCTCATCAAACGCACCATCAAAGAGCGACTCGCTGATTGTATAGGACCTACAAAAATGCACACCAATAAAGCGACTATCCAGAACACGTATTTATCATGTAACAATAAGAGGGGAATACCCAATAAAGTTAAACATAAAAGCGAAATCAGAATTGTCGGTTTTGAACCAAAATAATCATCAGCCCAACCCAAACTGATCGCACCGATCCCAGCTGTAATATTCATCGTAATTCCAAATACCAACACTTCTTCAAAGCTCAAGTGAAAAGTGCCAGCCGCATAAATACCACCAAACGCAAATAGTGTATTCAAGCCATCGGTGTAAATCATGTGCGCAATCAAATAGAGGAAAATATTTTTTCTAGAGGGCAGTGCTTTTAATGTGCGGAACAATTCTTTGCATCCCATCCGTAGTGCTTCAGGAAAGGGCCGTGACTCACTGCTTAAATTAGGCACAAATATAAAGAAAGGGATGGCAAATACCCCATACCACAATGCCGCAAACAAACCACAAATGCGCACCGGCGCCGCCGTATTCACATCTAACCAAGATGAACCACCCTTGATAAACGCAAATAGCGCAATCGTTAGACACAAAATGCCGCCCAAATAGCCGCTACCCCAGCCCCAAGCGGATACACGTCCCAAATATTTCCCGGGCACAAGCCCTGGCAAAAAAGCATTATAAAATACGAGCGAGATTTCATAGGCTACGGTACCCAAGACCACCACACTCAGTGTATAAAATACATAACTGGGGCTGGGATAAGCAAACCACAATAGCGCGGACGACATCACCGCAACACAAGTGAAAAAGAGTAACCAGCGCTTATGATGCCCACCGTAATCAGCAACCGCTCCCATCAAAGGACTCAATAGCGCGATTAATAAGCCTGCAAGTGAGGTGGCATTCGCCCACTGATAAGTCCCTACAATATGATTTTCTGCCACACGTGTAGTGAAATACGTCGAAAAAATAAACGTAATGACAATGATGGTGAAAGACCCGCACGCCCAATCGTACAGACACCAGGCAATTATAGCGCTGATAGATTTGCGTGCGATTTTAGTCATCTTCGCTTACCGAGGCAGCTTAGGGGCCACAGCTTGTGCAGCAATAAAATCTAAGGAAGCCTCCCCACAATAAGTCGCGATTTCTGTGCGTACGACTTGACGTAAGTGCGTGACATCTTGCCAATCCTTTCCACCAGGCGTGATAGGCTCACCGACGGTGATCGTCACTGGACCGGGTCGCATCATTTTTTCGTCATCGCGCAAAATACAACGTGTGCCTTTTATAGAAAGCGGGCACACAGGGGTATTCGTTTCCGTCGCGATCTTAAAGGCACCCAAGCGAAATGGGCGCAGGCCCGCCGCATAACCAAAGGTGCCCTCGGGAAAAATTAAAATAGAGTGGCCTGCTTTAATCGTGCGTTCAATGCATTCCGTATCTTCCAAACCTTTGGAAAAATCGAGTCGATCGACACCAATATAATCGAGCTTACGCATGAACGTGCGCAAGATCGGCGTCGATAGCAATTCTTTTTTACCAACAAAGCGTGTACCAATCGGTAATAATCCCAACATGACAATCGTGTCCACATAACTCGCGTGATTGGCAGCATAAATGACCGGTGACTTTGCTGTTAAATTTTGTTCGCCGATAACCTTCACTGGACAAAAGGTTAAGAATTGCAAGAAGCGCGCATAATAGCGACACACGATCGCCGTCATATGTCTAGTGCCTACGAGTGCACACAACCATACCGGCAAGAGTGTCAACAAGACGATACCTGCAACATAAGTGGTATATAAAAACTTTGTCGCCAGCGTCAATGCGGCCGTCGCTTTTTTGAAGGTCCATTGCGCGCCTAATTTCGTGATTTGCAACCACGGTGGCACATGAAACTTGCCTAGTCGCTGCTCTAAATACATTTTTTTACAAGCAGCACGTTGTAATTTACCACTGGAGGTTTTTGGCACCGTGTGTGGCGCCACCAACACCACATGATCCGGGACAATATCAAGCACTTGAGAAATCATCGCATTGATATCATTGACCATCGTCGCACGCGTTGCCTTATCCGTCTCACGTGTTTCTACCACCAGGACAAGTTGTTCTGTGCCACGTGCCATGTCGGTGACACCGAATGCTGCAATACAACCTTGGCGCACACCACGCACACTACCCACCAACTCTTCTAACTCAGCAGGATAAATATTTCTGCCGGCTTTAATGATTAAATCTTTCAATCGTCCAGTGATATAGGTTTCACCATCAGCAATATAAGCAAGATCACCAGAGTCTATCCAACCATCATGATAAATGGCGGCTGTTGCTGTCGGATTGTTATAGTAACCTTGCATGCTCGATGGACCACGAAATTGCAAATTACCTACATGACGTTCAGGTAGCACTTGTTTGTCTTCACCGACAATACGCACTTCGTGACCGTCTATTGGCACACCACAAGAGACGAAGCACAAACTGTTCTTGTCCGTTGATGGCAGTGCTTGGCGGTCTTCTTCAAATGCTTTGCGATCCACGTTATCTACTTTCACTTCACGCCCTAGCGGAGGAATAGTGAGACCTACCGTGGATTCTGCTAATCCGTATACCGGTAGCAACACATTGTTTTTCAAACCGTAATGAGAAAACTTTTCTTTGAATTGCGCGAGTGTACGCGGATATATTTTTTCAGCGCCGTTGGCAAGTAAACGCAACGAAGATAAATCTAAACCCTCAACTTGCGCATGTTCAATCTTACGCACACACAACTCATAAGCAAAATTTGGCGCACCGGAAATGGTACCGCGATGATAATGAATTGCCCACAACCAACGTTCCGGACGGTTCAAAAATGTAAATGGTGTTAGCAAGACCAAAGGTATGCCATGGTATAAACTGCCTAGCCACATGCCTATCAATCCTAAGTCATGATAGAGTGGCAACCAGCTTACGACGACGTCATCAGGCTTCACTTGAATCGCTTTACCATACGCACGGATATTAGAGAGTAGATTGAAATGCGTTAACAGCACCCCTTTAGGATCATTGGTGCTACCCGAGGTATATTGAATAAAAGCAAAACTATCATCTTTAGCCGCGAATGGCGTGGATAATTCCTTTGTTCCCTTTAACAAACTTGCGACTGTAGTCACTTGTTTCAAACTAGGCACAAAAGCTTGTAACAAATGGCTTAAATTAGCGGCTTCCTGAAAAGTCACCAAAAAACGCACTTCGGCATTACGTAAAATGCGCGCTTCTTGTTTAGCATAGGCTTCGAGCATGTGCATTCTAAAAGGGGGGTAGATGGGCACCGGGACACCACCTGCCAGCAACGTACCAAAAAACGTGTAAAAGAAGCCTGGATTTGTCGGTTGCATGATCGCAACCGTTTCGCCTTCTTTCAATCCACGCGCATGCAATTCTTGAGCGACGCGCAATGAATGACTGAGCAGTGATGCATAAGTAATGATTTCTTGCTGCCCATTTTCATCATAGAAATAAATGTGCGTTTTATTCGGTGACTCGGTAGCATACATCGTTAATAATTCGATTAACGTTTTCGCTTGCGTCGGATCAACCGTAGACGGTTCACTCTGGGCATTGACCATTTGATAATGCGTTTTACGAACACCACTCGTATCTGCTGCCTCCAGAAATGTAGCAATGTCATTTAAAGTTTCGGCATCTGCCATCAGACGATCAGGCAACGTTACGTTAAAGCCATGTTCAATACGTGTAAACAATTCACCACGACCCAAACTATCAAATCCCAATTGATGTTGCAGTGATGCATCAATTTTCACGTCCCGTTGATATGGCTCTCCTGATTCGGATAAAAGTTTTGCCGTGATGGCAATCAATTCTTTTTGTATATCTTGCTTAGACATTTTGTTCATGGTTCGTTGCACTCAATAAATGCGCACGAGCTGGTCGCGCGGTGATATTTTCAATAAATTTTTTCTTGATTGGTGTCAGAACATCCAAACCCATCATACAAAGCTGCGCGGCACAACGTAATGCCAATGGGGATGATTCATCAAAGACTTTGGTCAGTTGATGAGATAAGCCAATGCTTAAACGCTGTTGACGTCGAATGTGTGAAGCTACTTGTGCTAAATCTTCCGCAGTGAAGACTTCATGTCTTGTTCTTTTGTTTAATACTCCTTCTACTAAAATTTCCACCTCGTATAGCGCGAGATTCAAGCCTTGTGCAGCAATGGGATGCAACGTATGCGCTGCATTACCCAACAATAATACCGATTGCGCAATTTCTTTATCGGCACGAACCATTCGCAAGGGATAGACATGACGCTTATCTGTACGTAAAAAACGTCCTAATCGATACCCAAATGATTGTTGTAAATAATTGACAAAATCAGCATCGGACAGTGCCATTAACGATTGAATTGTTGCTTGTTTGGCAGAAACAATGGTTGCGCTTTCCATACCCATTAAGGGCAACATGGCAATCGCACCCTCATCTAAAAAACGTTCGTAGGCTATCTGTTGATGTGGACGCTGCAAATGTGTGCGTGTGACAAGCGCTGATTGACCATAATCATGAATAGTCGCATGAATGTTCGCTTGTTCTCGGATTGTGGAATCAGTACCATCAGCACCAATCACGATGGGTGCCGAAATAACTTTCGTCACGCCATCGATATCTACACTGAGGGTTGCAATGCCGTTAGTTTGTGTCAGTGTTTGAACACGCGCAGGTCTAAATAGTGTGTAAACAGAAGAGGTAGCGTTTGCTAATCTGGCTAACGCATGATTCATCGCTGTTTCGATATGATGCGCGGGTATCACATGCCCTAAACTACTGAGATTCACATCACTATGCAGTAAACGCACCGCACCAAAATGACCACGTTGAGATACATGGACTTGTTGAATGGGTGCTGCATAAGGGGCAATGATGTCCCATAACTGAAGGCGTTGCAAAAAATCACAACTGTGACTATTCAATGCAAATAAGCGTGGATCATCATTCGTTGGCAGCCGCGCATCGACTAATGCGATGCGACAATTAGCATGCTGCAACGACAGAGCCAAGCCGGCGCCCACTAAGCCGCCACCGACAATAATCATATCAAACTGTGACATGGCGCTTTATTCCGCCATCAATTTTTCTATGTCAGCAATGGATTTTGGAATCTTCCGGCTCAACACATCACAGCCCTTCCGTGTCACAACCACATCATCTTCAATACGCACACCAATGTGATGCCAACGTTTCGCAAGACCAGGGATATCTGCTGATAAATAAATACCTGGTTCCACCGTTAACACCATGCCCGGCTGTAAAGTTCGCCACTTATTATTGACACGATAACGACCGACATCATGCACATCGAGACCAAGCCAATGGCCAGATTTATGCATGTAGTACGGCAGATACGCTTGTTTCTCAATCAGCTTAGCCACGTTACCACGCAAAATCCCTAAATCAACCAAACCCTGTGTGATCACTTTAATGATGGCAGTTTGCATCGCCATGAATGAAACACCAGGCTTGATCAGTTTAATTGCGGCGGCTTGTGCTTTTAACACCAAGTTATAAATGGCGCGTTGCTCTGCAGAAAAGCGCCCATTGGCTGGGAATGTACGGGTAATATCAGCGGCATAATTGGCATATTCTGCGCCAGCATCAATCAGTACTAAATCGCCATCCGCGATTTTTTTATTATTAGCAATATAATGCAATACGCAGGTATTGCGACCCGCCCCCACGATAGAATTGTAAGCAGGCTGTATTGCGCCATGACGTTTGAACGTATAACTCAATTCAGCGTCAAGCTCATACTCATGCATCCCTGGCTTGCATGCGCGCATCGCACGCACATGTGCTTCGTGCGTAATGTTGACTGCTTTTTGCATGAGCGCAATCTCGGCAGGGCTTTTGATTAAACGCATTTCATGCAGTGTGGGCGCAATATCAATGAATGCCTCTGGCGAAGGAATACCACCGCGCACCTTAGCACGCAATTGATTGACACATTGGTTGAGCAAGGTATCAAATGCGCGATTAAGACCCAATGGATAATGAATTTCTTTTCTACCCAACAATAAATCTGGTAATAACGCTTCTAATTGCTCAATAGGGAACGACTGGTCAGCTAAATATTTTTTGCGTGCGCCTTCTTGTCCTGCACGCGGACCATCCCATATCTCATGTGCTCGATCATGTGGGCGATTAAAAAGAATATATTCTCCTTCCTTGCGTTTAGGTAATAATACTAATACTGCATCTGGTTCATCAAAACCCGTCAAATAGTAAAAATCACTTTGTTGCCTAAAAGGATAAACTGCGTCGCCATTTCTTGGCTGCTCTTTAGCGGCTGGTAAAATTACGATGCTTTGTGGCCCAAGTTGACGCATGAGCTGCTTGCGTCGCTTTGCATATTCAGTCATTTTAATCATACAATATCCCTTGTGATCCTATTGTTAGTGCATCTGTTTGGTCTGCTCAGATTGGCTGGCATCGGCTGCAGTAGGTGCTAACAAATCTTGATAAATGAGAATAACAGCTACTCGTACATACTCAACTAACTCAGTATAAGCTGCTTCATCTTCTTCGCTATCCACCACATCTTCGTAATGCATTTTAGCAATCTCAATGAGATCATTGATGGCTTCTGTTACTTCATCAGGTTTGCGATTCTCGATGGGCACGCCACCTACTTTTAATCCCGTTAAAAACCCCTGGCACCATAACGTCAGCGCTTCAGCGCGTATCGCTAGCACATCAGTGTCAAGCGGTAAGACTAATTGAAATTCAAATAAGCCATCTTTTAATTGTGCTGTCGTGACATCATAAAGCGTTTGGAAAACGCGTTGTGCTTGTGTCGAGGCACTATCGTCAGCAGCCAATTCTTTCCATGCGTTGCTATCTGAATTCGCACAAAATATGCCGCATACGATGCCATGCACTTGTGAAGGATTTAACTTCAACGTCGTGTCCTGCAGTGCATCATTTAACTCAGTATAATTTGGCAACGTTATCTGTTTCATAATTGACCTATAGCAATCGCAAAACAGCAATCTTAACGAAAACATCCTGAGATAGAAAGCATTCATCCCTGTGCCAAGGTGGAATGTAACAAATTATGCGCAATACGAATGTTTTTTATGCATGTTCACTTGCAGCATACCTCAGTTGATATAAAATCGGCGATTCACACTAAGGGTTCATTATGCAAAATATGTCCAAACTTTCAGCAATTGTCGCTATGAGTGAAAACCGAGTCATCGGCCGTCACAACCAATTACCCTGGCATTTACCTGCAGATCTCAAACATTTCAAAACGCTCACCTCAGGACATACGATCATCATGGGGCGCAAAACTCATGAGGCGATCGGCAGACCCTTACCACAACGCACGAACATCGTGATCACGACAAATCCACATTACAACGCCAACGGGTGTATCGTGGTGCATTCATTAGAAGAAGCGCTCAACCATCACGCACATGCAGAAGAGAAAGAAATTTTTATTATTGGTGGCGAGCAAATTTACAGGCAAGCACTGAAGCATGTACAACGTTTATATCTCACCATTGTCCACCATGACATTGACGGCGATGCTTTTTTCCCCGAATTCGACATGCACGCGTGGCAAGAAGTATCACGTGTGACACATCCTGCCGACGAACAACATGCGTTTGCTTTTAGCTTTGTGCAATTACAACGTCATCATTCAACGGCATCAGATTAAGCTCTCATCACTTTGACTGATCCATCATGGCATGTCACCACTGCGATAAGGCACACTAAAACGCTTTTCGTCATCAAGGCGCATCGCGGTTAGCGCATTACCCCAAACGCAACCGGTATCGAGCGCATAAACATTGGGCACATCGACAATACCGCCGAGCGCGGCCCAATGACCAAAGAGTATTTTATCTTTTGCGGTGACACGATGTGGCATATCAAACCACGGGACCAAATGCGGTGGTGTATCTTTTAGCGACCCCTTACAATCCAACGCCAGACGACCATCCGGATAACAGAAGCGCATACGCGTCATATAATTGATAATGACACGCCAACGCTCAACCCCTGTGAGATGATCATCCCACTGATCAGGCTTGTTGCCATACAAATGATTCAATAAAGACTGAGGCGCAGGACCCTGCAAAACAGTTGTCACTTCTTCAGCGAGTGCTTGCGCTTTTTCGAGTGTCCATGAGGGTGCAAGACCTGCATGGGTTAATGCATAACCCACCTCAGCATCATAATGAAATAATTTGCGCGAACGTAACCAGTCAATCAGCACATCGCGGTCCGGCGCAGTTAGAATAGCATCGAGGGTATCACCTGCCCGAGAGGGCGCACCGTAGGCTATCGCCAATAAATGTAGATCGTGATTGCCTAAGACGACTTGTTGTGCCGGCCCTAATGATTTGATAAAACGTAATACGGCTAATGAGTCGCGACCGCGATTGACCAAATCACCCGTCAACCAGAGACAATCTTTCAATTCATCAAACTGTATGAGATGCAGTAAATCCATGAGTTCTGCATAACAACCCTGTACATCACCAATCGCATAAATCGCCATGTGAGACCATCCTTAGGCTTGTTTTGATGCTTGGCTCGCAGTTAACACATTGCTGATCATGACAAAATCAGCCACGCTCAGATTTTCTGCACGCAAATCCGAAGAAAAAGGCAATTGAGCCCACACGTCATCGTCGATCAATGTTTTGAGACTGTTACGAATAGTTTTGCGTCGTTGACCAAATGCATGACGAACAATTTCAGCAAAGCACATTTCATCTTGCGCGCGATGCGGGTAGTCCAAATGGGGTAATAGACGTACGATGCTCGATTGTACACGTGGTGGTGGGAAAAAAGCCTCAGGCGGCACATCAAAAAGTAACTCAACATGACAGTGATACTGTACCATCACACTCAAACGACCGTAATCATCCGATCCAACGGGCGCCGCCAAACGATGTGCCACTTCTTTTTGCAGCATAAAGATCATGTCCGCAATAATGTCTGCAAAAGATAACAAGTGAAAGAGTAGTGGTGTTGAAATGTTATAAGGTAAGTTACCGAAAATCTTTAAGGGTCGCGAATCTTTTTTAAGCGCGCGAAAATCAAAATCGAGTACGTCAGCAGCATGTATCTCTAACTGACCCAAACTTTGTGCACGCTTTTGTAACACAGGAATCAAATCACGATCTAGTTCGATGACTTCCAAACGTTTCACACGCTTCAACACTGGCATCGTCAACGCACCTTGACCAGGACCAATCTCAATCAAATGATCGTCGTCTTCAATCAGAAGTGCCAACACAATGCGCTGTATGATGGTTTGATCCGATAAAAAATGTTGGCCAAAACGTTTGCGTGGATGATGCATGCGCTTATTTCTCGTGATGCAATTTTTTAGCCGGCACAAATCCATTGTCTGCCGCACGTTTGAACCAATGTTGCGCAAGCGCCGCGTTGCGCTTCACACCCAAGCCTTTTTGGTAGAGCAACCCAAGATTATATTGCGCACTCGCCACACCATGCTTGGCTGCACTTTGATACATCGCAAAAGATTTTTCGTAATTTTGGGGTGTGCCCTTACCCGCAGCGTATAGGTAACCAAGCTCGTTTTGCGCGAGCGGATCACCGTGATCAGCCGCTTTTTTGAAATAATAAAATGCTTTTTCATCGCTCTGATAAACGCCGTGTCCGAGCAAGTAATTCATCCCTTTGTCAGTGTTACTTTTTGGCCAACTGACGAGTTCGCCAAATTTAGCGGTTGAACACGCTACTAATAATGTCGATAATCCCAACGAGAATACTATTTTCCATACGGACATAGTGAAACCTTTTCATGATTTTAAGTAATATAATCCCACAACGCTTCACACAAACCTGACGCGATGGGGGATGCTTAAAAGGGAGAATCGCGATTCTTCCCCTTAAGTGATTAATTCGAATTCACTTCAGATTAATCATATAACAAGCGAGCGGTTCCCGCACATGTAGCGTGAACTGCTGATAATCCCACTTAACCTAACAGATATTAATGATGACATATAGCACTTTTTCCCCTCTGTTTACCGATCTTTACCAGCTGACGATGGCTTATGGCTATTGGCGTTTACAAATGCATGAACAAGAAGCTGCCTTTCACCTGATCTACCGTAAAAACCCTTTTCGTGGAGAGTATGCCATCGCCTGCGGCTTAGGGAGTGTTGTAGATTACTTACAAGCTTGGCGCTTTCATGATAACGAATTAACCTACCTAGCCACACTGCAAAATAGTCGCCAAGCACGCCTCTTTCCTGATGAATTTTTAGACTACCTGCGTCATCTGCGCTTCAGCTGTCACGCCGATGCCATTGCTGAAGGGACCTTAGTCTTCCCACACGAACCCTTGATTCGTATCGAAGGTCCCATCCTACAGTGTCAACTGTTAGAATCCGCGCTGCTCAATCTGGTGAACTTCCAAACGCTCATTGCCACCAAAGCGTCCAGGGTATGCTTAGCTGCACAAGGTGATCCGGTCATTGAATTCGGTATGCGTCGTGCTCAAGGGCCCGATGGCGCGATCAGCGCGAGTCGTGCAGCTTATATCGGTGGCTGTGAAGCAACATCGAATACGCTCGCCGGTCAGTTATTCGACATCCCTGTGCGTGGCACGCATGCACATAGTTGGGTAACAGCGTTTGACACTGAGACTGATGCATTTGCTGCCTATGCGGCGGTGATGCCCCACAATTGTGTGTTACTGGTCGATACCTACGATACCCTCCACGGCGTGCAGCGTGCCATTGCCATCGGCAAACAATTGCGTCAAGTAGGCGCTGAGCTTTTAGGTATTCGCCTCGACTCTGGCGATATGGCGAATTTAAGCATTAAGGCGCGCGCATTACTGGATGAAGCTGGGTTTCAACAAACAGCGATTATGGCGAGTAATTCACTAGATGAGTACACGATTGCTGCGCTTAAAGAAAAAGGCGCCTGTATTAGCCAATGGGGTGTTGGCACGAATCTCGTTACCGCCCAAGATCAGTCGGCACTCGATGGCGTGTATAAATTATCAGCATTGCGTAACGCACAAGGTGAATGGGTGCCCAAACTCAAACTCTCTGAAGACGCGATTAAAATTTCTAATCCTGGACGACATCAAATACGCCGCTTTGCCCGTGCAGACGGCAGCATCGCTGATGTGATTTACGATGTGACGCAAGGCATCAGCGCAACGCCTGCAGCAGTGCAGTTTGACGCAGCACTGTCCCCCATGATGCTTGGCGATGCCATGGACTATGTCGATTTACTCGAACCCATCTTCAGAAGTGGTCTATTGGTCAGAACCTCGCCTAGCATTCACGCGATACGCGATTATGCCATCAGCAATACGCAAGCATTTCATCAAATGCATGGTGGACGGGCGTATCCGGTAGGATTGGAGAAAAATTTGTATGAGTTAAAGCAAAAGCTCATTGCAAAGATCAAAGCAGAATGAAAAACGTTGCGTGAGGACATGCCCGCTATTGTTTTTTCGTGTTTCATAGTGGGCACGCTAACGCATTGCCCACCCAACACTATTCATCCAAAATCTCGCGTGCACAAGCAATATTCCCGAGCAAATGTTGTGGATTAATGGAACCAATGATCACACTGCTCACACCGGGTTCGTTGAACACCGTTTGCAACGCATTGGTCACCGCATCATGGCCAGTTTCATGAGGCAAATGTCCACTCGCCAAGGCTTTTTTAATCAAGATACCTTTACCCTCGCGATGCCCGCGGGCAATCACTTCTCGATCAGCCGTCGCCGTAGGGTTAAAGGTCACCATGGCAACGTCGGCGTGAGCGAGGGTTAACAATCCGCCAGCCACTGTCTTGCTCGACATCCCAAAGGCGCGAATTTTGCCCGCCTGCTTCAGTGCCGCGAGTGTCGTAAAGACACCATCTTCATGAATAATCGCTTCGTCGCGACCGTCCGAGTGAATCAACACCAAATCCAAATAATCCGTATTGAGGCGCTGCAAACTGCGATGGATGCTCGCTGTCATCGCTGCCTCAGAAAAATCAAACGTGGATTCGCCATCATGGAATGTTTCACCCGCCTTGGTCGCAATCACCCAATCATGGCGGGAGCCAGGCAGCAAACGCCCTAGTCGTTCTTCACTGCAACCATAAGCCGGTGCCGTATCAATGAAATTAACCCCTTGCTCAACGGCAATCCCAAGCAAGCGCTCAATGACTGCATCCGTCGGCAAGTCAAATGACGTCGGATATTTGACGCCTTGATTGCGACCAAATTTAACCGTACCAAGACCAATCGCACTCACGAAAAGGTCTGTTTGACCTAAGCGACGTTTTTGCAAAACGCTTCCTCCCAAACAGCGCGCGCGAGCGGTGGCATGGGCCATGCGCGCAAAGCACGGATATCACTGTAATGATGTACTAAGTTCAATGGTAAAATATGCTGCATGATCTCATCGGCCAACTTAGGCGCCAAAGCTAACTTCGTTGGCCATGCGATGATGATATTGTTCACAGACTTCGCAAATACACTGTCCGGCATTAAGCCACTGCGTTGCTTAGGCTCCGCTCTATCAATCATGAAGGTCGCCAATTCGGCTGCTGAAAAGTCGAGCCAAGGGAACAAATGTTGCAATTCTTGACGTGCCACGCGAATTTGTTCGGCACTGCTGCGTGAAACACCATCCTCAGCGAGTTGACCGCCTAAATACCAAACGGCATCACCGTCTTGGGTGTAATGGGTGGTGATCGTGACGCGTGGACGCGGACCTAAGCCTAAACAGTGCGCATAGAGTGGCAGGTCAAATGGGGTTTTGACTAATACCATATGCAAAGGACGACGCTGCATCGCCAGCATCTCCGCTTGGAATGATTTCAAAATCACTTCATTGCCTGTCCCTGCGGTAAAGATGAATTGTTGAGCTGAAACGGTGACTGGCTTACCCGCCATATAGACGGTTGCCGATAGCAGTCGTCCGCTCTCATCAAATTGTAATGCCTCTTCACAAATAGGCTCGATTTTGAACACAGCATCTTGGTTCAGCTTCACTAATTCACGCACTAAAGCTTGTACATCAATCACGATTTCATCTAGAGAAAATACATCACCCTTGAAGGCGGCGTGTTGAAACACCGTGGGATATTGCGCTTTGCTCAACAATTCAACTTTACTGCGCAAAGTAGACCCTGCTAAAAAACCTGTCAGTTTCGACGTGAATTTATTGGGTGCCCAAAGATAATGTTGCGAAGAAAGGACCGGCACATGGGATAAGTCTATTTCACCTTGACCTGCCAAACATTGCTTCCAATGGCCGGGCATATCGGCCATGACTTGTGCTTCTTTGGTGAGAATGCCTTGCAACGCATATTTCATCCCACCATGGATAATGCCTTGCGATTTGTGCGTTTGACCGCCGCCTAAGGCATTTGATTCGAATAAAATGACTGATAATCCGGTTTCACGTAAGCGATTTAATAACCATAAACCGGCAACCCCACCACCAAAAATGACAATATCAGCAGCCGCATGATTGTTCATAATTTACTCGCTTTGTCTGATGTACTAAAAGGGCTATTATTTTTTCACAAACGAGGCACACCCAACAGTCTTGTTTTTTAGAAATATTTGGTTAACGAAAATACATAACCCCGACCAAATAGCAGCACCATTTTGCGACATTTTGAGATAAAATGGGCGCCTTAGAAGAATAGGTGATAACGATGAGTGATTTGCAACAAGGCTTTGATGTCATTGTAGTCGGTGGTGGCCACGCGGGCACAGAAGCAGCACTGGCCGCAGCCAGAATGGGCGCAAATACATTGCTGCTCTCACATCAAATAGAAACGCTAGGTCAAATGTCGTGCAACCCTGCCATTGGGGGCATCGGTAAGGGTCATTTGGTCAAAGAGATCGATGCACTCGGCGGTGTCATGGCACGTGCCGCGGATGTTGCAGGTATCCATTTTCGCATTCTAAACGCCAGCAAAGGCCCAGCCGTTCGTGCCACTCGCGCACAAGCCGATCGCACGCTCTACAAACAAGCCATCCGCCAGTACTTAGAAAATCAACCCAACCTGACTCTATTTCAACAAGCCGTTGATGACATCCTCATCGAGAGCGGCCGCGTCAGTGGTGTGGTCACGCAAATGGGTTTGATCATTCGTGCCCGCACAGTCATTTTAACCGCCGGCACTTTTCTCGCTGGGAAAATTCATATCGGTCTCAATCATTATGAAGGTGGTCGCGCGGGGGATCCTCCTGCCAAGACACTTGCCGCACGTTTGCGTGATCTACCATTTCGTGTCAATCGCCTGAAAACCGGCACCCCGCCTCGTATTGACGGACGTACCGTTGACTTCAGTGTGATGACACCACAACCTGGCGACACCCCAACACCCGTTTTCTCTTTCTTAGGTGATGCCAGTCAGCACCCTCAGCAAGTTGCTTGCTATATTACCCATACCAACGATGAGACGCATGCTCTCATCCGCGATGGGTTGGATACATCACCCATGTATACGGGTATCATTGAAGGCATTGGGCCACGCTATTGTCCATCCATCGAAGATAAAATTACACGCTTTGCTGATAAAGACAGCCATCAAATTTTTGTCGAGCCTGAAGGTTTAAACACACACGAACTTTATCCCAATGGGATTTCCACCAGCTTATCGTTCGAAACCCAACTCGCGTTTGTGCGCACCATTCGCGGTTTTGAAAACGCCCATATCACGCGACCCGGTTATGCGATCGAATATGATTTTTTCGATCCGCGCGATTTGCAACCCTCGTTGGAAACCAAAGCCATCGAAGGTCTCTTTTTTGCCGGGCAAATTAATGGCACGACAGGTTACGAAGAAGCGGCCGCCCAAGGCATCATTGCCGGCATCAACGCAGCGCTGCGTATACAGGAAAAAGCGCCTTGGTATCCACGTCGCGACGAAGCATATATTGGTGTCTTGATCGATGATCTCATCACGCGCGGCACCACTGAACCCTATCGCATGTTCACCTCGCGAGCCGAATATCGTTTGTTACTCCGCGAAGACAATGCTGATTTACGCTTAACACCCAAAGCGCGCGAACTTGGCTTGATTGATGAGACACGCTGGCAACGCTTTCAATCCAAACGCGAGACCTTCGTCAAAGAACGTGAGCGCCTACATGCGTTCATTGTTCGCCCTGATACCGACAATGGCACCGCAGTTGCCGATTTATTGGCCCAACCCATCACACGCGAATATCGTTTGCTCGAGCTCTTGAAACGACCGAACGTCACTTATCGCCAACTCATGCGTATTCCAGCACTAGGGCCAGCTATCCTAGATGATCAAGCCGCAGAACAAATCGACATTCAAACGAAGTACGCTGGCTATATTGATCGTCAAGAAGATGAAATCGCCAAACAGCTGCGTCAAGAAACGCTGAAACTCCCGGATAATTTATCATACGACACGATTGTGGGGTTATCCGCCGAGGTGAAACAAAAACTGAGCGCCATTCGTCCCGCCACCATTGGCATGGCATCTCGCGTGCCAGGCATCACGCCCGCTGCGATTTCCTTGATATTAGTCCATCTCAAAAAACAAAAAGTGAGCGGCGCAAATTAGATGACAAATTACAAACCTATCTTGGTGAAAGCATTACAAGAAAATCATTTAGAACTCAGTGATACGCAAATCACGCAGTTATGTCATTATCTGACACTCCTACAAACCTGGAATCAAGTGTTTAACTTAACGACCATTACTGATCCCAAAGACATGGTCTATTTGCATTTGATCGATAGTTTGATGATTGCCCCCTATCTGCAAGGAAAGCGACTCCTCGATGTTGGCAGTGGCGGTGGCTTACCTGGCATCCCCCTCGCAATCCTCGATCCCACGCGTCAATGGGTATTGTTAGATAAGGTAGGCAAAAAAACCCGATTTCTGACCCAAGTCGTGGCTGAGTTACAGCTCTCCAATGTCCAAGTACAACATTCGAATAGTCATGATTTTCATCCTGAGCACTGTTTTGATAGTATCTTATCTAGAGCTTTTGGCACTATTCGTCAGTTTATTGAAGCCACGCAACACTTGCTCTGTCAAAATGGCAAATACATCGCCATGAAGGGAAAATACCCCCAAGATGAATTGACTGATGTACCATCGAGTTTTAAGGTAACAAGTACCACACGTTTAACGATCCAAGGGATACATGCTGATAGGCATATCGTCTGTCTTCAATGCTCTTCACCGAGCGAAAAGTAGGGGAAACTCACGTGGGAAAAATTATTGCAATCACTAATCAAAAAGGCGGCGTGGGTAAAACCACCACCAGTATCAATCTCGCGGCTTCTTTTGCTGCCATGAAACGACGCGTGTTACTCATCGATCTCGATCCCCAGGGGAATGCGAGTGTCGGCAGCGGTGTAGGTAAAGAACAAATGACTTATGCCGCACATCATGTGCTCTGCGGTGATATCGCGTTGACACAAGCGATCATCCCCACGGCTAGCAACTATGACCTCTTAGCCACTAATCAAGAACTTATCGTCGCAGAAGTACAATTGTTGCAATTACCACAACGCGAGCAACGACTCAAATCCATTCTCGATACGGTACGCGATCGTTACGATTACATCCTTATCGACTGTCCACCCTCTCTCAGCATCTTAACGGTCAATGCCTTGGTGGCCGCTGACTCAGTTCTCATTCCTATCCAATGCGAATATTTTGCACTTGAAGGCTTGAGCGCACTGCTAAAAACCATCGAAGAAATTCGTGCGACCGTCAATCCACGCTTACATATCGAAGGCTTGCTACGCACAATGTACGATGGCCGTAACCGACTCGCCGTCGACGTTTCAGCGCAACTCATCCAGCACTTTCCGGATCGCGTCTATCGCACTGTGATCCCCCGCAACGTACGCTTAGCCGAAGCACCAAGTCATGGCGCCCCTATTTTACATTACGATGAAAAATCACAAGGCGCACTCGCCTATTTGGCATTGGCAGGTGAAATCCTAAGACGTAGTACACAACCCGTTGCCGAGAAAAGCAAAGCTCGCCAAAAAACACAACCAGCGATCGAAGAGGCGCCTGTCTGATGACAACATTGCCACTTTAGCCCCACACAACTGTTAGGAATATCTTTGTGTCCGATAAAAAAACTGCAAATACTACCCATTTTGGTTACCAACAAGTTGATGCTGCGCAGAAATCGCATTTAGTCGCAGACGTCTTTCATTCGGTGGCAGGACAATATGACTTAATGAATGATTTGATGTCTATGGGCTTGCATCGCTTATGGAAACGTTTCACCATCAATGAAGCCAACTTGCGACCGGGGCAAACCGTATTAGACGTGGCCGCCGGTACCGGTGATCTTAGCAAAGCGTTTGCTAAAGCTGTGGGTACTCGCGGTCAAGTGATCATGACTGACATTAATGACAGCATGCTCGCGGTAGGTCGCGATCGTTTGATTGATGATGGACTCTTGGGAAATATTGCATTTGTGTTGGCTGATGCTGAACAACTTCCTTTTGCAGATGACAGTTTTGATTGTGTGAGCATCGCTTTTGGCTTGCGTAATGTCACCGATAAAGCGACGGCTTTGCGAGCTATGTATCGCGTCTTGAAACCAGGTGGTAAATTGCTGGTGCTGGAATTTTCCCACCCACAAACACCATTACTCAATAAAATCTATGATTTTTATTCTTTCAATGTGATCCCCAAACTTGGTGAACTCGTCACAAAAGATCGAGATAGCTACCAATACTTGGTTGAATCGATACGCATGCATCCTGATCAAGAAACGCTGAAACAAATGATGCTGGCTGCTGACTTTGAAGATGTGACCTATCACAATTTTAATGGCGGCATTGTTGCGCTACACAAAGGATACAAATACTAGTGATTAAAGATTATTTTCTTAATGCATTCAGCACGGCAATTAACCGTTATTTACACTTAGATCCTGCTTCCAGTGATCGTTTGAAATTATTAAATGGTAAAAGTATCGCTGTTGAATTGCTACCAATCCACGTAACGTTGTATTGCCATTTCTCACTAACCGGTGTCACCGTACAAAGCGATACACTTGAAGCAACAGATGCTCAGTTACGTGGCACACCTTTACAAATGATGGGTGCCATGCTCGATAAAGATAATCGACAACGGTTCTTTGCTGAGGATTTACAAATCGAAGGCAATGCGAGTGTTGCGCAACATGCGCTCGCCTTATTTGATCAACTGCATCTTGATGTTGACGAGCATCTTTCCAAGTGGCTTGGGGATATCCCCGCCCACCATATTGGTCGCACTTTCAGAGACATGACCGGTTGGCTAAACAAAACCAAAAATACGTTACTGCAAAATATCAATGAATATGTACATGAAGAAGCGCTGTGGTTACCACAGCGCGAAGCATTACAAGATTTTTTCACCGACATAGACAACTTACGCATGGACGTTGACAGACTAGAAGTTCGTGTTAAACAACTGACAGCGCTAGCGCATACCGCACCAACACAGGATCATGACGACAGTGAAGCTATTTAACCGCTTGTTGCGTTTACTACGCATTAACTACATTTTGGTGCGCTATAATATCGACGAAATATTTTTAGGCGACCATTGGTTTATTCCGTTACGGGTACTGGTTTATCTCAATCCTTTTTATTGGCTGCTTAGAAATAAGTACAGTCGTGGTGAGCGCATCCGTTTAGCCTTAGAAGCCCTAGGGCCTATTTTTGTCAAAGCGGGACAAATGATTTCAACGCGCCGCGATTTATTACCGGACGACATCGCCATTGAGTTGGCAAAATTACAAGACCGTGTCCCACCCTTTCCAGGTGAGAAAGCCAAAGAAATGATTGAGAAATCTTTGGGCCATCCACTATCAGCATTATTTTTAGAATTTGATATAAATGCCTTAGCATCCGCCTCTATTGCGCAAGTACATGCTGCTAAACTTTTAACTGGTGAAGCCGTTGTCGTCAAAGTGCTGCGTCCTAACATTCACAAAGTCATTGCGCGCGATGTAGATTTACTAATGACACTCGCAGACATTGCCACACGCTATTGGTCGGAAGCAAAGCGCTTCAAACCTAAGGCAATTGTTGCGGAAATCGCACAAACCCTGGACGACGAATTAGACTTAGCTCGTGAAGGTGCGAACGCATCACAATTACGACGTAACTTTGCTGGCTCGTCTAGCCTATATGTGCCGAAAATTTTCTGGGAACATTCTGCAACAGACGTACTCACCATTGAACGTATCTACGGTATTCCCATTTATGACATCGACAAATTACGTCATCATCAAGTGAATATGAAAAAGCTTGCTGAACGTGGTTTAGAAATATTTTTTACCCAAGTCTTTAGGGATAGCTTTTTCCACGCTGATTTGCATCCCGGCAACATTTTTGTCAACATCACCGATCCTGATAATCCTAGTTTTGTGGTAGTCGACTTCGGCATTGTTGGTTCGCTGAATCACAATGATCAACGGTATTTAGCCGAAAACATGGTAGCTTTTTTTAAACGCGATTATTTACGTGTCGCTGAGTTACATATCGCCTGCGGTTGGTTACCCCCGGATACACGCGCTGATTTATTCGAAGCTGCCATACGCTCAGTCTCCGAACCCATTTTCGCCCAACCACTGGCCATGATTTCTTTTGGGCAACTCATGTTGAAATTATTTCAAGTCGCTCGTCGCTTTAATATCAATATCCAACCACAATTAATTTTGCTCCAAAAAACATTAATGAGTATCGAGGGCTTGAGCCGACAGCTCGCGCCTGATTTGGATATTCTTGCGGTCGCCAAACCGCAAATTGAAAAATGGTTGCGTAAACAAATCGGTGTCAAAGCATTTTTAAAACATGTACGCGATCAATTACCTTTATGGTCAGAACAACTCCCGAGTATCCCTTCTTTAATTTATGAAGTCTTGAATGAAACTAAGGTACAACAAGAACGTAGACGTTTCGAGCAGCAAAGCGGTGCTAAAGCACAAGAGGCTCAAGCAGCTGATCGAGTGAAATTAGGGTATTTTATCGCCGGTGTTGCGACAACTTTGCTGTGTGCCATACTCGTCATTTGGTTGACGAAATAAAATTTGATGCAATTTAGTCGCGTCGCGATCGCCATGCCAAATGTGATTGAGGCGCATCATTAGGCGTGCGCTTAAATCGTGTTAATGCAGTGGCGATGTCATCTTCTAATTCACGATATCGCCAATGATTCCCTTTCGCACCATTTACCATAATCACGAAGGCTAGGGTCTCTTTATCGGCGCTGACCACATAACCTGCCAAACTCACCACGTCCGAGATGGTACCCGTTTTAGCCCGCACCTTACGGGTTATATTACTCATGCGGTTCTTAAGTGTGCCATCGACACCAGCGACAGGTAATGCCGAGACAAATTCATAACTCGTTTGGTAATGATGATAAGCAAATTCCAACACTTGCATCAATTGCGCCGGCGTTGTGAGATTGTTGGGCGATAATCCTGAACCATCCAAGATGCGCATCCCACGTGTATCGACACCAGCTTGTTTTGCTAAAATTTGTGTGACCGCATAACTCCCGTTTTCCCAACTCCCGGGTTGTTTTGTATAGCTCTGCCCAAGTTTTTTGAAAATGGCCCCAGCAAATACATTGTCAGATTTTTTAAGCATTTCAACAATCAAAACACGCAAAGGCTCAGACGCATGTGTACCGATGAGGGTGAGATTGGTAGGGGTAGCACCGAAAGTCACATGCCCAGCAACCTTCACATGAATGCGTGTCATTAAATATTTAAATAAGGCACGATCATATTCGGGTATAGCAGTCACCACGTAATTAAAACCATAAGATTGATCTTTGCCAACACAGCCATTGAGATTGATTGTACTATCTGACTCGGTCGATAAATGCAGCGAACAATTACGGCGTACCGGTTTCGTCATCACGGAATTAATAATCTTCGGATAAAAATATTTAGGTGATGTCACCACACGGGCCACACGTCCAGGATTTTTAGCTGCTGCAACTTTCAATGAAATACAGTTATGATTAATGATACTGGCACTAATAGGTGCTGCGTAACAATATTCTTTATCTTTTCCTTCCCATCCAGGTCCGTAAACTTGCGAATCATAGGCAGTATTATCGATATAGACATTCCCAGCGATGGTAGTGATCTGCTGACTTTTTAATGCGATTAGCAAATCCACGACATCATAAAAAGTCAAAGTGGGGTCACCACTCAACACAATGTAGAGATTACCTTCCAATACACCATTTTTGACCACGGTCGCATCAGTATATAGCTGTGTCGCAAATCGATAATCAGGACCCAAATGCAGCAATGCTGCTTCCGCGGTGAGAATTTTTAAGGTGCTTGCTGGTGCGAGCGGTTGATGAATGTTACGTGTGTAGATGACATCGCGGCCACGCATCGATTTGACATACACTGCGACATTCGCATTACTACTGCCAGACGTAATGAGTTGTTCTAGCGCAGCACGTAACTGTGGGACACCTTCGATCGCGGCCGGCAAGGTGACGCTGGCCTTGGCGGGTGAAACGCTATTTTTAACGAGATGAAGATAGTGATGGGCTTTTTTACGTGCATGGTGGATGAAATGATGTTTACGATGTGCAGCATTTTGTGCGGTGGCTTGCGTTGTTAGCCCCAACATGACGCTTGCAATGAGTAATAGCTTGAATAGCTTCATCATCTTCCTTAGTGATTAGTCACTGCCAGCCTCGCGTGGAACAAATGGCATTGGTTGTTTCACGTGCAGTGAGTGCCATCCTCTAATACTGCCATTGCCATGGCGTTCGCTTAAGCCTACAGGCGCCGTAGCGTACAATGTGAGAGATTAATGATCACTATCTATGCGCCTATACATTCTTATATTATGCAACAGGGGGCAATACTTGTGTGTAAAATTTCTGGGCGCGCGATGCCAAATGGGCCACTCACTTTGTTCAGCGTATGATTGATGAGAGGTATGCCGCACCTTTCAGGATTGTTTAGCCTATATGCATGACTATGTTATAATCGCCGGCTTAAATAGGAGCCTTGTATGTTTAAGTTAACCGAAATTTTAGGGCTTAATCGCTACATCAGCAAACTTGATCAATTTATCACCCATTATGATCGGGAAAATCCTAAGCTGTCTGCTTCCCAGATCAAAGAAATAGAAAAATATGCGCGTATTTATCATTTACGTGATACGCCATCGGAGGTAGAAAAACCAGAAAAACTTTGGGATGCATTTTAAAGCTCTGACTGAGGTGGCACTATGCAACGATTCTTAAACCAGTTCATCCCCTTTATATTCATCGGCATCGCCATGGTGGCATTTGCATTTGGTGTTATGCTATTTGCCTATCTCTTCTTTTTTGGTGCAATTGTCGGCTTAATCTTGTACTTCGCTTCCTGGATTAGGCAACGTTTTTTCAGCCCAAAGGATGCAGTGCAGACAAGCAAAAAAAGGAAGCAGGGACGTACTATTGATTCCGATGATTGGAAAAAACTATGATAGTAAGGTCTATTGACCTCTGTTTAAATAGGGTAGTACGGACACTCACCCCTCACCAATAGGATCTTGTGCATGGCGCTCACATGGAAGGAAAAGCTAGAAAATAAATTAATCGAGAGTTACGGTGAAAAAAAAGGTGCCGCGCTCGATCTAAAATATAGTGACGGGTTCACCAGCAGTTACACAGATGAGTTCACCGTAGATACTGCCGTGCTCGACATCCAATACATGGAAAAGTTGTCCAACGAAAATCCACTACAACTACACTTTTATCACGCACCAGAAAAAGAACATCCGCTACATTTGCGATTATTTCAATGGGAAGCACCCATTGCACTCTCAGACATCTTGCCGATGTTAGAGAATTTAGATCTGCGTACTTACAATGAACGTCCATCGAAAATTACCACTAAAGCAAAGCAAGTGATCTACATCAGCGATTTCGCAGTGATGTACACGCATGCACCTTTTGAAATAGATACCATCAAAAATTTATTTCAAGATGCATTTATTAGTATTTACACAGGCCTTTCTGAGAACGATGGTTTTAACAAGTTAGTCTTAGCCGCACTGTTATCATGGCGTGATATTATGGTATTGCGCGCTTATGCCAAATACTTACGACAAATTGGTTTTCGTTTTAGTCAACCTTACATCGAAAGAGCATTGTTAAATAATGCACCTATTGCTAAAAACCTAGTCAAGCTGTTCATCGCTAACAATGACCCACATGTCGCCAAAGCACACAAAGAGGCATCTGTCATTGAACAAAGTATTTTGACCGATTTAGAATCAGTTGCCAGCTTAGATGAAGATCGCATCATTCGCCAATTATTAGCCCTCATCAAAGCTACCGTACGCACAAACTATTTCCAGTTGAATGAGAAAGGGGAACACTATCCCTATTTATCCTTTAAATTAAGCTCCAGAGAAATACCAGAATTACCATTACCATTACCGTTATATGAAATATTTATTTATTCACCGCGCTTTGAAGCGATACATTTACGTAATGCAAAAGTTGCGCGTGGCGGTATACGTTGGTCTGATCGCGTTGAAGATTTTCGTACGGAAATCTTAGGTTTAATGAAAGCACAAGTGGTTAAAAATGCAGTGATCGTCCCATCAGGTGCAAAAGGTGGATTCGTCTTAAAACTAACAAACAATTTACGTGATCGCGAATCACTGTATAAAGAAGTTTTATGTTGCTATAAAGCTTTTATTAGCGGTTTATTATCCATTACAGATAATATCGTCGGTAAAGCGATTGTGCATCCTAAGCAAGTGGTTTGTCACGATGATGATGATCCCTACTTGGTCGTCGCCGCAGACAAAGGGACAGCAACATTTTCTGACGTCGCCAACGACATCGCTAAAGCACATCATTTTTGGCTCGGGGATGCCTTCGCTTCGGGTGGGTCATCGGGCTATGATCATAAAAAAATGGGTATTACTGCACGTGGTGCGTGGGAATCCATCAAACGCCATTTTCGCGAATTGAATCTCAATTTACTCACCACTGATGTCACTGTGGTTGGCATAGGTGATATGAGCGGTGATGTTTTTGGCAATGGGATGCTTTATTCCAAACATATCAAGCTTATTGCCGCATTTGATCATCGTCATGTGTTTATTGATCCTAACCCAGATCCCGAAGTATCGTATTACGAACGTATTCGATTATTCAGTCTACCTGTATCATCATGGGACGATTATAACCCGAAATTAATTTCTAAAGGTGGAGGCGTCTTCAAACGTTCCGCTAAAGCTGTCACGATCACACCACAAATCAAAGCCATACTCGCCATTGAGGATGATACCCTGACACCCAATGATCTCATTCGTGCTATTTTAAAAGCACCGGTAGACTTACTTTATAACGGTGGTATAGGTACTTATGTCAAAGCCAGCACAGAAACGAATGCAGATGTTGGTGATCGCACCAATGACTTTTGTCGCGTCAATGGGAGTGAGTTACGTTGTAAGGTTGTTGGTGAAGGCGGCAACCTAGGTTTTACCCAATTAGGTCGTATCGAATATGCCTTAACAGGTGGCTTAATTAACACAGATTTCATCGATAATTCTGCAGGCGTAGATTGCTCGGATCATGAAGTCAATTTAAAAATCCTTTTCAATGAAGAAATGCGCGCTAAAAAATTAACGTTGAATAAACGTGATAAACTCCTCGCCTCAGTGACAGATGAAATAGCCGAACTAGTGTTGAAAGATAATTATGACCAAGCATTGGCTATCAGTTTTTCTGCAGAACGCGCGCAAAAATATATTAGCTTGCATACAGAGTACATTAAAGATTTAGAACGGAAAAATATTTTTAACCGCCAGGTAGAATCTTTGCCAGACGATAAAAAATTAATAGAGCGTAAAGCCGCAGAGCAAGGCTTAACGCGACCTGAATTGGCAGTACTCCTTGCCTATACAAAAATTTATATCAAACATGAAATACTGGAATCGTCATTACCCGAAGATCCTTATATTAACCATATCGTGACGACTGCCTTCCCACCAACAATCAGCAATAAATACCAACCAGCATTAACTGATCATCGTTTACAGCGTGACATTGTCGCCACGCAGCTTAGCAATCATATTGTCAACAAAATGGGAATCACTTTTGTTTACCGTTTACAAATGGAAACAGGTGCAACTGTGGCTGACATTATTCGCGCTGAATTAGTCGCCGCTGAAATTTTCGGATCAAATGAGCTACTACAACTGATTGAGTCATTAGATTATAAAGTATCCTTACAAAATGAATATGAAATGCTTTCCAATATTCGTCACCTGATCAATCTTGCTACACGCTGGTTGTTACAAAATAATCGCATGAGAGGCAAGCTAGAAAAATTGGTTGAGCATTATGCGTTGCGCGTGAAAAAACTTGAGGATTTGATTCCTAATTTAATGGCAGGATATACACGGTCTTACTTAGAATCACTTAACAAACAATTTATCAAAGCTGGGTTGCCCGAAGCTTCTGCCAAGCGCATCGCGACTTATAGAGCGATATACACAGCACTCAATATCATTGAAGTAGCCACGTTAAACAAATTCGATTTAGAAAAAACCGCAAAGCTTTATTTCACGTCGGGAGAACGATTAAATTTATTATGGTTCCGTGATCAGATCGCAGCAGATGCGCGTCAAGGACATTGGAACACGCTGGCACGTTTAACGTTGCGCGACGAATTAGATTTGGCGCAAAAATCAGTGACGATTGCAATTATGAATGAAAGCAAACACGAACCAAGTGTTATGAAACTCATTGATCACTGGATGCACAAACATGCCCGCGCATTACAACGCTGGGATAACACATTAGCATCGTTGCGCGCGAATCCTAACATCGAATATACGATGTTTTTTATCGCTATTCGAGAGCTAATCTCCATCATCAACGTGTTACAAGAGACGCAAGAACCATGCAAAAATTATTAATCGTCGGTCTAGGTGGCATGTTAGGTACCATGTTGCGATACACGTGCAATGTGGTGATCAATCATGTCATGCATTTCCCTTATTTTCCCTATGCGACACTCTTCGTGAATTTGCTCGGTTGTTTATGTGCTGGTCTCTTTGCCGGATTAATTGAAACCAAAAATCAACTCACCCCTGAAATGCGACTTTTTATTCAAATCGGTTTATTGGGTGGATTTACGACATTTTCATCGTTTGGATTAGAAACATTTCTACTCTTGCTTGATAGTCATTTACTGTTTGCAGTGATTAACGTCGTCGTGCAAGTCACCCTCGGTATCATCGCCGTGTGGCTAGGTTATCACGCCGTCGCCTAACAAGCGCCATTAGCAACATTAAATTTTAGTGACAAATCCCTTTTCAGTGAGGGTGCCGATGAGGGAGATATCCCAAGGGTCGGCCGGCACCTCGGGGGCTTCTTGTGCTGCAAACGCCAAGCCCATCATTTGTGGCTTTGTGATGGTACCCGCCTGTAAAAACGCAAAGGTGCGGTCATAATAACCACCACCGGTGCCTAAACGATGACCCGCACGATCAAAAGCCACACAAGGCGTGATGGTGAGATCGAGTGCTTCTGGTGAGATATGATTAGCCATATGGGTGGGTTCTAGAATGCCATAGCGATTCATGCGTAAACCATCGCCATAAGCATAATGCACAAAATATAAAAATTGAGCGCCATCTTCTGCTAACACAGGTAAGTAACACGATTTTTTAGCCTGCCAAATGGCTTCAATCACCAGAGAGGCATCGAATTCTTCTTTGGTGGGTAAGTAGCAAGCAATCGCATTGGCGCTTAGAAAAGCAGGTAAGGTTGTCAGTAGTGCGGCGGCTTGGCGTGCTGCTTCCTCACGATAGGTAGCGGGGATACGTGCACGTGTCGCGCGATATTCTTTGCGTAAATGATATTTAGAAATAGCCATGCAACTGCGCCTTTCATGCAAACAAATCGCTATGTTAAGTCGACAATAGACGCATGACAAGCACGAGCACTGCATTCCTCGTGCGAACGGTGATCGTTAGGCGCCACAGCTCACCATTGACTTAGGTGTAAAGCAATTCCGTCTGTAGCGATCGCGACATGGCTGCCTCAAGTTTATCGTATAACAACGCCAGTCGCTGATTCATTTTAAGCAGCTGATGATTTTTTTGTTTGTCCATTTGCAGACATTCATATGCCATATTCAAGGCGGTGATGATTGCGATGCGCTCGAGATTAATGACCTTACCAGAGTCACGTACCTCATGCATTTTTTCATTCAAATAGACCGCAGCTTGCTGCAATGAAGCGACTTCAGACTCCAAACACCTAATTGGATAGTGTTTTCCTAAAATTTCAATCGATGTACTTACGATTTGATCCGTCATGGCAGTTTCTCGATGTTTTTTAATTTTGATACCAAGGTTTCAATTTGTGAAATAGCCTGCAACTGCTTAGTCATGAGCGCATTTTTTTCATGAGCAAGTTTGTGTTTGCCATGATAGAGCACGTCATGATCTTGCCTAAGTTGATGATGTTGGGCTACGAGCCTTTTGATGCGATTTTCTAAACGCTGGAATAGTTCATCCATGATAGCTAGACCCCATGTTCGTTGATAGCACACGGCGCATTAGAAGCACAAAACGGTATAAAATTAAGCATGCATCATATAATATACATGCCAAAATCCAAAGAGTACACATTGAGCACGATATCGCCACCTTGAAAGTGAAGCTTTCAATGTAAAATGTGGCTGATGGCGCTGTTCTCTCCGATATAGGGGCACAAGACAATCTCATGAATGCCACTCAGACACTAGACGCCTGGCAGGCACTTAACCAGTACTTCGGCAAAATTAAAGGCAAATCCCTACGGGATTGGTTTGCTGAAGATCAGGCACGTTTTCACAAATTCAGCCTAAAACATGATGAACTTCTATTAGATTATTCTCGACATCGCATCGATACGCATGCTCTAACGCTATTGCTCAATCTCGCACACGACGCGAAGCTCAGCGAAAAAATCGACGCACTTTTCAATGGCGGTGCTATTAATAACACAGAAAAACGACCAGCCTTACATACGGCATTACGTGATCAGCACCATAGATCCATCGATATCCAAGGTGATAATGTCGCCGCGCACATTGCCAAAGTCCAAGCACAAATGCTAGCGTTTGCCGAAAAGGTACATGCACAACGTTGGCTAGGTGTCACCGGCAAACCTATAGATACGATCGTCAATGTCGGTATTGGCGGTTCTTACATTGGCCCGATGATGGCGACGCATGCATTGAAAGATTTTGCTGTCAGTCACCTACGCTGTCACTTCATCTCCACTGTCGATAGTGTGCCGTTGGATGATCTCTTAACGTCGCTCAATCCGGAAACGACACTCTTTATCATTTCTTCAAAATCCTTTACTACCATCGAAACATTGACTAACGCCACCACCATCCGTCACTGGATGCAAAACAAATTGGGCACCACCCAACTGGCACCACACTTCATTGCCGTGACTGCCGCGCCGGATAAAGCACGTGCGTTTGGGATTGACGAAGAGAATATCTTTGCGCTTTGGGATTGGGTTGGGGGTCGCTATTCAGTCTGGTCGGCGATTGGCCTACCAATCTTGCTGCTCATTGGCCCCAATCATTATCGTGATTTTTTGGCAGGTGCACATACGATGGACGAGCACTTTCGCCAAACCGATTTCGCACATAACATGCCAGTGATCATGGCACTCCTCGGCATTTGGTATGAAAATTTCTTTCAGACCAGCGCACATGCGATTATCCCTTATGCCGACCGGTTAACTCATTTCATTGCTTATTTGCAACAAGTAGACATGGAAAGCAATGGTAAGAGTCGTCGCTTAAATGGCGATGAATTAACTTGCTTAGCAAGCCCAGTCATCTTCGGTGACGAAGGTTGTCGCGGTCAGCATGCGTATCATCAAATGCTGCATCAGGGTAAACAAATGATTCCAGTCGATTTCATTCTGGCGCGAAACAGCAATACTGCCGTAACCCATCAAGAAATTCTGTTTGCAAGCGCCCTTTCTCAAGCACAGGCTTTGATGCGCGGCAAGACATACGACGAAGCTTACCAAGAAATGATAGCCAAAAACTGTTCCCAGGAAGAAGCAAAGCGACAGGCTAAACACCGGGTGATACCAGGCAATCGGCCAAGCACCATCCTGTTTTTAGATCGCGTCTCCCCCAAAAATCTTGGTGCGTTAATTGCCCTTTATGAGCATAAAATATTTGTACAAGGCGTGATTTGGGATATTAATTCTTTTGACCAATGGGGTGTAGAACTAGGCAAGCAACTACTGCCTACCATCTTGCAACAATTACAACATGATCAGGTATCAGCAGACATGGATGCGGCGACCCTAGGTATTATTGAACATTATCGGAACTTAGGCTAATGCGCTGGCTAGGATGGGTGATGGTATTGCTCACCCTCACATCCTGTGGGCAATATGGTAAATTGTATCTACCAGAATCATCACCTACCCAAACAGAGCAAGGAGGCTCCCAGTGAATCATAGCGCGCCCATTCGTTTCACCAAAATGCATGGTCTAGGTAACGATTTTGCCATCATTGATGGGCGCCAACAGCCCTTTACCCTCGATAGTCAACAAATACAACGTTTAGCCAATCGACATTTAGGTATTGGTTTTGATCAACTCTTGGTGATAGAAACCTCTCAAGAAGCCGATTTTTTTTGTCGCATCTTCAATGCTGATGGGCGTATGGCTGAGCAATGTGGTAATGGATTACGCTGTGTCAGTCGTTATATCCATGAAGAGGGATTGAGTGCTCAAAAGACATTCACCCTCGCGACGAGCGCTGGTATTTTTCCCGTGCTGATTGAAGATTATGATCATATTTCACTGACATTGAGCCAACCCGTCATCCAAGAAAAACTCTACACCCCGATCAACGCTGAAGAACAGACACCACCCTTTAGTGTCATTGATCTGGGTAATCCCCATGCCATCATTCGTGTCGATAACCTTGATACCATCAAGCCGGAAGCAGCCGCCACACCGATCACTCAACATCCTTTGTTCCCACAAGGCGTCAATATTGGTTGGTTGAAAATTCTCGATCGTCAACACGTACAATTGCGCACCTTGGAACGCGGCAGTGGTGAAACATTTGCCTGCGGTAGTAATGCTTGTGCCGCTGTGGTAGCAGGCATCGCTAATGATTGGCTGGCAACGACGGTGCAAGTACAACTGCGCTTTGGCACCTTAGACATTAGTTGGCCAGATCCTAGCCAAGGTGTCAAAATGTGTGGCCCTGCCACGCGGGTGTTTAGCGGTGTACTGAATTAAAAGCCATTAGTTGGCTCTGTTTCGAGCCAATTTTCGAACTAAATTCCGCACTTTTTGCAGCGTGATGACGCCATCATGCAGCAATCAACATCCATTTAGTCAATTGATCGTGACCACCCTTTAACAAATTAACCTTCAATTCGCGTTACAATGGTAACAGTCATCTATTAAAAATAATAAGGCTGATCCCACATGGATACACGCAACAAGAATAGCCACAATAAGCCTGATCACACACAACCCCAAACAAGCTCAAGCGTTGAACTCATCACCTTAGCAGGCGATTTGAGCCATCACCCCAAAGAACTATTTCAAGTCGCGCCTACAGATGAAGTGACTATTGGCGACTTGCATGGTAATACGCTAAAACTCATTTATTTTCTTATACAGGCAGGCGTGATGACCCTGCAGCACGGTGCAAAAGATTATTATCGCTTATACCAGCTATACATGAAATGCGATCGCAAACGTGATAAGCAGCACTTTACCCAACACGATGTGACTGAATTTATGGCAATACTCGAAGCTGCGACGATTCAACCATGCAAGGTTCGCCTGATCGGCGATGAATGTGCAGATCGTGGTTTCAACGACTACTTAACCTTATTAGTATTGCAAAAATTAAATACTTCTGATGTTACCACTAGCATACTACTTTCCAATCATGGGGCAGAATTTGTCATGAACTTACTGGCAGACAACCCCACCTATGAACCACGCTTTTTAGCGCTGATGGATCAAGCCTCATCCATGGTCAATTTGCGTCACTGGATAACCAAAGGAGTGATTGATGCCCAAGAAGTACAAAAACTCGCGCAAGCCTATTACCTACCTCATCTAAAGTTAATCGATTATGCGTTACAAAACGATGTTGAACCCCCAATCATCCATATTTATACGCACGCACCCGTGGCACTCGAAACCATTCAAGCATTTGCTCGCTATTATCAGATCCCCTACGACCAGCATTCAGTCAACGCACTAGCTACCACCATCGATGCCATCAATCATCAGTTTCAAGCGGATCTCATCAAAAACGGTCTGCGTCAATTTGCAAAAGAAATGGATGCATGTATCAATCAAGAGGGGTCGCTTAATATTTCAATCGACTATCCATTCGCACGCTTAACTTGGGGCCGACATCCTTATAGAGGCTCACTCAAAACGATGCCTAGCACGAAGGCGTTTGAATGTGAGTTTTATCATGGGCATGAAGGACCCACCAAGCGTGGTTGTTATGCGGTGAATATGACTAATTTAGATAACACCCATTTTGGTAAAGGTCTTATCGCATTCGCGGATGATTATCAATTCCAACGGTCTAAAAACGTTGGTAGATCGTTCACACCAAGTGAATTAACGATACTAGCAAACCCGTTGATCAAAAAAATCAAGGTGACCCGTAATGAGCAGGGGGAGTTATGTATTGCAGTAGACGCCTTGTCCCAACAATTTCCGTGGGTAGCTTTGGCAACCTTGAACAGTTGTACCATGCAACTTAATAAGATGATGGCCCATTGCGCACTTACAGCGCATTTGAGTTCAGCGCAGTGTGATACCATGTACCGCGCTTTGAAGCAATGCTCAGCACTCTTAAATTATCTAGATCATCGTAAGGAGCGACATGTCAGCGAGAACTGCTTATTGGTGAGTATGCGCGGCTTATTTAGTTTCAGTGCCCATGAGAAAACAGCCGCAGTACAAAAACTCTTGAGGATTGTGTGTGAACCAAATGATAGTAAAAATGTCACCAACACATTAACCGCTAGTGATTATGCCGCACTAACACAAGGGGAACTAGGGCACCTTGTTGCTTCATTAAAACTAACAACGTTGTTACATGCCTATTTAGAAAACGAGCCGCAGGCAATCACATCAAGTCTTTATGTGACATCATAAATTAACAAGGTTTTTTGATTGCGGCAAAATGGTTGTTTCAGGTGGCGTGTGAACACCGCCAAAAAACTTATGCCAACAAGCGTTGCGCGCTATGATCGCGGCATTATCATACCACTCGAGACTTTTGATGTGCTGACAAAGATGACAGGTAGCGTCAGGGCAACCAGGCAACGGTTACCCCGA
The DNA here is from genome assembly GCA_964648015.1 of uncultured Coxiellaceae bacterium. Classification (GTDB taxonomy): domain Bacteria; phylum Pseudomonadota; class Gammaproteobacteria; order DSM-16500; family DSM-16500; genus Aquicella. The sequence goes on from CAZYKO010000010.1 coordinate 73,830, forward strand.
CAGTCGTGAGGGTCATGCTAAATAATTGGCACCATTGAAAAGCGTTTAGATATGCCATTACGTTGCACTGTAACGCCAGAACTACTGATGCTCAGGACTTTTGCACCGTCTACTGGTAAGACATCACCCACTTTGACGCTAAATAGGCGCCCCTGAGTACCCAGCACCGCACGCCATTGGCCTTGTAAATTTGTGACCGACACCACTGTATAATTGGCAATAGCTTGTTGTTGTGCTAATTGTTGCTGTGCTTGCATGTTGCGCATTGCTGCTTCCATCGCCGCAGGCGTGATGTTTGCGCCCTGACCTGCCGCATTAGCACGTTCCGCATCCGTTTGTAATAAATCAACGATTTTCTTTTGCGCGCTCACCGTCTCCAACTTCGCCTTCATGATCGCTTGATTGGTTTCTGCGAATTGTTGATTCAACTTCAGCAACTGCAATTCACTCATCGCTTTAATGTAACTTGATTCTGTTTCTTGCTGTATCTTCATGAGCTGCGCTTCACGCTCCGTCATTGGCTGCGTGGTAAGCTTGGCTTGCGATGGCGTATGAATAGGTGGCATGCCCCCTGGTGCTGTGGCAGCACCAGCTATAGGCGCTGTGGTCGGTGTGGGGGTCACAACCATCGGCTGCGAATTTTGATACATACTGTACGATAACCACAGTATGATAAGAATAATAACCGCAACACCTGCAATAATCGCCTTTTGTCGGGGCGCCATGCCTGATGCTAATGATGATTTGTCAGATTTCATAGTTAGGTACCTAATGCATTAACAACAATTTTTCCGTTTAATTTGCCGTTATTTTCAGTAAAGACGACACTCTCTAATGTCAGTGGCATATCTCGCAATGCCGTACTAAGCATCCCCAACTGTATGGAAGAAATATTATTATAATTAATCGTCACTGCTACCTGAGTATAGCGTCCTTTTTTAGTAAATGTCCCCATCGTCAAATGGTTGCCTGGTAAAATACTGGCGATGCGATCCACCAATGTCGCGATAATCTCAGTCATCGGATATATTTTACTAGGCAGTGGGCGGTTTGGACTGGTGACGGCTGTATCCAAGCTAAACCCACTCGATTTAACTGACATCCCAAAATGATTATTATGCGCCCAGTCAAGCATGCTACCAGCACTGCTGCCTCGTGATACCATTTCAACTGTGATTGCGCCTGGTTTATAATCAAAATTTCTGACGTCCCAACCAGGTAGCGTCAGAATTTTATTGTAGGTATCCGCCACTTTACTCAACATCACCGCAGGATCAGGGCTAGTCAGTGAGTCATTATACCCTTGAAATGGGTTGAGCTTTGCCATTTCTTCCGGTGGCATCACGGCAGGCGTTGTGATGTAGCTATAGGCAAAATAAAGAAGAACAAGACCGGCTAACCCAGCTAAAATCTTACCGATGGGTAAGACACCAATGCCTTGGGATCTCAGTACCTGATCGACCAACTCTAAATGATAATTCTTTAGGAGTGGCAATGACGCAAAAATCGGTTTCTCTAGAATCGTAAATGACTTAACCGAAGCCGCATCAAAACTAAACTTGCCCGTTTCCGGGTTTTGCACGATCGGCACATTGCCATAAGTATAAATTTCAAAATTATTTTGCTGCGTTAAAAAGATAACAAGTTCTTCAGGAATACTATCGAGTGGGAAACTACCATCAAGGTAAACGCTGCCCGCTTTGACGACCACTAAAATCGCTTCTGCCTTATCGGGTAATGCCTCACAATAAATCATATCTGTCGGGCGATTGAAGTAAAACCAGACTGATTCACCGAGCAGATACCCTCGATCGGGTGAAAATGCGACTTCATACTCCGCACCCGCTTTGCGATTTAAGGTAACATAATCACCATAGTTACCCGATAGAAGCAAAATTTCTTTTTTAAGTGCTGTGTTTTGTTTCGCAGTCAATACATCACGATAAGACGGGATAACAAAATGTTCACCATCTTCACGTACGATAAAGGGCATTAGACACTTCCACCTAAAATAATGGGTGTGATCAGCACAACGGTTTCATCATTCTTTTCTTGTGCGCCTTTACCGCCTAGGGCTTGTAACTTATAAGCTTGGCTTGCATTCGCAAGATTGGTCAATTGCCTGAATCCAGATAAAATCATCGTATCCCCAGAACGAATCACACTACGCTGATTGAAACTCTTCTGCGCAATATTGGGTAATTGAATCTGGGTGGCATTGCCTGAATTGACTGATCCAAACGTATCAAATCCAAGATTGGTAGAAAGATCGACGTTCACTTGCAAATAAATTTTTTCATGCATAATTTTTGGGAGAATATACAAGGTAAGACCTGTGATCACCATGCCCGGTGTCAACTGTGATGTTACCGTACCTACACCAATGTTGGTGCTAGAGCTACTGGAAAGTGACGTATTTTGGATACTCGCCAAATACCCATTTTGCGTCACAATGCGAATGACAGACACTTGATTATTGAGACAGACAACGCGCGGTTCAGTGACAACCGATGTTTTGCCTTGTTGGCTCAATGCATTGAGCAAAATAGTGTAACTGGGTAATGGATTGAAGGTGCCCGGCAACACGGTTGTACCGACTTGAGGTAACGCTGGCGCTGGTGCATTACCACCCGTAATGGGTATGCCCGTTTGCTGTGTCAAAGGCCGCAACGTATTAATACTAATCGGTGTGCCATAGCTACCATTCAATACGAAGGCTGATTTATTGAATGCACGTGCCACAATTTGCCAATCGATACCATATTCAAAAGCATTTTCCAATTTAACATCTAGAATTTGCACTTTGATCAATACTTGCTTGGAAAGACTCTTATTAAGATTCTCTATATATTGTGCGATCAAATGCACATTGGTGGGCCGATCACGTACTGTGACACTCGTGGTAGATTCAGAGACAAGCACTTTACCTTCAGAAGAAATGAGTGTTTTTAATGTGTCATTCACATCTCGCCAAATGGACAATGTCCCTTTTAAATTACTATATTCACCATCCGATGAATCGGAACTCACAAAATTGGACACAGATCCTGTGCCACCACCCCCTGATGTTGCCACGGTTGAACTGCTATTGGGTGTTTTACCCATCAAATAATCAGTGCCACCCGGCATAAACGCGATATCAAATGTTTTGGTGATGAATGCTTTCCAATAAATGGTATTGCCATGCACACTGTAAACATAACCAGTTTTAGCAGCGATTAAATCTAGAGCACCTCGAACAGAACCAGAATAATTCATGCTAAGTATGGCGGCTGGATCTAAACCCGTTTGAAATTTCGTCAGTACGCGGCTGTTCGCACCTGCAGCGACCGTGCGACTGTAATAAGAAAATGGCAACTGATCACCGCGGATGATGATATGATTTTTGAGCCACGACGGTGAACTCTCTAAATCAATGGGTGTGGTATCGACATAAGCGCCTCGTTTAACCAGCAATGGCGGTGGCGGATAAGCATCCCGATCTGATTTGCGCCGAGCAGCTGCTGCTTTCAATTTCACATCAGCAATATTGGCTTCTGCTTGATTATAAAGAGGCGAATTACAGGCAGACAATACGAAAGCGGTGGCAACGACAAACAGTATCCATTTATTCAGCATTACATTCACTTCCTATCCAAGTTCTGACTTTCTGGGGACAACAGCCAAGGTGCGGTTTGACATGTACATTACGGCTTGCAAAGGAAATGGCTGTAATAATTTTTGGATAACATTTGGTAAACTGGTGCCTGTGACGCGACCATCAAAGTTGAAATCATAAGGTGCTTTCCATACCACCTTCCAATGATAACGACTCATGATGCGTTCAACATTGTCTTTGAGAGAACCACTGACACTCACTGCGTACACTGCTGCGGGTTGACCCAAACTTGCAAATTGATTTGGAAACGCATAACTTGCGTAACCACTTGGTCTCGCGCCTGGCATGCCCGCTTGAAAAAATGGTTCGCGTGGAATTGCAGATTCAGGAGCAGCCACCTGCCATCCAGCGAGTGTTGTTAAGGGAATGGTACTAATAAATAGACTTACTACTATCTGATGCATCTTCATGATCGGGCATCTCATCCTTCTTCACATGATCTTATGCTCAAGATATCCGTAAAAAATTTAGTTATCAAGTATAAGAGATTTAAAAAAAATGTGTAAGTGGTATTTTTTTCATCTGTTCAGAGGTCATTGAGAGGGTTCAACGTCACTATTCATTGGCGCTCACCACCTTCTATGTGGTCTTAAACACGCGCCTAAAATTTAACGGTGATGATAGCAGTGTAGACACGAGTAATCGCATGTCAGTGTGAAATTGGTCTTGGTAAATCCACACGCCCGACCAGAACTTTGCCCATGAATTGAATTAATCCATTCATGCTCGGTGCGGTGTGTAACGCCATCTCGAGGTCGAACAGGTGCTGTAGGGTGGGCAAAGCGCAGCGTGCCCACCTTATGATTTTCATCAAAATTCCTTAGAGTTTTAAGACCACCACCATGGTGTGTGAGCGTTTGGTGGCGTTAAACTTTGGGTGGAGCGAAGGGAATGGTGGGCACGCTGCGCTTTGCCCACCCTACATTTACTAATAACCGGGATATTATTTGTCGATAAGGCCATAGGTCGCCCTTGATGCGACCGCCTAGCGGTACAACTCGAGGGCGGCCGTCTCAGGGCATCAATCAAATCATGGCGTGAAGACAGTGAAATCTGAACCAGAAGGTTCATTCGTGATGGAGCAACGAGTGACTGCCATCAACGTTGCCGTCACACCCCAGTTATTAGCAGCACTCACATTCCAATTCACCGTGCCACGCTCGGAGATCACCTGCAAACACACGCGCCAGAATTTCCCAGTGAGTGTGGCGCCACCAGCAGTCGACAAACAAGTGGCGCCGTTACTACCAACTATCGGGGTCGCACAATTTGGTGGTGTATTGTTATCCCCCCCGGTCGCAAACGCGGTAAAACTACTAATGGGATATAAATTTGTCGTACTGCCGCTATCAAAAGCACCGCTGACCGATACCGGTGACACTAAAATTTCTGGCACTAAGGCACTGCCCCCTTGAGAGACAGGACAACTGGGGACTGGCACACAAGCGCCATTATGATACACGCCACCGAAATTCAAGGCAGTGGAATTACCAATGCTCTGAACAGGCACTGTCGCCGTTGCCATGACGGTACACGTGGTGGCATTCGGCGCACAAGCTGTCACCGTGGTTGGTGGTACTGACGTATCAGAGGTGGTATAAGCCATTGGTAAGCGACCAGCAATCGATTGTGCCGTCAATGCCGCTGATTTGGCATTGTTAATCGTCGTAAAAACCCCAATCACTTGTACGCCACCTGCAAATGTGACAGGCATGACAAAGTAGCTCTGCCCCCAGGGACTCGTGATTGATACATTAGGCAAAAAGCCATTAGTTTTTAAGTCGGTGATGCCTTGCGTCGCCGTCGTGGTATTGCCAGGCCATGAACCAAATGCCACGTTATATGAAATAGCAGCACCCAAGAGCTGTTGCATTTGTAATGCAGTACGATCCACTCTAGCGTTGTAATCTTTCTGCTGGTAAAAATTAAGTCCCATCACAAAGAGAAATGAAACTACTGTTAACACTAATATCATTTCAATGAGTGTGAAACCACGTTGCAGCATTTTAGTCATTCTCATAATTCACCTGTCACTAACTTCCACATAGATAATATTGTGTCCCAGCTGGTGTCACCCCCGGCGGTGAGGCTGTCACCATATAACTCAAAGGATAGGTACTATAAAATTGTTGAAATAATACAAGTTGAGGATTGAGTATCCAATTACTAGAAGACGAGTCGGGAGTAGACGCTGAAGGGGTTCGTTCCCAAACGACATACTCACCCGGCGTTGGACCATCCTCACAAGGCGTCACAAAAGTACCACCAGCATTCAGAGACGATAAGCAATCACCTCCTAATAACTTTAAGTAAGCTCTTGCGGTGGCGACATTGGCAAGACGCACAGCAACCTGGGATTGCCAGTTTACCACGGTGCCCACCACCACAGACGTCGCACACCCCTGGCTCGGCAACGGTCCTGTTGCACCAACGTTAGGGTCGGTAGGTACCGTGCAAACACTGCGTGTTACCATTGGTGCCATATTAAACTGCGCGACATAACCCATGGTCCCGATACTGGAAGTATCTAACAACGTATTATTAGGTAACACAGTCGCTAATCCCGAAGGTAAAATACCCTTGTTGAAAAGATCCGTCACGATATTAATCGGGAAACGTGTCGCTGGATTCGAAGCCGGGTTCAAGGTACCAGGTACCACAGGGTTAGCAGGTGCTATCGTATTTGGATCGTAAGTGCCATAGCAATTGGCACGATAATAAACGGTCATCGATTGAAAAATTTGATTAACAGTCGTTTTAATTTGCTGCACACTCGCATCGGTTTGGAAGTTGATGATCATCCTGAGACCCAACACGATCAACAATGTACCAATAGCCAATACCAACGCTGTTTCTGGTAAAGTGAGGCCCCCTTGTGAACGTCTGCTTTTTTTAATCATCATATCACTGTGAACCCATGGTCATGCCCGTTAAATAAATACCACGGACAATCATAATGATGAGATAGCCACCCACCGCCAATAAGACACCACCTAAAATTTTAGCCAATAATTTAAGTGTTGCCGTCGCTTCTTCCGTCCCGCGCATACCCATACGCACTAATCCATGCTCAAAGCCTTTTACTTCTGCCATCACACGTAAACGCATCAAATCTTTTCTATCAATCAATCCTGTGTCTAACACTTCGGCAATGTTTGTCTTACCCATGCTCAATAAATGTTCCATCATCACCAAATGAGTACTGAGATATGGCGTTGCTTGATGCTGTACTACACGTAACGCTGATTTGAACACCACCCCGTTGGCCACTAGCAAACCCAATGTTTCGAGTAAACGGCCCGCGGCAAAGCGTTTGTAAAAATTAAATGGGGGAAAACGATCTAAAAAGGGACGTAGCTCACCCGTATAATTAATCATGATATAGCGAAGTATCAGCGTGACCACCAGTAACCCTAACAAGACAGCCCACCAAAAATGCGTGACGAAGTAAGTCAGCGATACGAGTTGTCGACCAGACTCAGGCCACTGAGATTCTGGTTTGATCGCTCTAAATTGGGTGAAGATGGAAGTGTCCAAATAAATCATTAAGCCACATGCCATAACGATGACAGTAAGAGGATAGAGTACCGCACCAACAAACGAGCCCACCGCCACACCACGTTGTGAGAGCATGTTAGTGGCTGATTTGAGCGTTTGCGCTAAAGCACCACCGGCCTCACCGACGCGAATAATTTCAATCACGTTGGGAGAAAACCATTCACGCATACCTTCAGCTAACGGTTTACCCTGGGCAATCTTGGTTGTGAGGGAAACAGCTACTTCACGGTTTAAGCCCGTAGAAATTTGCGTCATCATTTCAATAGCACGATTCGCAGGAATACCATCATTAATGAGTAAGTATAAATCCTCTAAAAACGCATGTTGCGCTTTATTGCCAAAACGCCAACGCTTGACGGTATGTATCGTCCCGTAAAAGATATCACTAATGCTCTCTAAACTTAGCTCCATCGGCTTGCGCTACCTTTAATTAATAAAACAATAATGACTTCAAGCGTATTTATACACTTTAGACTGCGTTGATGGATTGATAGGACCTACCACTTTCTCCGCATCAAATGGATCGCAAATGCCCGTTTGTATCAAATCAATGGCACGAGCACGAAAATCCATCCAACCATTTTCTTTAAGATACTTTTCCCAATTAAGCGTATCGCACTTTTGAATATATTGTCTGCCTTCTTCATCAACCCAGATCACTTCAGCCACGACAATTCGACCACCCACCCCTGAACGACCGCATCTTGCGCAACCATTACCGCGGGCTTTAGCGTTGTTTAAAATCTCTTTGCCCAACACCGCTTCCCAATCAGGAATGAAAGCTTGATGTTTGGGTGACGTACGTAAGGGCACCGCACAATGTTGACAGACCTTAGGAATTAAGCGTTGACACATTAAGCAACGCAACACACTACTATCGCTCAATAGCACCGGTGAAATGCCCATATCCACTAAACGTGTGATGATGGCGGTTGCACGGTTGGTATGCAAGGTTGTCAACACCAAGTGACCGGTAATAGATGCACGCACCATCACGTTCGCCGTATCTTCATCACGCATCTCACCCAGGATCACAACATCAGGATCCATACGTAAAGACGCACGACCCATACTTGCAAAACTTCTATCTTGCTTCTCAGTATTGACTGGAATTTGTGTGGCCTGTTCTACCACTTTTTCCACTGGGTCTTCGATGGTATACAATTTCTGCCATGATTCGACCATTTCCATACAAGCAGCTAGCGTGGTGGTTTTACCAGAACCTGTAGGCCCTGCGACAATGATCGCACCAAAGGGTAACTTCATGGCCATTTTGATAATATCAATTTGATTCGAGGTATAACCCAATTCTTCTAGTGTTTTACTACGCTCTTCGCCGGTACCTAAGATACGCATGACCATATCAAATCCACCATGGGCTGGTACACTAGCGAGACGTAAACGAATATCTTTACCATGCACTTTCAAAGGCATCGATGCATCTTGAGGGACGAGGGGATTGAAGTGCGATGTCGCATGATCTGTTTCTTTGTTAAAAGCGACGGAGGCGATTTCACGGCCGAGCTTTTCCGACCATTCAGCATACACACGTAAGTCACCATTTTGGCGCATACGAATTTTCGTAAAGGTTTGGCGTACTTGAATATGAATATCGCTGACGCCCTGCGCGACTGCTTCGAAAACTAAATCCCGTAAATGACGTTGTTGATCACTGAAATTGGTGGTCGTTTCGCCAACTTGTTTTTTGGCAATTTCTGCATTGGCACTGCTTGCTAAGAGTAAATTGATCAACGCGCGGGTGGCGGCAAATACTTGTCCGGGATGAACACCTTTGCTGAGTAATAGGGATTTACAATTCTGTACGGTACGTGATGTGGGTTCAGAAGAAAGAATGGTAGCACTTTTCAACACAACAATATTACCCTGCTCATAACACCAAGCAAACATTTCGTCCATTACCCGGTCCTTTGTGTCTATATCTTTAGGACTCGTAATGACTTTAGTTTTGGTGGCTGAGGCATATTGTTCAAGTAAGTTATAAAGGTCTCGCTTTCCCTCACCCGATGGTGTGCTGACTTCTGCCATAAAACCTCGCATACATTGGTGGCGTTCAACATAATGATACTATTGCTTTATGAATATTATCTTCAGTATAGAGGGTTTTGCAAAATTATACCTCAACCGTTAACCTCAAACATTGGGGGCATAAAAATGATATAGGGTAATATCAATAAGTTAGCGAAGTTGACGCGGTAGGACGTTAGGTTTCGTATCCTGCGCACCCTTCGAGATGGCACTTCGTGCCGCATCGAGGGCGAACGGTGAGAGTCGTAGCCTGGGTGCAGCGCGCAGCGCGTAACCCGGGGATAAGGAACCTGGGGCCAATGCGTAACCCGGGGATAAGAACCCGGGTCCAATGCGTAACCCGGGTCAATCTCGCTAAACGTCTAAATTCACCACTGCGAGCGCGTTGGTTTCAATAAACTGGCGACGTGGTTCCACTTCATCACCCATCAGGGTCGTGAATATCTTATCGGCCGCCACAGCATCCTCAACACGAACCTGCAACAAACAACGCTGCGCAGGATCCATAGTCGTTTCCCATAGTTGATTGGGGTTCATTTCTCCCAACCCTTTGTATCGCTGTATCGCCTGTCCTTTTTTAGCCTCGGCAATCAACCAGTCCATTGCTTGCGAGAAAGTGCTGATCGCGAGTTTTTTATTATCCCGTTCAATAGTGGCGTCAGACGTCATCATCTGGTTCATCTTGGTCCCAAACTCACTGAGTTTGCGATAATCCGCAGAAGTAAAGAAGTCTTTATTAATCATATAGTTAGTCATAACACCATGTGAGGTGACTGAGAGCTTCGGCAACCAACAATGACGCTCTTGATCTTCTACCAGTGTCATCTCAAAAAAGACGGACTTGATGGCTTGGTCATTCAACCGTGCCAAGAGTTGATCCATGGTGGCTTGCATGACGTCTTTGTTTGTCAACTGTGTCTCGTTCAAGAACGGCATATACATTAAAGCTTCCATAAAAGCTGGTGGATAGCGTTTCGCTAATCGTTGAATAATCGCCTTCGTCGCGTGATATTCGCTCACTAATTGTTTCAAGACAGCATCACGAATAGGCTTCCCCGCTTCAGGATAAAAAGTTGCATTTTCTAATGCCGCATCCATCAACATCGTATCTAGTGCCATTTCATCTTTGACATAACATTCTTGTTTATTCTTTTTGATCTTAAACAAGGGTGGTTGCGCAATGTAAATGTAACCACGCTCAATGAGTTCTGGCATTTGACGATAAAAAAACGTCAATAATAATGTGCGGATATGCGAACCATCGACGTCTGCGTCAGTCATGATGATAATACTGTGATAACGCGCTTTGTCTGGCATGTATTCTTCGCGACCGATGCCACAGCCTAGTGCAGTAATCAGAGTCGCTACTTCCTGAGAAGAAAGCATTTTATCGAAACGTGCCTTTTCTACGTTGAGAATTTTACCTTTCAACGGCAAAACGGCTTGTGTTTTACGATCACGCGCTTGTTTGGCTGATCCACCTGCCGAATCACCCTCTACAATGAAGAGTTCCGATTTACTAGGATCTTCTTCCTGACAATCAGCAAGCTTACCGGGTAAACCAGCGACATCTAATGCACCCTTACGTCGTGTCAATTCACGCGCTTTACGGGCAGCATCTCGTGCACGTGCGGCGTCAATCACTTTAGAAACAATGGACTTCGCATCTTGTGGGTTTTCCATAAGATAATCTTGAAATTTTTCATTCATCAAGGATTCAACGATTGCCTTGATTTCTGAAGACACTAATTTATCTTTGGTTTGAGATGAAAATTTTGGATTTGGCATCTTTACAGATAGCACACCCGTCAAGCCTTCACGTAAATCATCGCCCGAAGTGGCCACTTTTTCCTTCTTAGCATAACCTTCTTTATCGATGTAATTGTTCAATACACGCGTGAGTGCGCTTCTAAAACCAGCGACATGAGTACCACCATCGCGTTGCGGAATGTTGTTGGTGTAACAAAATAATTTTTCTTGGTAGGTATCGTTCCATTGAACGGCTACCTCAACCGTTACTTTGTCTTTCTCGGCAGTGAAATAGAATATTTTCGAATGAATAGGCGTTTTATTACGGTTTAGATCCTCTACAAACCCCTTCAAACCCCCATGGTATTCAAATTCATCGTTTTTATTGGTGCGCTCGTCATTGAGAAAAATACGTATATTTGTATTTAAAAAGGCTAATTCGCGCAAACGTTTCGCTAAAATATCATAACTAAATTGAATATTTTTGAAAATTTCAGCACTGGGCTTGAACCTAACTTCTGTACCACGTTCAGTAGTTTCACCAACTTGCGCTAAGGGTGCGTCAGGTGTACCCATGCGATAGTGCTGTTCATAGACTTTCCCATCGATGCGGATCACCAAATCCAAATCTTCAGATAATGCATTGACCACAGACACGCCTACACCATGTAAGCCGCCAGAGATTTTATAGGAGTCATTATCAAATTTGCCACCGGAATGCAGTACGGTCATGATGACTTCGGCCGCTGAACGACCTTCTTCAGGATGTATATCGACTGGAATGCCTCGGCCATTATCTTTCACACTCACCGATTCATCGGCATGAATAGTAACCCAAATGGTGTTGCAATGCCCCGCCAACGCTTCGTCAATGGAGTTATCAACCAATTCAAACACCATATGATGCAAACCAGTGCCATCTTCAGTGTCACCAATATACATCCCCGGACGTTTACGCACTGCATCCAGGCCTTTGAGAACCTTAATTTTTGAGGAATCGTAGCTTTCTGCCGTACTCATACTCACTTTAATACTCCTAGAATTCAAGAAGCCCCAGTTATTGAAAATGCCTTAGCGGTCTCATAAGCTGCCCACCAGCCCAGCAGTGGTTTGCCTATAGGTCACGGCACCTGTGCCATTTCTTTCATTAATTCTTTGCCGAAGGCAAAAAAACACACTATCAATCTGCACTAAATATCATCAAATAGGTACTACGTTGTTTGTGTCACCTGGCCATGTTCCACGTGAAACAACGCCATGTTTTGATCGAAATTCTCGCTAATAGATGCACAAATTGTTTCTTTTTCAATCGCGGTAATAAACACCTGTGTTTGCTGTTTCGAGAATAGGGAAATAAGCTTTTTTCTACTTTGTAAATCCAACTCTGAAGGCAAGTCATCTATGAGGTAAATCAACCTCTTATCCGCATTCTTGGCTAACAGCATTCCTTGCGCGAGTATCATAGCACAGATAAGCAATTTTTGCTGTCCTCTGGATAAAAAATGCTTCACTGATACCCCACCAATACACAAATCTAAATCTGCCCGATGAGGCCCACATTGAGTCAGACCATAACGACATTCTTGGGGATAAGCATCGGCCAAGGCAGACGCATACTGTTGCTCAGGGCGCCAACCAGGATGATAGGTCACCACTAGGTGACCTCCAAGTCCAGAGGAGACGCGGGGGTCAGTAGCAGCACCCGTCACAAATAAGGTATCCACTAAATCGCGTAGAACCGGGGTTAGCGCTTGTACATATTCTTGCCGTAATGCGGTGAGCGCTTCTGCGTGTTTAATCAAAGCCTTAGTCCAGACCTCCAGCTCTGCTCTTGAGCATTTATTTTGCAAAATGGTGTTTCTTTGCCGCAATGCTCGTTCAAAATTACGCCAAATTGGTAAAAATTCGTTCGATTGGTAAAATAATCCCCAGTCTAAATACTTACGTCTCACAGCAGGTCCTGATTCGAGCAGCTGATGAGACTGGGTATTGATGACGCGCACGGGTAGCCACTGCGCCAATTCAGTAATACTCGCTGCCTCTTTCTCTGCCACGCGCATACGAGTAACGCCCGCAATGCTTCTCTCGATGCCAACCCCTAGTCGCTGCTGATTGTCGCTCAGTACCTGCGCATGCAAAGCAAATTTTGTGGCATCGTGACGAATAAGACGCGCCGCCAAAGAACTCCTAAATGAGCGACCGACGCTTAAAAAATGGATGGCTTCTAGTAAACTGGTTTTGCCACTCCCATTTTTACCACAGATCACGTTGAGTCCGGAAAGTGCTGGGCTAAGCGTGACATCGCTAAGATTTCTAAAGTCGTTTATGCTGAGTGAAGCAATACTCATAGCTATCCAGATCCTCCCATCGCATGATGACGAGGCGCCTTGCGCAGGAGAACGATTAGATTAAAAAACGCAAAGAAAGTTATAATATAGTGAAGCTACCCATACGACAAGGATGTGACGATGAAAAGGATCATCTGCTTAATTTTCGCTTACTGTTCTCTTTTCCCGATCTGTTGTCTCGCTACTGTACAAAATGGCCTCGATGGATTATGGCGCACTTATGATAATGATGGGAATGCACGTTCTATCATCAAATTTTACCAATCTCATGGTGAATGGCGCGGAAAAATTGTCAAAATCATTCCTGTGAGTGGTAAACCCACGACGCGTTGTGAAGCATGTGATGGTGCACAACACAATAAACCACTCGTAGGGATGGATATTGTCACTGGTCTCACACAACAAGGTAACAAATGGGACGGTGGCAGCATCTTGGATACAGATTCTGGCGATGTCTATAATTGTTCAATTACACTATCCAATGGTGGCAATGTCATGAATTTTTATGCGCATTTCGGCCCCTTTGGCAAGACATTACAATGGCCACGGGTGAAGTAAAAATCTTATAAATTATTGTTTAATTTGACATTTCATCAACCCGGGTTGCGGATCCCCGTTCGCCTTCGGTGCGTACAGGCTTTTTCGTGCCCGTTCCCGTACCCGTGCCCCTGCCCGGCTTTTGTTTTTCTTTGTCTCGAGGAGGCTCATCACAGGTTCCCGAATTGTTCCCAGGTTCCGTGGTGCATACTTCACCCATGGCCTTATCCACAAATAATATTCCGACTATTAGGAAATGGTGGGCACCCCTCGAGACAGCGCCCTTCGAGACGGCACGTCGTGCCGTATCAAGGACACTTCCTCGGGGCGAACGGGTTTGGCAGCGTGTCCACCATGAACACATGAAGACATAAAAACAAAAGCCGGGCAGGGGCACGGGTACGGGAACGGGCACGAAAAGCAAAAGCCGGGCTCGCAAACGTTCACGAAAAAGCCTGCACCCCTTGATGCAACTAAATGCGCATTGGCATCACGACATACAAGCTGTAATCACCTTCAGTGGGCTCGATGAGCACGCCACTATCCGGATCGGTAAACGCGCAACGGATACATTTCGCGCCAATCGCAGAAACGACATCCAACAAATAAGCGACATTAAACCCAATTTCCATCGCACTACCGGTGTAGTCTAAGTCCACTGCATCTTCTGCTTGCTCTTGATCAGAGTTATTGGCACTGATACGCAACTTATTTGTTTCTAATTGAAAGCGCACACCACGAAATTTTTCATTGGAGAGGATCGACGCACGCGTCAAAGCTTGTTTGATCGATTCGCGCTCACCCGTCGCAATCGCTGTGCCGCGCGGAATCAAGCGATTATAGTCAGGATATTCGGCATTAATCAGTTTGGATGTGAAAATATAATCATCCGTAATAATGCGGAAACGGCCTTCGCCTATATAAATCGTGGCATGAGAATCACTATCTTCCAGCAAACGAATCAACTCTAATACGCTTTTACGCGGAATAATCACACGCGATGCCACATCACCAATACCATCGTCATGCATGCTTGCCAACGCTAAACGGTGGCCATCTGCCGCCACGCACTTGATCGAGTTTTGCTTAATCTCAAGGAAGGTACCGTTAAGATAGTGGCGCACATCTTGCTGACCCATCGCAAAATAGGTTTTGGTTAACAACGTTTTTAATTGGCTTTGTTGTAACGTAAATTGTACAGGATATTCTACGTCTTCTAAGTTTGGAAAATCTTGCGGCGCTAATGTATTTAGCATGAAGTAAGATTCACCCGCTCGCACGACCAGGTAATTTTTTTCCAGCGTTAAACGCAACGTCGCGTCTTCCGGTAAGGCCCGACAAATATCAAATAATTTTTTTGCTGAAACAGTGGTGGTGCCCTCGGATGTCATTTCATCTAAACGCACAAAACCCACTAATTCAATTTCCAAATCAGTGCCAGTCAACAATAAATGCTGATCTTTAATCGTCAGCAAGACATTGGATAAAATAGGCAGTGTTTGCTTTTTCTCTACGACGCCATTCACCGCCTGCAAGGGCTTCAACAGCGCTTCACGTTGTACAGTAATATCCATGGCTATGTATTCTCGCATTTATTAAGAGTAACAGAAGGTCCACACCTAACGATCATCACTATGTTGTCAAAATTCGCAACAAATTTGTGTAATCTTCTTCGATATCAGCATCTGATTGACGCAATTCATTGATCATGCGACAAGCATGCAATACTGTCGTGTGATCACGACCACCAAAAGCATCGCCAATTTCAGGCAAACTATGATTGGTCAGTTCTTTGGCAAGCGCCATCGCTGTTTGTCGTGGTCTTGCCACTGAGCGGTTACGTCGTTTAGACAATAAATCGGCTACTTTGATTTTGTAGTATTCCGCCACAGTGCGCTGAATATTATCCACGGTCACTAATTTGTCTTGTAACGCTAACAAATCACGCAATGCTTCTTTCACAAAGTCTAAGGTAATCGCTCTGCCTGTAAATTGTGCATTGGCAATGATACGTTTCAATGCGCCTTCCAATTCACGCACGTTGGAACGAATACGTTTTGCGACAAAAAAAGCGACTTCATAGGGTAAATGGATCTTGGTTTGTTCTGCTTTGCTCATCAGTATCGCCACGCGCATTTCCAGCTCAGGCGGCTCTACAGCAACCGTCAATCCCCAGCCAAAGCGTGATTTCAAACGTTCTTCGACGCCATTAATTTCTTTTGGATAACGATCACACGTTAAAATAACTTGTTGTTGACTCTCCAACAAAGCATTGAAGGTGTGAAAAAATTCTTCTTGTGAACGATCTTTACCCGCAAAAAATTGAATATCGTCCAAGAGTAGTGCATCAACATTGCGATAATAACGTTTGAACTCATTCATGCCATTCGTTTGCAATGCTTTCACCATATCAGCCACAAAACGCTCTGAGTGCAAATAAAGCACTTTGGCACGTTCATTATTGCGAATAATTTGATTACCGATCGCGTGTAATAAATGCGTTTTGCCTAAACCTACACCACCATATAAGTACAATGGGTTATAAGCCACTGCTGGATTTTCGGCCACTTGTAATGAAGCCGCTTTAGCGAGCTGGTTTGACTTGCCTTCGACAAAGTTATCGAAAGTGAAATTAGGATTTAAATTGCTAATATAAGGTTTATGCTCAGCATAGACTGTTGATAATTTCATCGGTGCCATTGTGGTTTGCACCGAGTTGGTGGCAGACGCCATACGTTGTACGGTATCTGAGCGTCTGCTACCGATTTCTAATAAAACAGTGGGCGGCGGATTGTCGCTATATTGTTTTACTAATTCTTTTATTCTTGATAAAAATCGCTCAACGATCCAATCTAACACAAAACGATTCGGCGCGAGCAAAACCAATTTGCCATCCGCATAGACGGCTTGCAAAGGTCTTATCCACGTGTTGAATTGCTGAGAAGGAAATTCACTCTCAAGCGAACTCAAGCATTTTTCCCAAAGTGACGTACTCACTTGAGGCAGGCTCCGATTTAGTTTTTTGATTGGACCCGAATAACTACACTATCCAGTCGCACAAAACAAGTGTGGTCAAAGAATTCATCACGAGATGTTGGTCAACTTTCTTGCCTGCGTCTAAAACCCAGGAATAAGAAAAGCGCAGCAAAAACAATATGCAGTACATTATCTGCGGTATTGACCGGCATAATCAAGAGATTACCACGCCAAAAACCTACCACGGCTAAGATAAGATAGATGAAACCAAAAATTTGGAAAAAACGTTTTGCTGTGAGATGAGTGGTCGCAGCCATGATGGCGATGACGCCCGTTAAAATATGCACAACATTATTGATCGTATCGACTTGGAACAAACTAAAGAGTAAGCCATTCGTTTTAAATGAAGACAAAAATCCACCGACACCGACAAAAATAAAAGCAATACCACATAATGTCGCAATTATCCTTAACATACATAAGCTCCTTTTTAAAATTGCTCATAAATTATAACGACAAAAAATAATAAGTCTCTAACTATTGCTACTCGGTATCATGAGGTTGATGCCCTTCGATACGGCGCCCACGAGATGGCAGTGCGTGCCGTATCGAGGTCGTCTCCTCAGGACGAACGCTATCATTCAATTTGTGCAAGATACGTCACTTCACGACAACGCCTATCCAAAAAGGTTGTGCGTTTGGCGCAGGAAATTTAAGATGGCGAGTGAACACCACCATGACGTCACTCGAACAAGCCATGCACACTTGTTCGCGGTTTACCCATACACTCGTATAAAAAAGGTTTTTACATGTCTGAACAGAATAAACGCTTGGTTCTCGTTGATGGCTCGTCATATCTCTATCGTGCTTTTCATGCATTACCAGCCCTTACGAATTCCAAAGGTTCACCTACCGGTGCCGTTTATGGGATGGTTAATATGCTGCGCCGTTTAATTAGTGATCATCAACCAGACTATATGGCGGTCGTATTCGATGCTAAAGGTAAAACCTTCAGAGACGAGCTATATGCAGACTACAAAGCCACGCGACAGTCGATGCCACCAGAACTCGTCGCTCAAATAGAACCTATTCATCAAATCATTCGTGCGATGGGATTGCCGCTCGTCATGGTTGAAGGTGTCGAAGCGGATGATGTGATTGCCACACTTGCCGCTATCGCCACATCCAAAGACGTGCACACCCTTATCTCCACTGGCGACAAAGATCTTGCACAATTAGTAGATGATCATGTCACGCTCATCAACACGATGAACAATACTCAACTAGATCGTGCGGGTGTCATTGCAAAATTCGGTGTGCCACCGGAACGTATTGTGGATTATCTCACCTTGGTTGGCGACACATCGGATAATGTCCCGGGCGTAAATAAAGTCGGCCCCAAAACCGCCGCAAAATGGCTGCAAACCTATCAGTCATTAGAGAATTTACTGGCCCATGCCGCAGACATTACCGGCAAAGTCGGGGAAAATTTACGGGCCTTTATCCCACAAATCCCACTGACGCAAACCCTCGTCACTGTGAAACGGGATGTCCCATTGCCCGTGGATTACGCAGCGTTAAAAATTGAAGTGCCGGATAATCAACAGCTCATAACACTCTACAAAGAAATGGAGTTTAAAACTTGGCTTGCAGAGTTATTGGAAAAAAACACTGATGTGCAAGAAGAGAAACGTCAACAATATACATTGATTACCACACCAGCCCAATTAGAAATTTGGGTCAAAAAATTGAGTCAAGCATCGGTCTTTGCATTCGATACTGAAACGACAGCGCTTGATTATATGCGCGCTGCGCTCGTCGGCATTTCCTTGGCGGTCGCGCCAGGCGATGCAGCATATATACCACTCATGCATGATTATCCTGATGCGCCTGCACAACTCGATAAAACATGGGTATTAGACCAACTGAAACCCTTGTTCATAGATCCTCGCATCAAAAAAGTCGCGCAAAATTTAAAGTATGATATGGCGATTCTCGCGAACGAAGGTATCACCCTTCAAGGTGTAGACTTTGACACCATGCTCGAATCCTACGTCTTAGATAGTGTCGCCACACGTCATGATATGGATTCTCTTGCACTGAAATATTTGGGTTGGCGCACCATTAGCTATAGCGATGTCGCGGGTACCGGGAGTAAACAAATTCCTTTTAATCATGTCACGGTAGAAAAAGCATTGGCTTATGCGGCGGAAGACGCCGATGTCACCTTGCAGCTACATCTCACGCTTTGGCCACGCTTAAGCAAAGAACCGACGATGCAACGCGTTTACACTGACATTGAAATGCCACTCGTGCCGGTATTATCGCGTATGGAGCGCGGTGGTGTCTTAATTGATCCACAGTTACTCACAGAACAGGGCAAATCTTTACAGCTGCGGCTCGAACAAATAGAAACTGAAGCCTATCAAGTGGCAGGTAAGCACTTCAACCTCAACTCCCCAAAACAATTACAAGCCATTTTGTTTGATGAATTGCATTTACCTATCTTACAAAAAACACCGACAGGACAAGCCTCCACCGCTGATCACATCTTACAAGAATTGGCGATAGAGTTTGCCTTACCACGTCTGATCATTGAATATCGCAGTTTAAGCAAACTGATTTCAACGTACACCAGCAAATTAGTGACCCAAATCAATCCACGCACGGGACGTATTCACACGTCGTATAACCAAGCGGGTACAGCCACGGGACGCTTATCATCATCCGAGCCGAACTTACAAAACATTCCCGTACGTACCGCAGAAGGTCGACGTATACGTCAAGCCTTCATTGCGCCACCCGGCTACAAAATCATGAGCGCCGATTATTCACAAATCGAATTGCGCATCATGGCACATTTATCTCAAGATCCTAGTTTAATCCAGGCTTTTAAACAAAATCTTGATATTCACCAAGCGACCGCTGCAGAAGTCTTCGGCGTTGCACTGAATGATGTGACCGATGAAATGCGCTATAACGCGAAAGCGATTAATTTTGGTTTGATTTATGGCATGTCCGCATTTGGGTTAACTCGCCAATTGGGCATTGATCGTAAAGCAGCGCAAGACTATATCGATCGTTATTTCGCTCGCTATCCAGGTGTCAAAGCTTATATGGAAAATACACGACAACATGCGAAAGAGAAGGGTTATGTCGAAACCTTATGGGGACGTCGTTTGTATTTACCTGATATCAACGCGCGGCAAATACCACGGCAAAAAGCGGCTGAACGCATTGCCATTAACGCGCCATTGCAGGGGAGTGCGGCAGATATTATCAAGATCGCCATGATACGCATCAATACTTGGTTAGAACAACAACAAGTTGATGCGAAGATGATTATGCAGGTTCATGACGAATTGGTATTTGAAGTCAACGCATCTCAGCTGGAAGCAGTTGCAGAAGGGGTGACCCAGCATATGACCAGCGGCTTCGATTTATGCATCCCGTTACTAGTGTCATTAGGCACGGGTGACAATTGGGATGCCTCTTCAAGCTGAGGCGACGCTTGCGCTAGCCGTGTGACACATGGTGACAGCGTCTTACGGTAGAGCCGCTAATAATGTTAAGCTATACACACATTAATGGTTAATTCTGCATAAGGGAGCAGGCATGGAAGCGATCTTATCCACCCAACCAGAAAGCAATTGGGAATTATTCAAACGCGCCACGCGCTTGTATAAACTCACCCTCACTAAAACCTTTTTGTTTTCTTTTATTCTAGCGCTGGTTGTTTTTATACCTAGAATGATTTCCACTTACTTGGGCCGCAACATTTTTGCAACGCTCACACCATTTAGTGCCAGCTACTTCTGGATCGTTGTGTTAAATCTTGTCATCCTCGGACTTTTCATTGCTATCATATGGCACATGCATTGCGTGATACGTCATAAGCATGAACCCATCAGAGAAGATATGTTGGTGGGTGTGAAAAAAGTGTTAACGGTATTTTTGGCCGGTATCATTGAAAATACCATTATTTTTGCGGTGGCACTTTGCATCATCTATATGCAAACGCACTTACAGCAATATAATTGGTTAAATAGCGGCAATCTATTTGCATTGGTCTTCACTATTTGCCTATTTTTAGCTCAGTTTTTATTGATTGCCTATGTGGCCACCCTATTTTATTTCCTGGCGCCAATCATCACCACGGAAAATGCTGGTTTATTTAGCGCCATCAAACGCAGTGCCTCGTTAGTTTGGAACCACTGGTGGCGCACTATCTCACTGCAATTGGCCCCATGGTTATGCTATTTACTCGTATTATTGCTATTAAAATTCGTGGTGGATTTAGATATCCATATTTACTTTCTCACCCCACACAATAGCTATGATTATTCATCACTCATCATCAATTTATTCTTATTTGCTTTTTTTATCCCTTTGGTCGCAGCCACCTTGCTAGTACAATTGAAAGATCTTGAATTAAGAAAAAAACTAGCACTGAAGTAAGCATGATGAAGATACATCACACAGATAACCCCAAAATCTTACTTGGCTTCGATTTTGGGATGAAACGTATTGGGGTAGCCGTTGGGCAAACCATTACCAAAACTGCGCGCCCCTTAGATACCATCCATGCAAAACAAGGAAAGCCTAATTGGGATGCCATCAAGAAATTGATTAAAAAGTGGGTGCCTGATGCATTGGTGGTCGGTATCCCGCTTAACATGAATGGTACTGAACAACCCATGAGTGAACACGCTCGTCACTTTGCGGCCCAATTACGTGAAATGTATCACTTACCTGTACATGAAATTGACGAACGACTCACTACAAAGGATGCGCGAGAAAAATTATTCGACAGCGGTGGCTTCAAAGCTTTACAAGGTGGCCAAGTGGATCGCGTTGCCGCACAATTAATTTTACAGAATTGGTTTATAGAACATTTAAGTTAAGTAACAGTTCCCATGAAGTATTCATGGGCCATCATTCTATCAATTGGATTAAGTGTTATGACAACTCGTTGCATATATAGTATTGGATTTCTTTTAGTTGCTGTCTTAGTCGCTGTGAGCTTTTACATACAACTCTACGCTGGCATACAACCATGCCCCTTGTGTTTATTGCAACGGGTCGTTTTCTGTCTGCTCGGTGGTGTGTTTTTGATAGGTATCTGTGTGGCGACATGGCGTTATGCTCGCTATACGATCAATAGTTTCATTATACTTTTTTCCCTATGCGGTCTAGGGCTCGCTGGTCGGCAAATCTGGCTACAAAACTTTGCCACCAATGGCGGCGATCAGTGTGGCGTAAGCCTAGAATACATGGCACAAGTCTTGCCTTGGAAAGAACTGATTTACAAAGTTCTGTTGGAAAATAGCACCGAATGTTCGCAACGTGGCTGGGAGTTCATGTCATTAAACATGCCAGAATGGTCATTTATTTGGTTCAGCATTTTCTTATTCATGGGGTGTTATGCCTTCGTGACAGGCAACCGCACATGCACCATACGTCGCTCTTAGGTCAGCATGCTAATGAGCGGCGTTGCGCGTCCCAACGATTGCCAAGTGGTTTGTAATCTAGTCAAAACCCTCACAATCAACACCTGCTTCTGCATAGCCGGGTTTTAGGATAAGATAACTTCATGCCCCGACTAAATTCAGATGATAGTGTTCGTTCCCCCACATTCACTACCACACGCGGACAAATTGCGCTCCGAATCATTTTGCTTTGCGCATGGCTTGGTATCAGTGGAATACCAACGCACTTAATGGCGCACCCGGACCGTCAAGGCTTAGGTCAAACTATTCAAATTAATACGCGCTTTAGAAGCTTTGTAGGGCGTCCCTCCTGGACATTGATCGTACGTGACTTGGATAATGGTCAAAACATCCCATACCTGTATGATATCACCAAGGGTGGCAATTTTTGGATTGCGCTCACTTACGGTCGAGAGTATGTGATTACCGTCTCCAAAATGCAATTTAGCCCTTATCTTTACAATCCTGATTGCATTTATGAACCGTTTTGTAGCAGAGAAATCAACAATTTTTGCCACTTAGAAAGTAATGGGCATATCATGCGCGGGCAATCGATCATCATCTGGATTGATGGCGATCTTACCCCCTATACCAATACCTATCGATGTCACATTCGTAGGTACCCAGACGATCATTTTGTGGTTGTCCCACAAGCAGAGGAAGCAGCCACGTAACATGCAGGAGCATTCATGCTATTGAACAATATACTCGAAGCCATTGGTCACACCCCCATAGTACGTTTCAATCGTATAGGCAAACATCTTCCTTGTGAAATCTATGGTAAATGTGAATTCATGAATCCAGGCGGCTCAGTGAAAGATCGCATTGCGATCAATATGATTGAACAAGCGGAAAAAGAAGGGCGCATCAAACCCGGTGACACAATCATTGAAGCTACCTCAGGTAATGCAGGCATCGGCTTTGCCATGGCAGGCGCGGTCAAAGGTTATAAAGTCATTATTACGATGCCCGCTAAAATGAGTCGTGAAAAAGAAGTCACCCTCGAGGCATTAGGCGCCATTATTTACAGAACACCGACCGAAGCCAAATGGAGTGATCCCGAAAGCCATTTGTCGTTAGCGCGACGTTTACAAAAAGAAATCCCCAATGCGCATTTGTTGGATCAATATGCCAACCCGAATAATCCCGGCGCGCATTATGAATTTACCGCCAAAGAAATTTTAGATGACATGGGTGAGCAATTAGCCATGGTGGTGATAGGCGTGGGTACAGGTGGCACCATTACCGGCATTGCACAACGCTTAAAGAAAGAATTACCCCATATCCGCATCGTTGGGGTTGATCCCTACGGCTCTATCCTGGGTGGCGGCACTGACATTTGCCCCTACCTGGTCGAAGGCATTGGTTATGATTTTTTTCCCAAAGTGTTAGACAATGCCCTGGTAGATGAATATGTCAAAGTGGATGATGAAGAATCCTTTCACATGGCACGACGTTTGATTCGCGAAGAAGGTTTACTTGTCGGCGGTTCATCAGGATCAGCGGTCGTCGCTGCCTTAAAAACCGCGCAACGTTTAAAACCCGGTCAGCGCTGTGTGGTAATTTTGCCGGATGGGATTCGTAATTATATGTCTAAGTTTGTTGATGAAAAATGGATGGATGCACATGGCTTCAGTGAAAAAGCGCACAGTAAAACCTAAGCAACACAAACAAGCTCATTACGACATTGCCACTCGAGCGATTCATGCAGGACAGGCGGCCGATCCAAGCACTGGCGCTATCATGACGCCCATTTATGCCACGTCTACCTATGTACAAAAAAGTCCGGGCAAGCATCAAGGCTACGAGTATTCGCGTACCAAAAATCCGACGCGTAGCGCTTATGAAGCTTGTATGGCTAGTTTGGAAATGGGGGCACAAGGCTTTGGTTTTGCCTCCGGTATGGCGGCCATTGCCACACTCCTTGAAGTACTGAATCCGCATGATCACGTCATTGTTTGCGATGATGTGTATGGCGGGACCTATAGGCTGTTTGATAAAGTGCGTCAACGTACACAGCAATTACAATTTTCTTTTGTCCCGATGACGGATGCCAAAAGTATTGAGAGCGCAATACAACCCAACACGAAAATGATTTGGATTGAAACGCCAACGAATCCACTGCTCAAAATTATCGATTTAGCACGCATCGCAGCACTCGGTAAAAAACATCGCTTGCTCACAGTTGCCGACAATACGTTTGCAACACCGATCATCCATCAACCGTTCGAGTATGGTTTTGATGTGGTCGTGCATTCCGCCACAAAGTACTTGAATGGACATTCCGATGTCATCAATGGGATCTTGGTTGTACGTGAGGCAGGTAAACTCGCAGAAACGCTGGGTTTTCTACAAAACTCTATTGGCGCGGTACCAGGTCCATTTGATAGCTTCTTAGTTTTGCGCGGGTTGAAAACACTCGCCATTCGCATAGAGCGCCATTGTGAAAATGCTTTGGCGCTCGCGGGTTGGCTAGAAAAACATCCGCGCGTTGCGAAAGTCATTTATCCCGGTTTGAAAAGCCATCCACAACATGCGCTCGCAAAAAAACAAATGCGATATTTTGGTGGCATGATTTCGTTACAAATTAAAGGTGATCTACGCGAGACGAAACGCGTGCTCGAAAGGTGTGAATTATTTGCGCTGGCTGAAAGCTTGGGCGGCGTAGAAAGCTTGATTGAACACCCGGCCATCATGACCCATGCCAGTGTCCCAGCCACTGCTCGCCAACGTTTGGGGATCACAGATAATTTCATCCGTTTGTCAGTCGGCATCGAAGCGCTGGATGACTTGCAATACGATTTGCAACATGCTTTGGCTTGAGCGTAGGGTGCTTAGCGGCATCCAAACGCTGTCATCCCGGAATTTAGGGATGCTTGCACCCGTAGGGTGCTT
>CAZYKO010000011.1:0-77101 GCA_964648015.1 uncultured Coxiellaceae bacterium
TTTTCATCTCCTCCATATAAGTACTTAATGGAAGCCCTTCGAGACGGCGCTAGCGCGCCTCCTCAGGGCGAACGGGTTTAATATTTTTCATGTCATCAATGATGTGATACCTGTGGTGTTGTAAGCCGCAAGAACGCGTTGTATCACCATTTAGTCTCACGCATTGCGAGATTTTTCATCTCCTCCATATAAGTACTTAATGGAAGCCCTTCGAGACGGCGCTAGCGCGCCTCCTCAGGGCGAACGGGTTTAATATTTTTCATGTCATCAATGATGTGAGACTTGTAGGTTAGTAGGTCGCAAAAGCGCGTCGTCTCACCATTTAGCCTCACACATTACTAGGTTTTTCGTGGATACTTATGCACGGTTTATTTTTGTTTATATTGATGAACGATTCCCATCAATTGAAATGGCTCATGATTTTTTATTGGCCCGCCATCCAAAACCCGTTCGCCCTAGAATCTGCATTGCCATCCACAAACCCGTTCGCCCTGAGGAGGCACAAAGTGCCGTCTCGAAGGGCATCTTCCATTTCTCGGGAATAAATCAGATCGTGAATGATGTATGAAAGTACACATAGCGATGTGAACTCAACACACATCTGTGACCTCATGTGTGGAGACGGAAAGACTCGGGTTCCGTGCTGCGCACTGCACCCAGGTTACTTGCTAGATTTGTCTAAATATTTATCAATAAATTCTTTTGCTTGCCTTTCAAAAGCAGCATTTGCTTCTTCTGCTGTATCGTACCCGACACGATCATCAATTGGTACGGTATGACGATTTATAGTCCCGTTATTTTCCATTATGATTTCACCATTTGGAATGAATTTATCCTTTAGATTTTTCCCCGGCCTTCTTGGTTCAAGGCGATACCCTTTGTATAGGTTATTTCTATTCATTAATTTCTCCAAATTGTCAAATGAACAGCTATTCACCAAGAGATTTTTTCTTAAACTGCTTTCATTTTATCATTTTTAAGAATGAATGGTTGGTATCATGATGACTTAAAATGACAAGCTTTTGATCTAATCGTTGGGGGGAATACCGGGTGCCTATGGATTTCATTAATGGGCCCACTAGGACTTGAACCTAGGACCAAAGGATTATGAGTCCTCTGCTCTAACCAACTGAGCTATGGGCCCGCGTACGACTTGAGAGTGCCAATGATATATCGAAGTGCGCTGACTTTCTAGTCCTTGTCGCGATTAGGTTAAGATTTTAGCAGCAAAAAGGGGTCCAATGGCGCTGCCACCACCTTTTAGGTCGCCTTATGCGGCTTTTCCCCTGGTGTCGTATGATGTGACTGTGCCTCTGACACCACCACACAATTGCGGCCGCGATTTTTGGCTTGATAGAGTGCCTGGTCCGCGGCGATGATGAGCTCGGTCACATCGGTGACGGCGGGGTAGTTCGAGATACCCGCGCTGAAGGTCACATGGAACTGTTTGCCGTTAGCACTAAACTCGTGTTGTTGAAATTGCTCGCGTAAATGATTACAAATTTGGTATGCATCAGACGCATCCGTATTCGGTAAAATGATAGCAAATTCTTCACCACCATAGCGTCCCACCGCATCGATTTTACGTAAGCGTGAGGTCATGGTGCTGGATAATTTACGTAACACTTTATCACCTGTCGGATGGCCGTAATTGTCGTTGATCGATTTGAAATGGTCGATATCAATCATGATAAAAGCGAGCGGCATGTGTTGTCTTTGCGCACGACTCAACTCTATTTCCAACCGTTGTAACACATTTGTATGGTTCAATAATCCTGTTAAGCTGTCGCGAATGATATAGGAGCTCAACGTTTCTGCCCGTTTCGCGTGTGAGCGTACCGCTGCAATTAAGTGTTGCGGAGAAATCGGCTTCGTTAAGAAATCATCGCCACCCGCACTTAAGGCTACTAATTGTTTCAAGCGATCATCTTCGGTAGAAAGGAAGATAATGGGAATGCGTGTGCAATTAGGATCTTGGCGGATGATGGCAGCTAATTCAAAACCATTGCAATTCGGCATGTAAAGATCCATTAGCATCAAGTCGGGTTGGAATTCCTCTAACACTGGCATCAAGTCCAAGGGATTATTTACGGTCGCCGTGATCATGCCTGCTTGTTTTAACACGAGCGAATAAAATTCAGCAAGGGATGCTGTGTCTTCAATGATTAAAATCCGATAAGGGTCGCTTGCGACAAACCCCGTGATGAGATCAATAGCGCGTACCAATTCGGCGCTGTTCACGGGTTTCAAAATAAACCCACTGCTGCCGGCGCGTAGTGCTTTCAAGCGCGTGAGAATATCGTTTTTACTGGCAATACAAAAAAGGGGGATGGCTCTTTTGCCGTGCGTTAATAGGGCGTTAATCACATGAGGATCCCAGCCTCTATCGCGCGTCTCCATATCAATGAGAATTGCCGCGGGGACTTCTTTAGCAATCGCTGCTGTGAGATCAGCGATGTCAGACACTTGTTGCGCTCTATAATTATTTTCCACTAGCATTTCTTGTAACTGCTTACTGAATGTAGCGTCTTCTACCAGGTAGTAGACTAATTTTTCTGTCATGGCATCGGTGTCGCTGATGGGCGCCATGCTTTCATGCACATTTTTGGTGACATATTGTAGTTTGGGGATAAGTTGGGTCACGGCGTCCATTGCATCCGCACTAGGCGCTGCACCATCAAGTAAGTGCTTGATGTGTTGTTCCAATTCGTGTGCGACCTCACTCACTTGAGCGTAACCATAACTGCCGGCGGTACCGCTTAAGCTATGCACTTCACGATGAAAGTCTTCTAGCTTCGTCGCATCCCAGTGGCTAGATAGCGCTTCCCAGTGGGTAGCGATACTGTCGACTTTATGAGGCAGGTTGGTACTGTAATCCTTACGTAATGCTTCAAGCTTTTTTAAAATTTTATCATCCATGTGAGTTCTTCCAGGCATTTTTGATAGTTTCGGCGAGCGTAATCGGATCAAAGGGTTTGCTGATGACGTCAATGACGCCAAGGGCTTTATACTGCGTGACTTCATTGGGCTGTATTTTTGCTGTCATGAAAATGGCGGGTGTGTGTTCAAAGCCGTTGATTTTGCGTATTTCTTTGAGGGTGGTGGGCCCATCCATGCCGGGCATCATCACATCTAGAAGCAGCAATTGTGGTTGGAACACACTCACGGCGTCAATGGCTTCTTTGCCATTATTGCAATAATTGACAGTGAATCCACCTAAGTCTTCAAGGGCGATTTGTGCAATTGATCGGATGTCGGGTTCATCTTCGGCATATAGAATTTTTGTCAGCGCTTCATCCATGGGTTGTCCCTTCCGCAATAGACGATCATCTATTACCAGTCTAACAAAAATGTGGCGTAATCACGAATGTCATGCTGAGATAAGGCAGGTGAATTTGGGTGATGCTGATGTTGTCATCCCAGCACGTTGCGTTTGTACTGGGATGTCTGTGAGTCGGGGAAGGATGAACGCTCTCATCCTTCCCCTTGTCCATGACTGAGGTCGCTTATTCTTGATCTTCTAAAAAGCTACGTAATTGTTCTGCGCGTGAAGGGTGGCGCAATTTACGTAACGCTTTGGCTTCAATCTGTCGAATACGCTCACGCGTCACATCGAATTGTTTGCCGACTTCTTCTAAGGTGTGATCGGTATTCATGTTGATACCAAAACGCATGCGTAAGACTTTGGCTTCGCGTGGTGTTAGCGAGCCCAGCACTTTCTGCACGGCTTCAGATAATCCAAAATTCGTCGCTGCATCGATAGGCGAAATCGTATTGTTGTCTTCGATGAAATCACCCAAATGCGAATCTTCATCATCACCAATAGGGGTTTCCATAGAGATGGGTTCTTTGGCGATTTTGAGGATTTTGCGAATCTTATCTTCAGGGATATTCATCCGACGACTCAATTCTTCTGGCGTTGGCTCGAGGCCAGTTTCTTGGAGCAGTTGCCGTGAGATGCGATTCAACTTGTTAATGGTTTCGATCATGTGCACTGGAATACGAATGGTTCGTGCTTGATCGGCAATGGAACGTGTAATCGCTTGACGAATCCACCAAGTGGCATAGGTCGAAAACTTGTAACCACGTTGATATTCGAATTTATCCACGGCTTTCATCAAACCGATATTGCCTTCTTGGATTAAATCGAGGAATTGTAAGCCACGATTGGTATACTTCTTTGCGATTGAAATCACCAAACGTAAGTTGGCTTCAACCATTTCTTTTTTGGCGCGCCGTGCTTTAGCTTCACCGATAGAGAGTCGACGATTCACTTCTTTGATTTCTGCGATCGTCATGCGCATTTGTTCTTCTAGGCTAATCAATTTTTTCTGTGCGCGTTGGATGTCGGGTAAATATTTTTCGATGTCGCTGTAATAGCTTTTCCCTTGTAAATCGTTTACCCATTCCAAATTGGTTTCGTTATGCACGAATGAAGTGATAAAAGCTTTGCGTGGCAGTTTTGCGCGGTGTACACACATGTCCATGATCGAGCGTTCTTGGGCACGAATCTCATCCAGCATGCTACGCATTTTGCGCGACAATTTATTAAACTGACGTGGCGAAAGCTTGATGTCCATGAAATACTTGGCGAGCTCTTCGCGTTTGGCCAAGAATTTTTTATGTTTAGCGCCGTGTTTTTTTTCTGCAGCAATGGCATCTTGATATAGGACGCGCAAGCCTTCAAATTTCTCTCGGGCTTTTTCGGGATCTAGACCCGCTTCATCGTCGAAAGGATCTGCTGCTTCCGCATCTTCGTCAACTTCAGCCGCAGGATTGGCTGGATCGGCTGCTGTCGTGGCGGCAGGTTTAGGTTCTGCATCGGCTGCTTCGCCGTCGGCATCTTCTTCACCGTCTAGGTTGGGTTCGATGTAACCACTAATGATATCACTTAAGCGTAATTCGCCTTTTTCCACACGATCATAATCACCCAACACTTCAGCGATCATCTGTGGCTGGTAAGCGAGCGTGGTCAACATTTGGTTGACGCCCTCTTCGATACGCTTAGCGATGGCGATTTCGCCTTCGCGGGATAACAATTCGACGCGACCCATTTCGCGCATGTACATACGCACCGGATCGGTGGTGCGACCTAATTCGCCATCGACAACAGCGAGGGCGTTGGCGACTTCTTCGGCGGCCACCTCATCTTCAGTGATTTCATTTTCGGCGAGTAGGCGTTCTTCCATCTCAGGCGCATCTTCAGAGACGCTAATGCCCATGTCATTGATCATACTGATGATATCTTCGATTTGTTCAGGATCAGTGATATCAGCAGGGAGGTAATCGTTCACCTCAGCGTAGGTGAGGTAGCCTTTTTCTTTGCCCCGGGTAATAAGTTCTTTAAAACGCAACTGCTGGGACTCTTTTTGCGAATCTTGATCCATAATGCGACCTATATTTTTAAGTGATAAATTGATGTGTGTGCTGAGAATTATAAATCAATTTAAGAGAATCTCACATTATCCGTCAAATTGATAAAAAAGTCATCAGCGTGTCGTCATTCATGTACTGTTTTCTTCTTGGCGATCCAAGCGGTGAGCGACGCTTTTTCTTCATCGCTTAAGCTGGTGTGGGCTGCTTTGGCCAGCAATCGATTAATTTCCTCGTCAATTCCTCGGGTTAATAACTGTCGAATTGTACCGCGAAATTCGTTTTCTATGCCCTCGGGAGGGATCATTGTATCCCATTGTGCCAGCTTGGCGACGAATTGTTCTTCTTTTTGACCGCGCCAATGCTCTACAAGATGCCCGGTGCTTATATGGGGGCTCGTCTGGGCGATTTCAATCAAGTTGCTGAGAAATGTGTAACCCGGCAGACTTTTGGGCAGTGGTTCAGTGATGAGTTGCGCCAATGCAGGTTGTTGAATGATGAGTGCCATCAACAAACGCACGGGCGCAGGTAATTTAGTTTTAGGTGTGTGAGTTGCAGTTGGCGCGTTGTTGGCAAAATGGGTGGCTGGCAGCGTTTCAGGGGTGCCGAGTTGTTGCTTGATTTCTTCGATATCAATGCGTGCGCGTTTTGCCAACTCACTGACCATCATGCTTTGAAAGAGTCCAGTTGGTAGCAATTTAATCATATTCAGCGTGGCCACTGCAAAGCGCGAGCGTCCTTCCAAACTGCTGAGATCATGATGTTGGCTCAAATGTTGGAATAAGAAAGCAGAGAGTGAGAGCGCGGTATTGATACGCTGTTCAAATGCTTCTTTCCCTTCTTTGCGTATTAAGGAATCAGGATCTTCGCTCTCGGGTAAAAACAAGAAGCGAATATCGAGGTTGTCATGCATCACTGGCAGAATAACGGACAAGGCACGCTCAGCAGCAGTACGTCCAGCAGCGTCCCCATCAAAACAGAAAATGATTTGCGTGGTGTAGCGAAATAAGCGTTGTAAATGATGTTGCGTTGTCGCTGTGCCCAAGGTGGCGACGGCATAAGTGATGTCGTGTTGAAAGAGTGCAATCACATCCATGTAACCTTCAACAATCAAAACGCGTTCAAGGTGACGGTTGGCTTGTAATGCTTGATAGAGGCCATAGAGTTCATGGCCTTTTTGGAACAAGCTGGTCTCGGGAGAGTTCAAGTATTTGGGTTCACCTTGATCAATCACACGTCCACCAAAGCCAATGATACGACCGCGATAATCATGGATAGGGAAAATGATACGGTCTCTAAAGCGATCGTAATAACCACCATCCGTTTTTTTGATGATGAGTCCGGTGTCCAACAACGCTTTGCTTTGAGCAGTGCTTTTGCCAAATTGATCTAAGACATGATGCCAGCCACTGGGCGCGTAACCCAAATGAAAACGTTGTGCGGTGACGCCTGTGATGCCTCGATTTTTAAGATATTGAATCGCGTGGGCGGATTGGCGTAATGCTTGTTGGTAATATTTGGTCACTTGGGTGACGATGTCATAGAGCAGGGCTAAGCTATCATCTTTTTTTGCGGCGCCTGGTTGAGTAGGAACGCTCATGCCCACTTGGCGTGCAAGGGTGTTAATTGTTTCAGGAAAGGACAGACGTTCGTGTTGCATGATGAAATCAATCGCATTCCCGTGCGCGCCACAACCAAAACAATGATAAAACTGTTTGGGTTGACTCACCGAGAAGGACGCGCTTTTTTCTGAATGAAAGGGGCAACGTGCAAAATAATTGTGCGCGGACTTTTTCCGTAAAGGGATGTGCGTATTGATTAAGTCTACTAGATCAATTTTCGCCAATAATTGTGCGATGAATTCGCGCGGTATGCTCACAGGCATTCCTCATTCGTGCTTTGGCGTGAATTATAACGACTTCTGCGCTGACACGCGATCCATCTTTTTGCGGGTGAATGATTATCGCGAATTGACGTGTGTCTTGGATGTGAAAGGATGGCACGGCTACGGTCGTGCACCCTTCGAGACGGCCGCTACGCGGCCTCCTCAGGGCGAACGGGTTATAGGGTGGGTACCCCTCGAGACAGCGCTTCGTGCCGCATCGAGGGCGAACGGGTTATGGGGTGGGTACCCCTCGAGACAGCGCTTCGTGCCGCATCGAGGGCGAACGGGTTATAGGGTGGGTACCCCTCGAGACAGCACTTCGTGCCGCATCGAGGGCGAACGGGTTCGAGTACGGGCTAACTGCCTAGTTGTGCTTTGACTTTAGCGCTGACGATGGTCATGTCGGCTTTGCCTTGTAACTCGCCTTTCAAGATGCCCATGACTTTGCCCATGTCTTTAGCACTTGTAGCGCCAGCATTGGTAATGGCAGCAGCCACAGCGGCAGTGATAGCGGCTTCATCCATTTGTGCGGGGAGATAGCATTGGATCACTTCGATTTCTTTGGCTTCTTTCTGTGCGAGATCAGTGCGGTTGCCAGCTTCGAACTGTGAAATCGCATCGCGGCGTTGTTTGATCATTTTGTTGAGGATGCCCAAAATGAGTTCATCAGTGAGCTCAATGCGCTCATCAACTTCGCGTTGTTTTAAGGCGGCGAGGATGAGGCGAATAGTGGCTAAGCGCTCTTTATCTTGGGCGCGCATCGCTGTTTTCATGTCTTCATTGATTCTATTTTTTATGGGTGCTGTCATGTTGTCGCTCTCCGTTAGCTGAAGTTTCGCGTTATGGGCGATGGTTAGGATTGGGTCTGTGACCCATGGCAATTCTGTGTCGATGATCTCGCTTTATGTGCGAGGCGCCAATTGTCAACAGAAGCTAGTGCTTATCAGCAAGTCAAAATAAAAACATCCCAGCTCGGTCATGCCCAGCTGGGGTGTTCAAAAACGATCTGATGGAAGGAAGCTAGCGCTTAGGCGGCTTCTTTTTTACCCGTGCCGATTGGCTGACGGTCGCGCTCTAATGCAATATGCTCACGCAGAATTTTTTTCTGATAGCGCTTCACAGCAGCAGCCTTCTTACGCTTACGTTTCCAGGTGGGTTTTTCATAGAATTCATGACGTCTTAGGTCAGCTAAGATGCCGGCTTTCTCACATAGGCGTTTGAAGCGGCGTAAACTTAATTCGAAGTTTTCGTTATCTCTTACACGTACTGTTGGCATATCGTCGGTTTTACCTTGGTTAATTGTTGAATCAGATGAGGGCACATTCTAATGCGAGAATCCCAGAAATGCAAAGGCTTGGTGTGGTCCAAGTGATGGCTGCGCCCAGGATTGGCTAACTAATGATCAGTCCTGTGCGGGTGGATAGCGGTGCTTCTGGCCCTGATAGTCTTCAACATCATACTGCTCAGCATCTGCATGCGTGTGTATATAGGTGGGACCAATAGGCACTTTGCCATGGCCGCCGGGGATATCCAGCACATAGAGGGGCTGACAAATCCCTGACACCGTACCGCGCATTTCCTTCATCAACGCCTGACCGTGGGCAATACTCGTGCGAAAGTGTAGAGTCCCCTTGGCGAGATCCCCCTGATGGAGGTAGTAGGGCTTGATGCGGTTTTTGATAAAGCAGCGCATCAATTGCGTCATTACGGCGACATTATCATTCACTTGATGCAGGAGCACACTTTGGCTCAGCATCGGGATGCCGGCATCCACCAGGCTGGCGCAGGCTTGTTGTGCTGCTGGGGAAAATTCGTTGGGATGATTGGCGTGCAAGACCACAAACACGGGTTTGCCTTGTTTAAGCGCGGTGACCATTGACGCGTTGATGCGACTGGGATCGACTACGGGCACACGCGTATGGATGCGAATCACTTCTACATGTGGGATGGCATTTAAGCGCTGGATGATCTTGGCCAAGCTGGCTGGTTTCATGTGCAGTGGGTCGCCTCCGGTCAAGATGACTTCCCAAATAGCGGGATGGTTTTCAATGTAAGCATAAGCTGCTTCGAGTTCACTTGGCGTCATGCCAGCTTGCGATCCCACTTTTTCACGGCGATAACAAAAGCGACAATAGACGGGGCAGACATAAATGGGTGTTAACAAGCAGCGGTCAGGGTAGCGGTGAATAATGCCTTTGACTGTCGTATGGGTATCATCGCCAATAGGGTCGGCGCGCTCTGTGGCACTGATGTTAAGTTCAGCAGTGCTTGGGACAAATTGTTGCGCAATGGGGTCATTCGCGTCATCGCCATCAATCAGCTGTACGACCTCAGGCGTAATACTGAGTGAGAAATTCTCAACCACCGGTGTCAGCGCTTGGATGGCATCAGCGCTGATCAATCCTTGCTCGTGTAATTGTTGGACGCGGCGAATGGTGCCTTGAGATCGTTTCGTCATAGTAAGATAGGCGCTCTGTTATTTTTTATGGCAGTCCACGCGATTGTGCGGGCACTGCTTTGTTGTTATAGGATCAATTCGAGATGAATTCGAATGGATCACTTAAGGGGGAGAATTTCGATTCAACCCTTAAGAATATCCCATCACGTAAGCTTAGCGGGAACCGCTGTTATTTTTATGTATAATACGCAAATACGCAATCGATGCGGGCTATTATGTCGCAACTCGTCGTATAAAAATACTAGCGCCCGACGTATGACAAATAACAATGAGAGTGGTTGGTAATAAAATGCGCATCTTAGGCATAGAAACTTCATGTGATGAAACCGGTATTGCTGTGTATGACACCACGCAGGGGTTACTCGCTCATGCCCTGTATTCTCAGACAGAGACCCATGCTGCCTTTGGTGGCGTGGTGCCAGAACTCGCTTCGCGTGATCATATTCGCAAAATGATTCCTTTGGTGGATGAAGTCTTAACGGCTGCAGCAATCGATCGTGTCGATGGTGTGGCGTATACGTGTGGTCCTGGCTTGGTCGGCGCGCTACTCACTGGCGCTATGTTGGGACGCACCTTGGGCTTCGCCTGGCAAGTGCCCACCATCGGTGTCCATCATTTAGAAGGGCACTTGTTGGCACCATGCCTCGAAGACAATCCGCCTGCATTCCCATTTTTAGCGTTGCTGGTGTCCGGTGGTCATACCGAACTGATCAGCGTGGCACGTTTAGGCGAATATGCATTACTCGGTGATACGCTTGATGATGCTGTGGGCGAGGCATTTGACAAGACAGCGAAACTCTTAGGCTTGGGTTATCCTGGCGGCGCGGCGTTGGCGCAATTAGCACAGCAAGGTAATCCAGACCGCTTTCACTTCCCACGACCCATGATCGATCGCCCTGGACTCATGTTCAGTTTCAGTGGTCTTAAAACATTTGCATCGCAAACGGTGCAACGGGAAACGCTCACCCCACAAACCAAAGCGGATATTGCACGCGCATTCGAAGATGCGGTCGTTGACACCTTGGTTATCAAATGTAAGCGGGCATTACAAGCATCGGGACACAAATCGTTGGTGATCGCAGGGGGCGTGGGCGCCAATCTTGCGTTGCGTGCAGCGTTAACTACCCTATGTACACAAATGGGCGTACGACTTTATTTTCCACGCATTGAATTTTGTACCGATAACGGTGCCATGATTGCTTATGTGGGTGCGCAACGTTTACTGGCGGGCCAACAAGATGACTTGGGGGTGATCGTACGTCCACGTTGGCCTCTCGATTCACTTTAAATTAGTTTTTTGTCCAATGCGTGATTCTTTACCGCTGATCAATTTCGCGATGTTTTGTTTATGTCTATAAAAAATCATGATTGCCATCACGGCTAAGACTAAGCTGGTGCTCAGCTCATGGTTGATGTACCAACTATATACTGGTGCAAGCGCACATGCGATCAGTGCTGCTAAAGAAGAATAACGAGACAGTGCCGCAACGACGAGCCAAGTGACACCCCAACAAAGCGCTGTTGGCCAAGACAATGCCACAAGACAGCCAATGAAGGTCGCGACACCTTTGCCACCAGCAAAGCGAAAAAAGATGGGAAATAGATGTCCCATCAACGCGGCGAGGGCAACAAGTGCCACACTCAAAGGGGGAAGTCCTAATGCACTGGCGATCATCACCGGCAGAAAGCCTTTCAAGCTATCACCCAATAGGGTAATGGCTGCGGCTTTTTTGCCGCCGATGCGTAACACGTTGGTGGCACCAGGGTTTTGCGAGCCAGCGGTACGTGGATCGGGTAAGCGCATGAGCTTGCATACGATGATGGCGCTAGAGATAGAGCCAAAGAGATAGGCGATGATGAGGGCGGTGATGAAGGTGATGCTGAGCATAAGTGTGCCTATTATGGTTTTCAATAGTTAAATGGTTTGCTATATTACCGCGAACTATTGATTTAGGAACAGTGAGTCAATAAGGTTTTTTGCCTGCGGCAAAATATTTGTTTCAGGTGGAGAATGTACACCACCTAAAGCTCATGCTACCAAGCGCTGCATGCTATGGTGGCGGTATCAAACCATTAAGGAATTTTAATGAAACGGATAGTTACTACGCTTGTTTTTTCCTCCTTACTGAGTAGTGCGACGGCATTTTCAGCTACCACCACGATGGATTATTTCACACGGTTATTTTCCCCCTTCCAGGGTAAAGTGACACCCATTTTGTCTTTCACTACTGGGATGACCTTGGCACCGCGCTCGGGCAAGTCTAAAACATTCCCTGAAATAGATAGCAGCACTTATCATTTTTCAGCAGATCATCAGACGCGCGTGAATGGCATCGTTGATTTCTTTGTGGGCGGTGAATATGCGTTGACGAGTCGCTATCAATTGCAAACTGGTTTAGCCTATGCGATTGCCCAAGTGCCAGCGAAGGGTACGTTGATACAGGGGGTTGATCCGCAATCCGCTGATGTCTTTGATTATCATTATCGTGTGCTGACACAGCAATTGTTATGGCAAACCAAATTGTTGATGAGTTGGTGTCGTTACAAGCCTTATATATTAGCAGCGATTGGTCCGGCATTTAATCAAGGTGGGCATTATGTTGTTCATACGCCCCGTTTTCTCACTTTCAGTCCGCAATTTAAGCATAATATGCAAACAGCGTTCAGTTATGTGGTGGGCTTCGGTGTGGATGTGAACATACGTCAACATTGGCGTCTAGGTGGTGGTTATCGCTTTAGTGACTTTGGTCGGGTACAGTTGGGTCGCGGCCATATTGATACGGTACATGTGCCTGGGACCCTGACACAATCCAATGTTTACATTCATGAGTTAGTGGCTGAAGTGACTTACGTCTTTTAGTCATTGCCAAACAAGACAGGGATGATTTATGTCGCAAATTTTGCGTGCAATGCTTTTATGCAGTGGTGTGTTACCTGTGGTGGCGAGTGCATTGCCTTTTAGTATCACGCCGATGTCAGGTACCACGCTACCTCATTTAACTTTTCCGAACAGTACACAGAGTGCTTATTACACGGTGCGTAATAACACCAATAAAGTGCTCGCAAATAATTATGTCAAATACCTACCACCCACTGTGATGCAAAATTTGGCTGAAACCAATGTGACAAATTTGTGTGGTCAGTGGTTCACCTTGCAGCCAAGCGGGATGGTTGGGGATAGCTGTAATTTAGCGCTGACTATCGTCGCCCCGGTGAGCGCGTTGGATCCTAATCCGCGTCATCATCTTTTCGTCTGTACGGCCGGTGGCGCGACGTGTGCCGGTACACCCGAGTCGCTTGATTTGCAGCCGGCGAGTAATAGCTTTTTATATCAAATTTATTTTTATGCCTTTCCGATTGCCGATTCTTTCTTGGGCATTAATTTCAGCAATCCATTTTTTGGACCCTTTGGCGTAACGCCCAGCGTGAAGCGTTGCACTATTCCTAGCGATCTCTATCTGGATGCCAGCAACCCGTCCGTGAATGTGAATACGATTAGCTGTCGTTGGGGCGATTATAATTCTGGTGCCAATGCAGGACGAACGAATATGCAAATTCGGGTGGATACTACCACCGATATTCGTTCGGTACGCGCCTCTTGTACCTTCATTCCCCAGTCAACGAGCCGCATTACCTTTGTGATGGGGGCAAAATCAGCTGGATTGCCTATTGCCGATACACGGCCGGGTGAAACTGGGTTGATCGCTCGTCCAGAACTGATTCCGGTCGCATCTACTGTGCCCGGTGTGTTGCCTGCGCAAAATCCAACGATAACGACGGGTGCCGGGGGGATACAGCAAATTGAAGTGACTTTCCCGAATTACAATTCATTTATTGACAGTAATGGTTCAGGACCGATTACTTCCCCTGCTTCTGAGTTAAACATGATCTTTATCATCAACAATAACTCAGGCGCATTTGATTTGAATGACACGCTGGTTTGTACCGTGACACCACAATTTAGCGGTTAAGCAGATTTTTTACAAAAATGCGCTACAGATCGCGATGGGGGATACTTAAGGGGGAGAGTCGCGATTTGATCAAAATTCCTTAGAGGTTTCAGACCGCCACCATAGCGCGTGAGCGTTTGGTGGCGTAAAATTCAGGTGGAGTTCATTCTCCACCTGAATCTAAGTTTTTGCCGTCAGGCAAAAGACATTTTTGACTATAGTGATATAGGCCCATAGACAGACATCATGCTAGGATGGGGAAAACAAAAGAGGAATGCATAGCATGTCTGCCAATAGTAATTTAATCTGGATCGATTTAGAAATGACGGGGCTAAATCCAGAACGCGATCGCATTATCGAAATCGCCACCATTGTGACTAACACCAATTTGGAGGTGATTGCAGAGGGACCTGTATTTGCGATTCACCAATCGGATGACTTGATCAATCAAATGGATGAATGGAATACACGTCAGCATCATGCTTCTGGCTTGGTAAAGCGGGTTAAAGAAAGTACCGTAGATGAGCGCATGGCAGAAGCCACCACCCTAGAATTCTTGCAACAATATGTGGGGGAAAAAAAATCGCCGATGTGTGGTAATAGCGTTTGGCAAGATCGACGTTTTTTGTCGCGTTACATGCCGCATTTGGAAAACTATTTCCATTATCGCATGATTGATGTGAGTACGATTAAAGAATTGGCATTGCGTTGGGCACCACGTATTTATGATGGCGTACAAAAGGAATCCAAGCATTTAGCGTTGGACGATATACGCGAGTCTATTGAAGAGCTGCGTTATTATCGGGGTCACTTTTTTGACGCGACGCCAAAATCCTAGCAATGGCCCAGGTGACGTGCTCGCGTACTAAAGCAGAAGGATGGTGTACGCGTTTTTGTAACGCATTCAAAATGCTGGGGTGATAGGGCGTATTGCCTAAAGCCACAGCAATATTGCGCAGCCAACACTCATAACCGATGCGTCGTATGGGGGAGCCTGCTGTTTTGTCTAAAAAGGTCGCCTCCGTCCAACAGAAAAGCGTGAGTAAATCAGCTGTGTGTAATTGCTGTCGTGGATGGAAATCATCTTCGCGAGTGAATTTGGCAAATTTATTCCATGGACAAACGATTTGGCAATCATCACAGCCATAAATGCGATTGCCGATCATCGGGCGAAACGCTACTGGGATGGATTCGCGGAGCTCGATGGTCAGATAGGAAATGCAGCGTCTTGCATCGAGTTGATAAGGGGCGATGATGGCCTGTGTTGGGCAAACTGTTAAACAAGCTGAACATGAACCACAATGACTTTTTGTGATGGGCGCATCGATGGGTAGCGGCAAATCGGTATAGAGTTCGCCTAGAAAAAACCAAGATCCCGCTTTGGCATTGATTAAGTTAGTGTGTTTGCCGATCCAGCCCAAACCAGATTTTTCTGCCAAGGCTTTTTCGAGTACCGGGGCGCTATCACAAAAAGCGCGATAGCCAAATGGGCCAACGGCTGCGGTGATGCGCTGTGCCAGCTGATCTAAGCGCTTACGCATCAGGCGATGATAATCGCGGCCCAGCGCGTAACGTGCAATATAAGCTTTTTCGGGGTTTTGTAATTGGCTGATGATTGTGGTATCAGGTGGTAAGTAGTCCAATCGTGTCGTGATGACCCGGATGGTGCCGGGAACCAGTTCCGCCGGTTCTAGCCGTTTCGACCCGTGTCGTGCCATATAGTCCATGTTGCCGTGCATGCCCTGGGCTAGCCAAGTGTTGACGCGGGCGGCATAGGGGGCGAGCTCGGTATCAGTGATGCCAACTTGGTTGAAACCGAGCGCTAAACCCCAGTTTTTAATCTGTTCGGCGAGTGTATCTGTATTAAAATTGTTCATAATTTAAGAAATGGTTAATTATTGTTAGGTATTGTAAATGGGTTAAGTGATTAAGTTAAGGTGAATTATGGATTTTAAATTAGTGGGTAGTATTCTTTTGATTATCGGGACCTCCATTGGTGCCGGTATGTTAGCATTACCAACCACCACAGCAGCCTTAGGTTTTGTGGGTTCTACCTTGTTGTTAATCACTATTTGGATGATCACGACTTATAGTGCTTTCTTATTATTGGAAGCCAATTTATGGATGCCCCTAAACTCTAATTTAATTTCAATGGCACGCGCGACTATTGGTCCCGTTGGGCAGCTCATTGCGTGGGTGGTATATTTGTTGCTTCTCTATTCATTGCTCTGTGCTTATATCTCTGGCGGCAGTGATTTGCTACACAATCTTTTGTTATCTACCGGGATACAGTTGTCGACGACGCTGGCCGCCATTGTTTTCACCCTCTTATTTGGCTCGGTAGTATTGATGGGCATTCGTTCAGTTGATTATACCAATCGCGGTTTGATGTTCATCAAGTTTGGTGCATACTTTTTGTTAGTTATATTGCTAACACCCTATATCTCTTTGCACGCTTTATCTCAGCATGCATTTCCACAAGTGTCATTGATCGCTGCTATCATGATTACGCTGATTTCTTTTGGCTACGCGCCGATCATTCCTAGTTTGCGCATCTATTTTGCGGGAGACGTGCGCAAATTGAAAATCGCCATTTTCTTCGGTAGCTTCATTCCACTGTTGTGTTATATTTTTTGGGATGCGGCCATCATGGGCATCATTCCCATCACTGGCCCTCACGGCTTGATTGCAATTTTACATTCACCATCGACGAACAGTGA
Organism: uncultured Coxiellaceae bacterium; assembly: GCA_964648015.1. Lineage (GTDB taxonomy): Bacteria > Pseudomonadota > Gammaproteobacteria > DSM-16500 > DSM-16500 > Aquicella. Next base: position 16,387 of record CAZYKO010000011.1, read on the forward strand.
TTTGGTTAATACGTTAACCACAATAGTGAATAAAGATTCGGTGACCCTCTTTGCTAAGTTATTTACCTCCATTTGTGTCGTGACATCATTTTTAAGTGTGGCGTTATGTTTAAGCGATTTTTTGGCAGATGGATTCCAACTCGAAAAACAAGGTCAAAGTCTTGGCGTTATTGCGTTTGCAACTTTTTTGCCACCCTTAGTGATTGCGTTGTTTTTTCCTAATGCATTTATACGCGCATTGGAATATGGTGGTATTTATTGCGTCATCCTTTTGCTGCTCTTGCCTGCTTGGATGGTATGGTGTGGACGCTATAAAAAGCACATCGCAAAAGGATATCACGTATTCGGTGGCAAGTTGGCACTTTTAGCACTGTTGATTTTTGCAGCAGTTATGTTGCTGTTAGGAATATACGCACAATTGCCGCTTTTTTGACAATGTCGGGTTAGTTGAATAGTATGATCGATTAGGTTGCTTAGAATAATAATACCTCTGAGATTGTTCCTATACCTGTTAGATTTTAAACCATCAATGGATGATGCATCGCTCATTTTGCCGATTTTTTCTAATTGGTTGATGGGTGGTTAGGTGATATGGATGTGATGATGTTCGAGGCTTAGGTCATTCGAACGTAACGTTAGAGAGAGGTTTACGATGCACTCAAAATTAATCGGCGGCACTTTGTTGATGATTGGCACGACCATTGGTGCTGGTATGTTGGCGTTACCAATTGCCACCTCCCAGCTGGGCTTTTTCGGGTCGATAATCATGTTAGTTAGCTGCTGGGCGATCATGACCACCAGTGCATTTGTCTTCCTTGAAGTGAATTTATGGCTACCACCGAATACCAACCTCATTTCCATGGCTGGTGCGACGCTAGGCAAATCGGGTCAAGCGCTCACTTGGGTTACCTATCTGGTTTTACTCTATGCGATTATCTCCGCCTATATTGCTGGCGGTGGGGATCTGTTCCACTATTTATTAGCGACGAGTGGCATCCCTGTACCATTGTGGCTAGCAGCAACGCTTTTCACGGCAATTTTTGCATCGGTGGTGTATCTTGGCATTCGCGCAGTCGATTATGTTAATCGCGGGTTGATGTTTGGTAAGATGGGTGCTTATCTCTTACTCGTATTGCTCATTTTTCCATTCGTTTCTTCGGTGAATCTCTCTGACGGTAACCTCAAGCACTTGTTGGCGCCTAGTGGTTTGACTGTCACTGCTGTTGCATTTGGCTCATTGATGGTGATTCCAAGCTTGCGCACTTACTTCGATGATGATGTGGCGTCGTTACGCAAAGCGATTTTCATTGGCACGTTTATTCCCTTATTGTGCTACATCGCTTGGGATATGGTGATTATGGGGGTGATCCCCGTGTCTGGTACACCTGGATTGCAAGAAATGTTGCATTCTGCCAGCGCCAATAGTGATTTACTTCATGCCTTAACGACAATTTTACAAAAAGAATCTGTGACGACACTAGCGAAGTTTTTTACGTCTATTTGTATGGCAACTTCGTTTTTGAGTGTGTCTCTTAGTCTATCGGATTTTTTATTCGATGGTTTCAATGTGGCGAAGCGTGGTATGGGGAATGTCTTTGTCTATGCCTTAACTTATGTGCCACCTTTGGCGATCGCGGTCTTTTATCCTGATGCATTTATTCGCGCCTTAAAATATGCAGGTGTCAGTGTGTTTATTCTGATGATCCTGTTGCCGCCATTGATGGCATGGCGTGGACGTTACCATTGTGATTTAGCGATGGATGCCACACAAGTGCGGGGTGGTAAATTTTTGCTTGGGTTACTAGTGGTGTTTGCCTTATTAATGATAGGATTTGGGATAGAGGGCGTATTGTAGCGTCTTAAGTCAATAAGGTTTTTGCCCGCGCCAAAATGGTTGTTTGTGGTGGAGAATGAACACTACCTGTTACTGACGCTACCAAGCACTGCACGCTATGGTGACGGTATCAGGCCACTAAGGCATTTTGATGAAAAGGATCAACAGTGACTGAAGCACTGCTTGGACATACCGTGAGTCCGCTCGTTTGGGTGGGCTTTATCTTATTTGTTATCTTTGCTTTGAGTATAGACACGTTTTTTCTCAATGAACGTTATCATCCACAACATTCGCTTAAAATGGCCTTATTTTGGAGCGTATTGTGGGTGTGCTGTGCGCTGGTATTTAACCTCATATTGTGGCGCTATTGTTATGTGACCCAAGGGTTAGCGGCGGCTAATAAAATTGCATTAGATTTTTTCACCGGCTACTTGTTAGAAAAATCACTCTCGGTTGATAATCTTTTCGCGTTTTATATGATCTTTACACAATTGCGAATCCCCTTCTCCCATCAACATCGCGTTTTTTCCTATGGGATTTGGGGCGCGATCATCATGCGTTTATTTTTCATTCTTACCTTAGGCTTTCTTGTTGTTAAATACCATTGGATCATCTACGTGATGGGTGTTTTCCTTGTTATCACTGGTACGCATATGCTGCTCACGATAGAACAAGAAGAGCGCAATCTCAGTGATAGTCGTATTATGTTTTTCTTGAAGCGTGTGTTGCGTGTGACGGATTTGCATGGACAGGCGTTCGTCGTACGCATAAAAGGCCTTTATTACATCACGCCACTTTTCATTGCACTGATTTTTGTAGAATTGAGCGATTTGATTTTTGCGATCGATAGCATTCCCGCCATTTTTGCCATCACCACCGATCCGTTTATTGTGTGGAGTTCCAATATCTTTGCCATACTTGGTTTAAGAGCGCTTTACTTTCTGGTGGTGGGTATGGTGACGCGTTTACACTTATTGAAATATGGTTTAGCGTTGATCCTTGTCTATATTGGATTGAAAATGTCACTTTCTTATTGGATCAAGATTCCTGTAGGCATTTCATTACTCATCATCGTGACGATATTGTCTCTTTTTATAGGCCTCAGTTTTATTCAAAAACGACGCTAACGTGAACGTCAATTTGTGTGAATGACGATCGCGTGTTTCAACGTATTGTGAATGTAACTTTTCTTTGAACAACTAAGATAACTTAGCATTGCTAGAAAGGATGTGATATGCACGCCATTAAAGCACCAGTTTATCAGTCAGCGCAGATTCGTGAGTTTGAACGTCTTGCCCAAGAACGTTACCACATCGCGGGAGAGATGATGATGGCGCGGGCTGGTAAAGCAGCATTCGATTTTCTCTTGCGTCGTTGGCCACAAGCAAAACGTTTGTTGGTATTGTGCGGTGGGGGTAATAACGGTGGTGATGGTTTTGTGTTATCACACCTTGCGCATGACGAGGGGTTGGATGTAACCATTCTATTGGTAGGTGATCACACGCATCGCAGTCCTGAAGCGCAAGCGGCATTTGCACGCTGTGACGCTCAGCAGTTGTCCATCAAGGCGTTTACTGATCAGACCGATTTTGCTCATCCGGACGTGATCGTCGATGCGATCTGTGGCATTGGTTTGCATGATGCACTTCGGGGCGATGCGGCTGCAGCGGTAAAGAAAATGCAGCGGGCGCGTGCACCGATTTTTGCTTTGGATATCCCCTCAGGTATCGATGCAGATACCGGCAGTGTCTTAGGTGTTGCGGCCGCTGCCACCGCAACGATGACATTTATTGGTTTGAAGGTAGGCTTGATCACTAATCACGGCATTGCATACACCGGTGAGTTGGTGTTGAGTGATTTGCAGCTACCATCAGAGCTCTACACAATCATTGAGCCGGTCGCTGAAAAAATCCATCCGAGTCATTTTGCTGGCTGCCTGGCGCCACGTTCTCGCGATTGGCATAAAGGGTTGTCCGGGCATGTCCTCATTATTGGGGGTGCGCCTGGATACGCTGGGGCGCCGCGCATGGCGGCACAAGCAGCGTTGCGCGTCGGCGCCGGTCTAGTCAGTGTGGCCACTGATGTGGCGAATGCTGTGGTCATGAATGTGGCGGTCCCAGAAATCATGTGTCATGGCATTAGCACACCAGCGCAGTTGATGCCGCTTTTGCAGCGGGCAGATGTCGTGGCCTTTGGACCTGGGCTGGGGCAGTCGGCCTGGGCGCAAGCACTCTTTCATCAAGTGATTGACACAGATTTGCCGTTAGTGATTGATGCGGATGGGTTGAACTTATTGGCGAAAACCGATAAACACCATGAAAACTGGATTTTAACCCCCCATCCGGGTGAGGCAGCTAGTTTGTTAGGTTTAGCCTCCGCGGCAGCGGTACAAGCGGATCGCTTTGCTGCCATACGTGCCATCACCAAACGTTATGGTGGTGTGTGTGTATTGAAGGGGGCGGGCAGTGTTATACTGGCGCCCAATGGCCTCCCGGCTATCTGTGATTTGGGCAATCCGGGGATGGCGTCAGCGGGGATGGGCGATGTGCTGAGTGGTGTGATTGCCGGTTTGTTGGCGCAAGACATTCCGTTGGGCGAGGCGGCCAAATTGGGTGTCTGCCTTCACGCGCTCGCTGGTGACTTGGCGGCTAAAGATGGCGAACGTGGGATGGTGGCTACAGATCTTATGCCGTTTTTGCGACGTCTCGTGAATCATTCGCATGGGTGATCACCCGTTTGTACCCCGGACGGGTTTATGAGGGGCGACCCCTCGAGACGGCACTACGTGCCTCCTCGGGGCGAACGGGAGTTGTAGGGTGGGCACCCCTCGAGACAGCGCCCTTCGAGACGGTACTACGTACCTCCTCGGGACGCTTCCTCGGGGCGAACGGGTTTGGCAGTAAAAACAAAGCCGGGGACGGGCACGAAAAGCAAAAGCCGGGTATGGGTACTGTCATAGCGTTTTGTCTGTCATCCCGGAATTTAGCGCAGCTTAGCGAGAGTAACGAGCTTAGGTGCGCTTAATGTCCGGGACCCATCGCGAACGTTCCATTGTTTATCGTCATGAGAAATGGGTCCCCGCCTTCGCGGGGATGACAGTGTTGTTGGCGGGGATGACAATGTTGTTGGCGGGTTTGGCAGCACGCTGCGCGGAACCCGGGAACACATGAAGATATAAAAACAAAAACCGGGCACGGGCACGAAAAACAAAAACCGGGCACGGGCACGAAAAACAAAAACCGGGTATGGGTACTGTCACAGCGTTTTGTCTGTCATCCCGGAATTTAGCGCAGCTTAGCGAGAGTAACGAGCTTAGGTGCGCTTAATGTCCGGGACCCATCGCGAACGTTCCATTGTTTATCGTCATGAGAAATGGGTCCCCGCCTTCGCGGGGATGACAGTGTTGTTGGCGGGGATGACAGTGTTGTTGGCGGGGATGACAGTGTTGTTGGCGGGTTTGGCAGCGCGCTGCGCGGAACCCGGGAACACATGAAGATATAAAAACAAAAACCGGGAACGGGCACGAAAAACAAAAGCCGGGCACGCAGGCGGGCACGAGTAAAATAGGTTCAACACCATGTTAACTTTCGAAAAACACTTAGCCTCAGAATCCGAGCTGCTTAGCTTAGCAGCGGCCGTGGCGCGCGCATCCAATGCAGGGACGGTGATTTACCTTGATGGACCGCTTGGTGCCGGCAAAACCACTTTTACGCGTGGCTTTCTGCGTGGTTTAGGCTATACCCAAAAGGTCAAAAGTCCCACCTATACCCTCGTAGAACCCTATGAGATTGACAATGCGCAAGTGTTTCATTTTGATTTGTATCGTATCGAGGATCCTCAAGAATTGGCGTTCATCGGTATACAAGATTACTTTAGCGCCCAAGCGCGCTGTCTGATTGAGTGGCCGGAGAAGGGTTTTCCATTATTGCCGCCACCGGATCTCACTTGTAAAATTTCAATCATGGATCATGCGAGAGCCATTACCATCATAGCATCGTCCCCACTGGGTGAAGACTGTCTCAAGCAATTGCTTCCCTAATTTCAGTTAATGTTATCTGACAACAACAAAAAGGTGCGCCCATGCAGCGAGTCTCCCTCATCATCTGTTTGTTTTTGTGGCTGACGACGTGCGATGCAGCACCTGTCGCAGTAACCCGCTTACAAGTGATACCACTGGCTTCTAGTGCACGATTGTTATTCGCCATGAGTACGACAGCAAGCGGTACGATTAAATACACGACGAATCCTTCGCAGGTGACCATTGAGTTTACATCGGCTGAACAAAAATTCACTTTGCCGCCAACCGCATTTCCCCAAGGATTAATTCGATCGATTGCGGTGGAAACGACAACGACAGGGATACGCTATCAGCTTGCGGTGAGAGAGCGCGTGACTTGGCAGGTTCGTTTTCACGAACAAGCAAACCAGCAAGAAATGCAAATTGATTTCTTGCCAGTGCGGGCCGTGAGTTCCGTCGCGGGTGTGATGCAAAATAGCATTTTACGCGGCATCGAAAAGTTGGTGACTGTGGCGAGCAAAAATGTGGACCAATTAGACACCGATTCACAGCAACGTGCAATGAGCGCATCGCTCAAATCGACGCAACGTCCCCATCGCTACATTATTGTAGTGGATGCGGGGCATGGCGGTAAGGATCCCGGTGCAAAAGGGGCGCATGGTCAACTTGAGAAAAATCTTGTCTTAAGTATTGCTAAAAAATTAGTGAAGCAATTGAATGCACACGCCACGATGCGGGCAGTGTTGACGCGCGATAATGATACATATCTGCCATTGCGTGCACGTTTAAAATACGCGCGTAAAGAAAATGCCGATTTGTTTGTCGCCATTCATGCGGATGCCTATTTTGATAATGCGGCGACCGGTGTCTCGGTGTTTGCTGTGTCCAAACGCGGTGCGACGAGTGAAGCAGCACGCTGGCTCGCACAACAAGAAAACTATTCGGAGTTGGGAGGTGTTGAACTGGGTGCGCTCAAAGATCGCAGCCCGCTCCTGCGTTCAGTGCTCATTGATTTGGCGCAGACAACGACGATTCGCGATAGTTTGTATTTGGGCAATCAGGTGTTGGATGCGTTGGATCAAATTGCGACCTTACACCATGCGCATGTGGAGCAAGCACCCTTCGTAGTATTAAAATCACCCGATATCCCTTCAATCCTGGTGGAGACTGGGTTTATCACCAACCCACGCGAGGAGCGTCGCCTGGCATCTGATCAATATCAGAACAAAATTGCTGAGGCGATTGCCAAGGGGATCGAGCGTTATGTGAACCAAAATGCGCGCCTTGAAAATGGCTGAGAGTAGAGTGGTTTTTAAAATTCCTCATTTATGCTAAAAAGCTTCTTTAGAGGAATGGCCATGAGTATAAAGCGCATACAAAAATTACCCCCCGTGCTTGCTAACCAAATCGCCGCTGGCGAAGTGGTGGAGCGGCCGGCAGCTGTTGTCAAAGAGTTAATAGAAAATAGCTTGGATGCCGGTGCGACGCAAATCGATATTGAAGTGGCGCAGGGTGGTCAAAGTTTGATCCGTGTGCGCGATAATGGCAGCGGTATTCACCCAGACGATTTCCCATTAGCCCTGAGTCGCCATGCCACCAGCAAAATCAAGCACACAGAAGATCTTGGTAATATTTGTACACTCGGATTTAGAGGTGAGGCCTTAGCAAGTATTGGTTCGGTGTCACGGCTAAGTTTGACATCGGCATTAGCGGGTCAAAGTGGTTGGCAAATTCAAGTGGCGGGAGATGAGGTGTCTGCTTTGCACCCTGCAGCACATCCTCAGGGCACAACCATTGACGTACGCGATTTGTTTTTTAATATACCTGCGCGGCGTAAATTTTTGCGTAGCGAGAAAACTGAATTTGATCACATCGATGAATTAGTGAAGCGTATGGCGTTGTCTTCTCTGCACATTGGTTTTACGCTGAAGCACAATCAAAAGATCGTGCGCCAATATTTTCCCGCTGCCTCACATGATCAAGCAGCGGAACGTTTGTGCGCGTTGCTGGGTCCTGCTTTTGTCGAGCACGCGCTCTTTATAGAGGCGGATGGCGCGGGGATGCGGCTTGAAGGCTGGATCGCAGAGCCAACTTTCGCTCGCAGCCAAGGCGATATGCAATACTTTTTTGTGAATGGACGAATCATTCGCGATAAATTAGTGATGCATGCACTCAAAGATGCCTATCATGATGTGTTGTATCGCGATCGTTATGCTGCCTACAGTTTATTTTTAACAATTGCACCCACGCAAGTGGATGTAAATGTCCATCCGACCAAACACGAAGTACGCTTTCGCGATGGTCGCATCGTGCATGATTTTATTTTTCGCAGTGTCCATGATGCACTCGCCAATAGTCATCCCAGTGACGTGGTACCGGTGCTAAGTGCCCCAAGCAGTCAAAAAAGTGTGGCGAGTAGTGTACCACCTGCGCCAATCTTTGCGCAGCGAGAGATGGTTACCACGCCAACGACGCACGCCATCTCACCACCACCACGAAGCACGGCCGCTAACGCCGAGTATACGTATCCTGTGTCACCTGCCGTCGCAGCGGTTAAGACGCATGAGAAAATGGCAGTGTATAAAGATTTAGGTACGCCCGTTGTGGCTGAGACTGTCACGTCACCGACACCTGTGATACCGCCGCTTGGTTTTGCCTTGGGACAATTACATGGCGTTTATATACTCGCGGAAAATGCGCAAGGCTTGGTGTTGGTAGACATGCATGCGGCACACGAGCGTGTTTTGTATGAAAAAATGAAAACGCAATTAGCCTCGGCTGCACTCGCCATACAAACGTTGTTGGTGCCTATTAGTGTGACATTAAGCGAGCGTGAGGCGGAATGCATCGTCTCAGCCGCTGATGTTTTTTGTCAATTGGGTTTCGATGTCGCTCGTATCGCAAAACATCATGTTGTGATACGCGCTATACCGCAATTGCTAGCCAATGAGCCGATCGAACAATTGATTCGTGATATTATTGCGGACTTACTGACGCACGGGGAAAGTTCGCGCGCCAAAGATACGATGCATCATTTGCTGGGCACATTGGCGTGTCGCAGTGCGGTACATGCTAAACGGCAATTAACCGTGCCAGAAATGAATGCGTTATTGCGTAACATGGAACACACTGATCACAGTGGGCAATGCAATCATGGACGTCCGACCACGGTGACATTATCGATGGATGAATTAGATAAATTATTTTTGCGGGGGCGATGAAGATGCAGCCACTGATCTGTCTGATGGGCCCCACTGCTGCTGGTAAAACGGCATTAGCGATTGAACTCACGCAGCGATTGCCTTGTGATATCGTGAGTGTGGATTCAGCAATGGTTTATCGCGGCATGGATATTGGTACAGCGAAACCGTCTCAGGCTGAACTGACACTCGCACCCCATCGTTTGATTGATTGTGTCGACCCTGCCGATGCTTACTCGGCTGGACGTTTTAGGGAAGATGCGTTGCGGGAAATTGCGGCCATTACGGCGCGTGGGCGCATTCCATTGTTGGTGGGCGGTACGATGCTTTATTTCCGCGTGTTGCAACAAGGCATTGCCCCATTGCCATCCGCCAATGCTTCTTTACGTGCAACATTGAGTGCGCAAGGCGAATCAGCAGGTTGGGCGACACTGCATGCATTGCTTGCGCGTCATGATCCCAAAGCGGCTGCGCGTATACATCCGGCGGACAAACAACGAATACAACGTGCCTTAGAAGTGTATCAATTAAGCGGCAAGACCATTTCCGCATGGCAAAGTGAAGACACGAACCCACTGGCAAATTACCGTGTTTATAATTTAGCCATTGCCCCCCAGGATCGTGCGGTGCTGCATGCTCGTATTGCGGCGCGTTTCTCGCAAATGCTAGCTGCTGGTTTCATCGATGAAGTCACACATTTCTACCAACGCGGTGATTTAGATGCCACGCTGCCTGCGATGCGTACCGTGGGTTATAGGCAAATATGGTCATATTTAACTGGTGAGATTGATCGTGACACGATGCACAACCAAGCATTAGCTGCCACACGTCAATTGGCAAAACGCCAACTCACGTGGTTGCGTCGATGGCCCAATTGCATGTGGTTTGACAGTGAATCTCATCAGGTGGTGGATCAAGTGTTAACACAATTGAGGGTTAGTGATGCCGCATAATGTTTATTTATCTGCGTTGGGGGTGGAAGCTTGGCAATTGAAACATGTGCCACGTGAGGCGAGTGTGACAACACCTGTGGCAGATTGGTCGTCGTTGCAGGCACGTGTGGCGCAATGTACGGCATGTGCGCTACATGAAGGTCGTACGCAAACTGTCTTTGGCGTTGGCAATCCTAATGCTAAATTAATGATTATTGGTGAAGCGCCAGGATTCTATGAGGATCAACAAGGCGAACCCTTTGTTGGACGTGCTGGTCAGTTGTTAAATGCCATGTTACAGGCGATTGGATTGCAACGTCAGGATGTTTTTATCGCCAATATATTGAAATGTAGACCACCGAATAATCGCGATCCGCAAGTGAGTGAAGTGACGGCGTGTACCCCGTTTTTGACACAACAAATTGCTTTATTACAACCCCAGCAATTACTCGCGGTCGGTCGTATTGCGGCACAGTTTCTCTTACAACAGAAAGCCTCTTTGGAGTCGTTTCGTCAAAAGCAGCATGTCTATGGTGATAGTCAAATTCCCTTATTAGTGACGTACCATCCAGCCTATTTACTACGTAACCCTGCCGATAAGGCAAAAGCTTGGCAAGATTGGCGGTTGTTAGCGCGCTTGCTTTCTTAGCGCAGGGTTCATTGCCATTTCAACACGGAGCTAATAATATGAAGCCTTCTTGCATATGGATGTGGAGGATTGTGAATGAAATTTCAGCGCATCAATTTGCTGGCAGCACTGATCATGAGTGGTGCTTTGCAAACTGCCCACGCAGCACCTTGTTCGTTCGATGGCGGTAAAGATTGCCGTCTATTTGTCGATATTCTAAATGATCGAGCGGCTGATGGATTACGCTATTATGGCGCGACCAATTATGATCATCGTGTCTCCGGTGAAATCAATGTCTTTGATGCCAATTTGGTACAACCCTACACGGATGGGGTGAATGCACCAGGTCAGCTTAAATTAATTGCTAATCGTACTGGCAATCCAGCATTTAGAGCCGGTGAAATCATGACGCGCGTTAACTTGGATCGCCCGCCATACAACTCGCCGACGCGCATACATCCTTTTACCACCAATGATATAAAACATGGCTATATAGAAGCTACCATCAAATTGCCCAAATGCGATGTGAGTGATGACGGACTTTGCCAACGGGGCGCAAATCCACCAGAGTATAATCGCGGGTTATGGCCATCAGTGTGGTTGTTACCAACTTTCGATACCAATTGGCCGCAAAATGGTGAAATCGATGTGTGGGAAGCGTATCAGCTAGGTCGTGGCTTCAATGTAACGACAGCGACCTTGCATTTTGCAGGCAATGATCCACGCTGTGGAGGGAATGATTGTCGTGGCATCGGCTATCATCTGGCTGTGCCGGCGGCGGGCGCACCGTTATATAACGGCTTCCATCGTTGGGGATTTGAATGGGAACCGGATCCACGTAGCGCGCGCGGTGGTGTGATCATGACTGGGTACTTTGACAATGCACGGGTGTGGGGACCGCTGGCTTCCGATAGTTTACCGGCAGATGGGCCAGCTGCTTTTGCGCGTGGTTTCCATGATCCAGCAGGTGGTTTTTATGTCATTGCAGCTTTAGCGGTTGGCGGCCCCTATTCAGGTGCGCCCAATGGTCATTTGCAAAGTACTAGCATGTATGTACAAAGCATTAAAGCCTATACGGTTGGTGGTGGCAATACACCACCCAATCCTCCACCAAATCCACCACCGCCAAACGGGCAATGCAAAGCACCGGTGAACATCAAGGCGACGGTATCGGCTAACAAAAAACAAGCCACAGTGACTTGGCAACCAGCGGCGAATGCGGAACCAGTCAGAACGTATCAAGTCAATGACTGGCAAAATCGACGTCTTTGGGTTGGACCGAATCCCCCTTATGTGGATAATACGCTGCCTGGTAAACCTGGCAAGTATACGTACTTCTTATTATCTAACTGTGCGTCTGGACCTTCTCCTACTGTGCAGTATGATCTTATCATCAAGTAAATAACAGGCATCGCCGTGCTGGTGAAGGCCAGCACGTTTGCGAAGAAGCATACAAAAGTTAGCACTATTCGTCCTGATGAGGTGTCTTCGGGACGAATGGTTAACATGCCATACAATGTTTACCATATGTTTGGGTCAATCTATTGTTAGTACATTGAAAAGTTGCAGGGATGCTTCTAGACTACACCATCTTTTTTTCGCAATTTAAGGAAAGTAAAGATGACCGATTTCCCTACCTTACCCACCAAACACTACAGAGAGTTACGTCATGAAGTGCGCTCTGGCGATATTTTATTGTGTTCGGGCAATTCGGTTTTTTCACGCTTGATACAACACGCGACGGGTAGCGTTTGGAGTCATGTTGCTTTCATTTTACGCGTGGATCCTATCGATCGCATCATGGTGTTAGAAAGTGTAGAGAGTATTGGTGTGCGGGCTATTCCGCTGAGTAATTATGTGAGCGATTATAATGCGACGCGCAAAGGTTATCCTGGGCGCATCATGCTTGCACGTCATGCGGATGTCAAATCAGCGAATATCAATCAATTATCCACTGCCGCAGTGGATTTTTTAGGTTATCCCTATGGTACCGATGAAATTGTTCGTATTGCCGCACGCATTGGCATGCAGACGATGGGCATGTCCGTCCATGATGCATTGGCACCGCAACATGAATTCATTTGCTCTGAATATGCGCATGCTTGTTTCAAATCGGTAGGTGTAGACATTGAAGGTGATGATCGTGGTTTCATCGCGCCGGCTGATTTTGCACGACATCCTAAAGTGTCACCTATTTGTTATGTACGTACGGAAACGGATGACGCCACTTGTGCCCCTATTCATGATGCACGCCATGCTGTGATGAGCTAACTGCTGCGACTTGTCTCTATTTTGTACTATGGGTTAGAATGCAGTGTGGTTATCATCTATTTTTTTTACCAGGCAATGGGATGTGATCCTGATGTTGAAAAAAAGAAATGTATTTATCGCGATGGTATTGGGCTCGCTGGTTGACCGCAGTCCCAATGTTGAAGGAACAGGGATGATCACTAAATTAAATCACTTTGCGTTTCGATTGGTACGCGCGACAAAAAATAGCATAGATGGCATTGAAGAACTTTGGAAAAAAGAACAATCCTTTAGACAAGAAGTCGCACTATTAAGTATTGCTTTACCGATTATCACTTTTTTACATATTCCCTCTGAATTAAAATTATTGCTGGTATTGCTGCTTATTCTCATTTTAGTGGTGGAAGCCATCAACTCAGCCGTGGAAACGGTGGTCGATCGAATTTCTACTGAGATTCATGTGAAATCACGCATCGCGAAAGATATGGGTAGCTCTGCGGTATGCATTACAATTTTGATGAATGTTATCGCTTGGGTTTACGTGATTTATTATGCGTTTCTAGGGTGAGACCTTGAGTGCAGTGTGTCTTTCGAGAGCTTCAGGCGTAATCTGGTATAAAAACCGTGCGACCTCGACGCGGCGTCCTGTGGGGCGCCGCATCGAAGGTTACACCATCTGTCACACTAATTCATCATGTAATAATTGAGGTTATACATGATCCATAACGAGCCTGCGATAATGCAGAGTAAGATGACACCAGTAAAAATCAGTGTCATCACATTGCTACGTCCTTGGGCCGTTTCGGTATTCAAACGCAAAAAACAAATCAGTTGCACAAAAAACTGAATGCAAGCAGCGCCATAAATAATGGCAAATGTTTCACCGCGCGTGAATTGTCCGGACATGACAGCCCAAAATGCAATGAGTGTCAGAATGGCGCAGCCAATCACGCCGGCGACATAAATACCGAGTTTTTTCTGGCCGGTGCCAAAATCGGGTTGCGATACATCATGATGTTGCATGCTAGATTGCCCCCATGAGATAAACGATTGTAAATACAAAGATCCACACGATATCTAAAAAATTCCAGAACAAACCCAAATACGTCATGCGGCGTTTGGTGATATGTGTGATCTTGATAAAGGGTAGTTGCACAATCATCACTAAGATCCACAGTAATCCCATGGTCACGTGGAAACCGTGTGTGCCAACTAAGGTGAAGAATGAAGAAGCGGCACCACTGACATCCCAGCGATAACCTTCATGCGCTAAGTGCGCAAACTCTTTCAATTCTAGGGCAACAAAGCTTGCACCTAAGAGGAAAGTGATGAGCAACCAAAACTGAACCTGACCCAACTTGTTTTTATACATGCTTAACATCGCAAGACAAAATGTAAAGTTGGACGCTAAAAGAATAAAGGTTTCGAGCAGAATACCATTTAAGTCTAAATAGCTTTTCAATGATGGTCCCGGTGCGCCTGGCATATGTAACACCAAGAATGTGGCAAACAAGGTACCAAACAAAATACAGTCAGTTAAGATATACAACCAAAAGCCAAAGACATCGGTTGCATCAGCATCATGGTGATGATGCTCATGTGATATGACGGCAGTGTTGTGCATTACGCATTCCCCCTTAAATGTGCCAATTCAGTCGCTTTAATCGTATCGACATCAACATAGTAATCGGTATCAGTGTTGAAGGAGCGCACGATGACGGTACCGATGATGCCGATGACGCCGATAATGCCCGGAATGAGCATATGCCAGACGAGCGCAAAACCCAGCACACCAGCAAACATTGCAATGATGAACCCAGTACCGGTATTTCGTGGCATATGGATGGGTGCATAGTGTAGTTCTTGGGGCTGTGGATGCTTAGCACCTTGACGATTTTCTTTGTCTACCCAAAATTGGTCAATCTCTTGCACATGTGGTGTGATAGCAAAATTATAAAATGGTGGAGGAGAAGCAATGGACCATTCTAAGGTGCGACCATTCCAAACGTCACCGGTTGTGTCTCGTAAAGCGTGGCGATTTTTGACGCTGACATAAACTTGAATGATCATGCAAACGACGCCAATGAAAACGAAAGCGGTGCCAATCGCAGCGACGATGAAATAAGGTTGGAAAGCGACATTGTCATAATGGTTGGTGCGGCGCATGAAGCCGTTTAAGCCCAACACATATAACGGCATGAAAGCTAAATAGAAGCCAATCACCCAGAAAGCAAATGAAGCTTTACCCCATTTTTCATCTAAGCAGAAACCAAATGCTTTGGGGAACCAATAAATCGCCCCAGCAAAATAGCCGAATAAGACGCCGCCAATGATGACATTGTGGAAATGCGCCACTAAAAATAAGCTATTATGCATTTGGAAATCGACGGGTGGAATCGCTAACATCACGCCGGTCATGCCACCAATTGCAAAAGTGGTAAAGAAGGCGGTGACCCATAACATTGGGGTAGAGAGAATGATGCGGCCTTTATACATGGTAAATAACCAGTTAAAGACTTTCACCCCGGTGGGGATAGCGATAATCATCGTCGTGATACCAAAGAAAGCATTCACATTGGCACCCGCGCCCATGGTGAAGAAGTGGTGTAACCACACGATGAATGACAAGAAGGTGATGATCGCAATAGCGTAGACCATCGTGGTGTAGCCAAACAATTTTTTCTGACTAAAGGTAGCAACCACTTCTGAGAAGATACCAAAAGCAGGCAACACCAAGATATACACTTCAGGATGTCCCCACACCCAAATCAGGTTAACGTACATCATCACGTTGCCACCTGAAAACTCACTAAAGAAATGCATGTCTAACATGCGGTCTAAGGAGAGTAATGCGAGGGAAACGGTAAGGACTGGGAAAGCGAGGGCTACTAAAATCATTGCACACAACACCGACCAAACAAAGATCGGCATTTTCATCATCGTCATGCCAGGGCAACGCATCTTAATGATGGTCGCGATGAAGTTAATACCACCAAGCAAAGTACCCACACCTGCAATTTGTAACGCCCAGATATAGTAATCCACCCCCACACCAGGGCTGTAGTAGATCTCAGATAATGGTGGGTAAGCTAACCAACCGGTGGCGGCAAATTCACCGACGATGAGTGAGACGTTACATAGCATCGCACCCACAAAGGTGAGCCAGAAGCTCAGCGAATTGAGATAGGGATATGCGACGTCGCGAGCACCAATCAACAAAGGTACCGCGATATTCATGAGTGCAAACATGAAGGGCATCGCGACAAAGAAAATCATGATGACGCCATGGGCAGTAAAAATTTGGTCGTAATGCTCTGGTGGTAAATAACCAGGATTGCCACCCGCCGCGATCGCTTGTTGCGTACGCATCAAGACGGCATCGGAAAAACCACGTAACAGCATTAGCATGGACAGCAGTAGATACATGATGCCGATTTTTTTATGATCGACGCTGCTTAACCATTCATGCCAGATATAAGACCATTTACCATAATAAGTGATTGCAGAAACCACTGCTAAAAATGTGATGACCATCATCGCGCCCGCACCCATAATTATTGGATTGTAATAAGGGATGGCGCTTAAGGTCAGCTTGCCGAAAAGTAAGTTCTCTAACATAGTCGTTCCTTATATCGCATATTGCAATTTGAGCTGATTTTGACGTGGGTGATTGGGCCCAACTGAATCCATGTAAGTGGCAATTACTTTGTCAAACAATCCGCTGGTCACGCCAGAGAAGAATTGCGGCTGGTCATTGATGGACTGATTGAGTAATTGACTGTAAGTTGCTTCCGTTAATTGATTGGGTGAATTTTTCATGGTAGTAATCCACTGTTCCATATCTTTGACATCCACGACATGCACAGGGAATTTCATATCCGAAAAACCGTCGCCGTTATACATCGTATTAAGACCGATGAAGGTACCGGTATGTGTGCCGATTAAGTGTAATCGAGTGCGCATACCTGCCATGGCATAAATTTGCGAGCCTAGTTGCGGTATGAAGAATGCGCTCATAGGGACGTTATCGGCAGTAATCCAATATTCAACTTGTCGATTCACTGGGACTGCCAAGTAATTAACCGTGGCAATATTTTGTTCTGGGTAAATGAATAACCATTTCCAGGGCAGTGCGATCGCTTGAATAATCATGGGTTGTTCTGGATGACCGGGAATGCGACTGTAAGGATCAAGCTCATGCGTGCTTTTCCAGGTTAAGGTAGCTAACACGATAATAATGGCGCATGGGATGCTCCACCAGATGGATTCCAAGAAGAAGCTGTGGCTCCAATTGGGTTTGTAATCACGAACACGGTGGGAAACTTGATAGTGGTAGACAAATGCGAAGCTCATAATGATAACGGGGATGACGACGATAAGCATGAGCGCGAGTGTATCGAAAAAGAGTTTACGCTCTTGGAAGGTGACAATACCCTTGGGGTTAAGCATGCCAAATAATTGTCCTTCACAACCGGACATGCTAAGGCACAGGGCGGAAACAAAAAAGAATTTCAAAAAAAGGTTAATAGAAGTGCTGATTTTTCTTGTGTAAATGTTGCTCATCGGTACATTGGTCACCATAAAAACTCCTAGGTTCTTAGCTTTGCAACATTCTAATATGATGTTAGTATTTTGAGTACCGAAAAGTAGATTTTTTTAAATGGAATTGAATTAACACCAAGGGAACTGTTCAATGAATTACCTCATGTTTGCGCGTTGGTTCGGTGTTGTCTCAGTTATCTTGTCTCTGGGTATCTTATTCAATCTAGAAGATGCTTATCGCATGGCCAAAAACATGGCCAAAGACGAGTCAGGCTATATTATGGGGGGTGTGTTACCCGTCATCTTCGGCAGTTTATCTCTCATGTTTGTGGATAGTTTTGAGCCTGGATGGAATTTGCTCATTACCGCAGTAGGTCTTGCGATGTTAGCCATTGGCATTTTTAGAGTGATGTTTGTGGATCAATGGAAAGCATTGATGTCACGTCACTTGGAACAGATTCCCTTCTTATTTAGTTTGTTTGGCCTGATGTTTGGCGTTATCTTGCTTTACATCGGATTCATCGCCAAATCTTTTGACTAGTAATATTTCGTAGCAAAGGCAAAAAATTTTGTGGATGGCGCGTAAGTGGTGATCCTGGTTTGCGCTTTACGCCATCCATGGCCTTATCCATAAGTGCTGCCTCAGCGTTTTGTTTGTCATCCCGAATTTAGCGCGGCTTAGCGAGTACAACGAGCTTAGGTGCAGCCACTACGCTGTTCTCCCCGCGCCTCGTTTGTCCTCCCTGCCAATAATACTGTCATCCCCGCCAATAATACTGTCATCCCCGCGCAGGCGGGGACCCATTTCTCATTACTATAAACAATGGAACGTTAGCGATGGGTCCCCGCCTGCGCGGGGATGACAAACAAGGCGCGGGGATGACAAACAAGGCGCGGGGATGACAAACAAGGCGCGGGGATGACAGTATTATTGGCGGGGAGGACAGTGTTCGGGATATTACTTGTGGGTAAGGCCATGGCGCGATCCAGGCTACGGTGTTTTTTCATGACCTTCTGCGTACGCATTGGCACCTCGAGGCATTACAATACATTGGTTGATCAAATCGAGTTGTTTGCTGAGCGCGCCGCGGTTACGATCAACGACTGCTAATGCACGTTGCCCCATCGCCATGCGTTCTTTAGGATCGTGATTGAGCGATAACAAGGCGGCTGCCAATGAGGCAGCATCATTGACCATGCGGAGCGCATTCGCGCTTGCAAATAACTGACTAATTTCTGCAAAGTTCATCATATGCGGCCCCGTTAGAATGGGTTTGGCTAACGCACCCGGTTCTAAAATATTGTGGCCACCGCGTGCAATGAGACTGCCCCCCACAAAAGCCACATCCGCCGCACCATACAAACGCAATAATTCACCCATGGTGTCACCCAAATACACGCCGGTTTCCAAGGTGCAGCATGCGTTTTGGCTGCGTCGTTGTGTGATGAAGCTTTGTTCACATAATTTGGCAACTTGATCAAAGCGATCAGGGTGTCGTGGGGACAAAATTAACAGTGCATCGGGAAGTTGCATACGTAGCAGTTGATGCGCAGCGAGCACAATTTCTTCTTCTCCTTCGTGGGTGCTGGCGGCTATCCAGATAAAACGTGCGTTGCCCAAGGCGTCACGTAACGTGGTTGCATCGCTTTCTAACGCTTGTGGCAATGCAATATCAAACTTGAGATTACCAGTCACGACCACATCGTTGCGTGTAGCGCCTAGCGCGATAAAACGTTCGGCATCCTGCGCGGCATGGGCGGCAATGACTTTTAAAGTGCGCAACATGTCACGTGCTAACCCGCGAACCCGTTGATAGCCTCGTAGGGATTTTGCTGATAAACGCGCATTGATCAGGCACATCGGTATGTCACGTCGTTGGCAAATGGTGAGCAAGTTGGGCCAAAGTTCTGTTTCCATGATGATGCCCGCGATGGGTTGCGTGGCATTGAGAAAGCGTTTGACAGCACCTGGCGTGTCATAAGGGATGTAGGCATGCTGCACAAGATCGCCTAATGCGTCTTTCACCCGAGCGGCCCCCGTGGGTGTCATTGTGGTGACGACGATGGGAATTTGCGGGTACCGTTTGTGCAATGCTTGAATCAACGGGATGGCCGCTAAGCTTTCACCTACAGAAACCGCGTGTACCCAAAGACTGTGTTTTAGTTGAAAAGGGTAGTAGCCCAAGCGTTCACCTAAGCGTTGTCTATAAGCCGGTATACGTCGCGATCGCCATAAGAGTCGCAGCATGATGAATGGCAATATCATGTAGAAAAGAAGACTGTAGATCATCCTCATGGTACTTATCCTTCATTTGTTGGTGCTACGATGCGGCGATGATGATTAAGCGCACAAAACAACCGGTTGAGAGATGGCATTGCAAGGCCAACATGTTGCAAGATCACGTCCCGATTTGCAAGTCCGTGACTTTCTCAAACATAATGAAGGTGTTAGACTCCGCTTGGTTTAAAATACATGGCATATGCCTGGCATCTAGTGATAGGGAATAACGCCAAAATAGTCTTTTACCCGCAATAACCTGCTGGTGATGATTTACAATCGAACGCCACCTGAAAGCGACGTAACCAAACATTTTATGTGACGGTTACGGTGTCAGACCTCTAAGGAGTATAGATGATGCAATATCCGTTACCGAACACTTTGCCTGACTTTCAACGCGCCGCGGTGTTAGTTGTAGGTGATGTGATGTTAGATCGCTACTGGTTTGGTGATGCCGCACGCATTTCACCGGAGGCACCGGTGCCTATTGTCAATATCGCCGGTGTGGACGATCGTCCAGGTGGTGCGGGCAATGTGGCGCTGAATATTGCTGCGCTTGGGGCATCTGTTACCTTGCTCGGGATCACAGGCAATGATGAAGCAGCACGCATCCTGCGCGAGCAATTGTCTGCCGCCAATGTGAAGCATGATCTTTGTACACTTGAAGCGATTGCCACCATTATCAAATTACGCGTGATCAGCCGTCACCAACAATTACTGCGTATGGATTTCGAAGAAAAAGTTGCGGCCACGCATGGGGCACTCTTATTGCAGCGGTTTAAGCACCATCTTGAGCGTGGCACTCAGTTGGTGATCTTATCCGACTATCATAAAGGAACCTTGGCTGATCCCCAGCAATTCATCCAATGCGCCAAAGCGGCAGGTGTACCAGTGATTGTTGACCCCAAAGGCAAAGATTTTAGCATTTACCGCGACGCTGATATCATCACGCCGAATTTCAAAGAATTCGAGGCGGTGGTGGGGCCTTGTCTCACTGAGCAAGCGATCATCGATAAAGGGACGGCGCTGATTGCGACGCATGCGCTGAAAGCCTTGTTGGTGACGCGCGGCGAAAATGGCATGACACTGATTGAGCCGCATCATGTGACGCACTTTCCGGCGTATGCGCGTGAAGTCTTAGATGTGACCGGTGCGGGTGATACCGTGATTAGCTTGCTGGGTGCAACCATCGCTGCGGGTTGGCCCTGGTCTCAAGCGACGGCACTTGCTAATGTGGCGGCAAGCCTCGTGGTGGGCAAATTAGGCGCAGCCACCATCAGTGCGCCGGAGCTTCAAGTCGCACTCACTGGCAAAACCAGTTTCAGTACGGGCATTGTGAATGAAGCGCAGTTAGTGCAAGCCTGCAAAGAAGCGCGTGCGGTAGGCAAAAAAATCATCTTTACCAATGGTTGTTTTGATATTCTGCATGCGGGGCATGTCACTTGTTTGCAAATGGCAAAACAATTAGGCGATTTCCTTATCGTAGCGGTGAATGCTGATGAATCTATTCAAAAACTAAAAGGGCCATCACGTCCAATCAATCACTTGGCGCATCGCATGACGGTGCTGGCGGGCTTGGGTGTGGTTGACTGGGTGGTCGCGTTTGCGGATGATACGCCCGAGCGTTTATTGCGTCTGATACAGCCTGATGTGCTCGTCAAAGGCAATGATTATGCGCTGGATCAAGTAGTGGGTGCTGATATTGTGCGCAGTTATGGAGGTGAGGTTCGCGTGCTGAATAGCAATATCACCTCCAGCACCGCCATCATCAATAAAATTATTGATGACTATAAACAGCATATTGCTGTCGCACACGACAATATAATTGAGTAGGGGTAATGCATGGGAATGGGTAATTTGTATGTGATCGCGGCGCCGTCGGGCACCGGAAAAACCACGTTAGTGAAAGCCTTGGTGTCTTCCATGGCGAATGTCACTGTGTCTATCTCCCACACAACGCGCCCGAAACGCCCTAATGAAACACATGGTGTGAATTACTATTTTGTAACCAAAGAGGCGTTTGACGGCTTGGTGGCGCACGGCGACTTTTTGGAGCATGCCACCATTTTTGGTAATTATTATGGGACGTCTAAAAGCTGGGTAGAGAAAACCTTAGCCGATGGTACGGATGTGATTCTGGAAATCGATTGGCAAGGACATCGGCAAATCAAAGCCTTATTTCCAGAGGCCATTAGCATTTTCATCTTGCCGCCTTCACTCACCGTGTTGGCTGAACGTTTGATTAAACGTAATCAAGATACGGCAGAAGTGATACAACAACGCTTGGCTGACGTAAAAAAGACAATCTCCCATGTCAGTGAGTTCGATTATGTGGTGATTAATGATAATTTCGAGCATGCTTTGGAGGAATTGCAGTTGATCCTCACCGCGGGGCGTCTTCTCAGTCGTCCGCAATTGCGCAAACATATGCAACTTATTGAAGAATTTAGAAATATTAAAGAATAACTGACAAAATGGTTTGGGTGTGGGCATTATTTGAAATATCTTGTATGATATAGCACCCAGACGAAACAAGAGGTGTTGGCCATGGCGAGAGTGACTGTCGAAGATTGTTTGAAAAATGTGAAAAACCGGTTTGAATTAGTCATCATTGCGGCAAAACGTGCACGTCAATTGATGCGTGGAAAAGATCCCAAAGTGGCATGGGATAACGATAAAACAACGGTAGTTGCCTTACGTGAGATAGCCGCTGGCTATACCGATTTCGACCAAGTAGAAGCACATGATGATGAAGAATCCGCTATTGTGATGATGACAACCATTGAGAAGGATGAACCCGTGGTTGTGAAAGAGCCAGCAGCTGCACCTAGCACAGCACCGAGCGCTGCACCAAGTTCAACACCAAGCGAGGAATAAGTACCTGGGTTTTTGCTCACGGATCGGTGAAAACCCCACCTCACCTTCACTTAACAACTGATTTAAGCTTGAGGTCCGCCGTGAAAAAATATTTTCTCAGCTGCTGTTCCTTGATGTTGTTATCCTTATCCCTCTCTCTGTTTGCTCAAGAGCCATCTGGCTTGTGGACCAGCAAACAACTCGTACGTCAATATCACGATTCTGGCCAATATGCCCAAGACATCGCGCATGTGATCGACAAGGCGCAATGTTATTTGGCGTCCCGCTTGCAACACTGGTGTAAAGATTGTGCGAAACCTGCCATTGTTTTTGATATTGATGAAACAGCTGTCAGTAATTATGGCCAGATGAGTCGCTATGATTTTGGTGGCAATGAACCCATTTACGTGGCTTTGCGCAAAAAATATGATGCCCCCGCGATTAAGCCTACCTTAGCCCTGTATCGTTATGCTGTGACGCATCATGTGGCAGTATTCTTTATCACCGGGCGCAATGCCTCAGAACGTGAAACTACGCTGCGTACGTTGAGAAAGGCTGGCTACGACCAAGTGGCAGGATTAATGTTGCGTCCCGATAACGACCATCCCAAAACCATCAGCACATTCAAAGTTAAAATGCGCGAAGACGTGGAGCGTATGGGCTATCGCATCGTGTTAAATATAGGTGACCAGGAGAGTGATTTAGCGGGCGGTCATGCAGAACGTAGTTTCAAGTTACCCAATCCTTACTATCATTTATCTTAAAGCCACCAAATGCTGAGGCGCGACTGCGGTTGCGCCATTGTTAACTGGTGGTTCATGTGATTTTTTTATACGGATAATACTGTGGTATCCAGCGGGTTTTCTTTATTATATCTTTCAAATCGACATCCTCTGGAATGGCTGCGATGCCTTCAGCCCTGGCTTGTTTGGCGACTGCCAAAGCAACTTTAGTACTGACCATCTTGGTTTCCGATAATTTTGGTAACACGGGCGCCATTTTATCTTGATGAATTGGTGAGCAACATTCTAATGCTTTTGCCGCACGCCATAACATATCATCACTAATGTGTTTTGCTCTGGCAGCAATGGCACCTAAGCCTATACCCGGAAAAGCTAACGCATTATTACTTTGAGCAACGCGGTACCAGCTGCCTTCATAAAAAACATCTGGGAAAGGACTCCCGGTGGCAATGATGGCTCTGCCTTGTGTCCAGGTCATCAAATCATCGGGTTTGGCTTCACTCAAGGAATTAGGATTCGATAATGGCAGAATGATAGGTCGCGCGACGTGCGTGGCCATGAGGCGTACGATATCTTCACTAAATGCGCCGCTGGCGGTGGAGCAGCCGATCAAAATCGTTGGGCGTACATGGGACACGACATCGTAGAGTTGAATATTGTTGCGATCGCGTACAGTCCAACCGGCAACTTCATCTGGTTCACGTGCAAAATTGGCATGCGTAGGGTCTAGGGTGGGATTTTTGATGAGTAGACCCTGTTTGTCTACTAAATAGAAGCGTTCGCGTGCCTCGGTGGCGGATAAGCCTTCACGGTGCATGGCGCGTTGTAATTGTTCGACGATGCCGATGCCAGCAGAGCCTGCGCCCAATACCACGATACGATGATCTCGTAGTGGTGTACCGCTTGCATGAATACCCGCTAACACAGCGGCCAATGCCACCACGCCGGTGGTTTGCATGTCACCGTTTAACGTGCAGATCTTATCCCGGTAACGCGACAAAATACGTCGTGCATTATCTCGGCCAAAATCTTCCCAATGTATTAAAATGCCGGGGAATTTTTTTGTCATCGCACTGACGAATGCATCGATGAAGTCATCATAGGCTTGGCCAGTGATGCGCTCATGACGCCATCCTAAATACATCGGATCGTTTAATAAGTGTGGATTATTGGTGCCTACATCTAATTGAATGGGTAAGACGCGATGAGGATTAATGCCAGCGCATAAAGTATAAACCATCAGTTTCGCACTGGAAATATTGATGCCACCGATACCTTGATCGCCGATGCCAAGTACGGATTCACCATCGGTGACGACAGCGAGATCGACGGTGCGTGGTACGCGATTGGCAATGACTTGTTCGAGTCGCTTGCGATCTTGATAGCAAACATAGAGCCCACGGGATTTACGATGTTCAAGACTAAATGATTGCACGGCTTCACCCACCGTTGGGGTGTAGATGATAGGCAGCATTTCTTCTAAATGCTGACTCACTAATTTATAAAATAACGTTTCATTGTAATCATGTAATACATTCAAGTGAATATTACGTGCGAGTGCAGAATGTTGTTCGCTATATTGTTCATAAGTGCGTGCGACTTGTTGATCCAGGGTTTCGACTTGATGGGGTAGTAATCCGGTGAGATGGAAGCGTTCACGCTCGTCGTGATCAAATGCGCAGCCTTTGTTAAGCTTGGGTGTGGTCAGCAGGTCATAGCCCGTGAGACAGGTTTCTATGTGGCTAATCTTGCTGTCCTTGTCATAGACTATTTTGAATTCAAACATGGTACCTACTCATGTGAAAACAACCGTTCCATCACCGTGGCCGTAGGAATGTCACACCGCAAGTGCACAGAAAAGGTGTGCAAGGTGAATCTCTTAATCTATTATAACCGAAATCATGCTACCGTATGGGCGGTTGGGCGTGTAGACGCAAATGAGGCATATCTC
Source organism: uncultured Coxiellaceae bacterium (assembly GCA_964648015.1). Classification (GTDB taxonomy): domain Bacteria; phylum Pseudomonadota; class Gammaproteobacteria; order DSM-16500; family DSM-16500; genus Aquicella. The sequence goes on from CAZYKO010000011.1 coordinate 41,619, forward strand.
AATGAAAAATATAGCAATATATCCAGGTACTTTTGACCCGATTACCTATGGCCACATCGATGTTATCGAGCGCGCCTTGCGTTTATTCGATGAAATCATCCTAGCGGTGGCTGCTAATACGGGAAAGCGTCCCTTATTTGATTTGGACGAACGGGTGACGCTCGCTGCTGCGGAGTTAAGTAAGTATCCGAGTGTGCGTGTGATGGGTTTTGAAACGCTGTTGTTAGATTTTGCCAAACAACAAGGTGCTAATGTCATTTTGCGTGGGTTGCGTACGGTGACTGATTTTGATTATGAGTTTCAATTGGCAAGCATGAATAGGCACATCAATCCTGCGATTGAATCTTTGTTTTTAATGCCTGCAGAAAAATATATGTATGTATCATCTAGTTTAGTACGCGAAATTGCACTCTTAGGCGGTGATGTGGCTGGTTTTGTACCGCCACGTATCGTGACCGCTTTAGCGCAAAAACGCGTGGGAGAAAAAAATGTCTCTGATCATCACTGATGAATGCATTAATTGTGATGTTTGTGAACCGGTGTGCCCGAATACGGCCATTTATCAGGGTGAATTGATATATGAAATTAATCCGGATCAGTGCACGGAATGTGTAGGACACTTTGCTGAACCTCAATGCGTGGCAGTATGTCCAGTCGATTGTATTATCAAGGATGTGAAGCATCCGGAGACTGACGCGCAATTGATGGCAAAGTATGAACGCTTAACCGCCGAGAAAAAATAAATTGTTGATTTGCATTATTGCGCTGAGGCCCTTCGAGACGGCGTCCCTGTGGGACGCCTCCTCAGGGCGAACGGGTTTGGCAGCGTGCCCACCATGAACACATGAAGACATAAAAACAAAAGTCGGGCACGGGTACGAAAAACAAAAGCAGGGCACGGGCACGCAAACGTTCACGAAAAAAAGCGAACGGTGATGTGTAGCCTGGGTGCAGCGCGCAGCGTGTAACCCGGGTTCAATGCGTGGAGATAGCCGTCACCGTGATTTTTTTTCGCTTCTTTTTCTTTTTCCCAATTTTATGTGGCGTCGGTAATTTACTAATACTTGTTTCCGATGGTTCAACGAGCCAGCCATTTAATCCTAATAAATCTTCAAAGCTCAATGTGCCCGCTGATTGTTTCAACAAGATGATGTTGTTGACGAAGTTATAGCGATCACTCGCGTATTGAGTTTGTGCTTGAAATACTTTTTGTCTTTGATTAAGCACATCAAACAAAGTTTCCGTGCCCACTTGATAGCTGGCTTCCATTCCTTCTAAAGAGCTTATATTAGACTTGATCGCTTGCTTATCGGCATTTACTTGGCTGATGCCCGATAAAATCCCTAAATAACTTTGTCGAGTATTGTTCAACGTATCACGAACTATTTTTTCTAATTGCTGTTGTGCGATTTGATAATTATAGGTCGCTTGATTCGTTTGTGCGACCACACTGCCACCAGAAAAAATGGGAATGTCTATCGCTAAACCTACCGTGCGATCGGTTTGCACCCCAGGCCCATTACGACTGGAAAAAGTAATATAGCGATTTATATTATCTTCATACAGTCTATCCATGCTCGCAGTGAGCGCGATGGTGGGTAGGTGCCCAGCAAATTGTTGTCTAATGGTTTGTAATGCCGCGTCGACGTTGTATTGTGCGGCGCGAATGGTCCAGTTTTGTCGCTGAGCAATGTTGACCCATTCGTCAATGGCCGCAGGCTTTGGTGTCAGTAAAGGAAACTGATCACTTAACGTCAGTAAATGCGGATAATATTTTCCTGTGATGACGCGTAAATTCTCGCGGTCATTGGTGAGCCTCGTTTCTGCGGCGATCACCGTCGCGACGGCCAAGTCATAAGACGCTTGTGCGGTATAAACATCGGTGAGCGTTTTCAAGCCGACGCGATATTGTTCGTTGATTTGTGATAATTGCTCTTGAAACGCTTGTTTGGATGCTTGGCTGTAACTCAAATTGTCTTCATCGTTCAGCACGGCAAAATACGCGTTGGCGACGCGCTTCATTAAATTTTGTAACGCCGCATTGAGCGTTGCATCCGCATACTTAGACATCGCCACGGCATTAGCGATTTGTGAAAATTTCGCAAAATCAAAAATTGTTTGGCGTATATTGAGCGACATGACGTAATTGCGTGTGGTGGTATTGCGTGGAAAGATAGTGACACCAGAATTATTGACCACGGGTTGCAGATTGGTGCCCGAGAACCCGGTGCGCGTGAGTATAGGTGTGATTTTGCCATAGATATTAGGGAGTACCGCAGCGATGCTGATCGGCACACCTTCTTTGGTGGCAAAACGTTGTGCGATCGCTTGTTGAAACACAGGATCGCTACGCAGTGCATCTTGATAAGCTTCAACCAAATCGGTTGCATAGGCGTTGCTATTGATGACACAAAAGATGGCTGTCATTAACAGCATTCTGATTTTCATGGATGGTTTCCCTTGGCATTAATCTGAACAAACGTCCTTGTGGGCTTGATGACTATATTGCTGTAGTGATAACTGACAGCAATCCGCCTGAGGCAGCTTGGTGCTCGACGCGGTAATCTCAACGCAATGCGCAAGTGTCGTTGATGAGATTAACTAGTTTCCCTGCTAAAATTTTTGAGACGAATATTATAATCACCTCAAATCTAAAGAGCGAAGTATTTATGACAATATGGCACGCTGATGTTGATCTAAAGTTTATCAATGATCGTGGTTTAAACACGATGTCCGAGTTTTTAGAAATAGAATTCATTGCAAAAGGTGATAACTTTCTGACCGCGCGTATGCCGGTGGTACCACGCACGCGACAACCTTTAGGCATTATGCACGGTGGTGCTTCATGTGTGCTCGCTGAAACCGTCGGGAGTACGGCAGCGAATTTGTGTGTGGATTTTAAGACAAGTTATTGTGTGGGATTAGATATTAATACGAATCACATTCGTTCTATTAAAGAAGGTTTTGTGATTGCGACAGCGCAACCGTTTCACTTGGGTAAGAGTACACAAGTGTGGGGCATCGAAATCAAAGATGAAACTGAACGATTGATTTCTGTGAATCGTTTGACAATGGCGGTGCTTGAGCGTTAATTAAGATCAATCGCCAATTGCACCGCGGCACGCATACTGCCGGCATCAGCATGGCCCTGTCCGGCAATGGCTAAGGCAGTACCATGATCCACTGAGGTACGAATATAGGGCAAGCCTAAGGTGACATTGACGGCATGATCAAAGCCAATGTGCTTAATGACGGGGAGCGCTTGATCGTGATACATCGCGACCACGATGTCCGCTTGTTGTAATTGTGCTGGCGTAAACACTGTGTCTGCGGGGTGCGGTCCGGTCATCAACCAACCTTTGTCTTGGCATTCTCTGATGATGGGTGTGATGACTTCTATTTCTTCATGTCCCAAATGACCGCCTTCACCCGCGTGCGGATTTAAACCACACACAGCGATGCGTGGGTCGCTCAGCGCAAAGTGTTGTTGCAACGCATGACGAATCAAATGTAGCGTGGCACGCAAGCGATCGCGTGTGAGTGCGGTGGATACTTTGGCGAGAGGGATATGTGTGGTAACGAGTGCGACTTTCAACTGATCAACCACAAACATCATCACTGTGAGCGGGACACCCGCCAGTTGCGCCAAATACTCTGTGTGGCCGCTAAAAAGCACACCCGTCTCATTGAGTACTGCTTTATGGACGGGACCTGTGACTAAGGCGTGCGCTTGTTTGTGCTGACATAAGCTCGCTGCAGTTTGCAAGGTGTTAAACACATAGGGTGCGTTCGCTGCGTCCAGTTGTCCAGCTTGAACAGGCTGCGCGAGTGATACAGGCAAGACCATTAAGTGACCTGTGCGGTGTGGTACGGGCGCGTGTGCTGCCTCCCAGAGATGCACGACGAGTGGCAGTTGCAATTGTGCTGCGCGTTGTTTCAGTAGATCAGGATCGGCAATGACCGTCAGCGCAGCCGGCCATGCTTGTTGCGCAATTTGAATCACCACATCCGGGCCAATCCCTGCGGGCTCACCCGGTGTGATGAGGATGTGTTTGCATGGCGCAGTTGTCATCTAGGCATGTTGCTCTAATTTGTTTTCAATGAAGGCTTGATTACGCAATTTCGATACCCAATGTTGGATCGCTTCTTCAAATTTACGTTGTAACAAAGTTTCTTCAATTTGCTTGCGATCAGGCGCTGCTTTTTTATCATCTAATTGACGAACTTCTGCTAATCGAATCACGTGAAAACCATTCGGTGCCTGGATGGGGCCAGCAATTTCTTTAGCACGCATGTGTGTGACTTCATTCGCAAACACAGAAGGCAATTCAGCGAGTCCGCGCCAACCTAGGTCGCCACCTTGCAAGGCTTGTTCTCCGCCGGATTCAGCTTGCGCAATGGATTTAAATGTTTTGCCGGCTTTGAGTTCAGCAATCACCGCTTCGGCGTGTTGTTTGGCGCGCGTGACTTCTTCGGTTGCGGGTGCCTCGCTCAAGGGAATTAAAATATCATCGATGCGATATTCTTTGGCGGCGTTATTAACCCATGCCTTGGATTGGATGAAACGATCTACTTCTTGTGGAGAGATGTTGATGCGACCAATCACTTCTTGTTGTTGTAATTTTTGCAAGGTGAGTTGGTCATGTATTTCTTGCCGATAATTTTCTTTGGTGATGCCTGCTTCATGCACTTTTTTATAAAGCTCATCGACTGGGACATTATTTTGTTTGGCGATGCTGGCGATGGTTTTATCTACATCAGCTGGCGTGACTTTCACGCCGACTTGCTGTGCAAATAGCATTTGTAATTTGCGGTTGATCATTTGATCGAGCACTTGTTTTTCCAAGGCTTTTTCACTAGGTGCACTGGTGTCTTCTTGTGCGAATTGCATCTTCGCTGTCGTGAGTGCTTGATTGAATTCTGAGCGAGTGATGAGATCGTCGTTTACGACTGCAACGATTTGATCGAGTTCTTCTTCACTGGTAGCGGCATAACTGCTTGTCGCAAAGCTAGTGCTGAATATAAGTGCGGCAACGATAAAAACTTTTTTCATTTAAATTTCCTGCCCAAATTGAGTGTTGAAACCACCGATGCTGCTGAGTAACTTACTGGGATCTCTACCGATATTCCCTAATCCCTTAAGATCAAATTGAATATAGAATGTGCTTCTGTACTGGGGTCGATTGACATCGACGGCGTTGGTAAATGTTTTGCCACCCCCGAGTCGCACAGCCCAGCAGCAAGTGTCGTATTGTACCCCAAAGAGTAAATTCTGGAAATGATCCACATGCCAGTCGCGACTATAGCGACCCACGACACTCGTGCGTTCAGTCAGTGGCCAGACAAACGATGTGTCAGTCACAATGAGGTTATTTTTGCCATTGTTCACAACGATGCCAGATAAGATGTCATTATTTTGTGCGAAGCTATAAGAAAAGTTGAAAATGTGCAGTGCATCCGATTGGTAGTGCAACGTGAACGTGACATTGTCTAATTGTTTAGTGATCGGGTTCCATAGCATTGTATTTTGCGCAGTCCAAAATGGGAACAGGTGATAATCGACGAAGAATGAAATCGGCGAGACGGGACGCCAATTGTTAATATTTTTAGGATTGTCAGTGCAGCTTAGATCGTTGCATAAGGTGACGCGTCGTTTGGCAAAATAGATAATTTCCCCGATACCAAAACGTATTTTTTCAAAACCGGTAGCTTGATCGATGAGACGCGAGCTAACACCCACGCCGACTTGATTGGCATCACCGATGCGATCTAAGCCACTGTAGCGATTGTAATTAAACAATTGATCGTAAACGAGTGTGTTGACGGTGGTATCAAACACCGGGATGTTGTCTTGGTTGTGGTAGGGAATGTACGTGTAGTAAATCTGCGGTTCTAAGGTTTGGGTGAAATGACTGCCAGCAAAATAAGTAGCGCGCACGAAGGTGAGCCCGGTCGCTAAATCAAAAATGGGTATAGCGCGCGTGATATGCTGATGACTCGTTGTATCCTGTGTTTGATGCAAATAATAATCCGTGAGCGCGACTTGTAAGCGTGGATTGAAATACAGCGCTGGGGTGTAAATGGGCCAGCTTACACCCGGTTGTATGTGTGTGCGTGTCCCAATGGGTTTGAGCGTGTCGCTGCCGGGATCTTTGAGAATATCGAAATTGGCGAATTCGCTATTCATAAAATATTCCAGACCGTAAGCTTGATCCGGATAATCAGCACTCAAGACCAGTTGCGGCAAACGACGATATTGATTGTAAACCACATTCTGATCTACTGGATGCAGGGTTTGATAACCTTGCACACGTCCGGTGAAATTCCAATGCGCACCACTGTAAAATAAATCGGCTTCTTGCAGTAACTGATTCGCGGTGACATCGTTCAAATTATCACCGAAGTCACGCAAATAATAATCATCGCTGACATAAGTGAAATCCACAAAGCTAGACCAATAGGGGTTGTAACGGGATTTATCACGCCAGTAAACACTGCCGCGCGTGGCGCTGGCACTTAGCAAGCGATTCAATTCAGCCGTCGTGATGATCGGATTTTGTCCGGGTGGTGCATCCACTGCTTGCGGATTGGACTGCGCTTTGCGTTGCTGGTACACAAAATAATTATCATGCGGGATGAGGCTTGCGCCTAATCTGCCGCGACCATAATGACTCAAATAGCGAAACTTATCGGTGATTTCTGCGCCACGCTTGCCCATGTAGCCGGGGATGATGACCATGTCATAATTCGGCGCCATGTTCCAATAGAAGGGCGTGAAGATGTAAGGTCCCCATTTATTAGAAGCGACACCGATGGTGGGCCACAGAAAACCTGTTTTACGCTGCTTGTTAGTCGAAAAGCTAATGTAGGGTGTGTATAACACGGGTACACCGTGTATATAAAAACGCGCATGCGTTGCATATCCGCGACCCGTCAGTTTATTGAGGTTGATGTGGCCGGCGCGTATTTGCCATGCGGGATCAGTAGGGGTACACGTGGAGAAACTCGCATCGTAAAGATCATATACTTCGGGCGTATTGGAGGCGAATAGCGCTGCCTGACCCCACGCATTGGTTGAGGTAAGTTTGCGCTCACAACGTCTTGCGCTACTGCTGACGGCGGCGGGGCCGACCACTTTTTTTGCAACTAATGTGCTGCGATAGGCAATCGATTCAATTACTTTGTGATTCGACGCAAATTCATAATGGGCTTTGTCACCGAGTACCAAGGTGTTCGGTTCCCGTAAATGGATGTTACCGTGTAAATCCATGTAACTAGGTTTGAAGGTGACGGGATCGCGATATAAGGTGCCTTTGTCTGCTGTGATCTGTTGTCCATAACGAGTGACTGTCACATTTTTTTCTAAATAGGAAGTGTCTCGCGCAGCAAACAAGCCTTGTAAGCTCGTAATTTGAATGCTGGCATCCTGTGGCGCGTCTGCTGAATACGTGAATGGATCATCCCAAAAGAAGCCACCACAGACACTGTCCATATCGACACGCCAGCCCAATTGTGCGGCTAAGCGTTCAGCATCTACTGCGCTGAGTGCAATGTCAGCATGCGTGGTGAGCGGCAATGAACAGCTGAGCATCATTGCCGCGAGTGCGAATTGTTTTTTTGCAGACATTTGTTGATCCCTGCGCTATATTTTTATTCCGCGCCTATGATAATTGGCATTGTTAAGAAAGCGCATTCTGTGGCAAGTGTAACGAAAAGGAAAATTATTTGGAATCCAAAGATTCGCGAAAAGAAGAATTGCTTGATTGGATGTTGCAAGCAGGCGTAATACCACAATCCGTGCAAGCATTGCCGCAGCACGCGAGTTTTAGGCGTTACTTTCGTGTGCAGACACCGAGTGCGTCTTATGTGGCAATGGATGCACCGCCACCGAATGAAAATTGTGAGCGTTTTCAGCATATCGCCGACGCGATGCGTGCGATTGGTCTGTGTACACCTGACATTGTCGCGCAAGATTGTACGCGCGGTTATTTGTTACTCAGCGATTTTGGTGATCAGACATATCTTTCTGTGCTCACGCAAGCCAATGCCGATGGTTATTATCGTCGCGCGCTCGACGCCCTGTGCACATTACAGCAACATCGTGCTTTACCTGGCGTGACATTGCCCGCGTTCAGTGCCGCATTGATGTGGCAAGAGTGGCAATGGCACAAAGAATGGTTTTTAAACAAGTTGCTGAATATATCACTCACGTCGGCAGAGAATGCTTTAGATGCCTGCATGCGCATGCTGATTGACAGTGCGCTCGCGCAACCGCAAGTAGTGATGCATCGCGATTATCATTCGATGAATCTGATGGTGCTCCCCTCGGATGACGTCGGCATCTTAGATTTTCAAGATGCTTTCATTGGTCCGATCACGTATGACTTAGTCTCTTTGTTACGCGATTGTTACATTGATTGGCCAGTCGCATGGGTCGAGACGTGCTTGTATGATTATTTTGCCGCGTTAACAGCATTGCATGTGATCCCAACGATGCCATTCAACCAGTTTATGCAGTGGTTTGATTGGATGGGGATTGAGCGTCATCTGAAAGCACTCTTTACCTTTGCGCGCAAACAATTACGCGATCAACAATCAGTTTACTTAAGCTATGTGCCACGTACATTGCACTACATCACTGATGTGAGTCAGCGTTATCCAGCACTGGCCCCGCTTCATCAATTTTATCAGCAGGTGGTTTGTCCAACCTGGCAGCAGGTGCAGCGATGCGAGGCATGATTCTAGCAGCGGGACGTGGTGAACGCATGGGCGAGCTAACGCAAACGACACCTAAACCTTTGTTGCGTGTGGGTGGACGCTATTTAATTGAACATGCGATTGCGCAGTTTCAGCGCGCCAATATCCGTGAGATTGTCATTAATGTATCGTATCTGGGCGAGCAAATTATTGCTGCGATTGGCGATGGTGCGCGCTACGGTGTGCAGATTGCTTATTCCCAAGAAAAAGAGCGTCTAGAAACGGGTGGCGGCATTTTGCAAGCCTTGCCACACTTGGGGGATGCCCCCTTTGTGGTGGTGAGCGCAGATATTATCAGCGACTATCCTTTGGCGCAGTTGCCATCAGTACCCGAAGGCTTGGCGCATTTGGTCGTGGTGGATAATCCCAGTTTTAATTCGCATGGCGACTTTGGTTTGCGTGACGGTTTCGCTGACCGTGATGCGCATCCTTACTACACCTTCGCCAATATAGGGGTGTATCATCCGGCTTTATTCGCGCATGCCACGCCGGGTCATTTCCGTTTATTTGATTTAGTCTTTCCTGCCATGGCGCGTCAGTTGGTAACGGCCGAACATTTCTCCCAAAGCTGGTATAATATTGGCTCCCCCACAGAGCTTGCTCGTGCTCACGCAGCGCTTTGTGTCAGTGCTAGCAATGCTTAACGGCTGGCGCTCTTCCTGACCACGTCAAATCATTAACGGTTTTATCTGCTTCATCTCCATTTAACCTGATCTCACCATGGGTTGTGATGTCATATTGCTATTAGTCATTAGCAATGACCTTGTCATCATGGTTTTGCATTCCACCTATTCGAGGAAACACACATGTCACTTGCTATTCTTTATAGTCGCGCTGTTCAGGGCATTGCATCACCACTGGTGACTGTCGAGGCGCATATCTCTCCCGGCATGTCTAGGTTTAACATCGTGGGGTTGCCTGAAACCGCTGTCAAAGAAAGTAAAGATCGCGTGCATGGTGCGATTGTGAATTCCCATTATGAATTTCCCTGGCAACGTATCACGATTAATCTGGCGCCAGCGGATTTACCCAAAGAAGGAGGCCGTTTCGATTTACCCATTGCCTTAGGTGTGTTAGCAGCGACACGACAAATACCTGGCAATACCTTAGATCGATACGAGTTCAGTGGCGAGTTGGCTTTATCGGGCGAGCTGCGTCCGGTGCGCGGCGTGTTGCCACTGGTGTTGGGCGCGCGTCAATCGGGTCGACAATTGATCATCCCCTATGAGAATGCAGCGGAAGCGTCGCTCGTGCGCGATGCGCCGGTGTACTGTGCGCGTCATTTACTCGATGTTTGCGCTCACTTGACTGGTAAACAATCACTGCCGCGTTGTGAGAGCACGCCGTTGATGTCAACGCCGGGTGAGCCATTAGAATTGGCCGATGTCAAAGGGCAGGCGCATGCTAAACGTGCATTGGAAATTGCGGCGGCCGGCAAACATAGTTTATTGTTCCTAGGGCCGCCCGGGACGGGTAAGACTATGTTGGCTAATCGCTTAGCTAGTCTTTTGCCCCAGTTGAATGAGACGCAAGCACTCGAAGTGGCAGCGCTTGCGTCGCTCAGTTGTACGGGCTTTCAAGCCGCACAATGGCAGCAAATGCCATTCCGTGCGCCGCACCATAGTAGCTCTAGCGTGGCATTGGTAGGTGGCGGGCGTCCACCCAAGCCGGGAGAAATCTCTCTCGCGCATCATGGGGTGTTGTTTTTGGATGAATTGCCAGAGTTTTCACGCAACGTACTCGAATGTTTGCGTGAGCCTTTAGAGTCGGGCACGATTACCATTTCGCGCGCTGCCTATCAAACTGTGTTTCCTGCGAACTTCCAAATGATTGCGGCGATGAACCCTTGTCCTTGTGGTTATGTCGGTAGTAAAAACGTGACATGCCGTTGTACGCCGGAACAAGTGAGGCGTTATTTAGCGAAACTCTCTGGGCCCTTGCTTGATCGAATCGATTTGCATGTTGAAGTGGCGCGTGTCACTGCCGACGTGATGGATCGCGCCAGTGCAGAAGCATCGGTATCGTCGGCGGCAGTGCGTGAACGCGTGTTGCTTGCTCGGGAAAGGCAGTGGCAGCGCCAAGGTAAGTTAAATGCTGCTTTAACGGTGCCAGAGATGACGGCATTTTGTGCGTTGCCGCCCATCGCGCGACAGTTGTTACAGCGGGTCATGGATAAATTGAATTTATCCGCACGCGCTTACCATCGCATTATTAAAATCGCGCGTACCGTGGCGGATTTGGCTGCACAAGAAGCGATTGATCAGCAGCATATTGCCGAAGCGCTCACCTATCGCTGCTTAGATCGTAAAAATCCTACCCTCTAACATGCTAAATTGGCACGGGGCAACGGCATGCGGGATGCTACCACTCACATTGTATTGGGGGTAAATTGTAGGTATGTTGTTGGCATCAATTGGCAGCCGTTTGGCGAATTTTGACCTCCATGGTAAATATGTATCCTATTATAATCAATATGATATGCGAAGAACGGTGATAACGACTATAATAGAAAGTAGAATAAACAACGATATCTTCAATCAGTTAACCTAGTGAGGAAGCGCTGATGCCTGTGACTTTTTACCCTCAGCCGGAAGAGGCTCAAAGAGGAAGCCTGTCAGACCGGGTTGAACTCCTCATGGACGCGGCCAGCCGTTATAAAGCTTTTGTTTTGGACATCAAGCCTGATCATGATGCGGCGAGTCGGATGGCGCCCTGTGATCAACCGGCCGCTTTTAATTGGCAGGAAATCGCTCATGTACTACGTCAAATCAGAGAATTACCTGAAGGTGCTAAGGTCGATAAACAAGAAAAGGCTGAGATGTTAGTTAAATTGGCGGAGGTTTATGAAGTATTACGCGGTGCACGCATGTCTAAATTGGAAGCCGTACGCTTAGCGTTGATTAGTGAAGCAGAGCAATTACGTGGGGATCTCGCCCAGGGTACTTAGCGGGCCATTTGGGCATAATTATAACAGCCAATTGATCATCAATAGATACTATGAATCACGCAACTTATACACTCAATATCATTTCTATGCAGCCCTTATGTGAACACACCACTTGTATTGAGGCGCAAATCGCTGATCCAGGTTTTTATTATCAAGCAGGTCAATATGTGAAAGTGATGCGCGATGATGGTGTTGCATCACCGCTCTCTATCGCGTGTGCACCGCGTGATGATCACACCATCGCCTTTCATTTGTATCACCCGCCGGGGAATCCCAGGGCGCAAGCATTGTTTCATGCAGCAGTTCAGACCAAACAGTGGCTGATGCGCGGGCCATTTGGTCATTGCACCGTTACCCGTTTACATGCGGATCAGCCCATCCTTTTTATTGCCTATGGGACAGGTTTTGCACCCATCAAAGCTGTGTTGGAGGGATTGTTGGCGACTGCAAACCCACCGCGCTGTTGTTTGTATTGGGTGGTGGCGGATAAGCCTTCATTTTATGCAGCAGATTTATTAGCGCGTTGGGCAAGCGAATTTCCCTCTTTAACCTTTTATCCAATACTCAATCACCATTTTGAGGATAAAGCTGCGGTGACGCGGCATTTAATAGAGACACTATGGCAACATCATCAAGCGTTTTCGCCGTTTCAAGTCTACGTGAGTGGTCCGCGGCCATTTGCAGTCGAGCTCTATGCCTGGTTGAACCAGCATGGATTATCTGGGGATAATTTTTACTCAGATGTGTATCCTTAACATTGGATGAAACTTCTAGATAGTTGCAGCAAAAATTTTTAGAATAGCCAAACAAGCGATTCACTATATGCATCTCGACATTGGCCATTTTTGATTGAAGCACGCACCCTTCGAGACGGCCGCTACGCGGCCTCCTCAGGGCGAACGGGTTTCGTAGGGTGGGCAAAGACCGCACCGCTGTCATGCCCACCATTAAAGCATTCTCAAATTAAATACGCAGTACTTTGTTCACGACGCCATATATTTTCAAACGTGGCCAAATTCGAGATGTGTTGACTAATAGTTTAAAACTAATCATCGAGAGGGTGGCCTATATGAGAGGCTTAAAAGCACTGTTTTCTTATCCACGTCGTGAATTATGGCGATTATTTGTCGATGGCGCATTGCAAGCATCAGAAGGTTTTATCAAATATGACATGCGTGAACCTGGTGCTCTAGCTGCTTGTTTTCGCGGATTAGCGGTTGGTTTGCAACACGTCAACAATCCTCTACTGAGTGAAAAATTAATTAGTGATATTCATGCGGCGTGTACTCAGGCAGTCGAGTTTCCTGACAGTACGCTTACGGATCATTTTGCTTCGGGTCAATATACGCGTCGTCAACGTTATTTTAAATTCAATTACCGCGCTGCACACTGTTTTTCGGTAGAGGGCATCGCCGCTTATTTACGCATGCTGAGCAATGATAAAGCGGCGGGATTTAATTTAAACTTAGCGTTTAATTTGGGTTTGCAAAAAGGCTATGTTGAAAGTAAAGCTGAAGTGAATCACATGCTCAGCCGCCAACCTTCTTTGGATAGTCACAATGACAACATGCGTTTGTTAAACGAAATACTCTATCGTTCCTGGCGTGGATCAGCGATAAGTCTTTGGGATAATTATCTCGCGCATCCGGAGATTCATGCATTTGATACGTTCAATGGATTAAATCTCGATTTACATATAGGTGACGTTGATGGTGATGCTGCGCGTGCGCAACGTTTGCAAGAGATTAGTGCGTGTATATACACAGCGATCATGCAAAGCCATCATGTGCTTTATTATTTTGCGCCGCATCAAGATCTCGTGAAAGAAAAAATGCAAACGATTATTGCGAGTTATAATGAGCAAATCGTTAAAGCCAGTACGCGTGAAGATAAATTATGTATCATCATTGTGCATGTGCAACAATTTATGTTGCTCCATCCATTCAACGATGCAAATAGTCGAACGTTTGTGAATGTGTTGTTAAATCGCCTGTTGATGCAACATGATATGTTGCCAGCTACTTTTAGCCAATCCAATGTATTTTATTTTAATAGCGTCGATCAAATTGCGGCATTGGTGACGGTAGCTATGAACAATACCGCCTTATTAATTAACGGCGAAAAAAATCTTTTTAATTGCATGACGAATAAATGGATTGAACGATATCCACAAGCATGGGCGCCGTTGGATGAAGCAATCAATACGTTTGACTGTCAGTTGCGAGAATTGAATGAGCTTGCGTTAACGAAGCCACTACCTAGCTTGAAAATATTGTCGCTCTCATTGTTTGCGCCACAATGTGAAGAGCGGCATGATGTCGCGACTTGCGGGGTAAGGCTTAAAAATGTATGACTGACGACATCATCCTTATTTCCTAGAGGCTTGATGCTGCGATCATTGTGCGCAGTGCTATGTTACCTAAGGTTTCAGGTGGCGTTCAATCGCTACCTGAAGCAATTATCTTGCTGTGGGCAAAACAACTAATGAGATAAATACATATATACGTGGATAAATGGTTTTTCTTTATTAAAATCTAAGCATCGCCTATTAAGAAAATACCAAGTAATAATAATAAAAATATAAAAAGAAAGACAACAAAGAAAACTTTAGCGATGACAGCAGTTGCTGCTGCTACGCCAGAAAATCCCAGCACGCCAGCGACTATCGATATAATTAAAAATACGATTGCCCAGTACAGCATAACAGACACCTCATGTGAGAATTTCCTTACGTACATTATATCATTTAAAATTAGGCTTTTGCTTGCTCATAACTTGTGTATGGTACAATATTCAAACGTGTATTCAACTAAGGAATTTCATATGTATAAATATGTGATTGCATGGTTGTTAGGCGTTCCACTAGGTGTCTTGGTCCTTATCTATCTGATTTCACATATATTCTGATTTAAGAAGGAGTGGCCATAATGAATTCCCATGAAACAAGATTGCATCCTGTGGAATGTAAGTGCTTTACATGGAGCCCCATTATTGTGGGTGCTTTAACTGCCGTTGGTTTGACCTTTTTATTGAATTTATTTAGTGTGGCAATAGGCTTAACCGCTTATACCACAACCAGTAATGGTGTAGAGAATCTCGCGTTAGGCGGATTAATGGCTACCGCGTTCGGCGTCATTGTGTCTATGTTTGCTGCTGGGTGGTTAGCGGGTTATCTGGGGAATCGCCATTGCACGAAACGTCATCTAGGTGCGCTTTATGGATTTCTAGCATGGTGCGTTGCGCTCATTGCAACTATATTTCTTGCAGATCACATTCAGCATTATATTGCTCTTTATAACCACTTCATCTCTGGGATGCCCGTCAAAGAAATTGCTGTAACAGCAACGAATACGACAACGTCGCATGTAGCTAATGCACAAATATCAACGAATAATATTGTGATTAGTTCTTATATCATTTTTTGTTTATATTTTTTGAGCGCATTTGCTGCCAGTCTTGGTGGTCATTGTGGCATGTGTTACATCAATTGTGATGAAAGAGTGCGTTGATCAAGCAATACGATTGCAAAAATTCCTTGAATTGATCATTTCCGCCGTAAAGCATGTAGCCTGGGTGCAGTGCGTAGCACGACACCCGGGCTATTTTAATCATTAATTCAAAGTTGATCCCGGGTTCCGTGCTGCGCTAGGATTAAGATTGGTCCTGGGTTGCGCGCTGCACCCAGGCTACAAATTAACGCGATATCGCGTTGCAGCATCATGACACCTTTGCAATGTCATCCGTTCTAAGCAATATCGGCTTCCACACTGCTACGCAATTTTTGTAGTGCATTCTTTTCAAGTTGGCGTACGCGCTCGGCAGAGATTTGGTATTTGTCTGCGAGATCTTGTAACGTGGCTTTGTTTTCATCGAGCCAGCGGGTGCGGATAATATCTTGGCTGCGTTCATCCAGTTTTTCTAAGGCTTTATACATGAAGTCGCTGGATTGCGAAGACCAATCGGCGTTTTCCAATTGCTGTGCTGGATTGTAACGTGTGTCTTCTAAAAAGCCAGCAGGTGCGAAAGATCTTTCATCATCGTCGTCATAGCCATCAAACGGTGTATCGGCGGTGGCGAGGCGTTTTTCCATTTCGCGTACCGTTTCGGGTTTGACACCAAGATCGCGGGCCACTTCTTGCACTTCTTGTGCGGTGAGCCAGCTGAGGTGTTTCTTGAGTTGGCGTAGGTTGAAAAATAATTTGCGTTGCGCCTTGGTGGTCGCAATTTTCACAATGCGCCAGTTGCGCAAAATGTATTCATGAATTTCGGCTTTAATCCAGTGCATGGCAAAGGTGACCAGACGTACACCCATCTCTGGGTTGAAGCGTCGCACTGCCTTCATGAGGCCAATGTTGCCTTCTTGCACAAGATCAGCTAGCGGGAGGCCGTAGCCCAAGTACCCTTTGGCCACGCGCGCGACATAACGCAAATGTGCCAAAATAAGGCGCTTTGCAGCTTCTAAGTCGTTGTTTTGTTGTAAACGTATGGCGAGCTCATGCTCTTCTGCTTGGGTGAGCATCGGAATGTGGGAAACGTGCTGGAGGTAGGCTTCCAGGCTGCTAATAGGCAGACGAATGTCGGCGGCGAGTTGTAGGTTGGTGTTCATACGTCGGACCTCTCTCTACTACCTTTAAAATTTTCAAGGTTAAAAAGGTTAAATTCGTGCGGGTCTAGATTCTACTACACATTATTCTAGTCTGCAAATAAGGCTTCTACAAATTCATCTGCCACAAATGGGCGTAAGTCATGGATGCCTTCGCCTATCCCAATGTAGCGTATGGGAATTTGGGTTTGTTGGGCGATTGAGAAGATGATGCCGCCTTTCGCCGTGCCATCCAATTTGGTGAGGATGATCCCGGTCACACCAATGGCTTGGTGGAATTGTTTGACTTGATTGAGTGCATTTTGTCCAAGCGTCGCATCCAGCACGATCAGGGTTTCGTGCGGGGCGGTCGCATCAATTTTAGCCAAGACGCGTTTCACTTTTTGTAACTCAGCCATTAATCCCGATTGCGTGTGCAGTCTGCCTGCGGTATCAGCAATGAGCACATCAAGTCCGCGGGCTTTGGCCGCTTCTAAGGCATCAAAGATGACGGCAGCCGTATCTGCGCCAGGTTGTTGAGCAATGACTGGGACATGATTGCGTTCGCCCCACACTTGCAGCTGCTCGATGGCAGCGGCACGGAAGGTATCGCCTGCGGCGAGCAACGTACTTTTAGCTTGGGATTGTAAGTGATGGGCGAGTTTGCCGATGGTTGTGGTCTTGCCTGAGCCATTGACCCCAACGACGAGGATCACATAGGGTTTCACGCCGGTGGACACGTTGAGTGGTACTTCGCAGGGTTTCAAGATGGCTTTCATTTCTGCTTGTAAGCATTGGAAAGCGGCTTCACTATCACTTAATTCTTTGCGAGCCAGTTTTTGTGTGAGCGTTTTGATGAGTTGCTCGGTCGTGTCAACGCCGACATCGGCGGTGAGGAGTGCCATTTCAATCTCATCAATCAAATCTTTATTGAGTTCTTTTTTGCCCAAAAACAAATTGGCAATGCCGGTGCTAAACGAGGCGCGGGTTTTGGCCAAGCCTTGTTTTAAACGAGCAAAGAGGCCGCGCGATGTCGTTGGTTGGGTGTCAATAGGCGTCTGGATGGCAGCAGCAGGCGGCGGTGTGGTTGCTTGTGTGTTTGCC
This sequence comes from uncultured Coxiellaceae bacterium, assembly GCA_964648015.1. GTDB lineage: Bacteria > Pseudomonadota > Gammaproteobacteria > DSM-16500 > DSM-16500 > Aquicella. The sequence continues at coordinate 59,009 of CAZYKO010000011.1, forward strand.
GCAGTGTTGTCCGCTGTCGCATCTGTGGCATCAGTTGTTTTTTTCCTTTTTAAAAAATCGAACATAGCTAGCCTTATGGTTAATCAAATTAAATACCACCCAACATGAAAATTCTTGCTTACGTTAACGCGACGTAATGTTAGCATAAATGCCCAATTACCATAGACTAAAAATAGAGATGAGATGAAGCAGGGGTTGGTTAGAATTATAGCAGGTCAATGGCGTGGTCGACGCATCAAGGTACCCGATGTGAAAGATTTGCGTCCAACACCTGATCGAGTGCGGGAAACATTGTTCAATTGGTTGACACCGTATATCCCGGGTGCTGTCTGTTTAGATCTTTTTGCGGGGAGCGGGGTGCTGGGTTTTGAGGCGCTTTCTAGAGGCGCTGCCTGTGTCACGATGGTAGATGCCTCGCCAGCGGTGATCGCCCATCTACAAGCAACGCAAGCGATGCTAGGTGCGACCGAGCTAGAGATTGTTCGCGCCCATTTGCCGGCAGGGTTGCCGGCGCCTTCCCGTCCTTACGATATTGTTTTTATCGATCCGCCTTATGCCACTGATTTGTGTTTTGCTTGCTGTGACTATTTGGAAAATAACAATTTTTTAGCGGATGTGGCTTATATCTATCTGGAAGCGAAACAGATTATCGGGAATAATGACTTGCCGCCGAATTGGCAACTAATTAAAAGCGCTCACGCCGGACAAGTGTATTACCATTTGGCGAGACGTGTCACAAAAAGAGATGAGGCATGATAAAACATAAACCACGCTTATTAACAGGGGATACCCCCACAGGACGATTGCACTTAGGCCACTGGGTCGGTTCCTTAGAAAATCGCGTGCAAATGCAAGATGATTACGATTGTTACTTCATTATCGCCAATATCCACGCATTTACCACGCGTATGGATAAGCCAGAGGAAATTCATCAGAGCGTGTTAGACATTACGCTCGATTATCTGGCGGCGGGTATTGATCCCAAACGCAGCACGATTTTCCTACAATCGGAAATCCCAGCAATTTCTGAGCTCACGTTTTTCTTTAGTATGCTCATTCCCTATCCGCGGTTGATGCGTAATCCAACGATCAAAGATGAAATTCGCGACAAAGGGTTGGGCGATAACTATCCTTTTGGCTTTTTACTGTATCCCGTGGGTCAAGTAGCGGACATCTTAACCTTCCGACCCGAAGTGGTACCCGTGGGTGAGGATCAAATCCCGCATTTAGAAATGACGCGTGAAGTCGCGCGCCGGTTTGATCAACTCTATTGTGGCGTGGATCCACATACCAAAGATGCGGATTATCTCACGCGCGGCGGTTTATTCCCTATCATCGAAGCCAAGATGGGACGTACCAAGCGCTTGGTCGGCATTGGTGCGCCGGGCGCAGATGGGCAACTATTAAAGATGTCTAAGTCGCTCAATAATGCCATCTTTTTGAGTGATGACCCGGATACCATTCAACGTAAAGTCATGTCGATGTATACGGATCCTAACCGTTTAAAAGCAACGGATAAAGGAACGGTCGCCAACAATCCTTTATGGATATTTCATGACACCTTCAACCCGGATCAAGCATGGGTGGCAGAATCTAAGGCGTGTTATGAAGCGGGCACGATTGGTGATGTGGCATGCAAACGACGTTTGATTGACGTGTTAGTCGCACTCATTGAGCCCATGCGACAAAAACGTGTGATGTATGAGAAAGAGTTAGATTTCGTTCGTGGTATATTAAAGGAAGGAAGCGCTAAAGCGAATGTTTTAGCGAATGAAACGCTGCTGTTAGCCAAGGATGCTATGAAGCAAAGGTATTTCACATGAACGAAGATAAAGATAATGATTTACATGCTTATCGCGTCGGTCGCTTATCTATATTAGAACTGTTGACGTTTCTGGCTGTGCTAGGGATGCTGCTCACTTGGGTGTGTAAGCACTATTTCGCTGCCTAGCGAATGCTTTGCACCTCTTAGAAATTGGGATAAGATACAATTCAATGCAGGGAAACATCAGTGTTCCCTGATTGAGGTGCATTTGCAAATTTTTATCAGCGAATGCGAATGGCGTCAATGAGGTGATACGCTTGCCTAGACAAGGATGTAGCTGGCGGTGGCACGTCATCTATCATCAGGGACTACGCTGCATCACGAATGGCGGTATACTGCCTCAACAAACGATTGATGCGACTAATTCAGCTTAATTTACTAAGAAGGAAAATGGACCATGCGCAATAATCTTCTCATTGCAACATTGCTTGGGTTAAGCGTCATCGGTGTGACGGCTTGCTCAGGCGAAGATAAAAATTCAACGACCACGACAACATCGACAGCGAATGAATATGCACCTGCTAAACCAGCAGACACCACGCCAGCGACACCCGTTAGCACCACAACCACCACTGCGCCGGCTGCAACAACGACCGCTGTGGAGAGCGCAACGCCACCAGCTGTTACTGACGCCAATACGACATCCACTACCACCACCTCACCTGAGGGTGCAACCTCAACCTCGACAACCTCAGCAAGTAGCGCCACGCCTCCAGCCAGCGATGGGATGGGTCAGGGTACGTCCGCGGCAACCAGCGCACCTACCGATAGCAGTGCGACACCAGCAACGACGCCGGCTGATAACAACACCGCGCCAGCTGCCAGTGATAGCACCGTACCCAGCACGACGCCAGGTAGCAGCACGAGCTCACCATCATCTAGTAATGCGCCAGTTTCTGATGCGGCCAGCTCTGACGGTACCATCGTCCAAAGCACAGATACAAAACCGACAGATACCAATCATACAAGCAGCGGTAACTAATTTTCCTCTCCGTCACCGCCATGGATGAGATAATTCATGGCGGTTGATATCATCGTCGCCACCAAACAAAATCCACACCGAAGCCTATAGTCGGGCGCACGCCACGCTTGTGTTCACAAATAATCCTGCATTTGTTTTATGCAAGTATGTCAGTGCGAGATTGTGCTATGGAATTGTGATAACCTAAGCGATATTTTTTTCATTGGATCTTGGATCAATATTGCCATGAAAGTTTGTGAATATTTTAAACAAGCGTTTTGTTTAGCGATGTCGAGCTTAGTGCTCATCTCGAGCAGTTTTGCTGAGCCAGCAGGAGAGCTTAAACAAGGAAATAGCGCGGCACTGAAAGAGATATCGCCTCCGCGTACGCAGCAGGTGCGGCATAGACCGGCACGTTTATGGAATCTACAAGATGCTGACATATTAAGCGTGATTAATGAAGTCTCTCAAGAAACAGGCAAGAATTTTGTAGTAGATCCTCGCGTTAACGGTAAAATTTCATTGATCTCAAGCAAGCCTATTCGTCAAGCCGAAGTATACCAAGTCTTCTTGTCGGTCTTAGGGTTACTTGGCTATTCAGCGATACCCAGTGGTCATGTCATTAAAATTGTCCCCAACATGGAAAGTGGTGAAGCTTCTACAGCGGTAGCGAGTGCTGGTGCACCGGGACGTGGTGACGAAGTGGTGGTGCGCGTGATCCCTTTGCAAAATGTATCTGCGACGCAATTGATTCCCGTGTTGCGACCCTTGTTGCCCCAATGGAGTAATATCGCTGCCTACACACCGGGTAATGTACTTATTCTACTTGGTCGCGCCGCTAATCTATCACGCATCGTACACATTATTCATGATGTCGATCGCGCATCTAACAGTGGCATACAAATCATTCCCTTGCACCATGCGAGTGCAACACAAGTCGCTACAGTGCTTAACAATTTACAAAACGCGGCGCGCGCCTCCGGCGAAACCGCCGTCATCTCTATTGCAGTTGATGAACGCAGCAATAGCATTTTGTTAAGTGGCCCTAAAGAATTACGTCTTAAAATGCGTGTGATTATTTCTCAGCTGGATGCACCTACGACGACCGCGGCGGGCAATACTGAAGTCATTTATTTACGTTACTTAAAAGCAAAAAACTTTGCGCCACTGTTAGGAAAAATTGCCGAAAATATTTTGGGTAAAGGTAATGGTGGTAATGAGCCGGGTGCGATTAATTCGGCGATCAATACCGTCGTGGGATCGAGGAATGTGGGTACGTCGAATCCTAACGCTTACTCTAGTGCCGATTTCAATATTGAAACCGATCGTCCCGAAAATAATGATAATGAAATTGTCATTAACAATGGCATTATTCAGGCGGAGCCGTCTTCCAATGCACTTATCATTACGGCACCACCCACGTTGATGCGCGCTTTGCGGGCTGTGATTGCGAAGCTGGACATACGTCCGGCGCAAGTCATGGTTGAAGCTATTATCGCAGAAGTGGATGAAAGCAATATTGGTAGCTTGGGCATTCAATGGGGTGGTCGTGGTTATGATGGCACACGCAAAGCGCAAAACTCGCCTCCTACGGGTAATTTAGCGACTGATTTCCCAGCGATTGGTGCGGGTGTTTTCGGTATCATCCCTGGCGGTGTCCACATTCAAGCCGTATTAAGTATGTTGGAAAATTTAAATGGCGTGGATATTCTCTCAACGCCATCCGTCGTAGTGCTTGATAATCAAAAAGCAACCATTGAAGTGGGCCAAGATGTGCCCTACCAAGTCGGTTCGTATTCGGTGAATAATGCCATCACCCAACCGTACAATACGTTCCAATCCAAACCAGTAACATTGAAATTGGATGTGACGCCACAAATTAATTTGAGTTGTTCTGTACGCCTTAAACTGAAATTAAAAAATGATACACTGCAAAACCCAGAAAATCCTGGCGTGTTACCAATTATTAACACGAGTAAAATTGACAATGCCGTGATCGTGAACACGGACGATATTTTGGTGATCGGTGGTCTCATTAGCAATTCCAATAATGAAAACATTAATAAAGTGCCGATCTTGGGTGACCTGCCACTCATCGGTCCGTTGTTCCGTCAAAAAACGAGTACAGTGGCAAAGAAAAATTTAATGGTGTTTATCAAGCCGATCATTATGTTTAATGATGATGAAGCCATGACGCTCTCACACATGAAGTATGATGCGGTGCGTCGTGTACAAGCCAATTTCCGTGAAAACTTATATGATATTGGTAAGTCGCCAGCCAGAACATTCTTACCGCCATGGAAAAATATGACGGATCTACCTAAACCATTTTCGCGTGTGCAGCCATGAGTGATCTTCGCTTTGCGTTTGCCAAACGCCATGGTGTGCTGGTGATGCATGGCGAAGATGGTGTAGCACAAATCATTTATCATCAGCGGCCATCATTAGCTATTTTGGCTGAAGTGCGACGTGAAGTCGCCGCGCCGATGGTGATGACACCTGTCAGCGAACAAGTATTCAATGACAGGTTGGTGAAGACGTACGAAACAGATTCCACCACCGCGATGCACATGGCAGAAGATTTTGGTGATGCCATGAATTTATCCGATCTCATGAATGAATTACCCAAAGCGGAAGATTTATTAGAAAAGCAAGATGATGCGCCCATTATTCGCTTGTTGAATGCGCTGCTAAGTGAAGCCATCAAAGAAGGCGCATCCGATGTGCACATCGAAACGTTTGAAGATCGAGTGACCATTCGCTTTCGAGTGGACGGTATTCTCCGTGAAGTACTCGCGCCGCCACGCGTGCTGGCACCATTAATGATTTCGCGTATTAAAGTCATGGCGCGCTTAGATATTGCAGAAAAGCGCTTGCCTCAAGATGGTCGCATCACCTTACGCATCGGCGGCCGTGCCGTGGATGTGCGTGTGTCAACGATGCCCACGAATCATGGTGAGCGTGCAGTGTTACGTTTACTCGATAAACAAAGTGCGCGCTTAGATTTAGCCGAGTTGGGGATGGCACCAAATACCCTGGCATTATTAAAGCAACTCATTGCCAAACCACACGGCATTATTTTGGTCACGGGCCCCACTGGCTCGGGTAAAACGACGACCTTGTATGCGGCATTATCCGTGTTGAATGACAAAGAGCGTAACATTCTCACCGTTGAAGATCCTATTGAGTATGACTTAACAGGCATTGGTCAGACGCAAGTGAATCATAAAATTCAAATGACCTTTGCCAAAGGCTTACGTGCGATCTTACGTCAAGATCCTGATGTGGTGATGGTTGGTGAAATTCGCGATTTAGAAACCGCACAAATCGCGATCCAATCGAGTTTGACTGGACATTTGGTCCTGTCCACGTTGCATACGAACAGTGCTATCGGTGCGATCACGCGTCTTGGTGATATGGGTGTGGAACCTTTCTTGCTTGCCTCAAGTTTAACTGGGGTTTTAGCACAGCGTCTCATTCGTCGTTTATGTGATCATTGCAAGACGCAACGCGTGGCATCGCCCACAGAATGTGCCTTACTTAGAATAGCTGAACATGAAGCAGCGCCATTGATTTATCACCCAGTGGGTTGTACGCATTGCAGACACACAGGTTATACGGGACGTAGTGGCGTGTATGAGTTGATTGCCATTGATGAGCGCTTGCGCACGATGATTCATGACCGCGCGGCTGAATTAGAGATGCGCCAATATGCGCACACACTCTTTCCCAGTATCCGTCAAGACGGACGTGCACGTGTGCTCTCCGGTGAAACCTCTTTAGAAGAAGTACTGCGCGTGACGAGCGAGGATTAGCAACGATGCCAGCTTATCATTACATTGCCATGACGGCAGAGGGTAAAGAAAAAAAAGGTGTGCTGGAAGCAGAGAGTGATAAGCAAGCGCGCACACAATTGCGTGATAACGCACTGGTACCAATTAAAGTGTATGCGACCACGCAGAAGACTCACGCATCATCCTCGAATTGGCAGTTTTTAAATCGTAAACAACGTTTAACCAGCAAAGCACTCGCACTCTTCACCCGCCAATTTGCCACACTCTTAGGGGCTGGTCTGCCTGTAGAAGAATCGTTACAAGCGGTTGCTGAGCAAACAGAAAAGTCACGGATTAAAGGGTTGATTTTGTCAGTTCGCGCTAAAGTCTTAGAGGGTCATCCACTCGCCAGCGCGCTGCGTGAACATCCAGATGCTTTTTCCGATTTATTTTGTGCCACGATTGCAGCGGGTGAAAAGTCTGGTCATCTCGACAAAGTGCTGTTGCGTTTAGCGGATTATACCGAACAGCAATGGCATATGCGGCAAAAATTGAAGACGGCGCTGATCTATCCTGCCATGATCGTGTTGGTGGCTTTTGGTATCGTCGGCTTTTTACTTGAATTCGTCGTGCCGAAAATGATTGCTGTTTATGGGCATCTTGGCCAAACGTTGCCAACCATGACGGAAGTCCTGATTGCCATTAGTAACGGCGTGCAAGCATACGGTGTCTATCTGTTGCTGTTATGTGTCGCAGGTGTGATGGCATTTCGTTATGCCATCTCGAAGCATGTGCGCTTACGCGAGAAGTGGCATCAGCTCTTGTTGCGTTTGCCATTGATAGGGTTTGCAGTGAAAACAGCAGACACGGCACGCTTTGCGCGCACGCTTTCTATTTTAACGGCGGCTGGGGTGAGTGTCCTTGAGGCGATGACGATCGCTGCGCAGTTGGTGACAACACTTCCTATACGTCAAGCATTAACCGCTGCGGTAGCGCATGTGCGTGAAGGTGCCGGTATCAGCTTGGCATTGAAGCGCACCACTTATTTTCCACCCATGAGTATTCATATGATTGCGAGTGGTGAAGCCAGTGGTCAATTGGAACAAATGCTTGCTCGCGTCGCGGTGAATCAAGAAGATGAAATTACACGCTTAATCGAAGTGAGTTTAGCGTTATTTGAACCGGCCATCATTCTATTGATGGGTGCCATCGTATTGTTCATTGTGCTTGCTGTTTTATTACCGATTTTTCAACTCAATCAATTTTCAGGTTAGGTTTAGTTGCCGTGGTTTCACGGGCTAAAATTTGCTTGTATGTTGATTGACGCTGCTCGTTGTGCCGAGCGAATTAAAACTTCAACTAAGGCTGAAACCAACACTTCACCTGGTTGACCAGGTGAAGTGAGGTGGCCAATGTCATCGTTAGAAATTAGGTAAGCTGTAGCGGACGTTCAAGCTATACATCGGTGTGCTGCGTGTTTTGGCGCGCATCTTCACCAATAATGGCGCATGGTTGCTGCCATAATTGCTAATGAGGCGAGAATTGGTTTGGAAGAAGTAATCAAAGCGTAGACCCGCAGACATGTCTTTACAAAATTGCCAATCAGCTTCTACACCCGTGACGCCAGTGAGCTGGTAACGACTTCTGGTGGCGCGACGGAAATCATCGTGGAAATCAAAGGCGATATACTTGGTGTTGACCCACGCTGGACCACCGAAAACGTTGAACGAGACGGTGGGTGCGAGCATAGCGCGAATGACGGCGTTAAGCGCAACAATGCCTTGTGATTTAGTACGGAAGTTTTCGACAGGTACGGCGCCGACCAGCGTGCCATCCGCTGATTGGAAAGTATTGTCTGCGCGTAAGGTGTTATTGTTGATGTGCCAGTAAGTGTAAGTCCATTCTACACCCGCGGAGAATGGTGTGTTGCAGGTTGGGTAGAGGTAGCGTAGATAAAAATTGGCCGTGGCATTCTTGCTGTTATAATCTGCTGGATACTGATAGTAAGAATAGGATGTATTACCACCACCAAAAGCATATAAAGCATCGCCGCGCACACGTACGGTGTAATCGGCCAAACCTGCGCCGAAACCAAGCGATAGTTCTGCGTGAGCCGCTGTGGTGAGTATCGTGCTACTGCATATAGCAAGCACGGATGGCAGCAGCCAGCGCTTGGAAGAAATGACTTTCATGAGCATCCCTCTCTGTGAAATGATTAAAAGCAACATTCTAGCTTTTAGTTTATGCATTGTATAGAGCAATACACAAGCGATGCACACGTCATTCGCCAGACTAAATTATTGTGGCACCTGACAAAATTTATAATCGGTTTATTCGGTGAATGACAGCGTAAAAAAACGTGCCATGTCACCCCGCAATTTTTTGTTATTGATGGCGTTCTTTATCAAAATTCCTTAGAGATTTAAGACCGCCACCATAGCGCGTGAGCGTTTGGTGGCGTAAAAATTCAGGTGGAGTTCATTCTCCACCTGAATCTAAGTTTTTGCCGTCAGGCAAAAGACATTTTTGACTGACTCAAGCACTCACATTGCATTTATGCAAATGAGATCGATGACAAATTGTCGCTAACAGCTTTACAAGAAAAAAAATTACAGCTATCATTTTTATTCCACCATCTATTTTTATCTCATCGTTACTTCCTAAACATTTTCATACATTGCGTGCGTTAGCAAATCTGTGCATGCATCAATACGCATCTTTACACATGACCTTTCGGTACACCACTCGGTGAGACTAGCTCAGTTTTCACTTAGCAACACAGCCTTCTAACGCTTAACGTCGTGCAAGCCATGATGGGTGGCCATCTTGTGTTTAAGTAACTGCAAAGAGGTGAGAGTTAAATGGTGGCTTCGTTTCAATTCATTTTTAAAAAAGGAGTGATTTATGAAAGCAACCAGAGATTATCTTGAAAATCATGACATGGATATTGATCGTCTCGGCCAAATCATTATTGAAAACGCTGATTTATTGGAAGAAGTACAGCGTGCCAAAGAGAGTGACAGTTGTACGAGTGATGCGCCGGTCCATAAGGAAAGATTATATCAACGTGGCCGGTATCGATAAGCAATCACTCGTGTGGTGTCGTGGTGGCATGGTGGCATATGTCACCACGATAATTGGCATCACTGTTCTCGATGATGTTGCCGGCGAATGGGGGTTGTTAAGACTTATCCTTCTGGATATCTGGTGACATTAAGACAGTTAAGTGCCGCCGTTAAAGAAGCCTGGGCGTGTCAGTACTTGCGTTTCAAGATTTAGCTGACACTGTGCGAGTGCTTTCTTGATTGCGGTGAAAGCTGGGCTTTTTTGATGAAATAAACCGAAGAATTTACCTAAGGATGTATTAGGATGTTGCGTGATGATGGCTACTTCTTGTGGCGTGAAACGTATGCTATCTAATGCTTTGATGTAGGCTTCTTCAAATAGCAGGTGTAGTTTGGCATAACTGTCCCTATAGTTTTTTGTAACTATCATTTTTAATTGTAATTGAGTCAAATGGTCTTGTATGGTTTTCATTTGCAAGGTGAGTGTTTGCATCTTACGCGTTAACAATTGATTGATCTCTATGCGCGTGCAATAAGCTTTGCTCAGCTGCGCTTGTACCGTCTCGAGTGATACATGGTGTGTCTGCAACGTGTTAAGGAGTAGGGTGAGCTTTTGTTGCAGACGTTCTACCAATTGTTGTGGTTGTCGATTTTCGTTTAAGTAATCAGTAGAAAAACCGGGAATTGATTGTAGATGATGTTCGGCCTCATTGAATGGGATATAAGTATTTTTTTGCAAGTTATATTCAAAGTCCATCAGATTATCTTTATATTTAATCGCGGGATAAACCATGTTCATTAAGGGGTCGCATATCAATGCCTGTTTGCCCCAAGTGTGAGGATTGTCTTCATCACTATTTCTTTTGCGATTGATGACGACAAATACGTGGTCGCTCGGATTGGCCAAGCAAAAGAGTTCAACCCGCGTGCGGTTTTCTACATCATTGGTGAGATAATAATCGAGTACATGCATGCATAATTCGCTACAATTCCCAATTGAATATTTGGCTGACGCTTTAATAAATGCTTCAAACTCCAATACACGTAAATCTGTTTCTAGTTGTAGCGGGTCTTCCCACATATGAATGGCGATTAAGCGCATTTGTTGAATGCAGGTATTATGCGCATGCTTATAGCGTGGTTCTTTAGCATTCTCTTCGGGTGCGGTACGACTGATGCGGATGATATCGCGCGCATAACTTTTTGCTTTGAGTGCTTGCGCGTACAGTTGCTCGTTATTCAGCGTAGGGCTGGAAAATCGCAGCATGATCATACCTCGTTGAGTATCGCTCGGCACGTAGATGATCGACGATTATTAAAATGGTCGAAAGTGACAAGCAGGGATTAGCAATTCAATCATGCAGCGAGCATATGTTAAGTAAATAGAATCGTGTCTTTAAGTGTCTGCTTATCGATTACTCAATGATATCGATGTTGCCGATGCTGCCAAAGACTTTTTCTACCGTTTCATCCATGGCATCGGCTAGGCTGTAACCAGTTTCGCCAAACCAACGACGGATGGCGACTAATTCACGTCCACGCAGAAAAATGTAGAAGCCAAGAAAAATGACATCAGGATCATCATTCGGTTTGATGTCAAAGACATAGCGCTCTGCATAAGGTAAGCGCTTTTTGGTTTCACTTTTGGTGTAAGCACTTAAAATGCTAAGCGCCTCTTCCGATGAAGCGGCGTGTTCGACTTGTTCCTGTACGGTTTCATATTCATGCACGCGTTGCTGTACAATTTTTTCTAATTCTTCTTCTTTGAAAAGTTCGCTGAAACCGTGCGGTAAGCGCTCATCCAAGCCAAACACTTTGTTGAGAAAATCGGCGCGATCGACTTGAGCCATGGTTGATGTAATCAAGCGATGAAAAAAAGGCACCGCAAGACAGGCTCGCTTAAACGAAGGCAAGTTCAGGTAAAGACGGGCATTGCGAATGGTCAGCGTGCCGAGTCTGAGTGGATGGTCTGGATTTTTTTTGAAACTATCAAGGGATTCGAAATGTAACTCTTCACATTCACCACGCCAAAACCAATTCCAGGCGTTACCGCTTTGTTTCTCGCAGCACTTCAATTGGTTGAGTTTTTCGACAAGGGCCGCTTGTTGGTGGAGGTGGTAACTCAAGCGGATGGGTTGATAAGCCTCTCCGGTCTCTACGGTGAGGAAAGGCTTTTGCAACCGTTCAAACATAGTCGACTCCTAGTAAAAAATCTTCCTTTGTTTAAGGGTATATTGATTATGAGTTGCCGGGACCGCTTCTACGTTCGGCATTTTGATCCGGTGACACTTGTTCTTTTGTCGCAGCAGGTGTGCTAGCTGACTTCAGAGCAGCTTTAAGCCCCTGGTTGACCACTTGACATTTACCTATGCTTTCTTCTAATTGCGCACGCATACTTGATAACTGTGATTTTAGTGCCTCGGCGTTGGCCGGCGCTACATGAGGTGTTTGGCTGGCGACAGTTTTAAGTAATTCTTGTTGAATTTTGATAGCTTGTTCATTTTGAATGATGAGTGGGTGCACTGTGTCATTAACGGCTTTTTTAGATGCTTCGCCGATAGCTTTATTGATGGAGGGTTCAGATGTTGGTGTGGTCCCAGCAACTTTAACCATCTCAGCTTGTGTATTTCTGCTCGCTTTTGCGGCTAATTCTGCACTGCTTTTTAAAGCATTAATAATCGCTTCGGCTGCACCATCTAGACGGACATTGTCTACACCGGTTGCAACGAATTCAGCGGCAACTTTAGGGTCACCTTTTAGTGTGCTTGCGATATCGATGTCTCTGCTTTTACCCATTTTTTTTGGCTCCACGTTATACAAGTTTGTTCTTTTTGTTCTTATTGTACCGATGAGTATAGTCGGTGTTTCAGAAATTGGCATTAACGTTTCCTTAAGAGCCATGAAATAAATCCTATATAGATCAACAAACAACAACGCAATCGCGTGTTTACATTTTAGACATATTTTGCTAGATTTGCAATTCGTTAAACTTAGTTTGGGTACCAGGAATCTTAATATGAAAACATATTCGCAATCAATGCATTATCGTCGTCGTGGCAAAAATGTGGCTGGTTTTACGCTGATCGAAGTCATGGTTGTGGTTGTAATCATTGGCATTTTGGCTGCGATGATTGTGCCAACGATTATGAACCGTCCTGAGCAAGCGCGCATGGTGAAGGCCAAGCAAGATATTATGATTATCCAAAGCGCTTTAGATTTGTACAAGCTGGATAATGGCTTTTATCCTAGTACGGATCAAGGTTTGCAAGCGTTGGTCAGTAAACCCTCCATACCACCCGTACCACGCAACTGGAAGTCGGATGGTTATTTGCAAGAATTACCGATAGATCCTTGGGGAACAGTGTACCAATACCTGAATGATCATGAAAAATTACGTATTTTTAGTTATGGGGCAACCGGCAAGGACGGTGGCACCCAAATTGGCAATTGGAATGACAAAGCATAAACAGCTAAGCGTTGGGGCGCCTTTGCCGGTCGCCTCACGCGCTGGTTTTACGTTGATCGAATTGTTGATTGTCATTTTTATCATCAGTATCGTGACAGCGGTGGCATTGTTACGTATTGGTCAGAATGATCGGCGTCAAGTCGCGGATTTTGCGGAGGCGCTCACGCAGCGCATCACCTTGGCACAAGAGCAAGCCTTATTGCAGCCAGTCATCATTGGCATACGTTTTGAGCCGCATGCTTACCGCTTTTTACGTTTGCTGCCACAACAACCTGACGCCCCCCAGCAGAAAAAAAATGCACCACGTTGGCAATCGCTGGGCGACGACTTATTAGATACTTACCCAATCCCAGCGACGATCGATATGCAAATCAAAGTCGCAGGTGATAAAGAGTTGGCCACTGACTCGGCGACGCGAGAAAAGATAAAGCGTCCGCAAGTGATTATTTCTACCAATGGCGATATCACCCCATTCCGTATCACGATTGCTCGACACGGGGGCAAGCCACAATATGTTATCATTGGCGAGTCTGATGGCAATGTTGCCAAGCAGTCGCACTAACTAGATCAAACTATAATCATCGCGACGAGATCACCATCATCATGCAGCTGCATAACAAATACACAAGACCAACGGCGACGTTGGGTATGACGCTCATTGAGGTGTTGATTGCTTTGGCCATCGTGAGTGTGGCCTTAACCGCTGTCATTAAAGCGGTGTCGCAAAATATCCGTGTGACTGAATACTTACAACGTAAAACCATTGCCACTTGGGTGGCGGATGAGGTGTTGAGCGAGATTCGTACTGGCGTGATACCACTCACGGGCATCGATAGCGCGGCGAATAAAAAAATGACGATGCTGAATCAGGACTGGTATTGGCGTGCAGAAAAAAAAGAGACACCCAATCCGGCGATACGCGAAATCGTAATACAAGTATTTGCGCACGATCCTGAGCGTGGCGATGAAACATCAGTGGTGCAATTAAATGGGTATATCTATCATGCGACATAAGCGCGCACAAGGATTCACTTTATTGGAAATTCTCATCGCGATGTTCGTATTTAGTATTCTGTCGTTGATGTTAGTGAGTGCGTTGCGACGTGTGATTGATGCGGATGCCACCACCGCGAGACATGCCACGCAATTGCGAGAATTACAGATGGCACTCATCATTGTTTCTCGCGATATTGAACAAACAGTCGCACGCAACATTGTGACTGCTACGGGTAATGATGAAGGATTTGTAGGGACACCTAAAGCCTTACGCTTTACGCATACAGGCTTTGCTAATCCCGATGCAAGCGCCGCACATAGTAGTTTATCGCGTACCGAATATGTCTACACCAATCACGCCCTATGGCGTGTGACTTGGCCCGAGCTCGACCAAACACCCGATGCAAAACCCCATCGACGTTTGCTACTTGATCATGTGCAGCGTGCAAGCTTTGCTTACTTGGATCGCAAGCAACATTTTCATGCGCATTGGCCCGCGAGAAATAGTGACATCACGGATCCATTGCCTATTGCGGTCGCGCTATCGTTAGAAATTGAACATTGGGGAACGCTGAAACAATTATATGTGATACCAGTGAGCTTAGTGGGGGCAGCGAATGCAACGCAGTAAACAACAAGGCGTTGTCATGATTATGGCGCTCTTCATCGTCGCATTGGTGGCGGTGTTATCCGTCGCAATGATGACGCGCGTGGAACGCGATACGCGCCGCGTCACGCTCATTGTGCGCAATGCCGAAATGTCTGCCTTGGCGGAAGGCTCGGTGACTTGGGCGATGGTATTGTTGCAGCATAACTTAGCAGAAAAAAAAGCGGATCGTCCCGTTGATCAGATGCCCGTGCATGCGCCGGTGTTGCATGTACAAAGTTACACGATTACGAGCACGATTGAAGATATGCAAGCAAAGTTCAATCTGAATAATTTGAATGATATGAAAGATGAGCCGCTGCAAACATTTATGCGTCTCGTGCATAGCGTGGCGCCGAAGCTCAATGATGAGGCATTGCAACGCTTGGCGAAGGCGACACACGAATGGGTAAGCCCAGGCACTGCAGAAGATGCTAGCAACCGTGATGCGGATGGCGCCACGCATCCCTATCGTGTCCCGCATAAACTGATGACGAGTGTGACCGAGTTTCGTTTAATTGCTGGCGTAACGCCCGCACTCTATCGCGCACTGGCGCCGTATATCACCGCCTTACCGGAAATGACGAAGGTGAATGTGGCGACGGCATCACCGGTCGTATTGATGTCTCTGGATCAGAATTTTACGTCAGCCATGGCAAAGCAAGTGGAGGAAGCGCGGCAGAAGGCGCCATTCATCGGGCCGCAAGCATTTTTAAATTTACCAGCAGTGAAACAATTGGCCACGAAGCCAGATGTGGTCACGCAAAGCGATTATTTTTTATTAGAAACCAGCGTGAGTCACAGTCAACAAACATTGCGTTTGTATACTTTGTTGAAACGCGAGGCAACAAATGCAAAGCCACGTGTCATTATTTTGTGGCAAAGTAAGGGTCAAATAGGATGAGTAATTCTTTATGACACAACAAGTCATTATTTATTTAGCGAATGGTGTCGCACCTAGTTGGGTGGTGTTGTCTAATGGTCAGGTGGTGACATCGGCATGGCAGGCGCCGTCGAGTCAGTTGCCCGATTGTAGTGAGGCGACAGTGACGGTTGTCGTGCCACAAGAAGATGTGTTGCTGACTAGTGTGACATTGCCCAAGATGAGTCAACACCGTTTACGCCAAGCACTACCTTTTGCATTGGAAGAGCAGCTCATTGCCGAATTGTCGCAGCTGCATTTTGCGCATGGTGTGCCAAGTGCCGGCGAGCCTTTAAACGTTGCAGTCGTCGCACATACGAAGATGCAGCAATGGCTAGATCAATGTCGTGCTTGGGGGGTAACACCACAACACATGGTGACAGCAGCACACTTCTTACCTGAAGAAAAAAATGCCTGGCATGTGTGGCTGACAACGATTGCGATTGTACGGACGTCTGCAGGCATTGGATTTGCATGTGATGTTACAAACATGTTGACATATTTAGACGCGCTGTTAGCGAGCGATGTGCCTCAAGTGGTGCATGTCTATCAAAGCACAGACGCTGCGCTTACCGTGCCACCATCATTAACATCACTGATGCAGGTCACCGCACGTACAGATCAACAATGCTTGGAAGATTTCGCGCTGCGTTTTAATCCGAGTAGGGCGCTCAATTTGTTGCAAGCAGCCTACACGACAAAAACGTCACATCGCATCGGTGCCGCCAAAATGAAACGCATACTGGTGGGGTTTGCATTGACATGGTTGTTGGCTATCTTTACGTATCCGGTCGTCGATCAACTCATCTTGCAACAACGCGTGCAGGCGATTGATGGGCAGATCGCGCAAATTTACCGTCAGCATTTTCCACAAGCAACAAGTGTGGTGACGCCGCAATTGCGACTGGAAGAAAAGCGGCGCAAGTTACTCGCGGCACAAGGTGAGAATCATGTGCTCGTGCTGTTGGCTTATGTGGGGGAAGGGATGAAGCAAGTTTCTGGTTTGACATTGAATCGTGTCGACTATCAAGCGCAGCAACTCTCGCTGCAACTCAGTGCGAATTCATCGGAGACGCTCACGATGTTTAGCAATGTGCTGCAGGGTCATGGCTTGCAAGTTCATCAACAGAATGCCGATATCGTTGACAATCGCATCAATGCCACCATCCAAATAGAGTGAGACATCATATGAAAGAAGCGTTGCATAAATTCAAAGAATGGTGGGCAGCACTGGGGGTGCGAGAAAAAAAATTTGTCAGCATCGGGTGTGGAGTGCTGCTCATTTTTGTGCTGTATCAATTTGTCTGGCTAGGGCTCACCAATCGCGTGGTGTTCTTGCGTGAGCGCATCATCAAAGAGCAACACATGTTAACGGCCATGCAAGCCATGGATAAAGAAATACAACAATTATCGCCATCAGTGCGGGTGGCTAGTACGCCTGCTTCTGTCGTAACGGTGTTGGGCGCCGTGCAAAAGCAAATTAATCAAGCAGGCTTGGCGTCAGCGCTCACCGGGTTGAAACAAGGTAGCCATGATGCGATTGAAATGCATTTTCAAAAAGTGGACTTTGATAAATTGATGCGCACACTGGTGAGTGTCTGTGAGCAGAATCGTGTCACGATCACACAACTGTCGGCCACGGCGCAAAAAGAGTCGGGCACGGTGAATGCGGATATCATTTTAGCGGTGCGCACAGGTTAAATGGATTATGGGTGGCACCCGCAACGCCGTTAGGCGTGTCCATCCCTCAACACCCGTTCGCCCCGAGGAAGCGCCCTTCGAGATGTTACTTTGTGCCTCCTCATGGTGCTGTCTAGAGGCGTGCCCATCCCTAAACCCCCATTCACCCTTGATGCGGCAGCCTTCAGGATGCCGTCTCGAGGGGTCGCCCTCGATGCGGGATGACAGACAGCGCTGAGCCTATACTTGTTGTGGGTAGTGCCATGGTATCGTGGGCGAACGTGTTCAATATATGGCCTTACACACAAATAATATCCCGAACACTGTCATCCCCGCCAAAAACACTGTCATCCCCGCCAAAAACACTGTCATCCCCGCGAAGGCGGGGACCCATTTCTCATGACGATAAACAATGGAACGTTCGCGATGGGTCCCGGACATTAAGCGCACCTAAGCTCGTTACACTCGCAAAGCTGCGCTAAATTCCGGGATGACAGTGTTATACCGGATGACAGTGTGGGTGACAGTGTATTTACCGGATGACAGTGTGGGTGACAGTGTATTTGCCGGATGACAGACAGCGCTGAGCCTATACTTGTTGTGGGTAGTGCCATGGTATCGTGGGCGAACGTGTTCAATACATGGCCTTACACACAAATAATATCCCGAACACTGTCACAATCCCCGCCAAAAACACTGTCACAATCCCCGCCAAAAACACTGTCATCCCCGCCAAAAACACTGTCATCCCCGCCAAAA
>CAZYKO010000012.1:0-67040 GCA_964648015.1 uncultured Coxiellaceae bacterium
ATCTATCGAGCAGTCCCAAGGAAGAGCAAAGCGAAGATGCAACACAAGGTTGGCCTGAATCATGGCATGATTTAAGTATGTTTATAGGTTCAACTACATTAAATTTAGAATTAGGTGATCCTGAATTCAATAGTATCTGGGACGCAAAAGTGATTGGGTTGAATGGTCAATGACAGTCATTGAACGCATGATCACCAACATTTTTTTTATTCATGTTGTTTTGAAGGTTTTTCTTAATATTTTTTCATCCGCAAAATACACTTTTTGCGTACTGTTGGGCATCTAGCGTTACTTAGACATCACAGCGTCGCGGGCGATCATGGACGGATGCGTAGCCAATAATATCGGTGGTAATGGTGTTGATAAAGGTTGCTCCAGAAATATCGGCGTCACTAAAATTAGATTGAGTAAGATCTGCTTGATTGAGATTGGCGCAGCTTAAATTGGCCGCATTGAAGCTGGCCCGCTGTAAATTGGCACCGGTTAATATCGCAAAGGCTAAATTGGCTTCAGAAAGGTCGCTTTGTAATAATTCAGCCTCTTGTAGATTAGCATGATGTAAGTTAGCGCCACGCAAATTCACTTGATCGAGTCGTGCTTGTGAGAGATCCGCATAACTTAAATTGGCGCCCCCTAAATCCATACGTGAGAGATCCACGCCGGAAAGATTACTATGAGAAAGGTTGGCACCACGCAAATCAATTTTATCAGATGATAATGTATAGTGACGCAAATCAACATTAGATAAATCCATCTGCGTGGTAGGCGCTTTTTTTTCAAATTGAACTAATTTTTCAATGTCCTTTTGATTGGCAGCATGACCATGAAACGGCAAACTGATGAGCATGGTTAGCAGCACATGACTCACTAAGTTGCCGGTAGTCATTCTTCAACTGCCTCCGCTGGGATACGATGAATTTGTGCACCAAGTTGGGCCAGCTTTTCTTCGATACACTCATAACCACGATCGATGTGATAGATGCGATTAATGATGGTTTCACCGTGTGCGGCGAGTCCCGCCAATACCAAGCTCGCAGAAGCACGTAAGTCAGTGGCCATGACGGGCGCACCACGTAATCTCTCTGAGCCGGTGATGATCGCCGTATTGCCTTTCAGTGCAATTTGCGCACCCATGCGTTGTAACTCTTGCACATGCATGAAGCGATTTTCGAAAATGGTTTCGGTAATCACGCCTGTGCCTTTGCCCAAGGAGTTGACAGCCATCATCTGCGCTTGCATATCGGTGGGGAAGGCGGGATAAGGGGCTGTGCTAATATTAACGGCACGCGGGCGCTCACCATGCATATCGAGTAAGATCCAGTCGGGGCCGGTCTCGATGGTGGCGCCAGTTTCTTCAAGCTTGAGTAGTACGGATTCGAGTAAGTCTGGACGCGTGTTTTTCACTTTGATTTTACCGCGTGTGATCACGGCGGCGGCGAGATATGTCCCTGTTTCAATGCGATCAGGTAACACATGGTAGCGTCCACCCCCTAAGGCATCTACGCCATCGATGACGATGGTGGATGTGCCTGCACCTTGCACTTTTGCCCCTAGAATATTTAGAAAATTCGCTAAATCTTCCACTTCAGGTTCGCGTGCGGCATTATGGATAATCGTTTGGCCTTCGGCTAAGACGGCAGCCATCATAATGTTTTCCGTGCCCGTTACCGTGACAATATCCATCACAATTGTGGTGCCTTTCAAGCGCTTGGACGTGGCCTTGATATAACCATTTTCAATGCTAATGTTAGCGCCCATGGCTTGTAAGCCTTTCAAATGCTGATCTACAGGACGTGAGCCAATGGCGCAGCCACCCGGCAATGAAACTTCCGCCTTACCAAAACGACTGAGGAGGGGGCCAAGGACTAAGACGGAGGCGCGCATTGTGCGCACTAACTCATAAGGCGCATTACAAGAGGTTAAATGAGCAGCATTCACTTCAATATTGGCGCGCTCATCGAGTGTAATGCGTACACCCATTTGTCCGAGTAAACTGACGATGGTTGTCACATCTTGCAAATGGGGGATGTTACTAATTTGTATTGACTCGCCACTTAGGAGGGATGCCGCTAAGATGGGGAGGGCGGCATTCTTGGCGCCAGAGATTTTGATTTCACCATTCAGCGGTTTGGCGCCTTTGATAATTAATTTTTCCATGCAATGCCTCTTCCTAATGATTATTGAATGCTTGCCACTCTTCCGGCGTGAATGTTTTGACCGACAGTGCGTGCAGCGAGCCATCCTGTAATTGTTCTCTGACAGTATCATATACCAATTGCTGTTTTTGCAATCGCGATTTTCCGGCAAATTGCGGGCAGACCACCATGGCGGTGAAGTGGGCGCCATCGCCTTCGACAAAAGCTTCTGCCTCTGCCAAGTGAGTTTCGATGAGTGATTTTATGGTTTCTGGTGTCATGGGTTATTCTTCTTGTAAGGGGTGCATTCGTTAAAGCAAAGGCGATCATTGTCTAAAGCATCGCCATCAGGATTCTATGCGGCGCCTGAGATTCAGTCAAGCGTGCGGGGTGTAAGGTATGATTTAACGAATTTTTTAAGCGCTCGACTCTTGAAGTGTAATGGGTATAGTATTTTGCAAACGCGTTTAAGTATGAGAGAACCAGCAATGACTAATTTGCAGCTCGATCCACAGACTGGATTGTTAATGGACGCCATTTATTGTCCGTCCCCCCATTGTGATAGACGACCAGCCGGGGTGGCGATTGATATGGTGGTCGTCCATGCCATTAGTCTGCCGCCGGGTGAGTTTGGTGGGGATGCGGTGCGTGATTTTTTTTGCGGCAGCTTAGATTATTCCCAGCACCCTTACTTTGCCGACATCGCGCATCTCAACGTATCAGCACATGTGTTTGTGCGCCGTGATGGGCAACTATTACAATTTGTACCCTTTCATCATCGGGCTTGGCATGCAGGTAAATCAACATTTAAAGGTCGTTCAAGCTGTAATGATTTTTCGATTGGGATAGAATTGGAGGGAACCGACGATCACGCCTATGAAGCCGTGCAATATCAGCGATTGGGTGCCTTGGTACGCTTACTGATGCAGTTCTATCCAGCTATTACGCATGATCGTGTCGTTGGTCATACACATATTGCGCCTGAACGTAAAACAGATCCGGGACCCTGCTTTAATTGGGACCTGCTAAGAGGAATTATCACATGACCTTTATCGTCATCCTGATGGCGTTACTCATTGAGCGCTTTTTTGATTGGAGTCACTTACGACGGTGGCGTTGGTTCAATGCTTATGCAATGTGGGTAGCACGTCAATTCCCCGCGCTGGCACCCTATGCGTTGCTAGCGACTGTGGTGGTGCCAGTGTTAGTGCTCACGTTGGTGTGTCAAGGACTGTTACAAGGGGCCTTATTTGGTTTAATGACATTTGTTTTTCAGTTGGCATTGGTGCTCTATTGTTTGGGTCCAGTTAATTTGTGGGCAGATAGTTTTGCGACTGTTAATGTACTGACCCAGGGCGATGCAGCGTCTGCGACACAAAAACTCAACGACTGGTTTAGTGTCAATGACGTCAGTGATGCCACGACTGCGCAACAATATTTACTCGCGAATATGCTCATCCAAGCCAATGTGCGCGTGTTCGCTGTGATTGTCTGGTATGCCTTTGTCGGGCCGCTCGGTGTCGTCTTCTATCGTACTGTGTCAAGGTTAACGCAAGGACGTGACCGTCGACTCAGTGCTTCAGCAAGTATGGTGCAAGCCTGCTTAGATTGGTTTCCTGTGCGACTACTCAGTTGTTTATTTGCTTTGGCTGGCCATTTCGAACAAGTATTTGCGACACTGCGTCGGTCTCTGTTTTCTGGCATCATGCAAAGTGATGATCTGCTGATGCATTGCGGTCAGGCGGCGTTAGGCCATGATGTTTTTGCCAAAGCAACCCCAGGTGATGGTCGTGTTGAACGTAGCATCATACAGCTCATTGATCGCGCACTGATCATTCTATTAGTCGTCGTGGCAATCGGTGTGGTCTTGATTTGAGAGTATTATTAGCACTAAGCCTGCTGTTGGCTGGGCAACTTGTTTATGCGGGCGCGTGTGATGTCAGCGATGATCAGGGTCAGCTTCTACAGCTGCCGCATCCTGCCAAGCGCGTGATCAGCTTGGCGCCGGATATTACTGAAATTCTGTTTGCGATTGATGCTGGGAAGCAAGTGGTGGGGGTGATACAAGGCAGTGATTATCCTGAAGTTGCAACGAGCAAGCCAATCGTGGGTTCTTATCAGGGATTGGATTTAGAAAAAATCGTGAGTCTGCATCCGGATTTAATCGTTGCGTGGCACCATACCTTCATGCGTGAACTCACCGCGTTACAGCAATTAGGGATACCCGTTTACATCACGCATCCTGTCAATTTAATCGATGTGGCCCGCACGATGCGTCATTTGGGTTGTTTGCTCGATAAAGTGAGTGCCGCAAACAGGGCGAGTGCTACATTTCAACAGCGCCTCGCTGTACTTTATGCAACATACGATAGCCAAACCCCGGTACGCGTGTTTTATCAAATCGGTGCATATTCCTTGCTAACCATTAACGGCGACAGTTGGATTTCACAGGCGATTCGTGCGTGTGGTGGCCGTAATGTATTCGCGAGCGCGCACAGTATTACCCCAGAAGTGAGTTGGGAGGCGGTGGTGGTGGCCAATCCACAGGTGATTATCACGGATACCACCCAGCCAAGTTGGCGTGAGCGCTGGCAAGCATGGCCCCGCATAGCTGCCGTACAACAGCAAATGCTGTTCAATATTAATCCAGATTTGCTCGATAGAGCAGGCCCCCGATTAGTCGAAGGGGTGGCCCAATTATGCACGGCCATTGCGAAAGCCCGCGGCTGCGCATAGCGCTCGCATAATCTATCTTATTATATTTACTGTAAAATTTAGCAAAAACGAGCTAAAATCGCGGTCGACGTAAGTCCAAAACGAACATACCCCCACATAGGTTAAAATAAGGCATGAGCTATTCTCATGCGCGTTTGTGCACATAAACTTTGGTTTTTCCCTCATTCGGGTTAAACTTGACCCAAAAAAATAGCCATAGGAATAAAGAGTGATGAAAAAAACGTGGAGTGATGCCGATCCGATCGAAACAAAAGAGTGGCTAGACGCATTAGCCTCGCTGATCAAGCATGAAGGCGCTGAACGCGCGCAATTCATTTTACAAGAATTACTCGCTACCGCTCGGCGTAAAGGTGTGGCGACTGGCGTAGCACAGTTAGTCACCCCCTATGTGAATACCCTCACCCCACAACAACAACCGACTTATCCTGGTGATTTAGCTCTAGAAGCAGTCATCGATGCTTATATCCGTTGGAATGCCATCGCGATGGTCTTGAAAGCGAAGGATGAAGCAGGTGGTGTGGGCGGACATTTATCTTCCTACGCCTCGATTGCGACGCTATATGAAGTGGGGTTACAGCATTTTTTCAAAGCGACGAATGCTAATCAATTGGGTGATTTGGTCTTTTTTCAAGGGCATTCATCGGAAGGCAATTATGCGCGCGCCTTTCTTGAGGGGCGTTTGACCGAAGAGCAACTCAAAAACTTCCGTCAAGAAGCGATGGGTGATGGCTTGTCTTCTTATCCGCATCCTTGGCTCATGCCGGATTTTTGGCAGTTTGCGACAGTCTCTTTAGGCTTGGGGATGTTGCAAGGTGTGTATCAAGCACGCTTATTTCGTTACCTGGATCACCGGGGTTTATTACCCGATACGGGCCGTAAAGTGTGGGTATTTTGTGGTGATGGTGAGATGGATGAACCCGATGCCATTGCTGGGTTAACACTTGCCGCGCGTGAAAAATTAGATAATCTTATTTTTGTGGTGAATTGCAATTTACAGCGTTTGGACGGTTTAGTTCGCAGTAATAGCAAGATTGTCCAAGAGTTAGAAGGCTTATTCCGTGGTGCTGGTTGGCACGTCATTAAAGTGCTCTGGGGCAGCAATTGGGATGCCTTATTCGCCAAAGATACATCTGGTGCGTTGATCAAACGTTTAACCGAGTGTGTGGATGGCGATTTGCAAACGGCTTACGTGCGTGGTGGTGCTTACACGCGCGAATTTTTATTCAATACGCCTGAATTACAAGCGCTGGTCGCCGATTTCTCTGATGAAGACATTGCTGCCTTGAGTCGTGGTTCACATGATCCCATCAAAGTCTATGCGGCCTATCATGCGGCAGTGAATCACAAAGGTCAGCCCACCGTCATTCTGTGCCAAGGTGTGAAAGGGTTTGGTTTAGGGACGCATACCGCAGAAGGTCGTAATGTGGCGCACAATCACTTGGATATGACGGAAGCAGAATTAAAAGCTTTTCGTGATCGTTTCCAATTGCCCATCAGCGATCATGATCTGTTTAGTTTCAGTTTCCAAAAACTCAAGAAAGATAGTCCAGCCTTGGCATATCTACATGAGAAGCGCAAAGCATTGGGTGGTTACTTGCCAGCACGTGAGGTGATACCACAACCACTGCCAGCGCCTGAACTTGCTATTTTCGACAGTGTGTTACATGGTTCCGGTGATCGTACCATGTCTACTACGATGGTGTTGGGACGTATACTCAATCTGCTCCTGAAAGATCCCGCACTCAGTAAACGTATCGTACCGATTTTCTCTGATGAAGTGCGTACTTTCGGTTTAGAAACGTTGTTCCGTCAGATTGGTATCTACTCCTCTGTTGGGCAATTATATACGCCTGAAGATAAAGAACAGTTCTTGTATTATCACGAAGCCAAAGAAGGCCAAGTGCTTGAAGAAGGGATCACGGAAGCTGGCTGCATGGCGAGTTGGATTGCCGCGGCAACATCGTATGCCAATAATCGCGTGCCATTAATTCCCATCTTCACGTATTACTCCATGTTTGGTTTCCAGCGTGTGGGTGATTACATTTGGGCAGCGAGTGATATGCGTGCGCGCGGATTTTTAATTGGCGCTACTGCGGGACGAACGACGCTCGAAGGCGAAGGCTTGCAACATCAAGACGGGAGCAGCTTACTCACAGCCGCTACCTTCCCTAGCTGTCGTGCCTATGATCCCGCCTTTGGTTATGAGATGGCAGTCATCATGCAGCATGGGATCAAAGAAATGTTTAGTGATGAAAAAGATGTCTTCTATTACATCACTGCCATGAATGAACGCTATGTGCAACCGGCAATGCCAGTCGGTGCAGAAAAAGGCATTGTGAAGGGCATGTACTTATTCCAAGAGGGACCGGAAGCAAAACTGCGCGTGCAATTATTCGGCAGTGGTGCGATTTTAAATGAAGTCATTGCAGCGGCAGCATTACTCAAAGCAGATTTCGACGTGGCTGCGGATGTATGGAGTGTCACGAGCTTCGGTGAATTGACACGTGATGCAGCCAATTGCGAACGTAACAATATGTTATTGCCAGAGAAGAAGGCGAGTGTCTCTTATATTTCTCATTGTTTAGATGATCATCCTGGCCCTGTGGTCGCGGCAACGGACTATGTGCGTGCTTATGCTGACCTTGTGCGTCCCTACATCGAGCGTACTTACGTCGCGCTTGGGACCGATGGCTTTGGTCGCAGCGATACGCGTCAACAGTTACGCCATTTCTTTGAAGTGGATCGCCATTACATTGTCGTGGCTGCGCTCTATGCCTTGGCCAAAGATGGTGAGGTGCAACGTGCGTTGGTGACGACAGCGATGAAAAAATATGGGATCGATCCTAAAAAACCAAATCCACTTACCGTTTAATCAATAGATGTTTATACTGAAAAACATCCTAACGAGTCAAAGGAGGAAATAGCGTTGACCATTAAAAATTTTACGACGCCCGATTTTGGGGGTGCGACGGATGTGACCGTCATTGAAATCTTGGTAAAGGTGGGTGATCAGGTCAACGTGGACACACCATTGATGACCCTCGAGTCTGACAAAGCGACGATGGAACTGCCATCCAGCGATGCAGGGGTCATCAAGGAAATCAAGGTGAAAGTGGGTGACGCGGTGCAAACGGGATCCGTGTTACTGACGATTGAAAGCGGTGCTACTGCCACAGCAACACCAGCTGCGGCAGAAGAGACAAAGCCGGCTAAGGGTAAAACGCAAAAACCGGTGTCTGATACCCAAGCGACCAAAGTTGAAATACCCACACCCGTGACAGAAGCAGTCGCTGATGACGTCGATGAAGATGAGGATGATGATACTAAAGCAGCGCCAACGGTGCTGACTGGTACGCTAGAATCTCATAATGATGTGCATGCGGGTCCTGGTGTACGTCGCATGGCACGTGAGTTAGGCGTTGACCTATCGCGCGTGGTGGGCAGTGGTTTAAAGCAACGCATCCTAAAAGAAGATGTGCAAGCGTTTGTGAAAAACCAATTAACGCAAGTACAAACCGGCATGCCAATGTTGTCTGCGCCTAGTGTGGACTTCAGTAAATTTGGTTTAGTAGAATTCCAATCTTTATCGCGTATCAAAAAAATCTCTGGCAAAAATTTACAGCGCAATTGGATGATGATTCCACATGTGACGCAATTTGCTGAAGCGGATATTACGACATTGGAAGAATTCCGGGTTTCACAAAAAGCGGCACTGGACAAAGAGCAAGTGAAACTTACACCACTCGTGTTTATCATGAAAGCGGTGGTCGCCTCCCTGAAGGCATTTCCAAATTTCAATGCATCACTAGATGCCAGCGGCGAAAATTTAGTGCTGAAAAAATATTTTAACTTAGGGGTAGCAGTCGATACACCAGATGGTTTAGTCGTCCCGGTGATTCGTGATGTAGATAAGAAGGGTTTGATTGATTTAGCTAAAGAATTAGCGACAGTGAGTGAGAAAGCACGTAAGAAACAACTCACACCGAATGATATGCAAGGAGGTTGCTTCTCCATTTCTAGTTTAGGGGGCATTGGTGGCACCGCATTTACACCTATTATCAATGCGCCTGAAGTCGCCATTCTTGGTGTTTCACGTTCGTCTTACAAACCTGTTTATGAAAAAGGTGCTTTTGTACCACGCCTCATGCTGCCATTATCTTTATCCTATGATCATCGGGTGATTGATGGTGCAGAAGGCGCGCGCTTTGTGGTGCATTTAACCAACATGCTAGCGGACATTCGTAATTTGCTCATGTAATGCAAGCACGTCAGTATTGAAGAGAGAGAGGTAATTATAAAATGAGTATACAAACTGAAGTCGTCGTTTTAGGGAGTGGTCCGGGTGGCTATACCGCAGCGTTTAGAGCAGCGGATTTAGGTAAAAAAGTTGTATTAGTTGAGCGTTATCCCACCTTGGGCGGCGTCTGTTTGAATGTGGGTTGCATTCCATCCAAGGCATTATTGCATATTGCCAAAGTGATTGATGAAGCAGAAGAAATGGGCAGCCAAGGCGTAACGTTTGGCAAACCAAAAATTGATTTGCCAAACGTGCTCGCCTGGAAAAACAGTGTGGTGACGAAGCTAACCGGTGGTTTAAAGGTATTAGCTAAGCAACGCAAAGTAGAGGTAGTGACTGGCGTTGGTCGTTTTATCAGTGATCATGAAATGCTGGTGGAAATGGGAGGTGGCAAGACAGAAACCATCCAATTTGAAAACGCAATTATTGCCGCTGGTTCACGTCCAGTGAAGCTTCCTTTCTTGCCGGATGATCCGCGCGTGTTTGATTCCACTGGTGCACTTGAATTGAAAGAAGCGAAGGGCAACATGTTGGTGATCGGTGGTGGCATCATTGGTTTTGAAATGGCAACCGTTTATCAAGCATTAGGCGCACAAATTACCGTGGTCGAAGTGATGGATCAAATCCTTCCAGGCGCTGATAAAGATTTAGTGAACCCATTATTCAAACGCATGAAGTCTAAGTTTGCGAACATCTATTTGAATACCAAGGTAACGAAAGTCGATGCGAAAAAAGATGGGCTCTACGTGACTTTCGAAGGTCAAGATGCGCCTAAAGAGCCAGTAAAATACGATCGCATTCTTTACGCCGTCGGTAGACGACCGAATAGCGATAGCATTGGTATCGATAAAACCAGTGTAGCAGTCAATGAACGTGGTTTCATTGTCGTCGATAAGCAAATGCGCACTAGCGTGTCGCATATCTTTGCGATTGGCGATATTGTCGGTAATCCTATGCTGGCGCACAAGGCGATGCCAGAAGGTCGTGTTGCGGCTGAAGTGATTTCAGGATTGAAGCACTACTTCGATCCACGCTGTATTGCGAGCGTCGCGTATACCGATCCAGAAGTTGCATGGGTGGGCGTAACCGAGAATGAAGCCAAAGCGCAAGGATTAAAATATGGTAAGGGCGTATTCCCATGGATTGCCAATGGTCGCTCATTGAGTGTGGGTCGAACGGAAGGTTTAACTAAATTACTGATCGATGAAACAACGCATCGTATTATTGGTGGTGGCATTGTCGGCCCAAATGCCGGTGAGTTGATTAGTGAATTGGCACTTGCGATTGAGATGGGTTGCGAAGTGAGCGATCTGGGGTTGACCATTCATCCGCATCCGACCTTGGCCGAGACCTTGATGTTGGCTGCTGAAGTGTTCGAAGGCACCATCACGGATTTGTATCTGCCAAAGAAAAAATAAGCGTCAACGCGCGCTATGACAAAAATTGTGTTGGGTTAGGCTAAGCTAACCCAACCTATTTTTCTATGTTGAGATCGCATCTACTTCCCTGTATTTACGCAATACCATCACCCTGTATCCGTGCGTAGTCCCACACACTATCAACGTTCATTATTGTTGCAAAATGGAGTAGCGAACATTTTGCGCAGATCCAGCCATTATTCTTCGCGGTTTAATGAATAATGAATTATTCATCGAGGTACCTAAGATTCCATTAACAATTGTCATGTACATTGGCTAGCAGACAAAATAAAAAAAAGGTATCCGCGCTATGCTCAGTCATTTTCCATCTCTTTCATCCGATTTTTTAGAAGTGTCATCTGACGTATTAGAAGGCATCACGCTTGCACAATCCCAACGCGATCATATTTATGAAATGGCGAAAGCCAATAACAAATTAGGTTTAGAACAATATGTTAAGGATGGCGGGAGTGTCGATGTCATGTTTGCTGGCAAGACTGCTGCGATGATACTGGCAAGCGAAGGTGCTGAAGAAGCCGTGGCATTATTGGTGAATCAATTCAACGCTAATCGCAATTATGCTTTGCTGGGCGCATCCATCGGTACCCAGCATGAGAATGAATTAATGGAAATATTAATCGATACAGGTGGTGAAACTAATTATGCGATCCAAGGTGCAGCAGAAAATAATGATGTAGAAATGGTTAAACTGTTAATAGCAAATGGTGGCTCTCTGATAGATGCAATAGAAAGTGCTGCACGTAAAAATAATCATCAGCTGGTCGACTCATTAGTTCAAACTGTGAATAAAATTACTTATGATTCAAGGGCACCAAAATTTACGGTGAAACCAAAAACAGTGTTGCTTTGTAAAATACGTGGCTATGCTTATGCTGGTAATCAAGATAAAGTAAATGAATTGCTGATTGAGTGTCTTCATCATACGGATGCTTTCTATCAAGCTGCTGTGAGTGCCGCAGTGAGCGGTGCTGCATTAAGTCATCGTTTAACGTGGATGTACCAACTGCTGGCGAATCATCCGGAAAGCTCGCATCGTGATGCCGCAGTACGTGTGCTCGCAATGAACGGTGAGACTGAATTAGTGATGGCGTTGATTGCACAAGGCGCTAGCCGCGATTGTGCTGCCGAAGGCGCGGCATTTGGTGGTCACGCAAATTTACTGCAACAACTGATTAAGGACGGCGCCAATGCCAATCAAGCCGTCAGTTGGGCAGCGCAGGGTGGTCAATATCAATTAACATTGCGACTGATAAAAGAAGGCGCTAGTTTAGAACATGCTGTGATAGGTGCTGCGCAATCTGTTCACCTTGATTTGCTAAACTGCTTGGTCAGTATGATACGTAAGTCGTTGACTGATGATGTGGCGGAACCAATCATATCTAAAGTAAAAAATTGTTTATTTCAGCATCTTGAATCTATGATGTATTCTTATCAACGGCGTAATCAAACTTTAGGTTACAAAGTGGATGTCGATGCTATTCAACTTCGCTTGATTACATTCCTGAACGATCATGCATTGCGACATGCGCTGCAAAATCCTGTCATTGTTGAGCGGCGACCAAACTCGAGACTAAATCGCCTTAATCGATCATTTAAGAAACTAAAAGAACTTGTAATTGATAACGCAGCTGATTCACCAAAGATGATTAAACTTAAAAATGTTAGTCAAGTGAATCGCATCATGCTAGTACACCAATTACCCTTAAACGATGCTGTAGCATTTAAAACTATTTCACTTGATGCGCATGTCTGGTTTTTAATAGGGCCTCGATTAGTCAATGAAGGCATTTTAGCGCCAGAAATATTTTTACTGATCTCATCCTTTCTATTACAAAGGGATTATCAATCAACGAAATCTTTGTTTATTTTACATAACAGGATTATGCCTGCTCACTTATTTGCACAGGGTCAGCAATGGCTAGAGCAGAAAAAAGGGAATAACAATAGCTATGATGACACCAGTGAAAAGTTATTGATGGAAGAGCGATTTAAGCAAAGGTTACTCACGTTTAAATAGCGAGCGATGTATTGTAGGGGGAGCGCAAACCGTTGCGCTTTACCCATCCTACTTATTTATGTTTCTCATGTTCCCATAAAATTTCTTCAGCCTGGCTGTTGCGTGCCAGGATGCGCGCGCACACAAATAACACATCGGAGAGTCGATTGAGATAGCGTAACATTTCCATGTTAGTTAAGCGTACTTGGCGGTGTAGTCGCACTAACGCACGTTCTGCGCGTCTGCAAATCGTACGTGCAAGATGACAGGCAGCCGTCGCTGCATCACCGCGGGGTAACACAAATTCTTTGAGTGGTGCTAATGTCTTATTCCACGCATCAATTTGTTGCTCGAGCTGGCTCACTTTTTCCGAGGTGATGGCGACATATTGCGGCAAATGCAATTCACCCCCCATATCAAACAAGTCGTGTTGTATGCGAGTGAGGGCGGTATGAATTTCCTTATTTTGGCAATAAGCAAGCACTAAGCCAATACTGGAATTCAATTCATCAATAGTGCCGAGCGCCTCTACTAACAAATCATCTTTTGACACGCAACTATCTCTTAGGTTTGTATAACCCTCATCACCGGTACGTGTATAAATTTTGGTTAAACGCATGCATTGGTTTCCTGGTTCAGTCTTCCATATACTATAGCTTAATGTTAGAGGGATTGCGCATGCTACGACCGCTTTTCAAATCGGACCTTAACCAACTGCTAGTGATTGAAGCGGCGGTGCATATTACGCCTTGGACGGAAGACACATTCAAAGCGTGTTTGATGGCGGGTCATTTGGGTTGGGTCATTGAGCATGAGGGTGTGATTATAGGTTTTATACTGATATCCATCAACGTGGATGAGTGCCATATCCTCAATATTGGGGTGGCAATTGACTATCAGCATCAAGGACTTGGCAAAGCGCTGATGACGCATGCGCTCGCTCATGCGAAATCCCATGGTATAGGCGTGGTCTATTTAGAAGTGCGCCGCTCCAATACACGCGCGATAGCGTTGTACAAAAAATTGCAATTTCGCTTGGTGGGTTTACGCAAAGCCTACTACCCAATGCCCACGG
This sequence comes from uncultured Coxiellaceae bacterium, assembly GCA_964648015.1. Classification (GTDB taxonomy): domain Bacteria; phylum Pseudomonadota; class Gammaproteobacteria; order DSM-16500; family DSM-16500; genus Aquicella. The sequence continues at coordinate 13,679 of CAZYKO010000012.1, forward strand.
GAGGTGAGGATGCACTGGTATTTGCCAAAAGTTTGATAGATTAACTCGCACTAACACCTGTGCAGCACTGTCGCTAAGCGTGACCATTGCGGTAAAACTTGCTACTATGCTGGGCAAAAGATGAAAGGGTTGTAACGATGACTGAAATCACTTCCATGCGTAATTATCTCAAAGAGTTAGAGTCCCGTTTGGCTAGCATTTGGGGGTATCTTTGAGGTTGATCAAAAAATATCTCGTCTCCAAGCGATAAAAACCGAATTAGAAGATCCTGCCATTTGGAATCAGCCTGAAAAAGCACAAGCGTTAGGAAAAGAGCGCGCGCAACTAGAAGACGTTGTCGCCATGATGCAAACAGAACGTCAGCATGTGCACGATACAATCGAGCTCAATGAGTTGGCGACAGCAGAAAATGATACGGATACACTGAAAGCCATTGAAGCCGATGTGAATCAGCTCACCAAGACCATCGAAGCCTTAGAATTCAGACGTATGTTCTCTGGTGAGATGGATGCCAATGCTGCCTATATGGACATTCAATCAGGGTCTGGTGGTACAGAGGCGCAGGATTGGGCGGACATGCTGTTACGCATGTATTTGCGCTGGGGAGAGCGGCACGAATTCAAGACAGAATTGATTGAAGTATCCCCCGGTGAAGTGGCTGGCATCAAAAGCGCCACTATTAAATTCGATGGGCCATATGCCTATGGTTGGTTACGCACCGAAACCGGGGTGCATCGACTTGTGCGTAAATCACCTTTTGATTCCAATAATAAACGGCATACCTCTTTTGCCTCCGTCTTCATTTCACCTGAAATTGACGATAACATTCAAATCGATATCAATCCGGCGGATTTACGTGTGGATACGTATCGTGCCAGTGGTGCGGGTGGTCAGCATGTGAATCGTACCGATTCCGCTGTGCGTATCACTCATATACCCACGAATATTGTCGTACAATGTCAATCAGATCGTTCGCAGCATAAAAACCGTGCGCAAGCAATGAAGCAATTACGGGCGAGATTGTACGAACAAGAGATACAGAAACAGCGCGCCAAGCAAGACGCGTTGGCAGCCAACAAAAAAGAAATCACTTGGGGTAGTCAGATACGTTCTTATGTCTTAGACATGTCACGTATTAAAGACTTGCGGACTGGCGTTGAAGTGGGGAATACCCAAGCCGTGTTAGATGGTGATTTAGACAAATTCATTGAAGCGAGTTTAATTAGCGGATTGTAGTTCGGGAGACGGTGATGGCAGAAGAAAAAAAACAGCAACAAGCACCAAACAATGAACAACCAGAAATTAGTACGCATGATTTAATTGAACAACGTCGGGAAAAATTAAAAGCCTGGCGCGCGCAAGGTCATGCTTATCCAACCGGCTTTCATCGTAATGCGCTGGCAGCACCGTTGCTCGCCACGCATCATGATAAAACTGAGCCTGAATTAGAAGCGCAACCCATTCATGTCTCAGTGGCAGGGCGTATGATGACACGACGTTTAATGGGTAAAGCCAGCTTCGTGCATTTGCAAGACATGTCCGGCCGCATTCAATTATATATTCGTCAAGATGCAGTGGGTGAGGATGCCTATGAAGCATTCAAACAATGGGATTTGGGCGATATCATCGGTGTTGAAGGCGTGCTCTTCAAAACTAAAACGGGTGAGCTCTCTGTCAAAGCTGCAAAAGTCCACTTGCTGACAAAATCGATACGACCGTTACCAGATAAGTATCATGGCTTAACCGATGTGGAAACACGTTATCGCCAGCGTTACCTCGATTTAATCGCCAATGAAGAAACACGTCATACCTTTATTATGCGTTCCAAAATTACGGAGTTGATGCGCCAATTTTTAACGCAACACGATTTTTTAGAAGTGGAAACACCGATGATGCAAGTGTTGGCGGGTGGTGCGGCGGCGAAACCTTTTGTGACACATCATCACGCCTTGGATTTACCACTCTATTTACGTATCGCGCCTGAACTTTATTTGAAGCGTTTGGTTGTGGGTGGCTTCGAGCGTGTGTATGAAATTAATCGCAACTTCCGTAATGAAGGGTTGTCCACACAGCATAATCCCGAATTCACCATGGTAGAATTTTATCAAGCATATGCTGATTATCATGATTTGATGAATTTTACTGAAGAAATGTTTAAGTTTATTGCGAATGCGTTATTTGGCAAAGCGAGTTTTGACTATCAGGGCATCACGTTAGATTTCAATCAACCCTTTGCTCGTCTCACGATGAAAGAAGCAATTTTAAAATACAATCCGCAACTCAGTGAAAAAGATATCGCGACTTTAGAGGCGGCACGTGCGACTGCGAAGCAATTACAAATTCCTGTGCAAGAAAGTTATGGACTTGGAAAGCTGCAAGTTGAAATTTTCGAAAAGACAGCAGAGCATGAATTATTGCAACCGACTTTCATTACGGCACATCCAGCAGAAACCTCTCCATTGGCGCGATTAAATGATGATAACCCTTTTGTCACGGATCGCTTTGAATTATTCATTGCTGGCCGCGAATTGGCGAATGGTTTTTCTGAGTTAAATGACCCAGAAGATCAAGCCGCACGTTTTCATCATCAGATGACGCAGAAAACCGCCGGCGATGAAGAGGCGATGCCATTTGATGCAGACTATATCACCGCGTTGGAACATGGTTTGCCACCAACGGCAGGTGAAGGCATCGGCATCGATCGGTTGGTGATGTTGTTTACCAATGCAACCTCCATTCGCGATGTGATTTTATTCCCACATATGCGTCCGCATACACCCTCATGATTATAGAAATGGCGACAGCTAACCTGTCGCCATTTGAGCGCTGCATTGCAATCATGACCATTGTCAGATAAGCCTGCGGTGGTCATGTTCTCATGAAACATACAACATCATCACTGTATTTTTCCCGGTAAATCTATGAAGGGATTGTTTCTTAATATCCATTTAATTCATCAAGATACAACATCGCTGTTTTTAGAAGCGACAGTATTTAATTAAACCTTTCCAGGAATTGGCAGTCAAAATAGCAAGATATATATCTATTTCAAATATAGCTATTAGGTATAGGCTCTAAAGCATAGTCTATAATTATATAGCGCATACAGTGATATTGCTGCTGGCATTTGGATGGGTTGTGATGAGATAGCGTAGAGACTTCATTTCATTTGCGATTTGACACCGGAGGAAAGCACCGTGCAATCGAATAACAATTCTCAGTTACCATCTGTTGATTGGGTGAATACTGTCACGCATACAGAAATTGGGAAAGATGAAAAAATCATTATCGTTGCGCTAAGGATACATAGAGGAACCTTGGATAAAATCAATATGAGTAATTTACAAAAATTTGAAGCTCTAACTTCCGCTGAGCGATTGCAATTTGTGGTAGATCATATTTCTGAAGCTAGTGAAAAATTGTCAAAGCAGTATCCTAATCATATGATTATATATTCACTCAATGAGTATTTTTTACAAAGTTCCTCGTCAGCATTTCAATCGGATCAGATATTGAAAAAATCGTTTAAACAAACGTTGAGTGATCTAAGTAAAAAATTTCCGAACATCGTGATTATTGCAGGGACATTGTTGACGCAAAAAACATTCAATGATAAAGCTATGATAAAAGAACGACTAAAGCTTATCAAAAGCGCTTACGATCATGTTCAAATTTATCATCAAACCCCCGATCTGACTGATGAAGAAAGAACGGCTTTAAAAGAATTGACGAATGAAGTTGCCAATTTACAATCATTGATAGTCGTACGAAATACTTGCTATGTTTTTCAAGATGGAGAAATTATATTCCGTCATGATAAAACATCGGCTAAGGGTGAGAGAGGTAGGGCTAAAATAGATCATCCCCATGTGATATTCCAACCTGGCAAGAAAGGTAAAAAGCATGATACTAGTTTAACGCATTTTAAAATGAAACACTTCAAAACAAAGAATCCAATCACATGTCATATAGAAATTTGTCTTGAACATCAAGCTGGCGTTGTACTCAAACAAGAAGATTTACATTCACCTGCTGGATTGATTCATTTTGTCCTATCAGACTGGACATCTATCAATCCTTATGCGCTTGTGGGCAAAGTGGCCGTACACTCAGATTCATTCTTTATGACGAAACTCTTCATGTTAGATGCTGACCCTATGCCGAACCTGCAGTTTTATGTATGTGATTTAATGGAGGCAGATTCAAAAGCGCTTATCGGACCACTCGCGCCAGTTTATCCACTCGAAATTCAAGTGGTGAATTTGATGAAAACGCTTCTTCGTCAACTATCAGCATTTAAGGATTCAGCTACGATGGATCGATGCAAAGAAATATTGGATGAATTTGTCAAAAAGCGTCAAGGTTCTTCAGATAAGCTAAAGTACACAACGGAGCTAGATAAGAACGTTAAAGCGCTATTATCTGAGTTAACTAAATTAACAGATGCCACGGGTGATCAAGATAAAAATACAATGAAACTGCTTGAAAAAGCAAAAGTAGATATCGCATCGGCCCTTAAAGCATACAGGGAAATTTATGAGTCAGCATTTTCAAAAATTGACGTATTGGATGAAAAATATCCACCAATATTGAAATCGCCACCTAAAAAATGAGTGAGATGCCGTGGCGGAACCACGATACTTCCATCACAATGGTCTATGATGTGTTGTTGGCCAATAAACTAATCGTTTAAGGAAATTTTAAAATATGTTACTGAGATTTTTATATGCTAAACCCAATCAACTTTTAGAAAAGCCAGCAGGTGAACTCGTTCTTAAATTAGAAAAAACAGCGAAAGATGTTTGTAAAGCGCTTGAGGTTGAATCGATATCAGGCCCAATGACAATAGTTGAAAGTCGCAAACCTACTGATAAAAAGGTGGTATCAGCTGATAAATTTTATTCTGTTTTTAATAAAACGGCGAGTACGACTAAAGAAGAGATCGAAGCAAATGCTAAGGTGTTAGAAGCAGCAAAAAGAAACGGCCCATATTGGTAAGCATTGACATTAAGAGATAAAGTTTCAGCTGCTGTTCATTCTCCGCTTGAACAATGCTATTGCAATCATCAAAAATTAACTTGACTGATGCGATATTTATTTAACCGTTGATCTTAGGTATACACCAATTCACCTGTCGGTGTGATCACGGCCACACTGTAATACCTTTCCCTCACGATCACGTAATGTCCCATCAGCTGTGGGGTATCTCGTGATCATGCGTCCACTTTGACTGAGGATGACAGCCCATACAGCGTGTTGCTGACGATCGCAATACCATAAGGTCGCATTGTCATTACGCTGCATCAATGACGACGTGAATAACAGATAATGACGGTAGCTTGGGTAGGATCTAAACAATAAGCGTGTGCCCTCGGGTATTTGCCATTGTCGTAAGCGTTGTTCGGGAAATTCAACGCGACCTAGATGTTGTCTGTCAATGAAGATCAATAATCGCGAACTAACGTCAGCGCTGCATTGATTTATGTCGTTCAAATAGCATATGCCTATATCTTCACGCTTAAAGATGGCTGCTTGCATGGCAAAGGTCAATGTTTGCATGAGTTGCATGTGTGAAAGGCGACACGCGTTTTGAGAGCGACATTGAATGAAACTGACTACTGATAGTGATGTGATGATCGTGATCAAGCAGAGTACGATTAATAATTCTAGTAGTGTTGTGCCTAACTGATGTCGCATCACTGCCAGCATTCGTTGACAGAACCTTCGCCGATGACGCTTTTTTCTCCGGTAGCGTCCAGCGTCATTTCAGTACACAATTCATCTTGCTCTGCTTGCACGTTGATGGCTCGTACACTCACTAAATAATTGTCTAGAGAGAGCGATTTTAGGCGCAGTAGATAGCGACCTTGAACAATAGCGCTTGGCTGGTGTAAGCGTTGCAGCGTCGCACCAATATAACTTTGGTGTTCTGCATAATATTGTTCTAATGCAGCAGCCACGCGATTCATTGCTACAAGCGCCTCTAAGCGATGCGCATGGGCAACATGTTGGGTGTAGATAGGTGTGCCAACGACGCTTAATAGGGATACGATGGCAAGCGCGATCAGCAGTTCAATGAGACTAAATCCGTCCTTATAGCAGTGTTGAGTCATAGCGTGCACTCCGATAGTGTTCGTCAATGTTTAAATGGATGTGTAGAAGCGGTAAATTGGGAAAGTAAGTGAATGCAGAGCAAAAAGTGAGGGCGCTATACGAAACGTAACGCCCCCGAAGAGAGAGACTATGAGATGACAGCAGATACCGCTCAATAGGCGAGTACTGCTTTATCAAAATTCCTTAGAGGTTTAAGACCGACACTATAGCGCGTGAGCGTTTGGTAGCGTAAAAGTCGGGTGGCGTTCACTCGCCACCTGCATTTAAGTTTTTGCTGTCTGGCAAAAAACCTGTTTGATTGTATAGATGATCAATCCTAAACAATTCCAATTGATCACTTAAGGGGGAGAATCGCGATTCTTCCCCTTAAGTCTACCGCGTCGTTTAACGTTAGCGGGGATTACTAAAAAAATTATAACAAACGTTTGGCAGCGTAGTAAGCACCACCCATGAAGGCATGTTCTGCGCCACGTAACACGCCGAGTGGAAATGCCTGACGTAAGTTGAGATACGCAGGCGAGGAGTCTATGCCTTTGTAGAAATCTTCATGATCGAATATGTCTAAATGATTTAAGATCACGCCACCTGTTAACCAAATACCACCTTCTGGCATGAAGCTAAGTTGTACGGTACCCACTAATAAGCCTAGATACCAAGCAAACACGGCGAGTGTGTCATCTGCATGACCATTGCGCACATGCTCACCAATTTCTTCGGAACTTTTTTTCGTGGCGTCTCTATCAAAAAAAGAATGTATGCGCACAATGCCTTGGCCGGCGAGTAGTTTTTCAAAGGTGAGGGGTTCGTCTTCAGCAAGTACACCTTCACTACGCAAAAATTTGATGAGTTCATCATGGCGTTCTAAATAGTGTTTGTCTGCCAGTGGAGGTGTGGTTACGCCAATGTGTCCCATTTCATTGGTGCCCAGCCAAAAATCCCCATTATCGAGTAAGACACCGTCTTTGAGACCAATACCAGTACCCACCCCCAACGCAACCCGACGACCAGCAGGGTGAATGTCGGCATTATTTAAACGGCGGATATTTTCCGGCTGCTCAATATAGGGTGTAAAGGTGGCGCACACGATGGGGGAATAATCATGAATGATGGAAAACTTTGGCCATTGCTTTGTTTTGGCGATGCGTGCAAACTCCATGGGATAGGGATACCCATCATTTAATTCTAGGCGTTCGCCATTATACTGACCCGCTGCACCGATACAAATCGCATCTGCATCTTGCATGTTGTATTCCAACATCGCTTCTAGCTGCGCTGTGAGATGATCCAGTGAATCACAACTTCTTATTTTGATTGCGCCGTGCTTTTTGCAATCTAGTTTTCCCGTTTGGGTATCATAGTCGACAATGGCAGCAGCGCATTTTGTCGCCCCTAAATCCCAAGTAATAATTTCTTTTTTCATGAAAAAACGAATATCCTCTTATCTAAAATAACGATGGTCTTACACAGCAACTAACGATACTACGACTGCTGTTGGCTTAACATCGACCAATGATACATGAATGATCGACGCTAAGCCGTTTAATGAAGGATGATACATCTACCAATCCGCTACCCTGGCACTCTTTCAGAGACAACATCGGGCACATAGACGGGCTGACCAATTTCGCGTAAGGGCAAGCCATCACGAATGTTCTTTTCTATTTGCTCTAGTGAGACATCTTTGGTTTCTGGCACTTTGAAGTAACAGAAAATGAATCCTAGCACACACATGCACGCGTAAAGTAAGAAAGTATCTGTGGGTCCTAATGCATTGAGCAGCGATAAGAAAGTGGCTGACACGACAAAATTCCAGAACCAGCAACTAAATACGGCAACACTCATGGCCATGCCACGCACTTCTAAAGGGAAAATTTCTGATACTAATAACCACAGCATCGCGCCCAAACTGAATGCAAAGCAGATGACATACACAAATGTGCTAATCACCGCAGCCCAATGCATGTAATCAGAGTCGAGTTGGAAGACACAGCTTAAGGCAACCAAGCTGGCACACATACCCGCTAAACCGGTGAGTAAGAGTGCGCGACGACCCAATGTATCCAAATAGTAAACGGCAAACATGGTGGCGATCACATTGACAATGCCAATGCCTACAGTCGCTAAAATGGAGGTGGACGTGTCATGTAAGCCAGCCAATTGGAAGATGGAGGGTGCGTAATAAATGATGGTGTTGATGCCAGTGACTTGTTGTAAGAAGCCGAGCATGATCCCTAAAAACAGTACGGGTCTGATCCATGGCGTAAAAATTTCACCCAGCTTTGCTTCACGCACCACTAAGCTGTGCTTAATTTCTTCGAGTTCTTGTGTGACATTTGCTTTCTGACGTAAATATTGCAGCGTCTTTTTTGCTTCATCTTGGCGATGACGTTTGACTAACCAGCGTGGACTCTCCGGTAAGAACAACATGCCAATGCCGAGCAATATGGCTGGAATAACGCCAATGGCAAACATCACACGCCAAGAACCAGCACTATTCGTAAAAATGTAATTGATAATATAAGAAGATAAGATACCGATGGTAATCGCTAATTGATTCAGCGACACTAAACCACCGCGTAATGCTTGTGGCGACACTTCAGCAATATACAGTGGTGCTGTATATGAGCCGATACCAATGGCAAAACCAATGAATAAGCGTCCAAAGAGAATGGTTTGGACCGAAGTTGCATAAGCTGCAATGAGCGTGCCTAAGATAAACATGCCTGATATAATTAAAATGACGCGTCGGCGACCATAGAGGTCTGTTAGCCATCCGCTGCTGAGTGAGCCTATCATGGCCCCCAACAAAACACTGCTCACGATTAACTCTTTCATGAGTGTTGTTACGGGAAAATCACGTTCAATAAACAACAGCGCGCCAGAAATAATCCCTGTGTCAAAACCAAAAAGTAATCCTGCTAACGCAGCGATCGCACAAACGAGATAAACTGCCATAATTCAACTTCTTATATATATGAAATGGGTAATTATGTTATCCCCATACTTCTTGTCATTACAAGGTGTTATGGTGTCTAAAAAATAGATGGATGACGGTACTCTGTTAGCTATCATGACAATCCCGATATTTTTTTATGCAGGACAGTCATGACAGCATTCTTTTTGTTTCATTTTTTTTAAATTTTTTTAACTTAATTTACTTGCGAGCATTGCTAATCGTTTACCAGCAGCGATACACAGGCGTTGTTCTTCCTCACTCATGGGGTTTTTGCCGTCACTGCCGGTGACATGTGTTGCACCATACGGTGTGCCACCACTGGTGGTGATGTTCAATTCATTATTCGTATAAGGTAAACCGGCAATCACAAAACCTAAATGGAATAATGGCACCATCATACTCAGTAACGTGCTTTCCTGACCACCGTGTAAACTTGCGGTAGAACTGAAGACCATGGCGGGTTTGTCAACGAGACTCCCTGCGACCCACAAGCTGGTGGTTTGGTCGATGAAATATTTCATGGGTGCTGCCATATTGCCAAAACGGGTCGGGCTGCCCAGTGCAAGTCCTGCACAATTTTTTAAATCATCGAGGGTAGCATAGGGTGCGCCGCTATCCGGGATGGTGGCCTCAGTCGCTTCGGTCGTGGGGGAGACGGGGGGGACAGTGCGAATGCGCGCTTCCATCTGATGCACCGATTCAACGCCGCGGGCAATATACTGTGCCATTTGTTTCACTGATCCGTAACGGCTGTAGTAAAGGACGAGAATGTATGCCATTTTTTACTCCATTGTTTGCTAAAATATGAGGCGATGGTTAAAAAAAACGTTTGAATCTATCGTTTTTGTCTTAGAATAGAGGGCTCGAAAGTTGATAAGCGCAATCTAGGAGTGTACATATGCCTATTTATGAATACAAATGCAACGCCTGTGGGCATCAAGAAGAAGTATTACAAAAAATAACCGAAGCACCCTTGACGGTATGTCCAGTCTGTCATGCAAATGCGATGAACAAATTAATTTCCGAAACCAGCTTTCAATTGAAGGGTACCGGTTGGTATGCAACTGATTTTCGTGATAAAGGGAAGCCCAAAGTGGCCGATAAAGCCACAGAGACAGCAACGGATGCGAAGCCAAGCACTGATACCACGAGCGGCGGTAGTCAAACAAGCACCGGCACCAGCACTGATACTAAATCCAACGATAAGGCAACGGGATAATTCATGCGACTTTTAAAATACCTGCATAAAAAGATTCCTGATGGTTCAATGATTGCTTATATTCGCACTTGCTTCATCTCGGGCTTACTCGTTTGGCTACCTATTTTGGTGACGATCGTCGTCATTAAATTTGTGATTGATGTATTGAGTAAATCCCTCTTATTGCTACCACCACAGTATCAACCAGATGTGCTATTCGGCATGCACATCCCTGGGGTTGGTGTTATTTTAACCATACTCGTCATTTTTAGCACCGGCGTGGTGGCCGCCAATTTTGTTGGGCGACGTTTGGTTGAATTGAGTGACGCCCTGGTGGCGCGTATTCCGATTGTGCGCAGTATCTATGCAGGTGTTCGTCAAGTCGCCGAAACAATGTTTAAGCCAGGTGGGCAATCTTTCCGTAAGGTACTTTTGGTAGAATTCCCATGTGCCGGTGTGTGGAGTATCGCTTTCCAAACGGGAGAGGGTTACAAAGAAGTTGAAAAAGCGCTACAAGGTGAACAAATGGTCAGTTACTTTATACCGACCACCCCCAACCCGACCTCAGGCTTTTTAATGATGGCGCCACGACACAAAGTGATTGAGCTTGATATTAGCGTTGATCAAGCGTTGAAATTCGTGATTTCCTTGGGCGTGGTTCAACCTGTCTCAACACCTATAATTACAAAACCAACAACCTCTTGAACATCTCTTGCACAGTTTAACCCGAGAAATCAAGTAAAAACATAAAGGTATTTATTGTTATGCGTAGTCATTATTGTGGTGAAATTACCGCTAAATGTTTAAATCAAAGTGTCACGGTGGTCGGTTGGGTACATCGTCGGCGTGATCATGGCGGCGTTATTTTTATCGATTTACGAGATCGTGAAGGCATCGTGCAGGTGGTGGTTGCCCCTGAACAGCAAGCCGCATTCCAACAAGCAGAATCAGTGCGTAGTGAATTTGTGATTCAGGTGAAAGGACTGGTACGTCAACGACCCGTGGGAACCACGAACGCTAATTTGCGTACGGGTGAGATTGAAATTGCTGCTAGCGAGCTCACCATTCTCAATCGATCTGAACCTTTACCTTTCCCCATTGATGATGAATACCATGAAGTGGGTGAAGAAACACGTTTGCATTACCGTTATTTAGACATTCGTCGTCCGGAAATGCTCGAGCGCTTAAAAATGCGTGCGCAGATTGTCCGTGATTTACGTCACTACCTAGATGAGCACGGGTTTTTAGATGTAGAAACTCCTTTTTTAACACGTGCGACCCCTGAAGGGGCTCGTGACTATTTAGTCCCCTCACGCGTGCATCCGGGTAATTTCTATGCATTGCCGCAATCCCCACAACAATTCAAGCAATTATTGATGATGGCAGGGCTTGATCGTTATTATCAAGTCGTCAAATGTTTCCGAGATGAAGATTTACGTGCAGACCGTCAACCTGAGTTTACACAGCTCGATATCGAAACGTCTTTTCTCAGCGAAGAGCAAATACAAGGCTTGATGGAAGATATGCTACGTGGTTTGTTTGAGAAGCGTTTAGGTGTCAAATTACCTAACCCATTCCCACGCTTGAGTTATGCAGATGCGATGAGTCGTTACGGTTCTGATAAGCCTGATTTACGCATTGCAATGACACTGGTGGATTGTGGCGATCTCTTGCGTGATATTGAATTCAAAATTTTTGCGGATGCTGCCAAAGATCCCCACGGTCGTGTGGCGGCATTGTGTGTGCCTGGCGGCGCCGCACTCAGTCGCAAAGAAATTGATGAATACACTAAGTATGTCAGCGTGTTTGGTGCGCGCGGTTTGGCTTATATCAAAATCAATGCCGAAGGCAAAGAAGGCTTGCAATCGCCCATTTTGAAATTCATTCCTGAAGAGGCAATCGCTCAAATCATTGAGCGCACAGGCGCTAAAGTGGGCGACATCATATTCTTTGGTGCGGATAAAGCAACGACAGTGAATGAAGCCTTGGGTGCCTTACGTGTCAAAGTGGCGCACGATCGCGGGTTAGTGCAAGAAGGTTGGCAAATTCTTTGGGTGGTCGATTTCCCCATGTTTGAAAAAGGCGAAGGTCGCCTTTCTGCTTGTCATCATCCATTTACAGCACCCAAAGTGGCAACCGTTGCTGAGTTGCAACAAGCAGCATCAACTTGTTTGGCGCGTGCCTATGATATGGTATTGAATGGTAGTGAAATTGGTGGTGGCTCCATTCGTATCAATTCATCAGAGATGCAAAAAGCAGTATTTAACTTGCTGAACATTGATGATCAAGAAGCTGAAGATAAATTTGGACATTTACTCACAGCAATGAAATTGGGTTGCCCACCGCATGGTGGTATTGCGTTTGGTATTGATCGTCTCGTCATGTTGATGACGGGCACGAATTCCATTCGTGATGTGATCGCTTTCCCTAAAACCCAAACGGCAACCGATCCATTGATGGGTGCACCATCGACTGTATCACCAGAGCAATTGATTGAATTGAATATTCGCGTTGTAAAAACAAAAGGCACAGAAAAAAGTGATCAAGTGAGGGATAAATAATGGCTGGTCATAGTAAGTGGGCAAATATCAAGCGTCATAAAGCGAAACAAGATGCCAAACGTGGCAAATTGTATACCAAAATTATTCGTGAAGTGACCGTCGCTGCCAAATTAGGTGGCGGCGATGCTAACTCGAATCCACGTTTACGCGCTGCACTGGACAAGGCGCAAGAAGCGAACATGACTAAAGACGTCATTGAACGTGCGATCAAGCGTGGTACTGGTGGTATGGAAGGTGAGCTGGTCGAAGAAATTCGCTATGAAGGTTACGGGCCGGGTGGTATTGCTGTGATGGTTGATTGCATGACCAATAATCGTAATCGCACCGTAGGTGAGGTGCGCCATGCGTTCACGAAGCATGGTGGTAACCTAGGTACTGATGGTTCAGTGGCTTATCTCTTCAAAAAACAAGGGCAATTAACTTTTGCGCCTGGTGTGGATGAAGAGCGACTGATGGAGTTAGGTTTAGAAGCGGGTGCTGAAGATATAGTGGTGAATGATGATCAGAGTATTGATGTGATGACATCCCCAGAAGAATTCATGACGGTAAAAGATGCGTTAGTGAAGGGTGGATTGACACCGGCACAAGCAGATCTCACGATGTTAGCCAGCACCAGCGTGGCAATCACTGATAGAGAGACTGCTGAGAAGGTCATGACACTGATTGATAGTCTTGAAGACTTAGATGATGTGCAAGAAGTGTATTCGAATGCGGACATCAGTGAAGAAGTGATGGCACAAATAGCATAAACCCTTCGCTCGTGCGCAGTGGTGTACACATCGATAGAAGCCGCGTGACTCTGTGTGAAGAAAAAAGACGGGCACCCTTCGAGACGGCACTGCGTGCCGCATCAAGGGCGAACGATTTCGATATGTAGCCTGGGTGAAGCGCGAAGCGTGAAACCCGGGGTAAGAAATAAAAGACGGGCACCCTTCGAGACGGCATTGCGTGCCGCATCAAGGGCGAACGGCTTCAAATATCGGTTTCAGATCCGTAGCCTGATTGAAGCGCGTAACTCGGGGGAATAAACCCTGCTATATCGAAGGACATGGTGTGCACGCTGTGTTTTGCCCACCCTACAGCCCCCGTACGCCCTCGATGCGGCATCCCTCAGGATGCCGTCTCGAGGGGTCGACCCCGATGTGGGATGACAGCGTTCGGGTTATTACTAGTGGCAAAGGTCATGCCTGCAACTTATACCACCAAGCGTTGCGTGCTATGATCGCGGTATCAGACCACTAAGGAAATTTGATGACAGTGATTCTCGGCATTGATCCGGGTTCCCGACGTACGGGCTATGGCATCATTCGCGTCGTGGGTAATCGTCATCTCTATCTCGCTAGCGGTGTGATCGATGTCAGCGCTCATCCTATGTGTGAGCGTTTACGCCACATTTACTCATATCTACGCGATATCATTCGTCAGTACCAACCCGACGAAGCAGCGATTGAACAAGTATTCATGCATGAAAACCCCAGCTCGGCATTGAAGTTAGGTCAAGCACGCGGTGCGGCCATCGTCGCATTGGATATGCCGGTCAGTGAATATGCGGCACGTGAAGTAAAAAAATCTGTGGTGGGTCAGGGTGGTGCTAAAAAGGATCAAGTGCAATTCATGGTGCGCCGTTTGTTGAGCATCCAAGGGGCATTGCAAGAAGATGCCGCGGATGCCTTAGCTGTCGCGTTATGTCATGCACATATGAAGAATCTGCGCCGCTTGCTATTGAATTCAAGCGCTCAAACATAAAAATATAAAAACAAAAGCCGAGCACACAGCCGTGCACGCAAATGTTCGACACGGTTCCCAAGTTTTTGTAGCGTGGGTACCCCTCGAGTCGTGCCGCATCGAGGGCGGACGGGTTTGACAACGTGCCCACCATGAATACATGCAGACATAAAAACAAAAGCCATGCACGCAAACGGGCGCTCAAACGTTCATCATCACCGTCATTGCATCAATGCTTTTGTCGCTGCCGATTTGCCTATATCATGTTAACCAAACAACAAAAGGTGAAGCCATGATTGGACAATTACGCGGCATACTGTTAGAAAAACAACCGCCCCAATTACTCCTCGATGTACAGGGCGTGGCCTATGAGGTGGATGCACCCATGAGTACCTTTTATCAATTGCCTGATATTGGTTCTGAGACGCGCCTCTATACCCATTTCGTTGTCCGTGAAGATGCGCATGCACTGTATGGTTTCCATTCACGAGAAGAGCGTGCGTTGTTCAAAACCTTACTCAAGGTCAACGGGGTGGGACCACGCATGGCGCTGACGTTGCTTTCTAGTGTGAGCCCGGATGAGTTTGTGCGCTATGTATTAAATAATGATACCGCGAGCTTGGTGCGTTTGCCGGGGATTGGGAAAAAAACGGCAGAACGTTTGGTGATTGAAATGCGTGACAAACTAGCTGAATGGACCCAAACTGCTACTGATACGGCGGGTTCACCCGTGACAACGTCGCCTGCTTCACGTCATCATGTCTTACAAGATGCGATCGCCGCCCTGGTGGCCCTAGGCTATAAGCAGGCAGAGGCGAATCGCTCAGTGACTAAAATAGATGATGGTCATGCCAACAGCGAAGCCCTGATTCGACGTGCCTTAAGAGAGATGATGTGATGATGCAATCTGATCGTGTGATTACCCCTACACAACAAGAGAATGATGTGCTGGACCGTGCCTTGCGTCCGCGCAGTTTAGCTGATTATGCTGGCCAACACTCGGTGCGTGAGCAAATGGCCATTTTTATCCAAGCGGCAAAAGCTCGAGGGGATGCCTTGGATCATGTGCTCATTTTTGGTCCGCCAGGATTAGGTAAGACCACACTGGCTAATATAATTGCCAATGAATTGGGCGTCAGTTTAAAGCAAACGTCAGGTCCAGTGTTGGAGCGTCCAGGTGATGTGGCAGCTATACTCACTAATTTACAAGCGGGCGACGTCTTATTCATCGATGAGATCCATCGTTTGAGTCCAGTGGTCGAGGAAGTGCTTTATCCGGCGATGGAAGATTATCAAATTGATATCATGATTGGTGAAGGGCCCGCAGCCCGTTCAATTAAACTAGATCTCCCCCCTTTCACCTTGATTGGCGCGACCACGCGTGCAGGTTTGCTCACATCCCCATTGCGTGATCGTTTTGGCATCGTACAACGTTTAGAGTTTTACCAAGTGGCTGATTTGACGCGCATTGTTGAGCGTTCTGCTCAAATTCTTCAAGTGCGCTTGAGCGAAGAAGCGAGTGCGGAAATCGCCAGTCGTTCACGTGGTACGCCGCGCATTGCTAACCGCTTATTAAGACGTGTGCGTGATTATGGTGAAGTGAAAGCCCATGGGAATCTCTCGCCGGCCATCGTGCGCGAAGCATTGGATTTTCTCAATGTCGATAGTCAGGGTTTTGATCTGATGGATCAAAAATTATTACAAGCGTTACTACAAAAGTTTGACGGTGGTCCTGTGGGTTTAGAAAGTCTTGCTGCGTTCATTAATGAGGAAAAAGGAACCATTGAGGATGTCATTGAGCCTTTTTTGATTCAGCAAGGCTTCATGTTACGCACGCCACGCGGACGTATCGCTACAAAATACGCGTATCAGCACTTTGGCATGCAGGCGCCAGAAAAAATATTGTGTCCGCAAACCGTCAGCTTATTTGAGGGAATGGACCAAAGCGAGGTAGAATAGTAGGGACGATTTCGTTATCAGCGGATGTAATATTTTTGTCAATCGGATTGGAGATAGCACGTGAATTTTGATACCACAATGTTAAATTATTTCATGCAAGCCAGCATCGTCGTCAAATGTGTGATGATCCTCTTAGTCGGCGCCTCTATCTTATCCTGGACCTACATCTTACAACGCTTGTTCTACCTTCGCGGTGTGAACAAAGCGGCGCGTCGTTTTGAATCCGCTTTTTGGTCGGGTGACGATTTAGCTAAACTATATCAGCGTCCTGCGGAACATCCTATCGAAGGTGTCGAAGCGATTTTTCATGCTGGCTATAAAGAATATGCCCATGTTCGCAAACAAAGCCGTAGCAATGGCGATGCCGTACTCGAGAACATCAAACGCGCAATGCGCGCCGCTCAAATGCGTGAGCAAGATCGCTTAGAAACACACTTACCCTTCCTGGCGATTGTTGGTTCCACTAGCCCCTATATTGGCTTGTTCGGCACTGTGTGGGGGATTATGCAAGCATTTAGTGCACTGACAAACGTACAGCAAGCATCCATCGCCATGGTGGCGCCTGGCATCGCAGAAGCATTGATCGCAACAGCAATGGGCTTGTTTGCGGCCATACCAGCAGTGATTGCTTACAACCGTTTCGTGACAGATATTGGTCGCTTGATGACGCGCTTTGATGCCTTCCAAGAAGAATTTACCAATTTATTGCAACGACAATTACAACCACAGCCAGTGGTACATCAAGTAGCGATGGAGTCTTAGATATGGCGTATATGCATCATGGTGGTAGGCGTCGTCCTATGTCCGACATCAATGTGGTGCCCTTTATCGATGTGATGTTGGTCTTGTTAGTGATCTTCATGATTACCGCGCCATTGTTGACCCAGGGCGTGAAAGTCGACTTGCCAAAAACCAAAGCCCAGACTTTGGCAGATAAACAAAAAGAACCCATTATTGTCACGGTCGATGCCAAAGGCGACTACTATTACAATCTTGCAGAAAAACCTACACAACCACTGACAGCACATGCATTGAGCGCTATGGTGGTTTCACAGTTACACGACCAGTCGGCACAACGCGCTGTCTTAGTCCGCGGTGATAAAAATGTGAATTATGGCAAGGTGGTGGAGGCAATGATTTTGTTGCAACAAGCAGGTGCAAAAAGTGTGGGGCTTATTACACAACCGGTTCCCGCTGAACAAAAAGTTGGGTGACTATGGCACTACTGAAGACTCGAAACTATTTTAGTATTTCGATTTTCTTCCATGTCGGTGTGTTAGCCTTATTGACATTCAGCATGCGTTTTGCCAGCAATATCCCAGTGTTAGAGAACACGAATCACGAAGATATCATCAGTGCGGTGGTGTTGGGGGACAGTCCAAAGAGCAAGGTGATCACCGACCCGCTCAACACACCACCCCCTCTATTGAAAGCGCCACCCAAAGTTGCGCCGATCAAGCCACCACAAGAAGCCAAAAAGGATGCGATTCCCCTCAAGGTGATGCCACCGAAGAAAAAAATTATTCATGAGAAACCATTGGCGCCCAAAAAAAAGCAAGAAGTCGTGATTAAAAAGCGCTTGCCAGATACGAAGCAACTGGAAGCGAAAAAACAAAAGATAAAAGAGCTGAAAATGAAATCGCAATTTGAGAAAACGTTGCGAGAACAATCTGAGCTTTCTTTGCGCCAGCAATTACTCAACGAAGAAGTCAAATTACAAGCAAAGCGTGAGCGTTTAGCACGTGGGGATGTCGATAAATATAAAGCGCTGATTTTACAAGCTATCAGTGAACATTGGATCGTCCCACCACAAGTTGATAAACACAAATACTGTATGTTGATGATCCATCTTGCACCTGGGGGGACGGTCCTGGAAGTGGAAGTGACACGTTCTAGTGGGGATCCTTCCTTAGATAGTTCGGTGCGGGCAGCCGTCATGAAAGCATCACCGCTGCCAGTGCCCATAAATCCGGATGCCTTTGAACCTTTTCGCCAATTTATGTTAAAGGTGAAGCCAGAAAATATCATGGGTGCCTCGCGCCAGGGAACGTCAATGGCTGCACTCAAACAACCACAGATGCCGATACGTTCGGCCTAAGTACGTTGTGTGTTACGTTATCTGACAGGACTAGCACTTATTCGTGGTTGACGACTATTTTCATCGTCAGTGTTGATCGGCATGTGACGTCTGTTATATGAAGACGCTCACGTGTTATGCGCATCTAAAGGAGTAAGCGTCGTGACGATATTCTTATTGATCGTTGGATTAATCTTAGTGCTGATTTCTTGTGTCGCCTATTACAAGTCCCTGCATCGTGTCACGCATATGACTGATCAGTTAACCCAGCATGCACATAAATTACAAGCCTCACTGGTGTCGGCTAAGCAATTACGCGAAGAGATTGATACACTTCAAAGTAAGTATAGCCGCACCTTCACAGATCCAGTGACTCAACTTCCCGGCTGGCGGCTCTTTGAGGATCGGCTGGCACGAAATATCACTGAAAGTATGCGACAGCACTTTAGCTTTGGTGTGCTCTATGTCGATATCGATGATTTTAAGCTTATCAATGAAGGTTTAAGCCATGACATTGGTGATGCCCTCTTGCAGGAAGTGGCGAAGAAATTGTTAACCTGTGTGCGTCAGGTAGATACGGTGAGTCGCTTTGCCAAGGATACTTTTGTCATTTTATTGGCGCGCTTAGCGAAGCCTGAGACAGCAGCCCTGGTCGCACAACGTATCCTCAGTACTTTGCATGAACCCATACAATTACACCATCATGAAATCACCATTACCGCTTGCATTGGTATCGCCATTTACCCTACAGATGCACAGACCGCACCGACTTTGTTGAGTTGTGCGGAGCAAGCCATGCGACTTGCCAAAAGCCAAGGTGAACACCATTACCGTTATTATCAAGAAGAAATGCATCGTCAAAGCCAAAGAGAGCTGGCTATCTATGATCATTTAGCAAGGGACACACTGTTGGATGAATTGGTGTTACGTTATCAAGCGGTAGTGGACATGACAACGGAGCTCACCTATTGCTTAGAAGCATCTGTATCACTACAACATGTGGCGTTAGGAACGATTCAAGAAGATGAATTGTTGCTTTATGCCGAAAAACAACGTAAAGCCAACATTATCTATGAATGGATGGTGCGAGAAGTATGTCAGCATTATCTTTCATGGCGTGCTGCCGGGCTCAAGGCACCGCATGTCTGTTTAACGGTTTCCTTGAAACAATTTACCAGTAGCCAATTCATCTGTCGCTTTTCACAAATTTTGCAAGAAGTGGGGTGCGAACCAAGTACGATTATTCTGAGTATTAAAGATTGTCACACTGAAGTGGCATTGGATGCCTTAGAGCGCTCTTGCAATATGTTGAATTATCTTGGTGTCAAGATTGCCATCAGTCACTTTGGTGCAGGTCGATTCCCTCTCTATTTACTCAAGCAATTACCGATCACTTATCTCAAAGTGGATGCGGCATTAATCATGGATGTGGTCTACAACAACCAAACGGCAACACTGGTCTCATCGTTACTTGCCTTGGCGACAAATATGCAAATGATCATGTTCATCGCGGGGGTGACATCACAACATCAGCAAAATAAATTAGTAGAATTAGGATGTCGCTATTTACAGGGGGAAGTGATTGCCACTCCGTCTACGGCGGCAGAAATCACCCAACATTACGCTTTAGAAGGGTGAAATCAGAAAGCATGGGTGCCTCTCTCTTAAGTTGGCATCTCGGCCTTTAGTGCATCTTAGTGAGTGTAACGAGCTTAGGTGTAGCACCCACGCTGTCATCCCCGCGAAGGCGGGGACCCATCACTAACGTTCCATTGTTTTTCGTATTGAGAAATGGGTCCCCGCCTTCGCGGGGATGACAGTGTATTTGACGGGGATGACAGTGTATTTGACGGGGATGACAGTGTTTGAGTTGCGGGTGCGGGGATGAGAACGTTTGAATTGCGGGTACGGTCGGTTTTCACAATTCACGAATACGCCCAAAAGCGCTATCATATTCATATCCTAATTATTGCTTCTGATGGGAAGGTATCACATGCGAAAAATGATCAGCCTTGTTCTTGTGACATGTTCTATGCTCATACCGCTGCGGGTGTCGGCATTGTTGAGCCTAGAACTTACCAAGGGGGTGGCGGGGGCAATCCCCATCGCGGTGGTACCATTTCAAACGTCAAGCGCCTCATCGCAAACGGATATTTCTCAAATCATTGCGGATGACTTGCAACACAGTGGCCGTTTTAAGCTCTTTGAGCAAGAGGATTTGACCATGTTTCCGCATACAGCGAATGCGGTGATGACGCCATACTTTCAAAAAATTGGTACCAATCACGTAGTTGTCGGGCAGATGGATGCGATAGATGACAACCATTATCGCGTACGCTTTCAATTGGTCGACATTTTCAAGGGCAAAGGTGACGAGGGCGCACTCATAGATAGAAATTATACGGTCACCTCATCTGAACTGCGACAGTTGGCGCATCATATTAGCGATTTAATCTATGAACAAATTACCGGTGTGCGTGGCGTGTTTTCCACAAAACTGGCTTATGTGGTGATTAAACGTCATGCAAATGCTGAGACACGTTATCGTTTAGAAGTGGCAGATCAAGACGGTCATAACGCCCATACGTTGGTGGATTCACCCGAACCGATCATGTCGCCTGCTTGGTCGCCCAACGGCAAACAACTCGCTTATGTTTCTTTTGAAAATCGTCAAGCTGGCATTTATATTGAAGACGTCTCGAGTGGTAAACGACGTTTGGTGAGTAGTTTCCCTGGCATCAATGGCGCACCAGCATTTTCACCGGATGGTAGCAAACTTGCGATCGTACTTTCAAAGAGCGGGTCGCCGAATATCTACTTGATGGATATCGCAAGTGCTAGTCTCACACGTCTCACGAATGATTTTTACATTAACACCGAGCCCGCGTGGGCACCGGATGGCAAATCATTATTATTTACCTCGAATCGTGCGGGCGGACCACAAATCTATCAAATTCAGTTAGCATCTCATGCGATTACGCGTGTTTCCTACGATGGCGAGTATAATGCGCGTGCTTCCTATACGCATGATGGTCATCAAATTGCGATGATTCATCGTGTCGCCGGCATTTATAAAATTGGCTTACTCGATGCGAACAATGGTCGTATGCATGTGTTGACAAGTTCAGTCGCGGATACCGCATCCCCTAGTGTGGCACCCAATGGCACGATGATTCTCTATGATACGTTGGCAGGGAATCGTAATGTGCTGGGCCTTGTTTCATCTGATGCACGCATACATATGACGATGCCGGCACGTGATGGTGATGCACAAGATCCTGCGTGGTCACCCTTTCTATCTTGAGACAGCATCTCCCATCGTATAACGTTAGCGAGAACCGCTGATCTTGAGGCCCATCTATTGATATGTGCCTCGTTCAGGGTATACTTTTCCTTTCACAGCGTAGGTTTACTTTAACAGATGTGTAAGGGAGGGGAAATTGTGAAATTAAGTCAATGGATGCGTATCGTTTTAATCACCGGCAGTGTGAGTACATTGGTTGCTTGTCATCATTCAAATCCAGGCAACATGCAGGCGGATGATGCTAATGCAGCATACAATGGTCAGGCACAAACGTATGGGGCTGGTGAAGAAACCACATTTGGTGATAAAGCAGCAAGCCATAAAAAAGTGCAGAAGAAGCCGCAAGCTAAAAAAGTGGCTGAACATGTCTATCACTTCGATTTTGATAAATACTTTGTACACGAGCAAGATCGCCCAGCAATTGTAGCGAATGCTAATTATCTGCTAAACCATCCAAGCTCCAAAGTATTACTCGAAGGTCACACCGATCCACGTGGTAGTCGTGAATACAACATTGGTTTAGGTGAACGTCGTGCTAAAGCGGTCGCTGACATCTTAACGGCTAAAGGCGTGCGTGCTGATCAAATCCGTATCGTGAGTTATGGTGCACAAAAACTCGCGATGTTAGGTCGTACTGAACAAGATTACGAGTTAGATCGTCGTGCCGTAATCGTTTACTTACAGCGATAATGCCTATGAAGCAAATTAACAATAAGCTGATCACCGTGTTAAGTACGGTAGCCTTAGCCATCGCTTGCACGGCGACTTATGCAGATCCTGCGCCAGTGTATGACGCTGATGCGATGCAATTTGATGGTGTGTCAGATCAAGAAATGCCACCGCCACCCCCACCTGGGCAGGAGGTGGCTTTTCAAGAGAGTCAGCCAGGCCAAGTGGTGACCTATGGTGGCCCCGCGCCTGCTGTGCCAATGCCAACCGCCAGCGCGATGCCCATGGAGCAGCGTATGCAACGTTTGGAGCAGATGCTCTATAACATGCAGAATAGCGATTCCTCAGCGCGTTTAGAATCTTTGCAAACACAATTGCAAGCGATGCGTAATCAGCTTGAGCAGTTGACACATCAATTGCAACTGGTGCAAAACCAACAGAAATTGATGTATGCCGATTTGGAGAAGCGCATGGTGGCAAATCCAGCCGCACCAGGCGCTAATGGGGTCGGTGTGCAAACGATGAATCCGGCTATGGCTGCGCTCGCTTCCTCTGTGGCGCGTACTGATCCGGCTAAGCCCATTGTGCCGCAATCGCCATCGGCACAAGTCGCAACAGAAGTCGCGAGTGCTGCCCGAGAAATCATTCCGGTAGCAACGCAACCCAATGTGGTCGAGGAGCAATCCATTTATCAGACTGCTTATAACCATATCAAAGCCAAACGTTATGATGATGCGGTTGGTGCATTGCAGGGGATGTTAAAAAAATATCCATCTGGTCAATTTGCATCCAATGCACATTATTGGTTAGGCGAATTATATGGTTTGATGGGTAAAAACGATAAAGCCTTGAGTGAATTTGACTTAGTGGTTGATCGTTACCCTGATAGCCCAAGGGTGTCTGATGCACAATTGAAGTTGGGACTTATCTACGCTTCTCAATTTAAGTGGATCGATGCTAAGGACGCATTCAAAAAAGTTATGATACAATACCCCGGTACCGCGTCCGCGCGCCTAGCATCAGAGCAACTAAAACAAATAAGAAGAGCAGGGCATTAGTGAATCGATTGCGTTTATCTGAACTATTTTTCTCCCTACAAGGCGAAACAAAGACAGTTGGCTTGCCCACTGTCTTTGTGCGTTTAACGGGTTGTCCTTTGCGTTGTCACTATTGTGATACTGCTTATGCATTCCATGGGGGACAGTGGGTCACGATTGATGAAATATTGAGCAAAGTTAAGCAATATCAAACGACGCATGTCACGGTGACGGGGGGTGAACCTTTAGCACAGAAAGCTTGTATCCCCTTGTTACAACAATTGTGTGATGCGGGTTATTCGGTTTCTCTTGAAACCAGTGGGGCATTAGATGTGAGTGCGGTCGATCCTCGCGTGAGTAAAGTGGTTGATATCAAAACGCCGGGCTCTGGTGAGGCAGCAAAAAATCTCTGGTCTAACCTCACGCATCTCACTACCCATGACCAAGTGAAATTCGTCTTATGTGATCAGGAAGATTATCTCTGGGCGAAGGACGTTCTCCAAACACATGCGTTAACACAGCGTTGCGATGTATTGTTTTCACCTAGTTATCAACAATTGGCAGCACGCGAGCTTGCTGATTGGATAATTCAAGATCAATTGCCAGTGCGTATGCAAATTCAATTGCACAAATTTTTATGGGGCGATGTGCCCGGCAAGTAAAATGCAGATTTTTTTTAACAAAATAAAAAGTTTACGTTGATCTTTTCAGTAAAATACGTAATATATGCGCTTCTGTTACACATGATTGTCATGGGCCGTTAGCTCAGCCGGTAGAGCAGCGGGCTTTTAACCCGTTGGTCCTGCGTTCGAATCGCAGACGGCCCATTAATCACTGCTCATACCGTTTGATACCTGTTGTTGTCCTCCCCTTGTTTCATAGAAAACGTTTTCCTCCTTGTGCTATCCTTGATCTTTCTCAATTTGCCCCCACACTATCATCAATGATCATTATTTGAGGTGAGTGCCGATGCGAATGGATAAATTCACAAGTAAATTTCAAATGGTGTTAGCCGATGCGCAGTCGTTAGCGCTTGGTCAAGATAACGCAGTGATCGAGCCAGTCCATGTCATGCGCGTGTTACTTGATCAAGAAGACGGCGAAATCAACACGATATTGGCAATGGCAAATGTGAATTTGCCGAATTTACGCTCGCAAGTGGATAGTGCACTCCAACGTTTACCGAAGGTAGAAGGCGCCAGCGCCGATGTCCATATTTCCAATGAATTGAATCGCATCTTAAACATGATGGATAAAATTGCGCAAAAGCGTAAAGATAAATTCATCTCCAGCGAATTATTCCTCTTAGCCGTGGTGGAAGATAACGGTAACTTGGGGGAAATGCTGCGAAAATGTGGTGCGAGTAAGGCAAGCATCGAACAAGCGATTGATCAAGCACGTGGAGGGACGAAGGTGGACGATCCGAATGCTGAAGGGCAGCGTAATGCCTTGTCAAAATATACCATTGATCTTACCGCGGCCGCAGAAAAAGGCAAACTTGATCCGGTGATTGGTCGGGATGCCGAGATTCGCCGCACGATTCAAGTGTTACAGCGACGTACCAAAAATAATCCAGTATTGATAGGCGAACCCGGTGTCGGTAAAACGGCGATCGTCGAAGGGCTGGCACAACGTATCGTCAATAAAGAAGTGCCAGAGGGCCTGCGCAATAAAAAACTCTTATCGTTAGATTTGGGTGCACTGATCGCCGGTGCAAAATTCCGAGGTGAATTTGAAGAACGATTGAAAGCGGTGCTTAAAGATTTGGCCAAACAAGAAGGGCAAGTCATTTTATTTATTGATGAATTGCATACATTGGTCGGTGCGGGCAAGGCCGAAGGTTCGATGGATGCAGGCAACATGTTGAAACCGGCGTTGGCACGCGGCGAGTTGCATTGCGTAGGCGCAACAACCCTAGATGAATATCGTCAATACATTGAAAAAGACGCAGCTTTAGAACGGCGTTTTCAGCGCGTACTCGTCGAGGAGCCTTCTGTGCCCGATACCATCGCGATCTTGCGTGGTTTGAAAGAGCGATATGAAGTGCATCACGGGGTGGAAATTACCGATGCGGCCTTGGTCGCTGCGGCAACGCTGTCCCATCGTTATATTACGGATCGCAATTTACCGGATAAAGCCATTGATTTAATCGATGAAGCGGGTAGTAACATCCGTATGGAAATCGATTCTAAGCCTGAAAGTATGGATAACTTGGATCGTCGTATTATCCAGCTGAAAATCGAACGCGAAGCGTTGAAAAAAGAAAAGGATGAAGGATCGAAAAAGCATTTAGAAAAATTGGAAGCGGATCTCAAGAATTTAGAAGCTGAATACAAAAAATTAGAAACGATTTGGAAAAAAGAAAAAGGTTCATTGAATGACGCACAAGCCATTAAAAGTGAATTAGAGAAAGCACGGGTTGAGCTGGAGAATGCCCGTCGTGCCAGCGATCTCTCGCGCATGGCTGAGTTGCAATATGGGCGCATTCCTGAGTTAGAAAAACAATTGCAGGAGGCAGGGACTGGCGAGCAACAAAAAGAATTTCGTTTGTTGCGTAACAAAGTGACTGATGAGGAAATCGCAGAGGTCGTCTCGAAGTGGACACATATCCCTGTCACGAAAATGCTGGAAAGTGAAAAACAAAAGCTCATGCATATGGAAGATGCACTGCACAAGCGTATCATCGGTCAGCGTCAAGCAGTGGAGGCAGTCTGTAACGCAATTCGACGCTCGCGTGCGGGTCTTGCCGATCCTAATCGCCCTATAGGTTCCTTTTTGTTTTTAGGGCCAACGGGTGTGGGTAAAACCGAACTGTGTAAATCGCTGGCTGAGTTTTTATTCGATACCGAAGAAGCAGTGATTCGTTTGGATATGTCGGAGTTCATGGAGAAACACGCTGTTTCTCGCATCATTGGTGCGCCACCCGGTTATGTGGGTTATGAAGAGGGTGGTTATTTAACTGAGCAAGTGCGTCGTCGACCTTATGCCGTGATTTTATTTGATGAAGTCGAAAAAGCGCATCCAGAAGTCTTTAACATCTTGTTACAAGTGCTCGATGATGGTCGACTGACGGATAGCCAAGGTCGTACGGTCGATTTTCGCAATACCGTGATTGTGATGACTTCTAATTTAGGGTCGGACCTCATCCAAGAAATTTCCAAAGATGGCGATTATTTCCAAATGAAAGATGCGGTGATGGGTGTGGTGACTAAACACTTCAGGCCCGAGTTTATCAATCGTATTGATGAGATTGTCGTATTCCATCCATTGGATAAAGAACAAATCAAAAAAATTGCTGCCATCCAAGTGAATCGTTTACGTAAACGTTTAATTGAACGTGAATTGTCCTTAGAAGTGAGCCCTGAAGCATTGGATTATTTAGCGTCTTCGGGATATGACCCTGTCTATGGCGCAAGACCGTTAAAACGTGCGATACAAACATTGGTGGAAAATCCCTTGGCACAAGAAATCCTGGCTGGTAAATTTGTAGCTGGCGATGTCATTCACGTGGGATTGAACAAAGATCATTTAGAATTTACCAAAAGAAGCGCCGCAACGGTATAGTGGCACCAATTGAAAGGATAAGCACATGTATAAGCAAATTTTATTCGCGACGGACTTAACTGAAGACACCGATTATCTTATTGGCAAAGTCCAGGCACTTTGTAAGTTAACGGGCGCGTTACTCAGTTTGGTTCATGTGGTTGAGCCGTTGCCTGGTTACAGTTACGCTTACCTAGGTATAGAAGACATCGAAGGCCAACTGATTAATGAAGCCAAGCAATCAATGGACAAATTAGGCGCTACGTTAAATGTACCCAAAGATCGCATGTTTGTTGAAGTCGGGCCTACCAAGACAAAGATTTTGGCTATTGCAGAAGATTTGAATGCCGATTTAATCATTTGCGGCAGTCACGGTCGACATGGTTTGTCACTGCTCTTGGGTTCCACGGCCAATGCGATTCTGCATGGTGCCAAATGTGATGTCCTCACTGTACGTTTACCAGAAGAACAGTAATCACGGGTTAACCCATCCATGGAATATAAAGATTATTACGTTACGCTAGGTCTTGATCGTAAAGCGTCAGCCGATGATATAAAACATGCGTATCGCCGGCTGGCCCGTAAGTATCATCCTGATGTGAGCAAAGAAAAAAATGCTGAAGAAAAATTCAAGGATGTACAAGAAGCCTATGAAGTATTAAAAGATCCAGAAAAACGAGCTGCCTATGATCAATTGGGTAGTAACTGGAAGTCCGGTCAAGAATTTAGGCCACCGCCAGGATGGGATCAAAGTTCGCATTTCCAAGGAGGCCAAGGCTTTGGGCAATTTTCTGAGGAAGACTTAGGTGGTTTTAGCGATTTCTTCGCGAATCTCTTTGGTGGTGGTGCACGTATGCATGCGGGTCGTCATGCCGGGGGGCATGGAGGCCATGGTGGGTTTGAGGGTTACCAGCAACGTGGCCAAGATCAACATGCGAAAATCAATATAACCTTGGAAGAGGCTTATCACGGCAGCACTAAAACCTTACAAATGCAAATGCCAGAGCGAGATCCCTCAGGTGCAGTGGTGTATCAGACGCGCACGCTGAAAGTGACCATTCCACCTGGCGTGAAGCAGGGTCAACAGTTACGATTGACGGGTCAAGGTGCCCCAGGTATGGGTGGTGCACCTGCGGGTGACGTTTATTTGGAGATTGAACTCTTGCCTAATCGACGCTTTACCTTGAAAGGTGCTGATGTCTATTTAACGCTCCCGTTGACACCATGGGAAGCAGCCTTGGGCGCAACGATCAAAGTGCCAACCCTAGGTGGCGCTGTCGATTTGAAAATTCCACCTGGCTCACAGACCGCACAGCAGTTACGCTTAAAAGGCAAAGGCATGCCACATAAACCAACACCAGGGAATCAATATGTGGTCTTACAAGTGTTAGTGCCCCCAGCCAATACTGAGGCACAACGACAACTGTATGAGACGATGGCGCAAAGCATGCCGTTTAATCCGCGCCCAGATTGGCCGGTGTGAGGAATTGCTATGACGAAAAAAGAAGTACTGATCATTGCGAGTCATCCTGATGCAGCATCGCTCAGTTTGCATGAGCTTGAAGCGATGTTTGCGTTATATCCCGATTTTATTCAATCATTGATCGATCATGACATCATTAGTCCGGTGCGTTCGTCACAGGGAGAATGGTTGTTTGAAGTACATCATCTACAGCGTATCAAACGTGCATTGCGTTTACATCGTGATTTGGAAGTCAATCTACCAGGTATCGCCATTGTGTTGGATTTGCTTGATGAGATAGAATCGTTGGAAGCAGATAAGGCGATATTGATCCGGCATTTTTCACGCTTGTAATACAGTGATTAGGTTGGATAAGCGGACACTCTCATTATTATCCATAAGTAATGATTCAGAATTGTTATCTCAGCATTTGGCGCAGTTTAGCACCGTGGGGCACCTCGCAACCTTAAATGACCTGGACGAGTGCAAGTGGTGTTAAAATTTTGACAAATTATTTCTACTCTGCGTGTGAACGTTATGAGGAGGAGCTCGCAACGGTGACCTGTAAATTGACGTGGCCAGCGCTGATATGCTAAGAATTCTACTCCAACAATAATATAAAAAAAACACGGGATGTGCGATGAAGCATGGTAAACAAAAAGTCACCAATAGTGATCCAACGGTGAATAGTAACGCGCCACAAGCAAGAATACAGCAACCACAAGACGCCTATTTAGCATGGCTGCCCAAGGAACTATTACAAAAAGAAATCGGCCAGTATCTTTCATCTGAAGATAAATACTATTTATCACGAGAATCCTACAGTTTGCATTCCCTCTTCAAACAACCTGCGAGTAAACACGTCCATCAATTTCTCACCGCTGTCGTGCGTGGTGAAAAAAATGAAGTTGAAGCCTTCTTGGATAAGAACCCCTCTCTACTCTTAGAAAAAATACAAGTCACCGATGAAGCGGGTCGCAAGATTTACGGAACCGCCTTTCAAATCGCCTTGGGCGCCAAGGACGTGAGTCCCTTCCCAGATCAATTTGATGAGATGGCGGAAATGATCGCTGGCTATTTTGAGAAAATCGCGAATGGCGAAAAAGAAAAACAAAATCAATATAACGAGCAATTCCCGGAAGGTTTTGACAAGCTAGAAAAAGAACGAAAAATACAAGATTCAAAAGCGCTAAACACAGTGTTTGCAGCGATTAAAAACGCGACGACTATTGCGCAAGCTAAAGCGGCAGTACGTATATTTCAAGATTACCTCAAAAAACAAACGCAGGGCGTGATCAAAACAGGCTATCATTTCAATGAGGCACTGTTTGAAGAAGCATTATTGTTATACCGGAAATATTTCGATACTTGTGGCGGACATAATAGTGATAAAAATAATTTAGCGGCCGTCAAAGTGTTAGGTGGCATACAGTGTTATTTCACGGGGAGCCTTGCTCAAGCAACATGTGATGGCATTGGTAAAGTGATCTATAAAAAAAAGATGTTGTCTCGGTCCAAGTTTGTGGAGGATTATGTTATTTCTTCCTTTATACCTAAACTGGGTGTGAATCATTTTGTGTATAGTTCTTATGGGTCTATGCGAAAGCGCGGTGACATACTTATTAGCGACCAAGTTAGCCTTGTCTGGTCAAAATATATATCATACATAAACAACAATCTTAAAACTCATGCATCAACACTCTCGAGCTCAAAACCCCGGTGTGTGATTTCTTGATGACTAAGTAACGCATTGCGACCGCATAGTGTGCGGTCGCTTTATGCTTGCAGACATCAGTCAAAAATGTTTTTTGCCTGACGGCAAAAACTTAGATTCAGGGAGAGAATGAACGCCACCTGAATTTTACGCCACCAATCGCTGCGCGCTATGATGGCGGTATAAGGCCATTAAGGAATTTTGATGAATGCCTTAGGGAGGAGAATCACGATTCTCCCCCTTAAGCATACCCCATCGCATGAGGCAGGTTAGCGTGATCGCTGGGTTATTTCACGAATTCAGCATAGTTTTGTGAAACGAAATCCCAGTTAATGATATCCCAGAAATTTTCGATATATTTTGGACGTAAATTACGATAGTCGATGTAGTAAGCATGCTCCCACACATCGCAGGTCAGTAGGGCTTTTTTACCAGATTTCATCGGTAAATCGGCATTGCTGGTATTCATAATCTCTAAGTCGCCGTCACGATTTGCGACCAGCCAAGTCCATCCGGAACCGAATTGTTTAATGCCAGATTCAGTAAATAGCTTTTTAAACTCATCGAACGAGCCAAATTTTTTGTTAATGGCTTCAGCAAGTTTTCCACTTGGCTGCTTAGGGCTATTAGGGGTCATGCAGTGCCAGTAAAAAGTATGATTCCATACTTGTGCGGCATTGTTAAAAATCGGGCCGCTTGCTTGCAGGATGATTTCTTCTAAGGTTTTTCCCTCGAACTCAGTGTCTTTAATAAATTTATTTAAGTTGTCCACATACGCCTTGTGATGTTTGCCATAGTGGTATTCCAAGGTTTCTTTGGAGATGTGCGGCGCAAGTGCGTCCATGGCATAAGGTAGTTTGGGTAATTCAAACATGATGATTTCCTCTTCTATTCTGAATATGGATGATGAAGCCTACAGGGGCATCAAATGGTCGTTTCTTCATGGCGCTTAGTTAACACTTCATAGCCGTCCTGTGTGACCAAGATAGTATGTTCCCACTGTGCAGACAAGCTATGATCTTTAGTGACGACTGTCCAGCCATCCGGCAAAAGTTTAACGTCGCGCTTGCCGGCGTTAATCATGGGTTCTATGGTGAAAATCATGCCTGGCGCTAGCACGTCGCCGGTCCCGGCTTTGCCATAGTGTAAGACATTTGGTGCTTCATGGAAAATCCGCCCAATACCATGACCACAATATTCACGCACAACGGTGAATCGATTCGATTCCGCATGGCGTTGTATGACGGCACCAATATCGCCTAAGCGAGCACCCGGTTTGACTTGTTGAATGCCTAAATACATACATTCTTGTGTGATTCTAATCAGTCTTTCCGCCAGTACGCTGGGCTTACCGATGACAAACATTTTGCTCGTATCACCATGATAGCCCTCTTTGATCACTGTAACGTCCACGTTAACGATGTCCCCAGCTTTGAGCTTTTTAGGTCCAGGGATACCATGGCAGACTTGGTGATTGACCGAGGTGCAAATGGATTTTGGAAAACCATGATAGTTCAGTGGGGCTGGTATGGCTTTTTGTTTGTTCACAATATAATCATGGCAAATATTGTTTAAGTCATCTGTGGTGACCCCTTCTTGGATGTGGGGTTCAATCATTTCTAGCACTTCTGCGGCCAAGCGGCCCGCAACGCGCATTTTTTCTATGTCTTCATGGGTTTTGATAATAATTTTGGTCATTTTTTATCCATTAATAGTCATTGACGGCGTCACAAGTAGGGGACCGCTCTGAGGGAGGTGCCCGAGTATCTCATGTCTAGCATGTTGTTGAAATAAGGGTTATATGGTATAAAGACGTGCTTTATTAAGCAATACGTCCTTTGCCACCACAAAATGGCTGGGGATAAACAAAAACACACGTGTATTACAACTTATCGTCGGGTGCTTCTCAGTCGCGAGGCTATGGAAGTTGGCGAATAGGATACACGGAGGCAGTTGCGTCAATGTGACGTAACAAAACCCGAGAGGAAAATATCATGTCCGTTTCTTTACAAAGTATGTTGAAAGCTGGTGTGCACTTTGGTCACCAAACCCGTTACTGGAACCCAAAAATGGCGAATTACATTTATGGTTCACGTAACAAAATTCATATCATTGACTTAGGCAAGACCCTGCCATTATTCCAAGATGCGCTCAATTTCATCGGTGGCATCGCTGCTAATAAAGGCAAAATCCTGTTCGTGGGCACAAAATACGCTGCTCAAGACATCATTCAGGAAGAAGCTGAAAGCTGCAAAATGCCTTATGTCAATCGCCGTTGGTTGGGTGGGATGTTGACCAACTACAAAACCATCCGTCAATCCATCAAGCGCCTTAAAGAATTAGAAGCCATGTTTGAATCTGGCAAATTCGGTCGTTTGACGAAAAAAGAAATTCTCGGTTTAGAACGCGAGAAAGATAAATTAATGAATAGCTTAGGCGGTATCAAAAACATGGGTGGCATTCCTGATGCATTGTTTGTCGTGGATGTGGGTCATGAAAAGATTGCCGTACGTGAAGCCAATCGTCTGGGCATTCCAGTGATCGGCATTGTGGATTCTAACAACGATCCAGATGGTATTTCCTATGTCATCCCGGGTAACGACGATTCTACCCGTGCGATCCGTTTTTACACGGCATGCGTCGCCAATGCGGTGAATGAAGCACGCGCGAGCGCACTAGAAGCAGTGGATGACTTTATTGAAATCAAAGAAGAGCAGGTTGCGACAGATGCACCAGCACAAGAAGCGCCATCTGAAGATAATCAGTCAAGCAAAGAATGAGGTGATGGCATGTCAAATATAATTATTTCGGCGGCATTAGTAAAAGAATTACGTGAACGAACCGGTGCGGCAATGATGGATTGCAAAAAAGCACTCGAAAGCGCTAGCGGTGACATTGATGCTGCATTAGAAGAGTTACGTAAGTCGGGTCGCGCTAAAGCGGATAAAAAAGCCGGTCGTACCGCGGCAGAAGGCGTTATTGCGGTTGCCGATAACGGCAAGCAAGCGGTGATGATCGAGATCAACAGTGAAACCGATTTCGTGGCACGGGACAGCAACTTCTTAAATTTTGTGAAGGCAGTGGTTGATACGGCGCTAACCAATAATATCGATACGGTCGAGGCATTGCAGCGCGCAACGCTTGCGGGCACACAGCAAACGGTTGAAGAAGCACGCCAAGCTTTGGTAGCAAAAGTGGGCGAGAATGTGCAACTGCGTCGTATGATTGTGAGCAATGCTGCAGCTGAGATGGTTGGCACTTACATTCACAGCAATCGTATTGGTGTGATCGTTGAACTCGATCAAGACAACAATGAATTAGCACGTGATATCGCGATGCATATTGCTGCAACCCGTCCTATTGTGATTTCACCTGAAGACGTTTCCAAGGAATTAGTCGCTAAAGAAAAAGAAATTTACACTGCACAAGCAGCGGGTAGTGGCAAGCCACCAGAAATTATCGAAAAAATGGTTGCCGGTCGTTTACAAAAGTACTTAGACGAAGTAAGCCTCATTGGCCAATCATTTGTCAAAGATCCAGACGTAACTGTAGGCAGCTTGCTGAACAAGCACCGCGCTAAAGTGCTCGCTTTCCATCGCTTCGAAGTGGGTGAAGGGATCGAGAAAATCTCTGAAGATTTTAAAGAAGCCGTGATGTCTCAAGTACAACAAGGCCATTAAATATGGATATGGAACCAACATCTGCCAAAGCCATTTATCAGCGAGTGTTATTGAAGTTAAGTGGTGAGGCACTTCAAGGTGATCATTTATTTGGAATTGATGCGAGCAAACTAGCTCGCATCACCCAAGAAATCGCAGCAGTTACCCAACTGGGTGTACAAGTAGCACTCGTCATTGGTGGCGGTAATCTTATCCGTGGCAGTGAATTATGTGTTGCTGATTTTGATCGAGTCACAGCGGACCAAATGGGTATGCTGGCAACAGTGATTAATGGCTTGGCATTACGAGATGCTTTGCAGCATCAAGGTATCCCCGTCACACTCATGTCGGCTTTTGGTATTCCAAGTATCGCAGAACAATATGACCGTCATCGTGCTGAATTCGATTTAGCCCAAGGGCGAGTGTTGATATTTTCAGGTGGTACAGGTAATCCACTGGTGACAACTGATTCAGCAGCTGCCTTACGTGGTATTGAAATTGGTGCAGACATTGTATTGAAAGCAACTAAAGTTGAAGGCGTATTTGAGGCCGATCCGATCAAAAACCCTGAGGCTCAGCGCTATCAATGCTTGAGCTATGAAGATGTCATTAGCAAGCGTTTGGGGGTGATGGATTTAACCGCCATTTTGCTCTGCCAAGATCACGACTTACCACTACGCGTTTTCAATATGAATAAACCGGGTGCCTTAAAACGTATCATGTTGGGCGATGATATTGGGACGATCATCTCAAATAAGCTATCGGCCGAAGTGCCAAGCAGAAAGGAGCGATAAGCACAAAAGCTTCAGACATGCGAGGCTAAGCATGGATGTGGCATTGGGTCGCTAGCACTCACCTCATCTAAGCCATCGCGGTCTTAAGTGTGTTTATCGTGCTCCAAACATTGATGAGTCACTAACATTTTAACAAAATGTGCCCTCATGCGCAGCGCGTTTAAGTTGTCATTGAATGGCGCTTAAAACCCATGCAAACTAATGCGCAGCTCTGATGGTCTCGTTACATGCTCTCTGACGCATGACGATGACATTAGCGCATAGTTGCTAGCTAGTGTGATGAGTGCAATTGAAGAGGTGAGTACATGCAAAAAATAATTAAAGATGCCGAATCCAGGATGCGTAAGGGCATAGAGTCATACAAGGCAGAAATCGCAAAACTACGCACAGGACGCGCCCACCCCGGTATACTCGAGCACGTACGTATTGACTACTATGGTTCAGAAATGCCTATTAGCCAAGTGGCGAACGTCAATGTGACTGATGCGCGTACACTTACGATTGTACCTTATGAAAAAAGTATGGTGTCCGTGATTGAAAAAGCGATTCTCAATTCAGATCTAGGGCTAAACCCGGTCTCGACTGGCGATGTGTTACGCGTGCCTATGCCGCCACTCAATGAAGAACGACGCAAAGAGTTGATTAAAGTCGTGCGTACAGAGGCGGAAGCAGCAAGAGTCAGTATCCGTAACATTCGTCGTGATGCAAATGCTGAATTGAAAGAATTGTTGAAAGCTAAAGAAATTACGGAAGATGAAGAGCGACGTTTTGTTGACGATGTGCAGAAGATTACGAATAAATTCGTTGCTGAAGTTGATCAATTAACCACAGCGAAAGAAAGTGATTTAATGGCAATCTAGTGGATGCTGCAACACAAGTTATGTAATAGACTAGCGGGTGTTGCAGTGCCTGATGTTGTGTCACCCGAGAAGTTGGATGGAGAGCACGCGACTGCAGTTAGCTGGCTTTAAATCACTGATGTGCATGTGTGCTCAAGTAGTGTATTGATGTCAGTGGATATCAGCATGCCAAACGATGCTTCACGCATTGTGTCGGTATCAGATTTCTAAGGAATTAGGATGACAAAAACAACTAAGTTGCCGCAGCATATTGCCATTATAATGGACGGTAATGGTCGTTGGGCAAAAAAACGTTTTTTACCGAGAATTGCTGGACATCGCACTGGCGCCGAGGCGACTCGGAAAATCATTAAACATTGCGCAAAAAAAAATATCAAAGTTTTGTCTCTCTTTGCTTTTAGTAGTGAAAACTGGCGTCGACCCAGCGAAGAAGTTAACTATCTCATGGCGTTATTCTTCACTAGTTTAGAGCAAGAGATGGATGCCTTGCATCAACACAACATTCAAATGCGGTTTATAGGTGATCGCACCCGCTTTAGTCAGCAATTACGTGAAAAAATTACTGAAGTCGAGTCTTTACTCAGCGCTAATACTGGGATGGTGCTCATTGTGGCTGCTGATTATGGTGGTCAATGGGATATATGCCAGGCAGTTCGTCGACTGGCACATCAGATTGAACTGGGTGAACTAGCATCACAAGACATTACGCCGAGTACGATTGCAAAAGCGCTTTCTTTTGCAGACTTGCCTGATCCAGATCTTTTCATTCGAACGAGTGGTGAGTTACGACTGAGTAATTTCATGCTTTGGCAAATTGCTTATACTGAACTCTATTTCACCAGCACACTCTGGCCAGATTTTAATGAAGACGCCTTAGATCTCGCCCTAGCACATTATGCGACCCGTGAACGGAGATTTGGCTTTAGTAGTGAGCAACTCCAAGCATCGGAACGCAATTTCCAGGATTCGCCCGTCCAACAAACGATAGGGACAGACACAACATGCTCAAACAACGGATAATGACGGCTATCATTTTAATCGCGCTATTAGTAGGCTCACTCGTTTTTGCGCCACCTTTGGTGTTTATGAGTATCACGATTCTGCTTACACTAGGTGCTGCATGGGAGTGGACAGCGCTGATGTCTTTGACGCAGCTAAAGCACCGTCTAATTTATCTCGGCATTATTGCTAGTTTGTTAATTCTTGCACTCTTTATGCCAGTGTTATTGCTGATGCTGGCATCTATTTGGTGGTTAGTTGCTGCATTATTTGTTTGTCTCTATCCACGAGGTACTTCGCTTTGGGCTGGCCGTTGTTGGGTGCGTGGTGTGATGGGGTGTCTCGTCTTAGTCCCATGTTGGAGTGCGATTTATTTTACCTACTACGATAGCGGTGACTATGGCTTATACATTCTTTTATATCTGTTCATTTTAATTTGGGGCGCCGATTCAGCCGCTTATTTTGTAGGGAAAAAATGGGGAAGCATCAAGCTTGCACCAGCGGTGAGTCCTGGTAAAAGCGTACAAGGTTTTGTTGCAGCCTTATGTTTTGCATGCGCCGCAGCGCTCGCTGGTTTGTGGTATACACAAGCGCCGGCTAAACTCTGGCCGTGGGCTATTGGTTTATCAATCATTACTGTCTTATTTTCAATTGTCGGTGATTTATTTGAAAGTATGTTAAAACGTCAGGTTGGTATTAAAGATTCAGGTAAATTATTACCAGGTCACGGTGGGATATTAGATAGAATCGACAGCTTAACTGCTGCGGCACCGATCTATGTTTTAGCCATTATTTTAATAGGTATCTATTTAGACTAAAGACACTGAATCACTCGCTCGCAATTAAAAGCTGGATTTTCATCTTAAAAGCCAAGATAATTGGCAGCCTATTATTGTTCGCATAACCGAAAGACGACAATGAAAAAAATTAAGCAAGCGCTATATTTATTGATTTCGATTTTTGCAATTTTATTTGCATTGGATGCTCATGCACAACGCAGCTTTGTCGTAGAACGCATAGAGATCAGAGGATTACAACATATCTCTTCAGAGACTGTGGAGAGTTATCTGCCCATTAAGCGCGGTGATATTTTGCGTACATCTAAAACGGGTGACGTGCTAAGAGCGCTGTATAAG
The DNA here is from genome assembly GCA_964648015.1 of uncultured Coxiellaceae bacterium. Lineage (GTDB taxonomy): Bacteria > Pseudomonadota > Gammaproteobacteria > DSM-16500 > DSM-16500 > Aquicella. The sequence goes on from CAZYKO010000012.1 coordinate 51,446, forward strand.
ACAGGATTTTTTGATCGCATCAGCTTGGCGCGCGAAGGACACACTTTAATCATTCGCGTTAGCGAACGTCCTACCATCGGTAGATTGAAAATTTCTGGCAACTCCGTGGTTCCTACGGATAAGTTGACCAGTGTCATGAAAACCTTAGAGGTTGCAGAAGGCGCACCTTACAATCCGGCGTTGTTAGAAAAAATTAAACAAAGTCTGCTCAACCAATATTATATGTTGGGTCGCTACAATGCGCGGGTCGATATACAAACCTCGCCCATGCCACGCAATCGTATTTCTGTACAAATTATCATTTCAGAAGGTTTAATTGCACGCATCAAAACCATCACAATCATTGGTAATCATGCGTTCACTGAAAAACAATTACGCCAAACATTAGATATTTCGACCACTAATTTGTGGAGTTTTATCACACAGACAGATCGCTATTCCGAAGAAAAGTTGGAAGTGAATCTAGATAAGCTGCGCAGCTACTATCTTGATCATGGTTATGTACGTTTCCAGGTCAAATCCTATCAAGCTGCTGTGACACCTGATCGAAAATATGTCTATATCACCATCGTATTGGATGAAGGCTTACCTTACACCATCAAAAACTACACTATCGATGGCACACTACCCATTAGTATGAGTGAAGTTGAAAGTGGTATTACGTTGAAACCTGGCGCTGTGTTCTCACGCCAGGCGGTAGTGGATGCAGAGAAACACATCAGCAATGTGTTAGGTGAGAAAGGTTATCTTTTTGCCATGGTTTCATTGCGCCCTGAGATTGATGATGTTCACCGCGAAGTGACCATTACATTCGTTGTCAGTGCAGGCAAGCGTACTTATGTGCGTCGTGTAGGATTTACTGATAACAAGCATACCAATGACAAAGCCTTGCGACGTGAAGTGTTGCAAATGGAAGCAGCACCTGTCTCTAGCGTCAAACTAGAAGATTCTACGCGCCGCTTAAAAATGTTGCCGTTTCTCAAGGATGTACAATTGTCTGTGAATCCCGTGCCAGGTGTGGATGATCAAGTGGATGTGGATTATAAAGTGACAGAAGATAATTCTGCACAAGCATCGTTCAAAGTGGGTTATACGCAGGCATATGGCTTCTTGGCTGGCGTGGGTTTGAATCAAAAGAATTTCTTGGGTACCGGTAACACGCTCGGTATTAATGCGCAATACAATAAAACCGAACAAAATTACGGTATTGAATACACTAATCCTTATTACACCGAAGATGGTATTAGCCGAACGTTCTTGTTAAATATTGCTCGCGTGAATCCAGGTGAAACCAATGGTGTGAATAATGACTACACCATCAATGAATATGATGCAGGGCTGGTGTACAGTATCCCTATTGGTCAAGAAACTGGTGTCTTTAACCGTCTTGTGGTTGGGGCAACATATCAGCAAACACTGATGAAACTGACTAAAAGTACAGAAAAAAATCCAGTCACTATTTCTACGCAAGTACAACAATTTGTACGTTCACATGGTCGTCATTTTCATGAGTTAGATTTACGTGTGGGCTATACACGTGATAGTCGTGATCGCGCGATTATGCCCACCCAAGGCGTGACGGAAAGTATCTTCTTAGATGCGTTTGCCCCATTATCCGGCCGTTCGCTCGCTTATTACATGATTAATTACAGTGGTCGTGTGTATCATCCTTTGACACATGGTTTCATCATTTTAACCAAAGCCGATCTGGCTTATGGTGATGGTTTCACATCGATTAACGATTACCCTATTTTTAGAAATCTCTACGCGGGTGGTATTAATTCCGTACGCGGCTTTGAGGATATGACATTGGGTGCGCTTGACTCAAATGGTAAGTCATTCGGTGGTAACGCATTGGCTTACGGTAGTTTTGCACTCATCTTTCCTAACCACATATCAGAAAAGATCCGCACCTCATTCTTTTTTGATGCCGGTAATGTCTTTACGACGCGTAATAATCGTCGATTTGGTGGTAGAAGCACTAACTCAGGTCCATTACGATATTCCGTCGGTTTAGAGATTGACTTGTTGACGTTATTTGGTCCTGTCGAATTGAGTGTTGCGAAACCGTTCCTTCGTAGACATGATCAACCACACGCAATCCAATTTGCTCTGGGTGCGAATTTCTGATAAAAATGGCAGTCTGTGCCAACGCCATTTTTTAATGACGATGTCTATGGTGCGACATCAGGCATGCTGGCAGTTGCAATGTAAGAGTAAGAACGGGATGACATCGAGTGACCATCATGTCATGTTGCTAGCTCTGCATGTGATCCATGTTGCACATAGGTCACAATGTCTGATTGACGGCGAGCCTGTAAATAGGGATACAGCGTTTAAATTTTATTTTGGAGAAACATATGAAGATCGTGAAAAAAGTTGGTGTGATTGTTGGTTCACTTTTAGTTGCAGCTGGTATGAATGTTGCTGTTGCCGCCGATCAAATGAAAGTCGCCGTTGTCAATGTGCAACAAGTATTACAAGAATCAGCACGCGTTACTGATTTGAGCAAAAAATTGGAAGGCCAGTTCAAAGCACGTCAAGCAAAAATCAATGATGAACAAAAAGCCTTACAAGACGAATTGGACAAATTCAAGAAAGAATCCGTCACAATGAGTCAAAAAGACAAAGATGCAACACAGAAGAAAATTGCTAGCAGTCGAGCTGATTTAGTTAAACAAGTGGTTGCTTATCAGCAAGATTTACAAAAAGAACAAAATAAGATCATGCAAGGCATTTTGGGCGACTTGAATAACATCGTCTCCAGCATTGCAAAAAGCAAAGGCTTTACCTTGGTACTAGATAAACAAGCGGTTATATTTGCGACCGATGATAACGATATCACCCCAGATGTAGCAAAACAATTTAATACCAAGAGCTAAGCTTCATCAATAGTCACAATCAAAATCTCCTCCCATTATTGGGGGGAGATTTTTTTGTCGGCGTGTGTCGGGGAAGTTCCGGTGTGACGGTGTTCTCTGTGTCAGTTGATCAGTACCATCACGCATTTTTTCACTCAACAACTTTGCGGTTGTCGAGATCGCTAAGCCCCGAGCCTCGAAGTCAGGCGTTTTTACAATACTCTTAGGGTGGGGTAGTCGCATTCCTAAGCGACGCTTGTCAAACCTTTGTTCTTAAAAGGCATGAACAGATGGCGTCTATCGCCAAGGAAGATTGCTACTATGCGAAAAATATCATTACAACAATTAACCCAAGGTCTTGATGTCAACATTCAAGGCGATCCACAAGCGTTGGTCATGGGTGTAGCCACTATACAACAGGCGCAGGCCGGCTCAGTTACTTTCCTCGTCAATTCTCGCTACCGTAAATTCCTTGAGGAAACCCGTGCAACAGCGGTGATCCTCGATGAAGCAAATGCTTGTCATTGTAAAACGAATGCGATTGTGTCCAAAAACCCTTCTTATACTTACGCTAAAATTGCTGCGCTATTTGCTGAGGACATTCAATCGACCCCGGGTATTCACCCCTCTTGTGTGGTTGGGGTGGGAACAATCATAGATCCTAGCGCGATCATTGGTGCGAATTGTGTGCTTGGCGCAGGCGTTAAAATAGGTGCTAATGTCTCTATTGGCCCAGGCTGTATCATCGGCGATGGTGTGGTTATCGACGAAGCAACGCGTTTGGATGCACGCGTGACACTCTATCACGCAATTTCCATCGGTAAACGCTGCCGCTTGGCGAGTGGGGTGGTGATTGGATGTGATGGCTTTGGTTTCGCAAATCATCAACATGTTTGGCATAAAATTCCACAATTAGGGTCGGTCATTATCGGCGATGATGTGGATGTGGGTGCCAATACCACGATTGATCGTGGGGCAATCGATGACACTGTGATTGAAAATGGGGTCAAATTAGATAATTTAATTCAAGTGGGACACAATGTGGTTATTGGCGAAAACACTATTGTCGCTGGTTGTGTTGGCATTGCTGGCAGTACTATCATTGGTAAAAATTGTATGATAGGCGGTGCCACCAATTTTGCGGGTCATGTGACCATTACAGATCATGTTATCGTCACAGGGATGACGGCGGTGACCAAGTCCATACACGAACCTGGCATGTATTCTTCTGGGATTGTAGGTGCTGTGCCCAATCATGAATTCCGTAAGAATAATGCACGTTTTCACCGTTTAGAAAATCTCATGCAGCGAGTGAAAGCATTAGAAGTGTCATTGAAAGACTTAATGGAGCGTAAATTTCTTGCGAGTGTCACCAGCAAATCATCTAGACCTAAGGAGCGTCAAACGCCAGTTTAAGTTGCAGTAAACGCCATCTTCGGTCTACGCAACCCATAGTGACGTCCGAGTGATCTCACGTTATAGACAAAAGAGAGACAAACAGCATGATGGATATACACGAGATACTAAAATATTTACCCCATCGGTATCCTTTTTTATTACTAGATAAAGTGATTCATATCGAATTGAATCATTCATTGGTGGCGATAAAAAATGTCACGATCAATGAATTGTTTTTCTTAGGCCATTTTCCAAATAGACCGGTGATGCCTGGCGTGCTGATACTCGAAGCAATGGCGCAAGCAGGTGCGGTGCTGGCCTATAAATCCTCCAATGCCACACCAGAAGATGGGACCTTGTATTACTTTGCTGGCATTGATAACGCGCGCTTTAGACGCGTCGTAGAGCCGGGCGATCAATTGCGTTTGGAAGTGAAAGTATTGAAATCAAAACGTGATATTTGGAAACTCGAAGGATGCGCCTACGTTGGTGATGAATTGGCTTGTTCAGCTGAATTTATGAGTGCACGTAAGGGTAGTGACAATGATAGATAAACATGCAGTGATTGATGCCTCAGCTAAAATTGCTGGCAATGTACATATCGGTCCTTTTAGTGTGATTGGGCCTAATGTTGAAATTGGAGAAGGTACTTGGATTGGCCCCCACGTGGTCATTAATGGGCCGACCAAAATTGGTCGTGATAATAAAATATTTCAATTTTCATCGATTGGTGAAATTCCCCAAGATATGAAATATAACGGCGAATGCACGACGGTAGAAATTGGTGACGCCAATGTGATTCGTGAATTTTGTACAATCAACCGTGGGACAGCACAAGATCGCGGCACAACGCGTATTGGTCATGGCAATTTGTTTATGGCTTATGTGCATATCGCTCACGATTGTGAGGTGGGTGATCACACCATTTTTGCCAATAATGCGTCACTCGCAGGCCACGTCACTGTAGAAGATTATGCAATTTTGAGTGGTTTTGCCGGTGTTTTTCAATTTTGTCGCGTCGGTGCGCATAGTTTCGCATCCACTAATTCGGTGATCATTAAAGACGTTCCCCCCTTTGTGAAAGTTTCTGGCTATTATGCTAAGCCTTATGGTTTAAATGCGGTGGGCTTGCAACGCCGAGGTTTTAATCCGCGCGCGATCCGTGAATTGCGTCAAGCGTATCGTATTGTTTACCGCAAGGGATTAACGGTATCGAATGCATTAGCGGAATTACAGCAATTCACGACACCGGAAGTGCAACAATTGACACAGTTCATTCAAAAATCGACAGCAGGTATTGTTAGGTGAAAGTAGGCATATTGGCTGGCGAGGCATCCGGCGATTTACTCGGCGCTAAACTGATTCAAGCGTTGCGTCATGCCACACCCGGCGTGCAAGTAGAAGGCATCGGTGGTCCTGCGATGATCGCGGCTGGCTGTCATAGCTTGTATGATATTGAACGTCTGGCCGTGATGGGTTTCGTGGAACCATTACTGCGTTTACCCGATTTGTTACGACTACGTCGCGATGTGTATCACCATTTTCTGGCGAATAAGCCTGATGTTTTTATTGGTATCGATGCGCCTGATTTTAACTTTGGACTAGAGCTTAAATTACGCCGGGCAGGTATTCCTGTGGTTCACTATGTCAGTCCCAGTGTCTGGGCGTGGCGCCAGTATCGCATTAAAAAAATTGCGCAGGCAGTGGATTTGATGCTGACATTATTACCCTTTGAAACCAAGTTCTATGAACAACACCAGGTACCGGTACGTTATGTTGGTCACCCATTGGCAGAACAAATGCCACTCAGCAATGATACATTGACGGCCAGACGTGCGCTTTGTCTTGAGGAGGATGCGACGTATGTTGCCTTACTCCCGGGTAGTCGACGTCAAGAAATTCAATATATGGCTGAGCCATTCTTGCGTGCTGCAGCGCTGATGCATCAACAGCATCCTCACTTGCGTTTTATCACCTCGCATGTGAATGAAGAAAGATATCAATCCTTCCATGATGCGTATAAACAGTATGCCCCTCACTTACCCTTGACCTTTTTTACGCGACGTTCACAAGATGTGATGGCAGCGGCGGATGCCGTCGTCGTGACATCGGGGACTGCCACCTTAGAAACGATGTTACACAAAAAACCCATGGTAATTGCTTATCGAATGTCACCATTGACATATACGCTAGCAAAACGATTGGTCAAAATACCTTTCATAGGATTACCTAATCTATTGGCAGAAGCATCTTTGGTACCTGAGCTCATTCAAAACGATGTCACACCAGAGAATATCGCACAACCGATATTGTCTTATCTGCAACAACCGGACAGTGTGGTCACGTTGACACAAAAATTTACTGAATTACATCAAATGTTACGGTCTGATTCTTCACATCAAGCATCACAAGCGATTCTATCTTTAGTCAATCAACATCATGTGCGCTAAGTCACTGTTGATAAGAAAAATTTGCAATCTCAGTACGTGTTTGAATGACAAGGCTGATACCAATCATCTGCTCATCGCTGCGACAATATAGGTCATCTCATGTGCAGTAAAGATCGTAAAGCGTTAGTGCAAGATGCAAGTCAACCATCCTTGTTGGATTTACCGAGAGACATTATCAACAACGAATTGCCGGCATCACTGTCGTCTACGCAGGAAGCATTAAAGATGATGAGTCGTCTCGCTCGTAGTTGTCATACCTATCATCGTCTATTCCAACCAAACATTGATAAAGAAGCAGCGAAGCAATTACTATCCTATGTATTGCAAGGCAATGACTATCAAGCGAGGAAAATGTATACGATTAATCCACACCTGTTATTTATCGAATCTGAAGCGCGAGAATATGCAGCTGGTATTGCAGTGGATGGTGGCGTGGTACATCGTATCGTTAAAATGTCTCCTTTTGCCGCCATGTTGGGGGCGGGTGACATTTGGATGGTTAACACGATACCACATGACATGTTGAGTTTGATCGTGGATAAAAAAAGTAGAAAGACTTTCAGCGAGCTCGCGTTGTTGCAACTGTTGAAATATTTTCCGAACGGATTTGATATGCCACAGAGTCGCTACAATTTTACGCCATTGGTGACTGCTATCAATAATGATCAATATTTGCGGCAAACAGGTAGAGCGGATATCAACACGGAGAGTTTGTTAGTACAGTTTAGGCAGCACTTTTTACCAAGCACCGTTCATGCCGGTTATCTCTTCAATATGAATGAAATGATCGAAGCACTGAATATTTATGATGCTTACTATGATCTGTGGCACACAAACCAATTGTCTTTGTTTGCACGTCAAATTATTGGTTATTTTGAGCGTTTAGTACCAGCGGTCGATGCCCAAATCTTATGTCAGGGGATACTTAATGTAACTAAAGGTGCAACGTTGCAACGTCGTTTTGATCTCTACAACTATGTGAGTGGCAGAGCGATCAGCTATTTTCCTTTAGATACAGCACCCCAATCTCGTTTAGGGTTACATTTTTTGGTTGATTGTTTTTATGATCATGGGATGAACCCCGGGCGAGGGAACAGCTGGCTGCCAAGGTTGTGGCGAGGGTATACGCCGCGTGAGATAGTGAATAGTTATCAATTACTCTGTCATATCAAAGTGAATGCAGTTAAGCATTTTCATCAGCAATTACAACACCTTTCTCATCATCGATTTTGTCTATTGTCATGATGTAAATCACTGTGCTCTGTGACTGTACTTAAGGTAAGGCTATGGGTCCACCCAGGCTATTATTTTATGATTTTTGACGTGTACAGAGAAAGCATGGTGAAATGTGAGCACATCATAATATTACCTTAATCTTCGAGATTCTATTCTCGCGTACACTCTGGTTTCACATGACGCTGTGTCAAATAATAATCCCTTAAGCTATGTTGAGAGATCATCATGAAACCAGAACAACAAAACGTTACAACAGTAACACTGACACCTACGTATACACTTGAATCTGTCCTAACATCCACTGCCAAAATTGCTTATAAACTCCTGAAAGGATGGATGTTATTGAGTGCTGCGCAAGCTGTTTGTGCAGCATCGAGCAAGGAAACAGCATTAGGTAATATCTGTTTGGATGCGAGAATCACCACGGTGAATAAACCGGGCTTTGAGATTGCAAGTTTCGAAGGTAATTTGGTTCCAAAAAGCTGTACGTTATTTGGCGCAAGCTCTCAGCAATGCCATGCTGACTTTCAGGCGCATTTAAGCTTTAAGTCGGATCTGCAGACATGGGATCAACTGCGTGTGGATTCAAAACAAGCGTATGATGCTTGGAGAAAGGATCACAAATCGAATGTAAATCAAATGGTGCAGCAACTCAGTGGTCAAGAGCTCACTGCATTCAACACGTTGGCCGTTGGTGTGAATCAATTAATGTCTTTTCACTTCATTAGTGATGCAGCCACAAAATATCAAAAGGGTGCTTGTGGTGAGCATACTGCTATCATGATCTTAGATATTATTCAGCAAGATTTAGCGCAAGGTACTTCGACGCAAATTCAAGAAGTGATTTTTCAATCAAGTAAACGCCAATATCACAAAGATCATACGTATTTAATTCTCAATGCAGACCTTGCGGATGTCACAATTAAGGACGATGCGACTGCGGTTGCTGCGCATTTTGCCAGTGCAAGTCGTGGACGCGTTTGTGATGCGTGGAATCGTGTCGATAGGACGCTTGATGCGAGTGGCGCATTCTATACGAATGCGGAAGGAGAGGTTTGGGATAGCGTGAAAATAAAAACTGTGACGTCCGTGAGTTCGCTCAAAACTTGTTATGATGCATTGCCTGCAATAGGTCAAAGCTTTATTAGGCAAATGTGCGCTGGTAGGGATTTATTGTTGCAAGCCATCTGCGGCGCGCCGAGCGTTTCACCTAAAATGGAATTATAAACAAAGGTTCCTGGCGTCACTCATCTTCTTGGTGATTAATGTCGTGAGGATCAACCACTTCACCGGGTACGCGATGAGCTTCGCTTGCCCAAGCGCCTAAATCAATTAAGCGACAGCGTTCGCTACAAAAAGGTTTGCAGGGGTTCTTGTCAGTCCAAGTACCTGGTTTTTGACATGTGGGGCAACTGATCGTATTTTTATCCATGGTTAGGTGGGTACATTACAATAGGTGAGTGTGAAAGGAAGGTCATCAGCGTATTGACCTGGCCGTTTTTCTGTATCTGGTTGAAAAAAACGAATACTTAAAAAATGTCGACCTACGCTGATTTCAGGATAAGCACTGATATCGCGCTTGATGCCAATGCGAATCATACGAAGATGCGATTGTGGGTCGAGTAATTCTTGGTGAAAACCATGCGCGGCTACTTTTTCTTCCATGCGAGCTTTTTTGCGCACCAGTAATAAAATCAGCGATACGGCGGCTCTGATTTGGCCGAACTCTCCTAACCAGTCATTGATCGTCGCTTGGCGTTCAGCTAATGGTTGTTGTAACCAATATTGAAATAACGGTATATCAAAACTGCATCCACCGCCAGGGCTGGCAAGATGCAGGCGTAGGCTATTCAAAAATTCACTTTCACGTAAACGATGTCCAATTTTGCCGCTACTATCAATGAAATTGCGTGATAAGACTTCTAACTGCGCTTTGATGTCACTCAATTGTTGTGCATCAACGTCGGGTAATTGTGCCTGTGGGGACAGTGTCGTCAGGTGAAAGCTCATTTCCTTCGCGAGTTTTGCTTTGAGATCAGGACGATCGAGTACTTGTAAGAGATTCATCATCAATGACATCACATTACGGGCGCCTAAAATGGACGTTTCATCATTGAGCGCATGATCGACTTGTTGAAAGAGTTGCTCTAGTCGCAAGCAGACGCGAATCACTTCGTTTAATGGTTGTTCATAAATAATTCGTTCAGTCATAAGGGCGCCAGTCCAAGCTCTCTCGAAGTCAATAAGGTTGTGTCTGTAGCACAGCGGCGTTGTGGCGGTAACTGTCTGTCACCCCAAGCGATGCACCCAAACATGAAACTAATGGCCGCGATGTCAGACCTCTAAGGAATATTGATAATACCATGACTCAAGTTAAAGTTGTACAGTAAATTTACAATATAGTGTGAATATCTTATTTCTTATTTTGTTGAAACGAATATCACCATTAGCCATGATTTGCAAGGGATTATCATCAATTCCTTAGAGGTCTAATACCGCGACCATAACAGGCGCAGCCTGTTTGGTTGCGTAAGTGACAGGTGGCATTCAATCTCTACCTTTCACAAAGATTTTTTGCCAAAGGCAAAAAAACCTTATTGACTATTGACGCATTGTAGCAGCGATTTCTAGGTAACGTTGATGCAGGTGAGCCACACTCGCCGCAAGTGTTTGCAGATCACCATGGTTTTCAATGACGTCATCGGCGTGGGTGAGACGATGGGTGCGGCTGACTTGGGCGTTAAGGATATTTTCAATTTGCGTGGGCGTCAGTTGATCTCGAGCTGTGACACGAGCTATTTGGAGCTCACGTGGGGTATCGACCACCAAGATCCGTTGTATGAAAGGATAGGGATCGACTTCGAATAGCAACGGAATGACAACAATGCAATAAGCACAATCCAGTGTTTGTAGATGCGCAATGATGGCGTTTTCAATGAGAGGATGGAGCAGCGATTCTAGCCAACGACGCTCATCACTGTGGTTGAAAATAATTTTTCCAAGTTTTGCGCGATTGAGTGTGCCATCAGGATGTAATATCTGCTCGCCATAACGGGCGACAATATGCTTTAAAGCGGGTTGATCCACTTGTGTGACGTCACGTGCAATAACGTCGGCGTCAATGATCGGTACCCCCTGTTTGCTGAATAGGTTAGCCACGGTGGATTTACCTGATCCAATACCCCCTGTTAAGCCAACCACCAACATGTTAGATAAATCCTAAATAAAAACGCATGATTTCTTTACCCCATAACATGGCGATCCATCCTGCGACAGCGAGGTACGGGCCAAAAGGCAGTGGGTTGCTTTTGAAATTGCGCTTCAGCAACATATGGGTGAACGTGATAATCACCCCGCTCACGGAAGCCAAGAGAATGATGAGTGGTAACATTTGCCAACCCAAAAAGGCGCCCATTGCCGCCAGAAATTTAAAATCGCCTTGGCCCATACCGGTTTTCTGGGTTGCCAAAGCAAACAACCATTGCGTGAGCGCGAAGATAGCATAACCGGCAATAGCGCCGATAATCGCATCGTGACTATTGCAAAAGACATTGTAAAGGCTAAATACAAGCCCAGCCCACAGTAAGGTGAGGGTGAGTTCATCAGGTAACAAATGATAATCTAAATCGATAAAAGTCAGGCAGATGCAAAACCATGTAAAAATCAATGCTGCTAATGTTTGCATGCTTACGCCATAACGCCACGCCACATAAACGGATACCAAGCATGTCAGTAATTCAACTAAGGGATAACGCAGGGAAATGCTAGCTGAGCAGTACGCACACTTACCACGTAACCAAAGATAGCTGACGAGTGGAATGTTATGCCAGGGTAAAATAACTTTTTTACAACGTGTGCAATGTGAGAATGGCAGATATAAACTGAGTTTTTCTTCATCAGTGTGCTGCTTTAAACCCAAATAAATGCGACACTCTTCACTCCAGCTTTGCTCCATCATCCGTGGCAAGCGATAAATGACGACATTCAAAAAGCTACCGATGAAGAGTGAAAGAATTGCGATCATCACCAAAAAAAGATCGGGATTATTAGCGAAAGCATTGAGGATATCCATGGTTAAAATGCATTTCCTAAGTTGAAAAGCGGTAAGTAGATAGCAATCAGTAATCCACCGATTAAAGCACCAAGACCTAGCATAATCAAGGGTTCGAGTAATTGCAGACCCCGTTCAAGCATCTCAGCCAGTGTGACTTCTAGTATATCGGCACATTTGCCCAGCATTTGATCGAGCATACCCGTTTCTTCACCGATTTTGCTCATCTGCACCATCATCGTAGGAAAAATCGTTTGGCTTGCCATGGCGCAATGCAATGGTGTGCCTGCGCGTACCTGGGCGAGGAGTTGGTAGAGCGCGTTGGTTAAGTCTTTGGTGTTTGTGTTGCGCATGATCAAGTGTAATCCTTCGGTGATAGGGAGTCCGGCACTTAAGCACAAAGCGAGATAGCGCGCAAAGTGTGCTTGTTCCTTGGTACGTATGAAGGTGCGAATGAGCGGTAACTGCGGCCAGATGACTGTGGTCCAATCGTGTAGATAGCCTTGTTGTTGCGCATAAACCATGGTGCCAATGCTGATGGCAAATAACAGCATGAGTGGCGTCGCATGCGCATTCAATTGAGTGGAGAATGCAAACAATAGACGTGTGAGGAAGGGTAGTTTGTCTGTATGCGCTGCCAACAAGAGTGCAAATTTTGGAATAATGAACATCAACATGCCCGCTGTCATTAAGCATGCGATGATCAATACGATGCACGGATAGAAGAGTGCTTGTTGCAATTGCTGTTTCAGTCGTGTTTGACGTTCGTGGTAATCCGCTAAACGCACGAGGGTGTGCTCGAGTGTGCCAGTTTCCTCCCCGATATGCACTAAACGACAACTGAGTGTATCAAAGATGTTCGTATGTTGAATTAGGCTTTCATGCAAGCTGTGACCAGCACATAGATGGCATTTAATCGCATAAATGATTAGCCGCATCCGTGGATGAGATTGATTTTTTTCTAACAAGTCACAACATTGTGTCAGCGTGATGCCGGCGCTATAGAGTGTCGCGAATTGTCGAAAAAACATAGTAATGACGGCAGGCTGGATAGCCTTCATCGTGCGATAACGAATCAAGACTTTCATCACGCATCCTTTTTGAAGTGTTTGTAGCGTGTTGCTACTGAAACGAAGACGTCATTATTTGCAATTAACCTAAGCGTGATGCGACGAATTTTCCCGTGCGACGACTCGGCAGAGTTCTTGTAAGCTGGTGATGCCAGCATTGACCTTGGCGAGTCCTGACTCCCATAAGGTGACATAGGGTTGTGGTAAATCGTCAACGGAGAGCGGTGTTAATTGATTGTGTTGTGAGTGCGTCAATAAGGTTTGTGTGAATGGCAGACATTCAAAGATGCCGACACGACCTTTAAACCCATTTCTACAATGCCTACAACCTACCGAGGTGAAGCGCATGCTGCCATCCTCATGCTGTTGCTGGTCTGGTTTTTTGCAGAAAGCGCATAATTGCCGCACTAGGCGTTGTGCCACGATCAGCGAGATGGTATTGCAAAAAAGGTGTTGCGCTAATCCCATCATGTGCAAACGCGATAATGCTGCCAACGCATGATTACTGTGTAGCGTTGCAAGTACTAAATGACCGGTTTGTGCCGCTTGCAATGCAATATGCGCGCTCTCTGGGTCGCGTATTTCACCAATCATAATGACATCAGGATCTTGACGTAATAGGGTACGCATGAGCGTGGCAAAATCTAGGCCAATACTATGATTGATCGCAACGTGATTCACGCCTGCTAATGTGGCTTCGATGGGGTCTTCGAGCGTACAAATATTTCTAGCCGTATCATTCAAATGTTGTAGTGCAGCATGGAGTGTCAAGCTCTTGCCACACCCTGTGGGCCCGGTCACCAAGATTAAGCCCTGAGGTTTGGCGAGTGCGTTGATCACAGCGTCGTATTGTGTTTGAAGTAAACCCAGTGCTTCTAAGTTTAATTGTTGTTTGTTGTGGATAAGGCGGCATTGGACTTTTTCTCCGTAAAGCGTAGGGCAAGTACTGACGCGCAAACTCACATTGCCGAGGGCTGGATCAGTCAGTCGACCATCTTGGGGGTGACGTTTTTCTGCAATATTGAGATCAGCCATGATTTTAAAACGTGCAATTACACGGAGAGCGAGCGTGCTCGGTATTTGCGTCACTTCATGCAACAGGCCATCACAGCGAAAACGAATGCGTGATTGTTGTTGTAAGGGTTCGACGTGAATGTCTGAGACATGTTGAGCGATAGCTTGTTTAATGACTTGGTTGACGAATTGAGTAATCGGTTCATCGTCATTGTCGGTTGGCCTTGTTGCTAACGAAGGCTGGACAGTAGATGGCGGCATCACCTCGAGTGCGGTTTGTAAATGATTGTTGATCGTATTGAGGGTGAAGTGATGCGTAAGTGCATGTTCGAGTATATTTTCATCGATCAGCATAGGGCGAATCGCTAAACCAGTATGAAAGCGAATCGCATCGATCGTCGCGGTATCGGTGGGATCGCTCATGCCTAAGCATAATTGATGATCATCATAATCAATTGGAATGACGCGATAGCGATGAATTAACGCATCATTAAGCGGTGTGGATGTCAGTAAGTTGAGTGCGCTAGCATCTAATTCGCAAGTGGGTATAGTCAAATGTCGCTGACAACAGGCTAAAATAGTAGCACTCGTGAGCAATGCTTGCTGCACCAAGTATTGCGGCACGGTCAGTGATTGACTATCGATGGCTGCTTGCACTTGTTGCGCCGTCTTGTTTGTTATGAGACCGTCAAGACATAAGAAGTGCAAGAGCCCTTGGGGGGAGATGTGTTTACTCATGGCATAAACCTTGTTTAAGACAAGTGCCGCTCACCGTCCAGTGTGTGCCATCCGCATCTGGTTTGAGTTGATAAGTCGCACTATTCAATGGCGAGCTTGCTGTCGCGGTGATGATGCCTTTTTCTACGCTGACACCGAGCAGATTGTTGGTCTTCACCGGGCTCGATGGCACACCATGGACACCATTGGCTAATTCTTTCATTGGTGTGCCCTCTTGTAATGCGAGCGTTATGGCGGTTTTGAAGGGTAAAGTGGCAGTGATCACTTCGGTGAATCGAGCGCGTTGCATGTATTGCACATAGGAGGGAATGGCTAGGGTAGTTAAGATGCCAATGATGGCGATTACCAGCATGAGTTCAATAAGGGTGAATCCTCGAGGCAATAATAGACGCATGATAGTCTCCTGTTGATAAGTTGTTTAACGCTGATGAGGGGCGTTTGCGGACACAAATGTGTGAGGTAATCCAGGGGGTAAATCGACAGGGGGAGGGAGAAATAAGAGGTCATAATTATAAATGTATTTTGTGATTGAGTACAATCTGTGATGTTGGCGTCGCGTGTATAGACGGTTACCGGGTAATTGTGCGCATAACATGCACAGTGTGCATGCTTAAGACAAGCGACTTCATGATTTACCCGAATTTTTTTGCGTTTTGTCTGGCAGTGTGACGGGATTTTATTTATACTTTGCGCCTGTTTTTAGGCAAGTAAGCCGACGTAGCTCAGTTGGTAGAGCAACTGATTCGTAATCAGTAGGTCCGCGGTTCGACTCCGCGC
>CAZYKO010000013.1:0-65332 GCA_964648015.1 uncultured Coxiellaceae bacterium
GGGCGATTAGCTCAGCGGGAGAGCACTACCTTCACACGGTAGGGGTCGGTGGTTCGAAACCACTATCGCCCAAAGCGGATGATGCACGATGCCACACTGGATATGGGAATCAATCGCAAACACCCCTTGGTGGGTTTATGTCATGATGGCATATCTCATCCATATTGGTATCAAAGCCACGCACCCACACCAAATTTCTCTGCGACAATGCCTCTACTTCCCCTTGATGTTTATCTTTCTCTCCATTTGTCTCATGTCGGCCCTGGTGGATCATTGGACACTCGCATTGCTTGAACGCTTGTGCCTTAGCCTCATCGCCGGTGTCTTATTTGGCATGCTGCAATTTAAATTTTTGGGCATTAAAGCTATTCCGCAGACACAACAATTACAGCAACCAGGTTCATATGGCGTATTGATCATGACCTTCATCATGATCGCGCTCAAATGTTATCTGGGCGATCAATTTCTATTAGACTTAAGCCTTTTACAATATCTGCAACAACCTAAATGGCTACTTATCGTGCATGGCTTCATGTCGGGGCTCTTTATCGGCAGAATACTCTCAGTCTTAAGATGTTTACGTCGTGGACCCTTTGTAAACATCGCGAGCCAAAATTAAATTTAGCCGTGTAGAGATCTAGATAATGCATCATAGTATTTACATATGTGGAAATTGATGTGAACTAGCAGAGACGCTATGATTATACAGAGTTAACACTTATAGTTGTTAACTCTCTAATAAAGTTGAAGAAGTAAAGCGTGAAAACTATTACTCAGTTAAAATCTATAGAATGCTTTTCTACAGAGAGATTAGTTGCTTATAAAATTTGTGAACATGATCTCGACAAACTTATCATGATGTATACTAATCCAATAGTTATGGCAACTTTAGGAGGCGTTCGGACGACTCAACAATCTCAAGAAAATTTAGATTGGAACTTGAGACAATGGAAAGAAAATAACTTTGGCCTTTGGATGTTTTATAATACAAAAACAAAAGAATGGGTGGGACGCGGCGGCTTACGACGTGTCAACGTATCTGGTCAAGATGAAATAGAACTCGGGTATACCTTAATGCCACAGTTTTGGAATCAAGGGCTTGCAACTGAGATCGCAAAAGCCTGTATCGAAATTGCTTTTGAGGTGTTACGTCTCAAAAATATAGTCAGTTACACCCTCCCAACAAACATATCATCACAACACGTTCTGGAAAAAGTTGGGTTTCAATATGAGCGAGATATAATTCACGACCAATTACCACATATTTTGTATCGTTTGACATCCTCCTCGCCCTGAAGGGGCAATGATTCCTACCACGCTTAGTGATGACTCACTAGCTCGCCTCGGTGGGTTCCTGCTGCTGACGGCATTACCGCACCGTTCACTTCACAGGCTAACTGGGCATATCCTGCCCTTAGTATATTCATCGTACCAACCACATCAGCATTCTCTTCAAAACCACAGGCCATACACTTAAAAACTGTCTGTGATTTTCTATTTACTTTACTTACATGGCTACAACAGGGGCAGGTCTGACTATTATAGTGGGGTGATACTCCTATCAAGTGACCCCCGCTCCAAGCTAATTTGTAATCAAGCTGCCTCTTAAATTCAAACCACCCTTTATCTAGAATGCTACGATTTAATCGAGATTTTTGCTTTACATTTTTACCATGATTCACCACATCACCTTTTGCCGATTTAGACATGTTGGACACTTGCAAAGCCTCAACGTAGACCATCGCGTGGTTTTTGCTAATGTTAGTTGATGTTTTATGCAAGAAATCTTTACGGGCATTGGCAAGCGGTCTGGATTGCCACGTCGCCCTTCGGGTGCCTCGCAATGATAGGTGCTTAGGACATCACGAGCTAGCAACCTTCCAATGTCGTCATCACGAGCGAGCGCAGCGAGCGTGGTGATCCAGCTTTATTTGTCCCTAAACCCGAGATGGTGCGTGTGTATACTGAGATAACAGCGCCGTACGAGTGGTTACCTAATGTTACTGACCACGCGGTCTGGATTGCCACGTCGCCCTTCGGGCGCCTCGCAATGACAGGTGCTTAGGACATTACGAACGATGGCCACACTCGCTACGCTCATCAAAATTCCTTAGAGGTTTGAGACCGCCACCATAGCGCGTGAGCGTTTGGTGGCGTAAGATTCAGGTGGAGTTCATTCTCCACCTGAATCTAAGTTTTTGCCGTCAGGCAAAAGACATTTTTGACTCGCCACAACGGCCGCTACGCGGCCTCCTCAGGGGACGCATATTGTGCGGTCGTCTCATACTTGCAGACATCATTGAGATCCTCCTCGCCGTTGACACTTTTCTAAATTAGAAACTAAACTTCCCCAACCATCGCTTGCACATGTACTGGCACACATTGCGCCAAGACATCCAGATTGTAACCACCTTCTAAGACAGAAATCATTTTGCCACCACAACAATCTCGTGCAATCGCGGCGATTTCTTTAGTCAACCACACATAATCGTCTTGGCTAAGTTTAAGATCGGCTAGAGGATCATCTTGGTGGGCATCGAAGCCAGCAGAAAAAAAGATGAGTTGCGGTTGAAACGCACGTAATTTCGCAAACCATGCCGCAGCAACACGTTCGCGAAATTGCGCGCCTGTGGTACCCGCGGGTAATGGTACAGGCAAGAGATGCGCATTATCGTGTGCGGGTGAATAACCGGGGTAAAACGGATGTTCGAAACTAGAGCAATACATCACGCGCGCATCCGATTGGAAAATCGCTTGCGTCCCATTGCCGTGATGTACATCGAAGTCGATGATCGCCACGCGTTGCAAGCCATAGTGGGCCAATGCATGCATCACCCCCACCGCCACATTGTTAAAAAAACAAAAACCCATGGCTTTAGCCACTTCTGCGTGATGGCCAGGCGGACGCACGTAACAAAAAGCGACGCGCGCTTGATCCGTAAGCACCGTATCTACCGCTAACACAACAGCCCCAGCGGCATATAATGCCGCTTTCAATGTAGCAGGATTCATCGTCGTATCTGGATCGAGCGGCAGGTAGCCCTGCTTTGGCGCGATGGCGAATAACTCATCCACATAATGCGGCGCGTGAGCACGACTCAATTGTTCATGCGTCGCTGCTGGCGCGATCAATTGCACAACGGGCACCGCAAACGTTGTTGCAGCAAGCGCTTGATGAATGACCTGTAAGCGCGCGGGCGACTCGGGGTGATCTGGACCCATTTCATGGTCGACACATTCCACATGGGTAATTAAGGCTAACATCGGGTTCCTCATTAATGAATCACGACGGTATCGGCAACCGCATTCACGATGGCTAAGCGTAACGCTTCTGCGGCCATCGTACCAATGGTGACGATAGAAGCACTCTCATCACCCAATGAAAACGCAAAAACAATATCGCCATCAAAAGAAGTAAATACCGGTGCAATCGCGCGCGCCATGCCGGCAACCGCCATTTTGGCAATTTGTTTTAATTCTGGCTTGCTAAATGCGGCATTGGTAAAGACCGCAGCCAGTGTGGTGTTGGTGAGATTATAAAAGTTCACGCCACCTTCGCCACCCATGATATGCCGTTCTATATTGCCGAATTGCCCATCGCGCATACGCGCACCCGCAATAATCTCACCACCCTCCCCTCGGACATCACCAACCGCATTGACCACCACATAAGCTTCAACCATCACACCATTGGGGAGTGACAACTTCGCGTGCCCCAAGCCACCTGTCATCGGTGTTGCCGCAGGGAGCAACTTACCGACGGTCGCCCCTGTCCCTGCGCCAATGCGCCCGGACTGCGTATTATTTTCTTTTGCTGATAAACAAGCAGCATAGCCATCCTTAGGCGTGGGTGGCACTGCGCCTTGATAATTCAAATCATAAATCGCCGCACCCGGCACAATAGGCACTACCCCATGCGGCAGGGCGAGACCAACACCACGCTCACTCAAAAATTGCATCACGCCGTGTGCCGCTTGCAAACCGAAGGCACTCCCACCGGAGAGGACCAACGCATGCACACAAGGTGTGCTGGATTCCAACTCAAGCGCTGTCAATTCCCGAGTCGCGGGTCCTGCGCCACACAATTGATAGGCACCTCGCGCCGGCTCTTCGAATAAGAATACCGACACACCCGTTTTATCTTCCAAATTGCTCACATGTCCCACTTTTAACTTCTTCATCACATTTACCTTGTGTTTAGCGGTTAGTCTTGGCGCAACGATGGCTACGTTACCTATGTGCGTGCATCTGGCTATTTTACTATCATGGTCTCTTAATGGGAAAAAGAGGGATCTGATCGCCAGGATAAACCCTAATATGTGTCATTTCCCCCAGAAATGATATGATACGCGCTATCAGTTTTCATTATGGATGCCTCCCATGCTACAAATGACGCTTAAGCAAGCCGCGACGATTCTAGGATTGAATCCAGCTGAGCAATCGGAAACCACTTTTACCGGGGTCAGTATTGATACACGCACGCTCACGCCCGGCAACCTCTTCGTTGCCATCCGTGGTGAACGTGTGGATGGGCATGCATTTCTCGCCCAAGCGGCGCAACAAGGCGCTAGCGCAGCATTAGTCGAGGCACCCGTTGCCAGTCCCTTACCACAACTCGTGGTCCCCGATGTGGTCGCGGCATTAGGCACATTAAGCGCTCACTGGCGACAACAATTTAAATTACCCGTGATTGCTGTCACTGGCAGCAATGGCAAAACCACTGTCAAAAATATGATCGCCGCCATCATGGCCGCTGCTTGTCATGATGATGCCAACCATGTGCTGGCCACCCAAGGAACCCTAAATAATCACCTAGGCTTACCATTGACCCTCTCACGTTTAAATGCTCTCCATCAATATGCGGTCATTGAAATGGGCATGAACCATTTTGGCGAAATCGCTTACCTGACCGGCTTAACGCATCCCGACGTGGCCGTGATCACCAATGCCGGTCCTTCGCATTTAGAAGGTGTCGGTGATCTTGCTGGTGTGGCACGTGCAAAGGGAGAAATCTTCGAAGGCTTGGCATCGAACGGTCTCGCGATCCTTAATCGTGATGACGACTTCTACACCTATTGGCAAAAATTAATCCCCAACCACCGCTTCCTCACTTTTGGACAGCATCCCGAAGCCAATGTACGCACGAGCTCGATAGGGGGACAACAGCGCTTACACACCCCAGTGGGGGAAATTGATGTACGCCTACCACTCCTCGGGGAGCATAACATTCTCAACATGCAAGCAGCCGCGGCCGCATGTATCGCCATCAACATCGATTTAGTGGCCATCAAAAACGGCTTGGAGCACTTACAACCCGCCCCTGGGCGAATGCAAGTACATCGCCTCGCCAATGACGTCACCATTATTGACGATACCTACAACGCCAATCCGCTGTCGTTAACGGCGGCCATACGCGTACTCAATGATTTTGCAGGCAAAAAGATTTTAGTGTTAGCGGACATGAAGGAATTGGGTCCAGACGCTAAAGCGATTCATTTGGAAATGGGTGAAAAAATTCGGGCCAGTGGCATTGATTATCTTTTCACGTATGGCGAGTTGAGCGCACAAACAGCACAAAGCTTCGGCGATGGTGCTTATCATTTCAATGAGCAACACAAACTCTTGAATGCACTCAAACCGTTTTTATACAACCCAACGACCATTTTGATTAAAGGTTCACGCAGCATGCATATGGAAAAAGTCGTGCTCGGATTAACCACGGAATCTTTGCCAGGCACGGCGAACACACGAGAACATAGTCATTCACAATAATAATTTATCGATAGGAGTTTTCCCGTGTCCATTAAAACCCCGATCACTGTAGCCTACGGTGATGGTATTGGCCCTGAAATCATGCAGGCCACGCTTGATATACTTGCTGCTGCTAATGCACCGCTAGAAATTGAAGTGATTGATATCGGCAAAAAAGCCTACTTAGCTGGCAATTCATCAGGTATTCCTGATAGCGCCTGGGCAGCCTTAAAACGTACGCGCGTTTTATTAAAAGGCCCCATCACGACACCACAAGGCGGCGGCTACAAAAGCTTGAACGTCACCTTGCGCAAGGCATTAGGTCTCTATGCCAACGTGCGTCCCTGTGTTTCCTATGCCCCATATGTGACGAGCCTTTGCTCGAACGTAGATTTAGTCATCGTTCGTGAAAATGAGGAAGACACGTATGCGGGAATAGAACATCGTCAAACAGAAGATGTGGTGCAATGCTTGAAACTCATCACGCGTCAAGGTTGCGAACACATCATACGCTATGCATTTGAGTACGCCGAAAAATTCAATCGTAAAAAAGTGAGCTGTTTTACTAAAGATAACATTATGAAAATGACAGATGGTTTGTTCCATCGTGTCTTTGATGAAATCGCTGCACAATATCCACATATCGCTCATGACCATTACATCATTGATATCGGCACCGCGCTGTTAGCCACACAACCACAACGCTTTGATGTGATTGTCACCCTCAATTTATATGGTGATATCATTTCCGATGTGGCAGCACAAATTACAGGCTCTGTCGGACTCGCAGGTTCTGCGAATATCGGCAATCACATGGCCATGTTTGAAGCCATCCATGGCTCTGCACCCGATATCGCCGGCAAAAATATCGCGAATCCCTCCGGCCTCATTAATGCCGCCGTACAAATGCTCATTCATATTGATCAACCAGCCATTGCTACACTCATTCAAAATGCTTGGTTAAAAACCATTGAAGATGGCATTCATACCGCAGACATCAGTGGCAACGCCTATACCACACAAAACGTGGGCACACGCGAATTTGCTCAGGCGGTCATTGCACGTCTTGGTCAAAAACCACAATATCTCAAAGCCGTCGATTACCAACATAGCACACCCACTAACACCGACTATCATGAGCCAGTCAGGAAAAAAAGCACCAAAGCACTGGTAGGCGTGGACGTCTTTATTGACAATGTTGACAATCTCTCGGCAGACGCACTTGCTTCACGCGTCAAAGATTTAGGTGACACATTACAATTGATCACCATCTCCAGTCGGGGTTTAAAAATATGGCCCGATAGCGCAACAGAAGCACCGTTCCTACAACATTGTTGTTTGCGTTTTCAAACGAGTGCTAACATCAAAGACATGTCGCCAACGCATCATGAAAATATTCTGCGTTTGCTTACCGCACTCAATCAAGCAGGGTTAGATGTGATTAAAACGGAAAATCTCTACACCTTCGATGGTGAACCTGGATACCAACTAGCACAAGGACAATAATATGAAAGACCTCGCCACGCTGATAACAAAAGCGACTGCCGCACATGCACATGCTTATGCACCCTATTCAACATTTCAAGTAGGTGCCTGCATCGAAAGCGCCGACGGCCAACTCTTTGCTGGCTGTAACATAGAAAATGCGTCTTATGGGCTCACCATCTGTGCAGAAGGTGGCGCCATTAGTGCCATGATCGCGGCTGGCGAGCGTCACATCAAACAAATGGTTGTGTTAATCAAAGGCCCAGGTATCGCCTCGCCTTGTGGCGCTTGTAGACAACGCATTCTCGAGTTTGCAAGTCCGGAAACCATCATCCATTTATGTAATCTGCAAGGTGAACATCAACAATTCACCATCAATGATTTGCTACCACATGCATTTAGCAAAAATAATTTAAACGACTCAGCCCCAACATGATGTAGGAATAACTCTCATGAGTAACACACCACAATTACCCAACTTGGAAGAATCATTAACGGAAATCAATCAGTTGATTGATCACATGGAACATGGCCAGCTTAGCCTAGAACAATCACTCGCCAATTTTGAACGCGGCATTACGCTCATCAAACATTGTCAGAAAATTCTTGGTGAAGCAGAACAAAAAGTGCAAATTCTCATGCAAGCCAATCAACAAGAATCCTTAACGCCTTATGCCGATCTCGATAAAAATACAGATTTGCCGGGACAATAATGTTAGCTGCCATTTATTAAACGTTGTGTGTTAGATGGAAAATTAATTTCATCTAACACACGCGACTAAGGAATGTTGATGAGAAGCGATCTCTCCGTGGCCGATCTCAGGCACGACTGCACTGAACGTCTCACCCGTATCATCGATACCTATTTACAAACGATACCAGCGCTCGCGCTAAAAACCGCATTAGAAGAAACGCTCGCCCATCAAGCGCGTCAGACGCCCATTTTTCCATGTCTGGTCTATGCGACAGGCAGCATTTTCGCAGCACCTCAAGATAATCTCGATGCCGCTGCGACCGCGATGAGTCTGATGGCCGTACATATGCACATGCATCATGCGGATACCATGCCGTCGGGTGAAGGGGTCGTGATGCATCAACTCACGAGTGATGCACTTACCACCCTTGCCATGCAAGTGCTGTCCGACCATCCGACCCATTTGAATGCAGAACAACGTTTGAAAATGATGCGCATTTTAAATGAAGCCACTGGCGCGCAAGGTTTACTCGCAGGTGAAGCACTCGATGATGCCGTACAAGATGCCGATCGTGTCTCGAGAATGTTGTTAGAAAATATTTATCGCTTGAAAACGGGTGCACTCACCACCGCCAGCATAGAGCTGGGCAGATTATGCTCAGGTGATAGCGATGAACGCCATGCGAAAGCCTTGGGTGAATTCGCACAACACTTAGGACTTGCTTTGCACATTGAAGATGATATCGCTCAGCTAGAGATGACAGGCTCACCACAGCATTCTAAAGTGAATTACCCTAAATTATTTGGTATCCAAAATGCCAAATTTAAAGTAGAGTCACTGTACCAAAACGCCTTGCAAGCGATTGACTATCTTGGCTATAAAGCACAATTATTGCGTGAGCTGAGCGCATCGCTCTTGCTGAGAAAGAAATAGTTGTGTTCTTTATTCACCAAATAGTGTAATGTTTGCGCATTCGCATTTTGGTAACAAAAAACTGATAAAACAATGTACTGTCCTTTTTGTAATGCTGATGACACTAAAGTGATTGATTCACGTTTGGTACGCGAAGGCAACCAAACACGCCGCCGCCGTGAATGTCCTGAGTGTAAAGAGCGCTTTACTACTTATGAAGTGGCCGAGCTATCACTGCCGCGCTTAATCAAACGCGACGGACGTCGAGCACCATTCAGTGAGGAAAAATTACGTGCGGGTATTTTGCGCGCGTTGGAAAAACGCCCAGTTAGCGTGGAGCAAGTTGAGACGGCGATCGCACGTATCAAACGCAAAGCCATGACCAGCGGCGAACGCGAAATTCCCTCTTCACAAATTGGCGAATGGGTCATGGAAGAATTGCATCAGCTCGATCAAGTTGCCTATGTGCGCTTTGCATCAGTGTACCGTTGTTTTCAAGACATTGACGAATTTAGAAGAGAAATAAGTAGACTGACCCGATATGCAAAACGAATCAAATCAAAACCCAAACATGCCAGAAAATAATCCCTTAGATCCTGGCGCACGACGCAACGCACGTCTCTATGCCTTACAAGCTATGTATCAATGGCAACTGGCCAATCCACCACTCGCCGATATCGAAACAGAATTTTTACGTTATCGTGTGGACAGAAAAATTGATCTGGATTATTTCAAAGAACTCCTTTATGGCGTACCTGAGCATCAAGCCACATTAGATCGTGACATGCAGCCATATTTAGGACGCTTATTACAAGAGATTGATCCCATCGAACTCGCCGTGTTACGCATCGCTGTTTATGAGTTAAGCCATCGTCCCGATGTCCCTTACCGCGTCATCATCAATGAAGCTTTAGAGCTGTCAAAAAAATTTGGCTCGGTGGATGGTTATAAATTTGTGAATGGGGTGTTAGATCGCGTCGCTAAAAAGAAGCGGATTCACGAAATAAAATCATAGATCGCGCCGGTCCCATATTGACTATATCAGGTGGCGATAACACACCACCTGATATATTGCTCATAAGCACCACAACTATCACATCACCTACCCAATGCGCATGGGTTTCTCAGGCGCACGCTGTGTCGTTGTTTGGCGTGGCGCACGCGTGAGCGGCGTAGACACGTTTGCCCCCGTATACATACCGAAGCTTGACAACAATTGCGAAAACATCCCGTTAGATTCTTTTTTCTCAGTTTGCGCTAATGGCGCCACCCCTTGAGATTGTTGCTGCGCTGAGTGCCATAGGATTTGCATTTCTTGATACATCCTTTGCGCAGATTGATGCATCGTTTGGATGTCTTTACTCTGCTGCTCAAGTGAAGCGTGATATGCGGCTAATGCCCGTTCTCGTGCCTCGAGGTGGGTCGCTTTCTTGGTCAGCTCATCCATCATCTCCATCATTCGCGTGTAAGTCGCCTCTAGCGGATCTTGACTATATTTATCGGGGTAGTAGCTAACATGTTGTGTGAGCGCATCACACACACGCTGAACTTTCTGCCGCACTTTATCATCGAATAAGATTTGCTGATGAGCATCTTGCAATGTTGCAATGAGCATTTCAATTTGCGGTCGCGTGGCATTTTCGATCGTTTGTTCGATACGCTCTATTAGGTTGCCTAACTCATCAAAGCTGTCTGGCAATTCAGCGTATACTGTCTCATCACATTGCTTTTGATAAAATTGACGGGCTTTTTGATCGCCTAACTCACGCAACATCAGCGCTAATTCATCTAACTGGGATAATTGTTTTTCTATCACCAATGCGACCGATTCTTGGGGTAATTTTCTGGTTTCCATCACTGCTCCAACCTAAAAAATTGAAAAGATAAACGCTGTATGATCAGAAAGCTAGAAATCTTTTGCTGCAGCAAGTGCCGTGACAAACGCTTCACAAGCGGACAGTTGCGCAATGCTCACATATTCATCCGGACGATGTGCTTGCTCGATACTCCCTGGGCCACACACAATCGTCGGTATATGTGCCGCTTGAAATAAACCCGCTTCCGTCGCATATGATACCTTACCTGGCGCCACTGCGCCTGTAAGCTGTTGTACTAAACGCACCAATGGCGCTTCTTGACTGATTTCAAAGTACGGTACGCTACCCAACGACAAAAATTCAATGCGTGAGTCGGCATCGGCTTGTTGCATCTCTGGTAACACACGTTGTTGTGCAAATGCTTTTAGATGATCAATGATATGCTCAGGGCTTACTGCCGGCAAATTTCTAAACTCAAAACCAAATTCACACGTCGCTGGTATCACATTGAGTGCGATGCCACCACAAATTTGATTGGTCGATAGTGTCGTGTATGGCACATCAAACGCCGAGTCGAAAGGACCCTCGGTACGATAAGTGTGTGCTAGCTGACGCACGCCATCGATCACACGTGCGGCATACTCGATGGCATTGCACCCATTCGGGGTCAATGACGAATGCGCTGCACGACCATGCACTTGACATTGATACGCAGCAATCCCTTTGTGAGCGATGATTGGGCGCATCATCGAGGGTTCACCCACTACACACGCTTCTGGACAAATACCAGCACGCAACATGTCTTCGATCAATAAGGGCGCGCCTCTACAGCCTACTTCTTCATCATAAGAAAACGCAAAGTGTACGGGCTGCGATAAACGCCGCGCTTTTAACGTGGGTAATAATGCCAAGACAACGGCGATAAAGCCCTTCATATCGCAAGCACCGCGACCATAAATATTGCCATCCCGTTCAGTGGCTGTGAAAGGATCACTAGACCAGGACTGTCCCTCAACCGGCACGACATCCGTATGCCCAGACAGCAAGAGACCACCCGTCACCTTACCATCATGCGCAGGCAACGTGACAAAGAGATTCGCTTTTTGTTGACTAGCATCGTGAGTGATACGACAACTTAAATCATGCGTGGCAAACCACGCCTCGATCATGTCAATTAAACCCAAATTGGATCGATGTGATGTGGTATCAACAGCGATTAATTTTCCTAACCATTCGATGGCTGTCATCTCACTTCCTTCTCTTGCTATGGTTCGTCCTTTGGAATATATCAGTTAGAATCACTTCTATCGAGCGCTAAGCATGCTATTCTGAGCAATTAATCCAACGACAGATGACGTGCACTTTTGTTTATGAATGAATTTGAAATCATCAACACCTATTTCACTCAGCACGGCCACGCGCGTGCAGATGTCAAGCAGGGCATCGGCGATGATGCGGCAGTAGTGCGGGTGCCTGCGGGGCACGAACTCGTGATCAGCACGGATACCCTCGTCGCCGGCATCCACTTTCCTATCACGACATCGCCTGAAGATATAGGCCACAAAGCACTCGCGGTCAACTTAAGTGATCTGGCTGCCATGGGCGCAACGCCTGCCTGGGCGCTCCTTGCACTCACTCTCCCTGAAGCCAATGATGATTGGTTAAAACATTTTTGTCAGGGGTTTTTCCATCTGGCACAACGTCATGGGGTACAGTTGATTGGTGGCGACTTAACCCATGGGCCTTTATGTATCACGGTACAAATACTAGGCTTCGCAGCCACAGGTCAGTGTGTCTATCGATCAGGTGCTCAACCTGGCGATCGAATTTATGTCACTGGCACCTTGGGTGACGCGGGATTAGGATTACGTCAAGCGCAGCTGTCCACACATGCGCTTAACCCAGCAGAAACTTTCTTACGCGAACGCCTCAATCGTCCTGAGCCCCGTGTTACCATTGGCCAAGCACTCGCTGGTTTGGCGAACGCCGCCATTGATATCTCTGATGGTCTCGCAGCCGATCTCACCCATCTTCTCACCCAAAGCCATGTAGGCGCGCGCATTGATGTCGATCGTCTCCCTTGCTCATCCGCACTACAAGACAGTGTGACTAAAGAAGAAGCGATCGCACTCGCGTTAAATGCTGGCGATGACTATGAATTATGTTTTACCATAGCCGCAGAACACACTAATGAATTGGCACGACGCTTAGCAACCATCGATTGCCCATATACCTACATTGGTGACATAACCGCCGCATTAGGCTTAGTATTACACGATCAACATGGAGGCAACTATCATGGCACGCTTATGGGCTACCAACATTTCTAATTATTTTGTCTCTAAAGCCAAATTTAATCCGCCGGTGCCTGAAGCAGTTTGGCAACGTCCGAGTTATTTTGTTGCTTTTGGTTTTGGTAGTGGCGCAATGCCCTTTGCACCTGGCACCTTCGGCACGCTGATGGCCATTCCTTTTTATTTGTTAGCCAGCCAATTGTCTTTGCCATATTATCTCGCCATCACCTTGGTGCTCACCATTGTCGCGATTGGGTTATGTGGGCGCATCAGCAAAGAAATCAACGTTCAAGATCACCCAGGTATGTGTATTGATGAATTTGTTGGTTTTTTTGTCACTATGATCAATGCGCCCCACGGTTGGCATTGGGTGGCGTTAGGATTTGTACTCTTTAGACTTTTCGACATTCTAAAACCATGGCCAATTGGCTTCATCGATAAAAAAATTCATGGTGGTATTGGTATGGTCCTCGATGATATATTGGCCGGCGTTTTTGGTCTGGCGATTATCCAACTCTTAAAGATCATCATCGCTCATTAACACCAATGTGCCGGGTGCGGGATGCCTAAACCATATCAACTTGCTTTACACATTTTCAGACGCGATTTGCGTTTACAAGACAATAGCGCGCTGATTGAAGCACTCGCTTCTTCTGAACGCGTGATACCTTGTTTTATTTTTGACAAACGCCAAATTGAAGCAAATGCTTATAAAAGTAAGCATTGCATTGCGTTTATGGCAACGTCACTGATAGATCTCGAAGAACAATTGGAACGCCAACAAGGGAAGTTGTATTATTTTTACGGCATCGCGGAAGAAGTCGTGGCACAGTTGCTCTCCAAACTCCCTATAGACGCTGTGTTCCTCAATCGCGATTACACACCGTTTAGTTTAACGCGGGACCGACAAATAGCTGTCGCTTGCGAGCAGCACAAAGTTGCTTTTCATTCCTATGCTGATGCGCTACTCCATGAGCCTGAACAAGTTCACAAAGCGGATGGTCTGCCATACACCATTTACACGCCATTTTTCAAACGTGCGTCACAACTACCGGTATCGCCACCACGCAAAACCACTGCGAACAATTTTTATCAGCAGGCTATACCTCTTGCAGATAACACGATGGTCCAACGCTTAGCGCAGCACTCGCATCCTAATTTGGCCGTCAAAGGTGGACGACAAGAAGCGATTGCACTACTGAAGAAAATGCAACACTTGACCAATTACCCTCACGACCGTGATTATCCCGCATTGAACGCGACTAGCCATCTATCGGCACATAATAAATTTGGTACCGTATCTATACGCGAAGTGCACAAAATCATCACACGTGCTTTTGGTAGCAAACATACACTCTTGAACGAAATTTATTGGCGCGATTTCTTTACGCATATCGCCTGGCATTTTCCCAACGTATTCGGCGAAGCATTCCAGCCAAAGTATGTAGACATACCTTGGCAACAGAATGACGCATATTTTAAACGCTGGTGTGAGGGACGTACCGGTTTCCCGATTGTAGATGCCGGCATGCGTGAGTTGAATACCACTGGTTACATGCATAATCGCGTACGCATGATTGTTGCTTCGTTTTTGTGTAAAGATTTACTCATTGATTGGCGCTTAGGTGAAAAATATTTCGCACAACAATTAGTGGATTATGATCCGTGTGTGAACAATGGCAATTGGCAATGGGCCGCCTCGACAGGGTGTGATGCACAACCTTATTTTAGAATCTTTAATCCTTGGTTACAGCAACAGAAATTCGATGCTGATTGCTTATACATCAAACGATTTATTCCTGAATTAAACGCACTATCACCACGAGAGATCCATCAATGGTATCAACACATGCCGCTCATGAAAACGAATTATCCGCAACCCATCGTAGATCACGGCACGCAAAGCAGCCTGGCAAAGGCTTTATTTAAAGCAAAATGAAGCAATAGCAACTATCTCAATACAAATGATCAAAAATCTCACAGCAATTTTAAGTAATATCCCATAATGATTTATTGATATTTCTCTGCTATGGTGAAGAGAAATGTTATTGCCAAGGAATAACTGGATGACTTCTAGCCGAATAGAAGAGGTTAAATCACTTGAGATTGATGATTTTCAGGTAGTAGACCATGTTGCTACACAAGAGAACATCATCAATCGACCTATGCCGCCTAAAGCGCGACCATTATCGTATTTATTAATCGGACAAAACATAAACAATAATACACATCCAACGTACAAAGCAAAAAAAGTTTTGTTGCGCGATGGCCATCCCATCGGCCTCAAACCAGCCAGCTATTTTTACAAAGAAAACAATACCAAAGAAGTGGACAAAATCAATGAAGCAGATCCACGCATTGCATGCCTTGAAGCTTATGCTTGCACCATCTCACGATTTTTAGCCACCGCCGCATACGTGCCCACTGCCAATGCCATCTATGATGAATCACAACGCAAGTTTATTGGTGTTGCGTCTAAAGAGATACCTAATTTCAAATCCAATAGCGAAGACCGTTTAAAAGAATCAGATATCACGGTAGAAACCACCACAACTGCCATCGAACAACAACGTGCGATTCTCGATGAAAATATCCAGGAACTCATCAATTCTTCCAAACGAGAATCACAAGGTTTTCTCAGTTTTTTTTACAACAAAAACCAACGCCAGTTGACTGCCGCGCAATTCTCACAGATTTTGATAGATTTCCAACAAAACAGTAACAAATATAGCGATGAAGCCTTAACGATCTTACAACTGAAATTACAAGAACGCGCTAATGTCATTGAAGCAAACATCAAAGCGGGCTACACAAAACCCTCTTATCCGCGCGAATTAAGTTTGTTATCTAAAATCATTAACACTGCTAAAACGTTGAAAATGTTTAATGCCGAAAAAGAAGATATCAGCGTGGAAACGTTGGAAGCATTAGATCAGCGCTTACAAGACAGGAAAGTACAACTCGATGAATCAAAACCAGGCATCATCAATGAAGTCATCAATGGCAAAAAAATAGTAATCACGACTAAGAGCTTACTGAATTACCGCATCATCAAAGGATTAGCGATCGCACTCACCACACGCTACATTTTTAAAGAAGATGATAATCATAGTCATAATATGTCTAAATACGGGCATATTATCGATTTTGACATGACTAAGTGGAATATTTTATATAAATTTAAAAAAATGAAACAGCTGGACCAGAGTTTACGCCAACCTTTAGATACCACTTACCATTTCACTGAACGCGATATCCGTAATTTCCCCGATTTAAAAGATGCTAAACCGTATTATTGGCCAACCTATCAAGTCATGTTCACCGAATCAGTGATCAAAACCATTAATTTTTTCGGTTATGAAGTCACCGATTACGCTAAAACCATTGCTAAAAACTTTTTCACCCTCAAAGATAACGAAGCTTACAAAAAATTATCCAATAATCCTATTTTCAAATACCATCAATTCCAAACCCTGTTAAAATTTCTACTCACTAATGAAAATATGTATCGTGGTTTCGCTGAACTCCATATTCCCGCTAATGAATTATCCAAAAGCAATGATGGCAAACCCAATCAGACATCTTTAATTGATGAATTGGTAAAGGACGAAGCGATGCGTATCGCTGAGTTGTACAAAGTACTTCGCATCATGCCAGAATTCAAAGAATTTCTGTTGCAGCATGGTGATAGTGCTTTTGCAGTTATTAAGAAAGAATTTACGCTGGAAAAAGCCAAATACGCCGCCAAGATGAAGGCAAAACCTTATTATCAAAGCCTCGTTGATGCGATTGATTTGGGTGCGATTACCGCTAGTTACAGAGAGATGAAGCATGAGTTAACCGTAGGTCATTATAAGGCTGAAGTCGTCACTAACCCCATCGGTGTTAGACGTCCATAGGATTGGGACATGGCCTTACCCACAATTTATATGCTGATTATTAGGAAATGGTGGGCACGCTGCGCTTTGCCCACCCTACAACCCCCGTTTGCCCTCGATGCGGGATGACAGACAGCGCTGAGAGACAATACTTGTGGGTAAGGCCATAGGATTGGATCACGCTACGCGCTGAGCCATCCCTGCGAATTAACTCGCACGTCATTTTTGATTCTGTAGCGTGGGCAAAGCGCAGCGTTGAGTTATTCCCACGAATTAAGTTCTAGCTCGCAAACATTTAAACCGACCGCCCTGAGAAAAATTATACCCGTTGTCCCCGAGAAAACTTATACCCGTTCGCCCCGAGAAAATTTATACTCGTTCGCCCCGAAAAAACTTATACCCGCTCGCCCCGAGAAAACTTATACCCGTTGTCCCTGAGAAAATTTATACCCGTTCGCCCCGAAAAAACTTATACCCGTTCGCCCCGAGGAGGCACGTAGTGCCGTCTCGAGGGGGCTCGAAGGACGCCTCCTCAGGGCGAACGGTTAGAGCTACTATCCTTTAACATATCACCCTTCAAAGATGACATACGATGCAATTCATGGGGACAGCTCAGAGCATAGCGTGCCCATTATATACAAAGACGCAAACGACAAGCATCATCCAGGTGATCGTGATCACTCAATGAATAATCGAATAATATCCAAGGTGGGGAATTGTTCTCTGAGCGTCGGGATATCTTTTTCCAAAAACAACAATTTCAAATTTGGGCCCGCATCTTGCGTAAAATATAAGGAGAGCCCGTCGCGCCGTAACGCCCAGATTTGTTGCATGGCGGCGATAGTTTCCGGTAAAAAATAACAAATCGGCGGCCAACTATTTAACATAGTGGCATGCATGGCTAACGCATTGGATTCGGATGTACCACCCAATAGTGAGAAATTTCGATTGTGCAACGATTGCTTGATAATCACCAAATCATGTGCGACTTTCTTGGGCCAACTCTCATACAACATACTGGTATTCACGGTACGCAGCATCGCTTCTCGAGATGAAATAGGTTTAGGTTTTTCACTCAGCGCTAAGATACCTATACATAAATCGGGCCACTCAAAACTCAAGGGCTCCGCATAGCTATCCATCCCATCAGGTTGCACACCCGCATGCCATTCTACAAAACCAGGCCACAGCGAACGTGAGGCACTCCCACTACCTAAGCGTGCCAAGATAGAAAGCTCACGCAACGAAATAGACCAGGCAAACAAATCATTCATGGCTGCGACGAGCGCAGCAAAACCACACGCTGATGAAGCAAGACCCGCGGCGACCGGAATATCCATTTTAGTATCCACCGCTAAATGCCACTCGTTCTGCGGTCGGTATAAATCCAGATAGGCGACAAGCCGTTTCGCAAATTTGGATGTTAGTGGGACTTCCTCTCCATTTAAGAGGATATGATCGTGTGGCGCATCGTGTAAGTGAACGGTGGTGAAAGCACCTTTATCAGGAATAGAGATGGATAAGCTTGATGTCACCGGCAAATTTAAATCGCTATTACGTTTACCCCAATATTTGCATAACGCAATATTCGTGGGTGCAAAAGCGATCCCTTTTTCACGTTGCGCCACGAGCGGTAATTGATGATTAAAGATCGCACTTACCACATCAGCTTTTTTCACTGCCTACTCCTTTTTTAAATCCAACACGCTGATCACACATCGCGATTAGTACAACAACTTGTGCTTGCTTCAAGCGGCATGCACCCCACGCAATTCACCAGAAATTGGCATCAAAGGATAATGATAACGTTCACATAAAGCAGTCAGCTGTTGGTGATCAGGCATCATCACCAGTAACGCGCCGGCACGTTGGCCTATCACGGCACCAGACCCACACACTTTCGCAGCGCCTGCACTTGCTTCCACTGCTGCAACAAATTGTTGCACCTGTTCGGGGACCACACCAATACCAACCAGTAATTGATGGTTATCACGAATTGCGTCCTGCATCCCAATGAGTGATTGCGATTGCAACGCAGCATCCATCGCACCTGTGACACTTGCAAATTCGCCGCCCAAACCACCCGACTGAAATAGTGGCGCTACTTTTTCTACGCACTGTCCGGTGGTACTCGTTGGTGTGCCCGTATTCACCAAATAAAAAGGAAAGGTTGGCACCGCGCGCGATGTAATCGTATTACCGTGTACATGTAAACAACCACCCTCTAATGCGACACGCAAATCCAAACCACTCGAGCGACCGTGTTGCATGTTTTCCGCTTCTAATGCCAACTTAAACAAACTTTCTTTATCGATGGGGCGTTGCAAATAATGTGCGGTCGCTTGCATCACGGCTAGAATGGTGGCTGCTGACGAACCCATACCACAACCGATGGGTAAGTCAGACTGTACTTGAATTTTCACGCCATTGAGCGCATGCAAATTTAAGGGTTCAGTCAACATGCTGAGTGCGAATTGAGCCAGCTCAAACGGTTTTTGCAACACATCGCGAATGGTATATTCGCCATTGATAAAGCGATGATATTTATTCTTGATACGCTCTTTCAGGGATTTCAGCGCAGCAATGTTTAAATGACTGTGATGTGCGAGATCGGCCAAATCAAACAAAATCTGCGGACGTGCATCACTGGTCACCGTGGCTGTCACGTAGCGATTCACCGCCATTGCGATAGCAGGCTGGCCGTATAGCACAGCGTGCTCACCCGATAAAATTAATTTCCCCGGTGCTTGTACGCGTAACACATTGTTGTCTGTTGCCGCACTTGTCGTGGCAGATGCCACTGAAGCAGGTCGTACCCAACGTGTTTCATCAGCTGCTACTGAGGCATAAATACGTTTATGCTGTTCCATACGCGCCAAACGATACGCATGCGTCGCATACGAAGGTATTTGTTGTTCACTACCATCTTTGACATAATCAAATTGATAAAATGCTTCATAATCGCTATACGTTAACGTTTCGCGCGTCGCGAGCAACGTGGCATGTTGCTCGGTCAGTAATGCTTGACGATAACCCGCTTGCACCACCCCACTAAAATACTCAGCAACACAACCGGAACCATAACTGTAAAAGCCAATACGTTTACCCGTGAGATCATCGCTACTCAAATCGAGCAAAGACGCAAGGCTTACATAGAGCGAAGCGGTATAGCTATTACCCACACTTCGCCCATAACGCAGAGCTAATTCAATCGACTTTTGCGATGCCAATGCGATGGGTGAATCCTGACTAACACCATTCACTTTCAGTAAATGCTGATGCGCTTTTTCCACTAAACGCGGTACTGGCACATGATAACAAAACAAATCATGCTCCTGAAAAGTTCGTCCAGCGCGCGTAGAATAATCTTGCCAGCTTTTCTCGAGCATTGAGAGATAAAGTTTGCTGGAATACTTGCCTTCTACCAAGGCTTCTTGTCGGTAGTTCGGTCGCCAAAAATCCATCACACTTTCTGTCACCACGCCATACTCAGGCTCGATCGCTAGAATACGTGGGTTGGCTGCCAGTATCATCGCACACGCCGCAGCACCCTGGGAGGATTCACCAGGGGTACCCAAACCATAACGGGCGATATCTGAGGCGATCACCAAGACTTTTTTATCTGGATGCTCGCGCAAAAAAGGTAAAGCGAGTTGTAAGGCTGCAGTACCACCGTAACACGCTTGTTTTAATTCCACGACACGACAACGCGCTGGTAATCCTAACAATTCGTGTACATAAATCCCGGCTGCTTTAGATTGATCGATACCCGACTCGGTGGCGAATAAGAGCATTTCAATACTGTGAGGATCGATATCTGCTAATGCCATTTGCGCTGCATTGGCCGCCATGGTGACGATGTCCTCACCCGGTGGTGGCACTGACATGGATTGTTGCCCCAAGCCAATATTAAATTTATCAGGATCAATACCACGGGCAGCGGCAAGCGTGGCTAAGTCGAGCCGGTAGCGCGACGTGTACATGGCAATTGTATCGATTCCTACTTTAATCACGGTTATCTCCTCTCAACCTAAGTTGCCCGAAGGGGTAGACGCTCATGCTTTGCTATCGCGTTCTAAACTCACATGACTACGCATCAATTCACCCTGGTCCGTTTGCGCCGCTAATAGGGATAACTCACCACATAAAACAGCGGCACTTGCAATGATGGCTAAACGTCGAGCATTATAGCCTGGTTCACGATCACCTACACAACCTAATAGTGCGAGATTTTCCTGAACGAAATCGAGACCCTTACCATTTCCCACCGTGCCCATGATGAGATTGGGCAGTGTGACGGAGAAATATAAATCGTTGCCACGACACTCAGCATGCACAATTCCTTGAGAAGCCTCAACGATGTTGGCCGCATCTTGACCAGTGGCCAGGTAGAATCCTAGGAGCATGTTGGCAAAATGCGCGTTAGCGGTACGCAATCCCCCAGCCACAATATTGCCTAATAAATTTTTCTTGATATGGAGATTGACGATTTTTTGTGGGGTAGTCTTCAGCCAGCGCTGACAAAGTTTGGCAGGGATAGTCACTTCCGCCACCACATTTTTGCCGCGACCTAAGATGCCATTCACCGCTGATACTTTTTTATCACTACAGAAGTTACCCGAAATGGAAACATACCTGAGCGCCGGATGATTGGCTAAAATCCACTCAAGCATGCGATCAGCCGCTAAAGTGACCATGTTATGACCTGAGGCATCGCCCGTCAGTAACTCAAAGCGTAGATAGAGTAGAGAACCCACCACTTGCGCATGCATATCGATGAGTTTCGCAAAACGACTGCTTTGGGCAACGATGGCTTGCAACTGTTCTTTTTGTTGGCAAATTGTTTGGTACGCCGATAGCACATCCGCCGCTGAGTCTGCTTCCACCAAGATGGAACGTGTCATCCGCTCATCAATCAACGTTGCGCGGATGCCGCCTGCCACGGTACAAACACGTGCACCGCGATGCGTCGATGGCCACAATGGTGCTTCGAAAGTCGCAAGCGGCAGCGCAACCGCCTCGTTGACTTCTTGGCTGATGATTCGTACCGGACCGACGATACGCATGGGGATGGTTGCGCTAAGCTGTGTATTTTTCCAACGCATATTTTTCTTGAAATAAATGGGCCATAAGGCTATAAGAACGGGTTCCCGCGCACCAGCACGGCTCGCGCTATTTTACTGGAAAAAGCGTAATGACAGCAACAGAATACATCATTCTTGTCGATCAAAATGATCAAGAAATTGGCTTAGCCGAAAAGATGGCGGCGCATCAGCAAAACTTGTGCCATCGCGCATTTTCGGTATTTATCTTCCGCGAGGGCGATCAAGGGACCGAACTCTTGTTGCAACAACGCGCTGCGGGTAAATATCATTCCGCTGACTTATGGACCAACACATGCTGCTCGCATCCACGCGCCGGGGAATCAGTGATTAGCGCGGGCGAAAGGCGCCTCGATGAAGAACTCGGCATTCAAGCCACACTGAGCACCAAAGGGGCATTCCATTATAATGCCCACTTCGAGAATGGTTTGTCCGAAAATGAAATTGATCATGTGCTCGTCGGTAGCGTACCTCACGACATCGTCATTCATGTGAACCCAGCGGAAGTGCAAGCCACCCGTTGGGTCACACTCGCGGCATTACAGCAAGAAATGTCCGCACAACCCGAACGCTTCACACCCTGGTTTGCACAAGCACTCACATTAGCCTGTCAGCCTTAACTGGCGCACCAGGCTAGTGTGAGTTCACGCTTATACAGCCGCAGCGTGCGACGTTTGCGGCCGGTGATAGACAGGGAAGCGTGCACACAACGCCAACACTTTCGCTTTCACTTGCGCAATCGTATTTTTGTTCTGCACATCATCTAAGACATCACAAATCCACTCTGCCACTTGCACACATTCCGCTTCTCTGAAACCACGTGTGGTGACCGCTGGTGTGCCTATACGTATGCCACTTGTCACAAAGGGAGATTGCGGATCATTAGGCACGGCATTTTTGTTGGTGGTAATAAAGGCTTCACCCAACGCTGCTTCTGCTTCCTTCCCCGTCACACCTTTGTTTTGCAAATCGATTAACATCAAATGATCGTCGGTCCCACCACTTACAATTTTGTAGCCGCGACGCTGTAAGGTTTGTGCCATGGCACGTGCATTGGTTAGGATTTGCTGTTGGTACACTTTGAACTCGGGTTGCAATGCTTCTTGGAAGGCGACCGCTTTAGCCGCGATAATATGCATGAGTGGCCCACCTTGTGAACCTGGGAACACGGCGGAATTCAGCTTTTTCTCGAGCTCTGGGTTGGATTTCGCAAGGATCATGCCGCCACGCGGTCCACGCAGTGTTTTATGTGTGGTTGTGGTCGTGACATCGGCAATCTTCACCGGCGAAGGATACAAACCGGCGGCAATCAAGCCAGCCACATGGGCAACATCCGCTAAGAGATATGCACCGACGCTATCAGCAATCTCACGGAAGCGCTGCCAATCCACCACGCGCGAATACGCAGAGAATCCCGTGACGATTAATTTAGGGCGATGTTCTTCAGCAAGTCGCGCCGCTTGCTCATAATCGATTTCTTCCGTCGCTGGGTCCAAACCATAAAAATGAAATTTGTAGAGCTTCCCAGAAAAGTTTACCGGCGAACCATGGGTTAAGTGACCGCCATCCGCAAGATTCATGCCGAGGACCACATCACCAGGCTTGATCATGGCCATGTAAGCGGCGGCATTGGCTTGTGAACCCGAATGCGGTTGCACGTTCGCATAATCCGCACCAAATAATTTTTTGGCGCGCTCAATGGCTAGGTTCTCTGCTATATCAACAAACTCACAACCACCATAATAACGTTTGCTGGGGTAACCCTCCGCATACTTATTGGTGAGTCCTGAGCCTTGCATTTCCATCACGCGTGGACTGACATAATTTTCAGAAGCAATCAACTCGATGTGCTGTTCTTGGCGTTCGTTTTCCTTTTCAATCACCTGCCAGAGTGCAGGGTCAAAATCGTGCAGTGATGTGGTTGATATCATGGATGTATCCTCTCAAAGATGGCGGTTGCCGTGTGTCATTGCTTGGCGCTGATGCATCATACCAGATGTCCCCTGGCAGGAAAATATTGTCACCGCTTTTGCTTCTTTCGTGCCCGTGCCCATGCCCGGCTTTGGTTTTTCGTGCCCGTGCCCGGTTTGTCCCCGGGCTCCACAATCGCATCCACCCTCGATGCGTGCAGGCTTTTTCGTGAACATTTGCGAGCCCGCCTGCGTGCCCGGCTTTGGTTTTTAAGTCTTCATGTGTTCATAGTGGGCACGCTACCAAACCCGTTCGCCCCGAGGAAGCGTCCTGAGGAGGTACGTAGTACCGTCTCGAAGGGCGCTGTCTCGAGGGGTGCCCACCCTTCAACCCCAGCTCACCCTAGGGTTAATGTTTAAAGCAGCGTTTGCCGGTAAACACCATGGCAATCCCGTGCGCATCACAGGCGGCTATCACTTCCTGATCACGCACCGAGCCACCCGGTTGAATGATCGCCACAATCCCAGTACCCGCCAAACGATCGATGCTGTCACGGAATGGGAAGAAAGCATCAGAAGCTAACACCGCACCAACCGTGCCCTCACCAGCTTTGCGTAGCGCGATATCCACGGCATCAATACGCGATACTTGGCCAGCGCCCATCCCCACAGTACATTGATCTTTGGCAATCAAGATGCCATTGGATTTCACGTGTTTTAACACGTGCCATGCGAATAACATCGTTGCCAAGTCTTCCTCTTCAGGCGCGCGTTTCGTCACGATGCGTAAATCATCCGCAGCTATCTTCTGTTCATCCACCTCTTGCATCAGCACACCACCACTGATCACGCGCATTTCTAGTTCGGGCTTCGATGTCATCGGCACTTGCAATACACGTAAGTTAGGTTTTTGTGCGAGGATGCTTAATGCTTCAGGACTAAACTCGGGCGCAAGTAACACTTCGACAAAGACTTGCGTGAGTGCCGTCGCAATCGTAGCCGTACAGCTTTCATTCAAGGCAATAATGCCGCCAAATGCAGAGACACTGTCAGCCTGCCAGGCGCGGGTAAATGCTGCATCGATGTTGTTGGCACTCGCAACGCCACAGGGATTGGCATGCTTCACGATGACGCAGGCGGACTTAGAAAATTCACGTACACATCGTAAGGCAGCATCAGCGTCTAACAAATTATTATATGAAAGCGGTTTGCCCTGGTGCTGCTTGGCACCCAGCAAGCCTGTTGGCTCATCGCCAATACGGTAGGTGGCGGCTTGTTGATGGGGATTTTCACCGTAGCGCAACGCCTGTTGTTTAGTGAGCTGCAGCGTGAATTGTTGCGGCCATTTGTCAGTCACCGGCAATGAGGTTTCGCGATCTAAAAAGTAAGTATGTATCATATGATCATAGCGCGCGGTGACCCCAAACGCTTTAGCCGCCAAACGCCGGCGTTGCATCTCGCTCAACCCCTGTTGCGTTTGCAAATCATTCAACACACTAGGGTAATCATCGGGATCAACCACCACACCCACCCACGCAAAGTTTTTAGCCGCAGCGCGCACCATGGTCGGACCACCTACATCGATGTATTCCACCACCTGTGACCATGGCATAGCTTGATCCGCCACTTGCTTTTCGAAAGGATAAAAATTCACGACGACTAAATCGATCCAGTGCAAGCCATGAGCCGCGGCTTCATGCGCGT
This sequence comes from uncultured Coxiellaceae bacterium, assembly GCA_964648015.1. Taxonomy (GTDB): domain Bacteria; phylum Pseudomonadota; class Gammaproteobacteria; order DSM-16500; family DSM-16500; genus Aquicella. Next base: position 25,549 of record CAZYKO010000013.1, read on the forward strand.
GGACATCGCGCTTGCCTAAAATACCGCCATGGATTTGTGGATGCAAAGTTTTGACACGACCGTCTAACATTGCCGGCATGCGGGTGATGTCTTCCACCTGCCGATGCGCAATATTGGCTTCACGCAATGCTTGACTGGTGCCGCCTGTGGAAAATATTTCTACCCCTTGCTCGTGCAAGCCACGCGCAAACGCAACAATGCCCGTCTTATCTGATACTGATAGTAGTGCCCGTTTCACTGAAGTCATTGTCATAAACCATTGATCCTTTACATAAGCATGGAAAAAAATTTCTCGTAGTATAACGCTTAACGAATCAAGTTGTAGCCATGACCTTACCCACAAGTGATATCACGATTATTAGGAAATGGTGGGCACGCTGCGCTTTGCCCACCCTACAACCCCCGTTCATCCGGAGGAGTACAGCTTTTTCGTGTACGTTTGCGTGCCCACCATGGACACAGGAAGACATAAAAACAAAAACCGGGTATGGGTACGGGCGTGGGCACGAAAAACAAAAGACGGCCACGCAAACGTACACGAAAAAGCGACACCCTGGCTACTTATTCATCATCATTGATGTTTGTCACTTCTCTCAATGCTAGGTATACTTTGCCACCATGAAACCAATTAATTGGCGGATCACAGGCTTATTTGTCTTCATCATCCTTACCTGGGGCCTATCCTGGCCCATCAACAAGGTGGGGCTCAATTATTTATCACCGCTTTGGTATGCCACCGCACGGCTGGTGATTGGCACCGTCACGATGATGTTGATCGTTTTTGTCACCGGCAAACTCACGCTGCCTAAACGCGAAGATATGCCACTCATCTTAATCATTGGCTTACTCCAAATCAGCTTATACATTCTTCTCGCCAATCTAGGTTTAGCCTATCTGCCGGCTGGTCGTGCATCCTTACTCGCCTACACAACACCGCTATGGATTGTGCCAAGCGCCACCTTATTTTTTCATGAAGAAACAAGCCCAATGCGCTGGATAGGCTTTATCTTAGGCATGGGAGGATTATTGTTGCTCTTGAGTCCAGCTGACTTAGATTGGGAACAACCGCATGTGCTCTTTGGCAGCGCCATGCTGTTATTAGCATCACTGTCATGGGCAATTTCTATGTTGTGCGCACGCTACATGCATTGGAGTAAATCGCCACTCGAACTCATACCATGGCAGTTATTGATCGCCACACTGCCCGTGTTAGTTTGCGCGCTTGTTTTAGAACCCACACCGCATGTCCAATGGACCAATGAACTGATCATTTCACTCTTCTACACTGGCGTTATTGTCACCGGCATTTCTTACTGGTGCGGTTTAATTGTGAATAAAGAATTACCCACCACCATTGTGTCGTTAGGTTTCTTAACGGTACCGGCCTTAAGTCTCGCCACCTCAAGTTTATTCATGCATGAAAGCATCACGATGGCGACAACACTGGCCTTAGCCATGATTTTAGCTGGCTTGGCGTGTGTTGTGCTCTAAAGCCAGCTGCACAATTGCCGCAACTAATGCGTTTCCTTCCAGCGCTTGCACGCGGGCTTTCAACGTCTCTGGCGTATCATCAGGTTGAACGACACAACGTTGTTGTATCACAATCGGACCCGCATCCACTTCTTCCGTCACTTGATGCACGGTGCAACCCGTTTCTTTCACCCCAGCAGCAATCACAGCGCGATGCACCGCCAGATCCATCATCCCAGCAAACGCCGGCAATAAAGACGGATGCACATTGATGATGCGTCCGCGCCATTGCGCAACAAAAGGTGCAGAGAGAATACGCATATAACCAATCAAAACCACACAATCAACATGATGCGCTCGAAGCATGTTTGACACTTGCTGATCATAAGCCTCGCGCGTTAACCCTTGTGGATCGAGAAATTGTGCAGGCACGTCATGTGTGCTGGCGCGATCTAAGATGAGTGCATCAGCGCGATTACTAATGACCACAGCCACCTCAGCCGCTAATGTCTGTGCGTCGATCGCGGCGAGCAATGACTGGAGGTGCGTACCACGTGTAGACCCTAATACACCCAAACGCATCATAGCGCACGCAACCGTCGCATGGCATCGATACATTTTTTGATTTGTTTATCGGTACCAATATCTTCACGATGGAATAATGGCCCAGCAATGCCACGCACTTCGCGCTCAGCAATCTCTTCTGCTGCCGAGATTGTATCCGCCACGCCAACATACGCAGCTGTACGCGAACCTGTGGCGACAATTTTGCCATCAACGATATTCACCGCCGATAAATATAAGTAAGATTTATTTTTCACCGCAGAAATATCAATGGGGACATTTTTTTTCGGATGATCAGGATAGCCTTCCGGCACAGCATATTTACATACCGTCGCTTGATTCGCAAATTGCACTTGCTCAGCAGATAAATTACCCGTAACCAAAGATTGGCAAATCGTGGCAAAGTCGGATTGTAAAATACTTAAGACATTCATCGCCTCAGGATCACCAAAGCGCGTGTTGAACTCAATGACATAGACCCCATCACGTGTCGCAATAAAGCTGCCATACAAGATACCGATGAAGCGCTCACTTAATTCTGTAAACAAGGCACGGATGACACTCTCATTAATGCGCAACGCTGCTTGCACATCTTCGCTACTTAGAAAAGGTAAGAGATGATTCGTATCACTATAACTCCCCATACCACCGGTGTTTGGACCCTTGTCATCTGGGTAAGCACGTTTATGGTCTTGTACAATTGGCATTGGCACAATCATGCGACCATCACAAAAACACATTAAGGAGAACTCTTGGCCAATTAATTTTTCTTCAATCACTAAAGCGTTATCATGTGCGAATATCGACTTACAAAAATTTAAGGCGTCATCAACCGAATGCAAATGCTCACCGCCTACCTTCACACCTTTGCCTGACATTAAGCCATTGGCCTTGATAACATAATCATTATCACCAAGCTCAGCTAAATAATCAGCGATGCCGTGCATATCATGAAATAATCGGTAACGTGGCAAGCCGGGAATGCTATACATCTTCATCAGGTGGCGCGCAAATGACTTACTCGACTCTAATTGGGCTAAGCGTTTCGTCGGTCCCACGGTCGGGATTTCATGTTGCCACAACGCATCAGATAAACCATTCGCCAAAGGCGCTTCAGGTCCGATAATGGCGAGACTGATTTGCCATTCTTTGGCGATACCCACGATAGTGTCATTCCGTAAAATATCCCCTACCCAGTAGCCATAAGCCATCTGTTCGATGCTAGGATTCAGCGTAGTGCCACAGCAAAATATTTTTGGGGCTTGTGGTGAACGATGGAGGGCACTCGCAATCGCATGCTCCCGCGCACCGGATCCGACGATTAAAATATTCATATACACACCTTGTTAGCATTATCATGAAGAGATTACGCCATTTTGAACAGCATGACTACGGTGAGCAGCAATGCACGTTGCTGCTATCTCACCGATTGACTAACACACTTTTTCTTGTTCTCGTTGCTCGGCCAGTTGCTGACTCCGCGTTGGCGTGATATTGCCACACACATACTGACCGTCCATACACGCCATACATGGTTTGTGAATATGTTGGCCGCCTTTACGAGTGACCGCTTCAATCAAGTCATCTTGCGTTTGGTATAACAACGCATCCACCCCCAAATAATCGCGTATTTGCGCTTCATTATGCGTCGCAGCAATCAATTCACGTCTCGACGTCATATCGATGCCATAAAAGCACGGATGTGCAATAGGTGGACACGAAGAGACAAAATAAATTTCACGCGCTTGATATTCGCGAATCATTTTCACAATTTCTCGCGACGTCGTACCACGCACAATGCTGTCATCAACAATCAATACTTTTTTATTTTCAATTTCCATACGCTGTGGGGTTAACTTAGCGCGTACACTACTCGAGCGCTTGCCTTGATCAGGCATAATGAACGTACGGCCAATAAACGGATTTTTATATAAACCCTCGGAATAACGCACCCCCAACTCGTGCGCAAATGATAATGCGGCTGTATTGGCTGTGAAGGGTGCAGGGATCACCACATCAGGCACTAAATGAGGATAGACACGTTGCCATTGCTTCGCTAGATTTTGCCCCATGCGTAGGCGCGCGCGGTAAACACTCACATTATCTAGCACTGAATCCGGCCGTGCAAAATACACATATTCAAAAACACACGGGTGAAAATCTTTTTGCATGACTACCTGTCGATGCAATTTACCGTGTTGATCGACATACGCGACTTCCCCCGGCTGCAAATCACCCGCAGGTGTAAAGCCTAAGGCATAAAACGCCGTCGTTTCAGACGCAAAGATATAATCGCGCTGATCGTCGGCACGTTCGCGCACACCACATACCAATGGGCGAATGCCATGTGGATCTCTAAAAGCCACCAAGCCTTTACCCATGACCAAGCTCACCACCGCATACGCTCCTTGCACTTGCTGATAAATCGCACGTACTGCCTGACACAACTGCGCAAAAAAGCGATTTTCATCATCGTCCGCGTAATTACCCACCGCAAGATGATCGGCGAGTAACAGTAATAAGGCTTCAGAATCAAGCGATGAATTTAAATGTCTACATTGCCGCTGACAAAGATCATGAGCGAGCTCAGCATAATTGACTAAGTTGCCATTATGCGCTAAAGCAATGCCGCGTGGACTCCCCACCCACAGTGGTTGTATATCCGCTTCACTATAGCCACCTGCCGTAGGGTAGCGGGTATGCGCAATACCCACATTTCCTTTTAAACTTTCAATATTGTCGCGATTGAAAATCTCGCGTACTAAACCCAAACCATGTTTGGTATAAAAGCGTGAATCACAAGTAATGATACCGGCAGCATCCTGGCCGCGGTGTTGTAAATGTATGAGACTATTATGTAACGCTGCTGCGACTGGTTCATGACTATAGATACCAACAATACCGCACATCTTGATCACCCCCGTTCTGTAATGGTGCGTGCTGCCAAACAACGCACGATGCTAGGGCATTATGCCAAATAACTCGCGACATTGCGCAAGATTCGCCGCGGCGCAGGGTGGGAACCCGAAGGAAAGGGGAAAGCACCCCCGGTCAACATTTCATAGAATTGTATATAACGCGTGGCCATATTTAAAATAAGTTGCGGTGGCAGCGACGGTAAGGTTGCGTCCGCATAGGGATCGCAATGTTCTCGTAACCAGAGGCGTATCATCTCTTTGTCAAAATGTTCATGTCCTGCTGGTACTGATGAGGCAGCCGCTTCGTCAGATCGCCAATAACGACTAGAATCGGGGGTATGGATTTCATCCACTAACAGCATACGGCCTGCTGCGTCGCGTCCAAATTCATATTTAGTATCGACCAGGGTCAAACCACGCGCCGCAGCCAACGCGGTGCCGCGTGCAAACAAGCGATGTGCCAGTGCACTCGCTTCTTCCCATGCCGCGGCACTCATCCAGCCACGTGCCATAATTTCCTCTGGCGTGATCGGTCGATCGTGCGTGCTTTCTTTAGTGGTAGGCGTCAGTATAGGCCGTGGTAATGGGTCATGTTGCCGCATCCCTTCGGGTAGGCGTATGCCCCCTACATCACGCACCCCTGCTTGGTATTGTGTCCAAAGCGATGTATGGGTAGAGCCAGTGAGATAGCCACGCATCACAAACTCAATGGGAAACACCTGACATTTCTTGACGATCATCGCATTGATGTCGGGCACTGCCAGTACATGATTAGGCACAATATCTTCGGTTTGTTGAAACCACCACATACTCGTCAGCGTAAGCACCGCGCCTTTAAAAGGAATGTGGGCAATCATGCGGTCGAAAGCACTTAAACGATCGGTCGCAATAATGACTAATTTATCATCACAAGTATACGTATCGCGCACTTTGCCACGATAGCATGGCGCAAAATCAAAAGTGGTTTCTTGTAAACAATGATCTAAAGCATCAGTCAGTATGTCGTGATACTTATCCGATATAGTCATAACAGTCATGGGCGTACGGATTCGCTATAATGTTAGATTTTAAGATGCGTTGTTTCAACGCAGTGATCGAACCAGTGGTTGCTTTGAATTGCCATAACACACCGTGACGCAAGGCATGTAAATCTGAGATGCCGAAATGGTCTGCTAAGGTTTGACGTTTTTGTTGTGCCACTAAATCTTCCTTGGCCAATACAAGTAACGTGACGGTCGTTGCATCTTGCCATGGTTCATTGGTACACACTGTTTCTTTGCGTGGATTAAACAGCACTTCGGTCTGCTTGATCTCAGCGATCGTTTCGGGTGACTCGCAAGCCATTTCCCAATATTGCCAACGCTTCACACTCACAGCGATACCTAATTGTTTAAGTGTATTCTGAACCGTCACTGCCTGATTATCCGTAATCATCAATGACACGGCACAAGCCGTGTGTTGCGCCGGCAATTGATAGACTGGTGTCGTCGGCTGTCGCGGATAATAGTAAAGATCAATATGGTGTGGTGCCGGCGTGCCGCGCAAATAATCGCGCATCGAATGAAAAATAGCATCGCCCGTCGTGGTTCGTTCTGGGTGCGGCATCATCGCCAACACATTACCCGCTTTATTGCTCACCGCTGCGATGTTGGCCACTGAACCATTAGGATTGATGGGAAAGCGATCGATGACTTGTCCTTGTGCATCGCAATACACAAACACATTCAACCCTTGCATCGTCATTTCTTCTAGTAACACAGGACTTAAAAAGAATCGCCCTTCGGCATGCGCCACAGGCACACGCAATATATCACGTGGGGTGAGATGACGGGTGAAAGCATTACGCTGATACGTATCACTCAAACGCATATGCACCCATGCATTGTAGTAACCCGTCCCTAAAATTTTCCCATCAGCCACGCGTTTGTTTTCTGTTAATGCCATGGCCACTTTATGATTCTCAAGCCCCGGCACCAAGCCAGACTCCACAAGAATTTGTGCACCATTGCAAATACCGAGAATGGGTTTCCCCTGCTCACTCTGCGTTTTCAATTCAGTGAGGATGGGATCCAATGCCGCAATGATACCGGCACGCGAACGATCTTCATAGGAGAAGCCACCCACAATGACATAGCCATCCATGGCGCGTAATTTTTCCCGCGGCTCATTCCAAAGAAACGGTACCGGGACCATTTCTGCGCGCTGAATCGCGAGCATGGTTTCACGTTCGCAATTTGCGCCAGGAAACTGAATGACTGCTATTTTCATCAATGCTCCTTAGCCCATTGATACCGAGATACTATTGAAATCGCTAAACAAGTGTCACCTCATGTGCACCCGCGACCACTTCACCGATGTGATACACAGGAAAATCGGGATAAGCCGCTAGACAGGATTGCAATACTGACAGCGTTTCTGGTGCAACTATCATCACTAAGCCAACGCCCATGTTAAAGGTGCGATACATCTCCGCCTCCTTCAACTTACCTAATCCGCGTAACACCGCAAAAATTGGCAGGCTGGGACATTGCGCTTTATGAATAGTGACCGCACAACCCGCAGGTAAAATGCGTGGGATATTTTCTAACATGCCACCCCCCGTGATATGCGCCATCCCTTTGATCGCTACGTTGTTATTCAATAAATGTTGCACCGGTCGTGTGTAATTGAGATGCGGGGTTAACAACGTTTCACCCACCGTTTGCTTTAAATCGATGAGTTTAGAGTTGATGCTGTAGCCACCGACATGAAATAGTAATTTACGTGCTAGCGAATAACCATTGGTATGCAAACCGCTGGATGCAAAGGCTAACACTTGATCGCCTGGCGCGATATCATGACCTAAGATAGCGCGTTCTTTTTCGACGACACCGGTTACAATGCCAACCAAATCAAATTCACCCGCCAAATACGTATCTGGCATTTCTGCGGTTTCACCGCCCACGAGTGAAATATCATTTTCTTCGCAAGCACGCGCGATGCCAGAGACGATTTGCTCGATAATTGCGGGCTTCAATTTGTCATTCGCAATGTAATCTAACAGCGTGAGGGGTTTCGCGCCTAACACGACAATATCATTCGCCGTCGCACTCACCAAATCGTAGCCGATGGTATCGAATTTCTTCATCATACGGGCAACAATCATTTTCGTGCCCACACCATCGATACTCTGCACTAACACGGGATGTTGATAATTTTGCGCAATTTCTTTTAAATCATACAACGCACCGAAGCCACCTAGGCTATTTAAAACCCGTGGTGAAAAGGTGCGCTCTACACAGCCTTTGATGCGACGCATGGCTTCATTCGCTGCTTGAATATTCACACCTGCTTGCTTGTAATTTAAGCCTGTCATTAGAGCAACCTCGCACGTAAGCCATTATTGAATGCTGCAAACGCTTGACTGATGGGCAAATCAATCACTGCGTTCATTTTCAAATCTGGGGTAGCCATCGTTTGACCGAGTACCTCACAAGACACGCCCGCCTCAGCAAAGAAATTGCGTAAGGTTTTGAGCTTATCGCGCGCTACTTCCAAGATAAAACCACCTGTTTCACCAAATAATTTCTTTTCCACCGCGAGCTCACCCGGCACGTCAATCGTCATGCCGATCTGTCGCTTAAAGCTCATTTCAGCGAGCGCGACCGCTAAGCCACCATCACTAATATCGTGTGCAGAGAGTACTAAACCTTGCTGGATGGCGGCATGAACAGTGTGCAGATCGCGAGCCAATGTCTTCAAATCTGGTTTGGGGACATTCGCTCCCAACTCACCCTGCAACGCATAGTAAGTGCTGCCGCCACATTCATCACGGCGCTCGCCGATTAATACCAACATGGTTTCAGCACGTTTCAAATCGTAAGTCACCACCTTTGCTACCGTCGGCAACACACCCAAACAACTGATCATCGGGCTGGGTGGAATTGCCCCTTGTGGTGATTCATTATAAAGAGAGACATTCCCAGCAATCACTGGCAAGGTGGTATTAGGATAATCTTTAAGTGTGATTGCAGCGCACGCATCACGAATACCCTGAGTCGCTGCGACAAACGCACCCATTTGCTGCGGATCTTCAGGATTACCAAAACATAAACAATCCGTGATCGCAACCGGTGTCGCACCAACGGCAACCACGTTGCGCACCGCTTCCACCACTGCATTCACCGCACCCCAATAAGGGTCGATCTGGTTATAACGTGGTTGTTGATCTAAAGAGAGAGCAATGCCCACATCACGAATTTCTGCCGGATAACTCTCATCATTAAAAGGTTGTAGCACGCCAGCATCAGCCTCACCGGCTTCTACCACCGTTCGACCCTGGACTTGTTTATCGTACATTTCATAAATTGGCGCGCGCGAAGCAATATTTTCATGAGCTAAGAGGTTGATCAACACCTCATTGAAATTCTCGGGTGAAGGCAACACCGGTTCCAGTTGCGTACATGGGGTCATCACATAGGGGCGATCATAGACGATCCCTTTTGTAATGTCGGTCGCATTGGCACTGACCAGCGTATGACCTTGGTAATTCACGACATATAAACCATCATCGCGTAATCGACCAATCACCGCAGCACATGCACCCGCTGATACTTGCGGCAGCGCAAAGGTGTCATTGTAATGCGAGAGAATCATATCGACGAGATCAGGGGGAACCACCCACATAAAACGTTCTTGTGTCTCCGAACATAGGATGACAGCTGGGTCAAGTCCGGACATACTCACTGGCACTTTCTCTAAATCGATTTCAGCGCCATAACCACCCGCTTCAGCCAATTCAACACTCGCGCAAGCGACGCCACCGGCCCCCAAATCTTTGAAGCCCACACGGTCAATCATGTGCGCATCACGCAATCGTGCAAACAAAGCATTATTGGCTTTCAAAATGTGCCGTTGCAAGAAAGCATTGGGTTCCTGCACCGCGCCTTTATGTTGCGTTTGCGCCACCGCGTCTAAATTGGCGGAAGCAAAACTGGCACCACCGAAACCGCTATTGTCTGTGGGTTTGCCGACCAAGATGAAAACATAATCTTGCGCATTCGTTGGCGCGTAAGAGTGTATGAGATGATCCTCGCGCACAACGCCTAGGGTCACCACGGTTACCAAACAATTGTCGTTATAGCCGGCATCATAATAAAGATCGCCAGCGATATTGGGGATACCCAACGGATTCGCGTAACCGGCGATACCCGCGACCACGCCTTCATGAATCCAATGCGTTTTAGCACGGGACAATTCCCCAAAGCGTAAGCTGTCAGCCACCGCAATGACTTCGGCCCCCATGCAACTCACATCGCGCACATTGCCACCGATACCGGTGGCCGCGCCCTCATAGGGGACAATTTGTGAAGGATGATTATGCGATTCATGGCTCATCACGATACCATAACGATAACCCGCATGGTCTGTGGCTACTGCGACTACACCGGCATCTTCCTTAGGACCCAAGATGACATGGGGACCATCGGTGACGAATTGTTGCAGATGCGGGCGACTACTTTTATAGGAGCAATGCTCAGACCCTTGTATGGACCACAAGACACATTCGGCCAGTGTCGGTGGACGTTTTAATAATTGGTTTTGTATGGTCAACGCTTCAGCTACAGTGAGATTCAAACGATAAGCGGCTAATTGCGCGGCGATCTCATCATGAGATAATTTAGAAAAATCAATAGTATCGGGTGCTTGCGGCATTTTTTGAGTGGCCCCTCGTCTGGGACTTTATGGTTGCGCATAAGATAACGGGGATAGGGTCATATCGTCAATGTGTTTAAAACCCGGCAGACGCTTGCCGTCGTAGCATTCCCTCGCATGGTAATGCATGCTAAAACACTAGACATCTTTAGGCATTGGCCCCATAATTCACCCCCTTCTTAGGGCGTGCTTGTGATATAACTTATTACGATAGCAATTGTGGGGGATTATGAATTGGCCAATAACGTTGTTGAACTGTGCGGCGTTTTTAAGTCGATCTACGATCATGAGATCTTGCATGATATCAATCTCACGGTTCGTGAAGGCGAATTTTTAACATTACTGGGGCCATCCGGCTGCGGTAAGACGACCCTCTTGCGCCTCATTTCTGGTTTTGAAGTGCAAACCAAAGGACATATCTTCATCGATAATCATGATGTCGGTGGCTTACCGCCACATCAACGTCATGTACACACTGTCTTCCAGAGTTACGCACTATTTCCGCATATGAGCGTCTTCGATAACGTGGCTTTTGGCTTACGCTGTCAACGCGTGCCGGAAACAGAAATTCGTGAGCGGGTGGCCAGCGTGTTGAAAATGGTAAAACTTGAACAATACGCGGCACGCAAGCCCAGCCAATTGAGCGGCGGACAACAACAACGCGTCGCCATCGCGCGTGCGGCTGTCAATCGTCCACGCGTTCTCTTGCTGGACGAGCCCTTAAGCTCACTCGATTATCGTTTACGTAAGACCATGCAAATCGAGCTCAAACAATTACAACGCCGTCTAGGCATCACCTTCATCTTTGTCACACATGACCAAGAAGAAGCACTGTCGATGTCCGATCGCGTCGTTGTCATGCATGAAGGTCGTATCGAACAAATCGGCACACCACGTCAAGTCTATGAAGAACCCCAAAATCTTACAGTGGCCACCTTTATTGGCGAAGTGAATATTTTTGAGGGTGAGGTCACTGATCTCAAAGATAACAAACAAGTGGTAGTGAATATTTTTGATAAGCCACGTCTGGCGAAGTGTCCACAGGCACTTGCGATCGGTGACAAAGTTCATCTGCTCATCCGCCCTGAAGATGTGCGCGTGTGGGGACAACGCGAAGTAACTGATACCGATGATATGTTTGCGGGTACCGTGGAAGAAGTCATTTACAAAGGCACCACGGTGGATCTGCGTGTGCGTATCGTCAATAATAAAATTATTGCGTCCACGGAATTTTTTGATGAGGACGATGACCGCTTAGAGTACAAACTGGGTGAACAAGTTTGGGTCAATTGGACACCAGGTTGGGAGGTCGTCTTACCTCATGAAACCTAGCCACGCTAACACCACCCCTACTTACATCGAGCGCATCAAAGATCGCATCGGCTTCAGAGATATCTCGCTCAGCATTGTTTGGACGTGGCTATTCATCTTTGCCATGCTGCCATTTTGCTTGGTACTTGCTGCGAGCTTCATGAGTCACAGCGAGAGCCAGCTTATTGCGCCGCCATTCACTTTGCAAAATTATGCGCAACTCTACAATCCCATCTATGTGCATATTTTTGAACGATCCTTTGCCATTGCGGGCATTGCAACACTCATCTGCTTACTGCTGGGCTACCCTTTTGCTTATATATTGGCACGCATGGAAAGCCGGTTCAAAAACACGCTGATCCTATTCGTTATCATTCCTTTTTGGACCAGTTCCTTGATTCGCAGCTACGCACTCATCGCGCTAATTAAAGCCAGGGGTGTATTAAATTCCTTGTTGATAGCGATGGGCATTATCGATCACCCCCTCTCCATTTTGTTCACCAACACAGCGGTGATCATTGGTCTCGTTTACAATTTATTGCCCTTCATGATCTTACCGATCATGACCAATGTAGAACGCTTAGACAACCGCCTCATCGATGCGGCACGCGATTTGGGCGCCAATCAATGGACGACTTTCCAAAAGGTGATCATCCCCCTCACCATGCCGGGCATTATTGCTGGCTCGATACTCGTTTTTTTACCAGCAATGACCATTTTCTACATTCCAGATATCTTAGGTGGTGCTAAATCCATCTTGCTCGGCAACCTGATTCAAAACCAATTTATCATCGCTGAGAATTGGCCAATGGGTTCTGCCGTTAGCATGGTACTGACGGTCATTCTCGTGAGTTTGATTTTGATTCATCTTTGGGTCACGCGTGGCAATAAGAAGCGAGAGTGGCTATGAAATCAAAATCGTTAATTAACATCGCTTACCTGACCAGCATCTATTTATTTTTTTACATCCCTATTTTAGTGCTCATTATTTATTCTTTTAATAATTCGCAGTACTCTCTGCTGTGGCATGGTTTTACCACCGATTGGTATAAAGAATTGTTTAGTGACAGTGATCTCTGGATGGCTGCATGGCATTCTTTTTATTTAGGTTTAGGTGCCGCAACCGTTGCAACCGTCATCGGGTTACTCGCCGCTGTCTGCTTATACCGCTATCGCTTCGTTGGCAGTCATCTCTTAAATGGCTTAATCTTCATTTTGATTTTATCGCCTGAAATTGTTACCGGCGCCTCACTCTTAATATTATTCACCTTGGTGAATTTACCATTAGGTTTTAGTAGCCTACTGTTGGCACACATTAGCTTCTGCATTCCTTTTGTGATTGTAACGGTATTCAGTCGCTTAGTGAGTTTTGATAAAAACATTTTCGAAGCCGCCAAAGACTTAGGTGCGAGTGAATGGGTCATTTTCACCCGTATCCTGGTGCCACTACTCTGGCCTGCCTTATTTGCGGGATGGTTACTCAGTTTCACCTTGTCCTTGGATGATGTGATCATCAGTTATTTTGTGGCTGGGCCCGAATTCGAAATCTTGCCACTGAAAATTTACTCGATGGTGCGTTCCGGCATCAAACCCGAGATCAATGCGCTGTGCACTGTGCTATTTGGTGTTACCCTGGTATTAGTCGTACTTTCACAACTCGCGTTGAGGAAAAAAACATGAGCTCAGGTTTAAGCCAACTATGTCGCACACTTGTGGGCATCATCGCCATACTTTTCTTAGTGTGGTGTTTAATGCCACTCACGGGCTATGCTGAAGAAAAAGTACTGAATATGTATGTTTGGTCAGGTGAGGTGCCTGATGCTGTCGTGCGACAATTCGAAAAAGAGACAGGCATTAAAGTCAATCTTGCCACTTACGACAATAACGAAATCATGTATACCAAACTGCGCACGAGTAAGAATGCTGGCTATGATTTGGTAATTCCCTCAAGTTATTTCGTTGATCGCATGCGTAAGCAACACATGTTGACTGCTTTGGATAAAAGCAAACTACCCAACTGGCATTATTTAAATCCCAAATTTTTAAATCCTGCTTATGATCCAGGCACCCAGTATTGCATGCCTTACCTGTGGGGCGTCACGGGTATTTTCTACAACAAAAAAGCTTATCCTGAGGGCAGCATCACAAAATGGGCGGACTTGTGGGATCCACGTTATCAAAACCAGGTCATGCTCTTAGATGACACGCGCGAAATCTTTTCTATTGGCTTACTTGCTTTAGGCTATTCACCTAACGACACGAATCCTGAGCATATTCATCAAGCATTTCTAAAATTGAAAACATTGATGAATAATGTCAAAGTCTTTTCCAGCGATACGGTGGTTTCCATTATCATCGATGAAGATGCGCAACTTGGCACTGCATGGAACGGTGACACATTCAAAGCGCAGCAAGAAAACCCCGATATCAAATTTGTTTATCCCAAAGAAGGCTTTGTAATTTGGGTAGACAATTTTGCCATTCCTAAAGGCGCACCCCATCCCAACAATGCGTATGCTTTTTTAAATTTTCTTTTGCGACCCGATATTGGCGAGAAAATTGTACTTGCCACGCGCTACCCCACGGCCAATCTTGCTGCACGACAATTATTACCAGAAAAAATCCGGCAGAATCCAGTGGCCTATCCCCCCGATGACGTTATGAAACGTGGCATTTTCCAAACCGATTTAGGTGAATCCACCCTGGCACTTTACGAGAAGTACTGGGAACAATTGAAAATGGGTGGTTAGTCGGTGTTAACCGAAGGCACGATCTCTCTACGACGTGAGACGTCACGCTAGTGCATCATGGTTGCCGCCCTTAGCTAGTCATCCACCTCTGATAGGCTACAAATTCACTTTCATCATGATGTAGGGATTGTAAATCTCAGTTTTGAACTCGAATTTTTGATAGAGCCCGTGCGCATCTTCTGTCATCAAAAACCAGCGAAAAATACCGCGCAATTCATTATGTGCAAAAATATACTTCAATAAAGCTTGAGCGATACCTTTACGCCGATGCGGTTCATCGACAAACACATCCCATAATGATGCAAATTCGGTATGATCACTAATGACACGCGAAAAACCTACTTGCTTACCCTGATAAAACACACCAAAGCATAGGGAGTTTTCGATGACAATAGGAAAACGCTCTGGCGGTAAGCCGGTGGAATATTGTGAGGGGACACATAATAATTGGTACAAGTATTCTAAATCTAATTTTTTTTTATTTGCTGTTAACACATAGTCCCCGTACTGCGCATCGGGATAGGCTGGCCGGTAAGTCATGGTCTTCGCTCTTTGTTGTTAAGCAAGTCAGGAAAAGCCAGTATAAAATATTTTGAGAGTCGCCGAAACCAAGATTCTGACAGCAGTAATGAGCACGCAAATGAGCGCGATTCAATTCGTTAGGTTACGATATGCTAGCCCTACGAATTAAATCGCACGTTATTTTTTGATTGTGTCGTGTGAATCAGACGTTTTTTTTCTACATTGGATTGGAACTGTAATAGATGCCCTTCGAGACGGCCGCTATGCGGCCTCCTCAGGGCGAACGGTTTTAATTTTTACGAGCCTTTCTTGACCCGCTCACGCCGAGAACGGTTTTAATTTTTACGAGCTTTTCTGGACCCGCTCACGCCGGGGAGCCACGAAGAGCCATCTCAAAGGGTGCTCACCCCACAACCCCGTTCGCCCTTGATGCGGCATCTTTACTCCGTTCGCCCTGAGGAGGCACGTAGTGCCGTCTCGAAGGGCTCGAAGGGTGAATTCATTTGAAAAAACCAACGCTACGGGTAATGTTATTGCAGTAACACAAGGAATGTCTGTTTTTGACCTGTAAAATAGATGCCCTTCGAGACGGCCGCTAGGCGGCCTCCTCAGGGCGAACGGTTTTAATTTTTACGAGTCTTTCTTGACCCGCTAACCCTACAACTCCCGTTCGCCCTTGATGCGGTACGACAATCGTTAACGTTTATACTTAGACCGTGAAGGATTACGTCGCACTGGCTTCGGTTGCTCGACGTGTAGCTCGATGTTCTCTTCAACTTTCGGCTTCTCGGCGTAGATGCCATTCATATTTAATAATGAACTCTGATGCATCGTTGGTTTTTTTTGTGGCTTAGCTTGATGGAAAATACCCATCGTCACGTTAGGATCAGACAACGTGGTCGGCTTAGGTGAAGAAGGACGCGGCGGCGCTTTCTCTGTGACCACCGGGGCAACTTCATTGCCTGGTACCGTTTGCAATACCACAGTCGTACTATTTTTAGCCGACTCTATCGCAGGCGTGACGACTTCAGCCTTCTTTTGCTCTGACGTTACGATAGTCGTTTGCAGTAATTTCTCGCACTTACTCAGCTTACGGGCGCCATTTTTAACATTATTGATAAAATCATCAAAGGTTGCTTCTTTGAGTTCTATCGATTTGGGATCATAAACCTTTGTGATGACTGGAAAGTAAGTGGATCGACAATTGTCCTTGGTGATATCCAGCGATTTGAGTCGCGTCATGAGCTCGTTCAACTCTTGTGTTTTTTTCGCTACCTCGCTCGTTACCCCATGATTTCGGTCATCCGCAATAGAACTTTCTTTTTCAACTATTTTTCTTTGCAATTTTTCTTTCGTTTTTGCAAAGACTTCTTCGTTAATTAGTTGCGATACCATATAGGATTGCGCAGCATGAATCGTCAACGCTAACTTAGACTCACCGGTAATGAGCTTACGAAACATAGATTTACATTCCGCCTCATAGCTTTTGGCAAAAACATAGATCGTATCTAACCAAGCATCCACATTATTCGCATTTTGCACGTTAGCAAGCAAATCACGGCAAATTTCTAATTTGTGTTTATGCCATGGATCAGAAGGTAAAATAGGATCATTTTCTTTTTCACTGAGACCCCATTCTTTTTGACGGATGTTGATATAGGATTCAAACAACGCGCTGACAACTTTACGATCTGGTAACGGCATGCATGATCTCCTTATAGATAACGACTGGGTATGAAATTGCGGATGGATATCGGTCGTAAGACCTATATCCACCTTGTTGCCTACGACAAATAGAGGATCTCAACGATGAGCCTGTCTAGGCGTTGGACGAAAATCATCTGGATCCTCTTTCTTACTATCATGAGGTTTGAAAAATGGCATCGTTGTGTGACGCGATTGCTTGCTTTGAATCTGCTGCGGATTGAGACCCGAATTTATTAATGCGCGTAACGCAGCCAGGTCAATCGCTTGCTTACTCTCATGTTGAATACACAGCACAGGGTGTGGGGCATTATTCACAAAATCAACGGCAACGACTTTATATCCCTTGCTGGCGATGATTGCATTCACGACTGGCACCACATGACTCTCAAGATGCTTTTTCAATGTAAAGGGTTCTTGATAGAAGCTACCAATAGGTTGACCATGTTGGTCACGACTCATAGCGTCAGTGCCATTGCTATAGTAAATATAAGCGGTCGCCGCACTAGGGCCACCATATAAATCGTGGTGTAGTTCGAACAGTTTTAACTTAGCCATATATAATCCTTTTCATAAAATCCATGTAGCGACTACCAAGCATAGTCATTTTTCTAGACGAAATAAAGAGCCATGCGAGATTGCTAATTCGGTAATCCTGATTTAGTATCTCAAAAGTATGCGTCTCGTGTTGACAGACTGATATGGAGATCAGCGATGTTTAAAAGACACAGTGCAAGCAAACCAAAGCCAACACCAGAGAGAGAATCAGCACCTAAACCACCTAGCCATACTGAAGCGCATTTTGCCAAGCACTATGACGACTCTTCAGATGAAGAAGAAACACCCAGACGTATCAAATCATACCTCATCGAACAACATTGCGAAAAATTTTTTTCTGGATCCCGTAGCAACACTAAAGCTGCTTTAAGTAATGATGAACTCTTATCATTCATTGCTCATGCTGTTGGGATTAAGCTCTTATATCATGACAACATCAATGTACGTTATTACGCTCTCAAAGAAAAATTATTAACGCCATCCCCAACGTCTCCCACTGGGACACAACAACTAGAAACATTGATTGAAGCAGCCGTGTTACGTGCCATCAAACAAGTTAAAGCACCGCTCGCTAATTTTTTAATGGTACATAGTAGTCGTCACAAAACTGAAAGCATTGTTGATGAGATGGAAACAGTTTCACGGGAACAACTCACTAAAAAATTTAATGAGTTGTTCCAATTGCACCAAGACAGCTTCATCGCCCTGGTGAATGAACCTCAAACAACTCTTACCCAACAACCAATGGGTAACGAGTTTATCGCTACCATCTCAACGCTCATCGCCACACCATTATTGCGTCATTATACGCCGGCGAAAACGCCGCCTGATCTCTCTGCCATGACAGCTACACTAGCGCAACTCGCTGTGGAAAAAATGTGGTCACTCCTCGAACAATTAGCATTACGTAAACTGATTAACGCCGACGGACGGCAACAAGCGATCGACATACTGGCAGCAGCCAAGGATCCTTATCAACAGTTAAGAACGCTCATGATTGAGATACTCAATCATCAACCAGCTAATTGTTACATTGAAACCACTTTTCAAAAAATTCTCCAGCGTGATATTTATCAACAGCGTCTACGCCAAGCGTATCTCAACGACCTCATTCACATCGATAGCCTAAAAGAGACGCGGCGTTATTTTAGCCATGCAGATCTCAAATTTTTTTCTTTATATACAGCACAACATCGCGAGAATGTTCGTGCTGAATTACAACGTCATCTCACCGACGCATTGGAAAAAGAAATTTCAGCTGCCGTCCGAACCTTACACCGACCCACACTGGGTAAACATCATATTTTTACGAGTCAAGATGCTTATCATTTTTATGCCAATCTTCGCCTTGCGAACCGTTCGCAAAAACGACAGATACGCAATTTACAATCCGCGATGCAGCAACAAGACACTGTGGCTCGCCTATGGCAGTTTGGTATAAGCGACATCGGAGAATGCGCTGTGGTTGAAACCCAACATATCACCGGTACACATCTCGGACGTAAAGATTTAGTCGAGGGCTTAGGTAGTTATGACAAAGTGTATGAACTGATCAAACAAATCAAAAGCCATTGTTCTAAAGAGGGAGCAGCCATCACGGATGAAACGATTGCGCAATGGTTGCGTAATATCTTTCAAGGGACTGTCCCGACTTTTAACAGCAGCAAAATTGATACCCTGCTGCTACAACATAAATTGCAGTCCATTACATATTTGCTCTTTGGTTGTGAAGTGACCCGTAACCCCGCCATGGGCGTGATCAACCAAATGTTATTGGATTTGATCCTGGCGAAACAAATGACTTTCGCTGAAGCCTTTGTCGGGTCTGATGCCGCGGACAATCATTTAAAACAACCCAAGCTGATGCCCATGTCACCTAAGGGTGCGGTGGCTGTTGCACGAACGCTCCATGCCGCTTACAAAGAAGCCATGCCACATCCCTACCAATATCCAGGCATCACTGATAGCGACCAGCGATCTAGCACTTTTAATCACGAAGACATGATAAAATATGAAGCACAGATCGTGAGATCTTGGCTCATGCACACCGCCACAATCCCGAAGCGCTTGCCGCTCGCCGGGATGGCGACATGGTGCTTTAACTTAATCGAAACACAGTTTGAGCGTTGGTTTAAACCAAGCGAGACCTTAACGTCGACCAAGAGCCTCACGACGTCAATGCAACGGTTTAGCCTATGAAATGTTCTAATGATGCTGTGTACACTGCAGGATATAGTATTTCTTCATCCGTCTTGTTAACAGGAATGACATTATGATAAAAACCACCACATCGTCAGCGTCACACAGCCCAAATCAAACCAAACCACCAGCACAACCCATGACACGTGCCACGAACACCCATACTGAAGTCATCGATAAAATGCTGACACAATGCATGCAATTGTTCAGTCATGATCCGGTACCCGTCGTGACCTCACCCACACAATTGGCACTTGCCATTAGTTACGCGACCTTACTTTATGAATGCGCAATGAAAAAACAATTATCCAGTGAGTTGCCACCTATTAAATCAGAAAAAATCGCTGCCAAGACAACTGGATTGCAAAGCACCTCTGTATCGTTGCTGTTTTCACCCTGTAAAAAGCAACCCGCCGAGCATCAGCATCATGATTACGCACAATATGCATTAAGCAATTTAGTCGGTATCAAGCTGCCTAAACGCTAAACAAACGTATAGAGACACATCACACTGGCGTGCAAACATCGCACGCCACCCACCCTAGCCTAACGCGACACTTGCACATCAGCACGCATGCCGATTATGCTGCTCACGCATCCATTCAGTACATCAACAATGAGGCAACATCTATGGCTAAACCCAAACTCAATTTTTGCTGTCAACATTGTGGCAGTTTGCATCCTAAATGGAGCGGTCAATGTACCGGATGCCAAGCATGGAATACCATTGTAGAAGAAGTGTCCACACCTACCGTGATGCCAAGTACACGCTTTCAAGGGTATGCGGGTCAAACGCCCGCCATGGTGCGCATGACAGATGTCACCTTAGATGAGCAAACGCGATTATCTTCAGGATCGCTTGAATTAGATCGCGTCTTAGGTGGTGGCATCATCATGGGCTCAGCGATTCTCTTGGGCGGTGACCCCGGCATTGGTAAATCGACCATTCTCTTGCAAGCCATTGCTCATCTCAGCCAAACCCACTCGGTGCTTTATGTCACTGGCGAAGAATCACCGCAACAAGTCACCTTGCGCGCACGACGTTTAGGTCTGCCTGAGGATCGTTTATGGCTGCTGGCAGATACGCATGTCGAATCCATAGTCTCTTTAGTGCAACAAGAAAAACCCCGCATCTTAGTCATCGACTCCATACAAACCATGCACACCAGTACGCTTAATTCTGCGCCGGGTTCAGTGGGACAGGTACGCGAGAGTGCCATGCAATTAGTCACTTATGCGAAGCAAACGCAAACAGCACTGTTCTTAGTCGGTCACGTCACTAAAGAAGGCAATCTCGCCGGACCCAGGGTGTTAGAGCATATGGTGGATACGGTGTTGTATTTTGAAGGGGAACAAGATAGTCGCTATCGACTCATTCGTGCGGTGAAAAATCGTTTTGGTGGCGTCAATGAATTAGGTATCTTTGCCATGACCGATAAGGGATTGCGCGAAGTGAGTAATCCTTCGGCGATTTTTCTCACGCAGAGTAGTCAAGATGTCGCCGGTAGCATCATTACTGCCACCAAGGAAGGGTCACGACCGTTGTTGGTCGAAGTGCAAGCGTTGGTGGACACGACGCAAGCTGCTAATCCGCGACGTTTAGCGGTGGGCTTGGATCGTGAACGCGTGGCGATGTTACTCGCGATTCTGCATCGCCATGCCGGCATACAAACGCACGGCCTAGATGTGTTTGCCAATGTGGTGGGTGGTTTAAACATTGCGGAAACCGCGGCAGACTTACCCATCCTCTTAGCCATCTTATCGAGTTTGCGCAACCGTCCCCTGCCACGCGATTTGCTCGCCTTCGGTGAAATTGGTTTAGGTGGAGAAATTCGTCCTGTACCCGCGGGTCAGGAACGTTTGAAGGAAGCTGCCAAACATGGTTTTAAGTGCGCGATTGTGCCGCACGCCAACTGCGGCAAACAAAACTTAGACGGCTTGAATTTACATCCCGTTCACACGTTGAAAGAAGCGATTGATTGTTTTGATGCGTTGGCTTAAGGATGATGTCTTAGTGCATCAAGTGCATTGAACATTACGACGCCTTATGAGCACTACTGCCAGGTTCGTATGTTGCTGTCACCTGGGTTTGTATATTTTGACATATCTTATACTGCTCCTTATAAAATTGCGTGGTAGCAACTTCGCGAATGCCAAAACCAAAGTACGAAGTTTGCTTGCTGGCTAAAATTGTTTTAACTTTTGTAAATAATTCTATATGAACAGTTTCATTTACTGTTGGACTGTAATTAAAAAGTATCTGACGCAATTGCTGAATACCATCGGGAGCACGTCTACCAAATCGTCCCAGCGAATTCCACTCAGTATCGTAGACCTGTCCTGTTAACTTTAGCAAAAAGGCTTGTATCGTCGTTGGTATCGGTTCAATAAACTCGTGATTTAATTTTTTTCCTGCAGAAACAACCGCATGGATGGCGCTTATAATTTCCTTTTTTTGGTCATTACCACTCTCTGTGACCTGCGATTTCAAAATCCCAAAAGCACTCATCAGATCAGCATTACGCATTGCGGTAAACAGCCCAGCAGCATCATCGGGCGATTTTAAAATGTCATTTAACTCATCTGCGGATAACAACACGCCTAGCTTTAGCTTGAGATGATTAAGTGTGAATTGAATATTTGTTTCATCCGCATTTGAATTGAGCTTCTGTCTTATTTTCACATAATTACTCAATGTCTTTACGAATACAGTTGGTGTATATATGTTTAATGTGAGACCGAAACAAAAGAGATCGGATGGTGTAGCGCCAGTCCCGATTAACGCTTTAATTTGCTCTTGATTAGTGTGCAGTTTTTGCAAAAAGGCTGATGCTTGTTTCTGCTGATCCGCGTGTACATAAGCTTGTGCAATCATGACTGCGAGTGACTCACGAAATTCAGGGGCAGCCGCCTCTACAATCGGATCCGCCACGGACTCTAAGGTCAATACGTCTGGCATGGCCTCAGCCTTTGACGCAGATGCATCAACCTGATTATTAGCACTTTTCTCGTTTGAGAAAAAGCGATTATCCATACAACCCTCGCTCACAATCGTGATTTATATTCAATTAAACACTATAGCAGTGAATGCTTAAATAAAGCTTAATTAAGGATCAATTAACGATGAATTAAACAGTTAGTGTTCATTTGTTTGTCTTTTTTCGCTCTGTGCACGACAAAAATCATCAGAGGTTGAGCACCCCTCGAGACGGCGCTACGCGCCGCATCGAGGGCGAACGAGGGCTGTAGCAACTGTCTTGAAATTTAAATTTCAGCTGTAGGGTTGGCAAAGCGTAGCGTGCCCACCATTTCTTTCGCCAGACACTGTAAAAATCATAAGATGGTGGGCACGCTACGCTTTGCCCACCCTACATTCACTAATAATCGGGAGATTATATGTGGGTAAGGCTATGCTCGAGACGGCACTTCGTGCCGCATCAAGGACGCTTCCTCGGGGCGAACGGGTTTGCGTGGGGTGTCACGAGAATGTTGGGTTCATCGATAAAAAAAGCCACCACCCGCAATCCTGCGGGTAGTGGCTTAAACATGAGCGGTTTTAACTAAGCTAAGATTTGATTGAGTAATGCAGCTAAACGATAACCTGCCAAAGCAATTTCTTGTTCCACCGTTTTTTGACCATTGGTGATGTACGCATTGCTAGGGGTCTTATGCTCTGGTGTTTGATACGCCACATTTTTAGCAATCGCAAACCCTTCTTGTGACCAAGATTTTGGTTCTAAATCATTGGCTTGGCGACCAAAAGACGCTTGTGGGAATAATGCTTGGGCTTTTTGTGCCACTTCATGCGCGCAGGATGTCATTGCACCACTGCATTGTAAGGTACCCATGCCGTTATCCCATAAATGATGCAAGTTACGCGATTTACCAAAGGTCAACGCATATTGATTGCCACCCTTGTCACCCTCAGGATGCTCATGCGATACGCGAGTCACAGTGTGCATCGGTTGATGTAAATCACCCACGATGTGAATATAAAACGCCAAGAAACGCGCACGTTCATACGGATTAGCGCGCTTGTTTTTCAATGGTGCTTCTATAGATTTCAGTGCCCAAGTGGCATTATCTGCCGTAATTAAGGTGTTAGGTATCACTGAACCATCATCCGAGAATGGCGTATCAATGTAGTGCCATCGCGAGAAGCAATCGATTTTTTGTGAACGAATCGCATCAGGCCAACTGGCTAACATGGTGAAGGAATCGACCTGAGGATATTCTTTACGGAAATAACCCATCAGATCATCGACAGTATTACGTGCCGCTGGGGTCAGATGTTGATAAGCAACATCAGCAACCGCCATATGACCGACAGCATTCCAAGCAAAAGATGTCACAGGAAGAGAAAGACTTAATAAGAGTGGCGCTACAACGTGAGAGAGACGTTTAGACATGGGGTAGGTTCCTAAAAAAGTTGCCCCGCATAGTATACGTTCTTACGCTCATAAACAAATGCTATCGTAAACAAATACGTTTACCATGCCTCTGTGATACGAAGAGGAGGCATGGTCGTTTAACAAAAACACAAACCCATGGATCAAGCACGCACCATTCAATGCGCGGTACGCGGTTGATCATCACACACCAAACGATAGCCCACGCCTGGCTCAGTCAAAAGATAACGTGGAAATGCTGGTGCGGGTTCAATCTTGTGGCGCAATTGATGCACATATATACGTAAATACTCGACATGCTCGGTATGATGATCACCCCACACTTCACGCAACAATTGTTTATGCGTCACAATTTTGTTCGCACGACGAGCAAGTGTCGCGAGAATATCGTATTGAATGGGAGACAAGTTGATTTTATTCTCCCCCAGCATGACTTGGCGCCCAACGAGATCGATCTGTAATTGATCGGAATGAAAAATGGGCGTTTCCACTTCATTAATTCGAACAGCATGGCGCAATGCAACACGTAAGCGTGCATGCAACTCAGAAATGCTAAACGGTTTGGTGAGGTAATCATCAGCACCAAGGTCTAAGGCCAGTACCTTATCACTCTCACGATGCCGCGCAGAAAGGATGATGATCGGTATCGCCGTCCATGCCCGTAAGCGCTTGATCACTTCAATGCCATCCATATCGGGCAGCCCCAGGTCTAATAAAATCACATCGGGTTTTGATTCCTGTGCCATGGATAAGCCATCAATCCCCGTACGTGTTTCCAAGAAATCATAACCTTGCACCATCAGTGATGTTTTTAAAAAGCGTCGAATAGAAAACTCATCTTCAATCGTCAATATCACAGGAGGTTTGTCGTGCATAGTTCACCTATATAATTATCATTGCTTTTGCCAAGTGTTACACCAGTGGTAACGTGAAGTGAAAGCTCGCGCCACCTTGAGGCCGATTCGCTGCCCAAATGCGTCCGCCATGCGCTTGTATCACGCTTTTGCATAACGCAAGCCCTATACCTACGCCATTGCTCTCAGGATTCTGTCCCTGATAAAACTTATCAAAAATTTTTTCCGTTTCATCCGGTTGAATGCCGGGACCTTCATCAGTCAATGTCACCAAAATATTTTTGCCGGGGAAATAACCAACACTGATGGTGATAGGCGAATCAGGTGGCGTGTATTTCAAACTATTCTCAATCAAATTGATAAAGACTTGCTCTATCAAATGGGTGTCTAAAGGAATCAGCGGCATACCACTCGCCATATCAATGGTGATGTGTTTATGTTTAGTAGCTGCATGAATTTTGTTCAGCGCTGCACCTAAAACTTCTTCCATCATATGGGGTTCTCTATTCAGCTGAATAGGCGCCGACTCAAGACGAATGAGTTGCAATACATTCGTGACTAATTGATTCAAATGGGTGGACTCATAATAAATTTGTTCAATCAGCTCATCTTGCATCGCGTTACTCAATTTTGCGCGTGCCTGTAACAAACTACTGGCCGATCCCATGATCACAGTGAGCGGCGTGCGTAAGTCATGAGAAATAGACATCAACAAAATATTACGGAAACGTTCCGTCTCTGCGAGCATTTGCGCTTGGCGAGTAGCTTCACTGTGACGGCGCATGCGGGAAGTCAACCGTGAGATCACTTGTGCTAACACCGACATCACCAGTAACGTGAGCAAGTCATCCCAATGTTTAATTGAAAAATTAAATTGTGGTACGGTAAAAAAGAAATCGAAAGCCAATGCACTTAAGAGTGCCGCCAACAATGCACTCCCTTTGAAATCACTTTGACACATTGCAATGATGATTAAACCTAACACATAAATCATGATTAAATTGCTGCGATCAACATAGGGCGCTGAAACGAAGCTGATGGCAGTACACGCACCGACGACAATCAGCACAAAAGTATATGAAAGAAACACCGCTTTCATGGCTATCACATCATGCATATCAAACGTTCTAGTCTTAATCATCATCAGACGTTGCTTGTGTAACATGTTTACCCTTGATCAAAATTCCTTAGAGGTTTCAGACCGCCACCATAGCGCGTGAGCGTTTGGTGGCGTAAAATTCAGGTGGAGTTCATTCTCCACCTGAATCTAAGTTTTTGCCGTCAGGCAAAAGACATTTTTGACTATTAACTCGCCCTTCAGCATCACACCCGCACTCGAACACTCAACAAGGCATGACTAGATCGCCAGCGTATTGATGGCAGGGACACTGGGATTATCCTTTTTCGTTTGACGATGATGATTAAAAAATCCAGATGTATTGGGTGTGATTACATTATTTTTTTTTAAGCATATCATGGGTGCACCATGCTTTGTCGCGAGCTGATGTTTTTTGACAAAATGAAATTGACGCTTAGACGAAATGGCGTGCAACTGCTGGCGTGTGACGGGTAACATTTTTTCTTTACCTAGTTGTTGCAACTTTGCGGTCACCAGCGATACATAGCGATGTGCATACAACGTATGGATACTTTCGCGCGCATCGACTAGCGCATGATTATGTTGTTTGAGTTGTTGCATCCAAGTCGCGCGCTGTAAATTTTTATGCTTTGTTGCCGCAATGCCGACGCCTAGACAAACCCCTAGCGCAATACTCGCTAAACCAAATAGCGCCCAACCGACTAACGGGACTGACGCAATAATGCCTGCACCAATCATGAGCGAGGCTAAGGTCCAACCCGTGCTTAAAGCAATCCCCGTCATGCTTAAGCCTGCGACTAAACCATGCATCACGTTACGACTGCGACTCACATGGGTTACACTGCAAGTAGAAATAAAGCATCGTGCTAAATGTTGATCAAAGTCAGGGGTATGATGCTTACAATAATCGAGCGCTTCGTGTCTGAATAATTCATTTTTGCCGAGATAAGAATTTTGAATGGCTTGCGCGAAAGAAACATCTGTTGTATCCATTCTATTTTTTTTTCGAGACGCGTTCGTTTGATACCAATCATTAAAACGACTTTGCGTTCTGCATAAATGATAGACATGACAAACCAATGACATCAGTGCTTGATGATTCACATCCCTACACGTCGTGTTGTTGAAATAGGCACGGAAATCTACATCACTCGTAAATAAACTTCGTACGCGTAGAATTTCAAAAAATAGTTTCTCTTGATTTTTTTTCTGATGGGCCAATTCATGTGCCAATGCGGATCGAACTGTTTCAATTTCTGTTTTAAATTTTTTAAAAGTGACATAAGCGATCGGTAACGCAATCAAAATGGAAGCAATACCGATGCCAAAAACAGTCATCATAGACACTGAGGGCGCTATCGGTGCCGTCGCATACCAAAAAAACGTAGAGATGATGCCAGCGCCACCAGCGCCTTCCAGTAAGCCGGTGCTGACGATAGTTGCCTTTTCTGCATGAGTGACTCGCAATAAGCGTGCATTGCTCATAGTGCTATCCTTAAGATGATGAACGCCAAGCATGTGGCAGTTATTGCTGTAAAGGATAACGTCTTAGCGCATTAAAAATCCATTAACGTCGAGCAACGTCTATCAGCGGTGCACATCATGTTCGGGCGTGCTCATCTGTAGCACTTCCAGCACATTCACTTTGGGTCTAGGCGTCATACGCGTGAGGATTTCATAAGCAGAAGTATGATTGTGGTGCGCCACACGTTCCACCGGTAAACCTTTACCCCATAAAATAACCGGATCATTAATTGCGGCTTCTGGACAATGGGTTAAATCGACGGTCAACATGTCCATGGACACTCGACCCACCAATTCACAAACATGATTGTTGACCAATACCGGCGTCCCATTTTGTGCGTACTGCGGGTAGCCATCACCATAACCCACACCGACCACGCCAACCTGTGTATCTGTTTGGGCAGTCCAGGTGCCACCGTAGCCGACCTTCTCCCCTCGGCGCACAGTGGTGATGGCAATCAATCGCGATGACAACGTCATCACAGGCTGTAGCTGATGATCTAATCCTGTGCACAACTTTAATGGCGTGGCACCATATAACATTAAACCCGGGCGCACCCAATCGCCATGCGTGTACGGATACTGCAAGATCGCCGCCGAATTTGCCAGGCTACGTGGCCCTGGCA
This sequence comes from uncultured Coxiellaceae bacterium, assembly GCA_964648015.1. Lineage (GTDB taxonomy): Bacteria > Pseudomonadota > Gammaproteobacteria > DSM-16500 > DSM-16500 > Aquicella. The sequence continues at coordinate 53,751 of CAZYKO010000013.1, forward strand.
ACCCTTGGGTGACCCGCTCGAAAGTGGCAAATTGCAAATCGGTTGCAGCACTATCTGCATTATCCGCTTCGGCAAAATGGGTCATGAACCCGATGGGTTTCATCACTGCAGGACAAGCAAGCAATCGTTGATAGACTGACGGGACATCTGATGGTGCAAATCCTAAACGATGCATACCCGTATTGATTTTAAGCCAGATGGGAAATGGCTGGGTAACGTTTGCCTTCGCTAACATTTCTAAATGCACGGCATGATGTACGACTAAGGTGAATCGATAGCGTTCTGCCTCTATCAATTCATCGGGATGAAATAAACCTTCCATGAGAACGATAGGCTGCGTAATGCCCGCTTCACGCAATTGAATGCCCTCATCGACAGAGGCGACACCGAGCGCGTCGGCTTGGGTTAACGCCTGCGCTACCCGTTGGATACCATGACCATAGGCATTCGCTTTCACCATGGCAATAATCAGACGATTGGGTGCTAAACGACGAACTTGCGCTAAATTGTGGCACAACGCATCCAAATCAATAGTCATGAAAGTAGGACGACTCATCACTCTTCCTTAAGTCAATAATCACTCTGTGTTGCTTGATTGCTAAAATTGGCAAAACAAGTGTACTGACCCAAAAAGGTCAAGCGCACCTTGCCAATGGGACCATTACGTTGCTTAGCGATAATAATTTCCGCTATCCCTTTATCCGGCGTGTTTTCGTTATACACTTCGTCGCGATAGATAAAGGCGATAAGATCGGCATCTTGCTCAATGGCGCCTGATTCACGCAAATCAGACATCACTGGCCGTTTGTCTGTACGGGACTCAAGACCACGATTTAACTGAGATAACGCCATGACGGGCACGTTCAATTCTTTAGCAATTCCTTTGAGCGAGCGTGAAATTTCAGATATTTCTGCGGTGCGATTTTCATTGCGTCCTGGGACTTGCATCAATTGCAAATAATCGACCACAATCAAACCCAGCGCGCCATGCTCCTTGGTTAATCGGCGAGCACGCGCACGCATTTCACCAGGGCTAAGGCCTGGCGTGTCATCGATAAAGAGTGGTGCATCGGATAACATACTCACAGTAGAACTGATGCGCGGCCAATCTTCGTCCGCTAATTTACCGGTACGGATACGTAATTGATCAATACGACAAAGTGATGAGAGTAAACGCATCACAATGGCTTCACCGGGCATTTCCATACTAAAAATAAGCACAGGTGAGCGACTTTTAATCGCCACATGCTCAGCGATATTCATGGCAAAAGTGGTTTTACCCATAGACGGACGACCCGCGACAATGACTAAATCAGACGGTTGTAAGCCTGAAGTCATTTCATCGAAATCATGATAACCCGTGGGGACGCCGGTGATGGGTGTATTGGAATGGAACAAGGCATCAATGCGATCCATGGTCTTTGCGAGGTAATCTTTGATATTGACCGGTCCACCACCACGCGTGCCTTGCTCTGCAATGGAAAAAACACTGCGTTCAGCGTTATCCAACAATTCTTCAATACTGCGACCTTGTGAATGATAAGCACTTTCAGCAATATCAGTCGCAGCAGTGATCAATTGTCGTAATACCGAACGTTCACGCACAATGTCTGCATAAGCAGTGATATTGGCGGCACTTGGCGTGTTGTTAGACAATTCAAATAAATAGACTTCACCGATTTGATCCAGTTCATTGATTTCGCGCAACCCCTCAGACACCGTTAGCACATCAATGGGTTTGGTTTGCGCAACCAATCGCGCCATGGTTTTAAAGATGAGTCGATGGTCTGTGCGATAAAAATCATTTTCAGAGAGACGATCCGCAACTTGATCCCAAGCGCGATGGTCCAGCATCAACCCACCGAGTACGGATTGCTCAGCATCATTGGAATGAGGCGGTACTTTAGCGATGGGATTGACCGAGCGTGAAGTGCCTTGTCGCTTGGGAAGCAATACATCTGTCATAGCGCCTTAATCCTAACTAGAGCGGAATTGAAAGAAATGAAATGAATTATCTTTCGGAATTTTCGCATTAATAGGATGGATTGTCCAAATGGAATTTATTGCACGATGAGGATGAAATTCTGTTTGCGATGATGCTCAGTTTTTGCGTTTGCGTGGCCGTTTGCGTTATCGATGCAATCACGAACGTTATCAAGCTCGTCATCACGAGCGAACGCACCTCACCCTCGTCATCACGAGCGAACGCAGTGAGCGTGGTGATCCACTTCCTTTGTCCAAAAACCCGAGGTGGCGCATTTGTATGTTGTCATCACAGCGTTGTACGAGCGGTAACCTGTCGTTCACAACCACGCGAAGTGGATGGCCACGGCTGCAATGCAGCCTCGCCATGACCATGGTCTTACCCACAAGAAATATCCCAAACGCTGTCATACCCGCGATGACAATGTGGGCATGCTGTAGGGTGGGCAAAGCGCAGCGTGCCCACCATTTTTACATTGTTTGACGAAGGAAATGGTGGGCACGCAGCGCGTTGCCCACACAACATTTAGAAATAATAGAGATATTATGTTTAGGCCCTGACGGCTTGAGGAGATAGCTCAACCCTACGAAACTCACGATAACAATGATTTAGAAGAAGAGACCGCTAAAAAAATAAAGGCAACCAAGTACATACAACTTGGTTGCCTAATCAGACTGCTAAGAGAGGTCGAAACTCGCTAGGAGTGCTTAACCTTCAGAGACAATATTCAATTTCACCATCGCAGTGACATCGCTGGCGAGATCGATGGCGATTTCATATTCACCCACCATACGCAACGCACCTTCGGATAAACGAATTTCACGTTTCTCCACCACGACACCGGCTTTATTGATGGCTTCGGCAATATCACGCGTGCCAATAGAACCAAATAATTTGCCTTCTTCACCCGCTTTGGCAGTAATGACAATAGCTGGGCTTGATTCAATCGATTTTTGGCGATCTAAAGCTTGCTGATGCTTTTCGACAGCCAATTTTTCTAACTCAGCACGACGTTGTTCGAATTTAGCAATATTAGCTTTATTTGCGAATACGGCTTTGCCCTGCGGTATGAGATAATTACGTGCATAGCCAGGCTTCACGTTTACTTTGTCGCCTAACACGCCTAAATTACGCATTTTTTCAAGTAAGATAACTTCCACCGTCTTACCCCCTCTAATAAATTTTTTATTCTACAAAAAGTTGTCTCAAAGTATGGGACAAGCTCAAACCTTTTTTAACCGTTGTCGTAGGTCAGCCCACGTATCGATCAACGCGATGATTGACAGAATTTTAAGACTAATTGGCAAGGTAAAAAACACCACCACATAAAACACCAATAGCCAAAGCCAAGTATTTGATGCCTGCCAGGTGGATACCAGGTAATGCACCACGCTCAGTCCCGCAGCAGCAAATAATACATAAAGGATGGGCATTATATCTGAAGTCACCATGTTTCCCAAATAGGAAAGCAGCACAGCGATGACAAATAAATAACCAGCCAATGTACTCAACCTAATCTGATGCAAATCACGACGTAATTGTCCCGGATTAAAGCATACGGCTTGCCACCATTCGGAGACAATCAACTGAGTCATCGCAGTGAGGAGAATCAGCACCATGAGGATACCCGTCGCACAATCCTTAATGAGATTAAGGACTTGTATATGCTGGGGATCTAGTGTTGCTACCGTCTGCTTAGACATCAGCGCCATTTGTTGTGTTTGCAGAAAGAACATGCGTATATGCGCCCAGCACCAGCTGGTTATATCTGGATAGACCAGATGTAACACGCTAATGGTGAGCACCCCAAGGAGAGCTGCGCACTGCAAGAGCTCGCTCCAGGTGACACGCCGCACTAACATCACCGCAAAACCCCAGATGAGTAGATTAATCAGCACTGGGAATCCATACGCCACCCACATGATCAGTGCGGGGATTTCAGGGTTCGATTTGACGAGTAAAAAGCTAATGACGAAAGGGAGTGTCGCCGCTAAGGTGAAAATCCCCCCCTCTACCATGCCATATACTAAGGTCACAAAACCCGCGTACACCATCCCAACCACCCCCACTACTGGTATAAAAGTTACCAAGAATGTGAGCAGCAGGGCCTGCTGGCGATGACACAACAAATAGTCTGTCAGGCGTTTTATTAACATGCGCTTCGATTAATGCCTGTCGCAATAAGGCAATAAGGCGAGGTATCTAGCTAACTTCACCGCTTTTGCCAATTTACGTTGATAACCGGCTTTTGTACCTGTGATACGGCTCGGTACAATTTTGCCATTTTCCATAATGAACTTTCTCAGCAAATTCACATCTTTATAATCGATGTCTTTGATCTTATTTGCTGTAAAATAACACATTTTTTTACGACGAAAATAAGTAGCCATGCTTATGCTCCACTATTGGGTTGGTTGATCGCGTACTTCATCGGCCGCTTCAGGCGCTTTCTTGACACGCGCAGCATCGGCTCTCTCTTTGTCAGCATTATCATGATGCGAAGACATTTCCATATCACCACGACCGTCTTTCTCTTTGGAGATAGGGGAGGCATCGATGATCGCTTTGTCAGTACGCAAGACCATATTGCGGATCACAGCATCGTTGTAACGGAAGTTATCGCTTAATTCGTCAACAGCTACTTGGTCGCATTCGATGTTCATCAAGACATAATGGGCTTTCATGATCTTATTGATAGGATAAGCCAGTGGACGGCGACCCCAGTCTTCTAAACGATGAATCTTACCTTTATGCGTGGTAATTAAATTGCTGTAGCGTTCGATCATTGCAGGGACTTGCTCACTTTGATCGGGATGGACTAAAAACACGACTTCGTAATGTCGCATATTTTCGGAACTTTGCTTCATTTATAAGCTCCTCTCGGCTTAAAAGCTTAACCTAACATCAGGAAAAGCAAGGAGTGATGGACCACGGGATACCCGCAGCTTCTTTAGATTTTAAGGGGTGCAATTGTACGTCACCTGCCTAACCAAAAGCAAGCAAAGGCATGGGTTGGCTTTCCTGAAGAAGGCGTTAGCCAACGGTATGATCGCTTAAATATTGCACATAAAATATTTCTCTCAAATAAACATAGACTTCTTGACAAAGCGAGTCATAACTTCGAGAATATGCGACCGTTAACGAGAGTCATGGTTAACCGTATTGGCTATGTAGCTCAGTTGGTTAGAGCGCGGCACTCATAATGCTGAGGTCGGTGGTTCGAGTCCACCCATAGCCACCATCATGCTAACTACCTCGCATGCCAACCAATAGCCACTCAACACAAGACTGCATACCGTCATCAATTGTTACGCGCACGCGTTACACAGTGAAAGCAAAGCAAGTTTCACCCAGATCCATCTCTAAACCAGCAACAAAGCCTTTTGAGAACGCCCAAACCAATGCATTACGCAACAGAAACGCTGCTAGCACGCTGAGCCGTCGTCTCTTCGCGTTGCCCACACATGACAAGCAAATACAGCGCAGCAAAACTGAGTATGATGCCCGCGCATTGTGCAACATTGAAGTGCCGATCGAAGAATAAAATGTCCGTTAACATGGCAACCACCGGATCGAGATAACTGAATACTGCAATTTTTGTCACACTTATCTTATGTATCGCGCGATAGTACAGCACATAAGCTAATACGGTGTGAACTAGGCCAATTACCAACACACACAACCATGCCAGGCTTGAGTGCGGGTACGATTGAACAAATGGCCACAGGCAAACGGCACCGATAGATAACTGAATAAAGATGACGAGAAAATAATGATGCTGGCACTGCTTCATCAGCAAGGTCACAAACGAATACAACAATGCCGCGATTAGCGCGAGCACAGCGCCATATAACCAATTCAGATGGTCATAAGAATGCATATCCATACACAGCATCACACCACCCAATGCGCAAAAAATTAATAGCCATTGATACCAGCGTACCTGCTCCCCGTAAAAGATGACGCCTAAGAGCAACATCAAAATAGGTTGCAAATAATAAGACATATTGCCAATGGTGATATTAGCTACCTGAAAAGATTGAAATAAAAAAACCCAATTCAAAACGAGACAAACACCAGCGATCATCATGTAGCGCGTATTTTTATCCAATGAGATGGTAGGTTTAGTACGTAACATCCAACCCGATAGCAATAACGCGCCAATCACACAACGGTAAAATGCAATGTCGAGTGCAGACATACCGGACCACAACACAAATGCACCCAAGCTTCCCCAAATACTCATCGCCAAAATTAATTCAAGCACACGGACCTCTCATCGTCACAAGGTGCCAAGCTTATGTTGCGACCAACATGGTGTAACACCAGCGATGACAACACAAAGCAACACGGCAACATACTGAGTGCATATTGGTAATTCGCGAGCGTTAATGTACCGCTTAGTTGACTGAGATCAAGCAGATGCCCGATGGCGGGCTCTATGATGGTGCTCAACAATCCTTCGCCACTATTGATGAATGCAACAGATAACCCCATGAGCGCGACGCCATTCATGGCACGACACAATTCAAAACTCAACATAAAACAGCCGACTGAAAAGCCAAATACAAAAAATAAAAACAAGCTAACACCATAGGTGAGCGGACCATAGAGAATGAGCATCAACGCTGCAAACGCCAGCACATTTGCCAAATGCATCCATGGCTGTCGCATTTGTGTGCGGAGAGCGATGAATGCCCATAGTGGTGACCCGAGCGCATGACCTATGAACATCAGCGATAAAAACACTGAGGCATGTGCCACGCTCAAGTGATACTTTGCCATGATAAAAGGGGTACCCCACAAACCGCCAAGAATCGCCAGTGGCGAAAAAGTGAATCCTGAGTACAGTAATAACAGCAAATTATCTTTTTTGGTTAAAACGGTTTTAAGGCCCGACCATTTCAGCGCAACGACATTCACATGCTTTGTCGATGATTCATCTTCTTTAAATAAGAGAACAGCAAACGCCAAGAAAACACCGCAAGTTGCCAATATATTCAAACCCTGTTGCCAGCCATAGTAATGAAAGAGCATCCCAACCGGTGTCGCACCACAAGCAGCACCTAGCATCGTTGCGGTTGCCAACAAACTACTCATTACACCAAAAGTTTTTGGTTGTGTGTAGTTTGCGGCACATTTCATATAAAGCACCGTCGCAAATGAAGCGCCCACGCCCATCATGGCTCGGCTGAGACACATCAGGTAAAAATTTGTCGTATGCGTAAAAAGCAAAATCATCATCGAGACACATAAAATAGCGAGAACCATAGGGACTTTGATGTGATATCGGTCAATGATCAAACCAGCGCCTATTTGCATGAAAGTGTAGGCGTAGTAATAGCTTGATGCCATCACCGCCAGCATCACGCCATCGTAACCACGTGATTGCAATAAATCATTTGCAATCAGGGCCGGAAACAATTGCGCAATATATTTATAAAACAAAAATAAACCACACACAGATAAAATTAACGCGACATTTTTATTCATATTGTTCTACCTATAGTCCAACCACCATCACACACCAATACCGCGCCATTCATGTAATCGTTACGCAAACACACATCGATCAAGGAAATAACGTGTGAAACATCACCCCAATAACCCACTGGTATTTGTGCTTTGATGTTTTTGGCATTGGCTTCATCTACAAAATAGGATTGTGTGAGCGGTGTTTCGATGATGCCGGGTGCGATGACGTTCACACGTACGCCATCCTTTCCATATTGATAAGCGAGTTGCTTGCTCAAACCAATCAACGCAAATTTTGATGCCACATAAGCAGCACGATCAGGCTCTGCTTGTAATCCTGAAACACTCGCAATGTTAACAATTGATAACGCTTTCTTTGTCATCAATGCCTGTTGAATGAGGGCTTGCGATAACAAAAAACTAGCGGTGAGATTAACGTGCAACACTTGCTGCCATAGCGCCAGTGATAATCGATGCGGTAATTCAATTTCACGTATCCCCGCACAATAAATCATCACATCTACATCAGATAGGGTGGTGATGAATTCATTCACGGCACTAGGATCAGACAAATCCACGTCGCCCTTATCAATCGCAATAAGATCGTGCGCTGCGTAATGTGCCGCGCACGCACGACCAATGCCTGAAGCCGCTCCTGTAATCAGTATTCTCATGAAACAGCCGCCAATTGTGTATGTGGAGGCTCCACAGTAAAGAGCAAAATGTCGCGTTGCGCTTCGCCAACGCGTGAACCAAGTGCCGTCACTGCATGGTAATAGTCTCGAGTTAATATGAGTGTTTCGAGTGGCTTTTCTAAACGAACGACATGAGTGATTTTTTTGCTTTGCAAATCCGCGATGATATTATCACCGCCCCACGCGTTCGCCGATAAATTGAGTAAATGCACGAATACTAATGGTTCGTCATCAATATGCAAATCATCAGGTGAACTGTAACTGGCGCCATATTGATCAACTTTGTACTGAATAAAATGCAAACCCAGGATTAATTCTCGATAGCGAATCAGGGGACCAAAAGATTTGATCAAACTGAGATTATGATGGATCACATTTTGCATGATGGACAAACTTAAAACGCTTTTATCCATGACAGCAAACTGGCGCGTCTTACCGCCATCCATCACATTGGAGGTGGCACTTTGAAAATAGCTTTGGTTTTGGGCGACACTCACATTATTTGTCGCTCGTTGCCAAATGAGTTTCAAATAAGCTCTATTCCTCACCCCATCAGGTCTTATATTTTTTGCAAATAAGTCTCGCAGCAATTGTAAGGAAGCAACATTTTCTGCGGTTTTAATGTAAGCGTCCGGTTGAATTAACTGATGCATAAGTAGCCTCGATTAAATAATTCTATTGGTGTTGTATTGACAGTAGATTTAGCTTGTTCCGTCTGTAATGACGATGTGAACTCATTCACAAAGGCTTACCACCCAGTCAATAAGGTTTTTTGACTGCGGCAAAATAATTGTTTCAGTGAGAGAATGAACACCACCTGAAACTTACGCCACCATGTGTTGCGCGCTATGGTGGCGGAAATGCAGTAAAAAATTGGCGGGGAATATGAAGGGTAAAGAGAAGAGACGTCTCATTTGGTGATATGCGTTAAGAAACCATCTATCACCGAGGGGATAGTAAATTTGTGTGATGCTAGGATTTTGGAAACTGTAGGGGGAATTAATCGATCATCAGAGAAGATGATCATAAGAGAAATAAGCCGTGCTGAATGAGATCTCTGCTCTATTCCTTAAGCAAAGAGATGACTGCATCCAGCAGCGGCTTTTTTAAATCTATACTATTGTCACAAGCAATCGGCACATGCGCTTATCTACGACAGCAAACAGTATGCGCGAGTGACAGAAGAACAAGAATTAAAACTACGCGTCGCTTTTCTTATCTTTGGATTCAGTCGCAGAACCACGGCTGTATTTCTGACGGAATCTATCCACACGACCGGCGGTATCCATGACTCTTTGTGTACCTGTGTAAAATGGATGACATTTTGCACAAACCTCAAGGGTCAATGTGTCTTTTTCAAGCGTTGACCTGGTCGTGAATATATGTCCACAACTACAGGTGACTTTTACATCTTTATATGCTGGATGAATATTTGGCTTCATACCGACGAACCTCTTAAAATAGGCGGGCATCATAGCGAAGAATCGGGGAATAGTCAATGAGGTTATGGCCCTAGACACCTAACTGGTTGATCACAAATTCATTAGCATGCTAAGCCGCCACATGGTCTTTTGGTCAATCGGGTGAATAAGCGATATTATTTTATCAACCCACCCTGGATTGGGCCTCTAGATTAGCATGGCGCAGAGGCTAAATTTGGGAAAATTCAGCTAAAACCGGCGCGTGATCCGATGGCCGTTCCCAAGATCTAGGGACACTATCAATCACACATTTACTGGGGTGCAATCCCTTACTTGCGAGGATATGATCAATCCTTAAACCCATTTTGCGCTTGAAAGCATTAAGACGATAATCCCACCAAGTAAATTGCTGATCTTCTGGTGCCAGGTGTCTAAAACAGTCGACCAAACCTAAAGATAACAATGCTTGAAAGGCACGGCGTTCAGGCTGGCTAAAGAGTACTTGTCCTTCCCACAGCTTAGGGTCGTGTACATCGATATTCTCAGGTGCGATATTGAAGTCACCCAGCAGAATCATCTTCGGATAAATAGTCATTTGCTCGGCAATATAGTTAGTTAGAGCCTGCAGCCAATTGAGCTTATATTGATATTTGTCTGAACCAACGGATTGGCCATTAGGTACATAGAGATTAAAGATACGTATATCACCCACAGTCGCACCTAAGACACGGCGTTGTTCATCACTGAAATCGGGGATATCAGTCACAATATCTGTCAATTTTTTGCGGCTGAGCAGCGCCACGCCATTATAAGTCCTTTGACCAGAAAAAATGGCCGAGTAATCCGATGCTGCGATGTCATCCAGGGGGAAATCGGTATCCGGGAGCTTGGTTTCTTGTAGTGCCAACACATCCGGCTGCTGATCTTTAAGCCAAGTAAGTACATGGGGTAAGCGCACGCGCAGTGAGTTGACGTTCCAAGTGGCAATTTTGAAGGTAGACATGACTGTGACCGTTTTAAAAATAATGATACGTGAAGCGCCTATCTTAGCGTATTTTTTTGCGTATTGCCGCAAACAATACCATGGCGCGACTAGCCAGCGCGTAGCGATATTATTTTTTTACTTCTATTGAAGGACTGCTTGGGATTATAATTTTAAGATATCTGGAGGATATGACCATTACTAAGTATAAAGTGCGGTCATCTGGTATCAATGGACAAGGTACCTTCGCCCTGAGGAAGATTGTGCGCGGTGAATTCATCACCAAACTAACCGGGGTACCCATCACACGCAGAAAGCTCTATAGCACCTATCCTGATATTGCCCACTCCGATGACCCGTTGCAAATCGCTAAAGATTTATTCTTGTTGCTTAATCATGATGCCAAAGCGATAAATCATAGTTGTGAGCCAAATTGTTGCTTGCGTCATGTCAGTGATTTATACGCAATGCGGGATATACGCCCGGGGGAAGAGTTAACTTATGATTATGCGACCACTGTTGGGATGAATGATGAGATAAACATGGCATGCAACTGCCAGTCACTCCACTGCAGACAACAAATCAAAACTAACATCTTAAGCTTGCCAAAAAGACTTTTAGCCTATTATGTAGAACGTGATTACTTACAAGACTATATTCTGCAACAACTCGAAGAATACGCCGAGACCATGTAACACCTCTCTGCATGCCCGGCTTTTGCTTTTTGGCCCGCCATGGTGGGCACGCTGTGCTTTGCCCACCCTACTGAGCATGGCCATGATGGTATGTGCCGCACCGAAGGCTAACGGGTTAGTCATGCCATCTCAAGCATCTGTACTCGACCTTTGCATTGAGCGAACGTTTGCGAGCACGGCTTTTGCTTTTTCATATTCGTATCAGTGTCCCTCAAGGGCGAACAGCTTTGGCCAGATGCATGGTAGGGTCGGCACGCTGTGCTTTGCCCACCATCATAAAGTCAAAAAAAAACCCGCATCTCAGAGAGACACGGGTTTTTTAAATTAAAG
>CAZYKO010000014.1:0-7650 GCA_964648015.1 uncultured Coxiellaceae bacterium
CTGTCATCCCCGCCAAAAACACTGTCATCCCCGCCAAAAACACTGTCATCCCCGCCAAAAACACTGTCATCCCCGCGAAGGCGGGGACCCATTTCTCATGACGATAAACAATGGAACGTTCGCGATGGGTCCCGGACATTAAGCGCACCTAAGCTCGTTACACTCGCAAAGCTGCGCTAAATTCCGGGATGACAGTGTTTTACCGGATGACAGTGTGGGTGACAGTGTATTTGCCGGATGACAGACAGTGCTGAGCCTGTACTTGTTGTGAGTAATGCCATGGCATCGGGGGCGAACAGGTGCAGCATCCTAAATCCGTGGGCCATTGCCTATGCTTTGCATATGTTCGCTTTTGGCTTGGAAGTGATCTTCTTCGCGTTTTTCTTCTTCACGATTTTGCACCATCATTTCATGGGCGGTGATCGCTGGTGGATATTGCGCGGCCGCAGCGCGATCTATCCAAGTAAAGCCCAAGTCAGGATCACGTGCGACGCCATAGCCGTAATAAAACATGTAACCTACGGCGTATTGCGCTTGCGGTATACCTTTGGCTGCCAGTGGCATGAGAATGCGCATGGCACGTTTGTAGTAGCCACTATCAAATAAGCGTTTGCCTTGTTGGAGATCGGATCGGTCGATGGTGTTGTGCATGGTAGCGCAACCCATGATGCAACATGATAAACAGCAAATAAGAATGAATCTTAGCATTTATGCCATTTCCTCTATTTTTTTGAAGACGAGTTGTTGACGCTCGAGGGTTAATTTTTCTAAATGGCCATCATTCTGTAAAATGACACTATCCGGTGTAATGTCATATACGATGACCCCGTAAGGTAAGCGATCGCCCACTTGAAAAATTTTGTCCGGTTGACCGGCGACTGAAATATAAGCTTTGGAATCCTTTGGTTCATCTCTGACATCGACAATCCCCACTAATTTAAGTTGCAGGTTAGTAATAGGCAGGATGCCATTGGCAATGGATTGACCAAACAAATGTTGCTCGGGTAGTGATGCAATCAGCGTGGCTGTGGTGTTGGTATTTGCGATCGGTGGTGGTTGATGATTGATCTGGTGGCTCAGTTGCCAATCAGCGCGCCAGCGTAGACCAATCGCTGTGATGGTGATCACCATCACCACAAGCAGTAATGCGCTGATGAGCAAAGGTGTGTATTTGTTTTGCAAATTTATTTTCATGTTGGCTGATACATGTCTCCAGAAAGATCGGCCATTATACGTGAACTGGGCGGCCGATGAGAACCTATCTTGACATCAAGTATCATGCTAATCTGAACACACTTTCCACGGGGGTCTTAATCCCCTTTGACGATGAGGATCAGGTGATGATGCGTTCTATTGATAGCGACTTATTAGCCGGGGAAAAGGTTGTTTTTAGTACAAAAAAATCTTATATCATCTTTGCAGCGCCCGTCTTTTTATTGCTGTTCTCTTTTTATGCTGGCTATTATATGCATGCCAATCCCATCCTAGTTAAGGTACAATGGGCGCCCTGGTTAATTACCCTCATCTATTGGGTATATATAGGTTTGGAATATCATACCTCTCGATATGTGATTACCAATAAACGCATTTTGATGCGCGAAGGATTTTTTAATCGACATGCGACCGAGTTGCGACTTGCGACCGTCTCACAAGTGAATGTCGATCAGAGTTTTCTGGGGCAGTTGTTAGACTACGGCGTGGTGTCTATCAATGCTTTTGGGGTGTTTGATGCTTATACGTTAATCGCTAAACCATTATTGTTTCAAAAAATGGTGAATGAGCAAACTGAAAACGCCAATACATAATCTGCTGTTTGTGAATGGCAACAGACCCGATGTGCGCATCCACACCGTGTTACCTCATGCCACCTAATACAGTGATCGCTCGTCACTAGAGACGTTTCCCATCATAGAACGATCAGATGATAAGCAGATGCCTGTTACATACCAGCGTCTACGTGGCATGATGTTTCTCAAAAGCGCTGTCAAGACAAGTGCACTGTACTTGCTCGTGCGATGACGCTGCAACAGATGAAGACTAACAACCAAGAGAAAAATAAAAAGGGTGAACATGCTTAAAAATGATCGTTTCCTCAAAGCCATACGCCGTGAGCCGGTAGACATGACACCGATTTGGATCATGCGCCAAGCGGGTCGCTATCTCCCTGAATATCGTGCTACACGCCAACGTGCGGGTAGCTTTTTAAATTTATGTAAAACACCAGAGCTCGCTTGCGAAGTGACGCTGCAACCACTTGCCCGTTATGCATTGGATGCGTCTATCATTTTTTCAGACATCTTAACCATTCCGGATGCCATGGGTTTGGGTTTGCAAATGGTTGAAGGTAAAGGCCCGCAATTTATACGGCCACTGTCAACCCTTGCCGCGATCGATCGTTTGGTCGTCCCTGAGCCGACGTCGCTTGCGTATGTCTACGATGCCATCCGGCTTGTGCAGCAAGAATTGGCTGGGAAGGTGCCATTAATCGGTTTTTGCGGCAGTCCATGGACTTTAGCAGCGTACATGGTTGAGGGTCGATCGAATCCTGGGTTCCCTGCGTTGCAAGCCTTGCGCCAATCCTCTCCGGACTATTTGCATAAGCTATTGAATATACTGAGTTTGTCTGTGGCGCAACACTTACGCGATCAAATTGCAGCGGGTGTACAAGCGGTGATGATTTTTGATTCCTGGGGCGGGATGTTGGATACTCCAGGTTATGAAGCCTTTTCCCTGCCTTATATAAAACAATCGGTAGAAATGCTCAAACACACTTATAATAAGAAAGACACCCCCGTTATTATTTTTACCAAGGGTGGTGATCAATGGTTGGAGCAAATTGCAGCGATTGGGTGCGATGTGATCGGCGTGGATTGGCAGATCGGCTTAGATGCGGCACGAGCGCGCGTGGGAGATCGCGTGGCGTTGCAAGGTAATCTCAATCCGGCCTGTTTGTTAGAGGCGCCAGCCGTCATCGTCGAAGAGACAAAACGTGTGCTGGGTGCTTATGGTCACGGGTCGGGACATGTGTTTAATCTGGGGCATGGGATAACGCCGGATGTGCCGCCAGCACATGTGTCAGTGCTAGTCGATGCTGTGCATGAATTCAGCCAACCCTATCATCAATGATGAGGCGACGGATTAACTGATGAATAAACGACAATGCTGGATAAGGGCGCTGCTCCTCTGTGTGTTGGTGAGTGCGCTGTCGTGGTGTGGCGTGAGTGAGGTGTTAGCGCGAGAAGCGCCCCTCTCGAATGCGCATGCCTTTGTGTTGTCGGTTGAAAGGCCTGCCGCTGATCGTCTCCTGCTAAAATGGCATATTGCCCCAGGGCACTATCTTTATCGCGATCGTTTTCACATTGAAGCAACCCCCAATGTGATTGATGCGATTGATTATCCGCAAGGAACACTTAAAGCGAACACCGACTCAGATCACCATGAAGTGTACGCGCATGACATCATCGTGCCGGTGACACTGAAAGCGCAGGCTTCACCAGTGGCATTAACTATTAGTTATCAGGGTTGCTCTAAAGCGGGCTATTGTTATGCGCCAGTCACCAAGGCATTCCAAGTACCGCTCGATGGCGCAGTGACAAAAATCACGCCTACGCCTGGTTCGCCTGCGATGGTGATCACCACACAAGCTGTTAACCCTGCTGATGCAGCGAGTGCGGCAACGTCATCCTCCTTAATCAACGACCAAAATCAAGTGCGCTCTTTATTTCATTTGCATCATCATCTCACGGTATTGTTTATGTTTGTGATTTTGGGCGTGTTGTTATCCTTCACGCCTTGTGTATTGCCGATGATTCCCATCTTGACCAGCATCATCATCGGTCAGCAACAAACCACTATGCGCCGTGCTTTCGTATTGTCACTGGCCTATGTCTTTGGGATGGCTGTGATGTACGCGTTCGCAGGTTTGTTAGTCGCGATGGTCGGTAGCTCATTACAACTCTGGTTAGAGCAACCAGTGGTGATTGGATTCACCAGTGGTTTGTTTGTATTGTTAGCGTTGTCGCTGTTTGGTGTTTATGAATTACGCCTCCCCACTGCCTGGCAAAATCGTTTTACGCATTTGGCCAATCATCAACGGGGTGGCACTTATCTTGGTGTGTTTGCCATGGGCGCGATCTCTACGCTGATCGTGTCACCTTGCGTGACTGCACCGCTGGTGGGCGTGCTAATGTATATCGCGCAAACCGGCGATCGCTTGTTTGGTATGACAGCCTTATTTGCGATGGGCTTTGGTATGGGCATCCCGCTGCTCTTAATTGGTGTCTCTGCCGGCCGATGTTTGCCTAAATCTGGGCCCTGGATGGAGGCAATTAAAAAACTCTTTGGCATTTTCATGTTGGGTATGGCGGTTTGGTTGCTCGCGCGAGTGGTTTCCAATAGCGCGTTGTATGTGATGTTTGGTGCCTTGTTTATTATCGTGGCCTTCTTCATCGGCATTTATTTGCCGCGCTTGATCCCTTGGCGAAAATGCGCGCAAGGATTCGGGATGAGTGCGGCGCTGGTGGGTGCATTTCTGATGGTGGGTGGTATCAGTATGCCCAACACACTCGATCGTTATGTGTTTGCCACGACAGACCGCGCTACCGATGCGTTTGTGGTGGTGCATGATCTCAATGGGCTCAATCAACAATTGGCTAAAGCGCGCTCCTCACAACGTACCTTATTACTCGATTTTTATGCCGACTGGTGCCAATCCTGTATTGCGATGGATCGTCACGTTTTTGCCTCACCAGCAGTGCAGCGCGAATTAGCGAATTACATTCTTGTGCGTGCTGATCTCAGTGAAAATTCGGTGAGTAATCATGCGCTCGTGGATAAATTTAAAGTGTATGCGCCGCCAACGATTATCTTCTTTGATTCTTCCGGACGTGAAATGAATTCTAAACGCATCATCGGCGAAATGAATGCCAAAGACTTTTTGGCACGCATTATTGCGCTGAATCAAGAGCCCCCAGTGTCACATTGATAACACGCTAAACACCAGAGGAGTGTCACGTTGATTAATGTCGAAAATTCAGAATTGAACATTCATTATGTCGAGCCTTTAAGACAAGTGGAACATGATTTGCTAAAGCAACATGAAAAAATCGAAACTTGGTTTGAATCACAATGGCAATTAACGAAGCCACCATTTTATGGTTCTGTGGATTTGCGCAATGCGGGTTTTAAATTAGCGCCCATTGATATGAATTTATTCCCCGCCGGTTTTAATAATCTCAATCCGACTTACTTAAGCATTGCGGTTGACGCAGCCAAACGTGTGTTGGAAACACTATCGCCTGGGTCGCGGCGCATTTTAATCATTGCCGAAAGTCACACGCGTAATTTATTTTATTGGGAGAGTGCAAAAGTTCTCGCTGATATATTGCGTGGTTCAGGTTGTGACGTTCGATTTGCAATGGTGCCTGGCGAACATCCGGCGGTGCATGACATTACATTGCCCTCAGGGGGTGTGCTGCAGGTGGGTACGTTGACACGTCAAGGTAATGAATTATGTTTAGGTGAATTCACGCCAGAATTGATCCTGCTCAATAATGATTTATCTGATGGCATTCCAGACATTTTACAACAGCTCTCACAACCGCTGATTCCACCAGCCGCCTTAGGTTGGAGTCATCGTTTAAAGTCAGAGCATTTTCAATACTATGCACAAGTCGTGCAAGAGTTTGCGGCACATGTGAATATTGATCCGTGGGTGTTATCGCCACTCTTTCGCCATTGTGGGCAAATTGATTTTATGCAACGTGAAGGTATCGATTGTCTGATTTCTAATGCCGAGGCATTGTTTGCAGCGATTGAAAGTAAATATGCAACCTACCAAATCAAGCAACAACCTTTTTTAATTATCAAAGCGGATGCTGGTACTTATGGGATGGCGGTGATGACAGTGCGCCATGTCGATGAGTTGCGCGAGTTAAATCGCAAGCAACGCACACGCATGTCTATGACTAAGGGTGGGCAACCGGTACATCGTGTGATTCTTCAAGAAGGTATTTATACTTTCGAGACGCTGGGTGAAGAAAAAGCAGTCGCTGAACCTGTGATGTATTTATTCGGCGACACAGTTGTCGGTGGTTTCTATCGTGTGCATCAAAATCGTGGTGTCGATGAGAATTTGAATGCGCCGGGGATGCGCTTTGAGCCACTCGCGTTTCAGGAGCCCTGTAATGAGCCTTGTCACGATAAAGATCCTTATGCAACACAAAATCGTTTTTACATTTATGGTGTCGTTGCTAAGTTGAGTATGTTAGCTGCTGCCAGGGAAATTCATATTGCCCCTTAGCGATTAGCTATTGCAACAAGTGCTATCGATCAATGACGGTGACGCTGTTGGCGCATATCACGCAACTGAATCATCGAATTGCCAGAGAAAATTAATTACTAGAGCAGTGGAGATGTTGTATGCAATTAGGTGTGGTGATGGATCCCATTCAGGGGATCAACTATCACAAAGATAGTACGCTTGCCATGTTATGGGAGGCTGAACGTCGCGGCGCATCCATTTTTTACATAGAACAACAAGATTTATTTTTGCGTGAGGGTGAAGCCTTTGCAGAAGGATGCACATTACAAGTATTTGAAGACCCAGCGCATTGGTTTAGCTTATCGGATCGTCGCACAAGAGCATTACGCGAACTTGATGTGATTTTGATGCGTAAAGACCCGCCATTTAATGAAAAATTTATTTACACGACGTACATCTTAGATCATGCGGCACGTGAAGGTGTGTTGGTGGTTAATCATCCGCAAGCGCTGCGTGATGCAAATGAAAAATTTTTCACTGGTTATTTTCCGCAATGCGCGCCACCCACACTCGTCACGCAATCACGGCAGCGCTTGCTAGCATTTTGGCGTGAACATCACGACATTGTCTGCAAACCCTTAAACAGCATGGGTGGTGTATTAGTGTTTAGGCTCAAAGATAACGATGTGAATGCCAATGTGATTTTGGATGCGCTTACTCAGAACGGCAATTTCCCCATCATGGCGCAACGTTTCATTCCAGAAATCAGCGAAGGGGATAAGCGAATTATTCTCATCAATGGCGAACCCATCCCTTATGCGCTGGCTCGCGTGCCTCAAGAAAACGATTGGCGCGGCAATTTGGCGGTCGGTGCTAAGGGTGTGGTGCGTCCACTAACGCCGCGTGATCAATGGATTTGTCAGCAAGTGGGACCGGTGTTGCGTGAGCGTGGTTTATATTTTGTGGGCATTGATGTCATTGGTGATTATCTGACTGAAGTCAATGTCACGAGCCCCACGGGTATTCGCGAATTAGATGACGCTCTCAATATCAATATTAGCGCTCAGCTGTTTGATTTCATCACTGCCACATTAAAAGATTCCCAGGTTTAATTTCGTCATATAACGTTAAATAACGTTATATGACGTTTGATCTTATCAGTTGGCACTTCCAGTGCGACTAAGTGTTGGTGGGCACCCCTCGCGACAGTGCCCTTCGAGACGGCACTTCGTGCCGTATCAAGGACGCGTCATCCGGACGCCACCTCGGGGGTGAACTGGTTTTGCAGTGTTGCCCACCAAGCGCTGTGCTTCCCCGCCAAATACACTGTCATCCCGCCAAATACACTGTCATCCCGCCAAATACACTGTCATCCCGCCAAATACACT
>CAZYKO010000014.1:7750-54966 GCA_964648015.1 uncultured Coxiellaceae bacterium
CCCGCCAAATACACTGTCATCCCGCCAAATACACTGTCATCCCGCCAAATACACTGTCATCCCCGCGCAGGCGGGGACCTATCGCTAACGCTCCATTGTTTATTCTAATAAGAAATGGGTCCCCGCCTGCGCGGGGATGACAGTGTTGGTAGTGGGGATGACAGTGTATTTGGCGGGGAAGCACAGCACCCGTGGGAGGATAGAGTGGGTGCTACACCAAGATCACAATTTCCCCGCGTCACCCCTGCAACCTCAATTTTATATACATCAACGACCACGAGGACCTTAGCGATGTCATTACATCCTATGCATTATTGGTTGGCCGCTGCGCACAGCAAACACCTGTCGTTGCGCAAGCTATTGTTGTTACTCGATTATTATCAGGGAAATCTCACTGCGCTGTTCGAGTCAAGCCCTGAAGAATTGCGTACGCTCGGGCTGCGTACACGTGAGAGTAACGCTTTCACCCACGTCGATTGGCGCGAAGTGGAGATGACCTTGCGTTGGGCTGAGGCGGCGGATCATCATCTGATCTCTTTAGACGATGATCGCTACCCACCCTTACTCAAAACCATCACGGATCCGCCACTCGTGTTATATGTGCTGGGTAATCCTCGCGCGTTGCTGCAACAACAAATCGCTGTCGTCGGTTCGCGGCATGCGACTCACAGCGGCTTACAGAATGCCAAGGCGTTTGCACAGCAACTAGCGGCCAAAGGATTAGCGATTACCAGTGGGTTGGCACGTGGCATCGATGCGGCGGCACATCGAGGAGCGCTTGTCGCCAATGGGATGACCATCGCCGTCATCGGTAGTGGATTAAAACGACTCTATCCGCCTGATCATGCGACCTTAGCCACGCAAATCGTCGACATGAATGGTGCGCTATTATCAGAATTCTCGCTGCAGTCCCATCCAGCGCCCTGGCATTTCCCGCGGCGTAACCGTCTCATCAGTGGTTTGAGTCGGGGCGTCTTGGTAGTGGAAGCGGCACCCAAAAGTGGTTCGTTGATTAGTGCGCGTCATGCCCTGGAGCAAGGTCGTGATGTGTATGCCATACCTGGGTCCATTCATCAGCCGCTCGCACGGGGTTGTCATGATTTAATCAAGCAGGGTGCTAAATTGGTGGAAACAGCAGAAGATATTTTGGTGGAGCTCGGGATCCATGAGGTTGAGCCTAAAAAATGCACAATTCCCAATGCAAGCATTTACTTAACAAAAGATGAAGCCCATCTTTTAGCGCAAATCGAACATGAAATAACAGCGATCGATGTGATAATATCGCGCAGCGGATTGACTGCGGCGGAAGTTTCCTCCATTCTTTTATCATTGGAGTTACGCGAATTGATACAATCTGTACCGGGTGGCTATGTTCGCGAAAGCGTGACTTGAGCCAAATTTACTGACGACAGTTGCGGTGGGCCAACGAATATATGTTTGAAGTACTCATGTATCTATTTGAAAATTATATGGATGGCAGTGTTGCTCTCAATGCTGATCAGGATACGATCGTGACAGAATTAGAGCAGGCTGGCTTCACTCGTAATGAAATAGGCCGAGCACTGGATTGGCTCGATGGATTAAATCGAGTACAAGAATCCGTGCAAGCAGGCCCCCAACTCACGCCACATGCGATTCGCCACTATGCAGGTGAAGAGGTTGAAAAGCTTGGCATTCAAGGACGTGGGTTCTTACTTTATCTTGAGCAATTGAGCATTTTAGATCCAATGACACGGGAAGTTGTCATCGATAGACTGATGGCGTTAGATAATCGCGAAATCGATTTAGGTCGAATCAAGTGGGTCGTGTTAATCGCATTATTTAATCAGCCTGATAAAAAATCGGCACTTTCACTGTTACAAGATATGATCTTGTCAGATGCCTTTGATGTGCTGCATTAATACAGTCGCGAGTGTGTTTGGGCTAACTCGTTGAATATGCCTTTCAGGGATGATTTGCAAGCGTTTAAAATAGCGGATGGTGCGCGTTATTCTAAAACACTTTACTGTCCTCCCCAAAATAACCCTATGTTTAATAGTTAAGGAAGTGCTTTATCCATGGCTAACCTTGTCATCGTTGAGTCTCCAGCAAAGGCTAAGACCATCAAAAAATATTTAGGCGCAGATTATAACATCATCGCCTCGTATGGTCATGTGCGTGATCTAAAGCCTAAAGAAGGTGCTGTTGATCCTGCGCATCATTTTGCGATGCGATATGAATTGATCGCAAAAAATGAGAAACATGTCGCGGCCATTGTCGCAGCGATGAAAAAATCCGATGCGCTTTATTTGGCGACTGACCCTGATCGTGAAGGGGAGGCCATCTCTTGGCACATCTATACTATTCTCAAAGAAAAGAAGGCGCTGGGCAAAAAACCTGTGCATCGCATCGTCTTCAATGAAATTACAAAATCGGCGGTGAAAGCAGCGGTCGCAGAGCCGCGTGATATTTCGATGGATTTGGTGAATGCACAGCAAGCACGGCGTGCGCTTGATTATCTCGTCGGTTTCAATTTATCGCCATTGTTATGGAAGAAAATCCGTTACGGTTTATCAGCGGGCCGAGTTCAAAGTCCTGCCTTGCGAATGATCGTAGAACGTGAAAAAGATATCGAAAAATTTGTGACCCAAGAATATTGGGATTTAGAAGCAAAAGTGACCGCAAAGAAGAAAACGTTTGCTGCCAAGCTCACGGTGCATGATCAACAGAAACTCGAGCAATTCTCTATTACCAATGGCGACAACGCTGAAGCGATTAAGGCACAGTTATTGAAGCTGGCTAAAGGGAGCTTGGAAGTCGCTAAAGTTGAAAAGAAACAACGCAAACGCAATCCTGCGTCACCGTTTATTACCTCAACCTTGCAACAAGAAGCTGCACGTAAACTAGGGTTTGCCGTGCAACGGACCATGCGCATTGCACAGCAATTGTATGAAGGGGTAGAGTTGGAATCCGGCTCCATGGGTCTCATCACCTATATGCGTACCGATTCGGTGAATCTGGCACAAGACGCTATCACAGAAATTCGCACGTTGATTGCGGAGAAATATGGTAAAGAAAACTTGCCCGATGAGCCGCGCATTTATCGGACCAAAGCCAAAAATGCACAAGAAGCGCATGAAGCCATTCGTCCGACGTCGGTGATGCGCTTACCCGAAGCGGTCAAATCCTTCTTATCCCCAGAGCAATTCAAGCTATATGATTTAATTTGGAAACGCACCGTGGCGTGCCAAATGATTTCTGCGACCATTGATACGCTCACCATCGACTTAACCACCGCTGATGGTCACCATCGTTTTCGCGCGACGGGGTCAGCTGTGATCGATCCAGGTTTTATGCGCGTTTATGAAGAAGGCACAGATGAAAAGACCGAAGATTTAGTCGATGAGCATTTGTTGCCGCAGCTCACGCAAGGTGAGACGGTTAAACTCGATGAGTTGGCGTGTCATCAACATTTTACCGAACCACCACCACGTTATTCTGAGGCGACACTCATTAAAATGCTCGAAGAGTATGGGATTGGTCGACCATCAACCTATGCGGCGATTGTTTCCACATTGCAAACGCGTGAATATGTACAGCTCGATAATAAGCGCTTTAAGCCTACGGATATCGGGCGCATTGTGAATCGATTTTTGACTGAATACTTTACTCGGTATGTGGATTATGATTTCACTGCACGCTTAGAAGATGAGTTGGATGAAGTCTCGCGTGGCGAAAAAGAATGGGTACCTTTGTTAGATGAATTTTGGCATCCCTTTAAAGAGCAAGTCGATCATATCCATGAAACAGTCAAGCGCGCGGATGTGACCCAAGAGTTGCTAGATGAAAAATGTCCTGAATGCGGAAAACCGCTATCGATTCGTTTAGGTAAGCGCGATCGTTTCATTGGTTGTACCGGCTATCCTGAATGCAGTTACACGCGCGCGATGGAAGAGCATCCTGAAACGGCGTCGCAAGATGCCGAGTTAGTGGAAGGGCGCGCTTGTCCGGATTGTGGCGGGGAATTAAAAATTAAGCATGGCCGCTATGGTAAGTTTATTGGTTGTGGCAATTACCCCAAGTGCAAGCATATTGAATCATTAAATAAGCCCACCGAGACCGGTGTGGCCTGTCCTGAATGTAAAAAAGGCAACATGGTGAAACGCCAATCGCGTCGTGGACGGATTTTCTTTTCTTGTAATCGTTACCCTGATTGCAAATATGCCGTGTGGAACGAACCGGTGAATGAAGCCTGTCCTTCGTGTAGCTGGCCGATGTTAACGTTGAAGAAAACCAAAAAGCGTGGCACAGAGCTCGTTTGTCCTCAACAAGCCTGTGGTTTCGTGAAGCAAATTCCTGATGATGATGCATAGTGGGTAGGTTCGCTTAAGAAAACATACCACACCGTACGCCCTCGATGCGGCACGCAGTGCTGTCTCGAAGGACGCTGTCGCGAGAGAGGGCGTGCGCACTTCACGTGTCAAACACACTATAACAAGTACATGAGCTTATTGGGTTAAGCGCATGTGCAATGCAATGCTGAAAGGAAATTTGACGCAAAAAAAAAGGCGGTACTAGGTGTACCGCCTATACATGCTCAACTCAGGTCTGGCAATCCATGCCAAAAATACCGTCCCTGAACACACAAAACGAGGAGTGGTTGCACAAGTCCATTTTTGCGAGAGTAGTCAATCCGTGACTACGAAGACAAGTATACAGATTTGATTTATTTAGTGCTATTTTAAATCAATGATGAGTGACGTGTGTGGCATATGTTTTAGAAAAAAAAATCCGCTGTAACCTCATCAATATTCATATAAATCAGGCAGATAGTTGCGGTATAGCGCGTGAATTTACAAATTGAACCTCTATTGCAACGAGCGAATATCCGGCCTTTTTTGTGAGTAAATACTTACAAAGTGCATGGCGAAATTTCTAGAAAAAATAGCAACCACCTTAGCAAAATACGCGATAGCAAACGTCTGCGTGCCCGAGTTACGTTTCTCTCGTGCTCGTGCCCGGTTTATTCCTGGGTTACATATATGAAACCGTTCGCCCTTGATGCGGCACGAAGTGCCGTCTCGAAGGGTGCGCTAAATTCAGGGACCCATCGCTAACGTTCCATTGTTTATCGTCATGAGAAATGGGTCCCCGCCTTCGCGGGGATGACAGAGTTTGGAATATTATTTGTGGGTGAGGCTATAGTGTCACCCAGGCTACTTTCGCACGATCAATTCTTTCTTACCCTTTAAATACGCGTGGGATGGGGGGATAATAACATCGTTATGTTCACCCAAATTCATTGGATATGAAACAACACCTTGAACATTTGTTGCAAACGGCACTCAAGCAAATGCTTGCCACAGGCGAGTTGCTCGCTATTCCTGCGTTTGTGCAAGTCGAACCAACTAAAGACCGGCAACACGGTGACTTTGCCACTAATATAGCGATGATTCTCGCCAAGCCGACCCAGAAAAAGCCGTGCGATATTGCCGAGCGCATCATTCAAATGTTGCCAGCGTCGCCTTTTATTGAAAAGGTAGAAATTGCTGGCCCAGGTTTCATTAACATCTTTGTCGCGACGCAAGCGTTAAATGACGTGGTCGTGCGCATCTTGCGTGAAAAAGAAAACTTTGCACGCAGTAAAATGGGCCGTGAAAAACGCGTGTTGGTAGAATTCGTGTCTTCGATCCCCACGGGTCCTTTACACATTGGTCACGGGCGGCTTGCCGTCTTTGGGGCGGTGATCGCGAATTTACTCCAAGAAGTCGGATTTCTCGTTTTCAGAGAATACTATATTAACGATGGTGGTCGCCAAATGGATGTGTTAGCCGTGAGCATCTGGCTACGATATATGGCGATTTGTGGCGAAAAAATTCAACTCCCGCCCAATGCCTATCATGGTGATTATGTGACGAGCATCGCGCAAGCCATTTTCGCGGCGCATGGCCGTGACTTTTGTGTGCCGGCACAGCAAGTCTTTGAGCACCTGCCTCAGCATTTAAATCATCACCAACATGACAATATTTATTTAGATACACTTATCAAGCGGATGAAATCCCAGTTAGGCGAGCGTTACCAACAGATTATCGCCATGGGTGCTCACCGTATTATGGCGGACATTCGCGATGATTTGACCGACTTTGGCATTCATTTTGATACTTGGGTATCGCAGCGTGAATTGACGCAAAGTGACGCGATCAATACATTGCTGAGCGCTTTACGTGCTTCTGGCAATGTCTATGAACGGCAAAAAGCCATGTGGTTGCGTTCCAGTCAGTTTGGGGATGAAAAAGATCGTGTGCTCATTCGAGCGAATGGGGAGGCAACCGGGTTCGCGCAAGATGCCGCTTATCATCTCAACAAGTTTGATCGTGGATTTGATATCGCTATCAATATCTTTGGTGCGGATCATTATGGGTATGTCAACCGCATGAAGGCTGGCATGCAAGCAGCGACTATTGATCCTGAGCGCTTGATACATATCTTGGTACAGTTTGTGACGCTCTATCGGCAGGGTAAGAAAGTCCCGATGTCAACGCGCCGTGGTGATTTCATTTCATTGCGACAATTGCGTACGGAGGTTGGTAACGATGCTGCTCGGTTCTTTTATGTAATGCGTAGCAGTGAGCAGCCCATGGATTTTGATGTGGACTTGGCACGGGCTAAATCGATTAAAAATCCGTATTACTACGTGCAATATGCTTACACGCGTATTGTGAGTGTCTTTCATCAATTAGCACAACGCCATAGTCATTTTGATGAACAAAAAGGATTGCAGCATCTTGCGTTACTGACCACTAGCGAAGAGCGGCAATTGTTACATACCCTGGCACGTTATCCTGATATCATTGTTGATGCGGCATTGCATTACGCGCCACATTTGCTCACTAACTATTTGCGTGAACTCGCAGGTGATTTTCATGTGTATTATAATGCGCAGCATTTCATTGTTGCCGACGATAACTTGTGTCAGGCACGTTTGGCATTAATCGCCGCGACTAAGCAAGTGTTAGCCAATGGATTTCGTTTGCTCGATATTACGCCATTGGAAAGTATGTAACAGGTAGCGTTGCTATGCTGGCGACATGATGCGAGTGTTTGCTGAATTTGTTAAGGAACCGTATGCGGGCTGATGACAGTGCTCATAGAATGCCATTATGGCGCCGTATTTTACCACGGATGACGTGGCGTAAATGGGTATGCCTGAGTGTTGTGTTGCTACTATTACTCGGTAGTTTGTTAGGGATGCGTACCTATCAACGTCACACGCAATTGCGATTATTGTCGACTTATCTTCATTCATTTCAATTTACACGTGATGCTGTGCGTTTAGCACAAGCCACGCATTGGCCAGTCATTCCTGCTGCCTCGCAAGTTGCAACATCTGATGGCGATGAATCACCGGAAGCAACAATTCAATTCAAATTCTATGACGCGTTGCGTCACACGGCAGTGAAGGTCGCATCAACGACAGCAACGCACACACTACCATCTCAAGCGCCGGGGCATCCGTCGTCTCCGGCTATCAATACACATAGCGGTAGTTCACATCCAGTGCCAGTCCCGATAACACCGCATCAAGTGCCCGTCGTGACGGCACAAAGTTTAGCAGAGGAGATGGCCGCGGAATTACAACCACCGCATCATGCGTCTCAGGTGTATGTGGTGCAAGTGGGGGTCTTTCAACAAGCAGAAGCTGCACAAAAATTGCGCCATCAGTTGGCTGCCCGGGGTTATGCGGTCGCCATTGTGGAGCGCACTAAACTAGATAAATTACTATATTGCGTACGCGTAGGTCCCTATAATAGCAAACAACAAGCCACGGCAATGCTCAAAGAATTACAACAGCATGGGTTTCAAGGTTTGGTGTATACCCATTAAAAGAACGGCAGCATTGCTTGTTAATGGGCATAGAAAAACGCACATCCTATCAATAATCGGAAATCAACTTAGGTGACACTATGATTTATAGCATGACAGCATTTGCACGCAACCAACGCCAGGGAGATTGGGGTATGTTGGTGTGTGAAATACGTTCCATTAATCATCGCTTTTTAGAAGTGGGGGTGTATCTCCCCGAGTTACTACGGGCATTAGAAATGCCGTCGCGCGAATGTATCAAACGCTACTTAAAGCGCGGTAAAATTGAGTGTAATTTTCGTTATCAATCCACACCGGCACAAAGCAACATGTCTTATCAAGTGAATGCACCCTTGGCGCGTGAGCTTTGTGCGGCCAGTGAAACCATCAGTGGGTTTTTGCAGCATCCCGCGCCAGTTTGTTCGACGGATATCTTGCGCTTCCCTGGCGTGTTGACGACGATTGAGGCAGATCTCACCGTTTTGCAAAGCGTCTTATTTGAATTGCTTGAATCGACGCTCGCCGATTTAGTGACGGCGCGACAACGTGAAGGAGAAGCATTAAAAGAACTCATCTTACAACGCTCGGCCTTGATTATACATGAGCTCAACAAGGTACGTGAACGTTTCCCGCTGGTCAAACAAGAGCAAATGGAGCGTATCCAAAAACGTTTCGCTGATGCCAAACTTGAATTGGATCCCAATCGCATCGAGCAAGAAATGGTAATGTTTGTCCAAAAAATTGATGTGGCCGAAGAGATCGAACGCGCTGAAACGCATGTCAAAGAAATCAATCGTATTGTGAACGAGGGTGGTGCGATAGGTCGGCGCTTAGATTTCTTATTGCAAGAACTCAATCGTGAAGCGAATACCTTGGGTTCTAAGTCAGTCGATTCCGTATTAACCCATTCTGCAGTAGAAATGAAAGTATTGATTGAGCAAATGCGCGAGCAAATCCAAAATATAGAGTAACACTCGCAAAGGGAGCCTGAGCATGTTTGTGACGACAACCATGGAAGTCGACGGTTACAAAGTGACAGAATATTGTGGCATTGTGCGCGGCATTATTGTTCGTGCGCCAACGATCATGCAAGGCTTGATGGGGGGATTGAAAAATCTCGTAGGTGGCCAAATAGGCGCTTACACCAGCATGTGTGAACAAGCGCGGCAACAAGCTTATGCACTCATGTTGGATCATGCGACATCGTTGGGGGCGAATGCTATCTTGGCGATGCGTTATGATGCTTCACAGATTGGCAGCGGCAACAGTGCTGCGACCGAAGTCTTGTGTTATGGCACCGCGGTCATCTTGGTGCGTCGTGAGGGTAGCTAACTGCGTTTAGCTGAGTAATTGTTGCCGCAGTGTCACTTGCGCCACTTGGCCGTTTTTGCCGCCATGTGAAAAGCAAATACCCCAGATGGCACACAACGCTAATAGCTTTAAGATAAGCACTAAGGTAATTTCTTTACGGTAGTGCGTGCGGGTAATAAACCGTAGCAATGGGGTTTGCCTGAGGGTAGTGATCATTAAGCGTGCTCTTCTTGTTCAAGAATTTTGAGTAAGAGATCGAATCTTTCGGGTGAAAAGACTCGGGCCAGCAAGCGTAAACGTTCAAAGATAATGTTACGGCGTAAGAACATGCTCGCCATCATGTTTTCAGGGCTATTGTTTTCTTCCGCATACATCAATAATTTTGAGGCAGAACCGGGATCAATGGTATCGATGGCTTGGAGTAAACGCAGTATGCGCGACGTCTTTAAATGTGTGCATAAAGTAACAAACTGATCTTCCTTGCCTAACTCAAAACTACTTAACTCACCCAAAGCTTGGCTTAACTGCGTCATGCTTTTTTCCAACGCGGGTGTGCCATCTAAGGTGAAATTTTCCACGGTTTCCATAAAGGCAATGACCCGATAAATCATCGGATCATCGTAACTTTTCCAAAATGCATGTGCTGAATCTAAATCAAGTGCGATCACGTTGCTAGTCTCTAGGTTAAGGGTACGCCCATCGCTTTGGATACCATGAGAGATTCGTTTAGCGAATTATTGGTAATGAGTAAACTGTTGGTCATCGCCTGGGTTGCCATTTGTTGTTTTTGCAGCACAACCAATTGTGTCAACATGAGATAGGCTTGTGATTGAAACATGAGTATTTGTCGTAACACGGGGCCCAGCTCTTCGGTGGCCACGGTCGCAAGAAAGTTACCATTAGCAGCCGTCTGAATTAAACTGGCTTGTTGTGGTGTGAAGCCATTTTGGCCGGCGGTGCTATCTGCTACCAGTGAATCTAGTATATAACTGTCATACGAAATAATGGACATCAGCATTTTATAATAGTTGGTATACGTGTCTCTATCTTGTTTTTTACCTTGCCAAGCGGGGGATGGAATCGTGTGTTTCACATTCATGCCACTGGCATTTTGCAAGTAACTATAAGGATTGGCCGGGTCGCCTTTCGTCACCGGGGGTACACCTAAAATCGTGCCAAAGGCAAAATCATTCACATTAAGACCACCCAGGATCGTTTTGATTTTCGGATTACCTTGTGGCTCATTAAAATCTTGTACACTGACCGGTAGGCTGGGTTGGCCTAAGGTATCCGCCATGATTTGCGCTAAATTATTGGCATCATTTACATAAGCATTATTATTCGTAATCGCATTACCGATACCGGTGAAATAGCCTTGCATGGTGCTGGTGCTTGAGGATTTATCGGCTGCGGTCCAATTCAAAATATATTGACCGGCGTTATAGAGATAAACCGGGAGGGTATTGACAGCCTGCAATGCTGCATAAGTATTCTCAGTAATCGCTTTGAGACATTCTGCACTGGCACCGCTACAAGTTGGCGTACCGGGTGGGACTTGGGTGACACCTTGTTCTTGACCGGTGCCGCTGGTGATAAAGGGTTGTGAGCTGGTGGTGCCTGACGTCGGGGCTTGTTGTGCAAGGGCGGAGGTGCTCAAGATACCCATGCTAATGAGGCTAGCGAAGAGAAGGCGTTGTGGCACATCACTAACTAAAGACCGCATGCATTAAGCTCCTTGAAAATAGACTTAGTACTGAATATTCCAGCCACCGCTTTGTGCGGGTGCTGTGTTGGGCCGTTGTGTATTGGGCCGTGGCGCACTGCCAATAGGTGCATTATTCTGCGTGCCAGCACCAAAGCCGGTATACACTTGTGGCTGTTGTTGTGCTGGTGGGACGCCAAGTGGCGCTGGGGGCAAATTCACATTGGGTTGCGTCACATTGGGTTGATTAGGTGCTGTATTGGGCGTGCCGCGTGGTGGCATATTACCGGGGGCACCCTGAGGGAAATTCAACTGATCACTAGGTGATGGATTCATGATAGACGTGGCAGCATTCGGCGTAGTGTCTTCTTGTTTTTTTGCCGCGGCATTGGCGCTGGCATTCAATTGTTTTTGTTGATTGAGTTGTTGATTGTATTGATCAGCGAGTCGATTCTTGGTTTGACTATCCATGGTGGTCACCATGCTACCAAAATCACTGCTAGACATGACGGGATTAGGTTGTGCACGTCCACCACGTGGCGCTGTCAAATTGCTTTGGGCTTGGAAATTTTGCCCAAAAACAGGCTGACTGAATGCAGTTGGCATCGCGCAGAGTGATAATGCGGCAACGGTAAACACAGTGATCATGAGTTTTTGCATGCCCAAACCCCTAATACGGATGTATCGTCCTTCATGTTACCTAGGATTACGCGTGACCCGCAAGCAGTAAGTGTGGGTAAGGCCATGCATCGCGTCAGGTTAGCGGACACTGCTCTGTGGTTAAAATGAATGCATGGTTGTATTTCCATGCCTTCTTAGCTAATAATATTCAATGGATTAATTTTAAGGCACCGCTATGGCCCTTCGTGACGTGTTCAAAATCACGCGTAAGACATTCTTTAATCCTTCCTCGTGGTTTGATATAAACTTTTTTCTATTGCAA
Source organism: uncultured Coxiellaceae bacterium (assembly GCA_964648015.1). Lineage (GTDB taxonomy): Bacteria > Pseudomonadota > Gammaproteobacteria > DSM-16500 > DSM-16500 > Aquicella. The sequence continues at coordinate 19,549 of CAZYKO010000014.1, forward strand.
AACAATACGATAAAAGAAGTGGTCCGTAATATGATGACCACGCCAACGCCTGAGCTTGAAGAAACTTTTGACGCCGCAATGAAACGTCAAGGCATTCAAGACAAAGACATCAAACCCATGGCAAATCGCTATCGTCAGTACGCGCTCATCTTTTTTGTACTGGGGGGCATTTTATTTCTTTATGCGTTTTACCTTTTATTCCGTTATGTGACCATCACCGGCTGGATGTTGGGTATCGCTATATCAGCTTTTATGTGGGCACAAGCCTTTAAATATGATTTTTACGCCTTACAGTTACGAAAACGTAAGTTGGGATTAACCTTCGACGAATGGCTGCATCACACTTTGGGCACAAAGGGTAAATCCAAATGATTAATTTCTTCAATTTTGCAGTGAATGATCAGTCGCTGTGTTATCTGGGGCAAATCTTTGGTGACATGGGCGGTATCATCCAGCTTCCCGCTGGAACAACCTGTCAGACAGTCCCCGGTTCGACAACCTTGCTCGGCACGATGTTTCAAACGTTTAATTCTACTGTGCTCACTATTGGTGTGCTTATCGTTGTTTATACCACCGTGCTCGGTGTGCTGGCGACGGCCCATGAAGGTCAATTCATGGGTAAAAATATGAATAACCTCTGGATCCCCATTCGTACCGTATTGGGTATTGCCGCGTTAGTGCCAAGTAGCACCGGCTATTCGTTTTTGCAAATGTTGATGATGTGGGTCATCTTACAAGGTATCGGTGCGGCTGATACGCTATGGAATACAGCATTGAACTTTGTGGATAAAGCGGGTTCACCCTATGCGCAAGGTGTGTCACCCGGCGTGGGCGCTTCGAGTAATTTAAATAGTTTGTTCCAAATGATGGTCTGTGATGCGGGTGCCAGGATGACAGCGGATAATCCTTATGTCTCTGGTTCAGCACAAGGGGGTTATTTTTGTGCGTTGAATAGTAACAATAGCTTTTGTGGTTCTCAGCCGGCACAATTTGATAGTTCTGGCAGCACGATGACCTATCAATTTGGTCCGAACGCTTCTTGTGGCAGGATGACGGTATGCAATAAAACTAAAAGTTGCACCGCGAATCCGCAAGACACTACCGTTGGCCCCAACAGTTTGGCTTGTGTGGCGTGTACAGCACAGCTGAGTGCTTTAGCGACGATTTTCCCGACGATGCAAGCGATGGCGGGTCAGTTTGTGCAAACTGACTATAGCTATATACAGTATGTGATTCAGAGCATCATCAATAAAAGCAAAGCGAAAGCGCCAGATTTCGTACAATCCTATTGTTCAGCGAGTGGCATTGGATCATGCGATGGCACGAGTTTGCCTAATCCAGCAGCAGGACAACCCAACGTACCCAGCTCAGTGGTGAGTAACATTTATTGGCCTTATGCGTTTGCCGACAATGCGCAAACGAATTTTATGGGGACGATTACTGATTTTTATCAAAAGACCGTCAGTGCAGCGGTGACCGCTTTCTTAACGCAGCAAAATCAAAACCAAGGTCAAAATAATAACATCCGTAATCAAACGCTGAAGGAAGCAGGCGATTATGGCTGGATCTTAGCCGGTGGTTATTATTATGCTATCGCGAATATGGTTTCTAATAATCTGGCGGCGGCTTCTCCTGCGCTCACGATGTCACCCACCGATCCAGAAAGTAACCAAAACAATGTGTTGCGCGGCATGCGGCATAATTTCACTGCCGCAAGCTCCATGGTAGCAGCAGCGAGTAATGCGGGTAGCGGTGGCGGATCTGCCTTATCTTCATCAGATCATCCGCAATTGGGTCAAACGACGGATGCACTGAGTGATACCGTCAATCAAGTGAATACGACTTTCAATCAAAATTTATCCAATGCTGCAAACCCCCTCTATGCCTTGATGATTACTGGCCAAGTCTTGTTGGCACTCGCACAAATACTCTTTGCCGCCTTCTTAGTCGCGACATTTGCGATAGGGATTGGTGGCTATTTCGATGCGTATGTCTTGGGTACGGGTGTGAGTAACCCCATCGGTCCCACCGCATCAACCTTGTTAATGTTGATTATTCCTTTATTCATCGGACTTGAGACTATTCTGATCGCCGCCGGTGGTGCCATGTCGGTGTACATTCCCTTAATTCCGTATGTGATATTCACCATGGGGGCGATTTCGTGGTTATTGACCACTATAGAAACCATGGTGGCAGGACCATTGGTGGCATTGGGTATTTTGAATCCTGGCGGCCGCCATGAGTTTTTAGGGAAAGCAGAACCCGCATTGATGTTGATCTTTAACGTCTTCATGCGTCCGAGTTTAATGATTTTCGGTTTGATGTCAGCCATGCTCTTGGCCAATGTGGTGTTGCAAATGATTAACATGGCGTTTTGGAATTTGTTACATCAAACGCAAGCCGGTAATCCCTTGTGGAATATTCTCTTTTTAGTTGCCTATGTGTTTTTGATTATCGCGGCGCTCAACAAATGTTTCGGTGCGATTTCTGGTATCCCCAATACGGTGATGGAATGGATGGGTGGTCAACGTATGCGTGATGCGGGTGAAGGCGAAGCCATGGGTAAAGTGGAAGGTGGTGTGTCCGCCGGTGGTGCCAAAGCAACTGGCGCGGTCGGATCTGGTGTAGAAGGTGGCAAAGGTGGCCGTGCAGCAGAAGCTAAGGCTCAGGAAAATAAAGCGAAAGCTAAACTGTCCGACGACAAGAAATAGATACCTTGGGTTAACTGGGGTGTCCACCCCTACAATTGGCTGAATGATCCCCACGAATTGACGCGTGCAATTATTTTTTTGTATGGCGTAACACGACTTTTTTTAAACCGTATAGAGAAGATGGGCGCTCTAACCGTTCGCCCTGAGGAGGCACGCAGTGCCGTCTCGAAGGGTGCCCACCCCCCCCGTTCGCCCCGAGGAGACACGCAGTGTCGTCTCGAGGGGTCGCCCTCGCAACCTCAAATAGCGCCGGAATCTTTCTCTTCGCGTTTGGCTTGTTCTGCTATCACATGATAGAGACGTTCTGAGATTAACCCTGCTTTAAATTTCTCATGCGCATCCACTTCCATCGTGCGACCATATTCTTTCACCAGTTTACGCACCACATTGGTGATGTTGGTGATTTCCGTTTCCAGCAAAATATCACGCACGGCTTCGTTGAAGATCAAATATTCGCGGAGTGCCACCCGTTTACCATCGACGGTTGGTACCAAACGTTGCGAAATCACTAAGCGCACCGTTTCGATGATGTCGATGGTGCGTCCTTGACGTTCTTCAGATGGAAAGGTGATCACCAAACGCCTAATGGTTTCTGCCACACTATTACTATGCAATGTCGTATAGACGGGATGGCCGGTCATCGCCGCTTCCATCACCGCAGCAATGGTTTCAGGATCACGCGCTTCACCGACGAGGATTAATCGTGGTTTACGCCGTAAGGCATTACGCACACCGGCGGCAAAACTTGGTAAGTGGCGTGGAATTTCTGATTGACTCACTACACTCGATACTTTTTCCACGCTATCGAAGACAAATTCAATGGGCGCTTCATAGGTGAGTACTTTACGGTGACTTTCAGCAGCCTCGGTGATATCACGGATGATGGCAGCAAGTAGTGTACTTTTACCCGAACCCGTGGCGCCCGTCACATACACTACCCCTTGTTCAGGGGCAATCGCATCTAAAATCGTTTGCGGTAATTGCATACTAGCGAGTGTCGGTGGTTCAGTGGGAATGGTACGTGCCGTGATTTGGATACCATCATGACCTTCTACTTGGCAACCGGTGCCGTTGATACGAAAACGATAACGATCGGAACGATTCGGTCGTATTTCATAATGTGTATCTAAATCTTTGCCAGACATAATCAATGCTGTGGCATTAGGACCATACATGGCATTCAATACTTCACCGACTTCGGTATTGGATAACTTGCGGCGTGTGACTTTTTTGAGTCGACCATAAATTTCTGCCAAGACAGGTTCGTTCGTTTGGAAAGTAATATCGGAGGCGCCTAACTTTACGCAGTGAATCAGTAATTCATTCACGGCATCGATAGACAGTCTCACCGGTTCTGGCGAAAAATATGCATCAGACATAATGACCCCTTACTTCTTCACAATGATCGCATTCCAACGTTCACTATTGGTTTGTAGTCGTGGCAATTCAACGATACGTAATACTTGATCGTTGATATTCATATCTTCACCGTTACCGGTGACACCCAATTCTGTACGCGAGACAAACGGTGGACTGATCATCTTTTCTTCCAGTAATTTGCGATAGAGCAACATGCCACGGTAATCACGTTTTAACCGCGCAATACTCTGATGGAAAATACTGAAGGCTTGTTCAATGCCTTTATCCCAACCGGCACGGATGCCTTCGGACCAAATGCGCCGTTCATCACGATTGCGCGGCATTAAAGTTCTGTCTGGTAATTCCGGCCTGGTGTACGCCAGCCATAAATATTCTCGCCAGTTAGGTGGCGTCGTCGCAAAATGCGCTTGCTTGATAATTTTATAGGTGCGATCGGCGACGCGAATGGTAGTGGGATCAGCAAGATTAAGTGTACTATCCCCTTGTTCCAACACCGGTGGCATCACACCATGATTTAACACCAGCGCATTAAAATTATAGATGCTATCTAGAATTTTACCATCGAGGCGTAACTGTAGATTGATGCGTTCGGATGCCCAAGCCAAGCCACCTTGCGCTCCTAAACTCATGGCGGTATCGCGCAACGAACGTGAACGTAATGGGCTTAAGGTTGTTTGACGCCCATAAGTGCTGTTATACGGATGAATTTCAATACTTTCGAGCGAACGCAAATTGGCTGTGTCCACGAGGCTTAAATCTGTGGATTGTGGTGCGCACGCGCAGAGCGTGAGGGTTGCAAGTGCTGCCAAGCAGCTCAAGAGGACCCTAATGCTGATGGTATGCCATGTCATTGTTGCCAGTTTATTGATACTTAGCCCCTGATTATTCATGCACGTCAACTCGCTTAGTTTCTAGCATAGCGTAATTCGATCACACGACTTTCTGGATAAACTATCACGGCTGCGCGGGTGCCGCATTGATAGCCGATATCGCGAATGATATCGCCAATCATGGCTTGCTTTTCAAAGACTGTGACCATCACTGGGATGGCGGGCGGGCGACCGAGGATGCGCACGCGATAATCGACCGCTTTAGCGATTTGTCGCAACAAAGGACCGACTGGACCAGACCAATCAATCGTGGTCATGCCACCTAAACCATAAGTGGCTGGATTCGGTGGTGGAGAAAGTGCGGGGAGCGGATGCGCTGCTTGCGCTGTTTCAGCTAGCTCAACGATAGAGCGGCTAATGGCATAAGAGGCTTCGGCGAGGGAGGCTTGGCTTTTGCTAATGTCATAACCTCGAGGTGGTCTTGCTGGTACACACGCAGTTAACATGAGGCAAATACTGAGGATGATTATCTTGTCATTCATGCTTGGTGATATCCATAGATTCGAACCAGTCGTCTTTCGTACAGGAACAAACATGTTATAACGGCATGGCTGAAAATTGAATATTTTTTCGTAGCAAAAGTGGTTATTTTAGTCATAATCAATACTATAATTAGGAATATTCGCTAAATCGGTTTTTTGCTTCAGGCAAAATGCTTATTTCTGAAGGTGTGTAGCACCACTGGCAAGTGATACCAGTTGTACTTTGTACACGTTAACGTGACAGACTTGCTGATGGTGTTGATCACGACTGATGAGAGGAGGGGTTTATGGCACACTGGCGGGATTCAGCGCGAAATGTCAGATTTTGGTTTGTGGATTTTAGGGCAACATTTCCATTGCTCATCTTTCTGTTTCATATTCGCATTTGGACATTGTTATTCGCATTATTAGCGACGGGTTTTTTTACACTACTCGAACGGTGGGGATTTTCGGTGGGCGTGTTTTTACGTTGGTTACGTGCCTATATTGCGGGGCCGCGTAAAATAGCACAACCTTGGTGGAAACGCTAATCATGGACAACAAACCACATGGCAACAGTTGATATATCTTCTCAAATGATCAAAGCAGCACGTTTATTGAATGCGCAATTTTCCTTGAACGGTCGACCGATGACAATGGAGGAAGTGTTCGCCGAGAGCGGTTTATTGCCGGGCATCGCACGACGTGCAGATCAATTGAGTTCACTTTGTTTAGGCTATGGGATTGGGGTAACGTTTGAAGAAGCGGAAGGCTCTATGTTAGGTGTGAAAGTGATTTTTGATGAGATCACACCCAATACACTTCGCGTGTTATGCATGTTGGATGTGCTGACGGAATTGATGAAGGGTACCCCGCGCGGTGAAATGACCTCGCTAGATCAGCTGATGTATGATTAGTGACGTTGTCATCTTGTGGTGGCGCACCCCTCGAGACGGCCGCTATGCGGCCTCCTCGGGGCGAACGGGGGTAGTAGGGCGGCGCACCCCTCGAGACGGCCGCTATGCGGCCTCCTCGGGGCGAACGGGGTTGGCAGCGCGGCCACCATTAAGGCTGTGACCTCTAATCGAATGCGCTACCCATCATGGCAATCACCGCGGTTTTAGCATCGCCTTTACCTTGCAAGAGGTCGCAGACAATTTGGCAAATGGGCATATGTACTTGCAGGCGTTTAGCAATCATTAATACGAGTTCGGCATTGCGTTTACCTTCGACGACTTGACCAATATCCCGTTCGGCCTCTTTGAGATCATGACCGTGGCCGAGTGCCAATCCCAACCGTCGGTTGCGCGATTGATTATCACAAGTGGTGAGCATGAGATCGCCCACGCCCGAAAGACCGGTGAATGTAGCGAGTTGACCGCCGAGTGCCATCCCTAATTGAATCATTTCTGCTAAGCCGTGCGTGATGATCGCACTGCGGGTGTTGGCGCCTAGATGTAAACCATCACAAATACCTGTGGCAATCGCATAGACATTTTTGACGACACCACCGATTTCAACGCCGACCACATCATCGCTGCCATAGGTACGAAAAATCTCACTGTCAAAGCGCGCGCGTAATCGCGTGACCAGCGCTGGTTGATGGCTCGCAATGACCACCGCTGTGGGAAGGCCTGCTGCGACTTCTTTAGCGAAGGACGGACCGGACAATACAGCAAAAGGTGCTTCATCACCGAAAACATCGGCCATCATTTCATTGGGCAGTTGGCCATTATTGGTATCTAGGCCTTTGGACACACAGACAATGGCTTGCTGTGCTTGTTTGATTGGTTTTAATAACTGCAAGGTGTCTTTGAATCCCACCGATGGCACAGCCATGATGATGTCATCCACCCCATCGATGGCTTGCGCTAACTGATCCGTCGGTTCGATCGTGTCTGGGAAGTCAAAACCTGGCAAAAAGCGCTGATTAGCACGATCAGCTTTAAGTGCAACGATTTCTTCAGGGATGACACTCCACAAGCGTACGTGTTGTCCGCGTCGAGCGAGATACAAGGCGAGTGCAGTACCCCAAGAACCCGCGCCAAGAATTGCTATCGGTTTGTGTGATGCTGCGGCCATCTCAACCCCCTTGCGGTTATGCTTTGTGATGAATGATGGTAGCTACTGTCCCATACAGTTGTAGGGTAAATTAACGTTGTGCTACAACTAATTTACCCTACAAAACAGAACTCAAACAGAGATTAATTGGCTTTTTGTGCGCCTTCTTTACCATCTTGCTTTTCTAAGTGTTGCTGATAAAGGGCATCGAAATTCACAGGGGCTAAAATCAATTGTGGGAAGCCGCCACGGACGACGATATCAGAAACTACTTCACGTGCATAAGGGAATAAAATGTTTGGACAGAAGCTGCCAAGCATTTGGTGCAATTGATCGCTGGGGAAGCCATTGATTAAGAACACACCGGCTTGATGCACTTCAATTAAGAAAGCAGTTTTCTTAGAAGTGGTGACGGTTGCGGTGATGGAAAGCACGACTTCGTGGGTGTTATCTTGAATGCGATTGCTTTTGGTTTCTAAGTTCAATTGAACTTCTGGTTTCCATTCTTCAACAAAGGTATGGGGTGTATTCGGTGCTTCAAAAGAAATGTCTTTGACAAATATGCGTTGAATTTCAAATTGTGGTGCTGTTTCATTGGTTTGTGTCATGTTGAACCCTTCTTTAGATTATATGTTTCACTTTAACAAATCATTGAGCTTACCCGACTTCGCAAGATTGGCAAGATCATCATAGCCGCCAATCGATTGGTCATTGATGAAGATTTGTGGCACCGTGCGTTTATTGCTGAGGCGCATCATTTCTTGCAGCTTGCTTTCATCTAGATCAACCCGAATTTCCTCAAAAGCAATATCGTGAGTTTTGAAGAATTGTTTTGCCAAGTCACAGTAGGGGCAATGGCTTTTGGTGTACATAACCACTTTGGTCATTTGTTTACTCCTTGACTACTGGCATTTGCGCTTCTAACCAGGCGCGCATGCCACCCGCGAGAGAATAGGCATTATAACCATGTTTTAACAAATCTGCGGCCACTTTTTGTGATTCAACACCGGCGCCGCAGACGATAATAATTGGTTTGATTTTATACTTGTCTATCTTTTTAGTATTTTCACGTAATTCGTTCGCTGGGATGGAAAGCGCATCGATGATGTGACCGTTGCGATAGGCATCTTTTGCACGAATATCGATCAGCACCGCATTGTCTTTGTTGATCATTTGTGTAGCGGTGGCAGGACTGATGTTGAGAAGATTACGTTTGGCACGCACCAATTCAACAGCAACGAGTAATAAAAAAACGGTGGCGAGCGCCAAAGAGAGTGCGGCATGTTGCTGGGCAAAAGTGATAAATGCTTGCATGAATGAGTTACCTTATTGAATCGCTTTCTTGTGAGGATGCTAATTTAGCCGTTCTTCGCTGTCAGGGCAATAAAATGCTTATTGCGAATTGCGCATCCGGCGGGCGCAACACCAAATATGAATCGTGTGCGCACCGTGCCGACGTAAGACTTGAGCGAGCGCGCGTACCGTATGACCGGTGGTGATTACATCATCCAGCACGGCGATCTTCATGCCTTGATAATCACGTCTTGTGCTGAAAGCTTGGTTGAGGTTGGCGCGTCTAGCGTCCGCACTGAGACCACTTTGCGCTCGCGTATTTTTGCACCTGACGGTATGGTGTCTATCTATGGGGATGTTTAAAACGTGTGCAATGGGTTTGGCAATTTCGACGGCTTGATTGAAGCCGCGGTCGTTAAGACGTTTGACATGTAAGGGTACCGGGAGAATGAGATCGGGAAAGTTCTCATCGGGATACCAATCGTTCAAGAGTCGGCTCAACATCAATTGCGCGAATAAATCCGCAAATACCAGTTGGTGGCTAAACTTGAGCTTGATAATAGCTTGTACAATCGGCGGCTCGTAGGGAAATAAAGCTAAGGTACGATCAAACGGTGGCGGCGCTTTCAAGCACTGTCCACAAGTTAAGGCGTCCGTCGCGAGTGATTGTGCGCATTGTGGGCAATGATGTCCCACGACGGGTAATTGTTGCTGGCAAGCGTCGCAAACCAGACGTGCATGTGCGTGTTGATGTGCGCAGAAAAGGCAAATGTTGGGAAACACTTGGCGCCACATTTGATATAATCGTCGGCTCAGTAATCGGGAGCTTTGGGTGATGAATCGTTTTGCGAACATAAATTGGTCTCCAAATGACTATGCAGCATCCGCTGGGGTAGCTGAGGCTGTAGGGCAAGAATTACTCTCACGCTTACAATGGTTGATATTGCAGCCAACATTAATCGTGGATGCAGGTTGTGGGACGGGCGACATGAGTTTGGCCTTACAAGCCCGCTATCCTAACGCGCAGGTGTTGGCCGTGGATCACTCGCCGGCGATGGTCGCTTATGCGGGGCAGCGATTAGGTGCGTCATGTCTTTGTGCGGATGTGAGTGAGCTACCTGTTGCTGATCACTCAGTCGACTTACTTTTTGCCAACTTACTTCTACCATGGCATGACAATTTACAAGCACTATTACAGCGGTGGTGTCGTTTACTCAAACCAGAAGGTGTGCTGATGTTTACTGCATTCGGGCCAGATACTTTGAAGGAATGGTTGCCAGCATCAGATGCGGATACGGTATTGGCGCAGCGCGTAGATATGCATGATTATGGGGATTTGTTACTGCACACCGGGTTTGTTGATCCAGTGTTAGACGTCGAACATTATACCACAACGTATCAAGATCCTAATAAACTCCGCTTAGAACTACAGCACACAGGGATGATAGATGTTGGGGGCGATGACACGATGCGCATGCAGCCAGATCATGAAGGACGTTGGTCGCTCACCTATGAAGTTGTCTTTGCGCACGCATTTGCACCACCCGTACGTAACACATTGAGTGCATCAGAAGAAGGCATGGTCAAAGTGCCGTTGTCATCTGTACGCGCCGCGTTAAAAAACCGCTAAGTCTTTTGTCTGAATATGCCTTCATGTTGTCCTATGGGCCTCTTGGCCTCAACCATGCGGTGCTATCCGTGCCGTTTGGGTGCGCGGTTAGCGTCGATGTTGCTCTCACGGTGATGGGGATAGAGGCAGTTGTTTGGCGTGTCGGTAGAAACGCATAGACCGGCAGCATCGGTTTCGACGACTTAAGCTGAGTGGCAATCAATGCGCTGGATCCTTTAGTGCGCTGTGGCTCATCAGGCTGTCGGTTGGCTGCGCGTGTTTTTGTAATGCCAGTTAACATGCCGGTGCCTAGGGCCATGCTGGCGGTCGTCGCGCCACCGATGATAAACGCATGACTCATGAGATGACTGCTGGAGGCAATCATTGTCGCTGTGCCGGCAGTCATGCCGCCAATAATGCCGAATAAACTCAACAAACCGAACGTACATGCCCCAGCGGCAACGGTACCAATGATGATGCTGGTGAGGATAATTGTCTTGCGATGCCGATCAAAAAAACCACCGATGCTATTGTCTTGCTGTGTCTGACCCTTGTGAGAGCTATGCGCGGATAATGTTGCTTGTGTCTCTATGACGCTGAGATCCTGTGGTTGGATGCGTTTGATGTGCCCTGCAATATGATGTGAAATAGCCAGCTGTTGTTTTAGAGCAACCTCACTGACGGGTAGTGTTAGCGTTGCCAGTTTTTGGAGAAATTGCTGTGAAGTTTGTTGCTTAGAGGTATGTTGCATCGCTGACTCACGCAAGGTCTCCAACAGTTGTGTTGCCAATTGTGGATCATACTGCCAGTGGTCACGATGCGTTTTTGTAAGCAAGTTGAATAATGGTTTGATGGCAGCGTCAATTTTGTATCGACGCTGATTCAGCGTCACCGCTTCTTTAGCAAAGAAGGTAGACCATTTTTCTACATGTAACAATTCAGTCACGAGGGCGTGGCAATAGAGTAAGATATTGACGTTGTCTTGCTGTGTGCGTATTGCTTGTTGGCAACGTGCAATATGCGCTGTCACAAGTATTTGCAGCGCTTTGGGCTGGTACAGTGCTAACACACTTGTCAACTCATCCAGCTGATGTATGGCCTGTGTGATCTGTGCCGCGTGTTGTTGGATGCTGGCGTACGACCACGCTTCTTTACCAAGTATCAATAATTGGGTTGCTGATTGCACACTGGCGATGATGTCGTTACAACGCCGCGGCGCATCGATTAACGTGCTCAATTGATTTTTTTCGCGCAAATATCTTGCGGTTAAGGTGTCAATAGCCAATAAATGTTGCTGTATATTATTGATGAAGCCGATTGCTTTGTGCGTGGTGTTTGTCGTAATGACACTGTCATTGCTAATGCGTTGATAGACGCGTTGCAAGGTCTGCTGTTCAGCTTTTACCTTGGTGATGGCTGTTTGTATGGTGAGGTGTATTTGATGTAAATCTGCTGTTGCTGCCATCACGATTTTAGGAGTATCACTCGACTCATGCTGATCAGCGTATTGCTGTAGATGTGTCATAAAATTTTCGAGTGGGAGTTGTATCAAGCATAAGTCATCAGCGTCACATGCTTGGCAACTACGTTGTAACCATTCATCACATTGTGCTTTTGCCACGATTAATTTTTTGTAATGCGTTAAGGCCATCACTGCTTGTGATGAGTGAATGACTAATTGATCGAAGTTTTTTTTCAAATCCTCATCTAATAATGTTAATACCTCTGTCGTTTTGCGCTGTTTATTTTGAATAGTGGCGATATTTTGCTGCGCATTGTTCAGCAGGTATTGGGCTTTAACTTCTAACTGTAATGCAGCCGGCGATAATTTAAACATAGCTTTGTTTATTAATGTCGAAGTTAACTGGTAGGGTGCAATCTCAGTGACAGCGCTCACGCGTTGATTAGCATCTTTGAACAAGACAGTTGCGTCATTGAGTGTCTCGGAAGCGCTGAGATATTTAGTGTTAACAAAAGCCAACAACGTATCAGTTAGTTTCTCGAGCTCGCTCAGTGATAATGGACTTAAACGTGCCAGTGTGTCTTCAATAGCAGATGGACGACAGAGGGGGTCAATGGTGAGAATACGCTCGAGTTGTTGATTGATCATGGCGATTTTCTCACGCCGGTACTGTGCTGCTTTGTGTTTGTCTTTAAATTGCCTGGCTATTTCCCAATGTTCTTGTAAATAGCGTAAGGCTATTTGATATAAGGTGACGATTAATTCACGTTTGATGTAGTCGACCTCAGCCAATGCCCAACCGAATTGATCGTGTGATAAAGCATGTTTGATAGCATCTGAGGTGCCGCGTAATTTTTCAATACGACGTGCAATTTTACTGTCGCTGTCATATAGCGCAGACAGTAAATTGATTTTCATCTCGATAAATTGTGGTGTGAGTTGTGTTGCTAAGTATGACGCATAAGTTTTTACCGCGTCATTTGTTGTCAATTTTTCAGTCTTTTGCAAGTGTCCGATATCATTCTCTACCGTATGAATGTATCGCTGATAAATCTCATCCGACGCCGCTATCATTGATTTACTTTTCGTGTTGCCGATTTGAATTAAGTTATCAATGGTATCGAGTGGCAATTGAAAACGTGCGCTAAGCTGTGAGCTTTGCATGTGAAAAGTGTCTGAGGTAATGCGGGTAGGTGTTTGTGCATGACTCACCGACGGCAGCGTGAGCTTATCGCAATGAGTCATTTTTTTCGCCATGATATCAGCAATGTTTTTTACATAATCCGCTTCATGTTTCGCATACCATTCTTTCATGGGTGTGAATAAATGTGGGATATCACTTAATTGATGGTAATGATTTAGTTGTTCTAAGTGCACTTCTTTCGCTTCGTGAGGCATGATAAGTGTTTCACGTTCAAAAGCATGATCGGCATAAGTGACTAAGACTTGCAATGGATAAGCACCGGTGCGTGGTGCAAAACCGTCCTTGTCGGTGGGATAGGCATAAATTCTGGCGACATAAGCAGTCAAATTATCTTTATCCGCGAGCGCTTGGCTCATTTGGCGGAGAATTTTTTCGGCTTCTGCGGGTGTGGGTGCGGGGATAAGAAACTCAAACACCTTTGGGTCAAAATAGATGATTTTGTCATTGTGTGCTGCTTTTATCATGGTATTTAGCATGGGTTATATTCCTTGGTGATCAACTTGTACCATTGTGTGCTAAGTGTCTGGCGAAATGTTGATAATGACTATTTTGCACCAAGATCAGCAATGGGTATAATGATCCGTCTGCAAAAAACTAAGGATGGACATCCCTTGAAACAATCGATCTATGTGGGTGTTGATGGTGGTGCAACAAAAACAAAGATTCGCATCGAAGACGAGCGTGGCTATTTACTTGGTGAAACGGTGAGTGGGCCAGCGAGCATTCGCAACTCCGTAGAGCAAGCGTGGCAATCGATTTATGCGGGTTTGAAACAACTCATGCAACCACTAGGGCTTTCATTGCATGATAAACAGCTAGCGTGCCATGTAGGTGTCGGTCTTGCCGGCTGTGAAATTGCAGAAGCATATAAAGCATTTCTCGATTACCCTCATCCTTTTGCTACCCTGCTAGTCAGTTCAGATGCGCATATCGCCTGCTTGGGGGCGCATGGGGGTGATGACGGCGCCATCATTATTATCGGCACGGGTGTTGTGGGCTATGAGATTCAGGGGGCACAAACCAAAAAAGTTGGTGGCTGGGGTTTCCCTTACGATGATGAAGGGGGTGGCGCGTGGTTTGGCTTGGAAGCAGTGAAGGTGACGCTGCAATGGCTGGATGGCCGCTTACCGGCTTCGGGACTGGCGACTGCGGTCTATGAACATTTTCATCGTGATCGTGAGCGTATCATCAATTGGGCGAATCGGGCTAATTCAGCAGCCTATGCACAACTCGCGCCTATCGTGATGGCGCAGAATGATGCGGGTGATGATGCTGCACATAAATTAATTGAGGCAGCCGCACTGGCTATCGATCGCATTGGTTTCGCACTGGAAGCGGTACAACCGGAACGTGGTTATCCTTTGTCTTGTGCACTGGTTGGGGGGATTGCACCCCATTTAGAAAAGTATTTAGGTGAACGTTTGCGTGCACGATTGCGTCCGTGTCGTGCAACACCATCAGTCGGCGCTATTCTTATGGTGCGACAGTATTTAACGGCACTTGTTACTTAAAGGTGTTCTCATGACGCGTCAAATTTTATCCGGCATGCAATGCTTAGTGAATCATGCTTGGGTGTGTGATCATGCTGTTGTGGTTGAAGAGGGAAAAATCAAAGCGATTATTCCCACAGAAATGATCGCTCATCACTTGCCAGCAACGCAACACCATTTTAGTCAAGATCATTATTTATTGCCCGGGTTTATCGATTTGCATGTGCATGGCGTCAGTGGTCATGATGTGATGGATGCGGATGTCAATGCCCTCCATGCGATTGAGCGACAATTGGCTCAAGAAGGTGTGACAGGCTTTCTCGCAACCACCATGACGGCCAGTCACGCGCGCCTCACACAAGTATTAGCGACGATTGCCATCGCGCAAAAAACACCGGTTGGTGCGCGTCTTTTGGGTGTGCATCTCGAAGGGCCTTACATCGCGGTGGAAAAATGTGGCGCACAAGCAGCGCAGGAAATACAGGCGCCGAATCTGGATGCTTTTAAGGCGTTACAAGCGAGCGCGCAGCAACAAATTAAAATGGTCACACTCGCGCCCGAGTTGGCTCATGCCATCCCTTTCATTCGAGCGTTGACAGCGATGGGCGTGATCACAGCGATTGGTCACACCAATGCTACTTATGCGCAAACGTGTGCCGCGATTGACGCTGGCTGTCACTATGCCACGCATCTATTCAATGCCATGCGCGGTTTGCACCAACGCGAACCGGGGGCGGTGGGGGCGATATTGTTAGCGAAGCAAGTCGTTGCAGAACTCATTGTCGACGGTGTTCACTTGCATCCAGCGGTGGTGGCATTAGCTTATGCGATGAAGGGTAAAGATGAATTAGTACTTGTCACCGATGCGATGCGTGCCAAATGTTTGGGAGATGGTGATTATGATCTGGGTGGTCAGCAAGTGACGGTGCGACAACAGCGTGCCTATTTGCCCGATGGTACCCTGGCGGGAAGTGTCTTGCGCATGCCCCAAGCGATTCAGCAAATGGTGCTGTTTAGTGGCTGCTCATTGATCGATGCGATTCACATGGCAACGATGACGCCTGCGCGTATATTAGGTCTTGACCAGGTGAAGGGATCCATCGCCGTCGGTAAAGACGCTGATCTCGTGGTGATGGATGCGAATTATCATATTGCATTGACCCTGGTCGCCGGTGAACAAGTCTATCCGGTTTAAACGTTTGCGATTTTTTTCGTGTACGTTTGTACGCATCGAGGGCGAACGGGGTGGGTAAATGCGCAGCGTGTCCACTCGCTTATTCTTATCCGGTGGCCGCGACGCGTGGTTTATGGCGTAATACACGAATCACATCACGTCGCTTTCTCAATTTTCGTAAGATGCGTGCTAAATGACGACGACTGCGTACCGCAATGGTTAAATCCACATGAAAATGATGACGGTCACTCTCTTGCGCGCGAATATTCACAATGTTGGATTCAGCTTCGGAGATAGCGAGTGTGAGTGAGGCGAGGCTGCCACGACGATTGACTAAATCAGCTTTGATGTCGACTGGAAAATCACCTTCCACTTTGTCTTCCCAAACCAGCGATACATAATTGTTGGCTTGATGATGGAACTTGGCTAAACGTGGGCAGAGAGAAGTGTGCACTTCGATACCTTGCCCCACTTTGATGATGCCACCGATATGATCGCCTGGAATGGGTCTACAACATTTTGCATAAGAGATGACTAAACCTTCTGTACCCTTGATTATTAACGGCGTGCTAGGCGGAATGATTTCCGTTGTGCTGAGTTTATTGAGTTCGTTAGACGTTTTTAAAATTTGTTTGACCACCAATAAAGCGGGTCGATTACCGATACCCACTTCTTCATATAAGTGACTAATGGATTCCAGGTGAGAAGTTTCGACAATCGATTCAAGTAAAGGGGTAGGTAAATCATTGAGGGCGACATCATACATATGTAAGGCCTTTTCCAATAATCGCCGCCCAAGCGCCACGGATTCTTCACGTTGTTGCTTTTTAAGAAAGTGTTTGATGTTGCTACGTGCTTTCCCGGAGACAACGAAATTCAACCAGGCAGCATTGGGACGTGCGCCCGGTGCTGTGATGATTTCGACTTGTTGTCCACTCACCAGGGGCGTGCTCAAAGGAGATAAGCGTTTGTCTAAGCGTGCAGCGACACAGGTGCTACCAATATCAGAATGGATGGCATAAGCATAATCGACAGGTGTCGCGCCTGCTGGGAGTTCAATAATTTCTCCCTTGGGTGTAAAAACGTAGACTTCATCGGGGAAAAGATCAATCTTCACATTTTCAATGAACTCGAGTGAGTTACGTGAACTTTTGTCCATTTCCAAGATGCCTTTAAGCCATTCACGTGCACGTGATTGGGCATCGTTAAATACTTTTTTCTCGGTTTTATACAACCAGTGGGCAGCAATACCGTTTTCAGCCATTTTGTGCATTTCTTCCGTACGAATTTGCACTTCAATGGGTACACCATAGGGACCGAAAAGCGTTGTATGTAATGATTGGTAGCCATTGGCTTTAGGAATGGCGATGTAGTCTTTGAAGCGTTGGGCGATGGGTTTGTAGAGGTTATGTAACATGCCCAAGACGCGATAACACGTGTCCACTTTATCGACGATGATACGGAATCCGTAAACATCCATAATTTCTGAAAAGGAAAGATGACGATCGCGCATTTTTTTATAGATGCTATAAACGTGTTTACCGCGGCCAGATAACGTGGCGGTTGTAATGGTGCCATTGATCAATGCGGCATGCATTTGTCCTTGTATCATAGTGATAATTTCTTCGCGATTACCACGCGCTTTGGCAACGGCTTCTTTGAGTACTTTGTAACGTAAAGGATAATGCGCTGCAAAACCTAAATCTTCCAATTCCACCCGTACTGCATGCATGCCTAAGCGATTGGCGATGGGGGCAAATATTTCTAAGGTTTCCAGTGCTTTACGTCGACGTTTTTCTGGGGGTAATGACATGAGAGTGCGCATGTTATGTAAGCGATCGCATAGCTTGACTAAAATAACGCGAATATCACTGACCATCGCCATGACCATTTTGCGGAAATTTTCTGCTTGGGCTTGCGCATAATTCTCAAAATGAATTTGGGTGAGCTTGGTGACACCATCGACCAAATCACCGACTTCTTTACCAAATTTTTCAATAATTTCTTCTTGTTCTATTGGGGTATCTTCGACAACATCGTGCAAAATCGCTGCCATGATGGTTTGTGGATCCATACGCATTTGGGCCAAAATAAGCGCGACCGCGACCGGGTGCGTAATATAAGGCTCACCTGTATAGCGAAATTGGTTTTTATGAGCCATTTTCGCAAAAAGATAAGCTTTTTCGATATCCGCGACCTGGTTGTGGCTAAGGTATTGATTTATTTCTTCTCGTAATGGCTCAAATTCACTCACGACTGCCTCAACACTCATATTTATTTTAACTAGAACATTCTATTACTTTTATTATGGATGGATTAATCACGGATGGCCACCTTTAGTCAGCAAATGGCATATAATTAGGGTGGATGGAGCGTTTAATTAATGACTTATGGAGGTGGTTATGGGGTGCTGTCAATCAGGTTGTGATTGCAAACGTAAGGGCTTGTGTCCTTTGTCCTTCGGTTTGGCTTTGGCTATTACCGTGTTTTTATTCGTATTTATTACCTCAGTGTGGCTCATGTATCACGGTGCACCCATTGGTATGGGTGGACTCCGTGGTTTGACCATGACCTGGAGTGATGTGTTTGTTCACTCATTATTTGGTGCGCTGAAAGGGTTCTTGTTTGGTTTAGTCCTAGCCCTGATTTACGACGGTATTATGTGCTGCTGCAAGGCAAAATGTTGTAAATCATCAGGCTGCAATTGCGGGACCAAAGATCAATCAGGTGTCATCAATAAATAAATAATTTCGCATGGTATAACAGGGCAGTTCTTACCCCGGTTTAATTCAAAACCGGGGTTTTTTTCACCTATGGAATCGCTTTTGTCGTGTTGCTCGCGACGGGATGTAGCATATACATCGTACGCAGGATCTTCAGTGCTTCAAATAATTGGAAATCATCGCTGGCGAGGCCCAGGTCATTGGTAAGTTTGCTCTTATTAGTAGGCGTGTGAGTGCCAGCTAAGTGATTTTTAAGTTGATACTCTTTGATCGGCTCGATCATGGCAAGGTCATCATCATTCTTATTTTTCACAACCTTAAGATCTTCAATATGCACATCAGGCACAATACCCACATTTTGAATCACACGACCCGAGGGGGTGTGATAGAGAGCGGTGGTTAGTTTGAGAGCGTGGGCTTTGTCTAATGGAATGACTGTTTGTACAGAACCTTTGCCAAAGCTGGTGGAACCGACCACGACCGCGCGCTGGTAGTCTTGCAGGGCACCGGCAACAATTTCTGATGCTGAGGCTGAACCACCGTTGATGAGGACAACCATGGGTGCGCCTTCTAAAATATCGCTACCTGTGGCTTTAGCACTATATTGGGCCTCAGGTAAACGACCTTCGGTATATACGATGACGTCTTTGTATTTGTTATTCAACGTGTTGCTTTGTAAAAAGTTATTCACGACTTGTACGGCGGTTTCTAACAAGCCACCTGGGTTGTTGCGTAAATCCAGGATTAAGCCATTTAAGTGACCATTGTTTTTAGCTTTCAGTTCGAGAATGGCATCATGCATGAGCTTAGCGGTAGGTTCTTGGAATTGGGTGATGCGAATATAGCCGAAATTATCATCGAGCATTTTACTTTTGACGCTGGCAATCTTGATTATTTCGCGTGTGAGCTTGAAGGTGATCGGTTGTTTTTCGCCTTTACGTAGGACCGTTAATACCACGGGTGAACCGGCCTTACCACGCATTTTTTCCACGGAATCTTGTAAGTTCATTTCGCTAACGAGCTTACCATCGATTGCAACGATGTAGTCGCCGGCCTTGATGCCCGCTTTAGAGGCAGGTGTGTCATCCATGGGGGCGATAATTTTTAATATGCCGAACTCAGGGGTAATTTCAATGCCGACGCCACCGAATTCACCACTGGTGGTCATTAGCAACGTTTTATAGGCTTCTTTATCTAGATATTCAGAGTGTGGATCCAACCCGCCCACCATCCCACGGATAGCATCGTCTAAGAGATTTTTATCGCCAGTGGGTTGTACATAGAAATCTTTAATCAAGACAATAGTGTTGGTGAAACGATTGATATCGTCATCACTGACTTGTGCCTTGTCATCGCTTGGTTTTGCCGTAGCAGCTTTTAATTTGCTGGGATCTTCGGTAGTGATGGCACGCAAACCCTGCAATGGGGTGGCGGCGGCGACGGCATAAGGACTAATACTGAGAACAATAGAGAGCACGCAAGTATTGACAAGGGCCTGTATATTCATCGGAGGAATGTCCACATGACCTAATTAATCTTAGTATAGCATTCCGTGATTTTTTTATACTAATTTAACCGTGTTTCCCGCTAACCTTACGCGAGGGGGGGATGTTCAAGGGGGAGAAGCGCGATTCTCCCCTTGAGTGATCAATGTGAATTCATTTCGGATTGATCATAGTAACAAGAAAGCAGTTCCCGCTTAATACACGGGATCTACTGTTAATTTCAGGAGGCATTGGCCAGTCATCTCCTTCGGTTGCGCTAATCCCAACAGATATAACATTGTTGGTGCAATATCGGATAGTTTGCCATCATTTTTGACGACTTCCGCTGAGCGTCCGACATAAATGAAGGGAACAGGATCGCTGGTATGCGCGGTATGTGGTTGATTAGTGACACAATCAAACATTTGTTCGGCATTGCCATGATCCGCCGTAATGATGAGTTCACCGCCGACACTTTTGAGTGATGTCACAATCGCACCCAAGCAATGATCGATGGTTTCGATGGCTTTGACGGTAGCAGCAAAATTACCGGTATGTCCCACCATGTCTGGATTGGCAAAATTGCAAATGATTACATCATACTGTTGTTGCTGGATAGCTTCGATCAGGCGTTGCGTGAGTTCGGGCGCACTCATCTCGGGGTGTAAATCATAGGTGGCTACCTTGGCAGACGGGATGAGTACACGGTCTTCGCCGGGATAGGGTTGTTCGACACCGCCATTGAAAAAGAAGGTCACATGGGCGTATTTCTCGGTTTCCGCGATACGTAATTGCTTGCCACCGGCATCACTCACGCATTGTGCAAAGAGGTGTGTGAGCGCTTGCGGTGGAAAGGCAATGCGAGTGGCATAGTCTTTATGATATTGGGTGAGACTCACAAATTCCCCCAACTTAGGCACGCGTTGACGTTTAAACTCCGTGAAATCTGGCTCAATCAGTGCTCTGGTTAGTTCGCGGGCGCGATCGGCACGGAAATTCATGAAAATGATGACATCGCCATCTTGGATGGTGATCGGTTGCGCGCCGGGTGCTTGTATGCGTGTGGCTGCAACAAACTCATCATTCTCACCACGTTCATACGCTAATGCTAAGCCAGCAGCTGCACTCTCGGCAGTATATTGCGCTGTGCCATCCACCACCAAGTCATAGGCTTTTTGAACGCGATCCCAGCGTTTGTCCCGATCCATGGCGTAATAGCGCCCGATCAAGGAGACAATTTGTCCGCAACCTAAGGATTGGCAATGTGCATCCAGCGCTTGTAGTGAGGCAAGGGCACTCCGTGGTGGTGTGTCTCTGCCGTCTAGAAATGCGTGGACATACACGTGATTTAAGTGCTGTTGCGCGGCTAACGTGAGCATGGCGTGTAAATGCGATTCGTGACTATGAACACCGCCGGGCGAAAGGAGTGTAAACACATGTACCGCTTTTTGCGTTTGCTGGGCGCGTTGTACGGCGTTAACAAGGACTTCGTTTTGAAAAAAACTACCATCTTCGATAGCGAGATCAACGCGACATAAGTCTTGATGCACCGTGCGACCTGCGCCAATGGTAAGATGTCCAACTTCAGAATTACCCATTTGCCCATCCGGTAAGCCCACACATTTTCCCGAGCCAGAGATTAAGGTATGCGGGTACTGAGACCATAAGGCATCCCAGTTTGGCGTGTGCGCTGCAGCAATCGCATTATGTTCGGTCGCTTCTCTATAACCCCAGCCATCGAGAACGATGAGTAGGAGTGGTCGTGCTGAATGTTGTTTCATGATGCGTACTTCTTTTATCGAGTTTTTATAGGAGGCATTGCTTGTGTGCGAAAGTTTAGGGGAGATAGCGATGTCTTGCCAGAAAAAATTTGCACGCCTTGCATGACAAGGTCGTATGCGAACAGAAATTGTTATCTCGAGGGGCTGAGGCTACACTAGGGTTTGTTGATATGGCTTCTATCTCGATGGCCGCGTTTTGCAGCGAGCATTGCAGTCGTCAACAAACCCTTAGCTTTTGTTTTCGATGGAGTGATGTCGTATGGAGTTAACAACGAAGCTTAAACGTAGATTGCCACGCACATTTTTTTTCTGCCTGATATTGCTGTTGGCCATGAATGCTTTTGCAAGTGATCAAGCGCCAGTGCTACCCAACCCACCCGCTGATCCGAGTAATATGCTCGATCCCAAAAATCATGTGGAAGCGATTATCGAAGAACCAATCGCGCCACCGATCAGTGATCCCTATCAACGCATCAATCGTTTTTTCTTTAATTTAAATGACACACTCGATACGATGATCTTAAAGCCCTTGGCCACACTTTATAATGCCATTATGCCGAGGCCGCTCAATCGCGGTATTCATAATGCCTTTGTGAATATCAATAATATTCCCACGATTGCTAATGACCTATTGCAAGTGCATTTTTACCAAGCGGCAAGTGACACATGGCGTTTATTAATCAATACCTCCATCGGTGTCGGTGGCTTGTTTGATGTGGCGAACACCTTGGGTTTAGAGCCCTATACTAATGACTTTGGTTTGACGCTGGCAACTTGGGGTTATAGACATTCTGATTTTATCGTCTTACCCATTTTTGGTTTAAACACGATACGTGACGGGTTGGCATTGCCGGTCGATTATTTTGGCTTTTCCATTTATCCCTACATTCACGCTGATACTGATACTATTGGTTATGGCTTATACGGATTAAGTGTGATTGACAGACGGGCGCAGTTGCTTAAATATCAATCACTACTAGAAGAGATATCTCTAGATAAATATGCTTTTGTGCGTAACGCTTATATTCAACGTCGCCAGCATCAAATTGAAGTGAATGACCAGTTAGGGGTAGGATGTAAAGAGCGTCAACCACCATCCATTAAAGAGAATGTGCCAGCGGGTGTGAATATAGGTACCTAAAATAAGAAGAAACGAGGTATACAGCGGGTTATGCTTAGAAATTATACAGACTGCCAACGGGCGGGGACGGTTTATATTATGAGTGATTTAGCGATTATCGCCGTGACGACGAAGAGTGCGCTGCTAGATATCTCTAAACAAGCGGCGGCATTAGCAGTGGGTTTACAAAATGCGGCGCCGGCTGACAAATCAGGTGCACCCAATAACTCAGTGCAATATTTGTTTGCCGTCTCAGCCAGTCTTGCAAGCATTGCTGAGGCACTTTCTGTATTTGAGCCTTCTGCTGGCCATGAACCACCTGTATAATACTTGGTCTCAAACGTGATGTGCATTAAAAAGGTACACAATGTCAGGTGGCATCCATGTCAAAGAATAACAACTTAGGTAAAGAAGATTTACTTCGACTTATGCGCGATGCAATGACGCAAGATCAAGCGCTACGCGAACAATTCCAAATCGGAGACAAATTTCGCTTCATCCGCGATCGACTCCAAACCGTGTTCGAACGGATGGAAGAGAATCTATCCCATATCCAAAAAGAGGTTGTCACCAAAGAAGCCCTTGTCGCAGAAGATGAAATTGTTATTTTTGTACATCTATTTAATGCACAGGGTATCGTCTTGAAAACGTGGCAAAAGTTGCTAAATCCGACGGTATTTTATGAATTTAGTGTGAATCGGCCTATCTACACGGAGAAATCCTTTGTGGAAACATTGGTTAAAAACAAGCCGAATAAAGTTCAGCATGGCTATGTGGCCATTGTGGTGAAAAAGACCGATATCATCACAAGCGCAGACAACCCCATGGACGCATTCGGTAACCCTATTGTCAAAGTGCGTGAAGGATCGATTCGTGCGGATAAGTTTGTGTCATTCCATCATAATGGCAATAGTTACCGTTTAACAGCCGAGGGTGAGTTAGAAAAAAAACTGGATACCTAGCGCGCTTATTTTTTCGTCTTCGGTCTGAATGCTTGTTGGACGTGTTCTTCTGGTGTGGGTTCTTTCGATTTCGCTGGAGAATCCTTAGCCGGCGGTTTTGCACCGGCGCCAGCAATAGGCGCCCCTTTCCCTAACCAAGTTTTAAGGCGTTGAAATGATTCGCCTTGGGTGGCCTTGACTTGTCCGGTGATTGCTGGCGCTACATAAGGACCGCTGGTGAAATCAAAACCCTTCAAGCGTTCTTCTTGCTTTGTGGCTTCGAGTTTAGCACTTTGTTCTGCTTGTTGTTTCTGAGCCGCTTGTTTTTTTTGCTCGGGCTTTTCGGAAAGGAATGAACTTTTTTGTAGATAGCGTTCGCGATGTTGTTTTTCTTCTTTCTGTTTTATTACGACAGACTTTGTAATTTTAATTTTTTTCTGTTCTTTCTTTTCCTTATCTAGCTCGTCAAGGGATGTCTGACTGGCACGCTGTGATTTGTCAGCCATTTCACGGTGTACACGTGATTTGGCACCAATACGCTCACCTGATGTGCTACTGCTGACTTCCTCGGCTTCCTTGGGTTTGGTGGCTTTCTCCATTTTCGCTTTGCGACAATCCGCACAGACGTTACCATACGTTGTCCCTTGTGGGCCTGCGACTTGTAGGAATGCACTCATTGGTTTTTGTAGCCCACAGCTGCTGCATGTTTTAAAGGGGGTTTGTGTCATGCGCGATCTCGTTAGCCAAAGGGATAATAGAATCGTATTAATATATCATATCAAAGATTATAGGTCAGCAATTGATCAGAATTTAACTAAGCGTATGGATGAAAATTGATTTGATCACTTCGTACAAAGATCGACCTTGCTTGGGTGATGCTTATTCGATATCCTCATGGGTTTTCTAACTAACTCATTTACAAGTGATATTTTAAATGAGGTTTTAGATAGTAGCTTGATATATCAGATGCCTTGATCCATCATGTTGTCGTGCAAGGTTAAGGCAATACAGGATAACGACTTAAAATTGGAGAATAAAAATATGACAAAAGGACCATCTTTACAAGATCCTTTCTTGAATTCACTACGTAAAGAAAAAATCCCGGTGTCTATCTACTTAGTTAATGGAATTAAACTTCAAGGCGTGATCGAATCATTTGATCAATTTGTAGTGTTACTGAAAAATACAGTGAGTCAAATGGTATACAAGCACGCTATCTCAACCATTGTACCAGCACGAAATGTGACCTCCCCTTTTGAATACAACACGAATGGGTATCATGCCGGCCCAAACGGTAATGGTAACAAAGGTGGCAATCTGTCAAAACCAATCCTTCCTTCTAATGAATAACTTGAACCCCTAAGGAGAGCGTCATTGAACGATCGCCCAAGCGGCGGCGAACGCGTCGTGTTAGCCCACGTCAACTTTCCAACCGCTAACATGGAAGAGGATCTGGATGAATTCAAGGAGTTGGTTATCTCAGCTGGTGCTGAAATTGCTGCAGTCATTACGGGCACACGCCGTGTGCCCGAATCAAAATACTTCGTAGGATCAGGTAAGGCTGAAGAAATACGTGACGCTGTGCTTGCGCATCGTGCGGATCTGGTGATCTTCAACCATCGTTTATCGCCTGCCCAAGAAAGAAATTTAGAACGCCTCTGTCAATGTCGTGTGCTCGATCGTACGGGATTAATTCTGGATATTTTTGCGTTACGGGCACGCAGTTTTGAAGGTAAGTTACAAGTCGAGCTCGCATTGCTGAAGCATATGTCAACGCGACTCGTACGTGGTTGGACGCATTTGGAAAGACAACGTGGTGGTATTGGTTTACGCGGACCTGGTGAAACGCAGTTGGAAAGTGATCGACGTTTACTGCGACGCAAAATCCAATATATCACGGACCGTCTGGCAAAGATTCGCAAGCAACGTGAACAGGGTCGTCGTGCCCGCCGCAAAGCTATCGTGCCTACCGTGGCTTTAGTGGGCTATACCAATGCAGGCAAGTCGACGTTGTTCAATCGCTTAACGGGGGCTACGGTCTATATTGCAGATCAATTATTTGCGACGTTAGACCCCACCTTACGCCGTGTCGATGTGAAAGAAACGGGGCCGCTTATTTTGGCTGATACCGTGGGTTTCATTCGACATTTGCCTCATGCGCTCATCGAAGCTTTTCATGCGACGCTTGAGGAAGTGAGTGAAGCTGATTTGTTGTTACATGTGGTGGATGCATCAGACGAGCAGCGTGCTGAGCACATAGAGCAAGTCAATAATGTACTCACTGAAATTAGTGCCATGGAAGTGCCTAGTTTATTAGTTTTCAACAAAATTGATTTACTAAATAGTGTTGAAGGTGAAGCCATCGTACATCCCAAAGTGGATCGTGATGATGAGGGTCATCCGCAGCGTGTGTTTATTTCGGCGACAAAAAACCAAGGAATTGATTTGCTATTGTCTGCGATTGGCGAAATGTTGGGAAGGGATGTCATTGAGCGTGAATTGGTGCTCACACCCTCTCAAGCAAAATTGCGCGCGCAATTATACGAGCGCGCAGCAGTCGTGACAGAAAAAATTGATGACGAAGGGAATTATCATCTCGCTGTACGTTTGCCAAGAGGTGAATTGGAAAAGCTGAGTCACAGCTTATAATTCGCTTTTTCTCGTTAACTTTTTAATCAATACTTGTTCGTTGTCACCATCGCTGGTTGTCTGCGTGCTGAAGAGTAATGCTTGGTTTTTGATAACCGAGGTGCTTACTTGAGAGTGGCTACCAGTTGTGTTTGTCGTGACGGGTGTTGTGTTGAGCTTGATGTTGTCTGTATGGATACGTGACTGACAACTCGTTAGAAATGTTGGATCAATCTTGGGGTTGTCGCACAAATTCAATGCGTTGAGTCTTGTTGAATTTTCGACGAGTGCTTTAGCGCCTGCAGTGCTGATGCCGCAGTCTACCAATGTTAGATGAGTGAGATGATGATGTGCTGTGAGTAGGGTGGCACCTGCATCGCCAATGGGTACGTGACTCAAATCTAACTGGCGTAACGAAGGCACGCTGAGTAATTCGCGTAGTTGCGTTAAGCTTATTTTCGTTGTGCTTAAATTAACGTGACGTACTTCTGGATGTTGATGTAAAAATATAATTAACATTTGCATCACAAAATTACCGATATACTGTTGGCTGAGATTGACGCATTGAGTGCTTGTATGATGAGCGTGCTTCAGCATTTTCTCACAATGGTCATAGCTTTCACTGACGTACTTTTCTATGGCGTCGAGACTGATGGGTGTGTGATCGCCATTTAAATTTAGGAGGCATAGTTTGTTGTTTTTAACAACTAATGCCACATCGTTGTTGTTTGTCATGGCAAAAAAATCGCGCATCGCATCGCCATAAAGAAGATGGTAAAACATTTTTTTATCGATGGTTTGCACTTTTAAACAGTGTGCGAAGTACTTCAGTTTTTTATAGGGTAATGCAATGCGAGTCTTTGAGTTCAATGTGATAAAGTATTGGTCATCCGTACAAATGAGTTGAAGTGCCACGCGTTTAAACTGAGGTTGTTGTTGCAAATAAGTGACGGCACGTAGATGATACTTTTTAAAGTTTTTCTTTAAACGTTCTGTTGCTAGCTCTTTGAAGCGTGCATGCCTGAAAACGTGCATGGGCGTGCGTGTGATTGGTTCGCTTGCGATTGTTTTTAGGTTGGCAATCACGCACAATTGGTCGGATACCAATTCACTGACTCGCCGTTCTTTGGTGAGTTGTAACCTTTCTGGATGAGATGTTAAATAATCTAACATCGCGTGGCGCAGATTTTGTAAATCAACACGCATGACTTCAAGTAAGGCAAATTCCATAAATTCAATCAGACTTAATAATTGTGTATGCTCTGCGGATGAGGTATTGAGAGTGACCTCAATGCCCTCTGATTTGGACGTCAATGCGACTGATTCGATTGGATCATGGATACCAATGGCTTCTGGATGATCCAATAAATATTTGGTTGCGTAGGATCCATATTGTTCTAGTAAATGCTCGCCAAGCAGGTAAGCTTTATGTTCCCAATCATAGGAAAAAATTTCGGGCATGGTGCTTGGCGCGTCTCGGTACGCGACATACTGGCTGGATGTGACGGAGAAGATTGACTTGATACCATTACGGTTGATATCAAAGGGTACCGTCACACCAAACTCAGTATTATCATGGGGGTGTTTGTAAGCTGCAAAATCTCTTAAATACAGTGACCATTCGCGTACGTGATATATGTTGTTGGCCCATGCATCAATAATGAGTCCATCACGCCACGTGCGGATATCGTCGATTTTGCTCTCAGGATTACGTCCGATGACTATAAGCACATGGTCACCTGGATTGATTTCGATCATTTCAATCCGCTTGTTGCAGCCGAGCTTGATCAGCTCATGCATCACAAGGTTGGATGCTTCTTGGCAATTGCCTGCGCGAAACCTTCGAGTGGCTTGACTATAACCCATCAGTTCCAAAAAAACCGTTGCTGCCATGGGGAGTTCTAATGCCTCGACGCCGTTAGTATAGGCATCCATGAGTGTGCGCAACGAATTCACTTGGATGATGCTTTGAACTTGCGCCGTTAAGGAAAGATGATTGATTGAAAGGTGCGTATCGGAATGTTGAATGCGTGCGCGAACATTGCATAAAGCTTTCCACGCTATTTGTAAATCATTAATAAAGGTTTCATTTTTGTATTGATTGGGATAACGATTCAAGAGGGATAAGTAATTGAGATGTGAATCTAAGGTGTCATAGGACTGGTTCATCGTCGCAAGATGAAATTGCTGACATAAAGCCAAATAGTTGGCTTCCTTGTTTGTAAAGTTGAGATTTTTCTTGAGTAACTTAATCGGGAGCGCAAGATCGTCATTGTAAGTTTGGCATAACGTCCTCAATTGGGGTGAGGTGAGCAGTTTGAGCGTTTGGCGAATGACGAGGCCTGTTGCCGTGCTACTGATGTGGTGGAAAACCGATTGCCCACTGGTGCCCTGGTGCGCAAATAGATTGAATAATTGTTGCTCTGTGATTTGACCGCGCTGTTTTAGCTTTTGAATTTTGAGTAACCATAAATACAACGTATCGAAAGACTTTTTTTCTAACAGGAGGTTGATGCGTTCACTTAAGAGCATCACACTGGCGTGTGTCATTACTTGCCGGATGCTCGGGTTTACCGCGGGTGGCACTTTAAACAGTGACTTTTTCATAGTGTTTCCTGTGAGGGATTATCTCGTGTTTGGGGCGCTGCGTAGGTCGGTCAGCGATTGCGCAATAGGTTCATCCTAACAAGCAAAGCTTAATGTAATATGAGCATTTTTTGTTACTGGACCAAAAGTATATAAATTGAGGTGCAATCTTTGCAGAATTGAGGATAATACTCAGCTGTGCGTCGTTCAGATCTGGTTAAAATACAATCAATCACGTGGTGCACATCTTGTGTGTGCTGGCGAACCTTATCGTACGATAAATGACAAAAAAAGAGGGTGGCTGATGTTGTCTATTTTTATATCCGCTTTAGGCTTGGTCTTTGTAATTGAGGGGATCCTACCTTTTTTATCGCCAGGTTTGTGGCGGCAGTTGATGCAAACCATGTTGACCCAATCAGACCACGCATTACGGATCATGGGATTGGTGAGTATGTTGCTGGGATTAGGGCTTGTTTGCTTAGCACATGATATGTTTTGACATTCGGGGTTGTCCCCACGGGTGCCAATGAAAGAAAAACGTAATACATAATCATTATTTGCATATTATAAAGAGAATCACTATGGGTAAGAGCGTTGTCGTATTAGGTAGTCAGTGGGGTGATGAGGGTAAAGGCAAAATCGTTGACATGCTGATGGAGCAAGCATCCATCGCCGTGCGCTTTCAAGGTGGACACAATGCGGGTCACACGCTCGTCATTGATGGTGAAAAAACGATTTTGCGTTTAATCCCTTCGGGTATTTTGCATCCGCATGTGACGTGCCTCATTGGGAATGGCGTGGTCTTATCTCCGGAAGCGTTGTTGCAAGAAATTGATGAATTAGAAAAACGTGGCATTCCTGTCACAGCACGTTTACGCATCAGTGAAGCTTGTGTCTTGATACTTCCTTATCACGTCGCCTTAGATCGCGCCCGCGAAGCGGCAAAAGGTAAAGCAGCGATTGGTACCACTGGTCGTGGTATCGGCCCTGCTTATGAAGATAAAGTGGCACGTCGCGCATTGCGTTTTGGCGATCTCTTCGATGCGGCGCGCTTAAAAGAAAAATTAACTGAAGTGCTTGCCTATCACAATTTTATGTTGCAGCAGTACTATCATGTCGCACCTGTTTCTCTAGAGGAAACGTTTGCAGCCTTGCAAGCACTCGTGCCGCGTCTCGCACCGATGCGTGCTGATACCACTGGCTTGTTGGAAAGCTATAGACTGGAAGGTCGAGATATCATGTTTGAAGGCGCACAAGGTACCTTGCTCGATATTGATCATGGCACTTATCCCTATGTGACGTCATCAAACACCACTGCAGGTGCAGCGAGTGTGGGTAGTGGCTTCGGTCCAAAGCATCTCAATTACATTCTGGGCATCACCAAAGCTTACACTACACGTGTGGGTTCGGGGCCATTCCCAACGGAATTGCATGATGAAGTGGGTGTGATGCTCTCAAAACGCGGGCATGAATTTGGTTCAGTCACTGGCCGTCCGCGTCGTTGCGGTTGGTTAGATATGGTCGCCTTACGCCGCTCTATCCAATTGAACAGCTTCTCGGGTCTCTGCATCACTAAGTTAGATGTGTTAGACGAACTGCCTAGCATCAAGATTTGTGTGGGTTACACCTTGCGCGGCGAACCTTGTGTTTATCCGCCGCTTGAGAGTGAGTTGCTTGCTGAATGTCAGCCAGTGTATGAAACCTTAGATGGATGGCAAGCATCGACTGCGGGTGTGCGTGAATTTGCCGCATTGCCTGAAAACGCCAAAAAATATTTACGACGGGTGGAAGCGCTTGCTGGTGTGCCTATTGATATGATTTCTACCGGCCAAGATCGTAAGGATACCATTGTGTTGCGCCATCCTTTTGCTGATAAAACATCGGATGCGTCAGGTAATTTGAATGCCGAGGAGAGGACTTGAACCTCCACGGGGTTGCCCCCACAGGCATCTGAAACCTGCGTGTCTACCAATTCCACCACCCCGGCATTGGGAATGATTGCGAACTTTATACTGAGTTCGCGCATTTTGCAATGATATCTGCGCCGGGGTGATGTTGATGAGATGAGGTGAGCCTTTGAGCAGTGTGAAGGATGAGGGGACGCATCATACGTTGTTGCAAGTGCGCGGCATTGGCAAGCAAACGGTCAAATTGCTTGCACGTTTAGATATTCATAGCTTATCAGCCTTAGTGTTGCATCTACCGACCCGCTATCAAGATCGCACTCACCTACAAGACATTCGAGCATTGGCCCCAGGCAGTGAGGCGGTGATCGAAGGTGTGGTGACACGTGTCAGTGCGCCGCGTTCGGGTCGAACTAAACTGCTGTGTGAACTAAGTGATGATACCGGTACGATACAGTTACGTTTTTTTCACGTGTTGCCTTTTCAGCAGCACATGTTTCAGCTCGGCGTGCGTTTACGCTGTTATGGCGATGTGCAGTGGGGTCAGCGCGGGCATCAAATGTGTCACCCTGAATGCAAGCAAATTAATGATGTCGGGCGTGCTGATGTTGAAACGCATCTGACGGCAATCTATCCAGTGACGGAGGGCTTGAGTCAAACAGGGCTGCGCAAACTTATCCAAGCAGCGTGTCAGTATCTCGAGCAAGATCCCGCTTTCGCAGAACTGTTGCCGATGACCTTATTAACTCAGTACCAGCTGCCCACGTTACAAGAGGCGCTCCACTTTATACACGCGCCACCACAAGGTACGACATTGACTGCACTGTCAAATGCCGAGACGCCAGCGCAACAACGATTGATCTTTGAAGAGTTGCTTGCCCATCGATTAGGCTTATTACAAATCAAACAACAAGTACTTGCCCATCAAGCCTTACCACTGACGCCAGCGGATCAATTGCAACAAGCGTTTCTACGTCAGTTGCCATTTCAATTAACGGATGCGCAACAACGCGTGTTGCGTGAGATCCAAACTGATTTACAGCAAGCGCATCCGATGTTACGTCTGCTGCAAGGTGATGTGGGTGCGGGTAAAACCGTGGTCGCCGCACTGGCTGCATTGCAAGCGGTGGGTAATGGGCATCAAGTGGCGATGATGGCGCCCACGGAATTGTTGGCAGAGCAGCATTATACGGTGATGCGACGTTGGTTAGCGCCCTTAGACATTCACGTGGTGTACTTATCTGGCCAAGTCAAAGGTCGTCGCCGTGAAGCGGTGTGTCGCGATATTGCCAATGGCGCAGCGCAAGTGATCATTGGCACGCAAGCATTGTTTCAAGCTGCGTTGCAATTTCATCAGTTAGCGTTAGTCATCGTCGATGAGCAACATCGTTTTGGTGTGCAGCAACGTGCCTTGTTGCGCGATAAAGGTGTGCATGCGGACTATGCGCCGCATCAATTAATCATGACGGCCACACCCATCCCGCGCACGTTGGCGATGAGTTTTTATGCCGATCTTGATTGTTCCAGCATTGATGCATTGCCGCCAGGACGTACACCCATTGTCACCAGTGTGCTGGCGAATATGCGTCGTGATGAAGTGATTGCGCGTATCAGTGAGGTGTGTCGTCAGGGACGACAAGCGTATTGGGTCTGCCCCTTCATCGAAGCATCGGAAGTATTAAATTGTCAGTCGGCTGTGGCGACACATGCGTTACTACAATCTTCCCTACCGCATTTAAAGATAGGCTTGCTGCATGGGCGTATGCGTTATGATGAAAAAGAAGCCACGATGCGTGCGTTTCAACAGGGCGAGACACAAGTGTTAGTGGCAACAACCGTGATTGAAGTGGGGGTTGATGTGCCCAACGCCAGCCTGATGATCATCGATAACGCAGAGCGCATGGGGTTAGCGCAGTTGCATCAATTGCGTGGTCGCGTGGGGCGTGGGTCAATCGCGAGTTATTGCGTGCTGCTTTATCAACAGCCACTCAGTGTTGTGGCACGTGAACGCTTGACAGCGATGCGGGAAACGACAGATGGGTTCAACATCGCTGAGCGTGATCTTGCCTTGCGTGGACCAGGAGAATTCTTGGGTACGCGGCAGGCCGGCGAGTTCAATTTACGTGTGGCAGATTTAACCCGTGATGCCCATTGGTTGCCAGCAGTGCAGCAAGCAGCCAGCGTGATCCTGCGCGAATATCCGCAGTACATCACGCCATTACTTGAGCGTTGGCTGCCTCAGGACAAAGCATGCGCCAGTGTACCACCGTTAGAAGTGATAAATGCCGGCTAACATGCCTTGATTGTCGGTTGGGTGATTCAATGTCACACGTGAGCGCATTCGGAATGAGCTATAACAGGTATGTGTGTATTCGGTGCGTACGCTCCAGTGTTCATAAATTAATGTTTCTAAGCCAAGCCCAAACGTGAAGCCGGTACCCGTATGTTTTTTATTCTGTGAATAATTAAAACCACCAAAGGTGGCGCGTTCTGTTGCTTCTAAATGCGCACCATTAAAACCAAAGCGCAAATAGCCTAGAGAGGTATCAATAATTTTGATGCCGGGTAACAAACTCACGCCCCATGTGGCTTTGGTGCGATAGTTTAAAAAATGGTTGGCGTAGGGTGGCAGTTCCGCGGTGTTGTTGACGCGTGTGTCCGCGCCACTCTCATTGGCGAACGCTTCAATGCCTAAATAAAATAGCGGGGTAAAATATTTGCCTATCCCGACAAAAATACCACCTACGGGTCCGGTCGCATTTAACGTTTGGTAGGTTTGGGCAACGATGGGGGTGCTGAGGCTCAGTTTGTCGCGGATGCGGTAAGAATCATAACCAATTTGTGCGCCGACATAGAGGCCGTCGCGTAAACTGGGTAAACAACATTCACGCCAGTCGTCTTTATAGTGCGCGGCGGCAACACTCAGTGTGGGGATGGTCAATAACGTGGTGAGGATGATGCCATTGACTAGAACTCTCTTCATGCTTATCTCCATTCAGCAAGGTGATCTCAATTCCGTTGTCAACGCAAATGGTAGCATAAAAGCACTGAGGTGCCAGCATAGCTAGTCAAGCGCACGTGCGACGGGCATGCGAGTGGGGAAATTTATTCCTATGGCTGAATTTGCGCTATAGTATGCCATCATTTATTTTCGGGTTAGGTGGAGATTTGCATGCCAAGCGTTGAAGAAACTTTATCCATCTTTCGTCGTGGGACGGAAGAAATTTTGGTGGAACAAGAATTAATCGAGAAATTAAAGAGCGGGCGTCCGTTGCGTGTTAAAGCAGGCTTTGATCCTACTGCGCCTGATTTGCATTTGGGGCATACGGTGTTACTGAATAAAATGCGCCAACTTCAAGACTTGGGTCACGAGATTTTATTTTTGATTGGTGATTTTACCGGGATGATTGGTGATCCGTCGGGTAAAAATGAAACACGCCCACCGTTGACGCAAGCACAAGTAGAAGAAAATGCACAGACGTATAAAAACCAAGTGTTTAAAGTATTGGATCCGCAAAAAACAAAAATCCTGTTCAATTCAGAATGGATGAATCAATTAACGCCAGTAGATTTGATTAAATTGGCAGCAACTCATACAGTGGCACGGATGTTGGAGCGCGACGATTTCCATAAACGTTTCACGACGGGGCAGGCGATTGCTATACATGAGTTTTTGTATCCACTGTTGCAGGGGTATGACTCGGTGGCGATGCAAGCGGATGTGGAGTTGGGCGGTACCGATCAAAAGTTCAACTTGTTGATGGGCCGCGAATTGCAAAAACATTTTGGACAAGCGCCACAAGTGATCATGACATTACCTTTGTTGCCAGGGTTGGATGGTATCAAAAAAATGTCCAAGTCACTGAATAACTATATAGGCATTGATGAGTCGGCCGAGCAAATCTTTGGTAAGGTCATGTCAATTTCTGATGAAACGATGTGGCTATGGTTTGAGCTGATAAGTTTTCGCACGCTTGATGAGTTGCAACAATTGCGTGATGAAGCGGCGAATGGCAAGAATCCACGCGATATCAAATTTTTATTAGCAGAAGAAATTGTGGCACGCTTTCATGATCAAGCTGCGGCCACGGCAGCGCGTGAACATTTTATCGCACAATTCCAGCAAGGTAAGTTGCCTGAAGATATGCCGAGCATTGTGTTAGCGAATCAGGGTGTGGCGATGCCCATTGCGAATGTGATCAAAGAAGCAAAGCTGGCGGCAAGTACTTCTGAAGCGGTGCGCTTGATTCAACAAGGCGCTGTGCGAGTGGATGGTGAGCGTATATCTGATCGCCAGTGGACACTTGCACCACACAAAGAAGTTGTTGTGCAAGTGGGTAAGCGTCGTGTTGCGCGGGTGAGTGTGAGTTAACGTACGCGCATTGGTCGTTACGCAATTAAATTTTTAAATAGAATAAAGGGGCTACGCGGGTGGCTGCTTGAGACTTGCAATTCTCACGTATGTGCTATAATTAGTCAGTGAGCTTAAGCAGTAGCTCGCGTTAAATATTGACCC
>CAZYKO010000015.1:0-24112 GCA_964648015.1 uncultured Coxiellaceae bacterium
TCAAGGAAAATGGTGAAAATAATAAGGAGTCGCTATCCATCTCCACCCAAACGCTCCGCATTCTGGGTGGAGAATTCCGCGACATTTGTTAAAAAGGCGTGTATTTTCAAACGTTTCGCACGAATAGCCTCTAAATGAATCTTCCGTAAAAGTGCATTAAAATAAGAAAAAACCCATCGCCCCCCTATTGCCTATCACTCGTTAAGGAATTATTCATACTTCCTTAACCCTACCATGAGACAATTCATTACCCATTAATAATATTCAAATAGTGTCAGACCATGCCACAAGAACTTATTACCAAAAAACTTGTTAGTTATCTTAGATGCCGTCAAGCTGCGTTGAGTATCCAATCGAACCCCGAAGAGGTTGAACGCAACAAAAAATCAGTAGAAGATTTGATTCATTATATGGAAGACAATATTGATTACTTTTGTTTTGGGTATGCACTCACTTATGCTGCGATGGAATCGGAAGGGAAACGCGAGTGGTGGGAGGCTGTGCTCTTTGAGATTATCAAATGTGATGAAAAAGATACGCAGGCACTGGAAAAGACGGTGCACTTACCATTAAGCGAACAGAGTAGTGTTTGGAGAAAAAAACAAGATACGCATCACGCACATAAATTATATACGCTCTTTGAACGACTTATATCATATATCATTTATCATCAAGCAAGTTATTTTACATTAGATGATGATTTTAAACAATTCACATTATTAAATCATAAAAATAATTATTTTAATATTGTCGATGAACAAAGTAAAAATAAAAAAATACATTCAAGTGCAATGATAGGCGGATATTTTGAACTCAATGAGTTAGTCCAGATATTGGATGAACAACAGTTTTGCGAAACGATCAGTATCGTTGCTAATGATAAGCATGCCATTCATCTCAGCTATGCTAATAACGAATGGCGAATCTATGATCCTGATGATCATGGCAAAAAAAATCTGAGTCAATGCTTTGCCACAAAAACCGCCATTGGGATGGAAATCCTGCAGCGATTGGGTCATTCGTTATTGTTTCAGGTTGGTACAACGAATCTAACCCGTGTTATTACTTTTCCTAAGGTGACTACAGTGGCGGATGAGCAGACGGTGTTGAGAGAACATGGGGTCACGAATATGATGGTAGCCGCCCCTGATACACTGCTTGAAATTCTAAAATTTTATGCGCAGAATAAAAATTTTGACAAGATAGAGAGAGCGATTCTACTAAATGATATACCCGCCATCGTAGATGGGAACGGATGGCATTACCTTGCTGAGTTTGCGCCAAGTTATATATTACCCATTCTTAAGTTGATTACCACTATTCCCGACGCGAATGATTTTATTGTTACAACGATGTG
This sequence comes from uncultured Coxiellaceae bacterium, assembly GCA_964648015.1. Classification (GTDB taxonomy): domain Bacteria; phylum Pseudomonadota; class Gammaproteobacteria; order DSM-16500; family DSM-16500; genus Aquicella. Next base: position 1,358 of record CAZYKO010000015.1, read on the forward strand.
TAAAAAAAAGAAAGAGAATAATACTTCTGCGCTCGTTGTCATTGCGGAATCTGCACCACTTGTTATAGCCGATCTATTAACAATATTTGATCATTCAGTTAAAAGTCGGACTCTCTTATCATTATTACTTCAACAAATCGATAACAGTAATTATTCTTGCTTTGATGTTATTATTATGAATGCAGCTTGTGATTTATCTCAACTATTTCAAATCTTAACTCAATTAGATAATGCAGAGGCAGTCATCAAAAAACTACTTATTGAGCAAGAAACTGTTGATAATTATACTGGTTTGCATGGTATTGCTGATATGAATCCAGATAATATGATCGCAGCCATTGATTGTCTTCTCAATTTAAAAAATGGATACTCTATTTTAGTAACATCGTTAAGCAAACCCGATGTTGATGGCAACACACCCTTACATCATTTAGCAAATTCCGATCAACAGGTCCTTCTCAGTGTATTGTCAAAAATCGTGAAGGGTCCTGGGGGCATTGATCATTTTTATAATTTGCTCACCATAAAAAACAATGACGGCTTTAGTGTATTCAATGAAATGATTTATTTTGTCGATGTTAATGATACTTCCTCACTATTTTGTATCTTATTGGAATTAGCTAAAACTCAGAAAGGATTAACGCTCATTGTTACCGAGGTGATGGGTGCCACACCAGATGAAACTATACTTTTACACAGGATTTTAAAATTAACGCCACAGCTAGTAAACGCATTTCTTAAGCACATGATAGCAGCGCCACAAGGATTAAAACAAATCACCAAAGCGTTTGAAGTAACCACTCCTAATAATTGGCATTTACTGAATTTAGTGATTTATTATGATGTCAAACAGTTACCCGATATTATCAAATTTATCCAAACCCATCAGATCAAGATCAATAAAGACATACTCTATGTAAAAATCAAAAGCACTAAGCAATCAATAAATAATCTTAATTGCTTCGAATTGATCAAGCAGCGATCGCCACAGCATGCTCATCTGATGGATGATTTGCTAACATATGTCTCTCGTCTAGAAAAACCTCAAGTTACAAATTTACATCATGTACAATCAATAATGTTCTCACCATCCAGTTCAACGCAACATGGACCCAGCAATCAGTCACAGATAACGCAAGGCATAGAGGTGAAAAAGACACAATAAACGCATCCGGCGCCCATGTCCCTTTCTTGCATAAAACATCAACTAACATTAGCAAAAACCACGCGAATTGCATCACTTGCTCATCAAGAAATCACACACCGTGGCTTGTTCGATGCCAAGTGATGATGAATAATTTATCCAAGACTGTTGTTTTTGTTCAACATAAGATTTGAAAATAGTCGGCCGTGCGGGCCTGCAACCCAACGACATCGATCGTCGCGCCCTATCCCGCGCTAAGTCGCCATCGTAATAACTAAAAACAAAATGATCAATACCCAGTTTAGTACTAAAGAAAGAAGTAACATCATCCGCCAGTAGCTTAGATCGAGATAACGCCTTCTCATCATCGACGACCTTGCCAAACCCATCACACGCACTCTGTGCCAGATTCGCTGTGAAATAACGCTGTATACCGCCCAACACTTTGACGGCCGCTAAATTATTTTTATCGCTAAAATATCCCCCACAATCATCGAAATTGTTGTTGTATAACGTCAGTGCTTGTTCAAACAGCACTTCATTAAAATGATAACCATTTTTGATGACTTGTTGCGTTTGTGTTTTAAGGTAATCTTGAAATATTGTCACCGCAACTTCTGCTTCTGCTAACGTCTTATCTTTAATCGCTGCAAACACGGTGTTGAGCGCTTCTGAATCTCGCGCTTGTCTTTCTTTTTCTAGCGCTTCAAAGCCTTCTGGAAATTGTTCGGCGTATTGCTTTTGCTTTTCTTTTTCGCCATCGGGCAATTTCTTGAAGTAAGAGGCAATCATCTCGGCCATTTCATTAAATTCATCTGGGAAGGGACTCACATCTTTCGCGCCTAAGGCGATTTGGAAGACAGTGCCAAGAATCTTCCGACCTGCTTCATCGGTGACGAGTGCTTTCGCTAGCAGTAAGCGGGGATTCATCGCCAGAAGCTTTTCTGCTTCTTTCATTTCGCCATACACGACGTGTTGACATAATATTTTTGTATCTTGTTTATCTATCTCGGGTTGAAAAAGATTGTGTAGTGTATGACAAGTTCTAGAAAATAAACGCATGACTTCCATCGATACATTGTCTGAACCTTGTGCTGGGATGTTCAACAGTATTTCATCTGGGAAATCTAACAATGATTTTTCGCCTTCATTTTGTACGATGTCTTTTCTACTATTTGTCATAGCACGCCACTCTCGTCTTGTTATTAATGAGCAATAGTTAACGGTATCACCATCTACTAGTCAATCTATCATTGGTGATGTGCTTGCTGTTTTGGGCTCAATTTGAATTATATTTAATTAATTGCTAGGTAGGTGCCATATCGAAGCGTGAACTTGAAGCTAGCAGTAAAAAATGGCCAAAGCCGAGTTAAAGACATAATGGTTTCCTCTTGCCAAGACATCTTTGAGCACTAGAGTGGTCAAAGATGCCTAGCTTAACGTGTTTACTATGTCCCCAGTCTATACATGACGTGTGCTTCGTACACTAATCCAACCTACGATTTTCAACGAAAGTCCATCGCGTGAATGTTGTGTGGTCACATCGTTTTCGCAATACATATCTTTTCAACAAAATCATGATCTGCTTGCTGAGATGTTGCTGTGACAGATGGTCTATTAAAAAAATGCATAGCCGTTTGCAGCTTTTCTCTCTCGCTTAAACTATTAGCTTTGTCTTCCGCGCAGTGAATAGTAATTTTACATAAAATATCTTTAGGTAAATGCTGCCAAGACGCTTGCGCAGGTCGTACATCCGTGCCGCGCTGGTAATGGCCTTGGTGTAGCAAGCGCGCATATTTTCGAATTGCCGCCACGGACTCGCGTTTGGCATAAATGGCCATACAATGCTGTAATTCCTGCTGAAATTCAATGAACTTAGGGTTTTGCAGCAGCTCTGGCCGTTTTTTTACTTTCTGATACACATACTCTTCTAAGGAAACGTCTGCTGACTTTCCTCGATGTACGCAATGAGGGTTGGCGCCAGCTTTTAGAAGAAAGAGGGCGGTAATATAATTATCATCTTTAATGGCATGGACTACCGCGTCATACAAAACCGTCATGCCATCCTTAGCCACTAAATTTATTTTGCCGTTATGCTTGATACATAGTTTTAATATTTCTAATTCCCTATAGCTATTACAGTACATAAGAGGGGTAACGCCTCTAAAATTAGGTTTATTTGGATTTGCACCTTTATCGAGTAAATATTCAACCCAAGATTTATTATATATGACCATCGCTAAAGGCGTATCTTGTAAAAGATTGGTAGATTCAATGTTTGCACCATGTTCAACTAACAATTTTAAGCAACTGAATATAACTTCTTTCCATTGTGGTGTTTCACACCATATTTGAAGTTTGAGTCGGTTTTCTAATAATTGTATTAAAGTATTGCCCTCGCCTACTTCAAGTTCTACATTTGGATTGGCACCTTGAGTTAAATACGAATAGATCTTAATGGGATCTTTATGCTGACAAGCTTTAATCAACTGTTTGTCCAGGTGTCTTATGCGTTGTGGTGCTGGTGCGTTCTGCGTTGCTGTACTCTCTTTTTTATGCTTTGATTTTGTTAAAGCAGCAAAAAATTTTTTCATCACAATGCCTCATTCGTATTATTTAGTTTTGTTGGTGTTGGGTTACGCGAGTTGTACTTACGGCAATGTCACATGTTATTCCATAAAGCATTTTTACTCAATGTTAAATCGCAAAACTGCGTTAACCTAAAATAAAGCTCACAAAGAACGTATTAGCGGCGGGGCACGCCGTGTTAGCTTGTGGAGAGATGGCGCTGATAGGCCACTCACTGAAGCAAGAACCCAACCTACAACAGTGTAACAACTGTCTGCCGGGAATGCTTAGGCGTTAGGCTGAGTGATGATGTCAATTGATCATCACTAAAATGCAACAAAAACGATTCGCTGAACTACGAGGTGGGCATAAACATCAGAAACTTGGGAAAAGTATAAACTTTTGCAATATTTTATTGATGTCTAAAGGATAGGCGACCGCACAGTATGCGCCCCCTTTGAGGCATAGACCCGCGCCCCCTTTGAGGCATAGACCCGCGTCCCCTTGAGGGCATAGACCCGAGCACCCTGAGGAGGCATAGACCCGAGCACCCTGAGGAGGCACGTAGTGCCGTCTCGAAGGGCTCGAAGGGCTCGAATGGCTCGAAGGGCTAGAAGGTCGTTACTTAGTCATCAAGAAATCACACACCGTGGCTTTTTCGGTGCCGAGTGTGGTTGCATAACGCTCCATGACTGCTGTTTTTGTTCGACATAAGATTTGAAAAATGACACGGACGACGCCCGCGCCCGGCCACCAACGTCGGTACGACCGTTCATAGCACCAGCGCATCTGTAATAACTAAAAACAAAATGATCAATACCAAGTTTATAATTAAAGAAAAAAGTGCTATCATTAAATAGTAATTTAGATCGAGATAACACCTTCTTTTCATCGATCACCTCGCCAAACCCATTACACGCCGCTTGAGCAAGATTCGCCGTGAAATAGCGCTGTATACCGCCCAATATTTTGACGGCTGCTAAATCATTTTTATCACTATCAAACCCACCACACGGCGTGTAATTTTTATCATAGAGCGCTAATGCTTCTTCAAACAATGCTTCATTAAAATGATAGCCGGTTTTGATCACGCCTTCAGTTTGCTTTTTGAGGTAATCTTGAAATGTTGTCACCGCTGCTTCAGCTTCTGCTAGCGTCTTATCTTTAATCGCGGCAAACACGGTGTTGAGCGCTTCTGAATCGCGCGCTCTGCGCGTTGCTTCTAACTTTTCAAAACCTTCTGGAAATTGTTCGTTGTATTGTTTTTGCCTTACATTTTCGCCATCTGGTATTTTCTCAAAATAGCCTGCAATCATCTCGGCCATCTCACCAAATTGATCTGGGAATGGACTCACATCTTTCGCCCCTAAGGCGATTTGAAAAGCGGTGCCAACAATCTTTCGACCCGCTTCATCGGTGACTTGTATTTTCTCATACAGTAAGCGAGGATTCTTGTCCAAGTAGGCTTTGACTTCATTCTTTTCACCACGCACCACGTGCGTTAGAAATTGATGGACATGTTGACTAGCATCGGGTTTGAATAGAGTATGTAAACCATATGATTCTCGTGATAAGTGGTATTTATCTTCGGGCGAAAGATATTTGCCTATTTCCTTTTTTAATATCTCCTTGGGGAGCCGTGCTAAAAAAGCATCTTTGGGTTGCTCTATTCTTACAATCGTTGGCGGTGCCTTGCTACTCGCCGATGGATCAAACTTTTTGATAGCTTGTTTACCCTTTTTCATCGAATACCCCACGTTGTTGTATTTTTATCGATGTGTAATTTTTATCACACGCACCGAATTCACGTCTAGTTTATCCATTGAATAATCTATACCTAGACATTTTTTGTGGCGCTATTTTTTAGGAAAATAGCCAAAGCCCAGATCAATCCTGGAGAAATATACATTCTCCAGGATTGTTGCTTAAAGAAACTATACTGTATGCTAGGTTGTGACCTGCCTGGTTTTTTCATAGCAAAAACAATTAGAGAAATCTGACCGCGACAAAACGCAGTTTTCATACTTATGGCTCTCTCTGCTAAACCTGCATTGACAATCAACATATCCACTGCTTGCCATTGAGCTGGCAAAGATTGTAGCGCAAAGCGGATTTTATCAAATGCGTCGTATCATCTCACCATTTATGGCGGAGAGATAAGTCGCATTTGACAAAATTTTAAAGTTTTTCTAAATAAATTGTGCTATTGTTTTTGCCCACAGTTGAACAACGACTGTAGGTTTCGGTTTATATAGAATAAGGATTCATCCAATGAAAAAATTATTACTGACCGCCTGTGCTGTTGCAGGGCTTGCCGCTTCTTCACTTAGCAATGCTGCGCCGATGAACTATACATCTACGTTACATCCTGGTGCCGGCGCCGCATTAAACGCAACGTTGCACCCGCCTACCGATATCACCATTATCAACGCCACCAACAATTACATTTATGCGGTGGTGCCAGGCAGCCCAATTAATGATGCATTAAGCCCAGGCTTCAACGATCACATTTACAATAACAATGCCAGCGCTTGGACTACCTATGTACTGCTCCAAGATCCGTATCGCAACACCTTCTTTGCGAATAACGTCTGCCGCCTCGCCATCGTGACGGTTTACGGCGCGCCAGGTGCTTATAGACTCAATATCGACAACGATCTTTGCAATTAAAAGACTATGTCGTGGATGACGGCGCAGCGCACCGCGCCGTTCACCTTAGGCAGTTCACCTTATTTTGGTTATAAAATATTGCAACACACCGGGGTTGGCACCACCTCATTGTCGTAGTGATGATGATGTTGTGGTCGACTGTAGAAACTCGATGGATTGCTCGCCACACTACTGCTATAAATCACTTGCTGTTGTGGTGGCACCACTACCGTTGGCGTTTGCTGGCTAGAATAATAACCACCGTTTTGATCGGTAGTTGAATAAACAACTTGCTGACTCGATTGATTGCGAAACATAGCATCTTTCCTTAATGAAAGTATCGTAAATACACTGTGTGGTTATGCCTTATCTTGCCGGTGAACGTCAAGTCTCGTGATTGGCATGCGTGTTCGCACAGATAACCTGAGCATACGCACCCATTGAATCTCACACTGTTTTTATCAGTGCCCGTGCCAGGCTTTTGTTTTTTTTCACTGTTCCAAGAATTTACCCTCGGGTTACGCGTTGCACCCATTGCCTTACGCATAAGTGCTGTCTCAGCTCTGTCTATCATCCCGGAATTTAGCGCAGCTTAGCGAGTGTAACGAGCTTAGGTGCGCTTAATGTCCCGGACCCATCGCTAACGTTCCATTGTTTATCGTCATGAGAAATGGGTCCCCGCCTTCGCGGGGATGACAGTAATTTTTGCGGGGATGACAGTAATTTTTGCGGGGATGACAGTAATTTTTGCGGGGATGACAGTAATTTTTGCGTGGATGACAGCAATTTTTGCGTGGATGACAGCAATTTTTGCGGGGATAACAGACAGTGCTGTCTCAGCTCTGTCTGTTATCCCGGAATTTAGCGCAGCTTAGCGAGTGTAACGAGCTTAGGTGCGCTTATAATGTCCGGGACCCATCGCTAACGTTCCTTTTTGATTTTTGTTCATTTCAATTCACAGGACCAGCACACCACATCCAATGCGTGATTCTATTCTTCATGCTATAGTACAATCATCTTATATGAGATGATGCATCCCAGAACGGACTCTCTTCATGGCGTCACTAAACACACAACTGCTCACCTTGGGCGTCGCACCTACCACCGCCGACGCATTACAAACGCTCATCGCGCAATCTACTGACAACCCGGAAGTGAGTTGGCAGCAGGCACAAACCATTCTCATTGAAGCGCATCTCCCCTTTGCCGTGCATGAATTCGTCTACAAAGTCATTTACCCGGATTGGGCACAAGTCCCTAGACCCGTCTGGTTTCCTAATGCGACGACCATCGCTCAAACACACTTAGCCCACCTCATGGCTGAACTGGGCATGCGTGACTATGAGACATTGTTCCATTGGTCCGTGACAGAGCGTGCGAATTTTTGGCGCGTGATGACAGAACGTCTACACATTCAATTCGATCATCCTTATACCAGCATACTTGATATCAGTGAGGGGCTAGAATCCCCACGCTGGTTCCCAGGCAGTCAACTGAATATCGTCAACAGTTGTTTTCATCACGATGCGCGCGACAACAGTGCCATCGCGATCATCTCCCAAGATGAAACCGGGAAACTCATCCACACCACTTATGCCGAACTAGACGCGCTCTCTAATCGTATCGCCAATAGTATTCAGCAAATGTTCCACGTTGGCGATCGACTCAGCATCATCATGCCCCTCACACGTGACGCTGTGGCACTCTACTTGGGTATCATCAAAGCGGGTTGTTGTGTCGCGCCGATTGCCGATAGTTTCGCCAGTGATGAAATTGCGAAACGCTTTAAGCTCGCAGCCGTCAAAGGGGTGTTTTGCCAAGATAGCATCATGCGCGACGGTAAAATGATCCCACTATATGAACGTATTATTGAAGCGGGTGCACCGCGCACGATCGTCTTATCACCTTTGACCACAGAGTCGATCCCCTTACGCCCACAAGATGTCGCATGGCATGATTTTCTAGTAGCAGAAACCACATATAGCGCACACGCGTGTGATCCGACGGACGCGATCACCATTTTATTTTCCTCCGGTACCACGGGCGATCCTAAAGCGATTCCTTGGGATCACACCACACCGATTAAAGGCGCGAGTGATGCGTACTTACATCTAGATTTGCATGCAGGTGAACGATTTTGTTGGCCAACGAATCTTGGCTGGATGATGGGTCCGTGGCATATTTTCACTTGCCTGATCAATCGTGCAACCATGGCACTCTATGAAGGCACGCCGAATGGCGAAGCCTTTGGACGTTTTATTCAAGACCAGCAGGTCAATCTCTTGGGTGTCGTGCCAACTTTTGTCAAAACCTGGCGTAAGAGTGACTGCATGGCAAATCTTAATTGGCAGAGCATCCGCTTATGTGCCTCAACGGGTGAGCGCTCTAATATTGATGACATGTTATATCTCATGTCGCTCTGTCGCTATCGTCCAGTCATGGAATACTGTGGTGGCACCGAGATTGGCGGTGCCTACATCACGGGCACACTCATTCAACCTTGTGCTCCTTCCGCTTTTAGCACACCTACTTTAGGTTTGGATTTCATTATCTTAGATGATGAAGGCCAGCCTTGTGATAAAGGTGAAGTGGCACTCATACCACCGTCGCTGGGGCTTTCCACCCATCTCATCAACAAAGATCATCATGAATGCTACTACGAAGGGATGCCTAAGATGGATGCGCACCCTTGCCTGCGTCGTCATGGGGATGAGATTGCACGCTATGCAAATGGCTACTATCGTTTACTCGGACGCGTTGACGATACGATGAAATTGGCCGGCATCAAAATTAGTTCTGCCGAAATTGAAGCTGCCCTCGCCACCATTCCCGAGATTGAAGAAGTCGCTGCAATTGCCACCACCCCTGCTGATCACGGTCCCAGTCAACTCATTCTCTTTATCGTATTACGCGATAAACAAGTGACGATGTCAGCCCTACAAAATAATGTGCAGACCACGATTAAACAGCGTCTCAACCCACTTTTCAAGGTTCATGAAATACTGATTGTCGATCAATTACCACGTACCGCTTCGAATAAAGTGATGCGTAGGGTACTACGCAAACAGTACGAAAAAAGCAAACTTCATGACTAACATTGTGTAAGGGGGATACGGTATGGCTATGTTAAAGGCAGCGCTCACCATCAAAGATCATATATCCGGTAACCCACAAGCACCCATCACTATTGTGGCTTATGGCAATTTCCAGTGTACGCATTGCGCTGCATTTTATGACATCATCAAACAATTGCAGCGCCATTTACGTCAAGATCTCTTATATGCTTATAGACATTTCTGCACGGTGAATGCCCATCCCTTAGCAGAGGTCGCGGCTGAAACCGCAGAATTTGCCGCAAGCTACGGCCGCTTTTGGGAAATGCATGATTTACTCTTCAGCACCCAAGATCGTCTGAACATGACATGGTTGGTCGATTTAAGTCAGCGATTACAGTTACCAACAGACGAGTTGCAAGACGTACTCGCCAATCGCATTTACATTCAGAAGATTCGACAGGATTTACGCGGCGGGGTGGAATCCGGCGTCAAAGCCACACCCACGCTATTCATCAATGGCAGACTTTACTATGGGCGCATCAAATACGAAAGCATCTTACGTGCGATTGAGTTAGCCGCGATCAACGGTTAATTACCTTTGAGGTAAGTGAGCGAATAGCGCAGATCCCTCCAGATCTACGCTAGGCAAAGATGAGATTAATGTGTAGAAACTGCTTCGGTAAGTTCACAACAGAGCGCTTTATTTTTAGCTTTTGTTGCAATATCACCCAAGGACACAATCCCAACCATGCGTTTGTTCGCATCAATCACCACCATTCTGCGTATTTGATTTTTTTCCATATGTTGAACCACGTCTTCCAACTGATCGACGTCATGACAGAATTGAATACCTTTAGACATCACATCTTTCACCGTTAGTTTACTGGTGTCTTTGCCAGCAGACAGTGCACGAACCACAATATCACGATCGGTCACTGCACCGATGAGTCGATCATTTTCACCGATTGGAATAAAACCTACATCCAATTTGCACATTAAATCTGCGGCTTGTTTTAGTGTGGCAGTTGGAGGAAGAAACTCAGGTTTTGTAGACATAATTTCTTTTATTTTCATAGGGCCTCCTCGAAGACAACAGACAGGCTAGCTAATGCTGCATCTAATCAACAAGCTAGCATTTTTTTAGATTTTGTTCATATATTAACTATAACACATCGAACTTATGATTTCGAATTGAACAATTCTTAAGGAAATAGTGAACTTGTTTGTCTTTGCTCATTCCTGCAACCAGTCGGGCACCCATTGGTCTGCCTGTCGCATCGCGCGACGATGTTCACGGTAATTAGGATCATGACGTGCCACCAACGACCAAAATCGTTTGGAATGATTCATGTGTTGAGTATGGCTCAATTCATGAATGATAATATGCTCTGCTAAATGTGGTGGTAGAAAAATCAATTTGTAATTTAAGTTGATAGCCCCTGCCGACGTACAACTCCCCCAGCGTGATTTCTGCCCGCGTATTGTGAGTTTTGTATAGGTCAAACCTGTACGTTCACTGAGTGATTGCATGCGTTCATGTAAAAATGTCTTGGCATGCGCTTTGACCCAGCGCTCTAACATCGCTTTACAACGCGTTGCATCATCAACCTCACCGAGTATCGCTAATTCATACCCTGGTCGTTCAAGATATCTTAACCGTGATTGCAGTTGATAGTATTGCACCTGCCAGGTTTGCTGCTTAGCAGCCAGTGAGATTAGCGTCGGTGGTGAAGTATCTATTGGCCGATACAACGTGGCTAATTGACGGCTAATCCATGCCTTATGGGTCTCTAAGAGGGTGGGTATCTCATTGACATTAAAGCGGGCTGGCACTGTCACTTCTAAGCCATACTGCCGCGAGGCTTTAAAAATCACGCGACGGGCACGTTTGTGCTTACGAAGCGTGTAAGGTGGTGGCCAGGGGATATCGGCATCAATTTGAGTCATCTCGTGCTCTCTTTTCATAAACATGTCATAAACATGGCAAAATTAACTTAACTTTTTCAATCTGTTAGCACACCCTGCAATCATTGCTTAAAAGGGCTAAACTATTAGTAGAGGCGTGCCATTTTGGCGAGCAAGCTTAAAGGAGTGCCTGCATGAAAAATCCAGAGGTTAAAACACCGGAGAGGCCTCAGCAACACGACGGCATGGCTGTTACATATTATCCGACGAACTTGGATAAAATAGCGCAAGCGGAGTTGGAGTCTTTTCCCAGTAGCGACCCGCCGCCATGGACACTTGGTACTGACCAAGAAGTCGCCTCCTATTTGAGACAAAAAAAGCACGATTTGATGCATAAGCTTGCACATGATCATCTCATTCTCAAAAAGTTAATCCAAGCCCTACAACACACACTGAAAGCCGCCGAAGAAGGACGGCCTATAGATTGTGATAAAAGCCAACAATTGTGCAAATACATGTATCTCGCCAGTGTGACGCACCGAGAAAAAGAAGAATCTCTGCATTCGGCATTATGTAACCAGCACAAAAACGTATCCTCGTACGTGATCCATGATCTACAACAAGAGCATACGTATGGCCACGAATTGTTGACCAGTTATCAGCATATTTGTTGCGCGCATAAAAATAGAGATCAGGCGCATTACATCGCATTATTGAAAGAGGTGATCAATCTGTACAGTAATCATCTCGCCAAGGAAGAAGAATATATTTTACCAGCGGTGAAAGCACATATCACTGATCAAGAGCAAATCACCTACATACAACAATTCCATGCCATTGAACAAAAGCATGGTGTATACGAACCGCTAGCCATTTTAGACTTTGTGGAAGACTATCTGCGACTGTGATAAAGCTGGATGACGCCACGCGTCATCCGGGCTGCTATATTTCGCCAGCGCTCATCGGTCGCGTCAAGATAGCAGGTTCAACGCGATGCCGCCGCACCATGTGATCATTCATTTCCTTGATCACACTACTCGCCACCTTCGCAAACAAGAAAGGGAAAATCGCATGAATCATGCATGCGACACCAGCGACGCACAATTTTGCACCAGAGAGCGATGCAAATTTCAAATGTTGAAAATAAGTTTCACCGATACTGTGTGGATGCTTTAGAAACAAATTTTTCATTAAAAATTCCTACGGCTATTTGTCATTATTTTTGTGATTCTAACCGCAAGGCGCCTTTGGCTCCAGTGTTATTCTGTTTAAACATGATGTGGATATATTTCTTCCTATTACGCATTTTGATGCTATAATTTATCGCATCAATCAGGAAGGTCATCTCGCATACAAGTTGCAGAGATTGTGAGGGAATATTGCTTACTATGGATGGATGCCATGTATCATGAATTCTACAGTTTAAAAGAAACGCCATTTAACGTCACCGCTGATCCCGATTTTTTCTTCTCGAGCAAATCGCATACCGAAGCCATCTCTAATTTGCTTTATGGCATTGATCAACGTAAGGGCATTCTTGTCATCACAGGTGAAGTGGGCACCGGCAAAACCACGCTTTGTAAAAAATTGTTGAGACAAGCAACGAATAACAGCCAATTTGCGCTCATTTTGAATCCAAAATTTTCTGAATTGCAATTATTGCAGATGGTGTTACAAGATTTAGGCATTCACAGCAAACAAAAAAATAAATTCGTCCTCATCAAAGAGTTGAACGCATTCCTGATTTCTGCCACCAACAAAGGTCAAAATGTGATTTTGATCATAGATGAAGCTCAAAATTTATCCGTCACGCAATTAGAGCAAATTCGTTTACTCTCTAATCTTGAGACAGAAAAAGAAAAATTACTTCAAATCGTGCTCATTGGCCAACCCGAGTTATATCATAAGCTGCAATTACCCGCCTTACGGCAATTGCGCCAACGCATCGCCATCCATTATGATTTGAAGCCCTTAGAAAAACACGATATTCGCAACTATATCTATCATCGCATCCAAAAAGCAGCGCACACACCACAATTTGCGAGTCCCATTTCCTTCAGCGAGCAAGCCATCGAATCGATATTCCATATCACTAAAGGCTCACCCAGAAGTATCAATTTGTTATGTGATCGCGCGCTCGTGGCGGGCTATGTGGCCGATACGCGTGCGATTGATGATACCATCATTAAGGATTGTGCCAAGGAGGTTATGTATTTTGAGCATCATCTATGACGCGTTAAAAAAGACACAAGCCCATCGTGCCGCCCTAGAATATGAAAAATTGCAGTCGCCACCAGTGGCTGAAACGCTCGTGTCACCAACGTTAGCGCCATCAGCAACCCCCGTCGCAGCAAGTGAGGCTCAGCGCTGTGACATGCCAGTTACCGCAGCGATCAATGACGAAAAACGCTACACACAGCCCTCGCGACGCACCGTGCTACTCATTCTCGTCGGTGTTATGTTAAGCGTCGCATTGATCCATGCACTCATGACACATAATCCCTTTCAACGACATGTCGCCCCCAAGCCGTTGCCCACACACTTGCATCAATTGAAAATGCAATTGGATGGCATTTTCTTAGGTGGTAAAGACAAATTAGCGATGATCAATCACAGTCTTATTTCACTGGGTGATCAACTCGATGGGTTGCGCGTCGTTGCGATTGAAGAAGAGAGTGTCAAATTGCAAGATGATCAGCATACGCTAGTGTTGCACATGCGTTAAACGCTATACTGAAGGTATCGTTATTTAGCATGCGATGAGTGTCGCGTGCTTCTTCGGCACGGAGGCTGAATGAAGACTCTCTTTAGGATAATGATGATTCTTGCTTGCACGCTCACCATGACCAGCTGTAGTCCAGTCCGCTATCGATTCCCTTGTTGGCAAACGTTCATCAATTATTCGCGCTGCGGCAATTGTGTCATGGATCGCTGTAAACATATTTGTGAAGCATGTACCTTCAATGAGGAACCACAATGTCATTTATGCTGGGCTTGTGTCAGCTATGATTCTTGTCGCTATGGCTGCACATATAGCGACCCATAGGATCATCGCCTCACTCAACGGCCTTATGTTCCCCTGCAAGCAAGGTGATGATGGCTGAGAAGTCTAAATCACCGTCACCTTGATTGACGAAGAGCTCATACAACTCTGTGGCCACCGATCCCAGGGGAATAACCGCATCGACCGCTTCTGCTGCATGACGCGATAGGTGTAAATCTTTAAGCATCATTTTCGCCATGAAACCTGGTTGGTAACCGCGATTCGCTGGTACATTTTCCAAAACCCCCGGCACCGGACAGTACTGTGTCATCGCCCAACATTGTCCCGAGGCATTCGCACTAATCTCATAAAACTTTTGTGGCGTGAGACCCAACTTCTCCGCCAAGGTGAACGCTTCGGACGTGCCAATCATGGTGATCGCTAACAATAAATTGTTACAAATTTTGGCGACCTGCCCCAAACCCGGACCACCTGCATGCACAATTTTTTTGCCCATCGCTTGCAAGATCGGCAACGCGCGCGCAAGATCCACTTCTTTACCGCCCACCATAAAAGTGAGCGTCGCTTGTTGTGCGCCAGCCACGCCGCCTGAGACGGGTGCATCCAACATGGCGATACCGCACATCTCAGCCTGCGTATGCAATGCACGTGCCACCGCGACATCAATAGAAGAGCAATCAATGACAAGTAAATGCGGTGCTGCATGCGCAAATAGTCCCTCTTCTCCCAAGCACACAGCTTCTACATGGCTACTCGTTGGCAGACTGGTGATGATCACATCCGCTTCTCTTGCGATATCGGCTGGCGTTGCTGCTGCACGCGCGCCGGCAGAGACCAAAGCTGTCACCGCTTGCGGTACGATGTCATAGACGAGCAGCGAAAAACCTGCCTTGCATAAATTACTGGCCATCGGTTTACCCATATGACCCAGACCAATAAACCCGATATTCATCCGCTAATTCCTCGACAACCAACGTTGCGTGACTGTTTTACGTTGCGTGTAAAAACGCACCGCTTCTTCTCCATACATACCAATGTCGGCAAAAATCGATGCTTTCCAGCCACCAAAACTATGATAAGCGACTGGCACCGGAATCGGCACATTCACACCCACCATGCCAACTTTGACGCCAGCGACAAACGCACGTGCGGTAAAGCCATCCTCAGTGTATATCGCCGTACCATTCGCAAAGGTGTGCGCATTGATCAGTGCAAGCGCCGCAGCAAAATCTGGTACACGTACGATACATAACACCGGCCCAAAAATTTCTTCGCGGTAAATACGCATGCTCGGCGTGACATGATCGAACAAACAAGGTCCCATAAAGAAACCATTTTCCATGCCTTGAGGTTTTTGTGCGCTACCATCAATGACAAGCGTCGCACCTTCTTGTTTGCCGGTGGCCACATAGGCTTGCACACGTTCCCAATGCGCTTCAGTCACCAGCGGTCCCATCTCAACCTGTGACTCAAAACCAGAACCGATGGTCAGTTTGGCAATGCGCGGTCGCATTTTCGCAATCAATGCATCGGCGACTTGATCGCCGACCGCAACCACCACCGAGATAGCCATACAGCGTTCCCCTGCTGAACCATAAGCCGCGAGCACGATACTATCGACCGCGCTATCCAAATTAGCATCAGGCATCACCACGCAATGATTTTTTGCACCGCCAAATGCTTGCACACGTTTATGATGTTGTATCGCTGTCTGTTGCACGTAACTGGCGATCGGTGTTGAGCCGACAAAACTCACCGCAGACACTTGAGGATGTACCAACAATGCATCGACGGTTGCTTTCGCGCCATGCACCACATTCACGACGCCATCAGGCACGCCGGCTTCTTGTGCCAATTGCACCAAACGCACCGCACAGGAAGGATCTTTTTCTGAAGGCTTCAATACGAACGTGTTGCCACAAGCAATCGCCATCGGAAACATCCACAAAGGAATCATCGCGGGAAAATTGAATGGCGTGATGCCAACACAAACGCCCACGGGTTGCAGCAAAGAATAGCAATCTACACCGGTGGCAACTTCTTCAGAATAAGCACCGCGCAAATGAAAGGGAATGCCACAAGCAAAATCGACGACATCGATACCACGTTGTACAGAGCCTAAGGCTTCCACCAGCGTTTTGCCGTGTTCTTGTGTAACGATGCGTGTGAGTTCATCCGTGTGTGCATCTAGTAAGGATTTAAATCGAAAAAGGATTTTCGCGCGTTTACTCGCTGGTGTGGCCGCCCACGCAGGGAGCGCAGCAGCAGCGGCTTGCACGGCTTGATCTACCAGTTGCGCATCCGCTGCATTAACGCCGCCACTGATCTCGCCTGTCAGTGGATTATAGATGGGTAAACGTTCACCCGTACCTACAATTTTTTTGCCATTGATAAGATGGGGAACATCATATGTCTTTTGATTTGCGCAGACGGGTGTTTCAGCGCGTGAAATATCCATAGTGGTCAACTGTCCTTGTAACGCATTCATGTTCACACAACATAATAACAAACCATCACGCTGTCAATCAGGGCACGACTGTATTAGGACGCACTTCGTCATAATCGGGTTGTTGTTGTGGCTCAGCTTGCTGAAAATAGGGTAGTGTCATGCAATGCGCATAGATTCGGCGTAACGTGGGATAACTATGCATGGGAAAATGAAAACGATCGGCGTTAAATATTTGTGGGATCAAGCATACGTCTGCAAAACTTAAGGCTGCGCCAGCACAGAAGGGCCCGGTGTGACCGCGTTGTGTGATGATGGCTTCTAGTGCATCGAAACCACATTTGAGCCAATGGTGATACCATGTGGTGACTTGGTCACTATTCAATTGCAAAGGTGATTTGAGATACCGCAGCACACCTGAATTATTGAGAGGATGTATATCACTCACAATAATTTGTGATAAATATCGTATCCAGGCGCGTTCTTGCAGTTGACTCGGCAGTAATGCCGGCTCAGGATATTTCTCTTCTAAATATTCAAGCATGGCCATCGATTGTCCGAAGCCGAAACCATTATCTTCTAAATAAGGTACACGTGCCTGAGGATTGCATTGTCTATATTGTTGATCTAAATGTTCATCCGTGATGAGATTTATTGGCATAAGCTCATGAGCAATTTGTTTATAATTCAACACAATGCGAACACGGTAAGCAGCAGTCGAACGATAGTAAGTGTAGAGTTTCATCTCGCCGTCCTTATACAGTATCTTTGTGTGGTAGGGTGGGCAAAGCATCGCGTGCCCACCCTACAGGGGCATCGTGAGTATTGACAACTCACGAATGCTCATGATAAACGTGATATATTCAAAAATAAAATGTTTGCGTACACCACCATGCTAAATTTCCTCCACGCATCACAACACGGTCATACCAAGCCTTCGGTCTAGCATCGAAGGCGCGCTAACACTCATTCTTTCGCAACACCCAATATTTAGACTAATATTCAATAAGATAGGTACTAGACCGTGAACAACACACCAACCACACCACGACGCCAACTCGGCGTCTTTGCGATTACCATGATGACGATTATCGCCATCGATAGTCTGCGCACCCTGCCTTTCAGCGCAGCGTATGGCACCGCACTCATCAGCTATTACGCCATTGCGGCATTATGTTTCTTTTTACCAGTAGCCTATGCCACCGCTGAGTTAGCGACCGGCTGGCCAAATACCGGCGGCATCTATGTCTGGGTGCGCGAAGCCTTTGGCGAATTGGCGGGTTTCATGACCATCTGGTTACAATGGGTCTACAACATTGTCTGGTATCCCACTATCTTAGCCTTCATCGCAGCAACTTCTGCAACTCTCATTCAACCCGCACTTGCCGATAACAAATACTTCATGTTTCTAGTCATTCTTGGCGTTTTTTGGGGATCCACTCTACTGAATTGCTTCAGCCTACGTGTATCAAGTTACTTAAGCACGATTGGTGCGCTGATCGGTACCCTACTCCCGATGCTCGTCATTAGCCTTCTTGGCATCTTGTGGATCGCACAAGGCAAACCGATGCAAATCAACTTCAACCTGCAACAACTGGTACCACATTTTCATGATGTGAATGATCTTAGCTTTTTACTTGCCGTGATATTTGGTTTAGTGGGTGTCGAAGTCAGCGCCACCCACGCCGATGACGTGGTTGATCCTGGACGCACCTTCCCGCGCGCCATTTTCTATGCCACCATCATTATTCTCGCCAGCCTCATCTTAAGTTCACTAGCAATCGCCATTGTTGTCCCGACAACACAATTGAATATCATCACCGGGCTCACCCAAGCGTTTGCAGCCTTCTGTCAACGCTACCAGTTAACAGGTCTCTATAGCAGCATTTGTTGCTTGATCATTATTGGTGGTATTGCAGGGGTTAGCACCTGGGTCATCAGTCCGACCAAAGGGTTACTCGTCGCCACACGTGATGGAAGCGCCCCGGCCATCTTCGGCAAAACCAATCAATACGGTTCACCTGTTGTCATCCTCTTGTTACAAGCCATCATTTGTAGTTTACTTTCCGGTGTCTTCTTATTTATGCCATCCGTCAGTAGCTCTTACTGGCTCTTAACCGCCATGACAGCACAACTCGCTATGATGGTGTATATCGCCTTGTTTGCTTCATTAATTAAACTACGCTATACACAACCGCATATTGAACGTCGCTTTCGCATTCCTGGCGGAAAATTCGGCGTATGGTTAGTGGGTGGCTTAGGGTTGGCAAGTTGTCTATTCGCCATCGTTTTAGGTTTCATTCCCCCATCGCAACTGAGCATTGGGCATGTGTTCACCTATGAATGTATTTTAATACTCGGTATCATCGGATTCTGCATACCACCCATCATCATTTACACAATGAAGCAACGTTACAGTCGCACCTTGACATATGCCAAAACCAGTTTATAAAGTCACAATAGAATTACTCAACTTCATGTGGTGATAAAGTAACAGCTAATTTCAAGGGTGCTTCGATGATAAGAATAATCCACCTCATCCTTCTGTTGCCTCTATTGGTAGTGAGTGACGTCATCCATGCACGCGGCCATACTGCCATGCCACTCACGGTCATGACATTCAATATCGAAAATGGTGGTACACAAATTGATTTTGATGCCATCGCTAAAATTATCCAGTATGCCCAGGCCGATGTGGTGGGCATCCAAGAAGCATGGGGAAATTTAGAACGACTGGCAGCACTGCTGCATTGGCCTTATGTCAATCGACAACAACATATAGTGTCACGATTGCCGTTACTTGTGGCGGCAAACGGCGATCCGCGCTATGTATACATTGAATTAGCGAAAAACAAAGTCGTCGCGATGGCCAATACCCATTTACCGGATGATCCATATGGGCCTGATTTAGTTGCATCAAACGCAAGTGTCGACAAAGTCATCGCGAATGAACAACGCACACGCTTACGATTTATCTCACCACTCATCAACACACTTGCCACACTGTCACACCGCGGTATCCCTGTGATTCTTACTGGAGATTTTAATTCACCGTCGCATTTGGATTGGACCAGCGCGACTACAAGTACTGTCGCTCATCATCGTTATGCTGTCACTTGGCCGGTAACATCAACACTCAACAAACTAGGATTTCAAGATGCGTACCGCATTAACCATCCTGATCCGGTGGCGAGTCCTGGTGTCACGTGGCCCGCCTTCAGACCCGTTGCCACGCAAAGTTATGATGGCTTTAATCCTTCAAACAAAGATTTAGCGGATCGCATTGATTTTATATTCATCGCTGGCCCAGCAAATTCACTATCGAGTGCCGTGATTGGCGAATCAACGATGCATGCCAAGAAGCCACTTGTCGCACAATGGCCATCCGATCATCGAGCCGTTGTCACTCAACTACTAGTGACACCGAGTCATGCATCAGTCGACTTAATCCGCCACAGACATCCATCCCTACCCACCCCTCAGCAGCCTCAAGTAAGTGTTCACCCTCAACGCGTCAAAGCAGGCGAGGCTTTTGTCATCCGCTGGAAAAATGCGCCCGGTTATAGTTATGACTACATCACCATGAATGCCGGACCGCCTGAAGACAGCCCGCGACTATACACACATGGGCACATACAGGGACAACTCACTTTCAATAAGAAGAATAGTGATGGCAATTGGCCAGCATGGCATCCAGTCACAACCAAACACTGGCCATTAGCACCGGGACAGTATGTGATAAAATTAATGTCTGATGATAGTGAAACTGTACTCGCCTCTACCACGATTGAAGTGTTTGCTTAAAAAAGTTCATATGTATCGCTACTTAAATTGATGCTTTTTTCCAAAAATCCACGTACATTTTACCGCGGTCATATGGAAATCGGCGATTTGATTTTTCTTCGCCGTACAAGCAAGCATATAAATACACTGATAGGAATTTGATTAATGATCATCACCCTTACGAATAAACAATATCAACTCACCCACCGTGAGGAAGTCCGTCATCTTTTGCATAGTGAATCTGAGTCAGCGGCACGTATCATTAATCAAATGATCGCTCAACCCTACGGATTATCTGCCTTAATCGGTGAAAACGTAGTGGAGCTCAGCCTATTTTTTACCGCGATACCCACCGAATTCAGGGTCCCAATCATCACGGCATTGATAGACCACAAACTTTTTTTCAACCACTATGTCACATCAGTCTTTAATCTGGACACGGTGCTTTCATTATTTTCACACGATGTTTGTCATCTCATCATTTCCCATATACTCAACCATGCTGACATCTTCAAGCAATTGTTTGGTAATAGCCATCATTTTAATTTCATCATGCGAAACTTTAAAGAACAATACGCACAATGTATTGCCGATCACATTATTAGTCATCCCCAATTAATCAAGCAGATTTGTACTAATAGCATCTTGCTGATACATACTTTGGGTGCAGCACCCCTCAAATATGCACAACAATTCTTAAGCTGTATCTTGTCTCAGCCAGAGATGGTCCAGTTCTATTTTTCTGAGCGCTACAATTGTCATTTCGCCTTAGACACACTACCGCCCACACTAGCATTACAGTTAGCACAGCATGACGCTATCAAACGACACATATGGCACAATTACCAAATCATAACCCGCTTGCTAGACATTGGATTGGATCCTAATATAGTGGATCAACGAGGAAATAATGCCTTAGCACATTTACTAAATAGCGATCTCTTGCCAGAAACCAAATTGAATTTTGGTAGTCGGATGATTTTCAAAGGCGTTAATCCGAATACACAAGATAGTAACGGCAAAACATTTTTGCATCATCTATGCGAACAGCTTTCCCCCAACATGACAGGTTTTATTCCCACACTCATCAGCTATGGCGCAGATCCTAATATCACGGTAAACAATCGTAATGCACTAGATGCATTAATGTTGAATACGGGTTTCACCTCGCAACACCATCAAATCGCATTATTACTATTGCAACATGGTGCCAAGGCAAATGTGGCCACACAATATCCTAAGAATATTTTCAAGATGCTATACAAACATTATCCTAGCGTACACCAAGCATTTCTTGCCCAAGGATTGCCAGCAGCACAAGAACAACAAGCCCAAGTCATTTACGCAACATTCTCACCTGCAGCACTCGCGATTGCTATGCATTTTCATTCGCCCGCACACGAAGCCCGTACGTCGTTTTTCAATTTACTGTTGATGCTCGCGCGTGACACAAGCACAGCAGACAATCCCTCATTTTTTAAATTTCTGCCTAACGATACACTGTGTGAGATCGCCAAACACTTAGGGATAGACGATCGCTCAGCCTGCATGGCACTGATTACAGCAGTCAATCATGAGAAAGTGCATATCAATCAGCTTTATCAAAAATCCGCATCGCGCGGCATCAATGTCGTACAAACGCAGTTACCTGATGGCAAATATGCATTCAGATTTGGTAAAGACAATATATACACGCTCACCGTAGACTATGAGCATCTTAAAAAAGAATTAGCGTTATCACAATCCAAGCCGATGCAATTATTCAATTGGTTACTCAATAAAATCAATCTGCGTTATACACCACAAGCTGAAAAGCAAGCATTACAAAACTTTAGAAGCCAGTTTGCCGTCCGCGGTTTCGAAAACCACTGCACCTTCTTCAACATCGGCAAACAAGCCGGTTCGCGCCAAGCACTTTACAACCAGATTAAGAGTTCAGGATTATTGGATGATGCCGATGTGACGCAACAATTGAAATTGAAGTAAGAAACTTTGAAATACAAAAACCGGCCTTTCGAAATGACACCCTTCGAAATGACACCCTTCGAGACGGCCGCTACGCGGCCTCCTCAGGGCGTACGGAGATAAAGTTGCATCGAGGGCGAACGGAGATATAGTTGCATCGAGGGCGAACGGAGATAAAGCTGCATCGAGGGCGAACGGAGATATAGTTGCATCGAGGGCGAACGGAGATAAAGCT
>CAZYKO010000015.1:24212-45698 GCA_964648015.1 uncultured Coxiellaceae bacterium
CGAGGGCGAACGGAGATAAAGCTGCTCCGAGGGCGAACGGAGATAAAGCTGCTCCGAGGGCGAACGGTGCAATTTTGTCTCCGTTCGCCCTGAGGAGGCACGAAGTGCCGTCTCGAAGGGCACCCCCTCATCTCATGGTAAGCGAAGGCGTGCTTAATCGCGCGTCGGGACAGCGTAGCGCTTTTGCAAATAGTGAAACACGCTTATCACAAAAACATTCAAGGCCAGATAACACGCGCCAGCAATTAAATAGTAAGTTGTCATCGCATAACTCTGTGCGATCAACGCTTGTGTGACACCCATCAAATCCAACAAAGTGATCGTACTCGCGAGGGACGTACTTTTCAAAATCATGATCACTTCGTTGGAATAAGCTGGGAGTGCAATACGGAAAGCGCGTGGTAATAAAATGCGTCGTAGCGCAAGCCATTTAGACATCCCCAATGCATCGCAGGCCGCCACTTCATTTTGTGGCACTGATCGCAATGCACCTTGCAACAACACATAAGTATAACAAGCCGTGTTGATCGCCAATGTGATGATGGCGCAGCCCATAGGTTCACGTAACACCACCCAGGCGAGTGAATCACGTATAAAGGCAAATTGTCCAAGACCATAATAAATTAAAAATAGTTGCACTAACAAAGGCGTGCCACAGATGCAAAACACCACGCCGTCGATCAGTTTGTTGATGACACGGTTATCAAGTACCCGCGCAACCACCATCCCAATCGCTAAACTCAAGCCTATGCCGAGTGCGGCGAGCATCAACACCAGTGTGATCGTCATACCGCTCAATAACATGCTGAATGTTGTGATATCATTCATGATGGCAAATACCTATTCGCATGCGCATGCAAACGCTCTAAAATAATTTGCGACACGCTAGTGATGACAAGATAGATTAACGTTGCCCCCAAATAATAAGTAAAAGGTTGTTGTGTGGTGCTCGCAGCAAGTTTTGCTTGGCCCATTAAATCAAATAAACCAATCAACATCACAATCGCAGTGTCCTTCAGCAATACCAACCATAAATTGCCCAAGCCTGGCAATGCATGGCGCCATGCTTGAGGAATCTGTATTCGCTTAAACACTTGCCAACGACTCAAACCCAATGCACATCCCGCTTCGACTTGTCCCGCATCAATGGCTAAGAAAGCGCCACGAAATACTTGTGAAGCGTAAGCACCAAAAATCAGACTCAATGCAATCGTCCCGGCTACAAAGGGACTGACATTAATGGCATTGTCAGATACATTGCTCAACAACAACGTTAAGCCAAAATAAATGAAAAACAGCACCAGTAACTCTGGCAAGCCGCGGATAATAAATATGAGTGCCTTCGTGGGATAGCGTAACCATGGCGTATGGAGAGATTCACCAAGAGCACCTAACAAACCCAAGCCAATGCCGATGATGGCCGAGGCGATAGCAAGCTCTAGCGTCACAAGCGTCCCCCACAACATTTGTACCCAAAAACCATGCCACTGCATTACGTAATCATCCACATAAAATTATCGTTAACTCGATTGACCAAAATATTGATTGTATAAATTCTTATACGTACCGTTTTCTTGGATGACTTTTAAAGCACCGTTCAAGGAGGTTAATAATGTTTTGTCTTGCTGCCTCACCGCAATCGCAAAGCCTGACCCAAAAAATTGATGGTCGACAATAGGATGACCTACAATACCGAATGTACCAACCGAGTTTTTGTTTAACCATGTTTGCGCAATCGGCGTATCGGCTAGCACTGCATCAATGCGACCAGAGACTAAATCTAAAAAAGCATCTTGGATACTATTGTAGGTTTTCACGCGCATTTTGTTCGCATAACTGTGGTGTAAATAATTTTCAAACGTGGTACCTGCTTGTACACCAATGGTTTTACCTTGCAATGTTTGTAGCGTGTAATGTTTACTATTCGCTGCGACAAAACTGCCACTAGGCTCATAATATGATTGCGTGAAACTTACTTGTTTTGCACGATCCGGTGTGACGCTCAGCGCCGCAATAATGGCATCGTACTTATTCAAATTTAAACTGGTGATTAATCCATTAAAGGCGGCACTATTAAACGTACATTCCGCATTCAACTGGGCGCAAAGTGCTTTAGCGAGATCAATATCAAAACCTTTGAGCGTGCCATATTCATCGACATATTCAAATGGTGGATAGGTCGCCTCGGTCGCAAAGCGAATTGTTAAAGGTGGATGTGTTGCAACAATGGCATTGGTCGGTGTCGCCATCGCAGTGACACTGCAGCATAGAATGAGTAACGAACAAAGATAAGTTAAGACGCGCATCATTACCTCGCTTTATATTGCATGGCTTGTAAAAATTGTTGGAATCGTTCTGATTGCGGCGTTGCAAACATCGTTGCGGTATGACCCTGTTCAACAATTTTGCCACCGTCTAAAAAAATACTTTTATTAGCGACACAGCGCGCAAAATTTAATTCGTGCGTCGCGACTAACATGGTCATGCCTTCTTGCGCCAGTTGTTGCATGACGCTTAACACTTCACCCACTTTTTCCGGGTCAAGCGCGGACGTAGGTTCATCGAATAATAAAATATCAGGCTTCATCATCAACGCACGTGCAATCGCAGCACGCTGTTGCTGACCACCGGACAATTGTGCAGGATAATGATCGAGCTTATCGGCCAACCCCACCTTCGCTAACAATGCTTTGGCAGCTGTAATGCATGGCTCGCGCGCTTCGTGTAACACATGCATGGGTGCTTCAATTAAATTTTCAAGCACGGTCATATGCGCCCACAAATTAAATTGCTGAAACACGATGCCAATTTTTTTACGTAAGCAAATGATATCGTCGTGACTCAACATTGTTTTTTGCGTTGGATGAAAATCAATCTGTTGTTCATCCACTTGTAACGTACCGTCATCTGGGACCGTTAATAAGTTGATACAGCGTAACAAGGTGCTCTTACCAGAGCCACTTGATCCCATGAGTGCGATCACATCGCCCTTCTCGGCCGCGAACGTCACCCCAGATAAAATTTCTATATTATTAATGGACTTATGTATATTGCTGACACTGAGTTTAGTCATAGACACCACAACGCTCATGAATATTTATTCACTTAAACGATTATTTAATCATTCTTAATCGCATCTGTCAACTATTTGATCTGTTTTTGCACAAACCATCAAGACAAATAAGAAGGTACTTCGTGAGCAACTTCTTGTGACAATTCGGGTTCAGACACTGTTGCACGATTCCATACAGCGAGAAACATAATGATGACACTGAAAACAGCGATGACTAAGAAATCCCAACCAAACGGAATCACTTGTTTACCGCCAAACGCACCCAGATAGGAGATGCATACCAAACCGCCCAAATAAGGGCCGACCCAACATGCGGATTTAAGACCCGCTGCATGGATGGCAATGCGCCCACGCACCAAAGCGATGACGAATAATAAAACGCCGATGACCATCGCGATGGCCAATTTTGCAATGGTTTCCCAGCCTGTCCAATAGCTGAGTAGATTACAAAAATAAAACGCGCACGGACAAATAAGGTAAGCACTAGGTAAACGAAAAGCACGAGGTTGATTCGGCAACGATAGGCGCATGCAGATCAATGCGATCGGACCCATCGCATAAGAGATTACCATCCCTGACACCAGAAAACTTACCATCGACTGCCAGCCAGGAAAGGGTAAAAACAAAAACATCCCAATGACGAAGTTCGCCATAATGGCAACAACAGGAAAACCTTGGGCATTGAGTCGCGTGAAAAACTTTGGCACATAGCCAATCTCTGCCATGGCATATAAAATACGTGCCGTGGACGTCACATAAATCAAGCCAGCACCCGACGGTGACAGCACTGCATCGATATATAACAGACGCACTAACCAGAATAAGCCAAGCGCGCTTGCGAGACCAGCAAAGGGTCCCACATCACCAACAAAGTGTAATGACTGCCAACCTTGCTGTAAATCGTTGGGCGCAATCGCACCAATGAATGCCAATTGCAACCCAATATACAATAACAAACAGCAAAGTACTGAGCCAACGATCGCCAGTGGGATGGTACGTGAAGGATTCGTTGCTTCACCCGCTAATTCCACGCCATGTTTAAATCCAGTGAATGCAAATGCCACGCCGCCGATCGCAACCGCACTCAGGATGGCTTGCCAACCGTCGGCACTACCCATCGACAAACCGATGTTTGCAAAATTTTCCACATGGAATGACGTTGCCATGAGCGCAACGATTGCCAATAAGATGATGGCTATTTTCAACACGAATAGCACAGCATTAAAGCGCACCAAACCCTTGAAGCTCGCAAGGTTGATCACACAAAATGACAACATCAACACCGTCGCCACCACTAAACCGATCCCACTTAAGACGTGTGTACCGTGGTCATGATGCGCTAATGAAGTAAAATAGGTGGAGGCATATTGCAAAATCGCTTGCACCTCAATCGGCGCCATGGTCAGTGCGGATAACCATGCCACCCAAGTCATAATGAAACTAGTTAACATCCCATGACTCATTTGCGGAATTTGCGCGGTCCCACCAGCGACGGGAAACATCACAGCCAATTCCGCGAAAGTGAGTGCGACCAATGCGGTGGCAAGCCCCGCGATCAACCAGGCAATGATGGCAGCCGGACCCGCAATTTTCGCCGCATATAACGGCGCAAACAACCACGCGGAGCCGACCATCCCATTGATACTCACAGTCAATAGGCCGAGTGGTGTGAAACGACGATTTAACATGATAACCCCTTTAAGATGACGTTGGCAGTTGCTGACTAGCACCTTTCTCAAACTGAATGAACAAAGCACCTGCTAAAATAATGACAATACCCATCACTTGAAAGGATGATAAGGTTTCATGTAGCAGCGTAAACCCAATGAATAATGTCACGACGGGTTCGAGCACTGATAAAATGGACGCTTTCACCGGACTAATATCCTTCAATCCCTCAAGTAATAATTGAATCGGTATAGCAGTCGCGACAATCCCGATCGCGAGGACACAGAGAATCGTTGTCAGCGTCGTCGGCCATGCAAAATGTTGTGTCACGCAAGATAGTAAAAAATAAATGAGTGTATTGCCCAAACACACCAGCAGTGTCAATAATCCCGTTGGTAGTTGATCCACCGCTTGTTCACTACCAGAAACATAAATGGCATAACACAAACCTGCAACAATAGCAGAGACAATGCCAAGTATATTGAGTGTTGTTGCGCCTTGGCCCTTGAGGAAACATAAACCAATCACCACGGCATTCAATGCAATAAAAGCATAACGATCGATTTGCCAGCGCTTCAGCAACCAAGCGAACAGCATCACAAAGACGGGATAGGCATAGAAGATGACCATCGCCGTCCCGGTGCCGATGCGCTGCGTTGCCATAAAATAAAATAAACTGGAACCACTGTAGGTGATCGATGCGAATAGTGTGGCCTTCAAGAGAAGGGAGAAACGCGCAGGTTGGTATGCACTGATATCACGACGCAAATAAGCCCAACCCATCATCCACAACAAGGCAACAAAGAAGCGCCAGAAAAGCATGTTCTCGATGCTAAATTGCGCTTGCAATAATATTGTGCCCAAATAGCCTAAACAACCATACATGACACCAGAGAGCGCCACCAACAATGTGCCGCGTAGCTGATGAGAATGAGTAAGCATGAGACATTCCCAATGAGACAATCGAATCACCATTCTTTCACAAAGCCTCATGCTTTTCTAGCAATGAACATGTCATCGAAATTTTTTAGATAACGCGATCCGCATTGAGTAAATACCGTTGTTCAACACCGTCGTTAAATTGCTTGCTATCGATGGCCACAATGCCTACTTGGTCTAAGATCGCCTTGGGACATTTAACACCACCACCGAACTGTTGCGGAAAGATCGTCATGATGTATTCGTCAATGAGGCCTTGATTATAAAATGAGGTAATGAGAGACGAGCCACCCACTAACCATAATATCTGTAAAGGCGCACCTTGTTCTAAATTACGTTTGCGTAATTCATCGATGAAAATATCAATGTCAGTGTGAATGAAATGGATGTTCTGCGATTTACTCGTCAACGGACGTTTGGTGATGACATAAGTGGTTTTATCAGGATAGGCAAAACCACTATAACTGGATAAGGCCTCATAGGTACGGCTACCCATGATCAAGCCATCCGTTTTATGATAGAACGTACTAAAACCATAATCATGTTGCGCTTGATGCGGTAGAAAATGCATGACACGACCCGTTGCATCCGCGATATAACCATCTTTACTCATCGACATGAACAAGACAATTTTCAACATGAGATGCTCCTTAGCAAGTATGACGATGCGTCTTCCTGACGCAATCGATGGGTGGCGTTTCCTAGATTTTAACCTGTTTAGCGCTTGATTGCGTCCATTTTGCGGGTATTGGGAAGCAGGGTGATTGGCACGACTTAGGGTATTTTGTTACACTAACGGCTTCATTCACTCGAGGGAACGAGCATGAAACCCATCTCAACACGTAGCCTCTCCACCCTAATCACACTGGCGATCAGCACCAGTCTTCACGCTGCCCCGTGTCCTTTTAATCCTGGCACCAACTGCACCTTGCAACGCGACATCTTAAACGAGGTTGGTCCTAATGGCTTAAAGTATTATGCGCCAACCAATTATGATCATCGTATGTCCGGTGAAATTAATCTGTATGACGCCTCTTTAGTGACACCGTCCGGCCAAGGTGTTGGACAATTGAAATTGGGCTTGAACTATGTAAGACCCGGGTTTTATAGATCAGGCGAAATCTTAACCCGCATCAACCTCAAACAACCACCTTATAATTCGCCCGTCGCTTCTAATCCTTGGACAACCAAAGAGATTAAACATGGTTACCTCGAAGTCGTCGTCAAAATGCCAAAATGCGACACCAGTGATGATGGCTTATGCCAAGCAGGTACCAATCCAGATAATTACAATGCCGGCATGTGGCCTGCGATTTGGATGATGCCAACAATGGATAACAACTGGCCTTATAATGCAGAAATTGATATCTCAGAAGCGTATCAAATCGGTCGTGGCTTCAATGTCAGCACGGCTGCATTACACTTCAATGGTGGCAGTCCACGCTGTATCGGTGGCGATTGTGTTGGGCCCGGTTTCCCCATGAATAACAGCGTGAGCCCCGATCAACTCTTTAAGAATTACCATAAATGGGGTTTTGAATGGCAGCCAGATCCCAACAGTGGTCGCGGTGGTGTGCTGCTCACGGGTTACTTTGATAATGTCAAAGTGTGGGGACCCATGACCAGTGACAGTCTTCCTGCTGATGGTCCTAACGCCTTAAGCCGTGGCTTTAATGACCCTAATGGTGGTTACTATCTCATTGTCAATTTTGCAATCGGTGGACCCTATGCAGGTGCGCCCAACCCACGCTTACGCACCGCCAGCATGTATATTCAAAGCATCAAAGCCTATGATGTCGGCGGTACCGGTCCCACACCAACGCCAACACCGACACCTACTCCTACGCCAACGCCTAACCCACCCCCACCTGTTGGTCTGTGCAAGGCGCCAACTAATATCCAATCCACTGTCACTGCGAATAAACGCCAAGCGACCCTCACTTGGCAAGCCCCTGCCGGTGGTGCAACCGTTGCCTATTATCAAGTCAATGATTGGTTGAACAGAATGATTTGGAGAGGCACACAGGCTGGACAGCGTACCTTTACCGATACCACCTTACCTGGTACCAAAGGTACTTTTGTTTATTATTTGCTCACTAATTGTACGAATGGCGCGAAGTCACCGTCAGTACGTTACGATTTGCGTATCTAAGTTAGAAAGGGTGGGCACGCTGCCAAACCCGTTCGCCCTCGATGCGGCATCCCTCAGGATGCTGTCTCACAGGGCGCTGTCTCGAGGGGTGCGTGTTTTTTCGTGAACGTTTGCGAGCCCACCTACATGCCCGTTTTTAGTTTTTATGTCTTCATGTGTTCATGGTGGGCACGACCGCGAAGCGGCCTTTGCCCACCCTACACAAACTCGTTCGCCCCGAGGAGGACGCGGAGCGCCCGTCTTGAGGGGTTTGAAGGCTAAAGTCACCCGTTCGCCCTAGATGCAGCATCCCTCAGGATGCTATCTCGAGGGGTCACCCTCGATGCGAATTCGCCTTGAATTTACACTCATTTTTGGTATAATGACTTATCCATTCCGAGGCACCGTATCATGAAATTGGTTTCACTCATCCATCGCTAATTTAGCAACAACCATGCTTGCTAAAACGCCATTGTTTTTCATCATTTTTATGAGTGATTCCTATGCCACAGTTAACATCCGTCCACGCCGTTAAGCGTGAAATCAAAGATACCTTAAGCATCAGCACGCCCTTGGTCACATCGCAAATCGTATACGCATGTAGCGGTTTTCTTGGCACTGCGATGGTGGCCCACCTAGGGGAAGATGCACTCGCTGCCAGCGTACTTGTTTCAACCATATGGATGAGTTTATCCGTACTATTTTTTGGCATGTTAAATGCCATCAGCGTCTTAGTCGCACATCAATATGGCGCCAGAAACAAACAAGCGATCAGCGACATTATGGGTCAAGCCTATCTCTTAGGCATCATGGTTAGCATCTGCATCATGGCGATACTCTTCAGCATGCCTCACCTATTGCATCTGACCACTCAACCACCACAAGTCATCGAACTTGCGATCACCTATGTGCATGCCCTGCTGTGGACAGTACCATCCCTCGTTTTACTCATCATCTATGAGCAATTCCTAGCAGGTGCTAATCGCACCAAACTCGTATTAACCATCAGTTTATTGGTGGTGCCTATTGAAGTACCGCTCATTTATGTCTTAATCTTTGGTAAATTTGGCTTCCCTGCTTGTGGGATTGCAGGTATCGGTTATGGATTTGCCGTGACCTACACCATCACAGCGATCATGATGACCCTTTATCTTAAACGAACCGCCATTTTTAAACCGTACGGACTTTTTTCAATCGCGGCAGTAAATAGAGTTCAATCACATTGGTTCAAAGAATTAATACGCGTCGGTTTTCCCATGGGCCTCATGCATGTGATTGAAATCGGTTCATTTACTGTCATGACATTTTGGATAGCGCGCTTTGGTACCAGTTTTCTAGCAGCGCATCAAATTGCTTATCAATACTTAGGCTTCATTCTCACACTAGCGTTTGCGATGTCACAAGCTGTCACTATACGTGTGGGTCACGCTGTTGGCAGTAACGATGTCAGCGGCATACGCTTAGCGGTCGCTGTCGGCCTGGGATTGAATCTATTGTGTATCCTTATCATGGCGTGCGCACTCATCATCTTTCCACGGTTCTTCTTGAGTCTAGATATCAACACCACGCTCAGCAGCAACCGCACATTGGTACGTGATGCCTCAGCATTACTATCCATTATGGGCATCTTACTCATCGTTGATACGGCACGTATCATCGGGTTTGGCGCATTACGCGGACTCAAAGACACACGCTTCCCCATGTACGCTTCCTTTGTCGGCTTTGGGATCATTGGCCTCAGTTGTGGGTTTTTATTAGGGTTTTATACACGCTTAGGTGCTGAGGGTCTGTGGTGGGGGATGGGTATTGGCATCGCTAGTAGTGCTGTGATGGTGTTTATTCGTCTGCATCATTTGCTACGCCCATTGAGCCGGCACTACATGCCTCCTCAGAACGATCGGTCAACGTCGTAGCCTGAGTGTAGTTATGGCTTTACCTACAAGTAATATTTCGAACATTGTCATCCCCGCGCACCACGCTGTCATCCCCGCGCAGGCGGGGACCTATCGCTAACGTTCCGTTGTGTATCGTAGTGAGAAATGGGTCCCCGCCTGCGCGGGGATGACAGCGTGGTGCGCGGGAATGACAGCGTGGTGCGCGGGAATGACAATGCTCGAAATGTTACTTGTGGACAAGGCCTGGTGTGTAATACACAGCATGGTACCTGGGAACACTGGACACTTATCCTTCGAGAATGCGCCATGAAGAGGCACATAGCGCTGCCTAGAAGGACCTCAATCTTATCACCGCCTTTTGCTTGCACTGAACAGATACTTAGATCAGAATAATCTGCTCGTTAATACTGGTGAAAACACGATGTCAAGCCTACGCCACCCAGCACTAATGGATAGTGCATTTAAACCTGTTAGTATCATTAACAATGAAGTTGGCTGCGAAGTAGAACTCGCAAACCTCATTTATCAACAAAAAAACCCATGCTATGAACGCGGTCCAGTGTTCGATGCCCAATGTACACTACTCATCGAAAAACTCAAAAATCTGTGTGATGAATTGGGCATCCGCCTGAATGACAACACAGAGATACTTTCAAGATTCTGTTTACGTTTACAAACCGATTATTATGCCAATCAATCATCGTTATTTTATGCCAGCCTAAAAAAATATTTAGAACATATCTACTTGGGCTTACAAAAAAATATTGCGCTTGATGACAAAAAAGTTATTTTGAATGAACTCTTACCCAATCTCTTAATGTGTGGTCCCGGTGTATTCACTCACTTGACAGAGATGCTCGGCAAGTTAACTAGCACATTTAAATTAACACGACTGCTCGCGGAAATGCGGCGTAATATCATCGTTGAACTTGCAGCAAAGCATTGTCAACGTAAAAACATGATCAGTGCGAATTGGATTCATGCGGATAATGTATTTTTAGCTTATGCAGAGAAATATGGACTTGCACCACTCGGTGGCGAAGAACACGACTACTTAATAGAGGTGCATTATGAGAATGCTCAAGTCCAACAAAATGATTTGGAAAATTTTCTAGTTGACTTCCATTTGCAATATGAGCCACACACGATATTAGCAACACTCGGTAATAAATTAGAACCCTATTATCTCACGCTTCTTGCTCAATTAAATCAATTATTGACACCGGAAAAAACCATTCTGCTCAATTCACAAAAAGACTATACGCGCTTGCGTGACATCATTGAGCATCAAGATGGTATTTTTATTGTATCCGATTTATTCACAGCCGATGACGACAACACAAGTTTATTGCGTTTACGTACGCCTTACGCCGCATTAGTGTCCATGTGTCTGCGATCAGAATTATTCACGCAAAGCGCTCTTGGCAAAAAAAATGATAACATTCGTTACATTCCCGCGGATCCACCCATTCTCATGATCGATGATGTCGCTGGTGAGTCTGCAATTGAATATTTTCATCAGCGTAAATTGTGGCCGCTATTAAGCTTGGACGATATCATAAAACTACACATACCTTTAACACTTGATTGCATTAAATATTATATCTCTCGAGGCCATAGCAATTTTAAGCAGTGTAATTTTTCACGTTTAATTGCGAATTACATATCGTTGAAGGATCAGAAGCGCATTACCTTTTTTCAACAAATAGGCGCCAATTTAAGTTTACCACTTGAAGATGGCACCTTACCCATTGAACTAGCCACACAGCTTAGTCATTGGGATATCGTGCGCTATCTTATCGGCATCACATCTTCCCGTAAACCAGATCGCGAACGTTATGGTGCACTACTCATACTCGCTGCACGTGCCAATCAAACCGATATTGTGCTATCCCTCTTACAAGCCAATGCAGCGATTAACTACTACATGCCATCCTGTGGTAATAGTACACTGCACTTTGCTGTAGAACATCGTAATAAAGCGATCATCGCCTGTCTCGTTGCAGGCAACGCAGATA
The DNA here is from genome assembly GCA_964648015.1 of uncultured Coxiellaceae bacterium. GTDB lineage: Bacteria > Pseudomonadota > Gammaproteobacteria > DSM-16500 > DSM-16500 > Aquicella. The sequence continues at coordinate 35,937 of CAZYKO010000015.1, forward strand.
TCACCATTATGAACAACAAAAAGCTAACCCCCATCGAATTGGCAGCAGAAAATGGCGCATGGGAGATTGTCAATCTGATTGCAGGTATACGTGCCACCGATGCAGAGGATAAAGCACATTACGGTTCAGCATTACTCAGTGCCGCGCGGGCCAACGAATTACAGACAGTCAAAGTGCTTATTTTCGCTGGTGCGAGTATTAACTGGCAATATACTAACTCTCAAGTCACTGCCATCCATTGTGCCGTTGAGAAGCGCAATATTGAGATGATAAAACTGTTAATCAATGCGAACGCTGATCTCACCCAACTGAATAACGACAAACTAACCCCAATTTGTTATGCGGCAACATTGCAATTTTGGGATGTTGTCGTCACCATCGCAGAAATGGTACCACAAACAAAACTCGATTATTTGCAGTATACCGAAACATTATTACTTGCAGCAGAAGCCAATGAAATTCATGCCGTTAAAGCGCTCATAGCAAGTGGTGCAGATTGTAATGGTTTATTGAGTGCTGATGGGAATTCCGCCTTGCATTGGGCGATCAAACATCGTAACAAGGCATTGATAACTGTATTGTTAAATGCAAAAGCTGATTTGAAATTGATGAATGATGATGACCTAACCCCCATCGAATATGCAAAAAAATTGGGTGCATTTGATATGGTTGTTCATATCAATAATCATGGTAGCATCACATCATCCATTTTCAATTTTTTCCAGGGTACTAAAACCAACGAGGAACCAATATCAGCAAATAAATCAGGGCCCAAATTTCTCTGAACATCATTGATACCTAATCCACCGTGAGTAACACTTTAATTCGTGTAAATTTTTTTATGAGGTGGATTTGACAATAGACAGGTGACATGTGTTGCACGTCACCCGCTTTTTTTACAACAACCCGAGACGGCGCAAAAATGTGCCGTGTCATCTTTCACTCTAACTCATCGTCAACAACAATTCGCGTCCTAATTTTACAATCCCATCATCTGCCATCGATTTATTACACAAGATCACAATGCCGGCTTTACGATTCGGAATGACCGCAATATAGGCTCTAAAGCCATTCGTCATCCCAGTTTTTTCGATCAATGTGTCATCGAAAAATTTAGGCTGATCAACTACTTCTTCCGCTGTGGTACTCGTCAATAAATTTGTCGGCGCATTAATCAGCGTTGCATAGCGATAAGGAATAGGATAGATGTCCCAGCCCATGCCCTGCATTCTATTTGGCAAGTGATAAAATGCGGTTTGTGTGAGACGCATCGGATAAAAGACGCTGCTTGGCGTGCCAGGCATACCAATGGCAGCACGCAAAAATCGTTGCATATCAGCTGCAGAGGATTTCACCGCATAGCCACCTGCCAATACACTCATGGTTGTCAATGGCACCGGTTGATTTTTGGTATCATACCCCTGCGCAACATATGGCAACTGTGCTTTCGTTAAATTCACACCAAGTGTTTGCATCCCCAATGGTTGCGCAATTTTAGTCCTATACAATTGATCTAACGATTGATGGGATTCATTCTGGAGTAAATAGCCCAGTAAACCTATACCAAGATTGGAATAAGTCCATTTTTTGCCTGGCGCACTATCCGCATGCCAAGACGCCAAATAGTTATGTAATTCTTCGGTGGTCTTGATAGGTTGTTGTGCTGAAAACGCTAAACCTGATGTGTGAGTCGCTAAATGTTTCACTGAAATATCGCCGAATGCAGTCACCGTGTCCGGTAGATATTTATTCACCTTGGTGTCTAGCTGCAATCGATTCACATCAATTTGTTGCGCGAGGACTAAACTGGTCATGACCTTTGAAATAGAACCCAATTCAAAAATCGTCTCAGCAGCAACCGGTTGTTTTTTAGCATCATCGGCAAAACCGAGATAAACGTCGTGCGACACACCATTGATGAACATACTCACAGCGACACCAGGCACATGGTGTTCTTGCATGAAAGTGGTGAGATGTTGTTTAATCGCCTGTTCTTTCGGTGCCATGGCCGCCGTTGCATGGCTCTCTGCAACAAAAAACAGCAAACATAGGGTAAATACGTTTTTACGTAATGTCATGAAGAATATTCCCTTACATAATAAAGGTCAAAAAATTTAAGTAAAATGACTTATCAGTCGGCAATCAGCGAACGCATCATTACCGTGACTGGGCGTTGACGAAATTGATCCTGAGCAATCTCACGCCAACCTAATTTGTTATACCATGCGGGTAATGTTGGATCGAGCGCGAATAAATAGAGGTGTGCATACCCCATTGCTTGAGCGAGTGTCATGATGCGTGTAATAAGAGCTTGACCTATGCCTTGACGCCTATAGCCAGGGTCGACCACTAAACTCCCCAACCACGGCGATAAATCATCACGGATACCATCATTGGCACGTAGGGAAGCCATGCCAATCGCTTGATCCTCATGGCGTGCAACCACGGTCAAAGGTAAACTGTCATGATTTAAGTGGTTTTGATAAGTAGTGTGTGCACGCGCGATATCAGCCCCAGGTACCCAGGGTTGGCCAAGTTCAGTAAACCACAATTCGGTCAGGGTAGGAATCGTGTCTGGACAATCCGCTAATAGCTTATACTCGATTTTGTTTTGCATGATCAATTCCGCTTCAAAGATTTACCAAAGCGATCATATCAAAACCTAGCCTAAACTCAACAGGTATGATCTAGTTAAATTACCTGTCAAATGATATGTCTGATCACACACTTGGTTTACTTTTGTTTTCTTCCGATTGAACTTTTGAAATTAATTCATCCCAATCAGATTCTAATGGCAATGCTATAAATTTATCTATATCTATTTCACTCTGTTCAGTAGATAAAGTATGACTATTAGTTATGAACTGAACATTTGCTGGTTGCGTTGTCAAAACCTCTTTTTCAACGACATACGTCTGTGTTTGCCTAGATACTGATTCTTCATGACATGAGATGACATGAGGTTGTTCAGGCAGCGCAAATAATCCAAAACTTGCTTGTCCTGGTCGAGGCGCAATCGAAGTCGGCACCTTTCTGGCTTGTTGCTGGCTCAACGTTGAGCGCGTCTTATCAACAACCAACGAGGCAGCATTATGCCAACTGGTTTTCATTGCGTGTTGTTCTGTACTCTGTAAGGGTTGGGTTGATTTTATTCTTTTTTGCTGTTGTAGTGTATCAGTAACAACGCCGATCGGTTGTTTTTTTCCACTTTGTGTGCTTGTCTTTGACGTTGTTGTAACATTTGTCAAGTATGGGACTGTTTTAGATGTAGTTTGACAAAAATTTTGCTGCTGCGAACTCGTAACAACCGCTGGTACAGTTTTACATTTTAACTCTTTGCGTTTTTGAGTTGCCATCCTTAGGATTAATTCCAAGTAGTTCGAGGGTAACACTTGGTCTGTTAATTGCTCAAATTTGTGATTCAATATAGTTTGCACTAATGCGTGCACATCAGAGGGATGATGTTTTCGTTTCAGTAGATGATAATAAAGTATACTCAAATACTGTATTCCATTGTTTTCACAGAGAATATCAATGATATGGGCCTGACTCACACCATCGATCGTCAATTGAAAATGATATGCAAGAACTGTATTAAATACTGATCTTGCATTTAGTTTATTTGCCAAGTCGACAATCTGTTCATGGGTATAATTAAGCCCGATTAACAAATTATAACAATCTATAAAAGCTTCAATATTTTCATAGCCATTATGGCGGGAAACAATTGCAATAATATCGTCATTAGTAAGATGGAACTCATTAACCAACCTATCGTAATTGTTGTACACAGCTAATAGGTTTTTATGACCACAAGTATGATTGGCCATCATTAATATTTGCTTATGTATAAAACCAAAATCATTAATCAATTTCACGTGATAATCTTGCAAGATATCAAGGGTAACATGACCATTACTTTTTATTGCAAGATCAAGTATCTGAGATTGACTATAACCTTGAGATAGATACTTAGTCATCCGATTAATCAATCGTGATGCCACTTCCTCTAGATTTTTCAATTTTGAAATTTCCACGATCTTGTTTATAGAGATTGACAGGTTACATAATCTGATTAAATACGGCGATATTTTTTCGACATGCTTTTTCGCATATGATTCGCTAAAACTTGATTCGCGCAGAATTTTATATATCTGATCCTTAACATCATGAAGATCAGTTGATTGAAGTATCTCATCTTTAGTAAATTGAGTTTGACTTTGAGTAATCACATTGGAAAATAACTCAGGCACAGGCTGTTGCATTAAAACATCGACATCAAATGCTTGTGCTGTAATGTCAAAATCTGTCTTTGGGTGCGAAGCAGCATCATTCACTATCGGGCTTGAATGCACAATATCAACAACTGTGCTATCAACAGGGTTATGCCTAGATAACGCAGGGATTGTAGATAGGCATTTTTTTTGATTAAACTCATCAATGAGTGCATTCGCACGCTTCTCTATGATACGTGAATATTCTATTGGAGGATCAATGAGTTCAAGATCTATCGGCCTTGCATTTTTATGCATGGTATATCGAATGATGTCATCAATGTCAAAGCCAAACAATGTTTCAATATTTGCTTCGATCTTAGCAACGGTACGTGGACCATAATGCTGTTGCCCAATTGAAACCATATCTTTAATGCCAAAACCTATTTTTTGCAGCGTATCGTAATATGCAATAAGTGCGTAGAGGTTACTGACACCTGTATTCCGCTCTAAAATCGATAATATGTTTTCATTAGTGAACCCCAAATATTGCAATAACTCTTGAAATTTAAGCATCGTTTCTAATCGCGTATAACCAGTCTGTAAACTACCAAATCTTGCTATATCGCTATAGGTGTAACCAAACCTCATGAACGCATCATGATGTTTGACTATCGACTCAATGTTGGCGATTGGATTCGGACCAGCAGCGATAGCAATAAATTCTCTCACAGAGAAATCATAAGTTAAAAATTCAGGAAACTTATTTAGATAATCTATTGAAAGACTAATTGTCCCTTGGTTGCACCCTAAGCGCACAAGCTCCGCTTTAATCGCCTTTATTTTTTGTTCTGGTGTCATTGTTGCTACTCATCTTATTGTTTTGGCTACCTTAGCAGGGACAGATTAAGGCACTATTAACACCTCACCGGCTTTCTCATCATGATGTTGCAGGTGTACACAGATAACTCAACCATCAGCAGTTTCTTGTGTCATTATTGTCTTGGATACGTAGCTTCAACAGTGCCTATCAACAACCTGACCGCGTATTGTGGATAGCTGTCCATAATTTGCTCTTGTAACTTATCAATATGAATTCGTCATATTATGCTATTCGCAGCATTCATTTGGTTTTAAATTCAACCCGTCAACAAGGAAGTAAGACGATGGATAAGCCACTACAACCGGATAACACTACTACCGAACTTAGCAAGCTCGCCGCACAGCGTGATGCACTCCTCGCAAAGTTAAAGGAATACGAAACCATACTGGCGACACAACCCGAAACTATGTTGCAGTACGCGGCTAATATCGATGCTGTGTTCTATCAAATATCTACTGATCTCAGCAAAATCATTTACGTGAACCCGCTGGCTGAAAAAATCAGCGGCCATAGCAGCGATGAAATTTATCGCCATCCCAAACTTTGGTTTGACTGCATATATCCAGATGATAGAGAACGCGTGCGAGAAAGCTTAACGAATGCGATTAAATCGCAACAAAAAGAAATAACGCTAGAATATCGATTACGTTATCACGATGGCACGCTACATAATATATTTGATCGTTTAGTGATAGCGCACGACAAGTATGGTAAACCGACTAGCGTCATTGGTATCATCACCGACATATCAGAGTTTATCAAATTCAAAAATCATATGTTGGTGCATGATCAATTACTCAACGTACTCAATTCTGAAAAAGTGCTAAGCATTGCGCTTGAGTCAATGTTAAAAATCACCTGTTATGCTTATGGGTGGGATGAAGGCGAAGTCTGGTTACTGGATTCTACGCAAAAGTCGCTCTTTTGTGTAAAGTTATGGCATCGTTTTCGAGATAATATCAAAGAATTTTATGAAACATCTTATAAGATGAATATCTCAGTTGATGAAGGTTTACAGGGTGAGATTATACGCAACAACATGCCCATCCTATTTAATAATCTCAGTACAACAAAAACTTTCTATCGCCGTGATATCGCTATCAAAGTTGGGATGACTTCTGCATTTGGCTTACCCATACGCTATCAAGGCACACTGTTAGGCGTCGTCATTTACTTCTCTATCAATAAAATAAATCCTGATCACAACGAAGTTAAAGCCATGGAAAGTAACACCGTGCTCTTAGGGTATGTGATACAGCACAATCTTAGTAACGAGCAAATGCAATATGTTTCTCGCCATGACCCGGTCACCGGGCTCATCAATCGCGCAGGTTTGGAAAATATACTCGAAGCCACACTAGATCAGTCAAAAGATAATTTAGTGGCAGTGATTATGCTGGATTTAGATAAATTCAAACAAATCAATGAAACCAGAGGGTTTGATGTGGGTGATACGATTCTTAAAGATTTAGCCCTCAAATTCAAAGAGCAATTAACATCAGCGACTTGCATCATTGCTGACATTGGTGGTGATCAATATGTATTTGTGTCAGCCGACCTCAACAACGCTGATGAAGTGCCTCAATTGATTCAACGTGTCTTAGCCATCATCCATACACCCATCATTTATGATAAAACACCCTTGTTATTGACAGCCAGTATTGGTGTGAGTATCTATCCCTATGACGGCTTAGATCATTTGACCTTGCTCAAAAATGCGGATATTGCATTGAATCATGCGAAGTCATTAGGCGGCGATAATGTACAGTACTATTCTGAAAGCTTGCGCAATCGTGTCATGCATGCCATCAAAATAGAAGATGATATTCGTAAAGCCATCGCAGAAAATGATTTAAAACTTTATTATCAACCGTTGGTGGATTTAAAAACAGGCAACATCATAGGTCTAGAGGCATTACTGCGTTGGCAAAATCCAGAAGACGGCTTGCAACTCCCTGGCACATTTATTCCTATTGCTGAAGAGTCGGATTTAATTATCTATTTGGGCGAGTGGGTGGTTTTTGAAGTTTGCAGACACTTTCCACTGATTGATATACAAATACCTGTGTCTATCAATCTTTCAGCAAGACAGTTAAAAAGGCAATATAACTTTGTTAAATTTCTAAATGATCTCTTAGTTAAATTATCCATACCGGCTAACTTATTGGAGATAGAAATCACTGAATCGCAGTTGATGAAAGATCCACAGCATAGCCAAGAAATTTTAAATCAATTACAACAGATGGGTATGCGTATCTCACTCGACGACTTCGGTACCGGCTACAGTTCATTCGAGTATCTACGCAAATTTAAACCCAATCGAATTAAAATCGATAAATCGTTTATTGACGGCTTACCTGATGACAACCAAAGCGCGGGCATTGTCAGAGCGATCATTGCATTATGCAAAACGTTAGACATCAAAACTACTGCTGAGGGCGTTGAAACAGCTGCACAATTAGCCTTTTTAATTCGAGAGGGTTGTGATGAAATGCAAGGTTTTTATTTCTCTGAAGCCTTACCTATTTATGATGTGAGTCAATTAATCCAGAACAAAACCAAATTAAAATTTCCGGTCCCCGTCAAATAATGGCAGTGAGTCGAACCGCATCCAGCTGCACAACGGATGCGGTTCGTCTTCGATGAGAAGTATGACGATTAGCTTTCAAATACTTCACCTTTCTTGCATTTGTTCACGCTCTACAATCAAGCGCTCGATCACAGTCGCATCGGCTAAGGTCGACAAATCGCCTAATTCACTCACATCCTTATTGGCGATTTTACGTAGCAATCGTCGCAAAATTTTCCCAGAACGTGTTTTAGGTAGTGCTTCGGTAAAATGTAACACCGATGGCGCCGCAATGGCGCCAATCGCATCACGCACATTTTGGATGATGGCCTCTTTAAGCGGTGCTGACGGTGTGACGCCCGCTTTTAACGTCAGGTAGGCATAGATACGATGCCCTTTAATCTCATCTTCAATGGCAACTACGGCAGCTTCAGCCACCTGCGCATGCAATAGCAAAGCACTTTCAATTTCTTGTGTCCCCAGACGATGGCCGGCCACTTTAATGACATCGTCACTGCGACCCGCAATCCAATAATAACCGTCCGTATCACGAGATGCATAATCCCCCGTGAGATAATTCCCCGGGAATGCAGCAAAATACGCCGCCACGAAACGCGCGTGATTACCATAAATGCCAAGCGCAAGCCCGGGCCATGGTTTTGTGATTAACAACAAACCCATGTGACCATCAGGCACAGGCGCACCGTGTTCATCAACCACTTGCGGTACCACCCCAAAGAAGGGCCATGCTGCGGCGCCGGCTTTCATGGGTGTCGCGCCCGGGAAAGGACTCATCATAATGCCGCCAGTCTCCGTTTGCCACCAAGTATCGATAATCGGGCAACGCGTTTCACCCACCACGCGGTAATACCATTCCCACGCTTCTGGATTGATGGGTTCACCCACAGAGCCTAACAATCGTAACGATTCGCGACTGGTACCCTGCACCCATGCATCCCCTTCACGACGTAGCATGCGTATCGCTGTGGGTGCCGTGTAAAAAATGGTGACGCGATGTTTATCGATAATTTCCCAGCAACGTGCTGGCGTTGGATAAGTAGGCACCCCTGCAAAGATTAAGGTGGTCGCGCCATTCAATAATGGCCCATAAACTGAATAAGAGTGGCCTGTGATCCAACCGACATCCGCCGTGCACCAATGGATGTCATTCGGCTGCAGATCAAAAAGCGTGTAAAAACTCAAGCCAACATAAGTAAGATAGCCACCAGTGCTGTGCACAATGCCTTTAGGCTTACCCGTCGACCCAGAGGTATACAACACAAACAGTGGCGCCGTCGCTGGCATCGGCACTGGTGCACATTCACTTGCTGCCTTTGCCATGCGCGTATGATACCAATGATCACGAGTCTCATCCCAAGGAATAATGACATCCGCTTGTTTCACCACCAGCACAGTGCGAACGCTCTCGCAATGGGTGAGCGCTTCATCCACTTGTGCTTTCAGCGCAATTGTTTTACCGCCACGTTGTCCCGCATCCGCTGTGATCACGAGCGTACAACCCAGATCAACCATTCGTGCATGCAAGGCTTCCGCTGAAAATCCCGCAAAGACAACAGAATGGATCGCACCAAGACGAACAACCGCAAGCATGGCAATGACCACTTCCGGTATCATCGGTAAATAAATACAAACACGATCGCCCGCTTGCACACCTAAGTCACGCAAGACATTTGCCAAACGACACACGTCGGCATGTAAGTCATGATAAGTGAGTGTACGAGAATCAAGTGGATCATCACCTTCCCAGATGATGGCAGGCTGTTGTGCGCGCGTGGATAAGTGTCGATCTAAGCAATTGTAACTGGCGTTCAACTCACCACCGACGAACCAGCGTACATCGGCATGGACAAAATCACCGACCATTACTTGATCGTATGGTTTGAACCAATGTAACACTTGTTTGGCTTGTGCATCCCAAAATGCCTCTGTGTCACTGATGGATTGCTGATACATGCTGGCATATTTTTCTGGGGTGATGTGAGCATGATGTGCGAAGGTAGGGTTGACACCGTATGCATTATTTTTCATCAAAATTCCTTAGAGGTTTGAGACCGCCACCATAGCGCGTGAGCGTT
>CAZYKO010000016.1:0-44508 GCA_964648015.1 uncultured Coxiellaceae bacterium
GGTAGTTCAGTTGGTTAGAATACCGGCCTGTCACGCCGGGGGTCGCGGGTTCGAGTCCCGTCCACTCCGATGATTAATGACACACGTCACTTGAGGTGTGTCTTATTTCGATCCCGAGCGAATTGTCACCTCGCCTAGCACTGCAAGCACATGCATCCCGCAGCACGCTAAGGCAAGAATGTGTAAAGCCTATGCAAGGATTGTGTGGAGCGACATCTTCCTAAGAATGCCTTAAGCCCCATGCACCACTAAGCGCCTAAATGATTCACTAGGGAATTTGCTAACCATTTTGTACTTAGAGGATTGAGCGACAGATGCTTCAGACCATCCGCGAACACACGCAAGGTTGGATTGCCCGGGTTATCATCACCATTATCATCTCTACTTTTGCACTGTGGGGCATCCATAGCTACTTTGTCAGCGCACCCATGCAAATGGAAGTAGCATCCGTCAATGGCGTCGATATCAGCAAGCAACAATTGTCTCTCGCCTATGAACGCGTACGTCGTCAAATTCAATTAGAATACGGCATCAATCACACCATCACTGTCAAAGATGAAAGTCTTTTAAAGCAGCGTGCATTGCAAGCACTCATTGAAATTGAGGCGCTTAAGCAAGCAGCGATACAACAAGGTTATCGCATTTCTGAAGATCAAGTGGATCGTTATCTACAAAACATGCCCGACTTTCAAGTCAATGGACAATTTTCTGTAGATCGTTTTAAGGCAGCGCTCTCATCTACTTTATTGTCTGCAGGTGAATTCCTCGATCTCATCCATACCAGTTTGCTCATCGATCAACCTAAGCTTGGCATCGTCTTTTCATCCTTTGAACTACCGGAGGAAACAAGTAATGCAATTGCCTTGGTGAATCAAGAACGTGACATCGATGTCATCACATTACCATTCAGCAGTGTTGCTGCGTCATCCATTGTGATAACCCCTGAAAAAATTGCGGCTTATTACGCTGCGCATCATCCTGAATTTATGACACAAGAACAGGTTGTCGTGGATTATGTCGAACTGTCACTACGTGAGTTAGCAGCACAAATGACGCTGAGTGATGCAGAACTTAAGAGTTACTATAATGACAACCAAAACGCTTATGCATTACCGATGCGCTGGGTGTTAGCGGATATAGAAGTGCCATTAGCGGCGAATGCCTCTAAAGAAGATAGCGAAAAAGCACATGAGAAAGCATTGGCTTTAGCGGCAGCACTGAAAAAGGGAGAGGATATTGCGAAGTTGAGTCAGGGCAATGCATCTTCTAATCTCATCAAGCAAGGTGCGATTGGTTTGCGTCAAGTGCCTGTGGATTTACAAAAAGCGGTTGCTGAATTGACACATCCCAATGATGTGTCGGCACCGATTAAAACGCCGCGTGGTTACGTTGTCTTAAAAGTAATTGAAGTGAAGCCAGCGCAAATCGCTAGCTTTGACAGTGTACGAGATAAAGTAAAAGCGCAACTCGCGAAAGAACGTGCAGAACAACATTTTGGCGCTTTGCGTGATCAATTAGCGGATGAAAGTTACGAACATCCGGAATCATTAGCACCCGTTGCTAAGAAATTAAATTTGGCGATCAAAACCAGTGACCCATTCGTTCATGATAAAGCGGGTAAGGGGATTGCGCAGTATACCAAGGTGCGTAATGTTGCCTTCAGTCATGATTTGTTAAACTCAGGATTGAATAGCGATGTGATACCTTTAGATAATGATGCGGTCATTGTCATGCGTTTAAAATCGCATGAAGCTGCTAAGTTGTTACCATTGGCAACCGTCAGTAAAGATATCGAGAAAAAATTACAGGCACAAGCCGCGGAAACACAAGTGCAGCAATTAGCAGCAACATTACAGGGGCAGTTGCAAGGTGGTGCTGATCCACAACAAGTCGCAACGACCCATCATTTAGCGTGGCAAAAACAAGGTTACATTGGGCGTTACGCACAAAATGTTGATAGTGCGATTCTAGATACCGTCTTTCGCATGCCACCACAAAACTCGGGTGTCAATCACATCGCTTATGGGGTAACCAAGTTACCTACGGGTTACGCTGTGGTTGCTTTCAAGGGAATGAGACCTGGTACGATTAACGATCATAAGCAATACACCATGTTTGCTGAGCAAGTGCAAACGAGTCAAGGCTTGCTCGAGTATGAACTATACAAACAGAGTCAAATTTCGGCAGCTAAAATTAAATTGATGGATTGATCCAGATGTAAAGGGTGATCATACCCGCACATCTTTAAGCTCTGAGTTATCCGGTGAAGACGCGTACTTTGCACGTCATCGTACGCGCCACCATCATCTACTAAATCACCCTCCATAGAAAAATCGTAAGATTGACTTGTAGATTGATGCCATATGGATAGCGCATTCACGAAGATCTTCACCACCTATCATTGCGAGACGCGCGCTCGTACCCTTTGCGGCATCCCTCGCGACAGCGCCCTTCGAGACGGCACTACGTGCCTCCTCAGGGCGAACGGTTAGAGTTCTTATCCTTTAGTGAGCAAAAAACCCGTATTACCCCTCAAAGATGACATACGATGCAATTTATGGGGACGCCTCCTCAGGGCGAGCGGTTAGAGTTCCTATCCTTTAGGGAGTAAAAAACCCGTATTGCCCCTCAAAGATGATATACGATGCAATTTATGGGGACGCCTCCTCAGGGCGAGCGGTTAGAGTTCCTATCCTTTAGGGAGCAAAAAACCCGTATTGCCACTTAAAGATGATATACGATGCAATTTATGGGGACGCCTCCTCAGGGTATGAGGTATCCCCACGAGTTAAGTTCTAGCTCGCAAAAATTTAAACCGTTCGCCCTGAGGAGGCATAGACCCGCGCACCCTGAGGAGGCACGTTGTGCCGTCTCGAAGGGCTCGAAGGGCATCTTCTCATCAAGATTATGTACCGATACATTAGAAAACCGTCTTATGCAACACCACTAAAAAATTATCGCTACCTGCGGTTGTTGCAACAAAATTGCCCGTACAATTGGATTATTCTGAAGAATTTACCCTTCGAGACGGCGTTGATATCAATGTACGCAGACTATCCTGATTTCTTTGGGGTGAAATTGAGAATTTGCACACTCAGCAATTTCCCATTCTTGCTGAAGGTGAATTTTACTTTCTTCCAACCGATGACCTCACAAGCCAAGCAATCTTTAGTCACTTTGACGGTGCTATAAAATGTATCTTTGTCATCAATGGCTTCGTAATAAGGTTTCTCCCAATTCACAGTGAGCAATTTTAATTGATTATATTGTTTGTCCACAGCTGCACTGATCGTGCGTGGGTCAATATTGGTGTTAACCATACAACCGCTGGGTGACAGGATATAGTAGTCATGTTGGCCATCAGCGCGATACAAGTGGTCTACTAAGACATAAGCACCGACTTTTTCGACACTAAGGTCTGAGGGTGCGGCCGCTAGTGTCGAAGATAATTTAGACATTTGTTCGCACGCGGGCGATTGTGTATAGAGTCGTTTAAGGCAGGCAGCATGTTGTGTCGCTTCACGTTGTGTGCAAGTGGCTAATTGGGATTGACATACCTGATAGCGCGTCATATCAAAACCATTGCGTAAGAAAGGGTAGCTTTTACAAGTGGGGAGATGTCCCGCTTGGGCAAGACTACCGATTAGCAACAAATTGGCGGTGATAATGCGCTTGGCACTCAACATGCGCGTCTCCTTGATCAATAGTGATAGTGTGTCGATGAATCACTTAAAAAAATATTCCATAAAAAATACTAACAAATAACTTCTCCCTCAGCAATTATGCAGTCAACGTCTGTGCCTGTAGACCTATTGGTGATGGTAACAATACTTGCTTGTGAAAAGATGCTTAATTTATAATCGATTAACTTCCTTCAATTAAGCCAAGCCTCATGCCAAACTTCATTTCACAGATCAGTGTCACGATACTGAGTCTTTTATCTGTCATCAGTCTTCATGCGGCGTCACTCACCGAGTCTTCCAACAGCGAAGTGCCAGCATCAAACCTCATCGAATCCCAATTGCTACAAGTGCTCAAGCGTACGGGTGATGAGCTGAATGTGGGTATCGTGGTAGAAAATGCAGTAACGGGTCAGGTGCTTTACAGTAAGAATGCTGATCGCTATTTTATGCCGGCGAGTAATCAAAAATTATTTACTGCTTTTGCCGCACTCCAATATCTAGGACCTACTTTTACCTATCAAACGCAATTGTTTGCCGATTTAAAGAAACTGAGTAATGGCATTTTGTATGATCACATTTATATTAAATTTTCAGGTGATCCTACCCTGACGATTACGCAATTAAATCAATTATTGCAATCACTCACAGAGGCGGGTGTACATCGTATCAATGGCAGTATCATTATTGATGATACGGCATTTGATCACACAGGTATGAGCCCTGGCACTAGTTGGGATGATCAGTCTTACTGTTTTGCTGCACCGGTTTCCGCCATGATCTTAGATCATAATTGTGTGAGTGCTGCAGTAAAGCCCGCTGCAAAACCTGGGCGCAATGCTCAAATTATTTTACCTGAACACCCACAATTCATGCGGTTCATCAACCAAGTGACCACCGCAGCCGCGGACAGTGACTATTGTCAGCCTCACGCAGATCAAAATCAAGAAATGGCCATTACTCTCTCGGGTTGTATCAAAGCGGGTGATACACCTAAGTCATTTATTCTACCGATACATAACCCACGTGCTTATGTTCAAACAGCCATTCTTTATGCGCTCAATCATCAAATGGTCATGACCACGCACGACATTCAATACGCTAAAGTGCCAGCAGAAGTACCCATGATTGCTTCGGTGAAATCAGAACCGGTGCAAACCATGGTAACGACCATGCTTAAAAACTCTGATAATCTTATCGCGAATGCATTGTTTAAGACTATCGGTGAACACTATCTACAAAAACAAGGCTCCTGGCGCACCGGCAGTGAGGCGATACGTCAAATTTTAGCGAATGCATTGTCTAATGACTACGCTAAGCTTCCATTAGTCGATGGTGCAGGTACTTCGAGATATAATTTCGTGACGCCTAAACAACTGGTGAATTTAATTCGGGCGGTCTCCTTGCAACCCTATCATGCGGCGTTTTTAACATCATTGCCCATTGCGGGCGTTGATGGCACCTTAAGAGATCGTATGAAAGATCCTGCATTGTATAGTCGCGTGTTTGCCAAGACAGGCTCGATGACGGCAGTGACATCACTGGCTGGCTTATTACAAACTAAAAATCAGCAAACGTTAATCTTCAGTATTTTAATCAATGGTTTTGTCGAATCTGAGCAAAAATACAAATTACTGGAAGATCATATTTGTAAGATTTTGGTTGAAAATCTTTAATGATAGAAACGCGATAAAATAGAGAAAAACAAAAGCCGGGCATATGAACGGGCACGAAAGAGACGGTACCCCTACGGGATGCCTCCTCGGGGCGAACGGAGAGTGTAGGGTGGGCAAAGGCCACTTCGCGGTCGTGCCCACCATCATCGCCCATCACGAACTTATGAGTAAATGATTTCCATGCTGGCCACAGGAAGTACTTTTTCTAGCGCTGCCAACAACGGATCTGCTGGTTTCACCAGCCAGCGTCGGCCTAACGTAATATCGGCTTGTACCTCACCCTGATAAACGCGAATGACAACCGCGCACTGTCCCCCTGTGTAACGTTGCAATACGGGTTGCAAATCTTTTTCGTGCCAGTTTAGCTCATCACGCAAAGAGATGCGTAAACATTTTGCGTAACGTTCACGTGCATCTGTGATGGTATAGAGTTCTCTACAGAGTAAGCGGGCACTATTACTAAATTCATCTAAACTGACCTCGCCTTCAGCCACCAGCATTTGATCTTCAGCAATTAATGGCCGATATTTATGAAATGTTTCCGCGAAGCAAACCACTTCAATTTGTGCGCATCCATCATCCAAAGCAAAAATCGCCATCCGATCACCACGTTTGGTCTGGCGGGTTCGCACACTCATCACAATACCCGCTACGCGCGCATGTTGATGTAGTCCGGGTTGTAACTCACTGATACGGCAAGTGGTGAATTGTTTGAGTTCTGCTGCGAAGCGATCTAAGGGATGACCACTCAAATAAAAGCCTAAGGTTTCTTTCTCACCCGAGAGTTGTAATTCATTGGCCCACGGTGCAACCACAACGAAAGGCGGTGCTTCACTGGGTGCATGCATGCTAAGTAAATCCACTTGCCCGTGACGTTGATTGTGATGTGCTTGTTCCGCTTGTAATAACGCATTATGCAAAGAAGCAAACAATGTAGCGCGATGCTGCCCTAATTGATCGAAGCACCCCGCTTTAATTAAGGCTTCGATGACACGTTTATTGATTTTGCGCAAATCAACACGTTGACAGAAATCAAATAAATCTTTGAATGGACCTCTGGCGCGTGCGTTAATTATATTTTCAATCGCAGCTTCGCCCACACCTTTGATGGCACCCATGCCATATAAAATATGCTGATTATCAAGTACTTTAAAATAATACATACTCTCATTTATGTCAGGAGGTGAGACGGTTAACTGAAATGCTTTGCACTCATCCAGTAGCCCAATCACTTTTTCAGTACGATCCATATCCGAGGTGAGTACCGCCGCCATGAATGCGGCGGGATAATGTGCTTTTAACCAAGCGGTTTGGTAGGCAATCAGTGCGTACGAGGCGGAGTGTGATTTATTAAAACCATAACCCGCAAATTTTTCCATCAAGTCAAAAATATGCGTAGCGATCTCGGGCGCGACACCTCGTGCTTTGGCGCCATCACAAAAAATGACACGTTGTTTCGCCATTTCTTCTGGTTTTTTCTTCCCCATGGCGCGGCGCAAAATATCGGCTGCGCCTAAGGTATATCCAGCCAAGACTTGTGCGATTTGCATCACTTGCTCTTGGTAGACAATGACACCATAAGTGGGTCTTAGAATCGGTTCTAAATCAGGGTGCGGATAGCTGACTTTGGCGCGACCTTGTTTGCGATTGATAAAATCATCAACCATGCCCGACTGTAACGGTCCTGGTCTAAAGAGCGCGACCAATGCGATCAAATCTTCAAAACAATCGGGTTGTAAGCGTTTGATGATATCGCGCATGCCGTGTGATTCTAACTGGAATACCGCTGTGGATTTGCATGCTTTGAGCAATTCAAATGTTTTCGCATCATTGAGTGGGATGAGCCCAATATCAATCAGTGGCTGCTCAGCTTGTTGCTGTGTTGCGTTGATGACGCGTAATGCGCGATCAATAATGGTTAAGGTTTTTAAGCCTAAGAAGTCAAACTTCACTAAGCCCACGGCTTCCACATCATCTTTATCGAATTGCGTCACAGGATGTGCCGCTTCACCAGGTTCGCAGTACAAAGGAACAAAATCGGTGAGTTTGCCGGGTGCAATGACGATACCGCCTGCATGTTTACCCACATTTCGTGTGATGCCTTCCAGTTGGCGGGCGAGATCAATGAGCGTGCGCACATCTTCTTCTTGTTCATACCGTTCGCGTAGCAGAGGTTCTTGCGCTAATGCTTTTTCGAGTGTCATCCCCAATTCGAAAGGGATGAGTTTAGCGATTTTGTCTACATACCCATACGACAGCGCCAAGACACGTCCCACATCGCGTACGACGGCTTTGGCGGCCATGGTGCCATAAGTGATGATTTGTGATACACATTCGTGTCCGTGCTTTTCCATCACATATTCGATGACACGATCGCGTCCTTCCATGCAAAAATCAATATCAAAATCGGGCATAGAGACGCGTTCTGGATTTAAAAAACGTTCAAACAATAAATCGAGTGCGAGTGGGTCAAGATCGGTAATTTTCAACGTGTATGCGACCAGCGAGCCAGGGCCAGAGCCACGACCGGGCCCGACCGGAATGCCATTATCCTTAGCCCATTTACTAAAATCTGCCACGATCAAGAAGTAACCGGCAAAACCCATTTCATTGATGACCGTTAATTCACGCGCTAAGCGTTCAAGATAAGCAGGACGCTTTTCAGCTAATACTGCTGGATGAGCACCATAGAGTGTCTGCAAACGTTCTTCTAAGCCATCCTCTGCTACCTTGGCTAAAAAATCTTCGCTGGTGAAATTTGCTGGGACAGGAAAATGCGGTAATCTGGCGTGGCCAAGATTAAATTCGACATTGCAGCGTTTGGCAATTTCAATACTGTTGGTGAGTGCTTCAGGTATATCAGCAAACAACGTCGACATTTCTTCATTGCTGCGCAAGTATTGTTGCTCTGTATAGGCTTTAGGTCGTTGCGGATCATTGAGCGTCACGCCTTGTTGAATGCAGACACGTGCTTCATGTGCTTCGAAGTGTTCGCGCGTTAAAAAACGCACTTGATTCGTTGCTACCACGGGCACCTGATGCGTCTCGGCTAATTTGAGTGCGGCGCTGATGTAAACGGTTTCACGTGGGTCGCCAATGCGACTTAATTCGAGGTAAAAACGCCCAGGGAAATACGTCTGCCACGTGCGCAGATGCGCTGTGGCGCAGGGCAGGTCATTTGCGAGGATGGCTTTGCCTATATTGCCACCTAGCCCACCCGAGATTGCAATCAAGCCATCGTTAAGGGTTTGTAGCCAGGATTGCAGGATACATGGTTGCCCTGATGCTTGCCCCTCTAGATAGCTCCTGGAGAGCAGCTGCAATAAGTGTTGGTACCCGACATTATTCATGCAAAGTAGGGTGAGTTTGTCACACGCCTTAGCGCCGGGCTCACTCATCACATGGATATCGGCGCCAATAATGGGCTTGATGCCTGCTTGTAAGGCAGCCTGATAAAATTTGACCGCAGCGTAAAGGTTGCTATTGTCGGTGATCGCGAGTGCTGGCATGTTTAAGGCGGCGGCTTTTGCCATCAGTGCTGGCATCGTCAGCAATCCATCCGATAAGGAATATTCTGTGTGTAACTGTAAATGTACGAATTTTTTTTCCATGAGCTGGCGATCCATAAGCTAAACATCAAGACCTGGGACCGAAGATTCTGCAACAGATTGATGGAAATGGGTAGGCCCAAATTAATTATAATAATATTCAATAAGATACAATTGTGGTCGACGTAACCTATAGGTTACCTGGCGAGAATTAGGTATGATAGGTGTTTTTTTCAGCACAGGTTTCTCATGAACATTAATTTTCTCGATTTCGAACAACCGATTGCCGAGCTAGAGGCCAAAATCCAAGAATTGCGCATGGTGGGCACCGATGCGGATATTAATTTGAGTGAGGAAATTGCCAGGCTGGAGGCGAAATGCCATCACCTCATTAAAGATACCTTTAGTCGACTTACCCCTTGGCAGGTGACGCAATTAGCGCGTCATCCTCAGCGGCCGCATACTATCGATTACATCAGTAAAATTTTCGACGAGTTTGACGAATTGCATGGCGATCGCATGTTATCCAATGGTCCTTCCATTATCGCTGGCATTGGCCGCTTGAATTCGCAACCGGTCGTCGTGATTGGCCATGAAAAGGGTCGTAAGACGCAGGAGAAGGTAGAACGAAATTTTGGCATGCCGAACCCTGAAGATTATCGTAAAGCTATGCGTATGATGAAACTTGCGGAGCGTTTCAAGTTGCCCATCATTACCTTCATTGATACCCCAGGTGCTTATCCTGGCATCGGTGCTGAAGAGCGTAATCAGAGTGAAGCGATTGCACGCAATTTATTTGTATTATCTAAACTGCGCACACCGATCATTTGTACCGTTATTGGTGAAGGTGGGTCGGGTGGTGCCTTGGCGATTGGTGTGGGTGATCGGGTGTTTATGTTGCAGTACGCTGTTTATTCCGTCATTTCACCTGAAGGCTGTGCTTCCATTTTATGGAAAAGTGCTGAAAAAGCGCCACAAGCTGCAGAAGCCATGGGTTTAACAGCCAATAAAATTTTGTCCTTGGGTTTGGTCGATGATGTGATCCCAGAACCACTCGGCGGGGCGCACCGCGATGAACATGCGATGGCACAAACCTTGAAGAAATATTTGAGTCAACAATTGGCTGAGTTGCAATCGTATCCTATTACCACCTTACTGGAGGATCGCTATCGACGCCTCATGACCTACGGTTATCATCCATGAGTTTGCGTGCTGCGTTGGCTGCAAGCCTCAAGCCTTATGGATGGGATTGTACCTATTGGGTCGCTTATAGCGGCGGGATGGATTCACAAGTATTATTGTCTCTATGCTGCGCGTTGAAAGAAACGCAGCCAATTCGTCTACGTGTTATTCACGTGAATCATCAATTGCATCCTGAGGCATCCACCTGGGCAGCACAATGTGTGCGTATTTGCCAAGCATATGCACTGCCCTGTGACGTGGTCACTGTGGATTGTCGTACGCATGCGGGCGACAGTATCGAGGCGCGTGCGCGTACGGCACGCTATGCTGTTTTTGCACAATACATGCAACCGGGCGATGTCTTGTTAACGGCGCATCATGAAGATGATCAAGCTGAAA
Organism: uncultured Coxiellaceae bacterium; assembly: GCA_964648015.1. Taxonomy (GTDB): domain Bacteria; phylum Pseudomonadota; class Gammaproteobacteria; order DSM-16500; family DSM-16500; genus Aquicella. The sequence continues at coordinate 10,486 of CAZYKO010000016.1, forward strand.
CCTTGTTATTACAATTATGTCGTGGTGCCGGGGTGAAGGGCTTAGCGGCCATGCCAGTTGCTAAACCTTTAGGTGCGGGGGTGCAGCTGAGACCGTTGTTAATGCATTCACGAGCAACCCTACGTGATTATGCACAATGTGTCGGCTTGTCTTGGATAGAAGATGATTCCAATCATCACATCGCTTACACGCGTAACTTTATGCGGCATCATGTGCTCACGACCTTACAATCGCGATGGCCAACCATTCACCGTACCTTAGCACGTAGCGCACAACATTGTGCTGAAGCACAAGACTTATTGTTGGCTTATGCCATGAGCGACTGTGAACGCTTGCAAGGGTCACAGCCCCACACGCTATCTGTGCGTGCGCTTAAACAAGAAAACCCTGCTAAGCAACGTTTGATTCTACGTACTTGGATACAACAATTAGGTTATCCACTACCCGATAGCAAAAAGCTCGCGCAAGTGATGGCGCAAATGTTCAGTGCTGCACCGGATCGTCATCCATGTGTGGTATGGCAGAAAGTCGCGTGTCGGCGCTACCGTGATGATCTTTATCTCGTCCCGTCCATGACGACCCTGCGCCCTCAAGCTACAAGTTACCATTGGCCCTTGTCACAGCACCTCTCAGTGCCACCGCTGGGATTTTTACAGGCCATACCGGTCGTGGGACGGGGTTTGCGCACCGACGTCAGTGTCGTCGAATTGCGTTTTCGTCAAGGGGGTGAGACGGTGCCTTTACCAGGAAGATCGCGTCATACCCTCAAAAATCTCATGCAAGACTGGGGTATTCCACCTTGGGAGCGAGCACGAACACCGCTGATTTTTGTGGAAGAACAACTGATTGGTGCGGTTGGTTATTATTTGGACGATCGCTACCAAGCAAAAGCGCATGAAACGGGTCATGAATTGACTTGGACTGCGACCCCGCCAACATCGACGGGGTGAGAGGGTATCTTAGGGTCTGTTGACCATCACTCCTAGGGGATATCTTTTTTGTCGATGCAAATTTTACAATGGGTGCAGCAGAGATATTTGATGAGTGCGCCAAAGGCTAAAATCGGTAGCGCAACGTCGAAAAAATCGCGGAATGTAATCAATTTCACCAATTGATCGCGTGGTAGGACGAGCGCAAAAATGCCCACGGCAACGGCAACTAAGATAACCAAGGCCACGAATAGACGCATTAACATGAAATCATCTCCTGTTGGGAACAATAATCCTCTAATTTCATACAGCCTAAAAGGATATGTCACTAGAGTCAAGGTGCGCTCTTTGCCAGTTATGCCGCTTGATGAGATGGCAATCGCAAGTTACTACATAGATGCAGGTTGTCATGCGGTGAAGCTTCATTGATGGCATGTAAGAGAGGATTGCGGCACCGGCACGATTTTGTTACCCTGCAGGCTGTTTTTTTCACATAACTATAGACGCATAAAAAACATGACTAAGTACATATTTATTACCGGTGGCGTTGTTTCTTCTTTGGGTAAAGGGGTGGCTTCGGCTTCTTTAGGCGCGATTCTTGAGGCACGTGGTTTGCGCGTCAATTTGATGAAATTAGACCCCTACATCAACGTAGATCCAGGCACGATGAATCCATTTCAACATGGTGAAGTATTTGTCACGGAAGATGGTGCAGAAACTGACCTTGACCTCGGTCATTATGAACGTTTTGTGCGCGTCAAAATGACAAAGGCTAATAATTTTACAACAGGTCGCGTCTATGCCAATGTGATTCGTAAAGAACGTAAAGGCGATTATTTGGGTGGTACAGTCCAGGTCATTCCCCACATTACAGATGAAATCAAACATTGCATCGTGAAAGGTGGCGGTGATGCAGATGTGGTGTTGGTTGAAATTGGTGGCACGGTCGGTGATATCGAATCACTACCGTTTCTAGAAGCCATTCGTCAAATGCGTATGGAATTGGGACGCCAACAAGTCTTATTTATCCATTTGACCCTCTTACCGTTTATTTCTACTGCGGGCGAGCTAAAAACCAAACCGACGCAACATTCAGTCAAAGAATTGCGCTCCATTGGTATACAGCCAGACATTTTACTTTGTCGTAGTGATCGTCCGATTGCTGAAAGTGCACGTTCTAAAATCGCTTTGTTCACCAACGTGGAAAAAGAAGCGGTGATCCCATTATTGGATGTTGATTTCATCTACCAACTCCCCATTGCGATGCATGAACAAGGTTTAGATAGAATTGTGGTGGCACAATTGGGTTTAACCGCTAAAACTGCTGATTTTCATGAGTGGGAACGCGTGGTAGATGCCTTCCAGCATCCTGACAGTGAAGTCGTCATTGGGATGGTGGGTAAATATGTAGACCTCACTGAATCCTACAAATCTTTATCGGAAGCGCTCATTCATGCCGGCATTCAAACGCGTACACGCGTGCGTATTGAGTATGTGGACTCAGAAGAAGTAGAACAAAAAGGTGCTAAGCCATTACTCAAGCACTTGGATGCTATTTTAGTGGCGCCGGGATTTGGTCAACGCGGTATCGAGGGAAAAATATTAGCGGCACAATATGCGCGTGAACAGGGTGTCCCTTATTTTGGTGTTTGCCTAGGTATGCAAATCGCTATCATTGAATTTGCACGACATGTTGCTAATCTCAAAGATGCGAATAGTATCGAATTCGATTTGGATACGCCTTATCCGGTGGTCGCACTGGTGACCGAATGGGTCAATCAACAAGGTGAGCGTGAATTACGTACTGAGAAATCCGATGTGGGTGGTACGATGCGATTAGGGGGTCAGGCATGTGATCTCACACCAAATTCATTGGCGCGCAAGCTCTACGGGAAAGACACAGTCACCGAACGTCATCGTCATCGCTATGAAGTGAATAATACCCTGTTACCAGCACTAGAGGGTGCAGGTTTGAAAGTATCGGGACGTTCAGTCAAAGATAAGTTGGTAGAAATCATTGAACTGCCTAATCATCCTTGGTTTATTGGCTGTCAATTCCATCCAGAATTTACATCTTCGCCACGTGATGGTCATCCGTTATTCATTGGTTTTATCCTTGCTGCAAATGCTTATCGCAAGCAAAGACTTAAAACCCACGCGGCATAAACGATGTGTGTGCTTGCTCAGGGTGACATCATACGATGTAAGTGGGCTTAGCCTGAGCGTTCCCCAGCGCCTTACATCTTGTGAATATGTGGCACACAAATGGAAACACAAACGAAGCAATGGTAGGTTGGGTTAGCGTATGCGTAACCCAACATCATTCACCTAAATGGTAACGGTTACACATGGAGGAGATTTAACGATGAAGTTGTGTGGTTATGACGTTGGTATCGATCGGCCATTTTTTTTAATCGCAGGCCCTTGTGTGATCGAGAGTGAGCAATTCGCGCTCGATACGGCAGGCCAATTAAAAGAAATCACGGCGCAATTAAATATCCCTTTTATCTACAAATCATCTTTTGATAAAGCCAATCGCACCTCTGTGCATAGCTATCGCGGCCCAGGTTTTGAGGCGGGTTTGCGCATACTCGATAGCGTAAAACGCCAGATGGGTGTGCCGGTATTAACCGATGTACACGAAGATACGCCCATCGATGAAGTTACCGCGGTGGTGGATGTGATACAAACACCCGCTTTTCTATGCAGACAAACCAATTTTATTCAGCGCACAGCTCAAGCCGGTATTCCGGTCAATATCAAGAAGGGGCAATTTTTATCACCATGGGAAATGCGTCATGTGGTGGAAAAAGCGCGTGAAACCGGCAATCCTCACATTATGGTGTGTGAACGTGGCGCTTCTTTTGGTTACAATAATCTTGTGTCAGACATGCGTTCTCTTGCCATCATGCGGGAGACAGCTTGTCCCGTTGTCTATGATGCGACGCATTCAGTGCAACTGCCGGGTGGGGCTGGTACAAAATCCAGTGGACAACGACAATTTGTACCGGTGTTAGCGCGTGCAGCAATTGCTGCAGGTGTTGCTGGACTTTTCATGGAAACGCACCCAGACCCTGATCGTGCACCATCAGATGGTCCCAACATGTGGCCATTACAACGCATGATGGCATTGTTACGCACTTTAAAAGCGCTAGATGAAGTTGTTAAAAAGACACCATTGATAGAGCAGGTTGAGGAACGCATCAGGCAAAGTGACGCAGTGATGGCTTGAGTATCGTTAGGATGGGCGCAGCTCGTCAATAAGTTTTCTCAGAACGTTTTGGCATTACCTATTTTGTGATTAACCAATAGAGAGAATAACGCAATGCGATTTGACATCAAGAAAAGTGTTTTCACAAGTTGTGTGGCAATCTTGCTAACTATATTGCCTGCGTTGACCTTTGCCGAACCGCCTGCGCCCTTTGATAAGATCGTCTTTTTTGGCGATAGTTTAAGTGATAATGGCAATTTTTATGCGTTACTCTATGGGTATATGCCTAAATCCCCCCCTTATTTTGAAGGCCGCTTTTCAAATGGGAATGTTTGGTCAGAACATGTGAGTCGCTATTTTGAAGAAAACTATGGCATCCCAAGTACCAACTTTGCCATTGGTGGGCAAACAGCTTTATTTCACAATCCAACCAATGGTTTTCTGCCCTACACTTTGACGATGTCTGTTGATAATTATCTCGTGCGTACCGTATTGCGTGATCGTTCGACAACACTTTTTTCGATTTGGATTGGCGCGAACGATTATTTACATGATGTTTCTGATCCCGTTCATGTGGCCACTCATGTCACGGATCGTATCCATGATGTAATTGAGCGCTTGATTAGTTATGGCGCACGACATTTTCTCATCATTAACTTGCCCAATCTTGCTCGTTCACCTTTTGGTCAAGCGAGTGATGACACCGCTCTATTACAGGTTTTTACGTTAGATCACAACGCACGTTTGGAGAGTCAGGTAACACAACTGGGAGAAGATCATCCAGAGATTGATATACACTTATTTGATATTAATGAAGTGCTCACGACTTATTTTGACAATCCAGAAAAATATAACAAAAAATATAACTTAAATATTAAGCATTTTAATTCTTCTTGTTGGCAAGGGGGCTATCGCTTACACGCAACACCATTAAGCGAACAACGCCTAACAAATGAGTTGCACCAGCATTTACTTAAACGAGCGGGTTCAAGTAACCTGGTTGGCGCGAAAAATTGGGATGCTAAACAGCTGGCACACTTTATTTGGCAATCGCCCGATCTGCAAGCCTCTTACGCGGTGGCTGAATCTGCACGTGCGGGCGAATTACCTTGTTTCAATCCAGATGAGTTTTTCTTTTGGGATAGTTTACATCCGTCCCGTGTCGTTCATGCGATGCTCGGTAAGCGTTTAACGAAATTTATCGAGCAGCATTATCCACATCACTAAGCAGTCAATAAGGCTTTTTTGCCTGTCGTAACATCGTTGTTTCAGGTGGAGAAGGAACACCACCTGAAACTGACGTCAGCCATCGCCGCGTACCATGGTGATGGTATCAAGGCCTTACCGACAAGTAATATCCTTAAACGTTGTCATCCCCGCCAAAAACACTGTCATCCCCGCGATAAATATGTGTCATCCCCGTGATAAAAACACTGTCATCCCCGCGATAAATATGTGTCATCCCCGTGATAAATATGTGTCATCCCCGTGATAAAAACACTGTCATCCCCGCGAAGGCGGGGACCCATTTCTCATGACGATAAACCATGGAACGTTAGCGATGGGTCCCGGACATTAAGCGCACCTAAGCTCGTTACACTCGCAAGACTGCGCTAAATTCCGGGATGACAGTGTTTTTGGCGGGGATGACAGTGTTTTTACCGGATCACAGTATTTTTGGCGGGCGTACCAGCTGCACCTAAGCTCGTTACGTCAACGCTCCCTACCAATTCTGTTAACATCATGGTTTTACTCAAAATCCACTCGCCCATCGATCTGATATACTTAAAGTGAGAGTCAGTATTGTGGGGTTTTATGAAAAAAGTACGAGTTGCGACTTTAACTGATGAAGTAATCAACACCCTGATCGCTGATAAGAGCGTCGAAGTACTTGAGCGAGCTTTCGCGCTAGATAATAACGTACTCATCACACCGCATCATGTGACTAGCGGCCATTGTACCCACTGTCGCGATAAACAGATTTCGCTACTCAATGCACTCATTGCGCTCGCGTTTGGATGTACAAAGCAACAACATATCATTAATGGCGCAACGGCGTTGGCCTTGGCGCAACGATCCATGCATCTGTTAAATGATGTGGCTGTTGCGATGCATAAGGGCGTGCTTAGTGAAAATCATATCACCGCAGCGACATTACACAGGCTACCTTATGTGAGCGTCATGCTTTACAATCAAGCCTTATTATTATTTACGGATTACCCGCATTTACAACAATCATTATTGCAAGTGATGGGGCATTATGCGCAAGGGGGTGTGCTGGCACAAGAGCGCTTGCATGTACTCAAAGACTATATGTACTTAGTGCATTTGCAACTAGCAGGCGTGGTAAAATTTGCCATACGCTCTGGTTATTATCTCGCTAAACATCACATGAATGAGGATGAAACGCGCATTTTAGGATTCAATTTGGGTATGTTAATGCAAATTAACGAAGATATCGCCACGATCCAAAGTGCGGAAGCATTGTCACTACAACAATTGAAAATGAACATCACGTGGTTTTTGTTGGATGAAGGGCAGCGTCAGGAAGAAACAACCAGTCGCTTACATGCGATGCAGTCGCAAAACGATATCATTGCTGAAGCTAATATATTGGCAGATCTTTACGCCACGCAAGCCATCAAATTACTCGATCATTGGTTACCGGAAAATTATTACAAAGCCAGAATTTTAAACGTGATCAAAACGAACATTCATCACGAACGGTCATGCCCGGTGATTTAAAGCTCTCCCCCTCACGTAACTTATGAAAATTATTGATAATAATTGATGCCCCTTAAGTTATTCTTAATCTCGTTAGGCTATGATCAGTTGAAATAGCTTGAAAAATGTAGTCTAAGCTATACAAAACATGATTATACAATGAGTTAAGCATTATATAGGCTAAGCCAGTATGACAATTCCTCGATTTCACCGTAAGCTTACTAGTGATCCTCTGAATAAACCGGTAGAAAAGATCTCTACTCAGTCAAAAGAGTTTATTGACGCCTTTAATGACAATCACTCTATGCGAGATAAATTATTTAATTTTCTCTTAGGGCAAATAACACCGACAGCTACAACTTATAACATGGCCAGTGAAAATTCTCCCGCTGAGACATTGGGCATAAAAATTTCTCATCATATAGTTGACTATCAGAGTATTCTAAGAGATATCAATGATGATTATGATGAGTTCACCAGTAAAAAACAGGGGTATCTTAAAGAACAAACGACGTTGTTGTGTGAGATATGGCAGCAATACAAGCAATATTTTAGCATGTTATCTTTCTCTACAAAAGATAATCGATTCATTTTAAGTGATACCTTCCAGCTTAACCAGCGTTCTATTTTACGATTCCATCAAGAGATCATGTTTTTGCGTGATAAGGTAATGTGTCAGCGCCTCAATATATCGAGCATAGAAGCATTTGAGCCATCTAACCTAGAGTTGCAATCACCACCATTGGTCGTTTCAACAGCTGAGCAAGTTAAGGCGCTTAGCAAGATGTGGGAAAATACATTAGATTATACTAGCAGTATGAGTATGAGCGACTATGTACCACATAGTAGAAAATTTTTCGATTATAGAAATGTGCTTTCTCAAAATGATAAATTTAATATATATAAGATTGTAGAATTATTATATCAAATTAATGACACATTTAATGTACGACGTTTGTTTAGTTGTCCAATAGGTGAAAGTATTCTGGCACCTCAGGAACAAGATTGGTATACATTACAAAATGCTTTAAAAGTTAAACCATGCTCTGACTATTTTGAGTGTATCTCTAGGCATGATCAATCTAATCGGGCTACATATAAGATTATCCTTAAGAAATTTGAGGTCAGCAGTGAATGCTTGCGAAAAGTTTTTGAAAGTCTTCAGCAGTTGGTAAATGAACAACAAAATCTATTCAAGGAAGTTGCTAACGTTAATATGATAGAAGTAAATGCCATCCTGCTGGACGGTATGAAAAATCCAAATAAAAACACTAAAAAAGTAGTTTCAGATCTATTAAAAAAGCAGCCCTTACATGTGCGTGCCAGCATGCTAACACATTCATCCATATACGAGCCACGTAACACGATAGCATTGTACCGTTTAATCGTTGATAAACCGCAAATACGATTTTTTGGCAGCAAATATGTGTATGAAGATGAGATAGTAAAAGAATTTTTATCATCAAGTGCTGCATATTGCTATAACCCTATTAAAGCATTACTGAACTACACATTATTTGCTATTCAGTTGCAGGATAATGAAGATAGAAATAGAGCATTTCAATTCATCAGCCATTTATCTCTTGAATTACAAAAAACAGCTGATAATGAGATGAAAAAAAGTATTAATGGATTCACTTCATCGCTTGATGCTGTCGTCAGTCTAATACAGTCAAAAGATGTTGATCCTATAAGATTAACTTTGCTATCTAAGATCAAAGATTTGTTAATTCAAAAATCTCAGCAGTTAGATCGGATGAGTAAAGAAACCAATGGTTTATCCATGGGAAATGTTGTGGCAACAGAATGTGCAGAGGCGCTAACAAAAATTATTGAAGATACAAAAAAAGGGATAGCTCCTAAGGTGCAAGTGCCAGTACAAAAGATGGAAATTGTTATTGAAAGTGACTTACCAGCGTTAATCACACAATTTACAAAGACATTTAGAGATAAATGCGCAGGTAAAGAATCTAAGGAATACCAAACAGCCTTTAATAGATTGTTTACAGCAAAAGACTTACTTGCTAAGCATTTTGGTGTAGATCCACTCATTTTGTTTGCAATGATTGACTATTGTATTGATATGTTTTTATTTATTAATGAAGAGCCACGTCATTCACAAACACTAATATCGAGTAATGATGATAGTGATTTGGTTACCTTTGATCCTAAGGTATGCGTGTACGCTCCCAGTGAGAAATTGATTATTTCACCCCAATCAATAGCAATGCTTACGGATCAATTATGCCAAGTACAGGAAAAAATTGTAAGTAAACGTAATCAAGTAATGCCTGTTGCAGCGCGTAGCAATGACTTAGTACCCGAGGATAATGTTGACGTGCAATCACTCATAAAATGTAGTGATGAGTATGTCACGAATATTTCAAGTCAAACATCAAGTCGCTCATTGATATCGCAATTTTGTTTTCATCTACTAAAGTGTGGTGGTCAAATCTCTCACGTGGATAAGCAGTATATTTTATCTATCACACAAAAATTAGTTAATTTACATTTAGAAGCAATGTTCTCTAAACTCCATGCCAGTGATAATGCAGCACATCTGACTGAAAATGACTATGTTACTTGTATTAAAAATACCTATACAAGATATCGTGAGAAGTATGCTGATGCTAAAGCAGGATGCCTAATTTGCTTAACGACGGATAAGTATAATCAACCCTATTTTAATATCAAAAACACGTACAGCGCAAAGGAAGTGATACAGCGTAGAAAGGAAATAGATAGTCAAGTTGATGACTTAATGACTATATATAAGGATGAAAAGGCTAAGTGCCTTAAAAGCAAACCAATATTAAATCCTCTGAATGATCTTATCCAGGTTATTCATCAGTTGAAACTCAAAAAAAATGCCACAAAAGACACATTACTTGCATTTGCAGGCGTATCAATACGTGAGCTGTTTGCGAGACTTTCCGATGATGAAAAATCCGCAGTATTACAAGCGACATTAAAGGGACGTGTGCCTGAAAATCCTCTTTGGTTACTACTTGGGCCAATACAAGGGGATCAACGTGAGATCTCCCATTTATTCCCTGCCTATGCGGTAGCATGCTCGATAATTATTAAATTTAGTATTGAACACAGTAAAGATAGAGTAAGGGACGCAATAGCGTATCTAAATATATTACAAGGTACAATTTGGGATTATCGGGCGGCAAGCGTAACAGCGCTTGATGGTGTTTGTACTAATGATGCTGGTATCAAGGAAGTGTATAATCATATACGTGACTTATTCGATACTGTTCTTTCATTCAAGTTAACGCTTGATGCATCTAAAATAGATGAAATTAACCTTCGGTATACGAGACCTATATTTCCTACCAACCAAGATGGCTATCTGAAAATAATTCAAAGTATATATGCTGAAATCACTCGTATCCGTGAACTACCGAACATAACAGCTATCGATGAGAATATGGCCGCAATAGTGCGGAAATATAGAGAATCGCTAGCAGAATTAAAGTCTATTATTAAGAATCACGAGCTTATAGAAGATCAACCTTCACAAAAGTTATTACTACCGTCGGTTTGCGTTGATATGATGTATGCTGAGAGAGAATCCGGAGATAAAAAACTGGCATTATTGCAACGATTCAGAGAATTAGAATCTAAAAAATCAGAACCAAGGACAAAATTATATCTAAACCAAGTCGATAAAAATAGCCATAGTGTCTTATGGCATACGGTGACAGCTAAACAAAAAAGTAATAAAAACCACTTTGTTTTTGATTTTGACGTTCTTGAACGCATGATCAGCTATGGGGCTATGCTCACTAGAGCTGAGGTAAATGATGGTATAGTACTTGCCACACTCTTCCAACGCATTAACAGTTCGAATCGCATACAGTGTCTACAAGGCATCTGTATATTGAATAGTATGCATACTTCCTATAAAGATATTCCTGATAGCAGCTCTCATGAATTGTTATATGTATGTATCAATTATTTTTACTTCAAATTGATATACGATGTATTTCAAGAACAATTAAAGAGATTAGGAAATGGGAGTATACGTCGAGAGATGGAAACTCTGCAATCCAAAATGAGTCATGCCAATGAAAGTTTTGTTCGCTATATAGAAAATGCATTTAGCACAAAAGGTGCAAATAAATCCAGATATTCAATTACACTACCAACTGTAACTGAAATTAACGAATTACTGGCCTCACTGCAGACAATAAAACGTAACGCAATTGAAGCCAATCAAGGTAAGCAAACAACTGCAAATGGCAAACAAATAGTTTTTCAAGAAAGCTCTGAAAATATAAGCTCGCGCGACATGACTTTAGATGCGACCAATAAGCAGATATCGTTTGCTTCAAGTTGTATATTACTGGCTCGCTATACGGAAGATGAAGAATTGAATAATCAGTTCAATCTTATTTCTCACCAGCCAGAGCCAAATAAAGTTATATCTAAAAAAGAAGAAAAAACTTATACAAAGAGTAGCGATAAGCCGCAACAAGTACTTAGTCATCTTGAAAACGTCAATCGACTGATTGATGCGGTTGCGCCAGAAAAATTTGATGTTAAACAATTAGCTGACTATTTAGCAACATTAACAACTGATGAGAAAAAGAATTTAAGTGATGATTTGATGCTGGCGCCACGGGAACAAAATCCAATATTTAAATTATTGACAAGAAAGCATAAAGAACGTTTGATGTTGCTATTAGCTTATGATGCATACAGTTATAATTATACGCAAATTACAGCCGTCATCAATGAATTAGCAAAAATATCAGATAATATACAAGATTATTTTATTAAATTATTTGAAATATTAAATGAAAACGCTTGCAAACATTGGTCCACAACAATTATTAGCAAACCAGAAAATCTAGTTCAAGGCTTACCGTTGGATGTGGAAAATAGCACGATCCTGGTTGATATCATATTTGCAGAATACACTCTCCGCACTATAGAAAAATCTCATCTAGATGAGCTAGAGAAGTATCGTGAATATTACCCTGACCTATCTCATTATCTGGGCTTGTGTAAGGAATCACAAGTATGGAAGACTCTCAATGAAATGAAATCTGCTCAACTATGCACTAGGCAGCTGGGCGCTAGCACTGTTTATGTGGATACTTCTGTTCAAAATACAAGAGTGACTAAAAGAGCTACTGTTGAACAAGGGGTAAAAGACTTAATATCAGAAATAATTAGTGTCCGTCATTTAGTAGACGGTCATCAACTTTGGAATTATGCAAATATTAATAGAAATTTAGATGTTCTTAATGAAAATATAAAACACATTATTGATGTCAAAAATAATATTGAGAAAGAAGTCGCTAAAGACGTCGATTATGCGCGACGTGATATAGTATTAAAAATTGTCTATAATTCAGTTAATGAAAAAGGTCAGAGTTTGCTTTTGAGACTATTGTCTGTTAGGCAAGCAAAAAATGATGCTGCTAAAACAATTGATCATAAATGCTTACCTATGACTAATATTTCTGATTTCCTTAGTAAAGGTGCTAGATTCACCCCTATTGAATTACAAGAGCCCTTCAAGGTTTTTGATCTAGTGAGAAGTTATTGTGCCGCGCATTTAGAGGAAGATATTAAACTTAGAAGTTTTGAGTGGGTTGATTTAAAAGAATATATAGGCATTATCGATAAAATAATGTCATTTTACAGTGATGAGTCACTTAATCTTGCGCCAGCTATCAAAGGCGAAGCTAAACATTATGCTGAAACTTTACGTAGGTATATGACTGCGACCTACTACGCGCATTGGGTGCGTGGTTATGTGTCCAATAAAGATGAAAATCTGCTTACTGTGAAAGACAATTTAGAAAGATTGCAACAAGATTTAGGGAAAAAGATAGGTAAAACGACATCCGTTGTTGTCGGTGATTATCAAAGTTACGATACGTATTTTAATGCATTTGAGAGTGAAGTATTTTGGAAAGTGCTGCAAGACAAGCGAGACAAAATCAATGCGATATTGCAAGCTTATGCCAAAGATACATTATTTATGGACAAAGAAAAGTGGCAGGAGGTGCGTGAATTAAAACAAAATATTAGTCATCTATTAGGGATGGATTTAGGTGATGTGCTATGTACAGAAATACCTAGTCTGGATACGTTACTGGCTAACCGTAACGCATCTATGGACACCACTTATGATGTTAGATTATCAAATCTCTCTATCATTGATAAAGATTTAACAACAATATTAGGTTTTGCCAGAAATGCACAAACAAGATTGGCTAAAGAGCATGAAAAGTTCAGCAAAGCACAGCAACAAGAAAAAGTAAATGCTGACAAAGCGCTTCAATTACGAACGAAAACACTGGATGCGATGATTGAGGAAGTTAAAAAGCTTAAACCAAGTGAACATCAAGCTGCGTGGGATAAGATGTTAGATGCAAATGGTAAACATAAAGATCAGTTAACATGGATTGTTGATGGGCTGAGTTCTAATGATGTGAGTTTAAATATTTTCTTGCGCATCATGCAAGAAAAAACCAAGAAAGGATTTTTTGGTGGTAGTGAAACGTATGTGTTTAAGCCTAATGATGTATTACCCGCAGTGATTTGTTTAATAGGAAACGATCAATCGACGCTAATGAACTTTATGCTATTTTACCATAAAATAGTTGGGACAATACCCTTAGAGCAATATAGTGATTTATATCAATATGAACAAAACATCCTATCTGCTATAACTAGTTGTCAACCAGCAGTAGCAAAGTCGACTATAGAATTTATCCAACTACTTGTTCAGTCTTATCGTTTAAAACAGATGTCTACTAATTTAAAGAAATACTACAAACAGTATGATGTTCCCGGTGTTGTACGGGTTGCAAAAAAAGATTTTAGTAAACGTTTCGATGGATTCATTATAAAAATATCGAATAAAAATAATACGCCAGAAGACATGAAGTCTTTGTTAGCAGAGCAACATAGCTTGTCACAAGAATTAACTGATATAACTGAAACATATGCTAGATTACTCTCGACAGCGAATGAATTTCAACAAATCGAAAATATACATGACATCCTTGCAAAAGCCGGTCCGAATAATCTACAAACTGAAAAAATCAAAGCAAGATTAAATTCCATCAAATTGATGTCGTCTCCAGTAATAAAAGAGTTTATATTGAGTGAGCGTCATAAAAGCACGGGTCATAGTTTATTGTATGTCTACTTAACTGCAGCAAATGACCCTTTTGATCGTGAAGATTTTTATTATTCCTTACAATCAGTGATGGAGATGGTAGCGTTGGGAGCAAAATTGTCTCCCAAAGATATTGAAAGCTATGCATTAACAAACATATTCAGAGTATTAGAGAAAAGACTGGCTCATTCATTCGATGACTTAAAAAACTGTCGTGATCAATGCGCAAAGCAAACTGAACAATTTGTATTTACCATAAATTCAGTGAATCATTTTATTGAAGATGTTATCCTAAAATATGCGAGAAGTGAAGACATCAAACGCATTAAAGAAAAGCAATCGGAACTATGGTATTCAGCATACTATCATGCTTTTCAAAACCGCTGCGATCAAGATGAGAAACTTATAAAATCAAATGCAAAGAATGGACAAATACCCGAACATGTGACGCAGTGCTTAAAAAATATCACTGATAATCTCACTCAATACTCTGCAAAAAGAAATAGTCAATATAGCCTTGCTGCACTAAAAAATCTGTGCCAACTAAAATGCAACATCATTAATGACATTATTGCTAAATTAAGAAATTTTAAGCGTGATAATCCTAGTATTCAAATTGATGATGCGTTAGCACTGATTCAAACCATTACAGAGTCAAGGATGGCTGCTATGGGTAGTCTTGATGACAAAGACGCTTTGCCGACTTTGTTTGCTGATTTTAATACGGATTTAACAGTAAATGATTGGCTAGAATTTAATGCTACGGTAAGCGACATGTTGCCATTGGCCTATCGTGTTTCTAAAAATATTGATACGGCGCAACAAAACATCAATGAGCAAAAGAAGCGATTGGAAGATGAACGTTTACAAAAAGAAATGTCACAACAGCAACTTGATGCTTACAACGCTGCACAAAGTACGTTTACTGATAAATTGACGCAAGTCAATGAAAGTATAAATGCGCTCAATCAACTGCTTTTGAAGCCATCACAAAATGAACAAGCGCAGCACCTCGTTATTTTACAGTCCGAAATGACCAAACAGCCAATTCAAGACTACAAATCTAGCTACAACACGATGCGGGTGCAACTTGGCTTAAAGGTTGAAGGGCAAGCGACTGGATTAAGAGGATTATTTTCTAAAAAGACCGAACAATCGCCTTTGCCTACGCCTATTGTTGTGAATGCTGCTACGACTACTAAAGTGCTAGAGCAACAAACTGTTGCGATGGAGACGTGTGTTGAAGTGTTTGCGACAATCAAGACTGCACTATTAAAGCAGCAAGAATTATACGCAACATTGAATACATCAGTTAACGCATACAACCAGCAATTAAGCGCATGTATGTCATTAAAATCAAAATCCCATTTTGCAGCGCCACTCAAAACATTTGAAGCAAATCTCTCTCAGGCGCAGCAATTCGGTTTATACAGAAAAGGTATCACCATCAAGCTAGAGAAGAACACTTTGTCTGTCGTGATTGACGGCGCCGTGCTTGATGCTGATTTGACTGGCCAAATTGAAGAAATTCAACAAGCAACACAAAAGTTACAAAATGCAGCGACGAAATTCAATGAACAATATCAAGCTAAGTTGCAAAAAGAACGACTCGACTTGCAAGTTTCGGTTAATGCTTTGGGTGAAAAAGTTGCTTCATTATTGCCAGAAATTTATGATTTAACACAGCTTAAAGAACTTGTACATGATGTAGGTACTGATGGGAAAGTAATTGCATCTAACAGTTTGGGTTACGATGAGATTGAGACTGCTAAGAAATGGATTATAAATGCTTTACGAGAAGTGGCGGAAAAACAACAAGAAAAACTATCGATTGAAGAGCAAGTCGCTAATCTACAAACGCAACTCTCAGAAACTCAAACTGCACATCAGCAGGCGCTGACTAATGCTCAGGCTGTCTATGAGAAATTATCTGCGTATGAGAAAAAGCCATTTGCTACGCTACTCGCTCAAGCTAAGGATGGGAAAACAAAAGAGATAAAATCCACTGTCACTAGCTTGAAAACTGAATTGAAGAGGGTGCAAGATGAAATCGACGCTATCACAAAAGCACATACCGAGATTACAGCGCTACTGACGCAAAAAGAAGAAATGCAGAGTGAAATTGCGACTAAACGCAAAGCATATGATGACTTGAATGTTAGGTTGGGTCAGTTACAAGAAGACACAGCCTATCAATGGCAAGCTATCGCAAGCCAACGACCGACCGTGGTAATTGATTCAATAACTGTTAATGATGATGATTCATTAACGCAATTGCAACAAAAGAACGTCAATGTTATTAAGGCTTATGAAGAGAGTCAAAAATTCATTCGTCATGTTGAGTCACAGCAAGAAATATGGGTTGCTACTAGAGATAATTACGTTAAGATCTCGAAACAATGTGATGATTATAACGAATCAATTAACAATGAATCGACGTATGCATTGCTTTCAGATGCAACGACAAAACACATTGTTACTGTGCGAAAGTTGAAGGATGACATTAAAGAATTGAAAAAATCTTTGCCGAAAAGTGCCGATAAATTGAGGATATTGCAGACTATTACGCAACAGTATGAGGTATTGCTTGCAGGCTTAATCGCATTGTACGGTAAGAATGTGAAAGATACACTCGTTGGTGGCGCTGTTGCAGCAGAGATCGCTCAACATGGTGAGATACTAGCTAAATTTGTAACGCTCGAAAATGAGATTGCTATAATTAATCAGGATAATAATGATCTTTTAGAAAAAAATAAATTTCTGCAACGCGTGGCTGATGACGAAGAATTTAAATCCAAACCAACCTCAGCACAAATGCGCGATGCTAGCATTGATATGCTTCGTGAAAATTTTGCATTGTTGACAAGATATAAAGCTAAACTCGAGCGTGATCGTGGAACTTATGATGAAGCGATTACTGCTAAACAATCAATAGATGACAGAATCGTTACACTCAAGCAACAATTGAATGATCAATTAGCTAGTTGTGAGACTGCGATCCAAACATTGACTGGGTCGTCAATTAAAGATCATACCTTACAAGAAAGTACTAAGGCACAGAAACAACAACTAGCGAATCAAATTCAGATATTACGTCAGAATTATAGCGTTGTGGCATCTGCGGAAAATGCTAGTGAAGGAAGCGTGTCTTTACCATTATCGGCTGAGCGACAGGCGTTATCAGGGTCGCCACAAGAACAATGTGATGCGCTAAGTAATGCGCTTAAAGTGGTGTCTGCTCTCAAGCTTGATCAGGGAGTCGCTAGCTACATTGACCATGCGCATAACGACGGGGTAGCATATCAAGCTCTCCTCGATCAGCAACAAGCATTGACAACTCAGATTGATAACAAGAGTGAAAAGACGTCGGATGCTGTGACAACAGATACTAGCAAAGATCAGCCCGTGGCTAAATCATTCGAGGAATTAAAGCGTGACGTAGAAGTATTACAGGATAAGCTGAATAAGATTGCTAAAGACAATGCCAAACAAGCTGACCACGCGAAGAAACAGACAGAGCTGAATGGTCTCATTGAGGTGGTAGAAACAGAAATACATGGTATTGCAGATACTCCGGAACTAAAGGCTTTATCTATTGATGATGCTATCAAGGGATTTAGTGACAGATTAAATCGTATTAAGACGCCTGATTGCACCATGGAAAATATTGATGGCAAGATGACTAGCGTTGAACGTCTACAGAGTGATGTTGATACTTATAAAGAAACGAAAATAACCGAATATCAATCACTAAGTCGCCAGTTCAATGATGATAAAACAAAGATAAAAGATTTAATTAAGTCATTAAACGATCTATATTCAAAGATTCAATCTTTTGAAGAAGACCTACCAATATTGGATAATGAATTGATAGGATCACTTAAGGACATTTATCATTCATATGACCAACTCAGTGAACAACTCAACGGTAGCTATTCAGGTAAATCACTAGAAGAACAATGTGCGCAAGCTCTCACGAATATTACTAATATCACCGCAGTGATTGAACGCTTTAGTGGATTTAAAACTCAAATCATAGAAAAGAAAAAACAACGTGACATCCTGCTTGAGGATATTAAAGGTACATTTGTTACGTACATGGCGATGAAAGATAAAGTCCCGACTACGATGGTTGTCGCTCAAATTCCAAATCAATTACCAGATTTGACAAAAAAATCTTTCAAAACATTAACAGCAATACTGGAAATGATTCTGCAAGAAAATGTAAAATTTAGTGAGCATCTAGAAACATTGCAGCCAAAAGAGCCAGTCGCGTCAGAACCTAATGATGACAATGCATCTGTCCAAGGCATTAACGTCCAAGCGTCTGGTGACTTGGCGGTACATAAACCTGCGCGTAAGCCCGCGCGCGCACCCGTGCGTAAGACGGTTGAGCAGGCCAAGAAGCCAGTGCAGGTTGATCCACCAGTGCAGCCACGCTTATTTGCACCGGCAAACGAAGTAGCTAACCAGTCATATGGTAATGCATACACGCTTGCGTACCAGGATTTTTGTAGCAGCCTGATTCAAACTTATGCCAATGCTATCAATGAATTTAGTACGGTGGCTGATACACTACAAAATAGTGGCTGCTTAACGAGTAAGCAACAAGCAGCTATAGCAACATTGTCACAAGCGTTAAACCAAGAATTAAGATCGATAAGACAGGATGCATCCCAGCAGTCTAAAAAATATTTAATAAAAGATGAGTACGATCAAAAGATAAATTCTATCAAAACAAATTTCACGACTGCGGTGACGACAGCTTCAAATGCCATCAAACTCGATGAAAAAAAGGGTGTGGGTTTTGTGGTGGGCTTGAAGCGCTTTTGGTTCTCGCTCAAAAATTTATTCAGTAGTAAATCGAGTGATCCGCTGGTTGCTTTAGCGAAACTTGACGGCCAACAGCAACGATTGTTTGATCCGTTGATGCATGGTATCGATATTGATGCAAGAGTCCGGGACGCGCAGCGCACCTATATGTTTCAGCCGGCGCCAACAAAAGCAAAAGTGTCAGAACGTCCATCAGTTCCCAAGAATCAAACGGAGATTACAAAAACTCAAACGACGGCTGTCCCGAATCAGGAAACGCTAAAACAAGAATTGCATCAATTACAGTCACAATTAAAGACGCTTGAAGTTGCTGTTGCCTCAAAACAAATCATGGATTTCAATGCTCAAGTGAGTCAGGGTGCGCAAAAAGCTCGTGAGAAAGCGTATGGTGATAATCATGCAATAACTTGGCAGTTTGGTACCGCTGCGATGGAGTCACAAATTAAAGCATTAAAAGAAAAAATACAGGCGATAGAAGCACAGTTACCACCTGCGGTAAAGCAACCGGCTAAGAATAATCGACCTTAATGTAAACGCTTAGCCCACCAGAGAAGGGCTAGGGTGATGAGTGCATTCACCACGATGATGGTGATATTCATCCGTGTTGTCAGCACCATTATCCCTAGGTCTAGTGGTAAGTGGAAAAAATAGGGCACGAGGATGTGGCTTAGGGTGTGAAAAAATTCTGCGCCTGCAAGGAAGATCAATAGATCACGCCATTTGAACATGGTAATTGCTCCTGCACTCTCATTGACATCCATCGTAGCACAATACGTGTGTTTGAGTGAATGGCTGGGGTACGCCACACTAACCCAAACATTTGCCAGCATGAAATGGTGGGCACGACCGCGCTGCGGCCTTTGCCCACCCTACGATACTCTCCCCACGATTGAATCGCGCGACATTTTTTGCTCCGTATTTGCATAAGAATTCTAACCGTTCGCCCTTGATGCGGCCGCCTAGTGGCCATCTCGAAGGGTCGAACGAGCGCAACGCCGTCATCCCCGCGATAAAATGTGTCATTCGGTAAAAACTCTGTCAACCGCCAAAGCACTGTCATCCGCCAAAGCACTGTCAACCGCCAAAGCACTGTCATCCCCGCGGAGGCGGGGACCCATTTCTCATAACGATAATAATAATGGAACGTTAGCGATGGGTCCCGGTCATTTAGCGCACCTAAGCTCGTTACACTCGCTAAGCTGCGCTAAATTCCGGGATGACAGTGCGCCTTCGCGGGGATGACAGTGTTGTGGCGGGGATGACAGTGCTTTGGCGGATGACAGTGCTTTGGCGGTTGACAGCATAGTGAGCTGCACCTAAGCTCGTGGCACTCGCTATGCTGTGCTAATTCCGGGGTGACACGGTTTTTTCTCCGCCTTTACACTTGTCCCAATTCTTGCAACTGCTGCACGAGTTTGCTCAAATTCAATTGCAATTCGTCATGCTTCTTTTGCTCTTTGGCGACCACGTCCGCTGGTGCGCGGTTCACAAATTGCGGATTACCCAACTTGCCCGCCAATTGCGCCAATTCTTTCTCTAACTTGGTTTTTTCCTTTTCCAAGCGGGCAGTTTCTTCCGCTTTGTTAATGAAACCGGCCAACGGAATATAGACTTCTAACTCGCCTAAAAATGCCGCGGCTGCAGGTGGTGGTGCTTCATTATTGGCTAACCAGGTGATGTCTTCGATTTTCGCTAGGGTACGCACTAATCCTTCATGTTTGCTCACGCAATCGCGATCAGTCGCTGTGCCTTTACGTAATACCACGGGTAACCATTTCGCCGGGGAAATATTCATTTCACTGCGGATGGTGCGGATGGCGACTACCATATTTTGTAACCAAATAATTTCTGCTTCACTGGCATCGTTGACTAATGCAGTGTCCACTTGCGGATACTTAGCTACCATGATGCTTTCACCCGTGATGCCCGCGAGTGGCGCGATTCGCTGCCAAATTTCTTCGGTAATGAATGGCATGATGGGGTGTAAGGCACGCAACAAGCTCTCCAATACGGTGACTAAGGTATGGCGTGTCCCACGTTGCATGGCAGAAGTGCTTTGCGCATCGTTCAAAATCGGTTTGACCAATTCTAAATACCAATCGCAATATTCATTCCAAGTGAAATCATAGAGTGTTTGGGCAAATAAATCGAAGCGATACTGCGCCAGCGCCGCATGTGCATTTGCCAGCGTTTTTTGCAAGCGTGATAGAATCCAACGGTCGGCTAAGGATAAAACTTTCTCCTCACTCGATACGCCGGTGTCTTTGTCTTCGGTATTCATCAACACAAAGCGCGAGGCATTCCATAATTTATTGCAAAAATTGCGATAGCCAGCCAAACGATTGGTATCGAAACGAATTTCTCGCGTATAGGACGCCACTGAACAGAAAGTAAAGCGCATGGCATCAGTACCGTAACTAGGGATGCCTTCGGGATATTCTTTGCGTGTGGCTTTCTCGATTTTTTGCGCCATCCCGGGTTGCATCAACCCATACGTACGTTTCTGAATTAAATCATCCAGTGTAATGCCATCAATCAAATCAATGGGGTCAATCACATTCCCTTTAGACTTAGACATCTTGTGTCCTTCTGCATCACGAATGAGTCCAGTGATGTAGATTTCACGGAAAGGCACCTGACCCGTGAATTTAAGACTCATCATGATCATGCGCGCGACCCAGAAAAAGATGATGTCAAAACCAGTGACGAGTACGCTGGTCGGGAAAAATGTCGCGAGTTCAGGCTTCTTTTGTGGCCATCCTA
Organism: uncultured Coxiellaceae bacterium; assembly: GCA_964648015.1. Lineage (GTDB taxonomy): Bacteria > Pseudomonadota > Gammaproteobacteria > DSM-16500 > DSM-16500 > Aquicella. Next base: position 32,096 of record CAZYKO010000016.1, read on the forward strand.
AAGAGGAAAAAGGCCATAGGGCGGACGAAAACCACGTATCTAACACATCTTCATCTTGCGTGAGTGTGACATCAGCCGCTAACTGATAACGTTGGCGCACATCCGCTTCATCGTGGCCTACATAATCATGACCATCTGCATCATACCAAACCGGGATACGATGACCCCACCACAATTGTCGACTGATACACCAATCTTCGATGTTGTGCATCCATTGAAAATAGGTTTTATCCCAGTTTTCAGGCACAAAACGAATGTCACCTTTCTCGACGGCCGCAATGGCTGGCGCGGCTAATGGTGCCATTTTCATATACCATTGTTTGGTGAGATAAGGTTCAATGACGACACCCGTTCGTTCACCACGTGGTACTTTCAAGGTGTGGTTATCTATCTTTTCCATTAAATCTTGTGCGGTCAAATCAGCGACGATTTGTTTACGTGCAGCGAAACGTTCAAGGCCACGATACGCTGCTGGGACTTGATCATTTAAATGCGCAGTAGGCGTTAAAATGTTGATGGCGGGTAAGCCATGGCGTTGGCCGACGGCAAAGTCATTAAAGTCATGCGCGGGCGTAATTTTGACGCAACCGGTGCCGAAGCTGGGATCGACATAGGTATCAGCGATGATGGGAATGGTACGATCAGTTAAGGGGAGACGCACTTCTTGGCCGATCAAATGTTGATAACGTTCATCATCAGGGTGCACGGCAACAGCTGCATCGCCTAGCAAGGTTTCTGGACGCGTTGTCGCCACGATAAGGTGACCGTTGCCCGAGACCAGTGGATAACGGATGTGCCACAAGTGGCCTTGTTTTTCTTCGCTAATCACTTCTAAATCGGATACGGCTGTCAATAACATCGGATCCCAATTGACCAGACGTTCGCCGCGATAAATTAAACCTTCTGCATGTAAACGAATGAATACTTCACGTACGGCTTCTGACACTGAATCATCTAGCGTGAAGCGTTCGCGCGGCCAATCGAGCGACGCGCCAAGACGGCGTAATTGTCGTGATATATTGCCACCCGATTCTGCTTTCCACGACCAAATTTTTTCGACGAAAGCATCGCGTCCTAAATCGTGGCGCGTTTTATTTTCTTGATTCAGCTGGCGTTCTACCACCATTTGTGTCGCGATACCGGCGTGATCGGTGCCTGGTTGCCATAAGGTATTTTTGCCACACATGCGTTGATAACGTATCAAGACATCCATCATCGTAAAACCAAAACCGTGGCCCATGTGTAAGCTGCCAGTCACATTCGGGGGTGGCAGAATAATGCTGTAGGGTTCGCCTTGACCGGTTGGTGCAAAATAACCCTTGGTTTCCCAGTGTTGATACCAGCGTTGTTCAATGTCTTGTGGATGATAAACTTTTTCAATGCTTGACATGGTGTTGTAATTCCGCCCCTTTTATTGTGTGAATGTCATGCCCTAGATCGCGATAGTGTTTGTAACGCACGCGTGCTAATTGTTGCATAGTTGGATTGTTGAAAACAATTTCCACCACGCGTTGAAACTGCGTATAAAATGCCGGCACATTTGCTGAAAGATTGATCAGCAATTGTTGGTGTGATGCGGGTGCTTGGGCATAGCCAATGGTGATGGTCTCGATGGTGTCGTCTGTGCCCGTATAGATTTGGTGTGGCACAAAGCTAATGTCGCTATATGTCCATAATAATTTATCGATAAAACTGGCTTGTTGTGGGTTATCCACATGGATATATACTTGTTGCCTATCCAAATAGGCTTTTTCAACCAGGCGACAAATGGTGCGCATGCTTTCAATTTGCGGTGCTGTCTCGAGGATGAAAAAGTCTATTTGCATATGTTTATCTCGTGTCTCATCAAAAACAACCCGGGTTACGCGCTTCACCCATAGGCCTACCCACAAATAATATCCCGGTTATTAAGAAATGGTGGGCACGTTACCAAACCCGTTCGCCCCGAGGAAGCGTCCTTGATGCGGCACGAAGTGCCGTCTCGAAGGGCGCTGTCTCGCGGGGCCCGTGCCCGTCTTTTGTTTTTTTCTAGATTCCACGCATTGAACCCGGGTTACGCGCTTCGCGCTGCACCCAGGCTACCTATTTAATCCGTTCGCCCTCGATGCGGCGCGGTGCGCCGTCTCGCGGGGTCTGTGCTAACCCATTGACTTATCTATTAAAAATTGCACTAACATGGGTACCGGCCGACCGGTGGCCATACGTTCCGCCGTGCCTGCCATCATGGCGGCAGTGCCCGCGACGTCTAAATGCGCCCATTGGAATTTTTTAGCGAAGCGCGACAAAAAGCATCCGGCAGTGATTGTACCAGCTGCGCGGCCGCCTGTGTTGGCAATATCAGCAAAAGGGCTTTTGATTTGTTCTTGATAATCTTGCCATAGTGGCAATTGCCATGCGCGATCCACGCTTTCTTCACCGGCTTTCAGTAATTCTGCCGCAAGTGGGTCATGGTTAGTCACTAAGCCAGTGGCGTGATGGCCGAGTGCGATGACCACAGCGCCGGTTAAGGTCGCGATATCGATGACGACCTCAGGTGAGTAGCGCTCACAATAGGTGAGGGCATCGGCTAAGGCTAAACGTCCTTCTGCGTCAGTGCTAATCACTTCAATGGTTTGACCGGACATGCTGGTTAAAATATCTTCAGGTTTGTAGGCGGTGCCACCGGGCATATTTTCTACAGCCGCGATGACCCCCACAACATTGATGGGTAATTTGAGGGTAGCAATCGCTTGTAACGTCCCGAGCACGGAGGCTGCGCCACACATGTCATATTTCATACCGACCATCGCATCGGGGGATTTGAGCGAATTGCCACCGGTATCGAAGGTGACGCCTTTACCCACCAAAGCGACAGCGGTGGATTTTTTAGACGTGCCTTTGTATTCCAAGCAAATGAGCTGCGCTTCTTCCGCACTACCTTGTGACACACCCAAGAGAGCACCCATGCCAAGTTTTTTCATTTCTTTTTCATCGAGCACTTTCACTTTGATGCTGCTAAATGATTTAGCCAGGGCTTTGGCTTGTTGCGCTAAAAAGCTTGGGGTACAAATATTGCTGGGTGTATTGGCTAGATTTTTGGTAAGCGTCACCCCGTTGGCAATGGCCGTGCCTTGTTTCACAGCAAGTTCACACGCTTTTAGTGCTTTTGCATCAGGCAGCGCTAAGGTGACTTCTTTGATCGGACAAGAGCTTTCCTTGCTGGTCTTGAAAAGATCAAATCGGTAGCAGGCATCACGCATGGCTTCGACCACAAGTTTGCATTTCCATGCAGCGCTTTTTTTGGCTACATTCAATTCAGTGAGGGTGTTATAAGCTTGCGTGACATTCGCTGCGCATAAGGCCTTGGTGGCGCAGATGATAAGTTTTTTGTAAATGCTGGGCGTCAGTTCATTGGTGTTGCCACAACCCACGAGTAGCACTTGGGCATATTTGGTGTTCGGTATATGGAGCAAATTTAAAGTGGTACCTAAGCTACCGGTGAATGCACCTTGTTTGATCAGCTTACTCAGATAAGATTTGCTTTGTTTGTCGATCTGTTGACCAATGGGGGATAAGCGCCCTTTTTCATCTACGCTTAAGAGGATACAGGTATTGGCAAATTTTTCTGGCTGGGCTAATTTTATACTGAATTTCATTTTAATCGAATCCTAATGCTAACATTTGATGTTTCAAGTGTATTCAAAAAAAAATATTTGTCACTTAATACTTCACGATATAATGCCGCTCGGTATCTGACACTTTCTCCGTGTCTTTGAACAAGGAAATACCTGTGATCATCACGCGCTACGTTAGCAAAGAAGTATTTCAAACGCTCCTCGCAATCATTAGTGTCTTAATGCTGGCTTTTCTATGCCAACAAATGGTGCGCTATTTGAATTATGCGGCGACTGGCAGGATTCCCACCCAAATTTTATTTCACTTGGTAGGATTTGAAATACCTAACCTACTCGGCTTACTGTTGCCACTCAGTTTGTATCTCGCGATTTTAATGACGTATGGACGCTTATACGCGGACCATGAAATGTCTATTTTGCAAATGTGTGGTTTTGGGCATGCGCGCATGATGGGTATTACCCTAGTGATGAGTATGCTCGTGAGTCTCATCGTGCTCATGCTGATGTTATGGATTAATCCAATCAGTTCTGCAAAGCGGCAACAATTAATGTCAAGTGATGCGGCGACACTCCATTTGATTCGCACCTTAATCCCCGGTAGGTTTCGTGTCAGTCCCGGTGGCCAGCATGTGATGTATGTGGAAAAATTATCGCGCGATCATGAGCGTGCAAACAATGTCTTCATGGCGCGTGAGAAAAAAATGGGGGATGATGGTCAGTCATTTGTTTATAACCTAGTGGTGGCAAATCAAGGTTATCAGATCAAAGATGCAGCGAGTGGTGATCAGTTTTTTGTGGCTAAAGAGGGTTATCGCTATGAAGGGGTGCCAGGTCACAACGATTATAAAATCACGAAATTTAATCAATACAAAGTGAGGATTCCGACCAAAGTTGCACCGCCTAACCCATCGGAGGTCGAAGCACTGCGTTCCTACCAGTTGTGGCAGCGTTACAATGATCCGCTTGCGGCAGCAGAACTGCAATGGCGTATTTCTATAGGCATCGCGACATTGATGCTAGCACTCTTAGCGGTACCACTCAGTGCCGTGCAACCGCGTAAGGGTCGTTACTTGGCGTTATTACCGGCGATCATGGTTTACATTTTTTATATCAACATATTATTCATCACGCGACGTTGGGTAGAGCGCGGCACCTTGAGTATTGCGATTGGTATGTGGTGGGTGCATGCTGTGGCGTTAATGTGTGTGTTGGTAGTTCTATACTTCGGATGGCGAGTGTCACGACGATGAAAAAAATCCTGGACCGATATATTGCAAAAACGATTTTCCACGCAACACTCATGATGACCCTCATCTTCATTGGGGTCGTGACATTATTATCGATGACGAGTGAGTTGAAAAATTTGGGTCGAGGGGATTATGGATTTATTGAAATCATCATTTATTTATTATTGCGTATGCCCGGACAACTTTATCAATTTGCACCGATGATTATGCTACTCGGTTGCATGATGGCACTCAATAGCTTGAACACCAGTCGTGAGCTTGCGGTGATGCGCGCGGCGGGCGTGTCCAGTCAACACATTTTGCGTAGTGTGCTTGCCTGTGCTGCATTGGTCATTATCGGCATGACAGTGATCGGCGAAGTCATTGCACCACGCCTCGATTTTTATGCGGAAGTGCGTCGTGAAAATGTGCGCAATGCCGATTCAACGATTATTACTTCCAATGGTTACTGGTATCATATCAATCATAATTTTATTCATATCGAACATGCGATTGGCCGTCATCTCATTGAAAATGTCACGCGCTATGAATTCGATGCGGCGAACCGTTTAGTGAAAACCTATTTTGCCAAAACCATGTCATTTGTGAATGATCACTGGAAAGTGACTGATGTGGATGAAACGCGATTTGTTCAAGATCAGACCATCAGCCAACATTTGCCTGAAGACGCTTGGTATATTAAACTGAACCCCGCATTGTTAAATGTGAGCCTGACAGAGCCAAGCGAAATGTCATTGCCTAAACTGTTAACGATTGCGCATTATTTAGAGCGTAATGGTGTACAGGCTGGGCATTACCTTTACAATTTTTGGCAACGCATCTTCCAACCTTTTGCGGCGCTGGTGATGATTTTTCTTGCAGTACCATTCATCTTGCGTACCGTGAGTGGTGCACATACAGCACAACGTATGTTGTTAGGTGTTGTTGTTGGACTCATATTTTACCTGTTAAACGCGTTCTTTGGGCAGCTGTGTATTGTCTTTCAATTGCCCATTGCGTTAGCTGCTTCTTTGCCCTTAATGATTTTTTCTGTTGTCGGTGCAGTATTATCGCAACAATTACTCAAACGTCATTGAATGCTTAATGGGGCTAACCAGCATTCGTGTTTTTTTAAAAAAATGATGACGCGTGATCATAGGTTTTAATGAGCAATGCGCTAGAAAATAATAATTATAATACGCTTGTGTTTATTACTTGAAGCACTATGCACAGTAAAAGAGGATTCACGATGGACGAAAATAAAAATCAACCTTTGACTGAACAATTATCTCATTTACCTCATGAACAACTGATTAAACCGATAGTACAAGCGTTGGGCACAGGTTTAGTGATTGCCAGTGCTTGTTATCCGATTGAATTACTACAAACCAGAAGGCAAGTCGCGCAGACACCACAACAGCGCTTGTTTACGGTTTCTTCCAGTCTGTTGTCAAATTGGCGGCCTTTGTTAGCTGGCTATTGTCACGCGAATAAAAGTAGCTTAATGAAAAACTCTGTCATCTCCACACGCGAGCCGGTGCATTCACGTGTCAATGAAGTGTTAGGCGATAAAGAAAGTATCAGTGATGTTGAGATGCATAATTACTCAGAGTCATCCACCAAATCGTCCATGCAACAAAAACTCAAAGCCACGGTGATCACATCGATGGTCATTGGTAGTCTTGATACCTTATTTACCAACTATTTTTCAAATATGCGTATTCAGAATGCGCTCGGCCAAAATCCAATGTTTACCATGGCGCAGAAGCTGCGTTTTGCAAGAGTTGGGGCAATTTCTCGCTTCGGCAAAAACGGAACGAATGCGTTGTTTTGTATTGGGGCGACAACGATTCTCAAAGATCCTTTAGAGCAAATACTCCCACGTGAAAATTTTGGCGCATCCGCGCAGGCAGCTGCGACCATTATCTCAGGTTGTTCCGGCGGATTAGTCTCAAATGCTTTAGATGTGATTTATAAAAATACCGTCAATCAAACGAATTTAGTCACGTTAAAAGCACCCGATATGTTGACGGTGAGCCGCAAATTACTCGCTGAAGGCGGTGCTAAAGCATTCCTTCGTGGTAGCCCACATAGCATGCTGACGACAGTGATCGCCTATGCTGGCATCGAGGCTGTGGATCATTATGTCAATCACGTTTTATTTCCTAAAGAACAGCAGGCAGATAATGCGCCAACGCTGAAGCGTTAAGACGCGCATAAAGAAGTGGTATAGCACCCATCCGCAACGGTCGGGTGCTTATACGAGTAGCAAACAACATCGCTATTGACGCTGAGTCGCAGCTACCTAAGGCTTCGCTAGCACGAGCATGGCTGGCTCGGGCCGTGTTTTGGGTTCTGTACGTGGTTGTGGATGATGTGATCGGGAATAATCTAAGAACAATTGAATCCCTATTTGTGATGCAATATTAGCACCAATGCAGACACGTTCGACGATGTTGCGCTGGACTAGGGTATTGAGTGGTGGGGTGAAATGGAAAAATCTCATGCATCATCTCCGTTGTGTTGTCAGCAATTATAGGAATATTCGCTTTTTTGGGTCTGTTTACATCATCGTATTTCTCTCTATCATCGCATGTGCAGACATGATGTCAACGATACGTTATCAAAGTGCATGTGTGCGAGAACGCATTTGACCAAAACTGACATTGATACAATCACTTTGCGAATGCAGTGGCAACGGCAATCTATCCAAAATGATCGCTGATCATGGGGCAATCTCCCATGCAGGCATATGACTGAGCGCGAAAAAAGCATCGCGGATATGAATGGCTGCTTGAATATTTTGGTGTCAGATATATAGTATCCCTACTTAATAATAGGCTTGATAAAAGATCATTGCAGGAGACTTTAACCTATGTCCTTAGATGCACACCAAGAAAAACTGAGTTTTCAAGCGGAAGTGAAGCAATTGCTCGACATTGTTGTTCACTCCCTCTACAGTAATAAAGAGATTTTTTTACGTGAGTTGGTTTCTAATGCATCAGATGCCACAGATAAGCTACGTTTTGAAGCGATCTCTGACCCCGCTTTATATGAATCTGATGCTGAGATGCGTATACGGGTGAGTTTTGATAAAGAGGCGCGCACTATCACTATCAGTGACAATGGCATCGGCATGAATCGCGATGAAATCATGGCTAACCTAGGGACGATTGCTAAATCTGGCACCAGAGAATTTTTATCGCAATTAAGTGGCGACCAGAAAAAAGATGCGCATTTAGTTGGCCAATTTGGTGTAGGATTTTATTCATCCTTTATCGTGGCAGACAAGGTCACGGTGATTTCTCGTCGCGCAGGCTTAGGCAAAGAACACGGCGTACGTTGGGAATCAGCCGGGGATGGTGAATACACGATTGCTAATGTAGAGAAAGACAGTCGTGGCACCGATGTGATTTTACATCTCAAAGAAAATGAAGATGAATTTCTCAATGCTTGGCGTTTACGTAATATTATCAGTAAATACTCGGATCATTTGAATATACCTATCTTCATGCCCAAACTCGCTGAAGATGAAAAACCGACTGATGAATGGGAAACCGTTAATCAGGCAACAGCATTGTGGACCTTAGCTAAAAATCAAATTACGGATGAACAGCATCACGAATTTTACAAACACGTCGCCCATGATTTTGAAAATCCATTGGCGTGGACGCATCACAAAATCGAAGGCAATCTTGATTACATAAGTTTGTTGTATTTACCATCGCAAGCACCTTTTGATTTGTGGCAACGAGATACGCAGCATGGCTTAAAACTTTATGTGCAACGTGTCTTTATCATGGATCATGTGGAACAGTTTCTGCCACATTACTTGCGATTTGTACGCGGCATTTTGGATACGACGGCATTGCCACTCAATATTTCGCGCGAAATTTTACAAGATCACGCGAACATTCCTAAATTACGTGCCGCACTCGTGCGTCATGTCTTAGATTTACTCGATCGTCTCGCCAAAGATGAACCGGAAAAATATGCGACATTTTGGCAGCATTTTGGCAATGTCTTGAAAGAAGGTCCGGCTGAAGATTTTGCTAATCGCGAGCGGGTAGCGAATTTGTTACGCTTTGCAACGAGTCAGCATGCAGGTGGTCAAACGGTTTCACTCGCTGACTACGTGTCACGTATGAAGCCGAATCAGAAAAAAATCTATTACATCACCGCTGAAAATGTGAATGCGGCGCAATCCAGTCCGCACTTGGAAATCTTCGAAAAAAATAACATCGAAGTATTGTTACTGACGGATCGCATTGATGAATGGGTGGTGAGTCATTTGCCAGAATTTGACGGTAAACCCTTACAGTCAGTGGCCAAAGGTGATTTGGCATTAGATGAAATTGTGACGGAAGATGAAGCCACTAAAGTAGCAGAAAAAGAAAAAGAAGCCGAGCAGCAAGAAACCTTAAAACCTCTATTGAGCAAAGTGCAAAACTTATTAGGGGATAAGATCAAAGAAGTTCGGTTGTCACATCGCTTAACATCATCGCCTGTGTGTTTGGTGCGCGAGCAAAATGCATTAGGTCCTCAGATGGAGCGTCTGTTAAAAGCAGCGGGCCAACCTGTGACAGAGACCAAGCCCATTTTGGAAATCAATCCAACACATGCGATTATCCAAAAGCTCAATCAAGTGCAAGATGAAGCGCGCTTAAAAGAATGGACGCAAATTTTATTTGACCAAGCATTATTGGCGGAGGGCGGTCAGTTACCGGATCCGGCAGCATTTGTACAAAGAATCAATCAGTTATGGCTGGAAATGTTTAAGTAGGGAGATAACAAACGGCGTGTGAGCAGACAATGCTAGGCACGCCGTTTTGAACAGAATTGCTATCAACTGGAGAATCAACATGCTAGTAGGTGTCCCAAAAGAGATAAAAAGTTTTGAGTATCGCGTTGGGTTAGTGCCAAGTAGCGTTAGAGAGTTAATCACCAATGGTCATCAGGTGGTGATACAAAAAGGCGCGGGAGAAAAAATCGGTTTTGATGATGCTGATTATCTGCATGTTGGCGCACGCATTGCTGAAACGGCAGAAGATGTATTTCAACAAGCGGATATGATCATCAAAGTGAAAGAACCGCAGCCTGATGAATGTCGCATGTTAAGACAAGATCAAATTCTTTTTACCTACTTACATTTGGCAGCAGATCCGTTACAAGCCAAATTACTGGCTGAATCACAATGTGTGGCGATTGCATATGAAACGGTGACGAATCGTTTTGGCGGCTTACCCTTGCTTGCCCCGATGAGCGAAGTGGCAGGCAGAATGTCTATTCAGGCGGGTGCCAATAGTTTAGAAATTAAAAATGGTGGACGTGGTATTTTGTTGGGTGGTGTACCTGGTGTCACACCCGCAAAAGTCGTCGTGATTGGTGGTGGCGTTGTCGGTACCAATGCGGTCCGTGTCGCCATGGGGATGGGCGCGCATGTGGTCGTGGTCGATAAATCCTTAGATCGTCTCTATCACCTCGATTTACAATTCGGTTCCAAGATCAGTACGAGTTTTTCTACGATTGATGCACTCGAAGAGCATGTCTTGTCTGCCGATTTGGTTGTGGGTGCTGTATTAATTCCTGGGGCATCGGCGCCACGCTTAGTGACGAAAAAAATGCTGAGTGGCATGCGTCCAGGCTCGGTAGTTGTAGATGTATCCATTGATCAAGGTGGTTGTTTTGAAACAAGTCGTCCCACTACTCATGACAATCCTACCTATGTAGTAGATGGCGTTGTGCATTATTGTGTCGCAAATATGCCAGGCGCTGTGCCACGTACTTCTACGTTCGCATTAAATAATGCGACATTACCTTTTGTCATTGCTTTAGCAAATTTAGGTTACAAAGAAGCGATGCGTCGTGATCCGCATTTGTTAAATGGTTTGAACATTTGTCATGGTGATATTACCTATAAAGCGGTGGCGGAAGCGCTTAATCAGCCATATACACCAGCAGCGCAAATGATTGGAGACTAACATGGCACTCTTTACGAGCAAACGGCCTGCAAAAATCTTGCCCATTGAAGTAATCACGGTGCAGGATTTTCCTGCTTGGCAATTGCAGCAAGACGCTTATACGACAACATGGCTGAGTACGAGTGGTTTTCGTGCGGAGTCAGGTCAGTATCGGATCATCCCCGATGACAAAGGTCACTGTGCACGTGTCATTGTCTGTGTGGCTGATGCGACAAATGTATGGGGCGTGGGCGTGCTAGCAGCGAATTTACCCGCAGGCGTTTATGAGTTTGTGGCGCAAAAAGCGGATCTGACGGCTTGTGCTTTAGCGTTTGGATTGGGCGCGTATCAATTCACGCGGTATAAAACAGGTACGCCACGCTTAGCGCAATTATATCTACCAGCCGCACAACAACACATCATTGACATAGTTGATGCTATTAGCTTAGTACGCGATTGCATCAATACACCTGCCGATGATATGGGCCCAAGTCAACTCGCTGAAGTAGTGGAACGTTTAGCCAAAGATTATCATGCTAAGTTTGCACAAATTGTGGGTGAGTCCTTGCTGCAAGAGAATTACGCATCAATTTATACCGTGGGCCGTGCGAGTGACGATGCACCCCGTTTGCTTGATTTACGCTGGGGTAATGCACGCCATCCTAAAGTCACGTTAGTGGGGAAGGGGGTGTGTTTTGATACGGGTGGTTTGGATTTGAAACCATCTGCGTATATGTTGCTGATGAAAAAAGATATGGGTGGTGCAGCGAATGTGTTGGGCTTGGCGCGTATGATCATGGCGGCTAAGTTACCCATCTGTTTGCGTGTGCTGATTCCTGCAGTGGAAAATGCTGTGGGGGGTAATGCCTATCGTCCGGGTGATGTCATTAAAAGTCGTCATGGACGTACAATCGAGATTGGTAATACGGATGCAGAAGGTCGTGTTGTATTGGCGGATGCGTTGACGGAGGCGGTGAGTGAAAAGCCTGATCTATTGATTGACATCAGTACACTCACTGGTGCTGCGCGCGTAGCATTAGGGACGGATTTGCCAGCGATGTTTGCTAATGACGATGCGTTGGCGGCGGAAGTGATCGCAGCGGGTTTGGCGACGAATGATCCGATGTGGCGCTTACCTTTGCATGCGGGTTATAGGGAACTTATCAATAGCAGCATTGCTGATATTAACAATAATGCCAGTGAACCGTATGGTGGTGCGATTACGGCGGCATTATTTTTACAAGAATTTGTGCCCGATGATATTCCATGGTTGCATTTCGATATGATGGCGTGGAATTTACGTCATCGTCCTGGGCGCCCACAAGGTGGTGAAGCCATGGCGATCCGTGCCTTGTTTGCTTATTTACAACAACGGTTTGCATCCAAACAATAGGCTAGGTGTGTAAGGTGCTCTTCGAGAGCTTCGGGGAAACCTGGGTCAATGTTGAATTCATGATAAAAATAACCTGGGTTCGGTGCTGCGCACTACACCCAGGCTACGACGCTAACCGTTCGCCCTGAGGAGGCACGAAGTGCCGTCTCGAAGGGTGCCGCACTGCACCCAGGCTACGACGCTAATCGTTCGCCCTGAGGAGGCACGAAGTGCCGTCTCG
>CAZYKO010000017.1:0-36042 GCA_964648015.1 uncultured Coxiellaceae bacterium
CTGTCATCCCCGCCAACAACACTGTCATCCCCGCCAACAACACTGTCATCCCCGCCAACAACACTGTCATCCCCGCGAAGGCGGGGACCCATTTCTCATGACGATAAACAATGGAACGTTAGCAATGGGTCCCGGGTTCACGGCCTATTTTTTATCTTCTTCATCATCCTTTAACCATTTTTGTCCTGTACCCGCTGGGCGTGGCGCAGTATTAAACGGTGTGGGATTGAAACTAGCACCACTCCCTTTAGCACCAGTACTTTGTGCACCCGCATCTGCACGCACCTTACTGGCATCATGCTCACTGATGATATCGATCCCATCCATAATTCTATAAGTCACAGCAGACCCTAAGGCCGCTTCTTCTGGCAATTTCTTTTCGACAAAAAATTGCGCATCTTGCAACTCTTTAAATTCTGCACAAGCCGATTCCGGGCCGCGTCCATATTGTTTGGTCACTTTATATGACATAAGACCTCCAACGATTGCTATGAGGCGTGATGGTAGCATTATTGCCATTAGAAGCAAAAGCCCATCCATCGCCGTGGCACCTGGTACCACCACCGTGATTCGTCCATTTTATGAGCAAGTATGAGCCTGTTCGATGCAAGCCAACAAACGGTCACTCTTTGTATTTTTCTCATATATTCAATTAGTTAAAATACATCTGGCCCTCTATGAAATTTGATATAATGGAAATGTCGGTCTCATCTCCTATTCATGGGCGATGGGACATCCGGACAACAACGGCATTGGAAGTTAACTTTCATAAGAGGGAACCACCATGAAAAAGATAATCATTGCTACAGCTGCATTACTTGCTTCCTCATTAACTTTTGCTAGCTACTATTCACCAGACAATTCACAACATCAAAATCGCAATAATGATCGTTCAATGAATATGTCTATGAATGAAAAGAACGTTAATGAAAAAGCCATGAATGACAAGACTGGCCAAATGGACCAACATAATGGCAAAGAAATGTCACAAGACAAAAAAGAAATGAAAGACCATCATGACATGAAAAATGGTGACAAACATCACGGTAAAATGAAACATCATGGTGACAAACATCATGGTAAAATGAAACATCATCATAAAAAAAGCAGCAACTAGTCATATACCGCAAGGTATCTAGGTACGCTACCCTTAAAGCTCACTGATGATCAATGAACAGCACCGGTGAGCTTGGTTTCAAATCTCACATATGCTTAGTGATGTGCATATACGAAAAGAGACGCACCACCGCTTCCACACCATCCGTTTTCCTGGCAATATCACTCGCTACTTGCGCATCCTTAGGTGTCACCATCCCCATCAAGTAAACGGTACCATTTTCTGTCACCACCTTTATTTCCGTGGCATCCAATTCATTGGCAGCTATCAGCTTGGTTTTCACTTTGGTGGTGATCCATGCGTCACTGATACGGGTTAAGGAAGAAGAAGGATTGCTGATTGCCAGCATGTTATGAATCTCTTTCACTTTAGGCACTGTTTTCACAATGGCTTCAGCTTGTTGACGTTGCAACATAGAGCGCACTTGGCCGGTTAATAACACTTCACCATTCAAGGTAGCAACACGTACATGTCCCGTTTTAAAATCTTGCGAATCAATGTTAAGACGCTGAAATGCTCTCATCGTGATGTACTGATCAGTCAGATTTTTTTCGATGCTATGACGATTATAGACGGCCTGCGCACCAGACACGACCATGCTACAACCAGACAGGGTACAGAGACATAGTAATGCGATGACACACGTGTAGAAACCCTGGCGCATGATACTCATCCTTGAGAAACCAACACAGTGACTTTTATTATCAGCTATTTTTTATTTCCAAGCTATATCAGGATGACGTACCTGATCCTTAGCTGGTTGCTTCACTCGGTACCGCCACATCATCCAGCTTGATAAAATAAATGGCTGCGGCTGTACTACTAATGGCAAACAGCAAACAGGCAATCGAAAGAATACTGCCGTCATAAATCACGCCCAATAGCAAACTTAACAGGGTACAACTGCTTGCCATGCCAAACCCTAGAAAAGCCGCTGCAGACCCTTTAGTTGACGTCACCACCGACATCACTTCGCTCACCAAAGGACTCGAACACAAACTAAAGCCGAGCGCATAGATTAACATTGGCACAATAAAAACAGCCAAGTGTTGCGGCAGGAAGGCGCTCGCGATCAACATCAAACACCCCCCAACAAAGCTTAATGCAATACCGCGCGCTAATAACCACCTCAGCTGAGCCTCCTCCCTCACGGTATTTAACAAGAGAGCGCCAAGAATAAATGCGGAAAAAACAGGCAGCTGGGTATAGCCAAAGCGTTGTGGCGCCACTCCCATTTTATCGATGATAATAAAGGGTGCCGCCGTTAAATACACGACAATACCACCCAGCAACAAACAATACGGTATCAGGTTTTTGAGAAAAAGTTTGTTACGTGCGAGCAGCATATAGTTTTTGGTTATATTTTTCACATGCAGTGCATGAGGATTGAGATAGCGATTACTCTCCGGTAAGGTATACCAAAGACCGATGAGACTCCCCAACGCTAACAGAAAGACCACCACAAAATTATACTGCCAGCCACACATGGCCAGTATATAGCCGCCCAAGATTGGCCCAAATAGTGGTGCCATAATCCCCACCATGGTGATTTTGTTGGTAATACGCGTACGATTTTTGTAGGTGTACAAATCGATTAAAATGCTAAAAGTTGTCACATTCAAACTACACACGCCTACACCTTGAAAAAAGCGCGCCACAATCAATACCCAGATATTCGGCGCGAGTGCACACACGAAGGTCGCGATCAAGAAACACACACCACCCGCGAACAATACTGGACGTCGCCCAATCTTGTCCGTCAATGGCCCAAAAAATAACTGAGGTAATGCAACGCCTGCAAACCAGGCTGACATGGTCAGCTGTAACGTACTGGATGTAGTTGCATAGAGATGCATCAATGTGGGCATGCTGGGCAAATAAATATCGTTGGCTAAATTTGCACAGAAATTATAAATAATGAGCAGCATCGGGATCCAGCGATGGGGTGCAGGTCGATCAAGCAACATGGGGTTCTTCATCCGTCTTCCGAAGGTTATTTTTGATTTATTCTCTATTATTTTATCGACATTTTACGTTTAAATGCCATGTTTTCAACCATTATCTGTGCACACTCATCTCAGTGCGTGACGTGACAAGCCAACAATAATGTGGTTATAGTATTTGCCATAGAGGGTCTGTTGACAATTGCATTCTAGTAGCAAAATGAGCAACAGCGTACAAAATGCACGTGCACGGTCTCACTGGCTTCGTATGTCGCACTAGAAGCCTGTTATCAACAGACCCTAATAAAAATGAAAATAAAAAAACGAGGCTGATATGTTTTTACGTAAAGCAAATGACTATATTCAGAACAATTCTCAGAGTGATTGTGATTTTTATATTACAACCGGTTTAACCAAACATCTCCACGAACTCCCCGAAAAATCCATTACTTTCTACGTCGCAGATTTAGAAACAAATGAATTATATTTTTTTAATCAATGGAAAAAATGTCATCGCTTGCCGGTGAACCCTGACCAACTTTATCAATTGACTGGGGCACTCAAAACCAATCAAACAGCACCGTGGGAAGTCACCCCATTCATTAAACTCGTCGCCAACCTCAGCTTAGAACAATTAAAGCTTATCGAAACATCGACGGACCATGTGCATCCTAAAAGATCTTTTTTAGAAGTGTTACTCTGGTTGCAAGGATTAATTGAAGGGTCTCAAAACATCGATATCACCAAAATACGTCGCGCTATAACCTATATAGAGCTCATGCCGATTGCCTATACAAAATATTTTGGTTCAACAACCCCTGCTATTAAGAATTTAGGGGATCAGTTACGTAAAAATGCACTACGTACCCTTAACCATGTAGAACTCCAACGCCAACTCAAAGACGAAGGCTTACTTGATCACGTTGCACCACTACAAGGGGATGAGCGGGCGATCTTAACACAGCTGCATAGTTTGCTGATCAAAGCATATCAACTGACTTGGCAATACACTTATCCGCTGGATAGCACTGGCCAAGTGAACACACCGGCAATAGATGATTGGCAGCGCATCATGATACACAGCCATGCAAGTGATCGTAGTGCCATAAGAGATTTTATTCGCTCTATTACCATACAAGGCGTGAAACATACTCAGGAAACCGTCGACGCTGCCATTGCCTCACTGGTGACCAATGCCAATGGCTATCGAGATGAAGATCAACCAGCCTTGATGGCATGGCTGAAACGTAAAGGTGGACAAGAGATGGACCGCTTCATCGGCTTGTGCTTACAAAACGGTGAATTGACAAAAGACAGTCCGGGCATGGGGCCCACCATTGGATGGAGCGATAGTATTAGCAATGATTGGTGCCTAGATCATGGCAAACTTTGTCGTGTCATTGATTATTTCATCTCGTCTTTACAATATGGGACGGATACCATTGCAAACTATGATCAGCAATTACAAAAATATGAGACGTTACCACCCGCACTCGAAGACATCATCCGTGCTAAAAAACACGGCATAAAGCAGACCGACAACTTGCTATCACCCTTATTACGCGTGAGCGCGAAAATCGCTTTAGAGGTTGAACAGGGTGTTGTAGTGCCTAAAGTGACACATTTTGAAATTCATAGTTTCACAGATTTTTTACAGCCACCCACAGAAAGATACGCGCAAACAAAATTGCCCGACTGTAAAGATGCTAAGCAAGAAATTGTCTGCGATTACACATCGCCGAACGTGAAGTAACCCGCAGGTAGGCGTCAATACTGTACGCACCTACCATAATAAACAAAGGACTTGGTGGATTGTGATGACTGCCATCACATCCACCATCCGTTGTTAACAACAGCCAAATTTATAAATAGCCCCGATGGTATATTCATAAGATTTAGGTGTATTAATATTGTTGGTGTTCTGATACTGATTGTAGTCGAACTCACCACGGATGTTCACTTTATCTGTAGCAGCGAGCTCCACACCTATACCGACTTGGTAGCCCCAGACATTGCCACCACTTTGTTTGAACTTAGTCCCCACCGCACCGATACGCAAATATCCTAGCAAATCCGCATCCAGCACGATGCCAGGAATAAAGCTTAACCCATAGACATAGGTATTTTTTAGGCTGATATCCTCATTGTATTGAATCACCTGACCATTCACCACCACGTTTCTCTCAGGCCCTTTATGATTTATGATGCTGACAACCGTCCCACCAACATAAATTTCACCCGCAACAAAATACCAATCAGCAAATCCCAATCGATAGCCACCAGCAATACGTGGCGACAAACCTTCAAATGAGGTGCCATTTCCCCATATCGTCTGGTAGGTGATCATTGGACCTAGATAAAAATTGCCCGCATAAGCGGATGAGAGTGTGGCAGTGCTCAAGCATAGTATTGCAATAATTCGTTTCAACATGGTCAATCCTTATGTATAAATTTCCTTCGACTATTTTGCACGTTACGACACAGAAAAACAAAAAGCAAATAGCAATGCGTTAACACAACACCCAGTGCAGCAGCGTGATGACCATCCGTGTTTATCCACCCTACGAGAGACAATGCTACACGAACATGCGAGAATACGCGCGTAAAAAACATCGTATTTTCTGCAACAAATCTCAAAGGAATCGCCATGACACACTTCCTCAAGTCCTATCACCTCTTTTGCCTATTCGCTATCAGCACACAACTATTCGCACAAAGCCATCAGCCGCCTGTCGTCGCTCACCATGCCATGGTAGTCAGCGAACATGTTCTCGCCTCACAAGTTGGGCGTGATGTGTTGCGTCAAGGAGGGAATGCGATTGATGCTGCCGTGGCAATGGGATATGCATTGGCTGTGGTCAACCCCTGTTGTGGCAATATTGGTGGTGGCGGTTTCATGACAATCCACTTAGCCAATGGCAAAAATATTTTTTTCAACTTTCGTGAAAGAGCACCGCTAAAAGCCACGGCGAAAATGTTCACCCTTGTGAGTGAAGAAGAACGCATTAAAGGTTATTTAGCAGTCGCTGTGCCTGGCACTGTCATGGGACTTGATACTGCATTGCAAAAATACGGGACGCGCTCGCGAGAAACGGTGATGGCCCCCGCTATTCGACTGGCTGAATCAGGTTTCACCGTCACGCCCTATCTTGCACGACAACTCGCCCCCTTTACACCATCGTTTCAAGCGCAAACGAACGTTGCCAACATTTTTTTAAATCAACATCAACCGTTGCAACCGGGCCAACGCTTGCAACAACCACAACTTGCCAACACATTACGGCTCATTGCTAAGCATGGTTCACAAGCGTTTTATCAAGGTGATATCGCGCATGACATCGTCGTCGCCAGTCAACAACATGGTGGCATCCTAACCTTAGCTGATTTTGCGCACTACCATATCGAAGAAAGTACGCCAATCACTTGTCACTATCATGATCTAACTATTATCTCTGCACCGCCACCCAGTGCGGGTGGGACCACCTTGTGTGAAATGCTACATATATTAGAGAATTTTCCGCTTCAGAAAATGAGTTATCAAGCCAGCACCAATAAACGTCTCATCATTGAAGCCATGCGTTACGGGTTTATTGATCGCAATACAAAATTGGGTGATCCTGATTTCGTGACTAATCCTATCTCCACATTGCTCGACCCAGCTTATGCTAATTCAATCAGCAAAAAAATTCGCGACTACTCCATCGTCAAACCACAAAGCACGAGTATCCCTCGCAAAGAACTCACTGACACCACCCATTATTCAGTGGTAGATCGATATGGCAACGCCGTAGCAGTGACCTATTCATTGAATGGTTTTTTTGGGGCACAAGTCATCGCTGGTCACACTGGATTTTTTCTCAATGATGAAATGGATGACTTTGCATCAGCGCCCGGCCAGTCAAATAAATTTGAACTGGTGCAATCTGATGCCAATGCGATTGCACCGGGTAAGCGGCCGCTCAGTTCGATGACGCCAACGATTATTCTTAGACATGGCAAAGTCAGTATGGTCTTAGGGAGTCCGGGTGGCCCACGCATTATCAGCGCATTGTTGCTTGTTATTTTGAATAAATACGATTATGGCATGCGTGCACAACAAGCAGTGGATGCACCACGATTTCATTATCAAGAAAATCCTGATGTTGTGGATATGGAATATGGGGCATTCACACATGCGACGCAAAAAAAATTACGTGCCTATGGTTATCATTTGACGTTGCAACATGCTTGGGGTGGCGTCGAAGCGATTTATTATGATCCAACGACACGTCGCTGGTTTGGCGCGAATGATAAACGTAGACCTGATGGTCGTGCACTCAATGCGGATTAATTCTATCTGCACATCACACTCTCTCTAAAAAAATGTATCTATCAATGATTGATGCAGGATGGATGAGATGCACTTTTTTTGCATTATCATCCACCCTACGAATTTTTTTTATTTTTGTAGCACACTATTGCATTAAATTGCCTTAATTTAAGGCACACATAAGCTAATTTTGCTTAAATCAGCCGACACAACCTGAGACTGATTGTCCATATCTTATTGAAAAACAGGCCTTAATATTTTTATGGTTGACATAAACTAATTGCTTAGTTAATGTGATTGCTCAAATTTAATCTAAGGATTGGAATATATGTCAGAAAAGAATCAACTAACACCAGTTGAACATGAATTAATGACAATATTATGGAAAATTCAACAAGGCACAGTACGAGATGTCATTGCGCACCTCTCTACGAATCGAAACCTGGCCTATACATCGGTTTCAACTATTTTAAGAATTTTGCAGCAAAAAAAAATATTAGCTGCAAAAAAAGTCGGGCGAAAACATATTTACACGCCCATGTTAAGCAAAGACGTCTTTGCAGAACAAATGGTAAAGCGCATTATGCGCGATGTTTTTGCCGACAATGCAGCGAACATGGTGACATATTTACTAGAGCACCATACATTTAGCAACGATGAAATGAATACACTGCAAACGGTATTAGAAAAAAAAATACCACCAAAAAACTTATAAATTTCGATAAAAATAATAAGTAACATTTTAAACCAGAACGATTTTATTTTTTTTAATTTGCTTTACTTTTTTTACATGCTCAACGATGAGGAGACACACAATGATACTTAAAAAATTAGCGACACTATTGATTATTTCATTAAGCATTGGCTTTGCTAGCACCATCTTTGCAAATCAAACAAACCAAAGTGCTTATGCCTACAGCTATCACGTTTTTGGTAAACCCTATCACGTGTTGCGATCCGCCAAAAATTACAATGCAACTGGTATCGCGTCTTGGTATGGCAGCAAAGTCAATCCAGAAATGACCGCCAGTGGTGAACGCTACAATTGGAGTAAGTTAACCGCCGCTAGTAAAGTGTTACCACTTTCAACGCGCGTGCTTGTCACGAATTTACGTAATGGTAAAAAAGTTATCGTGAGAATTAATGACCGTGGTCCATTCGTTACCAATCGAATTATCGACCTCTCTTATGCAGCCGCTGCAAAAATTGGTATCGTGAATAGCGGCCTTACCCGCGTTAGCGTTAAATCGATCTCTTAAAGCCGTTCTGCCCGAGAAAAACACATCCTCGGGCACGGCAAAATTGCGTTATTTAGCAGCCTGTTAATTGTTGTGTCATCTGAATTATTACTATAATTCAAGCACATCAAAGAAGGGCTGTTTTTTTTGCGGTATACTATCTGCATAACAATAGAAAAACGTAGGCGAACGATCATGGAAGAGATCATTGAAGTTCGACCAGGACGACGACTCAACATTCAAACTCATTTAAAAGCGCACGCTAAGACCACTGCATTCTTAATTCATGGTGCTGGCGGCCGTGGTGATCAATGGCGTAAACAAATGCCATGTCTACGCGAAAAATTTAATGTCATCGTCCCTGATATGTTGGGGCAAGGCAAAAGCCATCAACCAGAACTCAACGGTACAAATCCCTACACCTTCTCTGAATTTAGCGCCGATCTAAAAACCATTTTTCAACGCTATGCAAACGACTGTAATTTGATTCTAGGTCATTCCTATGGTGGCGCGCTAGCATTCTCACTCGCACACCACTATCAAGCAGATGTGAATAAGCTCGTATTAGTCACACCAACACCTTGTACACCACACATTCCTGTGCCAGCATTTTTTAATTTACCCGCACCCATGTTAGAACTATGCCGACCATTATTTGAAATGAGCGTGGGTAGATATGTATTTAACACCCAAACACCTTTAGACGTGATGCTAGAAGAAGTCATCGCTAGCAAAAAGATCTCGGCGAAAGTGATCAAAGCGATCATTGAAGGGTTTGCTGAAATTCCTGCCTTAGATGTCGCGCAATGCCAAATACCCACGCTGATCATGCTCAGTGAACAAGATCGATTAGTATCAGCCGAATTAAGCAGAGCGTACTACAAACAATTACCGCAACATGAAATCGTATCTTACTCACACACGTCACATGCATTGCTGATGGAAAACCCGGAAGACTTCAATGACAGACTGTTAAAATTTCTTGCTCAATAGTCAATAAGGTTTTTGCCCGCAGCAAAATGGTTGTTTCAGGTGGAGAGTGAACATCACCTGAAACTGACACTACCCAATGCTGCGCGCTATGCTGGCGGTATAGGACTACTAAGAAATTTTAATGACATTGCAAGCATAGATGTTGTCGAGCGCTTGCGAGAAAGAGTTTTGGTGAATCGACATGCCACCAGATTGTTGCGCACACCCATCGTAGGTGTGCGCAACATGCTAATCACTTGTGTATGGATGGGATATCAACAATAGGATTTACTTCTTTTGCGTAATCGACGTTTGGCATTTCAAAACCAAATAAACGATAGAAGTCATGACGATACCCAGCAATATCGCTGAGTGCAGCCACATTTTCCGAGGTGACTTTATCCCAATTTGCAGCAATAGCCGCTTGCACGTCATCACGCATTTCTAAATCATCAAGACGAATAAAACCTGATGCGTCGCAGGCACATGGATGAGCCGCATATAAAAAATCATGAAAAAGTCTATAAATTTGCTCAATACAACCCTCATGAATCCCTTTGGCTTTCATCACTTTATATAACAAAGCAATATAGAGAGGCACAACCGGTATGGCAGCACTCGCTTGCGTCACTAAAGCTTTATTCACGGAAATACAAGCTTGCCCAGAAATGGCTGCAAGTTTTTGATTAAGTTCATCTGCCGTTTTTTTAAGGTGGTCTTTCGCTTTACCTATCGTCCCGTCTTTATAAATGGCATGCGTTAGCACAGGACCAATATAAGAATAAGCAATGGTTTTCACATTTGGCGCTAGCAACTGATTTGCCAGTAACGCATCAATCCACATTGCCCAATCTTCACCACCCATCACCGCGATTGTGTTTTCGATTTCCTCAGCAGAAGCTGGTGAAATTGTCACTGATTTTACATCGCCCCTGAAGGCATCTACAGTTTTACCGGTAAATTCTTGGTGAGTAGGTTTTAAAACGGATGTGTAAGTCTGGCCAGTAAGCGGATGGATACGCCGCGGCGATGCAAGGCTATAAATCACCAAATCAATTTTTTGCAAATCCCGTTGAATTAGCTCAATGACACGCTGTTTTGTTTCCAACGAAAATGCATCCCCATTGATACTTTTTGCATAATAACCATCACGATGCGCCAAGTTTTCAAACGCTGCGGTGTTATACCAACCTGGGGAAGCAGTACGTTTTTCATCCGCTTCCTTTTCATAGAAGACACCAATCGTTTTCGCGCCAGCGCCATAAGTCGCTGCAATGCGACTTGCCAAGCCATAGCCAGTTGATGCGCCAATGATCAATACGTTTAGTGGGCCAGAAAATTTTTCTTTAGATTTTATATAGTTAATCTGTTCTGCGACTGCTTGAAAGCATCCATCAGGATGTGCGGTGGTGCAAATAAATCCACGCACCTTGGGCTGTATCATCATGGTTGTTATTCCGAGTTCTGAAGTTTGAATATTCTTTTAGCGCGTTAGTCTATCACACTCAAATCGCTTGCGCCTCCGCTACCTCCAGACAAAAAACTATAAAAATGCATCAGTCAATTCACAGCAAAATGCCATGCTAGCGCTTTTCAACAATTTTGCAAAAAACGCACGACACTGCGTAGTATTCATTACTAAACTTTAACAAAATTGGCGAATAGCAAAACGATTTGAGAACCTTTCCGACGTCACTAGGTAATTTCCCTAATAGTTCTATACTTTTACGAATGCTAATGTTAGATTTATTCATTGTTAACAATAGAAAGGAAACTACGTCATGGTAAAAGCAAGAAGCAAAAAGAAAGCAGTTAAAGCGGTGAAACCACGCAAGAAAGTGAAAAAGGTTGCTAAAGTAAAAGTTAAATCAAAGAAAAAAGCAAAGCGCACTGTTGCTAAGAAAGCTGCTAAAAAACGTCCAGTAGCTCGCAAGAAAAGAAAATCACGCGCTAAGAAAAAGAAAGCTGCTTAAGCTTTTTTCGAATTTGGACCTTGTATATCTACAGGTATCCAAGGTCCAATTCATCCTCCCCCAGCCGTTCCCATCCCAATAAAACATCATCATTCACTTCAATCATCACATTGAATTAGGCCCATACTTTATTACCCGTCATATAAATGTTAGCGTACATACCCATTCATCATTTTTTATTTCGCCATCAAACCAGCGATCGCTCGAATTAAGTTGCTACACGATGTTTTAAGGGCGGCGTCAGCGTCTGGGAAGATGCACGCACTTTTCCCGATTGCCTACCCTTTGATACATTTAAATCACCAGCTATCATTTGCGACCCAGCTGGCAATTCGATTTGATTCCTGTTGTCGCGTGTGTGCATGTTTGCCGATAGCTTTTCTTGGGTACTAGCAAACACTAAATGGACCGCCATCAAGCCACTCATGATTAATAACCATTTTGAATTAGCCAAGATCATCGCTTTACTCCGTGTTATTTAACATGCACCGTTTACCCTGCGCGTATCGCGCGTTCACATCATCACGTTTTCATACAATTTTATTGATACACAAATACACCTCAACCTACAAACAACGTTGCTTGCACAGTGGTGAGGTTTAGCATAAGATCAGCCCCATTAATTCTATGACAGTATTGTGATGATCCTATGAAAATTCTTTGCGTCATTCCGAGTCGCCTGCAGTCCACCCGTTTACCGAGAAAACCATTATTGCCTATTCAAGGCAAACCGATGATTCAATGGACCTATGAAAATGCAGCGCGATGCCAACGTATGGATGAAGTCATCGTCGCCACCGATAGTCATGAAATCGCCGCCGTCATTCAACACATCGGTGGAAAAGTCGCCATGACTGATCCCGCGTTACCAAATGGCTCAACACGTGTTGCCGTCGTTGCCGCAGCACATCCCGATGCGGATGTCATCATCAATTTACAAGGCGATGAACCATTCATACAACCGCAGATGCTCGACGCATTAATTGCCCCTTATCTCGCCGGCGAAAGACCGGAGATGACTACCCTTGCTCATCCACTCGCTAAAGAACATCACATTGATCCGGGTGTCGTGAAAGTCATCACTGATTTGCACGGCAACGCATTGTACTTCTCGCGTGCACCGATTCCATATTTTAGAACCACACAAACGGTGCCTGTTTTTCATCATATAGGTCTCTATGCGTTTACGCGTGAATTCTTACAACAATACACGACGCTACCAGAAACCCCTTTAGAAAAAGCTGAATGCTTGGAACAATTACGTGTACTCGAACATGGCTATAAAATCCGCGTGTGTCTAACACAAGCGAAAACCTTAGAGGTGAACACGGCATCCGAGTACCTTGCTGCACAAGAATTTTCGTACGCGCTCACATAGGTCAATGAGAAATAAAATCAGCGATACGTTGAAAATATTCTTCACCAACATCGACTTCCATCGCATGTGATGCTTGTTCAAAAATATGCAGCTGACTGTGCGGAATTTTCATCGCCATTAATGCTGCCTCTGACACATCGTTAATCCAATCATGACGTCCCGCCAACACCAATGTCGGTGTTGTCAGTTCAGGCAGCTTTGGTTCAAAATCAAAATGCCAAAATGTCTGTTTAAATCCTTCATTCAACACTTCATGAGAAAACAACTCGCTCTTGAATTCGGGATCCACTGTGGCACCTTCTGTACGTGCCTTGATTGAATAGAGAGGATTCGTCAGTCTAAAAAATTCAATCAATTCAGCTTTATTGGCTATCTCACCTGCCCAAATTTTCTCAGTGATGGCGATCTGTTGTGGCGTACCAAGTTTTAATAGATTTTCCTTGGCGCGTTTTAAGAAACGATAAGAAGGTGCGCCTGCTGCCAAAATCAATTTATCCACCACAGCCGGATAACGTAAGGCATAACCTAATGCACACATCGACCCATAAGATTTTCCCAGCACGTTGATTTTATCGATACCCAGGTATTGGCGAATGTATTCCACATCGTTAATATAATTGTCCATCGTGCATTCAGCGATATCCGCCACATGACTCTGACCACACCCACGCGGATCATGGAAAACGAGGTCTGTCACCGCCAAGAGGCAACGATAACCCAGATACGCACCATGGGCCGCCCCTGGACCACCAGGCAGCACGAAAGTCACAGGACGGCGCTCTGCAGGGTTCACAGGGCTATTGATGGTCTCCACCCATAGCGTGCCAGTGGGTGTCGTCGTGGAAGGCATAGGCACTCTCATCGCAATCTCCAGAGATAAATGGTCATTTTTGATTAAACACTCAGCATAATACGAGGGTGTTAGCGTCGTCACCGCTTTTCGCATTAGCCATTACCCCCCCAATTCGGGTAAGATAGGCGACCTTTAAGCAATCAACACCCAGGTGAGCAAACGTGGCAGAAAAATTAAGAAATATCGCGATCATCGCGCATGTCGATCATGGGAAAACCACCCTCGTCGATAAATTATTACAACAAACCTCTAGCGTCTCCAAAAAAGTCACTAATACTGAGCGTATTATGGACAGCAACGACTTGGAACGTGAACGTGGCATTACCATTTTAGCCAAGAATACCGCCATTAAATGGCAAGATTATCGAATTAACATCGTCGACACACCCGGGCATGCTGATTTTGGTGGTGAAGTTGAGCGCATTTTATCCATGGTTGATTCCGTCCTCTTGTTGGTGGATGCCGTCGATGGTCCAATGCCCCAAACACGCTTCGTGACGCAAAAAGCGTTTGCGCGTGGCTTGCACCCCATTGTGGTCATCAACAAAATCGATCGTCCCGGCGCCAGACCTGACTGGGTGATGGATCAAGTATTTGATTTGTTTGACAATCTAGGCGCTACGAATGAGCAACTCGACTTCCCAGTCGTTTATGCGTCTGCACTCTTAGGCTATGCAACCCTTGATCTCAATCAAGAAAGCGATAGCATGACGCCTCTCCTTGAAACCATCGTCAAGCACGTGCCAGCCCCTAAAGTTGATCCTGACGGTCTCTTTCAAATGCAAATCAGTACACTGGATTACTCCAGCTATGTGGGCATGATCGGTATTGGCAGAGTCAAAAGAGGCCAAGCCAAAACCAACATGCCGGTCACCATCATCGATCGAGAAGGGAATACCCGACAGGGTCGTATTCTGCAAGTCTTAGAATACTTAGGCCTAGATCGCAGTGAAGTGCCCATGGCTAATGCTGGTGATATTATCGCCATCACTGGGATAGATGCACTTAAAATTTCCGATACCCTCTGCGACCCCAACTGTGTAGAAGCACTCCCAGCACTCACCGTGGACGAACCCACCGTTAGCATGACCTTCCAAGTCAACACATCGCCCTTTGCCGGTAAAGACGGTAAAT
The DNA here is from genome assembly GCA_964648015.1 of uncultured Coxiellaceae bacterium. Classification (GTDB taxonomy): domain Bacteria; phylum Pseudomonadota; class Gammaproteobacteria; order DSM-16500; family DSM-16500; genus Aquicella. The sequence goes on from CAZYKO010000017.1 coordinate 14,918, forward strand.
ATGTGACTAGCCGAAAAATTCGCGAACGCTTAGAACAAGAAATTCTTCACAATGTGGCTTTACGTGTCGAAGATACTGGGGACCCGGATAAATTCAAAGTTTCAGGCCGCGGTGAATTGCACTTATCCATTCTGATCGAAAATATGCGCCGTGAAGGTTATGAACTTGCCGTATCGCGTCCAGAAGTCATCACCAAGATGGTGGATGGGGAATTGCAGGAACCCTACGAAACCCTCGCGATTGACGTGCCAAGCGAATATCAAGGCACGATCATGGAACGCTTAGGTAGTCGACGGGGTGATTTGAAGCAAATGGTCCCTGATGAGAAAGGCCGAGTACGTTTAGATTACATTATTCCCTCACGTGCACTGATTGGCTTTCATACGGAGTTCCTGACACTCACCTCGGGTACAGGCATCATGCACCATGTGTTTAGTCACTATGGCGCAGCTGCCAAAGGTGAGATCCCGCATCGACAAAACGGTGTATTGATTTCCAATCAACAAGGTGTGGCGCTCGCTTACTCGCTCTTCAACTTACAAGATCGCGGTCGTATGTTGATTAGCCCACAGACCGATGTGTACGAAGGCATGATTGTCGGCATTCACTCACGAGACAATGATTTGGTCGTGAATGTGTGCAAAGCCAAGCAGCTTACTAATATTCGTGCCGCTGGGTCCGATGAAAATATTATTTTAACGCCCCACATACAGTTCAGCTTAGAACAGGCATTAGAATTTATTGAGGATGATGAGCTCGTCGAAGTGACACCAAGCTCTATACGTATCCGTAAAAAAATGCTGAAAGAGCATGAACGCAAACGCGCTTCACGAAGTTAATCGCATGTGTTACCTCACTCACCATGAGTGAGGTAACATTTTAATCCCACGCAACACGCGTCACACCCCTTCCCTTTCGCTCGTAGTGTACAGCAAAATATTAAGCTATACTTTTAGCTCATTTACTTTTTGCATAGAGTGACATTATGACTGTCTCTGTCGCACCCATATTGGCTTTCAATGACAATTACATTTGGACTTTAATCGATGATGAGACACGTGCCGCAGTCGTCGTAGATCCGGGCGATGCTGACCCGGTGATGCAATACTTAAACGCACACCAATTAAAACTGGTCGGCATTTTAATTACACATCATCATTGGGATCATACCAACGGTATCGACAAGCTAAAGGCAACTTATCAGGTCCCGGTCTATGCACCTGCTAAGGATAATGTGTCTGGCGTTACACATCCTGTGCAAGATAACGAAACCATTACCATCCCCCATTTCCCAATACACTTTCGTGTCATCGCGATACCTGGCCACACGCTCGGACATTGTGCGTACTACAGCAATGAAATGATATTTTGCGGTGATACCCTGTTTGCTGCCGGATGTGGCCGACTCTTCGAAGGCACAGCTGAGCAAATGTATTCCTCTCTACAAAAACTTGCTATGTTGCCAGCGAACACCAAAGTGTATTGTGGCCATGAGTATACGTTGAGTAATTTGAAATTTGCGAAAACGGCTGAGCCAAGTAACGCCCATATCGAACAACGCATGACCCAAGTGAATGCATTGCTCGAAAAGCAACAACCGTCTTTACCTTCCACGATTGCCGAAGAATTAAAGACCAATCCATTCTTACGCTGTGACAGTGAAGACCTCATCCAGCAAGTGAGCAATTATATCAGTAAACCCCTAGCTACACCGGTGAAAGTGTTTGCGGCGCTTCGATATTGGAAAGATAATTTTTAATTCACTGAAACGCCGTACCGGCATCATTTGTAGCTTTGGTGAAGCCATGGCCTTCATTTTCGAACACTGTCATCCCCGCGCAGGCGGGGATCCATTTCTCATTAGGATAAACAATGGAACGTTAGCGATGGTTCCCCGCCTGCGCGGGGATGACAGTATTTTTGGCGCGAATGACTGTGTTCTGGCGGGAATGACAGACAAAAGGTTGAGGCTGTACTTGCGGGTAAGGCCATGGTTAGAGCGCAAAGCGCGTAACCCAGGGAAAATTCGTGGAACATAGAAAAAATTCAAAAAAACAAGCACATCCCTCGAGACTGCACTTCGTGCCGCATCGAGGGTGAACGATATTGTGTAACCTAGGATCATTACACTAAAAAAACCATCACGGTTTAAAGGTCAAATCCAAATCGCGTGCCGCCTTTACTTCATCTAAACGACGCACCGGCATGGTATGCGGTGCTTCCTTCAAGATGGCTGGATCGGCTTTAGCTTCATTCATGATTTGGATGAGCGCGTCAACAAACGCATCGAGCACTTCCTTACTCTCCGTTTCAGTAGGCTCAATCAATAAGCACTCTGGCACCAACAACGGAAAATACATCGTGGGCGCATGAAAACCATAATCCAACAAGCGTTTGCATACATCTAAGGCCGTGATATGCAACGTCTTCGCTTCATTTTTTAAAGTGATGATAAATTCATGACTAGCCCGACGTTGTGCAAATGCGGGCGTGAAACCCGCTGCTTTCAAACGCGCTAATAAATAATTGGCGTTTAATGTAGCAAACTCAGCGACACGATGCAGTCCTTCTCTACCCAACAATCGCGCATACGCGTAAGCACGCAGAATGATACCGGCGTTACCCATAAATGCCGATAAGCGACCAATGCTTTGCGGACAGTCTTTTTCAGTTAACCAACGGTAATGATTACCCTCTTTCGTCACGCGAGGAATGGGCAAATAGGGCATCAAGCGTTCATTGGCAACCACGGGACCACTCCCAGGACCACCTCCGCCATGCGGCGTCGCAAATGTTTTATGTAAGTTCAAATGAATCACATCAAAACCCATATCGCCAGGTCGCACCTTACCAATAATGGCGTTGAAATTGGCACCATCATAGTAAAGCAAACCACCTGCTTCATGAATAATTCGTGCGATTTCTTGAATCTTTTGCTCAAACACCCCTAAGGTCGATGGATTGGTGAGCATAATGCCTGCGGTATGCGGTCCCACTGCTGCACGTAAGGCTTCTATATCAACGTTGCCGTCAACATCGGTAGGAATTTCACGCACACGATAACCACATTGCACGGCTGAGGCAGGATTCGTACCATGCGCCGCATCCGGCACTAAAATCTCGCAGCGCGCCGTATCGGATCGTGCTTCGTGATAAGCGCGTATCATCGCGACACCCGCGAACTCACCTTGCGCACCTGCCATGGGTGAGAGCGATGCACCTTTCATGCCAGTAATCGTTTTTAAAATTTCCTGCAATTCATAAGCACAAGCCAAATAACCTTGGCTATTTTCCTCCAACGACAAAGGGTGATGCTGCGTGAACCCTTCCAGCATCGCCATGCGATTCACGCCACGCGGATTGTACTTCATCGTGCAAGAACCCAATGGATAGAAGTGACTATCAATCGCAAAGTTTCGTTTAGACAAGTTGGTGAAGTGACGTACGACTTGCAGCTCTGAGACTTCCGGTAACAGTGGAATGTCGTGACGCAACAGTGCTGATGGAATATCATCAATAGCAGCGACGTGCCCTGCTGGCCACTGCGAATGAGCGCTGCGTCCGGGTCGAGATTCTGCGAAAATTAAACGTTGCTCACGTGATGGCATTGTTGGTCTCATGCGACTCTTCTCCCTTCACTTTTTTTTTGCATCGCACTAGCAAATGCGAGGGCAAAAGCTTTTATATCTTCAGCTGTTTTGGTTTCTGTGGCGCAGAGCAAGACACACTCACCCAACTCAGGATACGCATCAGTCATACAAAAACCGGCTTGTATACTTTGTGCCGCCAAGGTCTGCACTAAATGCGCAGCAGATTGATCGACACGCAACACCAGTTCATGAAAATAAGGCGCCGCAAACACTTGCATGACGCCTGGTATCGCGCACAGCGCCGCATTGAGCTCACGCGTATTTTGGTGGCACATCATGGCAACTTGCTTCAGTCCCAATGGCCCGAGCAAACTCATGTAGATCGTCGAGGCCGTCACCATTAAACCTTGGTTGGTGCAAATGTTTGAGGTCGCTTTCGCACGACGAATATGTTGTTCCCGCGCCTGTAGCGTGAGCACATATCCGGTTTTACCTTCTTGATCTACCGTGCGTCCCACAATGCGTCCTGGCATTTGTCGTACGTGAGATTTTTTGCAACACAAAAATCCGTAGTAAGGGCCACCAGAAGCCACAGGTATCCCGAGTGGTTGCCCTTCACCGCAAGCAATATCAACGCCAGCTGCGCCCCATTGGCCTGGCGGTTTCAAAAGCGCCATCGCCATCGGATTGACCGTTGCGATAGAAAAAATGCCATTCGCATGCGCCCAGTCTGTTAATTGATCCACATCTTCCAATACGCCGAAGAAATTGGGTTGCGGTATCACCAACGCAGCCACATCATCATGCAGCAGCGCGCTTAAGGCTTGCCTATCGATCTTGCCAGTTGTGCTCTCATATGGCACATCGATCAGCTTGATATGCTGTTGTTTACAAATCGTTGCAACGGTTTGACGATAAAAAGGATGGATACTGCGCGGCATCAAGATGCCATATTTTTCTTTTTTGTGTAAACGCACAGCCATGAGAATAGCTTCTGCCAAGGCAGAAGCCCCATCATAGAGCGAGGCATTGGAGACTTCCATGGCCATGAGGCTAGCTATCATGGTTTGAAATTCATATAGGAGTTGTAAGTTTCCTTGACTGGCTTCAGCTTGATAGGGTGTGTAAGCCGTATAATATTCACCACGCGTTGCCACTTCCCATACAGCAGCAGGGATATGGTGTTGATAAGCACCGGCGCCAATAAAACAAACTAAATTTGCATCCTGTTGAGCGCGCTCACGCAGTAAACGCCCGAGCGCCATCTCCGACATACCCGGGGGAATATTATCCAGAGAGACATCACGCAGTGACTCAGGGATTTCGTCAAATAACGCTTCCATTTGTGATACGCCAATCTCGGCCAGCATGGCGTCAATATCTTCGCGGGTATGCGGAATAAATGGCATAAAGATTCTCACTGTGATTGATAACTTAATGTGCTTCGGAGGCAACTACCTTGCCGTATTCTTCCGAACTCAACAAACCACCCACTTGTTTATCAAAGGGTCGTACACGAATCAGCCAACCCTTACCATAGGGATCTTGATTAATGAGCTGTGGATTTTCAATCACCGCATCATTGATTTCCACGACTTCTCCTGGCACTGGACAATACACATCAGCTGCCGCTTTGACTGATTCCACCACAGCGCATTCTTGACCATTGTCTAGTGTCGTATCCGGATGGGGTAATTCGACATAAACCAAATCACCCAGCATCGTTTGGGCGTGATCGGTAATGCCTATTGTTAAATACTCATCATCCTTACGCACCCATTCATGGGTTTTTGTATATTGCAATTTATCAGGTATGTTACTCATCATTCGCTCCATCACGATTGCTATCTAAGGCTATCAATTACATGCTGAACCTGCACGAAGCAAGCCAACATTACGCACGAAATAGTAACAAACTTTGCAGGAATAGTCGCCGGGATTATCAAGACCAGAACACACGGGCGCCTGCGGTTTCATGTGCGGACACCACTAGCGCCAATGGTCTTGCATCCATGGACTATCCAAGCAGTGATTAGAACATTTTCTTACCTTTGCGCACGAATGGTGGCTTGATCACATGTGCAGGGATCAACTTCTGACGAATTTCTACAAAGCACTCACCATCCACTGTCATCGGCACGCGTGCCAACGCAATACTCATGCTTAAGGTTGGTGAAAAACCACCACTAGTCACTTCACCGAGCGCTTCACCACCCACCATCACTTTTTGATGATTACGGATGACACCGGGGCCTTGCAGTACTAATCCAACCAACTGTCGCGCAATCCCTTGGGATTGTTGTTGCTCCAATGCATGGCGACCCACAAAATCTCTTTCTTTAGGCGTGAGCATCACGGTCCAGGCAAGATTCGATTCTAATGGCGTCACGGATTCATCCATATCAGCGCCATACAGATTTAATCCTGCTTCAAGACGTAAGGTATCACGTGCTCCCAGACCACAAGGCTTGATGCCGGCAGTTAAAAACTTTTGCCACAGCGTTAAAGCATCTTGCACAGGGAAAATTAACTCGTAACCATCTTCGCCGGTATACCCAGTACGTGCAATGAACCAATCGTCCAACATCGCAAAGTGAAACGGCTTTAATTCTCTGACTAATTTTGCTTTCTCAGGTACCAAAAATTGTTCTAGCTTTTGGGTAATTGTCGGCCCTTGAATCGCCAGCATGGCAAGATCGGTCCGCTCTGTCATTTCTGCGGCAAATGGTGTCAGTTGTTTACGCATCCAGGCTAAATCTTTTTCTCGCGTACCGGCATTTATCACGACACGATAGGCATTGTCATTCACTTTATAGACGATCAAATCATCCAACACGCCGCCTTGTTCATTCAACATACAAGTGTAGAGCGCCTTACCCGGGACCAGACGATCGACATCATTAGCGAGTAAAAAGCGCAGATAAGCCGTGGCCTCAGTCCCGTTGATATCAACTACCCCCATATGCGACACATCAAACATCCCAGCATCTTGTCGCACCTGATGATGTTCTTGTAATTGTGATCCATAATGAAGGGGCATATCCCAGCCAGCAAAATCAACGATCTTAGCATTGGCGTTTAAGTGTAACTCATAGAAAGGTGTACGTTTACCCACAGTTAGTCCTTAAATCTTGTCTTGGGTTCATAGAAAACATAGAGTGGCGAAAGTATAACGGTTCATGACTAAAAACAGAAGGTGTTAGATTTTAACGCTTATCCGACAAGGAGCAACGCTATGCCACTCACTATCGCCCAGAAAGATTTTATCGAAGCAGCCATTGAACATCTACTCGATTTTTCAACTGAGGTGAACGAACTCAAAAAACAAGCGCTTCGTTTACGTGAAGCACTACAACAGGATGTGCCAGAATCACATGAGTTTCATCAATTACGCAAATGCATTATCAGCCCGACACGACACCTACAAGGGTTAGAGCGTTATGGTGCCACCGAAACGACGCAAGCCGCTACCATCTTAGACGTACAAAATCATCTTATTGCATTGTGCATACAAAAAATAAACGGCAGCGCGCGCGCATCAAATATCAGCTTATCGGCACTAGGTGTAGATCATTTAGAAGCGCTACCCCCAAGCGATCAACCTATGTCACTGTTTAAAAGTGAAAGCGCGCCTACACAAACGCATTACATGCCCTGGGAATTTATTCACGAAATTGGCCAAATTGGCTATAGCACTTTAATCGTCGCTGAAAATCTACGTCATATTGATTTAAAAATACGCCTTTGGCTCCCGAATGAAACCCAATGTTTCACGATCAATCACATCACGGACCTGCCACCCAATACAGATATGACACAATTTCTCATAGGGATCATTCCTGAAGTTTTAGATGCAACGTTGGTATTTACTAAAAAATATATATTGCAACGATTTAAATTTGATTGGATTAAAGATTCACTCATACAACAAGCTTACGCAGACGAACCATTTAATCACATCATTAATAATGAATATTATATACAGTTATTATTATCAAATAGCGTCGACATTCAATTGCTGTTAAATTTATCGCGTACGGATATGCATAAATTACTCGATCCAATTACCATCAGCTTGTTGAAAATAAATTTTTGCACTATCGCACAAGCCAAACAATTGACCAAAGAACAAATTCATGTCGCTAGCTGTTATACAAGCCTGATACAAAACTGCAAATTGAATTTCAAGGAATTAGCTAACTTAAGCACTTCTCAATGCAAATTAATGGCTCACCCAGCAATCACCAACCTCATTAAGCAAAATAAACTAAGCTTTCACGATGCACAACAGCTTCCTAGTAATTTTTTAAAAGTGCTTTCCATTAACTTTTATCTCGAATACTTCACACGTCATGAAATTCCGTGGACTATTTTCATCAAAATGAGCGCCTTACAAGGCGAACGCTTATTACACCCTAAAATTGTAAAACTCACTTCTGAAAATATATTTAACGTGATTGACGTGATGCAAATGTTACCCAAATTTTTCGATCTTATCACTCACGATCGAATCTTTGACTTACTCTTAGCAAAAAAAATCACTCGCCATGATCTCAATACAATACCATTCGACACGCTTATCAACATCATAGACTGCGAAGAATTATACCATTGTATCAACGCATCAATTTTAATCGCTGCTGAGCTAAACACATCACGTCTCATCACACTAATAGAAAGTGGCTTTAGTAGACGATTACATGGCATCTATGCGCAAACCCCGTATACCATACGCGGACAAAAAGACGAGCTAAATCAATTCATGCAAGATTTATCGAATTTTACTGTACGTGCCCACTTGCAGTTACACCAAGTCAAAGAAAATATAACAACGAATTTTATGACGACAATTAGCAATGACATCCAAAAATTAGTTCCCACGAGCATGTTATCGAGAGAAAAAAAATCTTTTAGGTATTTACTTTTATGCCAAGACAACTTGTTTATGTTTGCCTCTGCGCAAGTCGCACTGAATCAGCTATCTCAATTAGCGATACACATTTTAGATGATATCCAACAAAAGCATCATTTACATCATCGCTTTGGATTTTTCAAAGCCAAACAACGCGATAAACAAACACAAGTGCGTATGATTTGTGAAAACATACTGAGCGTCGCTGCTTTCGTCTCTCCATTATCACTCAGCACAACAGAAACGTTGCAGCAGCAATTGAACCGTATACCAAAGTTAAATTGAAGGGAAAAAACAGTGATTAGCCGATTGGATTACCCGGTCGCGCCGCACGTGGTAGATCGCGTCGATCACCCGTCGCATGGCGCGTGAATATCGTTTTAATCCAGCGCATTTCATTGGTTAAATGTAAACCGACGCTACGTAAGGTTTGTATGGACGTATTCTCATTAGCAAAAATGCGTTTAATGAAATCCACACCTGCTATTAAGCCTAAATTATCCGCCTTACGCCAACGCTCATAACGGCGTAACACGCTGTGAGCAGCAAAATCGCGGCGCTCGGCAATCGCTGTCATCATCACGTCACAAAGACATGCCGCATCTAATAAACCCATATTAACACCTTGACCCGCTAACGGATGAACCACATGAGCAGCATCACCCACCAAGGCAACGCGTGGTGTCACATAACTGGCTGCCACTTGCTTCACTAATGGAAAAGCATGGCGTGCTTCAACTTGTAACACCTTACCCAAGCGATGATCAAATGCTTCGGCAAGTTGTTCGCCAAACACTGCTGATGTTAGCGCTAACTTTTCTTGTGCCGTCGCCACTGGCAGCGACCAGACGATCGAGGATAAATTCGGGGATGATAAGGGCAGAAATGCTAGTGGTCCGGTCGGCAGAAAAATTTGTCGCGCGATGTGAGCGTGTGGTTTCTCCGTCGTCACACTACAAACGACGGCATGTTGTTGATAGTCATACTGATGACAAGCAATACCGCATTGCTCACGCAACCATGAACGTGCGCCATCCGCACCCACCGCCAGTGGCGCTTTGAAGACTCGGCCATCTTGTGCCGTGATGGTCACTCCATTATCGGCATAGTGAAAAGTGCTCAATGTACAAGGTGCGACAAAATCCACGCGTGATAATTGCGCAAGCCGAGCGCGCAACACATCTTCAATTAAAGCATTCTCAATAATGTAGCCTAATTGCGCTTCACCGATCTCATGACAATCAAAACTCAGCTCACCTTGACGCGCCCCATCCCAAACCTCAATACGCGTAAATGGACTGACACGTTTGGTTGCCATTGCTTCCCAACAATCAATCGATTGAAAGATGCGTTTTGATGCTAAGGCGATTGCACTCACGCGATGTTGATAGGACGCTTCATTCCAATGGGTGTGCGTGGATTTGCTTTCCAGGACAACAATATTGAGTGGCGTGTATCGCGCTAATAAACAAGCGAGGGTGAGCCCCACCATGCCACCACCCACAATGATGATGTCATACGTATTTGCATGTTGTGTCAAAATGGTAATACCAAATCTGGTTTAACGGATAAAAGCCAATGTTTGAAAAGTTGTTGTATGTTCGTGAGCACAGTGTCATTCAACGCTTCAAACCGTAATATTAAATAAGGGGACGTATTAGAGGGTCGTACCAAACCCCATCCTTGCGCAAAATTGACGCGAAGACCATCAATTGTCATGATCTCTTTGGCATCCGGAAAATTGGCATGTGCGATCAACGTTTGCATCAATGAAAACTTTTCTGTATCCGCCACCAGCACTTTGAGTTCAGGTGTATTCACACTATTGGGAATGCGTTGAAACATTTCATCACTACTGATGGATTGTTGCGCTAATATTTCTAGTAAGCGCGCCGCCGCATAGAGCCCATCATCAAAGCCATGCCAGCGATCTTTGAAAAAAAAGTGACCGCTCATTTCTCCCGCAAGTGGCGCACCAATTTCATTCATTTTATCTTTAATCATCGAATGTCCAGTCTTCCACATGAGAGGCGTGCCACCTTGCTCACGGATCGCCGTCTCCAAGTGATTGGTACACTTCACATCATAAATAATTGTTGCCTGCGGTTGCGTCGCAAGGAGTGCTCGAGCAAATAAAATGAGTAAGCGATCTGGCAAAATAATGTTGCCGGATGACGTCACCACGCCTAAACGATCGCCATCACCATCAAAAGCTAATCCAATGTCAGCTTGATGCGTGAGGACAGCAGCGCGTAAATCAGCGAGATTATCAAGATGGCTGGGATCAGGATGATGATTAGGGAAGTTGCCATCAACATCACAATAAAGCTCATGCACGACACAACCCAAGGCACGAAATAGTGTTGGCGCGATAACACCCGTGACCCCATTACCCGCATCGATCACAATCGTTAAGGGACGTGCCAGCTGGATATTCTTGAGCACTGCTGTCAGATAGTGATCCGTGATCGCATACGTGGTGCGCCTACCCGCCCCACTAGTAAAACGCTCGTTTACAATACGATGATAGAGTTGTTGAATAGCTTCCGCGGCAAACGTACGACCATCGATCACCATTTTCAAGCCATTGTAATTGGTAGGATTATGACTGCCCGTCAACATGACCCCTGAATGCTCATTGAATAAGGTCGTTGCATAATAGAGGAGTGGCGTTGGCACCATGCCAAGATCAATCACGTCACAACCCGCCGCCACTATCCCATCCGCTAAGGCGCGGCTCAACGCTGGCCCAGAGAGACGCCCGTCACGCGCGATCGTCATTTGCTGACCACCACCCTCACGAACAATGGACCCCAAGGCTTGGCCGATCACAAAGACCGTGTCCGGCGTCAACGTTTGGCCCACAATACCGCGAATGTCATAGGCACGAAAAATCGTCGGATCAATGCGTATACCGGTTGCTAACATTTAGTTATTTCCCTGAGTCAATAAGGTTTTTTGCATCACAACAAAAAGATGCTGTTAACAGGTGGCGATTGAGCGCTACCTGTTAACTTACGTAGCCAAACGCTTTATGTTATGACTACGGTCTCAAACCTCTAACTATAGTTGATGACCTAGTTTTTCCCTGAATGACCAAAACCTCCTTCACCCCGATCGCTCGCCGAAAATGCATCTACTACTTCGAAGTGCGTGCGCACGATTGGCATAAACACTAATTGCGCCAGACGTTCGCCGGGTTGGATGGTGTAAGCCGACTGCCCACGATTCCAGCAAGACACCATGAGCGGTCCTTGATAATCAGCATCGATCAACCCAACAAGATTGCCGAGCACAATACCGTGTTTATGTCCTAAACCAGAACGCGGTAAAATCACCGCCGCGAGATATGGATTGCCAATATGGATAGCCATCCCAGTCGGAATGAGATGTGTGGCGCCTGGTTCACACACCAGCGGTTCATTTAGCATCGCACGCAAGTCGAGTCCAGCGGCATGCTCAGTTTCATAGCGCGGCAATGGGAAAGTGTCGCCAAGACGCGAATCTAAAATTTTTAATTGGATCGGTGCTGTCGCTGAAGTGATATCGGATAGGATCGTTGTAGGAGACGAATCCTGGATTAATTTGTCCATCTTATTTCCTCTCATATGCAATAGAAATGAGGCGCGTATTCATGTAGCAAAGAAGGGTCACTATACCAAATCCACGCCACATGGGTGAAGTCCAAGACAGCAAAAAACGCTGCTTAAACCCGAGTGCTGTGATACTGCTCAGCGATGATGTCGATCAGTTGGCATGCAAGCGTCGTTTTAGCACAGCGCGCGATCGTCAATGTCAGGGAAGGCCCAATCACGGTGACCGCATTATCATCCTGCCCCATCCCAAGCTCACTACCCACTTCATTGGCAATAATTAAATCCATATGCTTACGTTGCCGCTTGGCTTTAGCTTGTGCAATGACATCCTCCGTCTCTGCAGCAAACCCAACCACAAATGGTTTATTGGGCAATTGCGCCACACTCGCCACAATATCCGGGGTGCGCACAAGTGCCAAGGAGAGTGCTTCTTGTGTTTTATGCATTTTTTGTACCGCGACATGTTGTGGACGGTAATCAGCCACAGCCGCCACCCCAATAAAAATATCACACGGTGAGAGATGATCCATGACTGCCGCATGCATGTCTGCCGCACTGACCACACGAACGACTTGCACACGTTCTGGCGGCGTCAATGACACTGGCCCAGTGATCAGGGTAACGGTGGCGCCCGCGGCTTGCGCCGCCGCTGCCAGCGCAAAACCCATTTTGCCGGAACTGTGATTGCTGAGATAACGGATAGGATCTACCGCTTCTTGGGTAGGACCTGCCGTGATGACGACGTTTAGACCAGACAACACGCCAGTAGCAAACACTGGTTGCAAGGCAGTAATGATATCCGCTGGGTCGAGCATGCGCCCCATGCCCACATCACCACACGCCTGCGAGCCTGCCGCAGGGCCCAGAATAATGATTTGTCGCGCACGCAATTGTGCCAGGTGCGTTTGAGTGAGTAGATGGTGCCACATGCCTTGATTCATCGCGGGCGCGATGGCAATCGGTGCTTTGGTAGCTAAGCATAAGGTTGTGAGCAAGTCGTTGGCATGCCCGGTCGCTAGACGCGCCATGAAATCGGCGGTCGCCGGCGCCACCAGGATGAGATCTGCCCAGCGCGCGAGCTCAATATGGCCCATGGCTGCTTCAGCATGCAAATCGAATAAGTCATCATGCACCGGGTGACCCGATACCGCTTGCATGGTGAGAGGCGTGATAAAACGTTTCGCATTGTCAGTCATCACCACACGCACATCTGCGCCCAGTTCGCGCAAGCGCCGCACCACATCAGCACTCTTGTAAGCAGCGATACTCCCGGTCACGCCGAGCACAATTCGCTTGGAAGCTAACACCGACATACGTATACTCACCTTCAGCAGAAAACTGCGCTAAAAGATAGCACAATTCACCCCACAGCGCACGCAAGACAAGGCACGAGTTTACGCAACACTGCAGTTGATTTAAATTCGTTTATTTTCATAGGGTTAGGTATTTTAAAGTTGACGCTTAGCAACCCACCGCTATTCATCATTGCTCTTCTTTCGAGTTTCTGGTATAAGTTGCAGCCTTGCAAAGTATATATATGACCCATTTGGATAAGAACATAGAGAGCAATCATGGCTAAGAAATGTCCAGTCACTGGTAAGGGCCCAATGGTCGGAAACAATGTTTCCCACGCGAACAATAAAACCAAGCGTCGCTATTTACCAAACTTACAGTACAAACGCTTTTGGTTAGAAAGCGAGAAACGTTTCATCCGTATTCGCGTTAGCACACGCGGCATGCGCATCATCGATAAACACGGCATTGAAGCAGTGTTAAACGATATCAAATTGCGCGAACAAATTTCCGAATCAAGGTAATCAACTATGCGTGATAAAATCAAAATGTTATCGACTGGTAAGAACAAAAAAGGCAAGCCTACGGGCACATTTCGCGTGACGACCAAAAACAAAAAGAAAACGACCGCCAAACTTGAATTGCAAAGTTTCGATGCCCGCGCTTGGGACGAAGCCAAGCAAAAATGTGGCAAACATGTGTTGTTCGTAGAAACAAAGATCTAACACTCAAGATCACAATCTCACTCAAGCCCGAAGAAGCGCGTACTCTTCGGGCTTTTTTTGTCATGTTGTTGCCAGGCTACCGAGCAAAACATTGATGGCGGGTGATCACAAAAACGCTTCGTCACCTTACGGTTTTTTTTGACCTGCGCTTACACATTACACAAGATGCGATGCACTAAATTTAAGCGTACCTTCTTAGCTGCTGAGCAAAACGACTTAAGGTTTCAATGCCGGTCGCCTCTGCTTGCTGACACCATTCCTGCAATGCCTCGAGCAATTCCTTTTGTGTGGCTGTGCTCTGACTCCAAATCGCTTGTAACTTTATGCGATAGCTATACACCACATTGAGTGACTGGAAATTTTCCAGCAGCTTTGCCAATCGCACTTGTTGCGAAGCGCGCATCAAGGAACCATCACGCACTAACACCGTTCGCGCACGGCTCAACAAGCTGCGTTGTGCTCTAGCCGCATGTTTTTTTTCTTCTCTCACCACCGGCGTGATCACTTCACGTGCATAACGCGCCATCACTTGGAAACGATGATTGATCAGTGCACGCAGTGTCTCTGCATCAATCACGCTTTTCTCCGTGATCATTTTAAGTTTTGGCACCACACGTTTGGCTTTTGCCAGCCCAAAACAACGCAGTAAACAAATCACTAACCAGCCTGTATCAACCTCCCACCATTTGGCAGAGAATTTTGCTGAGGTAGCGAAAGCATGATGATTGTTATGTAACTCTTCACCACCTGCTAAAAGCCCAAACGGGATGATGTTACGTGAAGCATCTTTACATTCATAATTTCGATAGCCCCAGTAATGACCAATACCATTAATCACACCCGCGGCAATAAGCGGAATCCACATCATTTGTATCGCCCATACGGTTAACCCCATCGTCCCAAACAATACTAGGTCAATGATGAGCATGAGGCTAATCCCTAAAGCTGGATGACGGCTGTAGACATGACGCTCGACCCAATCATTCGGCAACCCTTCGCCATAACGCGCCAGTGTTTCAGGATTGCGCGCCTCTTTACGATAGAGTTCTGCGCCTTCAAAAAAAACTTTTCTAATGCCTTTTGCCACCGGACTGTGTGGATCGTCAGCTGTTTCCACTTTGGCATGATGCTTGCGATGAATCGCAGCCCACTCTTTAGTGACCATGCCTGTTGTCAGCCACAACCAAAATCTGAAGCAATGACTTATGATGGGATGCAATTCGAGCGCACGATGCGCCGCGTAGCGATGCAAATAGATGGTGACGGAAAAAATGGTCACCTGACATAGTGCCAAGATCACCAACAAATATCCCCACCAAGGGAGTGGTATCAAACCAAACATCCAACACCTCCGTAAAAAAAATCCTCTCACAATTTGGATAGCCATTAGGCATGCTGATGTGAGGTATAGCACTGGCGCATTGACCGTGGATCATTATAATAACACATCATTCATGCTGAAACAGCATAACTATTGTACAGCTAGGAGCATCTCATGCCGGAATTACCAGAGGTTGAAACCACCGTGCGTGGCCTTCTGCCTCATCTTCGCAATCAAATGATTGATCATGTCGACATTCGCTGCCCGCGTTTACGATGGCCAATTCCTAAAGCACTCACACAGACACTCAAAGGACAACGCATTCTCAATATCAAGCGACGCGCCAAATATATTTTGTTTGAATTTGCGCATGGCACCCTCTTACTCCACCTCGGCATGTCCGGACGTGTACGTGTTTTAAAACGCGCAAGCGATCCCAACAAACACGATCATGTTGATCTCTGTCTCACAAATGGCAGCACCATGCGCTTCACTGATCCACGACGCTTTGGGGCACTACTTTACACAACGGCACCCGTTGCCGATCATCCTTTGCTTGCGAAGTTAGGACCAGAACCACTCAGTCGTGCCTTCACCGGAAAATATTTATGGGAGCGCGCACAGAAAAAACAGGTTGCGGTGAAATCATTTGTCATGAATGGGCACATTGTCGTTGGGGTAGGGAATATTTATGCGACAGAAGCGTTGTTCATCGCCGGCATACATCCACGGACTGCGGCAGGCGACGTAAGTCGTGAACAGTATGATTGCTTAGTCGTTGCCATCAAACGTGTCTTGCGCCAAGCCATCACCAAAGGCGGCACCACGTTGAAAGATTTTAGTCGCAGCGATGGCTCGCCGGGCTATTTTAGTCTCAAATTGAAAGTGTATGGGCGTGCACATCAACCCTGCACGCACTGCGGCACTACGCTCGAATCCATTCGCATCGGGCAACGCAGTTCTGTGTTTTGCCCAACGTGTCAACGTCCATCATCACGGCGCTTGTAGTTACGCTATAGCATCTGCACGCGCTTGATAGCGCGCCATATCGACCACGTGATCATGGTGCGCATCCAAACTGGGTCGATGGCCAACACTCACGATGGAACAATGGGGTAATCGCGTCTTCAATAATTGATACAAATAATTTTCATTCGCGAGATCTAACATGGAAGTGCTTTCATCCATAATGATCCAATCAGGTTTGTGTAAGAGCACACGCGCGAAAGCCACCCGTTGTTGTTCCCCCGGTGATAATTGTTCCGACCAAGATGCTTCTTCATGCAAACGCGGAATCAAATTTTCCAAACGACATGCACGCAATATTTCCACCAGCTCACTCTCGAGTGCCGCATCCACATGATCGGGAAACAAAATCGCATCTGCCAATTTGCCAATAGGCATGTAAGGTGATTGTGGCAAATACATAATGGATTGTTTTGCAGGTAAGAGTACACCGCCTGAGGCAAATGGCCAGAGTCCAGCCAGCGCACGTAAGAAAGTGCTTTTGCCTAAGCCTGACTGGCCTTTAATTACATAATGTTCGCCGTGTATAAATTTTTCATTAATATCTTTTAATAAAATGTTTTGTCTAGGCGTGCTGATCGTGACATTACTGGCTTGAATCATATTTTGCGGCACTTCTTGTACGTGCAATTTATTTTGTGTCTGCGCTTTTATTTCAACCTCGTTTAAGTGATTCGCAAATGTCGTGAGTCGCCGTGATACCGCTTGCCATGATGCAATAGACGAATATGAATTCACAAGGAAGGCGAGTGACTCTTGCACGCGATTAAATGCTTGAATGCTTTGCATCAACCCGCCTAATAAAAAAACTTTATCGAAATAATTAGGTAATGCCACTAATAAAGGCAAGACAACCGCGGTTTGATTGAAGCCGGCGGTGAACCATAATAATTTTTTTTGTCGCAAAATAATTTCATACCAATTCGCCAACACGCCACCAAACAAACGCTGCAAGATATTTTTTTGATGCGCTTCCCCATGATAGAAAGCGACATTTTCGGCGTGCACGCGTAAATCTGTGGCAGCAAATCTAAAGGTAGCTTCACGACGTTGTTGCTCGAAGTTCAATCCGATTAATGGCCGTCCAATTTTAAACGCGAGCAAAGAACCAATGAGATTGTAGAGTAAACCTACCCACACCAAATAGCCCGGTATACGCAATGTGCCCAAGCTACCTAATGGAATGATCAACACGCCAGACAATGACCATAAGACATACATGAAGCCAATCATTGTTGTGACAGCAGTAATCAAACCCGTGGTCAACTCGATAGAACTGGTGACGATCGCACCTGCATCTTCTTGAATACGCTGATCAGGGTTATCGGTTTTCGGATCAAAACTTTCTAAATAATAATAACCTTTATCATTTAACCAGCGACCAATGAATTGCGTAGTGAGCCAACGACGCCAGCGCAACGCAAACAATTGTGAGACATAGTAACGGTAGACAGCCACGATGATATAAACGAATGCGATACCAAAAAACACCACCAGTAATTGAATTGCACCGCGTTTGTCATAAGCTTGCAGCGCATTGTAAAAATGGTTGTACCAATAATTTAAAACAACGTCGATGCCGACCAATGACACGGTCATGATGAGAATGAGCGCAAAAAATAAGTAGGCCGAGACACGTTCCGGCGATTGCCAGTAGGCCTTAATGAGTTGCCAAGTCGTATAATGCGCTGCACGTAGAAATTGATCTGACCCTTGGTTTGTCAGTTGGTCTTTTGCCAAGTCCATAGGCACCACCTCGAAAAAATATCCTTATTCGGTCACTTCATAGTACTCAAAGGATAGGATGAAAGCCATGCCTCTTTCTTGCGAGCGAGCATTTCGATTGAAGATGACGCCAAGATCACGCAAAATGAACCACTAACGCAAGTCTAGACAACACTTGTGACATCATATGCTATTAGGAAATGCATTCATCATGATTAACGAAAAAGTTAAGCTCGGATGGCTGTTCATCTTAGCACTCACGCTGCCTATGGGTTGCGCTTACAATCCGCTTGCACCAAATAATCACCTCACTGGTAGCCCTGTGAATGCAGCCATCGGCGCGGGCGCTGGCGCCGGTAGTGTCGCGCTAATTAATGGCCCAAAACCCCTGATTCCCCTCGTGGGTCTTGGCGGCGGCATGCTAGGATATTATGTCACCACCTTACGCTATGCCTCAGGCGGTATTATTCGTGGTGGCGGTCAAGTGTATCAAGTCGGCGATATGATTGGCATTGTTCTGCCAAGTGACGAATTATTTGAACCGAATACCTGCGAGTTTTTACCACGCGCCTATCCCGTGTTAGAAAGTGTAGTCAACGTGTTAGAACGTTACCCACGACATAACATCATGATTTCTGGGAATACCAGCGGCTTTTATCACGCCAGATGGGAACGACAACTCTCTGAAAGTCGCGCTAAACGTATTGCCGCATATTTATGGAGTAGTGGTATTAGTGATTTTGTCGAAGGCACAGATGATATGCGTAAACTACGCTATGTCGGCTATGGTGATTACTTTCCCATCGCAAACGATATTACCAATTACGGGATACGTGCGAATAGTCGGATGCAAATTACAGCGTATCCAGCTGCAGCAACGATACGACGCAATCCCCGACAGGCTGACATAGAAGGTCGCAGCCTATCCTATATTGCCAGCGCATCACCAAACATTTGTGATCACTGTGCGGAGATGGACGCCTAAACGATGATCGAGCCCGCTATCAGACTATTGCGTGTGCTGGTAGCGCGACACACTTTCTAAAATTTCTTTTTTGGCAGCGGCAACACCTTCCCAACCTTCTACCTTCGCCCATTTACCCGGATCTAATTCTTTGTAGTGTTCGAAGAAATGCTTAATCGTGTTAAGCAAGTCGATACCTAAATCTTCTGGCTTTTGAACATGTTGATAACGTGTTGTTAATTTATTCACCGGCACGGCGAGAATTTTCACATCTTTGCCCGAGTCGTCCGTCATCCGTAGTAACCCAATGGGCCGACAACGAATCATCACCCCTGGACTCAAGGAGTAAGGTGAAATGACTAACACATCCATCGGATCACCATCTTCCGAAAGCGTATGTGGCACAAAACCATACTCACAAGGGTACACCATAGAGGTGCCCAAAAAACGATCTACCACAACCAAGCCACTTAATTTATCGATTTCATATTTGATTGGACTGCTATTTGACGGTATTTCTATAACCACATTGATATCGTCAGGCACTTGTTGCCCTGGCTGGAGATTTTCCAGTCCCATAAAATAATCCTCTTTGTAAATGGCGAGTTGCCGCCTAGTGTACTTTCATTTAACAATTTTGCAAGCTCCAGCAACAAATACGAACAGATTGCAAGCAATCATAGTACAATAAGCTCGCCGTCAGTTTCAAAAAAAAATCATGTCTTAAGGAGTCACTGAGATGAATTGCTTATTTTGCCAAATCGCCGCGGGAAAAATACCGGCCAAGCTTATTTATGAAGACGAACAGGTCGTTGCCTTTGATGACATCAACCCTCAAGCGCCTCATCATAAAATCATCATTCCCAGAGAACATATTGCTACACTCAATGAACTATCGCCCAAGCATGCCGATCTGGTAGGCCGTTTAATTTTGACCGGCGCTAAAATTGCTAAAGAATTAAACATTTCTGAGGAAGGTTATCGCATCTTGATGAATTGCAATAACCATGGCGGACAAACCGTTTACCACATCCATGCCCATTTAATCGGTGGTAGACAAATGGGTTGGCCCCCAGGTTAAATCCTTGAAGCCGAAGTGGCAACGATTGACGTTTTTGTGTAAAAGTGTCATTCAGTCCATTGAACGAGAATTGCCAGCAGCCGATAGTCGGCTGGTTTTACATTTTCATTGATAATCATAAAGTAAGTAGCGAGGTGCGCATGCAAGAGTATTTCAAAAAAATTATTGAGGCCGTGGGCGAAGACCCAGAACGTGAAGGCTTAATCAAAACACCTAAACGTGCTGCGCAAGCATTTGAATTTGCTACGCAAGGGTACCATCAGTCATTAGAAAAAATTATGAATGGTGCCATGTTTGAATCCGATAATGATGAATTAGTGATCCTTAAAAACATTGAACTCTACTCCATGTGCGAGCATCACTTACTCCCTTTTATTGGCAAGTGTCATGTGGGGTATCTGCCCAAAGGAAAAATCATTGGGCTATCAAAGCTCGCACGCATTGTGAATATGTATGCACGTCGTTTGCAAGTGCAAGAGAATTTGACCAAACAAATTGCACAAACGATTTATGAAGTGACGGGCGCCAAAGGGGTTGGCGTCATCATCGAAGCGCAACATATGTGCATGATGATGCGCGGCGTTGAAAAGCAAAATTCCGTGATGTGCACCTCGGTGATGCTGGGCATCTTACGCGAAGACTCACGCACTCGCTCAGAATTCATGAGCTTGGTGAAGTCGTAGTCTGAGTGCACCCTTCGAGACGGCACTGCGTGCCGCATCAAGGGCGAACGGATAGAGTTGGGAGCGCACCCTTCGAGACGGCACTGCGTGCCTCCTCAGGGCGAACGGATAGAGTTGGGAGCGCACCCTTCGAGGCGGCAAGGCGGTCTCCCTCAGGGCGAACGGATAGAGTTGGGAGCGCACCCTTCGAGACGGCACTGCGTGCCGCA
>CAZYKO010000018.1:0-29352 GCA_964648015.1 uncultured Coxiellaceae bacterium
CGCTAGCGCCGTCTCGAAGGGCTTCCATTAAGTACTTATATGGAGGAAGTGATGTTTTGGGTATATATACTAAAATGTTCTGATGAGAGTTATTACACGGGTCATACAGATAATTTAGAAAATCGTCTGATGCAACATTACCAAAAAATGATCCCCACTTGCTATACCGCAACCAGATTGCCCCTACAGTTGGTTTTTTCAGAGGAATTTGCGACTCGCGCAGAAGCTATATCATCAGAAAGACAAATCAAAGGCTGGAACCGTAAGAAGAAGGAAGCACTTATAAGAAGAGATTGGAAAAAACTGTCCATTTACGCGAAAAGAAATAAAAATTTTGAATAAGCCCTTCGAGACGGCCGCTACGCGGCCTCCTCAGGGCGAACGGGTTTGTGGATGGCAATACAGATTCACGGGCGAGCGGGTTTGTGGATGGCAATGCAAGTGGTCTGGGTGTAGTGCATAGTAGCCTGGGTGAAGCGCGTCGCGCGGAACCCGGGGCATGCCGTCTCCACACAGGATGTCACAGATACGTGTTGCGCTCACATCAGTATGCGTCATTTCATCTATCATGTACTATCTGACATAGTCTCACGAATCAGCGCAGCATCAGGGGCGCCACAACTTCACCCACATTATTTGCGCATGGCCATGATTTGCGGTTTTGTCTTCAGCTCTTCTTTTAGCGCTTGAATTTTTTCATCTCTACGCACTTGATGGCGTTCAAAATAATTCTGACTACTGACAAGACAGATGGGTAAGCAAACCGTCAGACCCACTGAGCTACCCAGAGCCATGCTCGCCACGATGAAAGGATTAGATATCAGCGGGCCGCCAACACCGACTGCTGTTGCGCACGTCGATACTGATGCGAGAAAACAAGTGGCCCCAACACCATTTCTATGTTCACGCAATGACTTCACAAGTTTACCTGGTTGTTTTTTAGTGATTTGCCTTTCAATGACCGCACGTTCATTGAATGCTTTACGCAACTGCGCGTACGTAGCATTTTTTGACACGTGCACCTCACCACCCACCAGTTGATGCACTTCAAATGCCGTTGGGATTGTCTCTACCAACGAATGCATACGTTTATTTGTTTGCGCCAAATTTGCCATGTCTTTGGGTGTTAAATATGAAGCGATATTCATCACCATTTCATTAGGCACTTTGTCAAAGGCGTCACGTGATGTTGGTGCATTTTTTGTAGGCAACAATGGTTGCGTTTCTTCACGCGTATTTTTGGATAAAAAATTAGTTAATCGTGCAAACATCATTCGCTCCACATTGCATGATCAAGAGGTCCTTAAGTGGCTGACAATACACTGCAACCCACCTCAACACAGGAATTATTATTTACGCATGGCAAAAACATGCGGTTTTGATTGTAACTCTTCTTGTAATAATTGTATTTTCTCGTCTCTACGCTCTTGATGACGCTCGAATAATTGCAAGCTCTTTGAAATACAAATGGGAAAAAATAACGTACTCATACCACCCCCAAGAAACGCACTTACCCCCAATGTGGTATTCACTGCCAGCAATGGTGTACCACCAAGCACAACGCAAATACCCGTCACCGTGGTCGACATGGTACAAGACACCGCGATACAACGTTCTCGGGATCGAATGGATGCCACGAGTTTACCTGGTTGTTTTTTAGTAATTTGCCTTTCAACGACCGCACGCTCATTGAACGCTTTACGCAACTGCGCGTACGTGGCATTTTTTGACACGTGCACCTCACCACCCACCAGTTGATGCACTTCAAATGCCGTTGGGATTGTCTCTACCAACGAATGCATACGTTTATTTGTTTGCGCCAAATTTGCCATGTCTTTGGGTGTTAAATATGAAGCGATATTCATCACCATTTCATTAGGCACTTTGTCAAAGGCGTCACGTGATGTTGGTGCATTTTTTGTAGGCAACAATGGTTGCGTTTCTTCACGCGTATTTTTGGATAAAAAATTAGTTAATCGTGCAAACATCATTCGCTCCACATAGTGTGACTTAGAGGAAGTTGGATGGGCCCCCATGTGCTGCGACCCACTTCAACATAGTTAACAACTATTTACGCATGGCAAAGACTTGCGGCTTGGTCTTTAACTCACTTTGTAACGCTGACATCTGTTCATCTCTACGTACTTGCTGACGTTCAAACTTTTTATGGCCAAGCAGAATACAGATGGGGACACCTAAGGTGCTCACTGCACCTCCCACGTATAAACAAATGCCTAATGAAGCGCTGACCGACATTAGTGGTACACCACTAAATAAGGCCGTGCTACCCACAAGCATAGTTGTCGATGTACAAGTACCGACGATACAATTTTCATGTGTGCGTATAGATGTCGCTAGCTTACCGGGTTGTGCTTTGGTAATTTGTCGTTCAATTGGCAACCGCTCACTGAACGCTTTACGCAACTGTGCGTATGTGGCATTTTTTGATACTTGCGTCTCACCATCTACCAGTTGATGCACCTCAAATGTCGTCGGCGTTTTCTCTACCAACGACTGCATACGTTTATTCGTTTGTGCAAAACGTGCCATCTCTTTAGGTGATAAAAAGGAAGCGATGGTCATCACCACATCATTGGGCACTTTGTCAAAAGCGTCTCGCGGTTTTTGTGTATTTTTTGTAGGTAATAATAGCTGCGTTTCTTCACGCGTGTTTTTGGATAAAAAATTAGTTAATCGTGCAAACATCCTATTCTCCTCTTGGATTTATGTTACCAATGAGTCATCGTGCACCCATGTGCCGCGACGACTCATTTCAACACAGTCAATACTATTTACGCATAGCGATGACTTGAGGTTTTGCCTTCAATCTCTCCTCTAAGGCTTGTATTTGTTCATCCCTGCGTACTTGTTGGCGTTCAAATATTTCGGAGCTGCGTGAAATACATAGAGGAAAACAAAATGTGCCTACTGCACCGCCGACCCATGCTGTAATGCCTAATGGAGGACTTACCGACATCAACGGACCGCCACTCACAACGGCCAAGGCACCCGTCAACATCGTTGTCGTCGAACA
The DNA here is from genome assembly GCA_964648015.1 of uncultured Coxiellaceae bacterium. Classification (GTDB taxonomy): domain Bacteria; phylum Pseudomonadota; class Gammaproteobacteria; order DSM-16500; family DSM-16500; genus Aquicella. Next base: position 3,035 of record CAZYKO010000018.1, read on the forward strand.
GGTGATAGCAATGCAACGTTCACGTTCACGAATTTTCTTCAATAGTTTACTGGGTTGGGTCTTCTTAAGTTGACGTTCTAGGGGAGCGCGCTCAATGAACGCTTTACGCAACTGTGCGTACGTGGCATTTTTTGTCACCTGTGTCTCACCATCCACCAGCTGATGAACTTCAAATGCCGTCGGGGTCTTCTCGACCAGTGCATGCATACGTTTATTCGCTAGCCCAAAACTGGCCATCTCTTTTGGTGTTAAAAATGACGCGATGTTTATCATCACATCATTGGGCACTTTGTCAAAAGCATCTCGTGACTGTACTAAACGATTTTTAGGTATTAATGGTTGCTGCTCTTCATGCGTATTTTTTTTGCTAAATCTGGCAAACATAGTGGTCTCCGTATTTATCTTTGGGCGGATGTTCAGATCATGTCAGTTTATTTTTTCATCGTAATCACAGTAGGCATTGCATTAAGCTGTTCGATCATCTCATCCACTTGTAGTTGCCTACGGTCTCTCCATTCACTGACAGTTCGAACCACGGGTTGCGCGGCAGATGAGGCGCCAAGCATACCAACACCACCGAAGCACAGTGTCACCGCAGTTGGGGAACATGCGTTCGCAGTGGAGCTGACGGCGAAACTGGCCGCAATTGAACTACCACCAAATAACAAGAAACCACCCGTACAAACAACCGACGTCACATATTCATGGTCACTAATGTATTTAACCAACGCATGGGGTTGCGTTTTTTTGATGCAGCGTCTTAACGGCTTACGCTGGTTTAAAATTTGCGTCAGCTCCGCATACGTTGCTTTACGCGTGGTTGTCTCCCCTGTGTCGCTATCTTTGGCAAGCACATCGATTTGTGTTCCTGTGCCATTCACCACAGCACGATGGCGTTTGTTCGTCTTGGCGAAGTTAGCCATGTCCTCAGGTTTTAAATAAGAGATGATGTGAGAAAGTGCCTCGTTAGGTACGTGCACAAAATCGTCAGTGGGGTGCTGCTCAACCGCTTCGCTATCCATCAGCGGCTCACGTTCCTCTTTATCTGTAGGTTCAGTCTTGTGCAGCAATGATAAAAATCTATTCAACATTGGCTAATTTCCTCTCGTCTTTTTATTTTTTTTTTTAGAGTACTAGGTCACGCACCTTAACATGATTAGCGCTTTTTATGAATCCGTTTTGTTAATTAATTAACATATAAAGGTTTTATGAAATTAAATTACTCATATTCGTTATATAATTAACAATTTCATGCGCCAGATTTGACTATTATATTTTCATTTTATTACAAATAGATTGAATTCTTGACTTTCCATCCTAATCTCCTATCATGCGATTGAAAGCTTTTTCACAACTCAGGAATATGGACTATGAAAAAAACAATTTTAAAATTAAGTGCACTATGCGCCATGTCAACCATGGTCATTGGTTGTGCTAGCATCGCTGGTGACAATGAACGTAATGTGACCGTACACTCCAACCCAGAAGGCGCGAAAGTGTTCGTTGGCCACAAACAATACGGCACCACACCTACCGTTGTACGTTTACCCAGCTACATCTACGGTGGTAAAGAAATTACCGTCAAAAAAGAAGGTTTTGAAGCGCAAACCCAAACGGTGAATTCAAAATTTCAACCGGTAGGCTTATTGAACATTCTCTTTTGGCCAGGGTTCATCATTGACGCCGCAACCGGCAACACAGTGAAAATTGATCCGGCACAACAAAATCTGCATTACAATTTGAAAAAATCTTAAGCATACCCCCTGTACGCAACATAGCATGCGTGCAGGGATGCTATAGCACACATCTCCCCCGATACAGTCATGAACAACAGCGCACTACAGACTCACCTCATATTGCTTTAGCCAATTATTCCCCTCACACTAGGGTCTGTTGACAATTGTTATGGAGTAGCACTCGCATGGAAAAGCAGCGTCGCAACGCACTTACCCTTATCTGTTTAGCCCTCACCACTTTCGCTTGGTATGGCACCCCCAGCTTTGCCGAATCAGAACCACCCGTCACTATTTTCACTGCAAAAAAAATTATCACGATGAACCCCATGCAACCCGAAGCCACCGCCGTCGCCGTGAAAGATCATCGTATCTTTGCTGTGAGCTCACTGGAGGATATGCAAAGCTGGATGAAAGCTGGGTCATATGCTGTGAATAATCAATTCGCTAATGATGTGATCATCCCAGGCTTCATCGAGGCGCATAGTCACTGGACCTTGTTAGTGACCCTCTTACAACATCCGTATGCGGGTTATTATGATTTTCTCGGTTACGACGGACAAGTCTTTCACGGTGCCAAAACCAAGGATGAGGTGCTCACTAACTTAACCGCCGCTGAAAAGAAAATGACAAATCCCACCGAACCATTGATTGCGTGGAACTACGATCCAATTTTCTACAACAACGAAGAGTTAACGGTGGCCGACCTGGATGTCATTTCCAAAACACGTCCTATCTTCGTATTGAATGCGAGCGGCCATATTGCTTACGTTAATAGCGTCATGCTGGCGCGTGCTGGCATCAACAGCAAAACGAACATTGTCGGCGTCATGAAAAATGCAGCTGGCAATCCTAATGGGGTCTTACGTGAAATCGCCGCGATGACGACTGTTCTGCCGCAAATTGTTAACAGTCTTATTTCACCCACCATTGTTAAAAAAGGTATCGCCGGCGCGGGTGATCTGGCACATCGATTGGGACTCACCACCGTCTCTGATTTATTCTTTGGTGGTGTCACGGAAGGCGCCTTACTCGGGCCATTGAAAAATGCGGCAGCGAATCCCGATTATCCCGTACGTGTTGTCTTAGTCTATGATGGCGAAGCACTCGCTGGTCGCGAAAAGCAAACACCAGGCCAAGGCATTGCTTATTATCAAAACCTACAAAAGCAAATGTCTAACAAGCTGCGTATGGGTGGCCTCAAGTTTGTCATCGATGGTTCCATTCAGGGATTCACGGCAAGACTCAATTGGCCAGGTTATTTTAACGGCGCACCGAATGGCATTTTAAATATATCTCCCGATGAGTTGAAACAAGAAGCACTCCCATTCTGGCAAGCGGGCATTCCTTTGCATATGCATGCAAACGGTGATGAGGCAACCGACATTGCGTTAAATACCTTGGCCTATTTACAAAATAGTGCGCCACGCCTCGATGGCTTATTTGTCATTGAGCATGACCAGTTATCCAATAGCGAACAATTCGCACGTGCGAAGCGGTTAGGTGCGTATGTGAATCTCTTCACCAACCATCTTTACTATTGGGGAGATCAACATGCCGCGATCACCATTGGACCAGAGCGTACCAAACAAATGGATAACACTGCTGAGGCTAAACGCAATAACCTCATGTTTAGCATCCACTCCGATTCACCCGTCACCCCGCTGGGTCCGTTGAATGCCATGTGGACGGCGATTAATCGTGTGACTGCCACCGGTAGAGTGATGGGCGAACCCGCACGTATCTCTGCAGAAGATGCGCTGAAAGCAGTGACCATCAACGCGGCATATCTATTAGGCTTGCAAGATGAGATCGGTAGTATCGAAATAGGCAAACGTGCAGACTTCACCATATTGCTGAACAACCCGCTCACGGAAGTACCAATGAAAATGAAGGATATTCCCGTTGTCGCGACGATTTCTGATGGCAAGGTATTTGCTGTGAAAGCAGGCTAAACCTCTCAACAAAATCCCCTTCAGCGTGTTGCCGAAGGGGATATTTTTTACGCCTATTGTTTAATGCCAGCAGTTTTACCACCAGGACAGAAGGTAATGTTGTAATCCACGCTATTCACTTGTGTTCCACCGTTGTTTTTCATGATCGTACACATAAACGTACTACTCATATCATCATACGGATAGGTATAGACTGAGGGGCACGCTTGCTTCAGCCAACGTAGTGTGGGCAATACGCTATTCATCCAAGTGGGATTACTATTGACACACTGTTGGGTGAGCGGTCCTGGCGGAACATTCACACCGACTTTATCCCAGTTGGCGCAACCGCAACACGTGTTATTGGCGCCTGGTTGGTAACAAGACCCGACAACCGTACACCCATATAAATTGGTGAGATTTAAATTATTCATGGGTGGCGGCAATGGTTGTTGGCAATTGAATGGCGCGCCAAAAGTGTTTTGCGCACCACATACTTGATCTGCCGTCCAATAGCCGAGTTGCTTACCACACGTTTTGGCGAAGGGGGCAGCGCGACCTGGGTTGAAACTCAAACCGCACTTATCACCACCGCCACAATCGGCATTGCTATTACAGGCATTCCCACCAGGACGAACCCAGACATACTCAACGGAAGGTGGGATCAAGTTCCAGGAACAAGCACCCATACCTGGTGTCGGGTTTACTAACCCACCACCACCACAGATATAGGGATCATTCGCATTACGCGGCCCACCAATGGGTTCCATTGACACTGGGATATTCACGCCATTGATGATTTCCACATCGTAGTAGTCTGGCGATGTCATCCCAAACGTGAACTCAGCTTGTGTTGCTGGCTGCACGAAGCCGCGACCGGGAGGGCAAGCGCCACCACCTGCGCCACAATCGGCTGTCTCGCAACCGGCTGCCGTACAATTAGTACGACCTGCGACGGCACCACTCCAAATATAATTGAGACCTCCTTTGTAAATAGGTATTTGCACACTATTCGTGCCACCATTCGGTCCCAACTGGAAATTGTTATTCGCAGGCACTGGTGTTTTCCAGAAACATTGATTGCCACCACCACCGCGATTCACGCAGGTAGAACCTGGATAACAATCCGCATCACTATTGCATGCACCATTGCGATTTGGGGTAGCGCCACTGATGAAGCCAAACCAGACTGGAAATGGGCATTGATTGATGAAGTTAATCGTACGATTGCCCGTCCCTGAAGCGACTGGGGTGAAGCTAATCGTGATAGTACGATTAATAGGGACCACCAGTGGGTTGGGCGTAGCGGTAGCCGTATAACCCGGCACACTGGACGACACATAGTAGCTATCACTCGCTAAATTTAACACGGCCCCATTCGCTACCGTTTGATTGATGGTCGCTTTAGCGCCTGCGAGCGTGATAGGCACCTGGGCTTGAGGTGAGTTCATCAAGTTAATCACCACAGGTGTCGTGGTGGCTGCCGTCGCATGATAGCTAATCGCTTGATTTGTCGTTTGCTGACCGACCACGGTGGCGGCCACTGGATCAGCCACATAGGTTTGTCCATTTGCCGTTAAGGCTGCACCCGTAATGTTATAACGCCCCGGTGTTAAATTCGGTAGTGCCCAAGCTGCACCCCATGTCACTGCCTTCTGTTGATTGGTATTAGGCCCGGTCACCGTGACCATGGGATTAGGCAAACCACCTGCAGGTGCCGCCCCCAATAAGACATTCAGTGTACCCGTTTGGACGACTGGACCCGGATCAGGCGTCGGACCTGGGTCAGGACTTGGGCCAGGGCCAGGATCAGGACTTGGCCCAGGGCCAACACCACCTTCTGCCTTAAACACATAAGGACCCGTAGGTGCAGGATTACTCGGTGGCGCACTAAATTGAATTGTTAAGGGATGTTGGCAGCCAGGATCCGCTGGCAAATTGCCAGCCCATGGTGTGCCACCCATCAATACCACTTGCTTACCATTTTGGCTGGCAACGCGCCATGCTACCCAAGGGTTGCCCCAGATATTGCTAGGCATGGCCACACCATAATTGAAATCAAATTCGAGATTTGTCAAAGGAATGGGTGCACCCGATTGATTGCACACAGAGATGGTTTCAACATAGTTTGCGTTTGCCACCGTCACTTTGACATTCACTGGCGTCGGCGCCAGTAAGAGACGCGCATGACGTGTGGGCGCTGGTGGTGTTGGCGATGTTGCAGCAATTGCTGCCGTTTGCCAGCATAGTAATAACGTGATAAGTAGACGAAAAAGGTGATTCTGTTTCATTTGCCCTCCTTGGCAATGAATAGTATCAGTACTTATCTTAGAGGATTATGAGCTCAGCCTCCAGTCAATAAGTAATGCAACCTATCATGACAATCACAAAATTGCGTTTGAGTTCATGTGCAGACCGGGATGTATACGAGTGATTGATCAGTGATTGGCATTGCAGTTGCAGCAGTCGTAAATTACTATGATTGGATACTGCATGGAGATGGACGATGACACTCATTGAGAAGCGATTCAAAAAAATATTAGTTACCACCGATTTTTCTGCCACATCAGCCACAGCGATTGAACGCGCGATTCAAATCGCAAAATCACATGGCGCCACTATCACACTATTACATGTCATTGAAAAAGATTTATTTAGCAAAATAATTGGAAAGATTATTCCCAGAGACATCATCCCTTCATCAGAAGCTCATGCAAAACAAGAATTAGAAAGCGCACTGATACGATACAAAAAGCTGTACCTACATATAGATTACGCTGTCATCAGCAAAGGCAAACCGGCGTTAAAGATTTTACAATTTGCCAAAGAGTACAAATTTGATTTAATTGTGATTGGTGCACACGGACGCTATTCGATGAGTGATACATTCGTCGGCACGACAGCTGAATACATCGCTGAACACACGCTCATTCCCGCTCTTGTCGTCAAGAATACCACCGCCCGTCCGTATAAAAAAATCCTCGTACTCATCGATTTTTCAGCCGCAAGTAAAAAAGTATTAAAATATGGGATTCACTTATTTAGTAATACTAAAATTCGCTTATTACATGTAGGCGACTATGAATTTGATTATCTGCTACGCAGAGAAACAATCGCGCAAAATATTAGTAAAGCCAAATTACAAAAATTACGTAAAGCGATCATTTTATATCTAGAAGTCAAAATGGATAAATTCATAAAACCCTACCATCCGCACATTGCTAAAAAATCGTATGATATTTTATTAGGATATCCGGGACCCACCATTATTAACGAAGCAAATAATTTAAATACTGATTTAATTATCATGGGCACCAAGGGTCATGGAAAACAGCAGCATTTATTTATGGGGAGTGTCGCAAATCGTATTTTGATCGATGCCAACAAGGATGTGCTCTTAATCCCGCCAACAACAAAATAGCACTGGCATCTCTATAAAGTGTCAGTGATATCACATGATCACTGACACTGTTTCTTGCCATAATGATCTATTCATCATCACTGTTTGTATTTTTAGATGAATCTTTTTTCTTCAATCCATGCTTAGAGCCGTCCTTAGCAACCGCTGGTTCTTTTGCATCATCTTTATTTTTAACCTGGGCTTTATCTAGTTCTTGATGCTTTTCTTCTTCTTTAGGTGCATCTTTCGTTTTGATGACTGCACCTGTAGGAATATCATTGCTTGAATAAACACTGATGATTTTCAACGGTTCTTTTGCATCCATATTAATCACATTATGCGGAATCCCTTTAGGAATGAAAATCATATCCCCCGCATTCGCAATGGTGACTTTACTATCAAGGATGGCTTTCCCATTGCCAGATACCACAAAAATCACTTGATCGAATGGATGTGTTTCCATACCAATTTCATTTTTTGGATTTGTTGTCGGAGAGACATTCATAAAAACAACTTGCGCATGCTCACCCGTCACAAATGCAAGCTTCCAATTTCGATTAGATTTTGCTTTATCAAAAATATCATGTGCCACCAGAGGATTGATAATAGGCTGCTGTATCATTTGCTTTTTTTCATCTGCTGCTGATAATTTATCTTGCTGCTGATCTTCTTGGGTTTGCGTGACATGTTTATGGTGCTTGTGTCGTTTAGCAAAAGCATTGGAAGTTGGATGTAATAAAAATAAGACCAGCATGGAAAGAACCACTGCGTGATTGGCTAACTGATGCGTTCTCATAACAACTCCTTGAATTAAATTCAATGTCCTTATTGATTTTCATTCATGCCATAGCTTAACCAACGTATCATCATTCACAACCATTACAATTGAGTATCATGCCACTGACGATTCACCCGGCAGAAGGTCCGTTTCTCTGAGCGATCTCGCGCTTGTGTAGCCGTATGCACAAATACTTGCATCGTTCTACACAATTGCTGACCCTTAATGCTTGAATTTAATATCAGAAAATATCCGCCAGTCCCTGTATAGGGATTACGCCATGTGACCTTATCACCATTTGTTTTATGATCAAGCGCATAGTACGCAGTGTGTAAATAAATTTGCATATCTTTGAAGGTAAAATCGATAGGTGCAACAAAGGCACGCAAGCCATCTTGTTGATTTTGTGCATGAAGTGCTGTTGTGATTGTCAGCAATGCTAACAGTAATCGAAATCGCTTATCCATGCGACCCTTTCCTTTTCATCCGTCCTAAAAAAGAGGCGTGTAGCGCCATCTCGAAGGGAAACCTTATTAACAATATTCTAACACAGAATAATCCATACTTTTTTGCACGAAAATGCTAAAATGAAGGTAATTAGGCTGATAAATAAGGGAATATTATGCTGAACTTAAAAAAATGGATTACTGTATTTATATTTTTTTTTACGCTCTCCCTTTGTGCACATGCGGCAACAACACCTGAAAAAAGTAAATTCCCCAGCACTATCAATCTGGGTGGCATCGAGTGGACTTTAGGTAACAGCCAAGAAGATGACAACTTAGAGTTAGCTGAATATGTGACCAAAGGAGAAAATGTTAATAACTGGACCCAACTACTCACCATTCAAAAATTTAAATTTCCAATCAAAGAAGAAATCACCCCTAAGAAATTTGCTGAATTTGAAATTACTCAATTACAAGGTCATAAAGAATTTAAAATTGTCACCAATATTATCGACGCAAATAAGAGCCAAGCATTCATGGAGTTTCAAGTGCAGTCTCCTAAAGCAGAGCAACAACATGAACTGCAGCGAATTATCAAAACACCTGATAACAAACTCATTATCATCCATTATGTAATCAAAAAAGACGACATGGGTAACAAAGAAAAAACCAAATGGTTAGATGCATTGAAGAATTATTCTAACTCACCATAATATGCCAAATCACGTGACGGGATAGTGTGCGATGATATTCATTTCCATCACACACTATTCTAATACTATTTATTAGTAAGCAATAAGCGCACATCATGATGAATTCGCCACAGCACGACTAATGACAATAGTGGCACGATGAATAAAATCAATAATAAGATCATCATCACATAGGGCAACAGGTTAGTGCTCACTGGCAAAGCATCCATCATCTGAGTCAATGACTTAATCGCAGCTGCATTTGCTTGAATGATCACTGTGCTTGCTTTGACAGCGGCAATATTTTCCTTAACAGCAGCATTACTCTCTCGAATCAAACTATCATTAATTTGTATTTCATGATTGGCTTGTTGAATCAGTGTTTTATTTGCAGCAATCGCATGACTTGATTCAAGCACTACCTGTTGATTCGTGCTGATTGCATCGCGACTCGCAACAATGGCACGATTGTTTTGGTCTATACTGTGGGTACTGGATTGGATCGCAAGTTTGTTATTCTGTATCGCTTGGGTACTATCTTTCACATCACGCAGTAAACTACAACTAGCAATACCAAGCGAAGCAATGATGATGAATAAGCATACGTTCTTGCTAATGCGGTGCTGTTGAGTCTGCCTCATAGCTCATCCTTGTTTGACCATGACTGTCACAGAAGTGTGCTGCACAAAATTCATCTCGCGTTTGTTAGCGTACACCGAACTTCTTTGACAATCTAGCCTAGCGACGGCCTCCACCTGCCCCACGGCCACCGATCGCGTCACCGCCCATTTGATGAGAATAATCGCCAGAGAAGCCATTTCCATAACGACCTTGATCAAACTGTCGCTCAGCAGGGTTCGCATCCCAAGCATTGACACCGACGCCAACACCATCTCGCGTCATATATGCGCCACCTACAGCACGATCATTGAAATAAATGGAATCTGGATCCCCGCCAGTCACAATGACATCAGCAGTCACGACAGATGCCGCGCTCATCATACTGAGCGTGCACACGGCAATCAGACATCGTTTCTTGATACTCATCGTCATCTCCTCGTGGGCTAGACAATCGCACACTCACAGACTCAACATCGCGGCGCCGGCACACGATCACACTTTATGTGCCAGGCCGCACGCTACACATGCCAATCTATTCGTAGCGACCGATTAACGATGACCCCCGTGGCCACCACCACCATGTCCACCACCCCAACCACCACGATGGCCACCACCATCCCAACCACCGCGACGATAGCCACCACCATCCCAACCACGATTGTAACCGCCGCCGCCATAATAGAAGCCACCGGGATAATAACCGCCACCGTAGTAGGCATCGGGATAATAGTAGTCATCATCACTGTAGTAAACACCAGGACCAGGACCAATCGAAAATCCAACGCTCGCCGCATTCACTACACCGGTCAAACTCGTTGCCACTAATGCAGCACACGCAAGCGATACTATTTTTCTTTTATTTAGTTTCATAGTAGCTGCTCCTCATTTCATACCTTCATTATAGAACACAATCATTCACCGTGACTGATTGTATCTATTGATAAAATGTCAAAATTGCTCATTAGGCGAACCGTTATCTGCAGTTATAATGACGCCAAATTAAAAAAACCACATGCACTCATCATCTTATGCAATGTAGGACAATTTTTTTACTCATCGCAGAGCATAAAAATTACTTTTCATCAAGAGGCCTAGCATGCATTTAACCAGGTAAAATAAGAGTATAAAAAGTATAAAAAGGAGTGGTCATCATGGAAAAGCAACGCATCGCTATTGCGGTCGTCTCGGTATGTTTACTGTTGTCTCTCTCACAAGCAAATGCCTTGCCACGTTTGATTGAAGCCCCAGGTGAAAAAGCAGTGGTATTCGATCCCAAAACACACACATGGGGTGCGTATGATGCGCAAGGACGATTAATACGCTCGGGTCTTGCTTCTGGTGGTAAAGATTATTGCAAAGATATGCATCGTCAATGTCACACAGAGGAAGGAAGATTTCGCATCTTATCTCTAGGTAATGCAAGTTGTACCTCACCTTCATTCCCAATACCCACGGGTGGCTCACCCATGCCGTATTGCATGTACTTCAATGAAGCGCAAGCCTTACATGGTTCGCCCCATGTCGTCGATGGCAATATCAGTCATGGCTGTGTACGCATGCGTGTCGCAGATGCAAAGTGGTTGCGATATAACTTTGCTGATGTCGGCACATTGGTTGTCATTCTACCGTACTAAATCATTAGCAGACGAAGGTGTTACACAACCGTGTAGCACCTTGGCTTTCTCGCTTGCACTTCCCCAATGCATCATGCGGTACGACTCGTCACCAGATTTTTTTATATGCACTCATCCAAGGTATTTACTGAAATGCTAATTTCGAAAAAGATTCTAAGGCCATTTCTGCCATGCGTTTCTCATTATGTTGATACAGATCTTCGGCAACGATTTTACGAATCACATAATTTAAGCGTCGAATAAATGAGCCCACTTCCTTCACATCACTACTGCATTGCCGCTTATACTCTAATAAATAATGCAATATATCATTTAATGGACGATCTTTATCTTTTTCTATCCACTCTATAATCTCTTTTGCACGGTGAGGATTATGTCGAAATGGATGTAGTGCAAAAATTGAAGCATAGCTACTGCTAGGCTTAATATAATCTTTGAATAGAAATATAATTTTTTCAGCGATATTTGCCCCTTTATCCCAGATAGATTGATATTTACAGGAATCAATTAAATCAGACATGACATTCACATCTACAATCATACTGATCTCATCAATTTTCTGTCGTCTATTCTGTATAATTTGACTTGCGTGCGCACGCTTATCAGGGGTTTTAACTTGCGAGACGTAGGCTTCTGCATAAATAAACGCTTCATCACTGGCAATAATCTGCAAGGTCGGCTCATAAAATGCATCTACATAAGCAGCAACAAATGCCTCATTCGTAGATGACAATTGGTCATTTTTCAGTTTTTTTACCAAATCACGAATACACATCGCGTAACGTAGCGCCCAGGCATGTGGGTGCTGTATCGAATCGCAAGTTTTGAAATTTGTCGCTAAGGTATACCCCTGTTGCACCAACTCACAACCAACCGCGTAAAAATGTGCGAAATGTTGCATGGATGCTGGATGCACTGGCTCTTTATATATTTCTGTGAAGAGCGCACTACCAATCAACATGTGGTTCAAACGTTTTTCCTGTTGCACCGAATCGTTGTCATTTTGATGCCCCCTCTTAGTTATTAAAGCTTTATACTGTGCTACTAAATTTTCATTTTTTGAATAGTCTTTTGCCAATTGTGGATCAAGAATGACGGGGCGTTGCTGCGCGCTATGGGGTTTGACAAAATGTTTAATACGACCTGCCTGATAGAGGTATTGATTAAGTATAGACACACGATCTTCGCCCAGTGTTAAGCTAAGATGCTCGCCATTACCTTTCTCCCAGATGATTAAAGTCAATGAGGGATCAGCAGAAAGTTTTTCTTTACTCAGATGTTGACTCGTTTCGGCGAATGCAATCACATTACCATTTGCCACAGCCTCCAACTCCATGACTGACATGCCACCTAAACGACTTACCGAGAGATTTGCAATGGTATAGAGATGGCTAATGGTTTCTTTATTTTGATTGGTAAGAGGCACGATGATGAAAGTGCCATCACAGCGGTAATCACGCGCTTTTTCACAAACTTGAGTAAATAAAGAATCCTTACCTGAATCATCCCCACAAAAAACAAATACACACATCGTTTGCTGTGCTTGATATTTTTTATGTAAAACATACTCCCATTCGATAATGTCTAATGTACCTTGCTTAGACGCTTGAGAACCTAACATGATCGTCATCACTTCGGCACCGAATGGTAAAACAAATTTTGTTTTACGAGAGTGATCCACCATTTGACCAGGCCCCACAAAATATCGGCAAGCATCCAACGGTTTTTTTGTCTCATCATGCAATTCTGCATAAGCCGCAGACGTTAATTGTAACGGTATCGATTTCAATCGATATTTAGATCGGACAGCATTCACACCTAAGGTTCGTATTTCCTGATTGATAGCTAAAAAATATGGATCAATGGGACCATGACTAAATTGAATCGTGACATTTTTTTTAGGAATAGCAGTATGCTCTAAATACAAACTTCTAGAACACAACGCTGACATCGCTTGATGATAATCCTCTAAACTCGGGCAATCTTTTTTCGTGGCTGGATAAGGCACTTCCACAGTGAGCTTCGCTGCTTGCAAATCTCTTTCAGAGATCAAACGCAATGGATTGATGAAATGTACTGCTTTTTCTGTAGGCAAATCAGTCATCACCACAGAGTAGGCGATATGATTTTGATTAGCGCGATTATAATCAGCAATCGCGTGATGAATATCCGGGATGCAGAGCGGCTGCGTTGTAATCACCAATTCGACTTTTGGATGCTGCGTTAGTAATGTTGTCATCTTACTATAAAAATTACTTTTGAAAATTTCTTCAGCGAGTGGCTGTTGATTAATGAGTTTTTCAAGCGTACTTAAATCACCTGATTTCTGTGCAGCATTCCACGCCGCTACGCCTTTCTCGCCGAAATTATACAAAAATATGTTGTCAACAAAAGGTAATTTCCCAAGCACACCTAATACATACTGCTTCGTGATCCATTCGAAATTGAGCCAACCTTCTTCGATGACATTCACTGTGAGTGTTTTTTTAGTATCTTGGTAGGCCAATGCTTTGGCTTTCGCTGCACTGAGATGTCCAGCACCACCACTAGCGGTTAATATAATAATCTCAACGTCAGACGCTGCTTTTGGGGGGGTAGGCAATGATGATGACCTGAACATGTTACATCCCATATTAAAAACATATGATTATGTAACCACAAGCCTGTTGACGCAACGCTTTCCTCCAGTCGATAGTCAGCGCTAAAGAACTGGAGGATGAAGCTTTAAAAACGCAATGTTGATTTATGCAGAAGCAACTTGGCTCACAAAGTACTGCTGAACATCGCTAATTTCACCCTGGTTAAGTCGTGGGCCAAATTTTCCAACCACTTTGGAAGCGGCATAATTAGCTAATTCACCCGCGGCAAAATAATCATAGCCATGGGTAATGCAGTACATAAACACACCGGCAAAAACATCGCCCGCACCGACGGTATCCACGACGCGAACCGCATAAGCTGGGATGTGAACCAGTGATTGTCCATTATAAATTAACGCACCACGATCTCCCATGGTGATGGCATACGTGCGCGCGAATGACTTTAAGCACTCTTTGGCTTCGCTTAAGTGATCACATCCTGTAAACATTAGCGCTTCTTTCTCATTACAGAAGAGTATATCAACTTGACCACCAATGATTTCAAGTAAGCCTTCTTTGAAATGTGTCACCATATTCGGATCGGATAGGCTCATTGCGAGTTTTACTTGATGTGTCTCTGCCAATTTGCGCGCCAAAATCGCTGCTTCTTTACCTAATTCAGATGCGACGAGATAGCCTTCTATGTAGAGATAGGTCGCGTCTGCTAATGCACGTTCACATAATTGCTCTTTTGAAAAAGTAGCTGTGGCGCCCAAGAAGGTGTTCATCGTGCGATCTGCGTCTGGCGTCACCATGACAATACACTTGCCTGTCACACCTTCACGGGGACATTCGTGCACATTGGTTTGTATGCCATGAGAGATTAAATTTTGATAGAAAAAATCACCAGCATCATCTCGGCCAATCTTGCAAGAATAGAAGGTATTCGCACCCATTTGTTGCATTGTAAACAGGGTGTTTGCAGCAGACCCGCCACATGCCTTGAGATGTTCAATACCGTGTAGTTCATTTAACAAATTATGATGCGTGGTTTCATCAATCAGTGTCATCACGCCTTTGGCAATATTTAGTCGATCGATTGTTGCTAGACTTACTTCAATATCAATATCGACTAACGCATTGCCGATGCCGTACACATGGAACTGTTTCATAGCAAACATCCTGTCAAAAAACATTATTATTACCAGCAAATGGCGCAGCGCATCCAATTACCAGCATGTCTTTAAAATCGGGGAAGTACGTACTATAGCAACATTTTAATTTCACTGTCATCAAAATTCCTTTGTCATGCCAGCGTAGGCTGATACGAAGGAGAAATGACACGACATAAAGGCAATCATCATCACGATAGAGATAACATGATATCCTCCCATCAGTGATCATGCTGGCTTGATGTACATTTTTTAACTCAAATTGACCTTTAAATCAACACATACATTCGATGATGCGCATTATTTGTCGCACTATCAGCCACACTAAGGTGAGCACGGCTCGCACGCTACGATACCTTTTGGTAGACTCGTGGGAAAACGCTCGTGACTAAATTTGAGGAAATGAGAGTTATACGGTTATGCTTAACACAAATCATTACATGCAAACACTCTACCCTATCGCGTATACGCGCTGTTGGGAGATACTACGAGATAATCTTTTTAAACCGTTGCTATGCACTTGCTGCGCGAGCGCTATGTTAATAGCACCAGCATATGGTCATACCCTGGAAATGCGCACCACGCCAACACAGTCACATCACACGACGCATCCCAAGAAAATGCTAGCACATGGCACACATGCGATGACCGAAAACGCCTACCTAAACCATCGGCGGGGAAACATTGATAAGCGTTTAGTCAATTTTGTCCAACGGATGATTTCAAATTTACACTATAGCTCTTATAAATTGGGTGGCACGCATTTTGACATGCGTCGTGGTGTGTATATTGTTGATTGCTCCATTTATGTTGATCATATTTTAAAAGAGGTTTACCCACACGCGTATTCGAAATTAGTCCACTGGAGTAAATCTAAAAAACCCACCACACATCATTATTATCACTTTTTTAACAACTTATCGATTGCCCCACAGCGTTACTGGAATCCGGTCAAACATGTGGCACAGTTACAACCTGGTGATATCTTAGTCTTTAGAAAAAAGAAATATGCTGGTACAGATAGAACGGGGCATATAATGATCGTGATGGATAAGCCCGTACAACGTAATAACATGTTCATGTTACGCATTGCAGATTCCGCACCCTATCGACACAGTCATGATACCCGTCAGCGCAAAAATTCTGGGATTGGCATCGGCACCATGGTCGTAAAAGTAAACCCTCATACCTATCAACCAGCCGCCTATGCATGGACCGTCGGCTCTCATTGGAAACAGAATGTGGTATTTGCTATGGCAAGACCTTTACCCAGTCATATGGTGCCCGCACTATAGCCAATCATGCGGGTGCATAACACGATGCCTTGACTGTATTACGCACCCTGCTAAGATTACTTCATCAATTTACATTCACTGAGAATCGACTGACCTTTCTTTTTCACAACACAATAAGGTGTGAGATCTGAAGCTTTGAAGTGTTTAGGTAGCTTATGCTTACCCTTATGGCAGTATCCGCGCATATAAGCCCATTCTTCACAATAGCTACGATCTTTGAAAAGACAAAATCCCGTATTTTTGATGAGCACCAATTTATGGCCTTTCTGCACACAATGCGTTGAAGCAGGATTTGGCATTGCGACGGCTGTCAATGCAGCACATCCCAAGATCAAAGCTGAAATTGAACGTAGTCCTTTTAACATGAGTCATTCCTTAAAAATAAGTGAGCGTTAATGACAGTGTTCTCAGCTAGTGTAACAGATCGTTGGGAAATATTTGAGTCACTTAGCGGTGTGACTGAATGAGGAAATTAGGGAAGCTCATATACCGCGTAACCATCTCTATAGCGCATGGTATCAAGAAGCTGCAGTGATTCAGCATCGAGCTTAATACGCGTTGCAGCAATGATCGCTTGGATTTGTGCAACGGTGGTCGCACTAACAATAGGTGCAAGCACGCAAGGACGCGCAAGTTGCCATGCTAATGCAATGGTCGCAGGGGTCACTTGATAGTGTTGTGCCACATAGTGGAGTGTCTGTAAAAGATGGTAACCCTGTTGGGTAAAGTAACGCTTGATGAGTTGTCCACGCACCGATTGTTTTAAACTGGCTTCATCGTCATATTTGCCACTCAGAAAACCACCAGCCAAAGAAAAATAACTCAATATACGAATATTATTTTGCTTACAAAGGTCTTCTAACTTTTCTTCAAAGGGTCGTCGATCATATAAATTATAAACTGTATGTAAACTCTGATAACGAGGATAATCTAATTGCTGACTCACCGCCCAAGATTGCATCAATCGCTCAGCGCTATAGTTCGAAGCACCGATCGCACGCAATTTCCCTGCTGCAATTAAAAAGGCATAAGCCGATAAAGTTTCCTCCAAAGGGATACTGATATCATCTTCATGTGATTGATAGAGATCAATATAATCTGTTCGCAAACGCTTAAGTGATGCATCAAATGCACGCAAAATATATTCTTTTCGCAATGCTGATGCACCGGTACCAATGGGTCTCCCCACCTTCGTCGCAATCACAACGCGCTCGCGGTTACATCGCAGTTGCATCCACTTGCCAATGATCGTCTCCGACTCCCCTCCCTGACTACCTGGCACCCACATGGTATAGAAATCTGCTGTATCAATAAAATTGCCGCCAGCCGTGAAAAACGTATCCAGTAACTTAAACGCCATGGATTCATTCACTGTCCAGCCAAAAACATTGGTACCAAGCATGATAGGTGACACTTTCAAATTGGTCTTACCAAGCGTACGTCTTTCCATGACATAGACTCTCCTGGTTTAGCCACACAGCTCACCCCAGTCTCAAGCTTAAATATTGATGGTTCTTACGATGACACAGCAACCACGCCTACTCACTCAAGATGTTTGTTTAAATAGCTCAGTCATTGCAACGGTATCTAATGGCTTACTCAATAAGTACCCTTGCACATCATCGCAATTAATTGAATTGAGATAACGCAATTGCGATTCATGCTCTACACCCTCAGCAATCACCTTGATATGAATTTTATGCGCAAAATTGATTAAAGAGGCAATTAGCATCGCCTTATTGCGGTCATTGGGGAGATTATCTATAAATGCTTTATCGATTTTAATGCCGCTAACGGGTAATGCAACCAGAAACTTTAATGATGTATAACCCACACCAAAATCGTCTAATAATACTTTTATGCCAATATTGGCTAATTTTTTCATAATATCTACAACATAAGTTGCATCACTGATCACCGCCGTTTCAGTGAGTTCTAATTCTAAATTGGCTGGCGGGATACCCGTCTCTTGTAATATTCGTTGTACCATTGCAACAAAATTTTCATTATAGATTTGATGGACAGAAATATTCACCGCTAAGGTCATCGCCTCACTGAGTAAATTTTGAGAGCGCCACACCATGAATTGCTGACAAGATTCTTTCATCACCCATTCACCAATACTAGGGATCATCCCTACGCGTTCCGCTATGGGAATAAAAATATCTGACGCCACACTGCCCAATGTTGTTTGCCGCCAACGCAATAATACTTCAATACCACTGATTTTATTTTTTTCTTTTAATGAAAATTGTGGCTGATAACATAGACTGAATTCGTTATTTTTGATCGCATGTCGTAGATTATTTTCAATATAGAGGAGGCGTTTTTCTTCGTGTGCTATTTCATCAGTAAAATATTGCACTCTGTTGCCACCGAGTTTTTTTGCTCTAGACAACGCAAGACCTGCATGGTGATCAACCAATATCCCATCACCTTGATAATATGCGACGCCAATACTACTCGTCACCAGAATTTCATGTTCTCGAAGTTTAAAAGGTGCTTTCAACACGAAAGTAATGATATTAGCCAGCTCTTTAGTTTTATCGTGCTTCTCTTCCATTGTGCGATCAGCAATGAGCTTAATCACACCACTACCTGAAATACGCGCCATCGGTTTTACAGTAGGTAAATAGCGCTGCAATCGATCGACAATCCCCATTAACAGCAAATCGCCAATATCGTTACCAAAAATTTCATAAATTTTCTTGAGATTATCAATTCGAATGTGCAAGACCGAAAATGAAGCGTTAGAGTGCTTGATGCTATCAATTTTTTCTCTTAATGCTCTCTCGAAAGCATCCCGGTTCATTAATCCAGTTAGGGAATCGTGGTAAGCCAGATATTCTAATCGTGCTAAACTGCTCGCCTTTGCCGTCTCATAAAAAAAGGCCAGGGCTACAATCACGAAACATAGCCCCTCAATACCCATGACTTGCAATACGAGAGGATCTCTCAATGGATGCAACGGGAATATGTAACCACTCTCAACCAGAAGATATAAAAGTGTGAGATAAAACACGCAGACGGTACAACACAAGACACTTAAGCGTATCCCACCGATAAATGCAGCTAACAATGGTGGTAAAATGAGCCAGTATGCAGCTGTAGAATCAATACCACCTGTTTGAAAAACCAGCCAAAATAAAAGTGTTAGGACGGCAGTAATAAAAATCAATTTAGCGGCATTAAATGAATTAAACACATTGAGCGCGATTAAGGATGACCACATGAACACAAGTCCGATCAGCATCCCAATCGCGCCGGGTGTATAACCCAACCAATAGTAGATAACGGCGTAGAAGGGAATCGTGAAGGCGGCGATTGCACAAGCGGCAACCAAGTTCTTCACATAGGTTAAATTGGTAATATCATTTAACATCTGACGGGGTATGAATAAACGGTATAAATACTCAATCATAGTAGGGCGTGCCTGGTGATAATCATACCTACCTACTATCATACCCCTTGGCATGCCCATATAAAAACAACTGTTTTAAGATGAGCGCAATAAGAGGCTTCGAATCATTTGCAGCAAAGCGTCTCAGCACTCGAATCTAAAAGGACATATCCTGATGATAATCCGAGACATTTTCACTAGCGAACGCACAAGTTGCGTGCTCAGCCACGCCAAGGTCTTACCCCAGTGATGAAAAGCTTGGTATGCCATAATATTTGGCTCTATACTGATCCTAACCTGCGCGACTGGTCTGTTAAAGGATTGCTAACCACTGGTATGTTGGGAAAAATATGACGCGAGCACGATTAGCTATTATCATGACGATGCCATGTATCGCGTTATCTAGCTGTATGGTCGGCCCTGATTTTGTGCACCCATCCCTGCCGGATACACATGCTTATACGCCAGCGCCACAAATTCATCATACTGTCTCAATCCCACAAGCTGGCAAAGCGGGCTACGCGCAACATTTTATAAAAAATGAAGATATCCCAGGTTTATGGTGGCAAGTCTTTCGCTCTCCAGCAGTTAACAAGCTCATCTGTCAGGCGATGGCAAACAATCCTAACTTAGCTGCCGCAGAAGCCGCATTGATGGCAGCTAGACAAGCGTATTACGCACAAATCGGTGGTACGCTACTCCCCCTAGTGAATGCGAATGCGAGTTATGAAAGACAGCGCTTTAGCTATAACTCTTTAGGTGCTAATGGCCAACTATTCGGTGGCGGTACCCGCTCCAATACGTTCAATCTGTATAACAGTACTGTCAATATTACTTATACACTGGATGTCTTTGGTGGTTTACGACGTCTTATCGAAGCATATGGCGCACAAGTGGAATATCAACGTTTTCAATTGGAAGGTGCCTATCTTACGTTGTCCACAAACATTGTCACCACCGCCATCACCATTGCCTCCTTACGGGAGCAAATCGCCGCCACTGAAGAATTGATTCGCTTACAACGTGACACCTTAAATATCATCCATAAGCAATTTGAACTCGGTGGTATCTCTAAACTAGATTATTTGTTCCAGGAAGCGCAAGTTGCGCAAACTGAAGGGACACTCCCACCACTGAAGCAAAGTCTAGCTAAGAATAATCACTTACTCTCTGTACTGATTGGTGATTTACCTAGTGAAAATCATTTACCCAAATTTAAGCTAAAAGACTTTACACTCGCCACCCATATCCCTATAGGCATTCCGGCCGTCTTAGTACGACAGCGTCCAGATATCCGTGCCGCTGAAGCTTTAATACATCTCTATAGTGCCCAAATTGGTGTTGCCACAGCCAATCTGATCCCGCAGTTCACCCTGTATGGCAATTACGGTTGGCAATCCTCTATTCTTAGCCAGCTAATCTCTCCTGCGAATATTGTCTGGAGTTGGGGCGGTGGTATCGTAGAAACCCTATTTAATGGCGGCGCATTAGTGGCCAAGCGTCGTCAGGCTGTCGCCGCTTATCAACAATTCGCCGCTCAATATCAACAAGCTGTCTTGCAAGGATTCCAGAATGTCGCCGACACACTGCGCGCTTTGGAACATGATGCAGAAGGCTTAAAAGCGCAGAAAGAAGCTGAAGTCGCAGCGCAACAATCTTTAAAACTTACGACGGATCAATATTTCTTGGGTGGGGTAAACTATCTAGCTCTTTTAATTGCGCAGCGCACTTATCATCAAGCGCAAATAGCACGTATACGTACCGAAGCCGATCGTTACACTGATACCGCGGCACTCTTCCAAGCATTAGGTGGTGGATGGTGGTCTCGCCCAAGTCTTGAAAATGAACCTGCGCTTCAAGAGAATGTCTCACAATACTTACCACCAAAAACGCTGATTTAAGGTGATGTGTGACTGAGAAGACTGTGCAGCAGATTTCTTTGGCAAAAGGGTTGTACGTATGCGACAGTGAAATTATGATGGAACGTGGATGCTATCTCTCAATCGCATGGATGACGTTAATAGCATGACAACACGCCATTAATCTATTTAAGGAATATTGATGAATAGAAGCATGAAAATCATGTTAATCAGTTTGAGCATCTTGTTTGGACTGGTGGTGGCATATAAGATTTTCATCCACGTCATGATCGGAAGAATCATTAACACATTGCAACACCCCATCATTACCGTCTCGGCGCAGAAAGCGACATACAGCGATTGGGATCAAAGGCTCACTGCCACTGGTAGTTTACGGGCCATACGCGGCGTCAATGTCACCACCGAATTGGCTGGGATGGTGCAAACTCTATATTTTACACCGGGTGCAACGGTGAAAAAAAACGATAAACTCGCGCAACTTAACGCCGATGTTGAAATAGGCACTTTAGACGCCCTCAAAGCACAAGCCGCGCTGGCAAAAATTACCTATGAACGTGATAAAGCACAATTCGCTGTCAAGGCAATCAGCAAACAACAGTTAGATACAGACATACAAAATCTGAAAAATTTAGAAGCGCAAGTCGAAGCACAAAAAGGAACTGTCGCCAAAAAAACCATTGTCGCACCTTTTGACGGCCGTCTAGGGGTAAGCAGCATCAATCCGGGCCAGTATCTCAATGTGGGCGACAGAGTAACCACCATACAAACACTAGATCCTATCTGGGCAGACTTTTATTTACCACAACAAACATTGTCACAAATTCGCGTGGGATTACCTGTCACCATAAAATCAGACACGTATCCCAATAAAGTTTTTGAAGGAAAGATTACGACGATTGAACCTATTGTCGATATCAATACGCGTAATGTGTTGGTAGAAGCCACCATTGCTAACAAAGATCAAGCACTGACGCCAGGGATGTTCGTCAATGTCGTGGTTGAGATCGGTAATCCCCAAAAATATATTACCGTGCCGCAAACAGCGATTGCATTTAATCCCTATGGCAATTTAGTTTACCTCATCAATTCAGATGGTGTTGACGATAAAGGACAACCACAACTCACCGCCACGCAGCGCTTTGTCGTCACGGGTGATATCCGTGGTGAGCAAATTGCTGTGCTAAAGGGCATCAAAGATAATCAGATGGTTGTGACAGCCGGCCAATTAAAACTGAAGAATGGCAGTCATGTACGCATCAATAATGCGGTACAACCACCAAGTAATCCGAATCCAGAAGCACCTAATGAACGCTAAAATGATGAAGATGAATCACGACAGATGGCACTGTTTCAGCGTTTATACCTATGGCAACCATCGTATTTAGTATCATGTGAATATCGATCTAGACGCTCATGCATTTGGTCGCCGTATCAGACCACTAAGGAATGGTGATGAAGTTTACTGATATTTTTATTCGTAGGCCCGTGTTAGCCACCGTCGTCAGCTTATTGATTTTGGTATTGGGTTTACGTTCAATCAATTCTCTCCCTATTCGTCAGTATCCGTTCACCCAAAATGCCGTTGTCACAATCACGACAGTATACTTTGGTGCTGACCCAACCGTGGTGGCTGGCTTTATTACGACGCCCCTCGAATATTCTATCGCACAAGCCAATGGCATTGATTACATCACCTCAACCAGCACGCAAAACGTCAGCACTATTTCTGTTTACTTACAACTTAACTATGATCCACTCAAAGCGTTATCCGATATTAACGCTAAAGTGAATGCGACACTCAATCAGCTACCCAAGGAGTCGCAATTACCCACCATCGCGATATCCATTGGTCAAACGATTGATGCCATGTTTTTAGGATTCTATAGCGATACACTGTCGGGGAACCAAATAACCGATTATCTCACTCGCGTGGTGCAGCCTAAACTTCAAACCATCTCTGGCGTACAAGTGGCAGAGATTTTGGGTAATCGCCAATTTGCCATGCGTGCATGGTTAGATGCAAAAAAACTCGCTGGCTATGGGCTCACCTCAGCAGATGTTGCTACCGCATTAGCGCAAAATGATTTTATCTCTACGGCGGGACGTACTGATGGCACGATGTTTACCCTGAGTCTTTCTGCCAACACAGGTTTAAGCACAGTAGAGCAATTTCGCAACTTGGTTATTAAGTCACAAAATGGCGCCATCATACGTTTGGGCGATGTCGCGAATGTTTCATTAGGCGCAACGAATTATGATTCGTCAGTCAGCTTTGATGGAAAATCCGCTATCTATATTGGTATTGAGTTAACACCCGACGCGAATCTCTTGAGCGTCATTCGTGATGTCAAAAAAGAATTTATCCCCATCCAAAAAGAACTACCACAAGGGCTCAATGCTAAAATTGTGTATGACTCTAGTGATTTTGTGAATAGCTCTATTCATGAAGTGATTTTTTCTATTATAGAAGCGCTCGTGATTGTGACGATCGTGATCTTTATGTTTTTAGGGTCATTACGCTCTGTCATTATACCCTTGGTCGCGATTCCCTTGTCGTTGATTGGTGCGTTTTTTATCATGCTGTTATTGCACTATTCCATCAACTTACTCACCTTGCTAGCGCTTGTCCTCGCCATCGGCCTTGTCGTTGATGATGCCATTATTGTCGTAGAAAATATTCAACGACACATTGAACAAGGGATGACACCGATTAAAGCGTCCATACAAGGTGCACGTGAACTGGCTAATCCAATCATCGCGATTTCTGCTGTGCTGATCGCTGTGTATTTACCTATAGGTTTTTTAGGTGGATTAACTGGCGCTCTTTTCACCGAATTTGCCTTCACACTCGCTGGTGCTGTCGCAGTGTCCGCCGTTGTTGCGCTCACCCTCTCCCCCATCATGTGCGCCAAATTTTTGCGCCCTATGCACGAGCATCCCAAAGATAAGATCGATTTGGTCGCATATATTGATCGACAATTTGAACGATTACGTCAAGCCTACGAAAAGAAGCTGCATGGCTCTCTGGATAATTTAAAAGTCACTGCTGTCTTTTCTATTATCATTTTAACGAGTATTTATTTCTTATTTATAACTTCCAAATCAGAACTTGCTCCCGTTGAGGATCAAGGCATTATTTTGACCCAAGTTACCACCTCACCGAATGCTTCTTTGGATAGAACCAAACTTTACTCAAACCAAATCTATCAAATCTATAAAACATTCCCTGAAACTGAACGTGTCTTTCAATTAGATGGTATTGCTGGTCTAAACACGTCGATTGTCGGCATGGGATTAAAACCATGGGATAAACGTAGTCGCTCATCTAATGCTCTACAACCACTGGTCCAACATAAAATTGATGAAAACATCAGTGGTGCACTTGCTGCCGTTTTTCAATTGCCCCCCTTACCTGGTGCACGTGGCTTCCCTATTCAATTTGCCATTTTATCTACTGATCCATTTGAACGCATCAATGAAGTCAATCAAAACTTCATTAAGGAGGCGCGCGCTAGTGGCTTATTTTTGTTTATCGACACCGATTTAAAATTAGATAAGCAACAGGCGAATATCATCTTAGATCGTGACAAAGCAGCTACGCTAGGTCTCACGATGCAAGACATTGGCCTCGTACTAGCACGATATCTCAGCCAAGGTTATATCAATTATTTTAATTACAGTGGTCGATCCTACCAAGTCATCCCACAACTTGAACGCATGCAACGTCTGAATCAAAATCAAATCTTAAACACTTATATTCCAACAGGTAGTGGTCAACCCATTCTTCTATCAACAATTGCCAAATTAGAGAATGTGGTTGTACCTGAATCATTGAATCATTTTCAACAGTTAAACTCAGCGACCCTCTTAGGGGTGGCCGCACCGGGTATTACCATGGGTGAGGCATTAGATAAACTAAAAGAAATTGCTGAAAAGGTTTTACCGCCCGGTTACACGATTGACTATGGTGGCCAAGCCCGACAATTCATTCAAGAAAGTGCGGGCCTTGTTTCCACATTTTTTTTAGCGATGGTCATCATTTATCTTTCCCTAGCCGCCTTATTCGAAAGTTATCGCGATCCCTTAATTGTATTAATCAGTGTGCCCATGTCCATTTGTGGCGCCCTCATTTTTATCTCCATGGGTATTGGTGGCGCGAGTCTTAATATTTACACTGAAGTGGGACTCGTCACACTCATCGGACTGATCAGTAAACATGGCATTTTAATCGTTCAATTCGCGAATGACTTGCAAGAAGAGGGTAAAAGCAAACGCGATGCCGTGGAAATGGCCGCTGGCTTACGTCTACGCCCCATCTTGATGACCACGGCAGCCATGGTGTTAGGTGTATTGCCCTTAGTTACGGCGACTGGGGCGGGTGCTGTCAGCCGTTTTAATATAGGTTTAGTGCTCATTGCTGGCTTATCCATCGGCACACTGTTCACCCTCTTTGTGGTCCCCGCGATGTATTTATTCTTAGCTAAGGATCACTCGATTAAACAAAGCGAGGAAGATTTTTACGTGCCCGAGGAACCCTTGACCTAAGCTTATAATGGACCGTTGGGTTGAGCAGGGTGGGCAAAGCGCAGCGTGCCACCATTTACTTCGCCTGACAATGTAAAAATCATAAGGTGGGCACGCTGCGCTTTGCCCACCCTACAATCCCCGTTCGCCCCGAGGAAGCGCGTAGCGCTGTCTCGAGGGGTTCCCACTCCCTACACAACCCCCGTTCGCCCCGAGGAAGCGCGTAGCGC
>CAZYKO010000019.1:0-22310 GCA_964648015.1 uncultured Coxiellaceae bacterium
TCCATTGTTTATCGTAATGAGAAATGGGTCCCCGCCTGCGCGGGGATGACAGTGTGGGTGCTACACCTAAGCACGTTATACTCGCTAAGCTGCGCTAAATTCAGGGATGACAGACAAAACGCTGAAGCTGTACTTGTGGGTATGGCCATGACTTTACCCAGGACACCCCTTAACCCGTTCATCCGGCATCAACCAATCATTATCCCAATTTATTTCTTAGGACCAATCATTGTTTCCGGGCGTACAAGTTGCTTAAATTCTTTTTCCGTCAGATAGCCCAACGCCAGTGTCGCTTCCAATAATGATGTATTCTCATGCCAGGCTTTATGCGCAATTTCTGCAGCTTTATCGTACCCAATTTTTGGTGCTAGTGCTGTGACTAACATTAATGAATTATGTACGGATGCATCAATCGCAGCTTTATTCGCTTCCAATCCTTTTACGCAATATTTATTAAACATGCGTGCTGAATCCGTTAATAAGCGCACTGATGACATAAAGTTGTAGACGATCACTGGCTTAAATACATTTAATTCAAAATTACCTTGCGATGCAGCAAATCCAATCGCGGCATCATGACCCATGACTTGCACACACACCATTGTCATCGCTTCCGATTGTGTCGGATTCACTTTACCTGGCATGATGGAAGAACCTGGTTCATTGGCTGGTAGAATCAATTCCCCTAAACCACAACGTGGACCTGAACCAAGCCAGCGAATATCATTGGCAATTTTCATCAAAGCACATGCCAAAGTTTTTAATGCACCGCTCGCAAATACGAAGGCATCATGCGCAGCCAGTGCAGCGAATTTATTCGGTGCTGTCACAAAAGGCAGGCGAGTGAGTTTGGCAATCTTCGCTGCAACTTTGGTCGGGAATTGTTTAGGTGCATTTAAGCCTGTACCCACGGCGGTGCCACCCAATGCTAATTCACACAAGCCTGGTAGTGTTAATTCAATATCTGCCATTGCCGCATCGAGTTGCGCGACATAACCAGAGAATTCTTGTCCCAAAGTGAGTGGCACCGCATCTTGTAAATGCGTACGTCCGGTTTTCACAATGTGCGCGAATTTTTTTTGTTTCGCCGCTAAACCATCGCGTAATTCTTTAATCGCTGGCAACAATTGCAGCACAATCGCTTGCACGGCAGCAATATGCATGGCAGTAGGAAAAGTGTCGTTAGACGATTGTGATTGATTCACATGATCATTGGGATGAACCGGTTGCTTGCTGCCTAATTTACCGCCTGCTAATTCAATCGCACGATTACTGATGACTTCGTTAACGTTCATATTGGTTTGCGTACCGCTGCCTGTCTGCCACACACGCAATGGGAATTGATCGTCAAACTGACCCGCGATTAATTCATCGGCGGCTTTGACGATGAGTTGCATAGTTTTACGTGGCATCAAACCCAATTCATGATTGGTTTGTGCGGCGGCTTTTTTGAGAATGCCAAAAGCGTGAATGACTTCTATTGGCATGCGATTATGACCAATCGCAAAATGTGCGAGTGAACGCTCTGTTTGTGCGCCCCAATATTTATCTGCTGGGACATTAATAGTGCCCATGCTATCGGATTCAATGCGCATCTTTGGACTAGGTTTAACTGTTTTCTTTATTTTCTTTGCTGGCATAGCCACTTACCCCTCAAGACTTTTACTAACGATTTCATACAAATCTGGCGACAATTTTGCAGATTGCAGCATCATTTCCAGTTGTGTACGCATTAATTGTTGACGTTCTTTATCATATCGTTTCCAGGTAGTCAAAGGATTTACCATGCGTGCTGCGACCTGGGGGTTTAATTTATCCAATTGCTGCACGGTTTCACTGAGAAATGCATAACCCTCGCCATTCCTTGAATGAAAATTTACCAAGTTGCGTTGACCGAAAGTGCCGATCAAAGCATACACTTTGTTTGGGTTTTTAAGATCGAAGTTCGGATCACGCATCAGTTTTTTGACTTGTTGCAAGGCATCCGGCAATTTTGAGCTGGCTTGAATCGCAAACCATTTATCCATGACTAAGGCATCATCTTGCCAAACTTGTTTAAATTCAGCGAGCGCCTTATCGCGTAGTGGTGAATCTAGATTGGCGAGCGCTGTTAATGCGGCTTGCGTGTCGGTCATGTTGTGATGTAATGCTGCTGCAAATTGTTGCGCGCCAAGTGCTGCATGCTGTGGCAGCATGAGTAGATAAGCTAAGCAACGATTTTTCAATTGACGCGAACCGATGGCATTCAAATCAAATTGATATTGTCCACTCGCATCATGATGTGCGTGATAGCACTGCAACCAGTCAGCTTGTAATTGTTGTGCCAATGTCATTAATACAAATTCACGGACGTCATGAATCGCATCAACATCCACACATGCCATTTGTTGCCCTATATATTTTTCGGAAGGCAAGATCAACATTTCCGCTAGCAAAAAGTGATCGGTGGTGGGTGTGGTGAGTAGCTTGCGTATCATGTTGATATAAGTCGTGGGGACTTCTAAGGGATTGTCTTGTTGATAGTCGCGAATCAAATTTAACATGACGCGCATGGCATACGTTTGTGCTGCTTCAAAACGATTGAATGCGTCGCTATCATGTGTGACTAAGCGTACAAGATCTTCATCGGCATAAGGATAATGTAATTTTACCGGTGCAGAAAAATCACGAAGTAACGACGGGATCGGGCGTGAGGCGATATGATCGAATTGAAATGATTGTGCGGCTTCAGTTAAATGTAACACTTGTTCGGTTTCACCATTTGCACTCAATGGCATGGTATTGCCTGCAGCGTTGAGTAATGCTAAGCGAATTGGGATATGCAGCGCTTCTTTGGTTTCTTGGCCAGGAGTGGCGGGGGTGGATTGTCTGATGGTGAGCGTGTAACGTTTTTTATGTTCATCGTAATCATCATCGACGCTAACGATGGGTGTGCCTGCCTGGCTATACCACAAACGGAATTGGCGTAAATCCATGCCAGAAATATCTTCCATCGTCTTGACGAAATCTTCGATTGTCACTGCTTGGCCATCAAATTGAGCAAAATAAACATCCATCCCTTTACGAAATAAGGGTTTGCCTAGCATTGTTTGTAGCATGCGTAATACTTCAGCACCTTTGTTGTAAATGGTGGCCGTATAGAAATTATTAATTTCGATGTAGGATTCAGGACGCACGGGATGGGCGAGTGGTCCTGCGTCTTCTGGAAATTGTGACTCACGGAGTGCGATGACATCACGAATGCGCATCACACCGCGTGATAATTCATCTTCTGTGAAAGATTGATCACGGAAAATCGTGAGTCCTTCTTTTAAACTTAATTGAAACCAATCGCGACACGTGACACGATTGCCACTCCAGTTATGAAAATATTCATGGCCAACTACTGAAAGAATATGGATGTAATCATCATCTGTGGCGGTAGCTGGTTTGGCTAACACGTATTTCGTATTAAAAATATTTAACCCTTTGTTTTCCATCGCCCCCATATTGAAATCACTAATGGCGACAATCATGTAGATATCTAAGTCGTACTCTCGACCATAGGCTTGTTCATCCCAAGCCATGGCACGTTTGACAGCGTATAAGGCATGTTGTGCTTGATCACCATAGCCTTTTTCTACATAGAGTTTTAAACTAATTTCACGGCCCGACTGCGTGACAAAAACATCGCTTAATACGTCGAAGTCGCCTGCCACGAGTGCGAATAAATAAGAGGGTTTGTTAAACGGATCCTCCCAAGTCGCAAAATGACGATTGCCTGCGTGTTCACCACTCGCAATTAAATTACCGTTGGATAATAAAAAAGGATAACGGGTAGCATCCGCTGTGATCGTGGTGGTGTAACGGGACAAAATATCCGGTTGGTCGATGAAATATGTGATGCGACGGAATCCTTCCGCTTCACATTGTGTGCAATAGGTGTTACCAGAGCGATATAACCCAGATAAAGCCGTGTTGAGTTGCGGATAGATTTTGTTGACAATTTCCAACGTGAATTTTTCTGGCACGTCATTGATGATCAAGTAGGGTTCAGACACTACATACCGATCTGCTGCCAAACGTTCACCATTTAAAGTTATCGATTCTAATTGTAAGGCTTCGCCGTGGAGTTTCAATTGTTTTGCTTTAGAAGTGCTCAAGCGATTTTGGCGAATTTGCATGACGGATTTTACGACGGTGACATCATCATTGAGATCGATTTGCAAATGAATGTCATCAATGAGATGCGTAGGCACCTGATAATTTTTGCGATAAATGGTTTGTGGTGCGTTGACGTCGTGACGCATAGGCATTTGTGCGGGCATCGTATTCTCCGTGGATGATGGCTAAAAACGGTTGGCACGTAGGCTAGTTGTTAGTGACTAGCTGACGCGCCGACCCTATTTTCACCGATACGACCCACGGAAGGCAATCATCTCAGCTTGCATTCATCCCAGGTGCTGCTGGGGCAGTCTGGCGGGGTGGTGGCGGACCAATGAGCGGTGGCTTTGGTGCTGGTTTCTCTTGCGGCGCATTCGGTTGGATAATGATCACATTTTGGGCTGGCCCTTGTCCTTGCTGTTGACCTTGCATACCCGTTGGGATTACTTCGCCGATCGCTGGCTGCTGAGCATCGCCTTGCACGGGTATAGGATTCACGATGACTCTCAGATTGCCACCATTATCGATAATACGTGTATTACCTGTCACTACACCACCGCTTGGTGTTGCAGTTTGTGGTATGACGCCGCCTGGTAAAGAAGATTGTGGCATCACGCCGCCTGGCATGGAGGGTTGTGGCATCGCACCGCCTGGTGCTGCTTGAGAGACAGGCATGATATTACTTAATGCGCTCGCGGCACCTGCTGGTACATAGATGGTTTGCGAGCCACCGCCTGGTAAAGGTACTTGCATGGCGACGGGTGGGCTTCCTTGACCGCTCGTTAATGAGGGTACAAGCCCTGATTGAGGTTGTCCTGGGTTACGTACTTGTACTGGCAAATTGCCAAAAGCTGCGCCTGACACAATACCTTGTGGGGTAGGGGGTGGCATCATCACTGGGTTTGGGTTGGGCATACCTGTTGGCGCATTTTGGACACTGACTGGCATGCTCACTGGTACCATCCCAGTGGGGATATTGGGTGACGCGGCCATGGGGGGCGCCGATGGATTATTCACCATGCCCGGTGGTGCAAATTCCGTTGGGTTGGGTGCATTGCTGGGTGCCATCCCAGAAAAAGTTTGAACCGTATTTTCAGCCATGTTGGCGGGAGGAATGCTGGTGGCATTGGCGACGGGATCAGCTGAGACGCAACCCATGCCTAGCAGCGCACAAATACCTATTGCATATCGTTTCATATTCATATCAAAATTCCTTTTTCGATACCATTTTTACATTAACGACATTGCTCAATAAATGATAAACTTATACACCCCTTGCAGCAAGATAAACGAAGGTAAGCGAATATCGAGCACTTTGGCGCTAACACCTTAAAAAATTGGATGAGTAATGCCATGACACATAATTATGATGAACAAGAACTTGCGAAATTTGCAGCACTTGCTGCGCACTGGTGGGATCCACGTGGCGAACTAAAAACCTTACACCAAATTAATCCACTCAGAATGCAGTATATTAGTGCTAAGCTGCCACTCTCGGGGGCGAAAATTGTTGATATTGGTTGTGGTGGTGGGATTTTAGCAGAGAGTATGGCGTTGGCTGGCGCGCAAGTAACCGCCATTGATATGAATAAACCCATCATCGAAGTTGCTAAACTACACCAATTAGAAACGGGAACTGAGGTTGAATATCTGCATACTAGTGCTGAGGATTTAGCGAAGGCGCGGCCGCAGCAGTATGATGCTGTGATTTGTTTTGAAATGTTGGAACATGTGCCAGCACCCGCAGAAGTCGTGGCGGCTTGTGCGACACTGGTAAAACCAGGTGGCCATGTGTTTTTCTCCACGCTGAATCGTAATCCTAAATCGTATTTATTTGCCATTTTAGGTGCTGAATATCTGTTGCGAATTCTTCCTAAAAATACGCACGATTATGCTAAGTTTATTCGTCCTTCTGAATTAAGTGCTTGGGCGCGCGACGAACATATCCAAGCGAAAGAATTAAAAGGCATTGCCTATAATCCGTTTACGGAACATTTTAAATTAACCAACGATACGTCAGTTAATTATCTTTTTTATGGAACGCGTGTGTGAATATTAAAGCGATTTTATTCGATTTAGATGGCACACTACTAGATACCGCGCCAGATTTAGTTTATGCGGTGAATAGGTTACGTGCCGAGCACCAGCAAGCACCTCTGTCTTTGGCGGCACTCAGGCCGTATGTTGGGTTGGGTTCCAAAGCCATTCTCAAATTTGCCTTAGGGATAGATACGCATCATCCGCAATTTCATGCATTGCGCCAACGTTTTTTTGATTTGTACGCGCTGCATATCGCGCAAGACACACAATTATTTCCCGGCGTGGCTGAAGTGCTTCACCACATTCAGGCAAAACAACTGCCTTGGGGCATTGTCACGAATAAACTCACACAGCATACGCAAATATTGTTGCATAGCTTGCTCGCAGATTATCAACCACAAGCGGTGGTGTGCGGTGATACTTTAACAACCATCAAACCAGATCCGGCACCAATATTGTATGCATGTGACGCTTTGCATGAACCACCTGCAAATACTTTGTTTGTCGGTGATGCCTTTATCGATGTCAAAGCATCTCAGGCAGCGGGTACCCATATGCTGGTCGCATTGTATGGATACATCGGACAAGAAATGGATCCATACAGTTGGCCAGCCGATGGTTATGTGAAAGAAGCGGCAGAAATTATTGCGTGGTTATAGTGAGTTGGTGATCAAACCAATACACTTTTTGTCGCTTTAAATTGTAGCGTGCGGAGAATCAGTGAATCAATCGCATTTAATTTAAGAATGCGTTAAGCGAACAGGTGTACAATTTTCCCTCACAAACACGAGGTGAGGAATTGGTGATGCCTAAAATGAATAAACACACACATCATATCTGCAACATAAAAGACTCAAAACAAGAAGTTAAAGAAGAAACAAAAATTAATTTCTTTGAAGAATTACCTGTTGAAATTGTCCATATGATTACGAATTTTTTAAATCTGCAAGACATGGGACGCCTCAGTCGTGCCAATATGAAAATATATCAAACGATAAATAGTGCTTATTGTTACAACTTTGGCATCTACACTAATGTAGAAAAAACTGCATTATGTAATGCAACTTTTAAAGAGGTAAGCAATGATATGCATCAACAGATCGTTGCAAGAAAAAGCGCGGATAGATTATTTACTTGTAGAGAAAAATCATTAAAAAGACAGTTAACATTGTTACCAACATATGATTCATGGAAGCATGGTGCCTGCTTGATGCTATCTAGCGTGCTCCTACTTGGCACAGGTATCGCATTGACGGTACTAGCAATGTCCAATTATGGTGGCGAAAAAGACTTCATCAAAGCATTTGGTATTACGTTGGGTGGCGCAATGGTTACATTCGTCGCCTTGATGGGTGGTATAGCCAGTGTTAATTCTTTGGGCGATTACGCTAACGATATATCCCGTGAGCTCGATGACCATCAAAAGAATGGACGTAAAAAGTTATACGATGCAATTGAATCAAAAATCGTACGTTTGAATCAATAAGCTGTAAAACGATTCGCACTTCTTCGTGAACGTTTGCGTATCCGGTTGTTGACCCAGGTTACGATGCTAACCGTTCAGGCCCTTAATGCGGCACGAAGTGCCGTCTCGAAGGGTGTGTGGCCGCCTTCTGTCCCGGGTTACTTATCCCCGGGTTACGCGCTGCGCGTTTCACCCATGGCCTTACCCACAAATAATATCCCAATTTTTAGTAAAGGTAGGGTGGGCAAAGCATAGCGTGCCCACCAACTTATGATTTTTACATTGTCTGGCGAAGGAGATGGTGGGCACGCTATGCTTTGCCCACCCTACACCCCCCGTTCGCCCTCGATGCGGCGCATCGTATCACCCAACAATTTCTACTCACTCAAGGTGACAACAATGCCTCAGCGGTAACTAATTTCACACCTGCACCTGTCATTTCATCTAATGCTTGTGCGATGTCTCCTGGATGCAAATCGATGCCGCGGCACGCATCGGTAATGACATGCACTTTCAAACCGAGTGCTGCAGCATCCAAGGCAGAATATTTGACGCAATAATCGGTGGCTAGCCCAGCTAGATACACTTCATCCACTTGCATGGCTTGCAGGTATGTGGCCAAATCTGTTGCATGTTGTTTGCCATTATCGAAGAAAGCACTATAACTATCTAAATTTGGATCAGTCCCTTTGTAAACGATCTTATGAATTTTCTGTGTATTTAATGCAGCATGTAGACGTGCACCATCGCTGCCTTGCACACAATGCGCTGGCCATAAAATTTGTTGCAAGCCTTGATGCGTCACGATATCTCCCACCTTGTGACCTGGATGATTACCCGCAAAGCTCATGTGTTCGCTTGGGTGCCAATCTTGCGTCGCGATGACGATATCAAATACCTCCTGTAATTGGTTGAGAAGCGGTATAATCTCATCACCATGTGGTACAGGCAGTTTGCCGCCTGGGCAAAAATCATTCTGTGCATCAATAATGATCAATGCTCGCTGTGTCGCCATCGCCAAGTCTCCGGGTTGATGTATAAGTATAGGCGCCACAATGTAGCGGGCTTCGTCACAAATGACAATACGCCATAGCGTCAATTACTCAATTTCATTAATATATGCAACATGATAGCCACATTTACACACAAATAAACGGTAACCCTATCTTATGTACCATGACAAAAATTCAGGTCTTTTAGCCGTAAGTGGTGCTGGTGCGGCGCAACTCTTGCAAGGGCAGTTGAGTTGCGATGTGCTAAAAGCCTCGGCGCAGCAACCGCTGTTTGGCGCGCATTGCAATGCGCAAGGGCGCGTATTGAGTTTGTTTCGCTTGTTCCATGAAAACGATACGTTCTACCTCGTGTTGCCGCGCACGATGATCGCGATAGCACAGCAAGCACTCGCCAAATATGCCCCTTTTTACAAAGTGCAGTTGCAAGACATGAGTGATAACACCGCATTATTAACGCGTTGGGTGCAAACGACCAAGCAGCAAGACATCGAACAGGGTATGCCGATGGTTTATCCAGAAACGTCCGGCTTTTTTTTACCGCACGATTTGAACCTGCAACAATTGCAGGCCATCGATTTTAATAAAGGTTGTTTTACGGGTCAGGAAATTATTGCGCGTATGCAATATCGCGCAAAGTTAAAAAAACAAATGTACCGCGTGCATTTATCTAGTGACAGTGTACCTGCGCCAGGGACAGCATTGTATTGCGGTGATGCTGACACAAGCCATCACTGCGGTGAAGTGGTGGATGCGTGTCAAGC
This sequence comes from uncultured Coxiellaceae bacterium, assembly GCA_964648015.1. Taxonomy (GTDB): domain Bacteria; phylum Pseudomonadota; class Gammaproteobacteria; order DSM-16500; family DSM-16500; genus Aquicella. The sequence continues at coordinate 9,423 of CAZYKO010000019.1, forward strand.
AGCAGCGCATGATGTCATGGCGCTGATTGTCACTGATAACGCACATGCACGTAACCAACATATCTATTTGCAACATGATCCCAACAATTATTTTCAGTTTTGACATGATAAAGTGAGAACACGAATGTCTAATACGTTAAACATTGCACTGGCACAACTTAATTTAGTCGTCGGTGATATTCAGGGAAATTTGGAAAAACATATTGAAGCTGCCACGCATGCGCGTGATGCATTAGGCGCTGACGTGATTGTCTTTCCAGAATTAAGTCTCACGGGTTATCCACCGGAAGATTTATTGTTGCGCCCAGGATTTTTGAGAGATGCAGAAGCAGCATTACAACAATTATTAGATAACATCAAAAATATTTATTGTTTAGTGGGTCATCCGGCATTGGTAGGCCATGACGTGTATAACATGGCAACGCTCATCCACAATCAAACAATTGTGGGACAATATGCAAAACAACATTTACCAAACTATGGCGTCTTTGACGAGCATCGCTATTTTAAATCTGGGCATGCAAGTTGTGTGGTACCGATCAATGGCATACCCACGGGCATTGTGATTTGCGAAGATTTGTGGATTCATGAACCTGTTCAGCAAGCGGTGGCTCATGGGGCGCGTCTTATTCTCTCGCCGAATGCGTCGCCATTCGAAGTGGATAAACAAGATAAACGTATGGCAGTGTTAGCAAAACGTGCGCGAGCAACGAATGTGCCCATTGTGTATGTGAATCATGTGAGCGGTCAAGATGAATTAATATTTGATGGTGGTTCGATGGTGTGTGATCAGCAAGGTGTGATTACGCATTGCGCGGGATTTTTTAATGAAGTCATCACTGACGTCGCCATAGAATTTAACCAGGATACTGCAACGATTGTACCAGTGAGTTTTGCATTGCCGAACAAAGAAGAAAAAATTTATCGTGCGCTCACCATGGGTTTGCGTGATTACATGAATAAAAATCATTTTAAGACTGCTATTGTCGGATTATCGGGTGGTATTGATTCAGCGTTAGTATTAGCCATTGCCGTAGATGCGCTCGGCAAAGATCGTGTCGAAGCGGTATGTATGCCATCACGTTATACCTCTGACATGAGTCTCACCGACGCGCAAGCGATCGCAACTAATTTAGGGGTGAAACTGCACACTATCTCCATTGAGCCTACGTTTAATAGTTTATTGCAAAGTTTGCAACCTGCGTTTGCTGGTAAAGCAGCAGATATCACCGAAGAAAATATGCAAGCGCGCTGTCGTGCGATGATACTCATGGCGCTGTCGAATAAATTCGGACACTTAGTCCTGACGACAGGCAATCGAAGTGAAATGGCTGTGGGTTATTGTACGCTCTATGGCGATATGGCCGGTGGTTATGCGGTATTGAAAGACGTGCCTAAAATGTTGGTGTATGCACTCGCTAGCTATCGCAATACACTGAGTCCGGTGATTCCAGAAAATACACTTGTGCGCGCGCCAACAGCTGAACTTGCGCCTGATCAAAAAGATGAAGACTCACTACCGCCTTATGCAATCTTGGATCAAATTCTTTTTTATTATCTGTGTCACAACGAAGGTATAGATGAATTAATTCAACGCGGCTTTGATGAAGCAACGGTCAAAAAAGTGGTGCGATTAATTCGTCAAAATGAATACAAGCGATATCAGTCTGCAGTGGGTCCACGCATTGATCATAATTCATTCGGAAAAGCTTGGCGTTATCCTTTAACCAATGGTTACAAAGGTTGAGTGGTTCAAATATTTTAAGATGGTGTAACTTTGCACCATCTTAAAGTGATTCACTTTATACCAATATCAACTTTTCAAATGTTCAGCATTAAATCAAAAATTATTTTTATTCTCTCGCTATTAAAAAAATATTGCGCTCCAAAATAAAATGCGTAAGATGTGCCGCTTACGGATTGCCACGCAGATTGCGAAGTCTCACAATAATAAATCTCACCTCTCTCGTCACCCCGCCACGGTAGGTCAACATAAAAACACAAAAAATATTTTACTCATTCTTAAGCGAAGGAGAGTAGGCATGCGCACGCCATTTAGTTTGTTTTGTAGTCGAGGATTAGGTACCAGTCATAGTTCACTTGATCATCTTGAACTCATTGCCGCCAGAAAATTGAATACCAGTGAGACACAAGTTGCGGTCAATGCTGCGACAGGCAATGTCGTGGTGACTGATACTTTATTTCATATCGATGTTGCTCAAACAACACTAACACTGGGCATGTTGTGGAATGCACAATCCCAAGTGCAAGCATCGTCATGGCGTTTTACCGCTGCGTCAAAAATTGAAAAAATACAATCGTTTATGAGTTATTTAACTTATGAGAAAATCGCGCCTACCTTGAAACTGACTGAAGTGGATGGGCGTGAGGTGACATACCAATATGAGAGCGCCACTAACAGTTATGTCAGTGAGGAAGTAGGGACTGAAGGGACTGCGCGCATTCGCTTATTGGAGGGCAATGGTTATGAGCGAACCTTGCCTGGTGGTACACACAAAGAATTGTATGACGACAAAGGTCTGTTGCGCCAACGTGTGTTTCCCTCTGGCCAACGCATTGAATATACTTATAATTCACGCAATGAAGTGTGTGCCTTACAGCTGCCGGATGAACGTGTCATCGCGCTGCAAGCGACCCTAGCGGATCCAACAGTGCGCGAACTGACGATCAAAGATAAAGCAGGCACACATCTATTAGCGCGCTACAAAACAAATGATGGTGATAAACCAACGGTACTGACGACAGAAATTCCGCAGCCGGATGGTCAAGTGCATGCGACCACTTACACGTATGCGCAAACGCCGACAGGTGAACAATTTAAGATTCAAGCAAGCGATCAAACGCAACACACCATCGATTTGAAAAATCGCGTGATCAAAAAATTACAAGAAGGTGATACAGCGCGCGCTTGGACTTTTGATTTAGATCAGCAGCAACGACAAATGCGTATCAAAGATGGTAACCAGCAAACGCTACTCGTTGGCATTGATATGCAAAAATCACTCGCCAGTTTTAAAGCGCCAACAGATGACGCTGCGAAACAATTTAATATTCTCGCCAATGGTCAATTAGAAAAGCGCATCGATGCGGATGGCTGCATCCACACGTATACTTATGAACCCCTCACTGGGCAGCTCGATACCCACACCAATAGTAAGCATGCGACCACCAGCTATGTGTATGAGAAAAAAATTGGCGCAGCGCAATTCGGTTTGTTGCGTGCGGTGATCACCAAGGAAGGGGGCCGATCTGCGACACAATGGTTCATGCATAATGAACGGCGTGAATGTTGCTATGAAGTGAGTCCCGAAGGTCGCGTGACGCATCATATCTACAATCAATTGGGTCAGCGTATCGCGACACAACGTTTAACGACGCAACGTTTTCCTATCGAGCAACTTGATGTGGCAGCGACCGCGTCTGAACAGTGTGAAACGCTGCATCAATGGTGGCAACAATTAAAAGCGCATGACTTAGCACAACTTGAAGTGAGCACGGTTGAATATGATGATTATGGTCGCGAGAAAAAACACATTCAGTATGCGACAGTCGATGATCATGGCATCGGTATGGCATCCACGCAAAATGCGATGGTGCAAAAGTCACGCGATGTTTTAGGTAATATCACGCAGTGTGATGTTGCGACACAGTACTCGCCTGCGCGCGTAAGCGTGCGTACAGAAAATCGTTTCGATGGTTTAAGTCGTATCGTGAGTACGACTGAAGCCGTCGCTAGCAAAGAGCAGCGTCAAACACAACAAGCATATGTCGCAAACAAAATAATTACCACCGCAGCCAATGGGCTGATGTCGCAAGAGACGCATGATACAGGTGGTTTGACCATCGCGCGTCAGCGTTCTGATGCCACACACAAGCGTGAAACGAATTATGTGCATGATGCCCTCGGCACTATCAAGCGCCGATCACGTGAAGACGGCCAAGTGGTTTATTCACAGCCGGATGCTAAGGGTCGTTTGCGTTTTCAGCTGATGCCTGATGGCACACTGACGCAGTATGATTATGATGTGCGCGATCATTTGTATTGCACAACGACCTATCTGGTGCCAACGGTCACTGTCACAGACGCGCCAATTGATTTTGTTACACTAGCAGCGAACGCGACGCCACAAAATCAGCAGTATGAATTTTACAACAGCGAAGATCAATTACGCTTTGAAGTCAATGTTAAAACGCAAATCGATGAGCAAGGTCAAGCACAGCGTGCTGCCTATATCACTGAACATGCTTATCTGTTGCAACATAAAATCAAAACGGTGCAGCACGAGAAACCATTTGTTGTAACGCATCTTCAATCATTGACCTATAATGACGTCAGTAATTTTTGCGTCAATGAAATCGAATACGCTACCGATGCCAAGAGTTGTCAGTCGCGAGAAACACGTTATTTTCGTGATTTAGATGGCTTCGTCATCGGTGAGCAAACGCTCATTCAAGAAGCGCCTTCACCGCAAGGCTATTTGACGTACTACCAACGCGATGGCGCAGGGCGAGTGACGCAAGAAATTGTTTATCTCACGCTCCTGCCGATGCTGAATGATCTCACGACTCTTTCAGAAGTCGATGCTCCTAAGCTTATCACGCAGTTTCGTTATGATAATGCTGGTCGTAAAATTGCTCGCTTAGATGCGGACGGTTATTTAACCACATATGCTTATTATGCCAATGGCAAACTGAAGCACGAGTGTGCTTACGCAACGCCGATGGCAGAGAATCAACGCCAGTTAGATACACTTAATTTTCCCGAGCCCGCGCACACTAAAGATAAAATCATCAGCTATGAATATGACGATTTGGGTCGCGAAACAAAATGTGTCAACAGCCAAACCCAACTTGAAATCACGCATTCTTATGATGTGGATGATCATCCCATCGCAACAACCTTAACCGATTTAATCACGCAGCAAAAACGCCAGGTACAAAAAGAATATAATGCTTTCGGGGAATTAACTGCCGAAGCCAATGAACGTGTTTCACATCTATATGCGGCTGATCGCACTCAGTGGTTGACCCATGATTGTCATCCGCGCACAGGCTTACGTTTGTGTAGTACTGATACCGCCGGGAATGTCACTCGCTATTACTATGATGCTGTCCGACGTCCCGTCTTAACCATTGATGCGGATGGCGCGGTCACAACTTATCAATATGGTACAACTTGTGATAAACCCACACGTATTCATCGGTATTATCAACGCATCGATAAGTTAGCGGCATTGATCAACGACAAACAGAATGATGGATTTATTTCTGACTTTGTTCGCCAGTGTTTGCCTGAGCCGCATGCCAAAGATCGGATCACTGCCCATACCTACGACGAAGATGGCTTGCTGATTAAAACAGTATCGCCCACACAAGCAACCCAGACGTTTGAGCGTAATCGTTATGGTCAGGTGATCAAGTCACAGCAGCAAATCGATGACAAGCAAACATTAACGACGACGTATGAGCACGACAAGCGTGGGAATTGTACGCTCACTTGTCAAACAGGCGATCAGGTCAGCGTCGAAACACAGCAAGCATTTGACGATGCGCTCAATCGTCCAACCATGACGATCGATGCGAGTGGCTTGCGAGTCGATATACATTATCCAAATTTACGCACGACTGTGTCCACTGTGCATGATGATGCTGAGCAATGTCACTCTGAAGTGCGTGATGCTTTCATGCGTTTACAATCCACTACCGATTGGCACAACCAAACAGACAGCCAACATCACTATGACGCTGCGACACGCACCGAAACGATCACGAGTGCGGAAGGACGCATCACCACACAAACGCGCAATGCTTTTGCTGAAGTTGAATCGGTCATTGAGCACGGTCGTCAAACGCAACAGTGCTTTGGTGTCGATGGTCAGATAGAAAAAATCACGCATCCCGATGGGAGTCACGAAGATCGCCACTATGATTTGCAAGGTCGTGTCACATCACTGACTGCCAAGAACGGTCTGGTGACTAGTTTCAAGCGCTCGGCAGCAGGGCATGTCAAAGAAATCATTGAAACAGTCGATCAACAATCACGCACAACGCTGTGCACGCCCAATACTTTTGGTGAAAATGAAAAAAGTATTGCTGCGGATGGTTATACGCAATCACACAGTTTCACTTTGCATGGGTTGAACGATGAGACGGTGACGGATCCAGAAGGGCTGCAACTCAGTACAGAAAAATCTTACAATCACGCGGGTGGTGTCGTTGGCCTGAGGCAAGGTGATGCGACACAAAAAAATCAATATGAAGAACGCATCACGCGTGATGTGCTCAATCGTGACATCGAACGTCGGGTGCTCATGGGTGATGAAGGCGAACTGTTGCTCGCCAAGAAAACTTATGATGCGGCGGGTCATGTACTCACAACGGCGGATGGCAATGGGCATCTACTGCGTAAAGTGTACGACGTGCGGGGTAATTGTCGCTTTGAAATAGATGCCAAAGGATTTGTGATCGAAAAAGTATTTGATCACAACCAGCAAGAAATCATGCAACGTCGTTATGTGAATCCGTTGACAGCAGCGCAACTCACTACATTCACGGCAAAGACTTCTCCGGCTGATATTACGCAATGCCTGACACCGAGCGCGCACGATGCACTGCGTTATCGCTGTTACGATCGCGATAAATTGTTACGTTTTGAATTGAATTGTTTTGTCGCCGAGTCACAGCAATCAGGCGCTTATCTGACCGAATGGCATCGCGATGCGCACGGCCGATGTATAGAGCAGACGCAGTATGCCGCACCTCTGATGGCGGCAATGGGAAAAATCGATTTGTCGCATGCGCCGAGCACGGCTGACATGAGTCAACTGGTGACGACGCTGGGACTTACTGCTGATACACGTAATCGTCGTACACAATACACGCATGATGTGAATGGCCATATACGCTTCACACGTGATGCTGAAGGCTATGTCACAGAAAAGCGGCGTGATGTGAATGACAAAGTTATCGCACTGATAAAATATGCGGCTTCTTATACACATCTAGATTTTAAACAGTCAGACGACAAGATTGCTCGACTGTTAGATAATGCGGATGTGGCTAATCGGCAAACGCATTTCGTTTATGACGGCCATGGGCGTCTACGTTACCAAATCGATCCTGAAGGTTTTATTAGCGCTTTTAATTACAACGATGCTGATCAACAAACGGGTACCAGTCATTATTTTCACTCAATCACCGACAAGCTTGCACCGAGCGTATCAGCACGCTTATTTGCAGCATTGGCAATCACGGGCACTGCACGCGATACACAAAAGATTTTAAATTTATGTGCCACAGCCATCACCATGATTGCGGATAAAGCACACGATGTGCATGAAGAAAAACACTACGACAGTGCGCGTCGCTTAGAGAAAACGCTGGATGGTGAAGGCTATGCGGAAACATTCACTTTGAATGCGCTGGGTTTGACGACAAAGCGTATGGATAAATGTCAGCAAGCATGGGAATATCGTTATGATTTAGCGAAGCGTTTGAAAAATGAAATCAGTCCGCCGGTCACGTTGAGTGCTGTGCAACGCGATGCACAAAGTGGGGCATTATACGTTGAAACAACGACTCAAGCCGTCGAAATGACGCATGAATATGATCAAGCTTCCAATAACACGCAAGTGATTTTTGCGAGTAACACGCCAGAAAAACGCATCGTAGAAAAGCATTATGATGCGAATCGCACACACACAGGCAACATCGTACGTGATGTGACTATAGACGATGGCACCGACTCGCTGCCGATTGAAACGAATCGTCCTGAAATTAAGACGGATCTTAAAAGTGCGATCGTATCAGACTATGCCGGCCGACCTATCGTGACACGCGATGAGTCGGGGGTGTTACATTTCACTGCTTATGACTCACTCGGCCGTGAACGTTTTTTAGTTGATGGTGATGGCTATATCACTGAGTTTCAGTATGATGATGCATTTAACGAACCCACGCGTTTACACCAATATGCAGTGAATTTATCTTCGCAGTTATTAGCTACGCATGCGACGACAGGATTCACCTTGAGTGAAATGATGCAATATGCGAGTGCATTGAAGAAGGATAATGATAATCGAACTCTCCAGTTCGAATATGATCGTCGTGGATTGAAACGCGTGCTGGTGAAAGATGCCGTTGTTTGTGCTGAAACAAAGAATGGTGAAGCCGTCTCCGTGGTTACCGCGCCACAATCCCATTGGGCATACAATGCTTTCGGTGAAGTCATTCGACAACAAGAGCGCATCAATTCGGCATCTATGCTCGCGACGCAACATTTTGTTTATGACCGTAATGGTAATCCCGCTTGGACGGTGTCACCCAATGGTTATGTGACAGCACAACGTTTTGGGATGGCACATCCTGATGCGACACAGCATGAACATTTGCTGCTAGAAAAAACCGAATATGCAGCACCCATAGCGACACAATCTGAAATGACGGCACAACTGATTCGCGCAGCGCTCGCAAAACGTGAAGTGGTGGATGGTGAGGTTGATGCGGATCGTCAGGAGATCTATGACTATGACCGTCGTGGACTGCATGTGCAAACGCAAAAACTCAGTAGCGATGATTTGTTTACATCACGATTAGATGCTGAAGGTCGAGTGGTACTCACGCCACGTGCTAATGCGATTGTCACTGGCACCACCTATGATGGCGAGGGTCGTATCATTGCATACACCAACGCAGAAGGCGAAAAACGTTATTTGATTCGAGATGCGCGCGGTGATGTAATTTATGAAACAGATTTTCCGTTGATGATTGATGTGGAAAATAAAGATAGCGATCAACAACCACAAAAAGAAATCACGATTTCAAAACATTTGATCAATGCGCATCAACAAAAGGTCGGGACGGTGTTATTGGCGAATGCGTCGACGCAACCTATTGATGAGAAAATGCAAGTGAGCGACGTGCATGTCACGCCTCATGTGGATGATCAAACCAGTTTGAGTTTCATGGATCGACGTGGTTGTCCTATCATCACGCAAACGCCTACAGGCGTGCTGCACCATACGACTTTTAATGCGATGAAAAAGCCGATACGTCGCTATCATTGGGTCAGTGGCTATCAGAAAGATGGTTTACATCCGGTTAAAGTGCGCCACTTACGTAGCAACAGAAATCGCTTTAATCAGCGTGGGCATTTAACGATGCATGCCATAGGTGATGAAGCGGGTGAAACGCAAACCCATAAACGGATCAATGCGTTTGGTGAATGCACTGGCATCGGGCCAGATGCGCATCAGATGGTGATCCAAAGTCGTTACAATAAATCTGGCTATAAATGGTTTACCAATGAAGAAAATGGCATACCCACGGTTTCATTTCCTGATGCGCGTGGCGAGGAAGTTGCTAGATTTCGTTCAGCGCAAGAAGATTTAAGTGTTTACGCGACACCTGAAGATGCAGCAAAGGCATTATTGGATGCGCCTTATGCCAACACATTTCAACAGTTCCAACGTCATGTGCTAACACGTGATGCGGAAGCGAATGTCATTTGTGAAGAGACACCTTGGTATCGTACTAAACCCAAAGATGCGCCGCAGTATTTACAGATTTCTTTCTTGGTGCAAGACGTGCCGCAAAAAGGATCCTACATTACTTGGCAGGTGACTGACGATTTATTGCAATATACGCCTATTTTTAGAATACGCGCCAAAGGGTCAACAACTTGGTTAAATCCAGCAGTCACACAAGTCATTGATCAGCAAACCTGCGGTGTGAGCATTCAAGGTTTTCCTACCGATCAGTATGAGTATCAATTAGATTTTCGTTTTAATGATCAAGACAAAGCAAGCAAAGATCCCGAGCATACCCCTGTGACGTATCGTGCTGAAGGCAAAACCATTTTAGATACGGGGCAAACGCAAACTTGTCAAACGTTATTGTGGTATATGCAAGATGACAAAACGCTCATTCTCTGCGGAAAACTCGATGATATCTATGGCGTTGAATTGCTGCGTGATGGTAAAGCCGTCAAGCGACTTGCTGGCCAGCGTAATACGTCGGGTGAGTTGGTCGTGGACTTGTCCGCTGAAATGGATGGCGATTATGAATTTAAAGCGGTACATGGGGTGGCACTCGGCACCACGTTATCGGTGGGTGAACAGAAAGATACGTATAGCTTACAGTATTACCAACCCGTGTATCGTTTTGGGAGTTTCACCCAAGTCACAGTAGATCCAAATACTTTGCCAGCTAACGTTAATCTTAAAGCAACCACTTTCGGTGCCTTGGCACCGGTACCTGCACTGTCAACGCAATTCAACTGTCATGAAGATAGGTGTCATCATAAAACACTGCATCTTCCCTCAGCAGAAACAGCGCCGGGTGCGTTGCTGTACACGCTGGATGACAAGCAGAAGCGCTATTTTCTAGATAGCGTCGTGCCAACTGTCAACAATTGGCAAGATGGTCCTTGGTTTTTAGAGAATTATCACCTCCACCCTTCTGACTTGAGCGCGTGTATGGGTCGTCCCTTTTACCATTTGAGTGACACGGGCACACAAGCAGTGCATGGTGTCTGGGTGAATAATAGCTTGCAACCGGTACAAGGGTTCGTCAATGATTCTTATCGTGTGTATGCTAACCCAGAAATGCATGACCCACACGCTACGGCGACAATTGCCTCATTAAGCGATAGGCCGGTGTCGTCCACACTGGGTAAAATCTCAGTACACACGAGTCAATCTGGTGCAGTGTTATCGCCGCGTTTGTTAAGTATCACAGACTTATCTGTACAAAATTATAAAATCACGGCCATGCATCGTGGTAAGGTGCATGAAGATACAGCACGTAGTTACTATCATTACAGATGGCAATCGAATCAAGCTAAAGATTATTTATTCCAAGTGAGACATGATCAGTTACCTTATATACAACCTACTGATTTGAGTGCATTGTCATCGACATGGGCTAATCCAACATATTTTCAATTCGTCTATCCACGTGCCGCTGAAGGTCCATCACCTTCAACTATTGATATGCAAATGTATGTGGATGAAGGCCATATGGTGCCGATGGCGCAAGGTTTGCAACCGACACTCACGCCCCAAGCTTATCCAAATTATGATGTGACACGCGCGCATATACATGAACATCACGAGATGTTTAATTTTTTCGCCACAGCAAGGGATGTGGCAAAGTATCCGAATACTTATACCTTGTATTTTAGACCGCTACCTGTCAACTTGCCTGATGTCCATGTGGAAATGGCATTGAAAAGTGCGACGACGCAACCACGTTGGCAACAAGTACCCACCACTAAAACAGCACAAGGCATTGCCGCGAATTTGAATGCGTTAACGCCCGGTGATTATCTCTATCGTTTCACAGATCATGCGGGTAATACGTTAGATCTGTCGTATGCAGGACTCAAACATGATGCACAGGGAAGTCATGGCACTTATCTCTTTACCAAAGGGACGCCGGGTCATCGTGTCTTTGTGAGCAAAGCCAAAGATCATGATGTGGTAGTGAAAAAACCGCGCGTGACAGCGAGCTATGATCGTTGGCGCAACCAAACACGTGTGAGTGATCGCCGCGGTTATATTACTCATAAACGTCACAACCGCTTTGATCAAGTATGTGCGGTGACGACCCCAGCGGTGGCGACGGTGGATGCCAAGCGTCGGGTGACAACACAACCGTTGACAACACGACATCTTCACAATGCACGTGGTCAACGTGTCGCTGAAGTTAAACCGAATGGTGCGATGAAAGTACGCTTCATCAATCACCATGGCGATACCTTGCGTGAGATGGATGCCGATGGTGTGCATCGCACGACGACGCTGGATCGTTTTCGGCGTAAACGAAAGCTCTATGGCATGCGCGGTGATCGCATTACGCTGCAGCATAGCCATGAGGCAGGTTGTCATGTGGAAACGCTCACGCATGCGGATGGTCGCAACGAAAAGCGCATGACGAATGAAACCGGCGCGTTGCTCATGCAAGAAGATACACTCGGTAGACAAACGTATTATGATCACGATAAACATGATAATGAAATTTTAAGTTTGTGTCCGATGGCTGTGAATAATCAAGCGCAATGTGTCACGCGAGCGCAAGCCTTTCACGAACGCTCTGGCCAACAGACTTATGCCAAAGATGAAGATGGCAATACACAAACGTGGTCATGTGTGAATGAGAAAGATCCGGCCACTGATTTTCATGGCATTGTGCAAGCACATCAAAACATGTCTGGTGAGCTCACGCTGTATACGCATAATTACAATCGCCAAGTCGTCACTGAACGCAGTTACCCAACAGGGGAGACGAGCGCTGAACCACGACGCAATATTGATTATGGTTATGATGAAGCCGGACGACAAGCGTTGATCGTGGATAATGGCGTGCATCTCATCACGGAAAAATCGCATGATGAAGATGACTATTGTGATGCGCTGCGTTTTCGCAATCAATATGGCGCCATCGCACAAGCCACGTTCACGGACTACGATGAAATCCATCGCATTCACAGCATCACTGATACGCGTATCAGCATGTTATTGGGTCATGACCTCAACAGTAACCGTCGCTTTGCGCATGCGGTGTTATTAGATGGCGTGGATCGTATCGGTTTTCATGATGCCTGGTTTGATTATACGGCTGCCGGTCGTCCATTGATTCGTAATGGTGTGTTTGATGATGTGACACAACACATCACGATCACGCCGCATCAAGGCACACAATTGACGTATGATCGTGGCGAGGTAGTGCGACAAACCGCGTATCATTCTAGCAGTCACTTGCTACACGATGACTTGACGTATGATGGCGTTGGCCGCTTGAATGTGATCAGCACCAAAGCGAGCGATGAACATGTGGTGCAGCATGTGCAGCGTGATTGGGATGAAG
>CAZYKO010000020.1:0-12413 GCA_964648015.1 uncultured Coxiellaceae bacterium
GGGTCAATATTTAACGCGAGCTACTGCTTAAGCTCACTGACTAATTATAGCACATTTTATGGATTTGCAAGCAGTTACAGACCACGCCCCGTAGCACCTTGTTCTTTCAAGAATTTTTCACATTAAGAGGCACGGCCGACCCACCGTCTTAAAAGGTAGGCGCAAAACAAATTCCCCCGTGTCCAATCTCTCAGCATCTAGGGGGACTAAAACCTCTCCTTTAGGCGCCCCTTGTTTCAAAGTTCTCCGAACAACTGCCATTGTTTCATCAAAACGTTCACGTTGTTCTATCACCGATACTTGATACACCTCCGCAAATTGTTCAGCGCCGGCCCTCGCCCCCCACAATCGGTCTCTAAAATCTTGCTCCATTTGATCAAGTGCGAAACCGTAAGCGTGCAATATCGCTAAGAGTGTCACCACTTCTTGTGGCTGGCATGCTGACGTGCGCTTAAGTATCAATGCTGGGTATAGATACGTGATAAGTGTACCGTCGTAAAAGCTTGCGAGCGGATCAGGTGGTTGCGCGCCATAGAGCAGCATGAGCACTAACATTTCTAATCTCACCTCCCCCTCTCCCCTAAACCACTGCATCAGCGCCATATCGAATGCGCTTGCATACACGGTGCGCTCTTGAATCTGATAACACGCCTTAAAATTGATTTTAGTAAATTGGGGGTGCGCCAATAATGCTGGCACAAGATCAAGTCGATGATTCAAAATTAAATGATGCAACAAGGTTAAGCCGTGATGATTCGCCACATTGACATCTTGGCATTTGAGAAAGCACGCCATGACGTCAGCTGCATCACTCACGTCACGGCCTATCAGTGGTTGTAGCTGGATTTGCGCTGTGATCGGTTGCTCAGATAATACAATGTCTTCATCAGCCACGGCTTCATATAGCGACTGGGCTCGCTGTTTTAATAGATCATCGCGTGACGGCGGCGGTTTTTGCCAAAATCTATACATTTTAGAATCCTTTCTAAATCATTTGACTCACTCAAATGAGTATTACTTTTTCTTTTTGCGCGGTGTCAAATATTTCTTCAAAAATGCACCTGTATAAGAAGTAGGATGCTTCGCTACCGCCTCTGGCGTGCCAGTCGCCACCACACGGCCGCCTTTCTCACCGCCCTCAGGCCCTAAGTCTATGATCCAATCTGCCGTTTTGATCACATCCAAATTGTGTTCGATCACAATGATCGTATTGCCTTGATCACGCAATCGATGTAACACATGCAGCAATTGATCGATATCATGAAAATGCAAACCCGTGGTAGGTTCATCGAGAATATATAACGTACGCCCGGTATCTCGTCGCGATAATTCTTTGGCCAATTTAATACGTTGCGCTTCACCACCGGATAAGGTTGTCGCACTTTGCCCCAAAGAGATATAGGACAAACCCACATCCAAGAGCGTCTGCAATTTTTTGGCAATGGGTGGAATCGCATCGAAAAACACGCGCGCCTCTTCCACGGTCATCTCTAATACTTGATGAATCGTCTTGCCTTTGTACATGATCTCTAGGGTTTCACGATTGTAACGTCGCCCCTGACACACATCACAAGTGACATATACATCCGCGAGAAAGTGCATCTCCACTTTGATCAAACCTTCACCCTGACACGCTTCACAACGACCGCCTTTGACATTAAAGCTGAAGCGTCCTGGCTGATAGCCACGCGAACGTGCTTCCTGGGTGCCCGCAAACAAATCTCGAATCCCCGCAAATAAGCCTGTATAGGTCGCTGGATTAGAACGGGGCGTACGTCCGATAGGACTTTGATCTACGACAACCACTTTATCTAAATACTCAAGACCATCAATACTCTCATGGGCTGCTGGCTCTTCACCGCCCGCGCCATTTAACAAGCGCATCGCGACCGGGCCAAGTGTATCGTTAATGAGCGTTGACTTACCTGATCCAGACACACCGGTCACACACGTCATCAAACCAATCGGAATCGCCACATCAATATCGTGCAAATTATTAGCGGATGCGCCGTTAAGGCGAATCATCTTTTCTGGATTAGCGCGTTGACGAGTTGCAGGCACGGCGATACTGCGTTTGCCTGACAGATATTGTCCCGTTAATGATTTTGCATTGCGTGTAATCTGTTGCAAGGAACCTTGCGCCACGACATGACCACCATGCACACCAGCACCGGGGCCCAAATCTAAAATATAATCCGCACTCGCAATCGCATCCTCATCATGCTCAACCACAATCACGCTGTTACCCAAGTCACGCAAATGATGTAATGTTTTGAGTAGACGTGCATTATCGCGCTGATGCAAGCCAATGGAGGGCTCATCGAGAATATACATCACACCCACCAAGCCTGATCCAATTTGACTCGCTAAGCGTATCCGTTGCGCTTCACCACCTGATAACGTTTCCGCACTTCGATCAAGACTAATATAATCCAAACCCACATCCACTAAGAACGACAAACGTGAGGTGAGTTCTTTTTGAATTTTAATCGCAATGTCACCACGGTAGCCGGGTAATTTGAACTTTTCAAAAAACGCTTTGGTTTTATCGATAGCCCAAGCAGAAATTTCCGGCAAACTCTTATTACAAACGAATACATGACGTGCGGCGACATTCAAACGCGTACCCGCACATGTTTCACAGGTACGAACCGCTACATATTTGCGCAACTCTTCACGGACGAACACAGACTCAGTATCACGATAGCGTCGTTCCAAGTTAGGGATCACGCCTTCAAACACAGAATTTTTCGCAAAAGCATAACCATCATCATCTTTATATTGAAAGCGAATGGATTCGTTGCCACCATATAACAACATTTTTTGTACTTTCTTAGATAAACGTGCGAATGGTGTGTTTAAATCAAATTGATAATGCTTCGCGAGCGCGGTTAAGAGTTGATAATAGTAGATGTTACGTTTATCCCAACCTCGAATCGCTCCCTCCGCTAAACTCAAATCTGTCTTCACGACCAATTCAGGATCAAATATTTCTTTGATGCCTAAGCCATCACACGCAGCACAAGCACCCACTGGACTGTTAAACGAAAATAAGCGTGGGGATAACTCGCTTAAACTATAGCCACAATCGGGACAAGCAAATTTGGAAGAAAACACATGCAACGCACGCTTGGGTTCATCGATAAAGCCTAAGGCCGCAATCCCCTCTGCAAGACGCAATGCCGTCTCGAAAGATTCTGCCAAGCGAATGCGAATGTCTTCATTCACCTTCACTCGATCAATCACCACTTCAATCGTATGCTTCTTACGTAAATCTAAGGCCGGTGGTTGATCTAATGTCACCATTTGCCCATCAATACGCGCACGCACAAACCCCTGACTGCGCAATTCTTGCAGTAACTCAATATGTTCGCCTTTTCGCTCCCGGACGACTGGCGCTAAAATCATCACCTTCGTATCGACTGGCAAGCCCAACACCATATCCACCATCTGCGATATCGTTTGTGCTTCAAGCACATGACCATGCGTTGGACAACGCGGCTGCCCGACTTTGGCGAAGAGCAAACGCAGATAATCATAAATTTCAGTAATAGTGCCTACGGTTGAGCGCGGATTATGCGACGTGGATTTCTGCTCGATAGAAATGGCGGGCGATAAACCTTCGATGTGGTCCACATCAGGCTTTTCCATCATGGACAAAAATTGGCGCGCATAAGAAGAAAGCGATTCCACATAGCGTCGCTGTCCTTCCGCATAGAGCGTATCGAAAGCGAGCGACGATTTGCCTGATCCAGATAAACCGGTAATCACCACTAACTTATCACGTGGCAATTCGAGATTGAGATTCTTCAGATTGTGCGTACGCGCACCGCGTATGATGATTTTTTTCATGGATTAGCGCTCGTTTGCCGGAGGCGGCATAAGTAATTTTAACATTACAATCATATAGATACGCCAAGGGTAGCTGTATCGAGCCACTATCTTACCATAAAAAAGTCAATGCTGTGGATGTCCTGACGATGCGCGATGGGTGGAGATGGCCGAGTTGCGGCTCACCCACCCTGCACCTTGCGCGTATTAGCTATGCACCCAAACCAATCTTCTTTAACACTTGTACCGTACGGGTCTCTTGATTCTTAGCATCCTTAGCAAACGCCTGTACCTCATCCCAGGTGAGCGTATCCCCTTGAACCTTTGTATGCATCTTGCTCACCCATTTCTTGAAGAATGAAAAAGATTCTGACTGCATTTGCAAAGTATAAGCTGCTTTAAATTTTGCTAATTTCTCTTCAGCACTATTCTCGCCAGTGATAGTGTCTAACGCTGGCGTGATTGTTTGCAATATGCGCGCTGAATGCGAAGATTTTTTTGCTTTCACATGGGCTTCTACATCAGCGATGCTATGAATTTGGTTGCGTGCCAATTTGGCATGCATGGTATGTGGTGCGGCATTTTTAAAAAAAGCTTGCTCATATTTAAGCTGATAGCACTGATTAAAAAAGGCTACTTTCGCCACTGTTGGCTTATCGACTTGATCGACAATGGGTGAATCTACAGCTGGCTGCCGGTCGGCTTGTTTCAATTCTTTTTGCTTGAGTATAGATAAGCTCACAAACTGCGCAAGAAACTGGCGCAAACTCTTATCTAAGTTAAGCACTTCGTCGGCGTACAGCTTTTTGTGTTTTAAAAACACCATTTCATCATTAAGAAAATTCACAAGCTGGTGTTGATGCTGATGAAAATCTGACAAAGTTTGAATCTTGAGTGTATCCAGTGACGCAATCAAGCGTTTGAGATAACTAATTGCAACCACATGTCTATAGCGTTTTGACTCAAAATCATGCAACCGATTTTCTAAGTCAGTAAGTAATTCACTTCTTCGCTCTACCATCTTTTGAGTAACGTTTGACATAGTGCTCTCGCCTTTTAGATGATTTTAATTGTTATAATGTTATCAAATAATGCTCAATATTCGCTGCTTTGTGCACTCTAGAATAATGACTTATGACAAAATTACAAGTGGCGCGTAATGATCACTGCACCAGGGCTATCGCATGAAATCTGTTTAAAGCAGATGAGCATTGACACAATAAGTGAGTTAGCACGGTAAAAAAACGCCTATACAACGGCATTTTGATAATCATTTTTGTCGTGTGCAGAATTATCATATGAACGCGGTTGTTGCCTTAATGCTCGTTTAAGTTTGTACTGGTAGACTCTTGATTTAAAGATCAACAATATGGGCAAGACATGCATGAAAAGCCAACAAATAGCCAGCTATTTTGAGTGTGTTTCAGATGAAATATTATTACGAATTTTTTATTACGTGAACATTGAAAGCCTTGTCAAAGTAAGCTTAGTTAATAAGCAATTTCTATCAATCGCACGTGACAATCAATTATGGAAAAGTAAATTTTTGCGACATTTTCCATACTACGATAAAGAGAATCAACAAGCGTTGGATCCCCATCAAAAAGAAATAGATTGGTTTGAAAAATTTAAACAAGTGTATGCAAAAGAGTATCTCGAATTATCTGCCCATGAACGCAAACTTTTTTCTTATGCGAAAGATAGTTTAAGCGATGAACTGTCAAAATTAATTTCAATAGATTTTATAGGTGAGCACTCACAGAGTGGCGATTCACTTTTATATTGGATTTCAGCATACTGTCATCAATCAGTGCAGGATATTATTTATAAAGAATTTTGTGCGTATTACAGCCACGATTATATCAATGATGAAGGATACAGTTTGTTATATTGGGCAATTCGCTTAAATCAGCCGATCGATGTTATCAATGATCTCATCCTCAAGGCAAACTTTCCTCAACATGAACAAAGTTATGAATCAAAACAACCACTATACCTTGCAGCAAAAAGAGGTCGATTAGATGTCGTCAAGTCTTTAGTGAGTCATGGCGCCACAACTAATGTTAAAAATACAAAAAACCAGGGAACCGCTTTCTCCATTGCCTTACAAATGAGAAATATAGATATCGCTACATTTTTGTTAACCAGACCAGATATTGATGTTGATGCTGGGCATGAAGACACTTTACCCCTTTATTGGGCCATACTACATGCAAACGATGAATTTCTTCACAAGATGTTACCTCTTTGCACTCATTTCACGAGCACGGCAACACAGCGAGCGCCAGTCTTTGCTGCTATCAAAAAAGGCAACCTCAAGTTAGTGACATTTTTGCTGGAGAAGAAAAATATTGATCTTAATTTCATTTTTGAGTCTGGTGATACGCTCCTTACCCTTGCCGTTCAACGTCAACACCATGCTATTGCTAAACGTTTATTAGAAGAAGGTGCTAATCCAAATGTGACAACCCCAATTGGCACTGCGCTTGAGTTAGCGGTCCAAAAGAATGATGAAAAAATGGTAAGACAGTTACTCGATTTTAAGGCTGATATCAATCAACCTGCGATTAATAGACGACCATTGTTATATATAGCCGTTCAAAAGGGTTACCTCGATATTGCGATGCTTTTAATTGAAAAAGGTGCTGAAGTCAATTTTTATAGGAGCATTTTGCATATAGCTGCTTTTACAGGAAACGCTAACATTGTCAATACAATATTAACCTATCAAAAGGTCGACATTAACGCGATGGTAATGGGTAAAACGCCGCTGCATATTGCACTCTTATCCAATCAATTAGAAATTGCTAAATTATTACTGAGTAATAATGCAGATAGCACCATTTGCACTATCATAACAGTGGAATCCTTAGAAGAACACTTGAGTCGCCATTCACCATCTACCAAAGAACGTCTCACGCATTTTATCCATGATAAATTAATAGATATGCATCTAAATCCAACACAATCATTAACTCTTTTTACACCTTCAATATTAGACATCTCAGAAAGCCCGAAAATTTCGATCACACCTTTAGAAATTGCAACCATCATGGATCAAAAAGAGATGATCGAATTGTTAAATACAAACGTGAATGAAAATTCTGCAAAAAAAATTAAAAGATAATTGTCCTTTGGCGAACGACCCACCTTTTAAGTCGTTCGTCTCTGCGTAAGTATCTGAAATAAAGGAATGGTGAATAGCAAACGCTCAGGCGTAATGGCCGCGGTCTTTAACCTCTAAAGAAATTTGATCAATGCCATTTCATTGATAGCGACTTTTTTAGTACTCCCTCGCTAATACATCAATAACTATATGTTTTTAATATTTTTTTCCTACGACTGCCCGTAGCCGTTACTACTGAAAAGCGAAACCTCGCCTTGCCTTAATGAAAATCGACCCGAATAGATTTATAATCGCGCCAGAGATGCCCGCTAACCTTACGCGATGGGGAATGCATAAGGGGGAGAAACGTGATACCTCCCCTTAGGTGATCAATACGAATTCATGTCGGATTGATCATATAAACAAGCAAGCAGTGCACGAGTATTGAGCGGGAAATGCTGTCGTCGCAGCCTGACCCACATCGCACGTGGCGAATAACGACCACTCACTTCAACCAAAAAGAGTTACGACCATGATCTTCACCAGCATGACACACACTGAAAAACGCGCCGTCATCAGCCTCGCTGCCATCATGAGCTTACGTATGATCGGTTTATTTATGGTACTACCCGTGTTTGCACTTTACGCGCGCGGTTTACCTGGTGCGACGCCAACACTGATTGGACTAGCGATGGGATGCTACGGCTTATCCCAAGCGATATTACAAATCCCTTTTGGTACATTATCGGATCGCTTTGGTCGTAAACCGGTCATCGCCTTTGGTTTAGTCATTTTTGTGCTGGGCAGTATCGTTTGCGCCTCAGCACATACCATGACCACGCTGGTCATTGGTCGCACGCTTCAAGGGGCAGGCGCTGTCGGCAGCACATTGCTCGCCTTGATGGCTGATCTCACGCGAGAAGAACAACGCACTAAGTCGATGGCACTCGCAGGCATGTCCATTGGCTTATCATTCGCCATCGCGATGGTGATGGGCCCCGTTTTGAGTGATTGGATGCCGATCAATCAACTCTTTTGGGTCGCAGTGGTCTTCGGCTTGCTGGCCATCGTCTTGCTCTACACTAAAGTGCCTACACCTACCATCTCACGTTGGCATCGGGACACAGAGCCGGAATTACACGGTGTTCAAAAGTTACTCATCGCACCAGAACTTGCCAAACTCAATCTGGGCATTTTATTTTTACACGCGATTTTCACTGCCAGCTTTATCGTCATCCCCATCAGCCTACAACAGTTTGCGCATATACCCGTCAATCACCAATGGTCACTCTATTTGCCAACCTTAATCATCGCCTTTATCTTAAGCCTCATGTGCATGGGCATGGCTGAGCGCAAAAAACGCTTCAAACCTTTTTTTATCGGTGGCATCAGCACACTCATTGCAGCCCAGCTTTGTTGGTGGTTCGCGCCCGGTAATACATCCATGGCTGCGCTGGGTTTGTGTTTCTTTTTTGGCGGGTTCTCTTTGCTAGAAGCTTTCTTGCCCTCCATGATTTCACGCTTAGCGCCTGCTGATCGCAAAGGCAGTGCACTTGGCATCTATTCATGCGCCCAATTTTTCGGTATCTTTACAGGCGGTGCACTTGGCGGATGGTTGTATGGTCAGTTCAGCTTCGCGGGTGTGTATTTATTCTGCATCTCGCTGGCACTTCTCTGGTTAATCCTCGCCTTTTTCATGCAAACGCCGCGTTATTTGGTCACTCAATTGTGGCGCCTCACCCCTGCTGAGTGGGACGCAATTGTCAAACAACTGCATTTGCTGCCGGGTGTCATTGAAATGACCTTCGTCCCTAGCGATGGCGTGGCTTACTTAAAAATGGAACCCAGCACCATTAAAGATCCAACGTTTATCAGTATCAAAGCGCAATTAAACGCATCGACGTCAGCGCGGGCTTAACCACCCTAATGACGACGCAACCTTATCATTGAAAACTTAGAGTGAGGAGAATGTTATGGCACGAGGTGTCAATAAAGTAATATTGGTGGGTAACTTAGGCCGCGACCCTGAAGTACGTTACACCCCCAGCGGCATGGCGGTCGCTAATATCGCCGTCGCTACCAGCGAAGCGTGGAAAGACAAGCAAAGCGGCGAAATGCAAGAACGCACCGAATGGCATCGCGTGGTGTTTTACCAGCGCTTAGCGGAAATTGCTGGCGAATACCTGCGTAAAGGTTCCAAAGTGTATGTAGAAGGCAAGCTGCGCACCACTAAATGGCAGGACAAAAACACCGGCCAAGATCGTTATACCACCGAAATTATTGCTGACACGATGCAAATGCTCGACAGCAAAGGTGGCGGTCAAGGCGATCAATCCATGCCTTATGAAAAACCCGCTGCTGTTGCCGCCGCTGCACCCAGCAGTGCGCCAGCGATGGATAGCTTCGATGACGATATCCCGTTCTAAAAAGCACCTTAATCTATTCTGTTAATACACAGAACGAGAGCCATCATTGGCACATAAAGCTAATGATGGTTTTTTTATCGCACCCGTCATAAAAGCAAGGCTTACTGATGCTAAAAAATTTCACTAAACTATTTAATAAAAAACAAAATCAACCTCAACCCGCCGTGGTTGTCAAAACGCCGATCAATCACAAACTCTTATCGCATGCAGCAGCACAAGGACATCTTGATTTGGTGAAAGAGATGATTAGTTTAGGCACTAACATAGAAATTAAAGACAAAGACGGCAACACACCCCTCATGTTAGCTTCGCGTACAGGCCATCTTGAAATTGTTGAGTTTCTTTTGGCAGAGGGTGCCGAATTACAGGCTAAAAATAATAACGGCAATACAGCGCTCCACTTTGCCAGCTGGAATGGTTACCTAGAGGTTGTCAAGCTCCTTTTAGAACAAGGTGCCGAATTAGAACATAAAAACATGCATGGCTATACACCACTGACGCTGGCTGCCTATAGTGGTCACCTGGCAATTGTTAAATTACTTTTGAAAAAAGGTGCTCACAAGGAAGCTGAGGATAACCATGGGCATATCGTGCTCCACGTTGCCTCATATAGTGGCAAAATTGAAGTGGTGAAGTTTCTATTAGCAAACGGCGCTCGTATTGATGCAAGGAATGAAGAGGACGACACACCACTTATGCTTGCGGCTAGGCAAGGTCATCTTGAGATGGTGAAGCTTCTTCTGGAACGTGGGGCGAATTTTGAAATACAAAACAATGAAGGCCATACGGCACTTACGGTGGCCACAAAGCATGGCCATACAAGCGTGGTAAGTTGTTTACAGAATTTCCAAAGGCGCATCGTCGAAAAAGAAGAGTCTTTCGAGGCAAGACTTGAAAAAATTCATTTCGAAGGTAATGTACCACGCCATTTTTTATGCCCTATCACACAAAGCATCATGAATGATCCTGTCACCCTCGCGAATGGTCAAACTTATGATCATGAGGCACTCAAAGGATATTTCCGCAGTCGAAATTTTCCCGATACCATTCCATGTCCGCTCACAAAAGAGCCCATCACCATAGATGCCTTGCAAGTTAAAACGAGCATCATCATTAAAAATTTAATCGAAGCATTTGTCATCTCTGAAGAAGAAAAGTTCAACAAACGGGCCGTCCCTACCGTGCCTAATAGTCAGGATGAAAGCACGATCAAAGAAGGAAAAATGGAAGTCAATGAAAAGATAATCACAGTAAACAAAGAAGAAATCAGAAACAAGCGTCTGCAGTATTTCAATCAACTCTTCCATCATCAAGCATCAGTGCTTCCTTCAGCAGCGAATGCGCAATCGATGGAAAATAAGGATAACCTGCAATGGGGTTTTTCGAATAACTAGACCTATGACGCTTCATGTCACATCATCGCCAACGAACCGCGCATTTTTGATACAATTTCCAAAAATTCAGAGGTTGTGCGATGATTGTGACTACGTAAAAATTTGAAAACAGCCACTTGGCAACTGACCAATACCGAATTGAAGCGTTTAACCAACGCCAGCCTATTAATCGATATAAAGGAGCCATATCATGGCATGGAGATATTGCCTCGCACCTCTCTTGTTGCTCAGCGCTACTTGCACCACCGTGGGACTCGCCAAACCTACGCATGAAGTAAAAGCAACCACCCAAGCACAACTTCACAACACACAACAACCCATCGCTAAAGAGCTGATTATTGAGAAAGATCGAATTTATAATCCGGAGATCTTAAGCTTAGATAGCGTGAAATATTATTCACAAAAGTTTAATTTTGACTGGAATGATATTCGTACACTCGCCGCGAATAAATCTTACATCGCCACGGTAGAACAGTTTCTTGCGACTAAGCCTGTTATCGGGCAATTAAACGCCGATGACAAAGAAGCGTTTGCGCGAATGCTTTATAAATTGGGCACCTATTACACCCATATCACTCGAGAGTCCGAACGCGCTGTGCCCATCCTCACGCAAGCACTCCCCTTACTGCGTAACGCCACTGACAAAGCATGGACCCAAAATCATTTAGCCTATGCATTTGAACAAATGTATGCACAAACCAAGCACCCAGTAGATCATCAGCAAGCCATCCGCTATATGACCCAAGTCATGCAAGCAGACTTGCATAGCCAAGCCAAAGCCATTGCTTTTGCTTATAGAACACAAGGCTTGTTACAGCGTGACGATAAACAGTACACAAAAGCAGAAGATAGCTTAAAAACCGCGCTACGCTTACATGCTGCACACGATACACAATACGCCAGAACCAAGCATTGTTTGAGTGAAGTGTTGCTGACGATGGATCATCACGATCTAGAGGCAGTTAATGCCTTACAAGCCGTCGATCACTACTGGCGTGATCAGCCACTCTACAATCAAAATCCCTATGCGGCACATAATCTTGTCGTGCTGGGTAAAGGCTATATCAAAGTGACCCAGTATACTGAAGCGGCATCTGCACTTGAACATTCAATCAAAATATATCAGCACGTCTATGGTGAACGCTCTCGCATGCTAGCAGAACCCTACGAGTTGTTGGCGCAAGTCTATCAAAAGCTTAACAATACAAAATTGGCGGCCGTATCACGCAAAAAAGCGCGAGGCTGTGTGGCGTGAGTTACGTTGACCCCTCGAGACGGCGCGTTGCGCCTCCTCGGGGCGAACGGATTTGAAGGTATGTGAGGGATCATTGGGTGACACGTCTCGGGGGCATGATCAAAAATAATGTGCGATTCAATTTGTGGGACTGTCTCAGCCTACTTGGTGACCCGAAGAAATTATAACCGTTCACCCTCGATGCGGCACGAAGTGCCGTCTCAAGGGGCGTGCCCGGTTTTTATCCTTAGGTTGCGGCTAAATGATACGGTTACATGTCACGCCGTCCCGTGCATGGCCTTACCCACAAGTACGACTTCAGCGTTGTGCTAGTCATCCCCGCTACTACATTGTCATCCCCGCCACCACATTGTCATCCCCGCCACCACATTGTCATCCCCGCACCGCACTGTCATCCCCGC